>NZ_NQJF01000001.1 GCF_002245495.1 Oceanimonas baumannii
CCTCCTTGTAAGGGAGGTGCTCTCCCGGCTGAGCTAAGCGTCCGGGAATCTGGTGGGTCGTGCAGGATTCGAACCTGCGACCAATTGATTAAAAGTCAACTGCTCTACCAACTGAGCTAACGACCCGTTTGCTGGGTGACTTGCTGTCCCCTGCCAACGGCGGCCTATAATACGGATTTAATTGTATGACGCAACAGCTAAATTATCATTTTATTCTGTTTGCTCAAGGATCAGCCGACTCTCACACTTTTTCGTCAGATCGCCGGCTATTTCATCGTATTAAGATGTTCCTGAGCCAGACGTGCAGCACTACTGGCAGCATATTCACTTAAGATCTGTTCAAAATACTGCCGGGCCTGAGCATCTGCGTTCTGTTCCCGGGCAATCAGCCCCAGTTTCAGCAGTGAATCGGCACGCTTGTTTGACTTGGGGTACGCCTCGGCTACCCGGGCAAACTGAGCTTTGGACTGATCAAAGCGCTTTTGAGCATAAAGCAGTTGTCCCAGCCAGTAATGCGCATTGGGGACATAGGTTGACTCGGGATATTGCGTAATGAAACGGGCAAAAGCCGGAATGGCGGCAGTATAGTCCTTATCCTGCAACACCAGGTTAACCGCTCGGTCGTAGGCCTCCTGCTCATCCCCCGCAGCTGTCGAAGCAGCTGCATTGCCACCGGTTTCCGAACCGGAACGCTTGGCCGGCTCACTTGCTGAGACAGCGTCAGCAGCCGGTACCGATGCGGCTTCCTGCTGGGCCACCAACATACTGCGCTGGCGTTCTATCACCTGCTCCAGCCGATAGCTCTGCTCTTCCAGCAAGCCGCGTAACTCGCTCAGCTCCTGCTGCATGGCATTCAGCTGACGCTGTTGTTCTATCTGCGCCTGACTGCGGGCACTAAAACCCCGCTCCAGCTCAGCCAGACGCTCGTTTACTGAGCCGCTGCCACCCACACTGACCACCGGGGCCTGAGCCCAGCTGGCGGTGGATAAAACAGCGGCCATCGAAATGGCCGCAAATTTAATCATAATTTAACCGGGTATATCCTTAGTAAACCAGTACTGCACGGCGGTTTTTAGCAAAACCGGCTTCGCTGCGAGAAGTATCCAGCGGTTTTTCTTCACCGTAGCTGACTACAGCCAGCTGAGATCCACTGACACCCAGGCTCTGCAGATAGCTGGTCACAGCCTTGGCACGGCGCTCACCCAGTGCAATGTTATATTCGGGCGTACCGCGTTCGTCGGCATGACCTTCAACCAGAATGCTCACGTTGGGATTGGAACGCAGGAAACTGGCATGGGCTTCCAGCACCTGAGCATAGTGACCCGTCACTTCATCCCGGTCAAACTCGAAGTAAATCACGTTTTCACGACGCAGGGCTTCATACTGCTGGCGCATCTGCTCTTCAGCAGACAGTGCACCACCGGTCTGAATACCGCCAGTCTGTACGCCACCGTCCTGGTAGCTGCCATCAGTTCCGGTCATGGCATCGGAATCGCTGGTAGAGCTACATGCAGCCAGGGTCAACATGGGAAGTGCAACCGCCAGGCTCTGAAGCAGTTTTTTCATTTGCATGATTTTTCCTTAGAAAAAGCAATTTCTAGTTTAGAAACGGTGACCAAGCCGGTGAACGGACATCGCCGCTGCGGGCCGGCAACCTGGCCTTGAAGCGACCATCCATCGACACCAGAGACAGAACCTGACGGCCCTGATAGGTGGTGCTATAGATGATCATGGTGCCGTTAGGCGCCGGGCTTGGAGACTCATCCAGTCGTGTTTCGGTCAACACTTGCAGATGTCCGCTGTCCAGCTCCTGTCGGGCAATACGGTACTGTCCCTGAGCACGACTGACCAGCACCATATTCTGGCCGTCTGCCGTAATACGAGGGCCAAGATTCATATCACCTTCAAAGGTGACACGGCGGGCATTGCCGCTACCCGGCTCGGCGCGGTAAACCTGCGGTCGCCCGCCCCGCTCAGAGACAAAATAAATACTTTTCCCGTCTGCCGACCAGGTCGGCTCGGTATCGATTGTGCGGTTATTGGTGACACGGGTCAACTGGCGGCTGGCCAGATCGAGTACATACACTTCAGGCTGCCCATCTCTGGATAGTACCAACGCCAGCCGGCTGCCATCGGGAGACCAGGACGGTGCACCATTAATACCGGGCTGAGAGCTCACTACCTGCCGCTGCTGGCTGTAAATGTCCTGCACCACAATCTCGGCTTTTTTGTTTTCAAAAGAAACATAAGCCAGTTTCCGGCCATCCGGTGACCAGGCTGGTGACATCAGCGGTTCACGCGAACGCAGCAGTACTTGCTCATTAAATCCGTCGTAATCGGAAATCATCAGCTGATACGGGTACTGGGTTCCGTGCTGCACGGTCACGTAGGCAATACGGGTAAGAAAAGCGCCTTTAATACCGGTCAGTTTCTCAAATACGATATCTGCAACGCGATGAGCGTACTGCCGCAGCTGAGCGGCTGGCACAGTCGCGCTGCGGCTTTCCAGCAGCTTGGCACCATTCGTATCCAATACGTCAGCCAGTTCAAAACTAATGCGATACTGATTATTACCTGCCGGAGCAATACTGCCCATGACCACCGCTTCGACCTGACGGGAGCGCCACAGACCGGGATCAAGCTGGTCGGCACGGGATACTCTCTGGGGCAAGGCGTTGCGCTCTAGCGGACGGAACATACCGCTGTTGCGCAGGTCATTGCCGATCACTTCCGACAACTCCTGAGGAACAGCTCCTCCACCGGTCCACTCAAAGGGCAATACCGCCACCGGCCGGGCACTGTCTATGCCGCCGGTAATTACGATATCCAGTGCCGCCTGGGCTCGTCCTGCCAGCATCAGCAATGGCAGCCATAACCACAACCATCGTTTTGTCATCATCAAAGCCTCGGTATCAGGGTTAAATTCAGATTTTGCAGCTCTTTGTTCACTTTTGGATCCTTGGGCATAGGCAGTGTGCCCGTTTTGCGAATAGCCAGCTCCGCTGAGCGGCACACCTCTGCATCCCCCTGACCCTGTCCTATTTTCAGAATAAGACCATCGGGAGCAACCCGGATATTAATACGGCACTGCTTGCCCACCATGGTCGGCGCCACCAGCCAGTTACGCTGAATGGCGGCAATAATCATGCCGGTGTAACGATCCACTTCTGCCGCCGACGCCGCCGATGATGAGCCGCCTGCCGAGCCTCCCATCAGTGCTTCCAGATCCTTCATGGCCTGCTCGGCTTCCGCTTTTTTCTTCGCTTCTGCGGCCTTACGAGCTGCCTCGGCTTCTGCCTGTTTCTTCGCTTCTGCCGCCTTGCGGGCTGCCTCGGCTTCCGCCTGTTTCTTCGCTTCTGCCGCCTTACGGGCTGCCTCGGCTTCCGCCTGTTTCTTCGCTTCTGCCGCCTTGCGGGCTGCCTCGGCTTCCGCCTGCTTCTTCGCTTCTGCCGCCTTGCGGGCTGCCTCGGCTTCCGCCTGCTTCTTCGCTTCTGCCGCCTTGCGGGCTTCCTCGGCCTTGCGTTGCTGCTCCAGTACCCGCTGACGCTCCGCTTCCGCCCTGGCCTGTTGCTCAGCAACGGCTTGTTGCTGCTCGGCCTGACGGGCTTGTTCTGCCGCTGCGGCCTGCTCTGCCGCCTGGCGTTCAGCTTCCTCGGCGGCCTTGCGTTCGGCATCCGCCTGTGCCTGTTCGGCAGCCTGCCGGGCATCACGCTGCGCCTGCATTTCGGCAAGCCGCTCGGCCTGGGCTGCCACCATGCCATCATCGATCATGGTGGCTTCAATAATGGAGGCAGCCTGGGTCGGCCGCTTGGGGGTAGTAAGATTCACCCCCACCAGAAACAACACACCAACCAGCACATGCAGCCCCAGCGAAATCACCAGCGCCTTGCGAATGCCACCACTCTGGTTTCTGAACACGCCTTATTGCTCCGGTTGGGTCATCAGGCCCACGCTGGGCACGCCCGCTGCCTTGAGGGTTGCCATCAGCTGGATCACCGCGTCGTAGCGCACATTGGCATCACCCTGTACCACCACAGGTGCCTTGGGATTCGTGGCCAGTCGTTGCTGCACCATCTCGGCCAGCGCCAGCAAATCCACCGCCTCGTCCCGGCTTTCACCCACGTCCAGAAAGTAGCGGCCCTCGGCATCGACCGACGCCACCAGCGGCGTCTCACTGTCTTCCGGCAGCAGCTCCGCCTCCGCTTGCGGCAAGTCCACCTTAACACCCTGAGTAATCACCGGGGCCGTAGCCATAAAGATAATCAGCAGCACCAGCATCACGTCGATATAAGGCACCACGTTGATTTCCGCCACGCGTTTGCGCCGCTTGCGCTGATAGCTCTGCATTACTGATTACCTGTAGTCACTTGCCGGTTGAGGATGGTGGAGAACTCATCCATAAAGTTGGCCAGATGATTTTCCTGACGTTCCACCTGATAGCTGAAACGGTTGTAAGCAATAACCGCTGGAATGGCCGCAAACAGACCCATGGCGGTCGCGATCAAGGCTTCAGCAATACCGGGTGCCACCATGGCCAGCGTGGCCTGCTTAATCTCAGACAGCGCAATAAAGGCATTCATAATACCCCATACGGTACCGAACAGACCGATGTAAGGGCTGATGGAGCCAATGGTCGCCAGTACCGACAAATTGGTTTCCAGCCGGTCTACTTCCCGGGACAAGGCCACCCGCATGGTACGATAGGTGCCTTCCAGAATGGTATCCTGAGGACGGCCCTGCTTTTGCAGCCGGACGAACTCGCGAAAGCCGGAGTGAAATATTTGCTCCATCCCCGCCAGACTGTCACGTCGGGCATTGGATTCATGATAGAGCCGGCTGAGATCAGCACCAGACCAGAATTTGTCTTCAAACTTTTCTGCTTCGGCACGAGCCGATGTCAGCACCCGGCGGCGATTAATGATCAATGCCCAGGACAGCACTGACATCCCCACCAGCCCCAGCATAACCAGTTTAACCAGCAGACTGGCCTGCCAGAAAAGACCTATAAATGAAATTTCAGCGTGCACCCGACAATACTCCCATCAGTGACTCAGGAATGGCAAAAGGCTTCATTTTAGTGATATCTACACAGGCAATCACGATCTCGCCCTTCACCAAGCAAAGGCCCGCATGATCCAGAATTTCCTGCTCAAACACAATAGAGGCACGTTTAAGCATTTTCACCGTAACGGTGACCGTTAATGCATCATTGAAACGGGCTGCCCGGCGCAGATCCATTTCAACCCGGCGAACCACAAAAGCAATTCCCTGCTCCAGCAGGTTATCCTGCTCAACCCCCAGATGACGCAGCCATTCGGTTCGGGCCCTTTCCATAAATTTCAGGTAGTTGGCGTTATAAACAATGCCGCCGGCATCAGTATCTTCGTAATAGATACGCACCGGCCAGTGAAACGGCGTTTGAGACATGCAGATCCCGGAAATCCGGCCAAAAAGATGGGGCTACTATACCTAAGTCAGCGTCATGAAAGAAGAAGTCCACCACACCGAACGACATTGATTGACCCGCCGCGCACCCTAGCGGGGAAACTCTGAACGAGCAGTCGGCAGTGGTAAGTAGCCTTGTTTGGCAGGTGTGGGACGTGCGGGTGCGGCTGACGCCAAGCCTGCTTCCGGCTTCCCGTTGTCAACTTCCCGTTACTCTCAGGCCTCGGGCAAATCAAAGCCAAAATGCAGATAGGCTCGGGGGGTGGCCAGTCGGCCGCGGGGAGTACGCTGCAAAAAGCCCTGCTGAATAAGGTAAGGCTCAATCACGTCCTCGATGGTTTCCTTTTCCTCACCAATGGCCGCGGCCAGATTATCAAGGCCGACCGGCCCGCCCATAAACTTATCGAGCACGGCCATCAGCAACTTGCGGTCCATGTAGTCAAAGCCCTGCTTGTCGACATCGAGCATATCCAACGCCTGGGCGGCAATGGCCGCATCAATGGCCCCGCTTCCTTTCACCTCGGCAAAATCACGCACCCGGCGCAGCAACCGGTTGGCAATGCGGGGGGTTCCCCGAGCGCGGCGAGCCATCTCAAAGGCACCATCGTCGTCGATCATCAGGCCCAGCTTGCCGGCACTGCGACTGATAATATGAGCCAGATCCGCCACCTGATAAAACTCCAGCCGCTGTACGATGCCAAAACGATCCCGAAGCGGTGACGTCAGTGACCCGGCCCTGGTGGTAGCCCCTACCAGGGTAAAAGGCGGCAGCTCCAGCTTGATGGAGCGGGCAGCAGGACCTTCACCGATCATGATATCAAGCTGGTAATCTTCCATCGCCGGGTAAAGAATTTCTTCAACCACCGGGCTCAGACGGTGTATTTCATCAATAAACAGCACATCGCCAGGTTCAAGGTTGGTCAGCATGGCCGCCAGATCTCCGGCCTTTTCCAGCACCGGGCCCGAGGTGGTCTTGATGCTCACTCCCATTTCATTGGCAACAATATTGGCCAGTGTGGTTTTACCAAGACCAGGAGGGCCAAAGATCAGCAGGTGATCCAGCGCCTCTTCCCGCCGGCGCGCCGCTTCAATAAAGATTTCCATCTGGCCGCGTACATGATCCTGACCACGGTACTCTGCGAGGGCTTTGGGCCGTATGGCACGGTCAATGGCTTCTTCTTCCTGGCGGGGGGCCGGGTTGATAAAACGATCTGCTTCTATCATGGCTTATCCCATGCTTTTCAGGGCTTCACGGATCAATTGCTCCGCATCCATCCCGGGTTTGGCAATTTTCTTCATCAGCTGTTCGGCCTGAGCAGCCTTGTAACCCAGCGCCTGCAAGGCAGCCAGCGCTTCATCTTTGGCACCGTCACCGCCAGCGGCACTGGCCGATGCCGGGGCCGGGTTAAACAGGTCATAGCCACCAAAGCCTTTCAGCCGGTCACGCATTTCCACTACCAGCCGCTCGGCGGTTTTTTTACCTACCCCCGGCAGTTTAACCAGCGCGGTGATGTCGCCCTGCTCTACATTATGAATAAACTGATCGGCGGTCATGCCCGACAGAATGGCCAGCGCCAGCTTGGGGCCCACACCGTTGGTCTTGATAAGCTCACGAAATAACGCCCGCTCGGTTTTGGTGTTAAAGCCAAACAGCAACTGAGCGTCTTCACGTACCACAAAGTGAGTCAGTACCGTGGTAGCCTGGCCCATATCGGGCAACTCGTAGAAACAACTCATGGGCAGGGTAACTTCATACCCCACGCCGTTGACATCCAGCAGGATTTCCGGGGGCTGCTTTTCAACGATAATACCTTTTAACCGACCAATCACAGAGACTCTCCGCTAACCCTAACAAAACTGGGCCAAAGAATAATAAATAACTGGATAAATATCCATGAAACTCGCTGACGGCTTACCGCGTGATAAAACGATTTTACCCTAGCGAAGCCGTTTTCGAGCAGTGCCACGTACCTGGCCGGCCATGCTGATCAGGCTCTGCCGGGTGTGCCCATGACACAACGCCACCGCCAGAGCATCGGCAGCATCGGCCTGAGGAGTGCCCGGCAGACTCAGCAACCGGACCACCATATGCTGCACCTGATCCTTGCCAGCCCCTCCCTGCCCTACCACCGCTTGCTTAATCTGGCGCGCCGAATACTCCGCCACTTCCAGACCGGCATTCGCGGCAGCCACAATGGCCGCCCCCCGGGCCTGGCCCAGTTTCAGCGCCGAATCCGGGTTGCGCGCCATAAACACCTGCTCAATGGCAAACAAATCCGGGCGAAACTGCAGCACAATTTCACTCACCCCGTCGTAAATTTTCTTGAGCCGGGGGGCCAGAGCTTCGTCGGTCATGCGAATGCAGCCGGACCCCAGGTACTCCATTTTATTACCGGTCTGGCGTACTACACCGTAACCGGTGATACGCGAGCCGGGATCGATACCGAGAATAATGGACATAGAAACCAGCTGTGAGCCGTAAGCTGTCAGCAATAAGCTGAGCGAGCCGGCTGAGAGTCATTGATTCAAATTCGAAAGCGTGTATAGCTTGCAGAATGGACTCCGGCTTTCGCCGGAGCAACAAAATTTGTAGGCCCATTGCCCGCTGGCAGCTGCGGCTAAAACCGGGCCTGCGAGTACCACCACTTACAGCTTAGTGCTGCCCGAAGGGCCTCACAGCAGTTCGGCCAGTTCGTCGGAGATATCACCGTTGTGATAGACCTCCTGCACATCGTCCAGATCTTCCAGCATATCAATAAGGCGCAGCAGCTTGGGTGCCGTTTCCTCATCGAGCTCAGCCTTGGTGGATGGGATCATGGTCACTTCCGCATTGTCAGAGACAAGACCGCCGGCATCCAGTGCATCTTTTACCGCTCCAAATTCTTCCCACTGAGTATAAACATCAATGGAATTGTCGTCGTTCACCACCACATCATCGGCACCGGCTTCCAGCGCCGCTTCCATCAAGGTTTCCTCATCGGCTTCACCATAGCTAATGACGCCTTTTTTCTCGAACAGGTAAGCCACCGAGCCGTCGGTGCCCAGGTTACCCCCGCTCTTGGAAAAAGCATGGCGCACTTCCGATACGGTACGATTACGGTTGTCAGTCATGCACTCCACCATTACGGCTGTACCGCCCGGGCCATAACCTTCATACACCACGGTTTCCAGCTGCTGGCCATCCAGTTCACCGGCACCGCGCTTAACAGCCCGGTCAATGGTATCGCGGGTCATGTTATTGGACAGCGCCTTGTCGACGGCAGCGCGAAGCCGCGGGTTGGCCGCAGCATCGGAGCCACCTTCACGGGCCGCTGTGGTCAGCTCACGAATAAGCTTGGTAAAGATCTTGCCGCGCTTGGCATCCTGAGCCGCCTTGCGATGCTTGATATTGGCCCATTTACTGTGACCTGCCATAACGTCTGTCTCCTCTATTCGGCGTTTATCAGCCTGCCAATGGCCTCACGGTTGGTCCAGGATCCGGCCTTGGCAAATGCCTCATCAAAAGGCAGCCAATGCTGATCAAGGTGCTCGGTAAGCCGCACGGGCTGCGGCTCAGGCAGGCATAAACGAAACTCATATTCCCAGTTATGCGTGACCCCCGGCCGGTAGCGGTGCCGCCAGTGGGGGTAAATTTCAAAACGCACCCGGTGTCCGGTTTCCACCAGCTGCAGGCCATCGCCTGTCACCAGGCCGGTCTCCTCTTCCAGCTCGCGGGTCGCCGCCTGCAGGCGGCTTTCTCCGGCTTCCAGGCTGCCGGTGACCGACTGCCAGAAATCCGGGTTATCCTTGCGCTGCAGCAGCAACACACGATCCACGGTATGAATGAGGATCAGAACCGACTCCGGGTGCTTATGTGCCATGGCTTACTCCGCCTTGGGCTGCTCGGTACGGATGGCCAGTTCAGCAAGGGCATCGGGGTTTGCCAGGCTGGGCGCATCGGTAAGCAGACAGGACGCCGTAGTGGTTTTCGGAAAGGCAATCACGTCCCGGATATTATCGGTGCCGGTCAGCAGCATCACCAGGCGATCCAGGCCAAAGGCCAGGCCGGCGTGAGGCGGGGTACCGTATTTGAGAGCATCGAGCAGGAAACCGAACTTCTCCTGCTGCTCTTCGGCGTTGATGCCGAGCAGACGGAACACGGTCTGCTGCATGGCATTGTCGTGAATACGCACCGAGCCACCGCCCACTTCGTATCCGTTAATCACCATGTCATAGGCATTGGCGGCAGCCGTCAGCGGATTGGCTTCCAGCTCCTCGGCCGACATGTCCTTGGCCGCGGTGAAAGGATGGTGCATGGCGTAAAGACGGTCGTCTTCTTCCTCAAACATGGGGAAGTCCACCACCCACAGCGGTTTCCAGCTGTTTTCGACCAGCTCCAGATCCTTGCCCAGTTTCAGGCGCAGCGCACCCATGGCATCGCACACGACTTTGGCGGAGTCGGCACCAAAGAAAATAGCATCACCATCGGTGGCACCGGTGCGGCTGATAAGCTCGGCCACAATGCCTTCACTCAGGAACTTGGCAATGGGTGACTGCACACCTTCCAGCCCCTTGGCAACCTCGTTGACTTTCAGCCAGGCCAGCCCCTTGGCACCATAAATGCCCACGTACTTGCCGTATTCGTCAATCTGCTTGCGGGAAAGCGCCGCTCCACCGGGCACGCGCAAGGCGGCCACACGGCCTTTGGCATCGTTGGCGGGGCCGGAAAACACCTTAAAGTCCACGTCTTTCACCAGATCGGCGACGTCAGTCAGCTCCATGGCAATTCGCAGATCCGGCTTGTCGGAGCCATAGCGGCGCATGGCTTCGGCAAAGCTCATCACCGGGAAGGTGCCCAGATCCACACCGGCCACATCCTGCCACAATTCACGCACCAGCTGCTCCATTACTTCACGTACCTGCTCGGCAGTCATGAAGGAGGTTTCCACATCGATCTGGGTAAACTCGGGCTGACGGTCGGCGCGCAGATCTTCATCGCGGAAACATTTTACAATCTGGTAATAACGATCGAAGCCACCCATCATCAGCAACTGCTTGAACAGCTGGGGCGACTGGGGCAACGCATAGAAATAGCCCTTGTGCACCCGGCTCGGTACCAGATAGTCCCGGGCACCTTCCGGTGTCGCCTTGGTCAGCATGGGGGTTTCAATATCCAGAAAACCGTGCTCATCCATAAACCGGCGCACCCGGCTGGTCACCTGAGCGCGGGTCTTCAGAAAACGGGCCTGCTCGGGGCGACGCAAATCCAGATAACGGTATTTCAGGCGCTGCTCTTCGGAGTTGTTCTGGTTGAAATCCAGCGGCAGCGGCGCAGCTTTGTTGATAATGGTGAGCTCATGAGCAAAGATTTCCACCTCGCCGGTCGCCATGTCCTTGTTCACCTGAGATTCCGGACGCGCACGCACCTGACCGGTAATCTGCACACAAAACTCGGCACGCAATTCAGAGGCCTTGTCGTAGGCTTCCGCCTTGTCGGGATCGAAAAACACCTGCACGATACCTTCACGGTCGCGCATGTCGATAAAGATAAGACCGCCCAGATCACGACGACGGTGAACCCAGCCACTGAGGGTTACGCTCTGGCCAACCAGGGAGGCATCTACCTGCCCGCAATAATGAGTGCGCATGGAGTCTTCCTATGATGTGCTTTGGCTGCGACGCCCGGCCGCAGGCTTGAATTTGTCTGTAAACAGCGCGCTAGTATAATCGGAAACCCAAAGAGGGATCCAACCGCTTCGCCCGAACCGCTGCACGCCAGCTGTAAGCGATCAGCTTTACGCTGTCAGCAGCCCGAAGCCGGTTGTGATGATAGAGGCCTGCCTGAAATCCGGCCGGCCTGCAGGATGACCAGATTAGCAAGCACAGCACAAGACCTGCCAGCTACTCTTGGTCGACTTAAAACTGACAGCTGATAGCTTTGTTTTCAGGAGTGTTATGCCGTTATATCTGGGGCTGAGCCAGTGGTCTCACAAGGACTGGCCGGGCAACTTGCTGAGCCGGGGGCTGAAAAGTACCGACCACCTTGCCGACTATGCCAGGGTATTTAACGCGGTGGAAGGTAACACCAGTTTTTACGGTGTACCCGACACGCAAAGCCTGAGCCGCTGGGACGCCATGACCGGCGATGACTTTCGCTTTACGTTCAAATTTCCGGCCACCGTCAGCCATCAGGGCCCACCCGGTGACAATATTGCACCGGCGCTGGCCTTTATTGAACAGCTCGCCCCCTTACATCATAAACTGGGCCTGCTGATGCTACAGTTACCCGCCGCCTGCGGCCCAGAACAGCTCGATGGCCTGGCGCAGTTGCTGCAGGCTCTGCCAAAAAGGTTTGAGGTGGCCGTGGAAGTGCGTCACCCGGCCTTCTTTGCCAAGGGCGAAGCAGAGCGCCGGCTAAACCGGCTGCTGATCGAACAGCACGTCAATCGTATTATCATGGACTCCCGTCCGGTGTTTGCCGTGGCCCCCACCACCCCGGCACTGGCAGATGCCCAGCAAAAAAAGCCCAGAGTACCGGTGCATATCATCAGCACCGGCAGTTCACCGGTGGTCCGCTTTATCGGCAACCCGGCACTCGCTGCCAACACCGTTTTCTGGCAGCCCTGGCTGCCACGCCTGCAAGGCTGGCTGGATGAAGGCAAATCGGTCTATCTGTTTGTGCACACCGCCGATAACAGCGAAGCCCCTGCGCTGGCCGCTACCATTGCCAGCGCCCTGAATGCACCTCTGCCCCCGTTTCCCGGCCAGCGGCCCGATGCACAGGGAAGTTTGTTTTAACCACAAAAAGAATTTGTCGCACCGAATGGCACTCATCAAGACAACCCATTGCGCTTATTTTACAATACCCCTCATTCTTCGCGGCAATACGGCCGTGAATCGAACACAGCATTCAAACACCATGAAAGAAAAAGATCATATCTTCGCCGCGCCCATTGAACGTCTCGGTGATTTTTGTTTTGACCATCAGGTAGCCGACGTTTTTCCGGACATGATTAAACGTTCCGTTCCCGGTTACTCCAATATTATTTCTGCCATCGGCATGATGACAGCCCGCTTTGCGCAGCCCGATAGCCGGCTGTATGACCTGGGTTGCTCACTGGGTGCCGCTACTCAGGAAATGCGCCGTAACCTGAACCAGTCCGGGTGTCGTATTGTCGCTGTCGATAACTCTGCGGCCATGGTAGAACGGGCCCGTAACCACCTGGCCGCCTTTCGCTCCGATGTGGCAGTCGAGCTGCTGGAAGCAGACATTTGCGACATTCATATTGAAAACGCCTCCGTGGTGGTGCTCAATTTCACCCTGCAATTTATTGAACCCTCACGCCGCGAAGCCCTGCTCAGCAATATATACAACGGCCTCAAGCCTGGCGGGGTGCTTATTTTGAGTGAAAAGTTTGTCAGCGAAGACAACACCATCAACGAATTACTGATCGATCTGCATCACGATTTCAAGCGGGCCAACGGTTACAGCGAGCTGGAAATCAGCCAGAAACGCACCGCCCTTGAAAACGTACTGCGCCCCGATTCTCCCGAGCAACACAAGGCACGACTCGGCGCCATTGGCTTTGCCCACGTAGACATGTGGTTTCAGTGCTTTAACTTCGGCTCCATGGTGGCTATCAAATGATCGACTTCAGCGACTTTTATCAACAAATCGCCAAAAGCCGGCTCAGCCACTGGCTGCACTGCCTGCCCGCTCAGTTGCACGAATGGCAAAAACAGCATCAGCATGGCGACCTGGCACGCTGGAGCCGGGCCCTGCGTAAACTGCCCGCCATTCACACCCAGCATATTGAACTGAAAAACAAGGTTGCCATCGGTCAGCCCGGTGCGCTATCAACCGGTGAGCAAAAGAAAATAGAAAGTCTGCTGGGCCAGTTTCACCCCTGGCGCAAAGGCCCCTTTGAAGTACATGGTATTCATATTGATACCGAATGGCGCTCCGACTGGAAATGGGAACGGTTAAAACCCCATATCAGCCCGCTGAAGTATCGCTATGTACTGGATGTCGGCTGCGGCAGCGGTTACCACCTGTGGCGCATGCTCGGCGAAGGGGCAGAAATGGCGGTGGGTATAGATCCGTCGCAGCTGTTCTTATGTCAGTTTGAGGCCATCAAGCATTTCGCCAATAATCATAAAGGCATTCAGCTACTGCCGTTGGGCATAGAAGATTTACCCGAGCTGCGCGCTTTTGACACCGTATTTTCCATGGGAGTGCTCTATCACCGACGCTCTCCCATTGATCATTTGCTGCAACTGAAGGCTCAGTTGCACGACGGCGGCGAACTGGTGCTGGAAACCCTGGTCATCGACGGCGACGAAAATCAAGTGCTGGTGCCCGGTGAACGCTACGGAAAAATGCGTAACGTCTGGTTTATTCCCAGCTCGGCGGCACTGGTTGGCTGGCTCACCAAATGCGGTTTTGAAAATATCCGGGTGGTGGATGAAAACATAACTACCCAGGACGAACAACGGCGTACCGGCTGGATGCGCAATGAATCACTGGCAGATTTTCTTGATCCAAACGATGCCAGCAAAACCATTGAAGGCTACCCGGCTCCCAAACGTGCCATCATTGTTGCCAACAAGCCGACAGACCCACAATACAGACCACAAGAGAGTGAAGGATGAAAAAAACAGCGATATCATTGTTTACCCCCCTGCTGTTAAGTGCCTGTGCCGGCCAGATTGCACAGACCGAGCCTGCCTCCAGGCCAGTCACCGAACCCGAACTCAGCGCCGTGATGACCAGCCAGGAAGAACGGCTGGTGAACGCCATGGAGCAACAGAATGAGCGACTCAGTACCAACCATCATGCCTTTATGAGCGCTTTGCAGCAGGAAATCCGTAACCTGAAAAAGCACATGACGGCCGCCCAGCCTGCGGTTGCACCGGCTCAGGCCAGTCAGCAAACCGACAATGGCCCTGAGAATGAAACCCGGGACGGCAAGCTCATTGTAGGAGAAACCGAAGACGTCTGGCTGGATGCGGTCAATGATCTGTTCCCTGCCCGCATCGATACCGGTGCCACTACCTCATCACTGAGTGCCCAGGACATTACCGAGTTTGAACGGGACGGCAAACCCTGGGTGAGCTTTAATATGGCCCATGAAGGCGTGGACGAAAAACTGCCGGTAGAAGCCCCCCTGGTACGCTATGTACGCATTCGCCAGGCCTCAGCCGAAGAAGCCGAGCGCCGCCCGGTGGTTGAACTCAACCTTCGTCTTGGCCGGCTGTCGGAAAAAACCGAATTTACCCTGGCCGATCGCTCGCAAATGACCTATCCGGTATTGCTGGGCCGCGAGTTTCTGAAAGATATCGCCGTAGTGGATATTGCCCGCCGTAATGTACAAGGCAAGCCCAAGCGTCCCAAACCTTCTAACGAGTAAAGTCCATGTACTCACGCAAACCCTTTTACCTGTTCGTCGCAGCCCTGTTTCTGATAGGGCTGGCATTAATGCTTCACCGCCACTTCGTCTATGAGGTACCCTGGCTGCCCGGTGAAAAACGTCAGATCTGGTCGGTAGAAGCCAAAGTCGAATTTGACGCCAACGGCAGTCCGGTAAAAGCCTCCCTGGCCGTGCCCGGCAGTCAGCCCGGCTTCACCCTGATGAACGAGTCGGCTGCCTCGCCCGGCTATGGCTTATCCTTTATCCAGGCCAATGGCGGCACCCGGGCCGAATGGTCCATTCGTTCCGCCACCGGTCATCAGGAGCTGTATTACAAGGTCGACATGATGCTCGACCCCTTTGCCACCGGCCCCATTGCCAACACCCCTCCCCGGATCACCCCGGTAGAAGTGGCCGAGCCCTATGCGACCGCCATGGATCAGGTGCTGAACCTGGCCCGGGAGCGTTCATCAGACAACATCACCCTGACCCGGGAACTGATCAAAGAACTGAACAACGGTGGTCAGAATGCCGAGTTGCTGGCACAGCACAAATCATCGGGTCCGCTGCTGGTAGATATGCTGCAACGCGCAGGCGTGCCCGCTCGTCTGCTGAAAGGCCTGTTGCTGGAAGACGGCCGTCGCCGCCAGCCACTGGCTGATGTGGTGCAGGTATTTGACAGTGAACGCTATGAAATCTTTAACCCGACCACCGGCACCCAGGGCCTGCAGGAAAACCTGCTGCTATGGGAATATCAATCTGCCCCGGTGCTGGATCTGGTTGGCGGCAGCAACTCCCGAGTGAGCTTCTCCATGCTGGAGCAGGAACAACCGGTGAACGTGGCGCTGGCCAAGAAATTTGAGCAACCCGACTGGATTAACGTGTCACTCTATAACCTGCCACTGGAAGAGCAGGCTCTGTTCAAGGGGATATTGCTGATCCCCATCGGCGTCCTGGCCGTGGTGTTCCTGCGCATTATCGTGGGGGTAAAAACCTCGGGCACCTTTATGCCGGTGCTGATCGCCATGGCCTTTATTCAGACCAGTCTGCTGACCGGTCTGGTGGGTTTTCTGATTATTGTGGGCACAGGGCTGGTGCTGCGCTCCTATCTGTCACACCTGAACCTGCTGCTGGTGGCGCGAATATCTGCCGTGATCATCATGGTTATCGGCATGATTGGCTTTTTCAGCATCGTGGCGTATCAGCTGGGGCTGACCGAAGGCATGAAGATCACCTTCTTCCCGATGATTATTCTGGCCTGGACCATCGAGCGGATGTCGGTACTGTGGGAGGAAGAAGGCCCCAAGGAAGTTCTGAAGCAGGGAGGCGGTTCTCTGGTAGTCGCGGTGATGGCATTTCTCGCCATGAACAACGAGCTGATCCGTCACCTCACCTTTAACTTCCTCGGCCTGCAGCTGATTGTAATGGCAGCCGTCCTGCTGCTGGGTAACTATACCGGCTATCGCCTGACCGAGCTCAAGCGATTCAAGCCCCTGGTAGATGAGCTGAAAAATGATTAAGGACCTGCTGGCCAAATATGCCTCGCCCTTTGAGCTGAGCCGCCATGGCATTATGGGCATGAACCGGCGCAATATTTCCTATATCAGCCGCTACAATCCGCGGCGGCTGTATCCGCTGGTGGACGACAAGCTCAAGACCAAACAGATATCCCTGGATGCGGGCGTTACCGTGCCGGATCTGGTGGGCGTTATCGAGTACCAACATCAGGTCTCCGGTTTGTGGGACATAGTAAAGGACTGGCCGGGCTTTTGTATCAAGCCGGCCAAGGGCTCCGGCGGCAAGGGCATTACGGTGATCGTGGATCACGATCGTAAAAACTTCACCAAGCCCAGCGGCAAGGCCGAAAGCATTGAAGATCTGGAACGCCATGTGTCCAATATTCTGGCCGGGCTCTATTCGCTCGGCGGCAAGCCGGATGTGGCGCTGATTGAAGCCTTGATCAACTTCGATGATGTCTTTGACGGCTTCTCCTATGAAGGGGTGCCCGATACCCGGGTGATTGTGTTCAAAGGCTTTCCCATTATGGCCATGATGCGGCTGTCCACCAAGGCGTCTGACGGCAAGGCCAACCTGCACCAGGGGGCAGTGGGCGTGGGTCTCGACATCAACACCGGTCGTGCCATTCGGGCGGTGCAGTTTAATGCCGCCGTGCGCCACCATCCGGACACCGGCCGGGAGCTGTTTGAGCTGAAAGTTCCCTACTGGGAACAGCTGCTTAACCTGTCCTCATCCTGCTATGAGATGTCCGGGCTGGGTTACATCGGCACCGACATGGTGCTCGACAAGCAAAAAGGTCCCATGCTGCTGGAGCTGAACGCCCGCCCCGGGCTTGCCATTCAAACCGCCAATGCCGCCGGTCTGGTGCCGCGGTTACGCAAAATTGAAAAACTCGGCAAAAAGATCACCATGACGCCGGAAGAACGGGTGGCATTTTCACGCAGGGAATTTGCCAGTGAACTTTAAGCCAGACGCCAACGTAACAGCATAAACTGGCCCATTACCGTTTCTACTAAACAAAAAATGGCACCGGGGTAAACCCCGGTACCATTTCTACTTCCTGACGTCAGCCTTTCAGCTTACATCCGGGTCTTACGTTTTTGCCGCTGGCCCGGTTTGGGGCCGCGAGAGCCGGTCGGCGCCGGCTTTTTCGGGGCGGCACCGGTACCAGCACCTTTCACCCGGGTATTGTGCTTGCGCACCGCCTTGCGGATGCGGGCCACCTGTTTGAAGCGATCGGGGGCATTAACGTCAACCTTGCTTTCCTGCTCCGGGGGCAATCCCACGGCTTTGCGCAGGTAATTCACCTGATCCAGCGCCAGCTCGGACCACCCCCCCCGGGGCAGGTTCTTGGGCATCTCAATTTTGCCGTAGCGCACCCGCATCAGGCGGCTCACCTGAACTCCCTGAGACTCCCACAACCGGCGCACTTCACGATTGCGTCCTTCCTTCAGGGTAACGTGAAACCAGAGGTTCATACCCTCACCACCAGTGTATTTCAGGGTATCGAAACGGGCTTCGCCGTCTTCCAGCATCACGCCCTTGCGCAGCCGCTGCAGCATGGCTTCATTCACTTCGCCAAATACGCGCACGGCATATTCCCGGTCAATTTCATGCCGGGGGTGCATCAAGCGGTTGGCCAGCTCACCATCGGTGGTGAACAGCAACAGACCGGAGGTGTTTACATCCAGCCGACCCACCGCCACCCAGCGAGCTCCCTGCAGCCTTGGCAGACGATCGAATACCGTAGGACGGCCCTCCGGATCCTTGCGTGTGCTCACTTCGCCTTCCGGCTTGTGATAGGCCAGCACCCGGCAGACTATGTCGCTTTCAGCCTGGGTTTCCACCACATGACCATCAAGACGAATATTCTCACTGCCGGTAACCCGATCACCCAGCACCGCGACCTTGCCGTCCACGCTCACCCGGCCCTGGCTGATCATGGCTTCAATTTCCCGGCGCGAACCCTTGCCGGCCCGGGCCAGCACTTTTTGCAGTTTTTCAGTCATGTTGTTCACTTATTCAAAAGGAGTGATATCGCCCGCGCCTTCACGCACGATCACCGGGTTATCGTCATACAAGTCCACCACTGTGGTAGGCTTTGAATCAATGACACCGCCGTCAATAATCAGATCCACCACCTTTTCCAGCCGGTTGCGGATCTCAAAGGGGTCGAATTCCGCCTCGTTCTCTCCAGGCAAAATCAGGCTGCAGGACATCAGCGGCTCACCCAGAGCCTCAAGCAGCGCCAGACTGATGGCATGATCCGGTACCCGCAGGCCAATGGTCTTGCGCTTGGGGTTCTGCAAGCGTTTGGGCACTTCCTTGGTGGCCCGCAGAATAAAGGTGTACGCTCCCGGTGTATTGTTTTTCATCAGCCGGAAGGCACCATTGTCGACCCGGGCATAAGCGGAAAGCTCTGACAGATCACGGCACACCAGAGTGAAGTTGTGCTCCTTGTCGATCTGGCGAATGCGGCAGATACGTTCCATCGCATTTTTATCGCCCACCAGGCAGCCAATGGCATAGCCCGAGTCGGTGGGGTATACCAGCACACCACCCTGGCGGACAATGGCCACGGCCTGATTAATCAGCCGAGGCTGCGGGTTATCTGGATGAATTTCAAAAAACTGACTCATGATTCCTCCCGGAATGATTTAAAGAAAGCGCTCCCACACGGGCGTTGCTTCTTTGGGCAGCCACAACTGACGCCCCAACTCCCGCCACTGGCTGGGAAAGTGAAAGTCGGAGCCCACAGACGCATCCAGGCCATATTCCCGGCTCCACTTACCCAGCGTGGCACGTTCTTGCGGACTTTGCTGAGCCATGGACACTTCCATGGCATTACCACCGGCCTCGGCAAAGGCTGCGAGCATTTTTCTTATCCACTTGTTGGACAGATCGTAACGAGTAGGGTGCGCCAGCACCGCTACTCCGCCAGACGCCTGGATAGTGCCGATAGCCTCGCCCAGCGAGCACCAGTCCGGCGGCACATAGCCGGTATTACCCCGGCTAAGAAATTTTTTGAACACCTTGGCCATGGAGTCGGCAGCCCCCTGCTCCAACAGCCAGCGCGCCATATGAGTGCGGGTAATCGCCGCATCACCGGCCAGGGCTCTGGCTCCTTCATAAGCACCGGGGTAACGGGCCTTTTCCAGCCGTTCGCCCATTAACCGGGCACGGGCATCGCGCCGGACAGACTGCTCGCCCAGCAAGGCAGCAAGGTCGTGGTGGGCTGGATCCAGGTTCAGCCCCACCACGTGAATTTCCTTGTGCTCCCACAACGCCGAAATTTCTACTCCACAAACCAGCCGGATGCCGTGCTCATCGGCAGCGGCCTGAGCTTCGTCCAGACCGGCTACCGTATCGTGATCGGTCAGTGCCAGCACGTCCACTTCTTTTTCCGCAGCGCGCGCCAGCAAGGCGGACGGACTCAGGCTGCCATCGGAGGCGGTGGAATGGCTGTGCAGATCGATGCGCATAAAAAATCCTGTGCTCAGGCTTGACTTGACCCCACAAATATCGTTTAACTGTATCCAGTTTTTCGATTAGCGAGATGAGCGACATGTTTCAGCAAATTTCCACTCTGACCATTTGGTGGTGGCACACTCCCTGAAGCGGGTGTGATTTGCTGTGTGCGTTCAACAGTCTCAGCGAAACATGAAAGCCCGCAACTCTGCGGGCTTTTTTATTATCCAGTAAAAGGTAACACGATGAAACCGACCTTTATTAATTTTTGGCGATGGCAACCTGACAACCAGCCTGTACAGCAACCGGCATTCGCGTCCATTACCGACAACGACATTGCCAGCCAGGTCATCAGACAAATCCCTGATGATCAGCATTAACTGATAAGGAAACCCCAATGGCGCAAGGTCAGCCCCACGTTTTATTGCAAGATGCACCCTACACCGATGATCCCCTGGCGTTATACAGCGCCCTCAGTCAGCCAGGCGACAACAGCCTGCTGTTTGAATCCGCCGAAATAGATACCAAGGCGGGTACCCAAAGTCTGCTGATGCTTGACGCTTGTGTGCGCCTGGTATGCCACGGCCGGACCGTTACCCTGACCGCCCTGAATAGCAATGGCCTGCCGGCACTCACGCTGGTCCAGCAGGCACTCGGCGGCGAGCTCACTGAAAGCACCCTCACCGTAACCCTGGGCGAGGCCGATACCAATCTTGACGAAGACAGCCGGCTCAAGGCACCGTCCGTGCTGGAAACCATCCGGCTTATTCTGACCCGCTTTAACGCCGACCAGGGCCAGCAGCACCTGTTTATGGCTGGTACCTTTGCCTATGATCTGATTGCCGCCACCGAACGCCTGCCGGAAGTAAACGAGGGCATCAACCACTGCCCCGATTTCTGTTTTTATCTGGCAGAAACCCTGATCACCCTGGATCATGTGAAAGAGCAGTGTCACCTGACCGCCTGCGCCTTTGACCCGGCCGAACAAGAGCGACTGCAAACCCGCCTGAATACGCTGGCCACCGCCTGTGGTGAACGCCATAGCAGCCCCAGTGCCGAGTCCGGCTTCAGCGGTAAAGTGACCACCAACAAGAGCGACGCCGAGTTCCGCGCCGATGTAGAACGGCTCAAGGGGAATATTGTGGCCGGAGACATCTTTCAGGTGGTGCCGTCGCGCTGCTTTACCCTGCCCTGTCCCAGCCCCCTGGCGGCCTATGGCAAACTCAAGCAGACCAACCCCAGCCCCTACATGTTTTATGTGAACGATCAGGATTTCATTCTGTTTGGTGCCAGCCCCGAGAGCTCGGTGAAATTTGAAAGCCATCACCGTCAGGTAGAAATGTATCCCATCGCCGGCACCCGCCGCCGGGGCTTTAACCCGGACGGCAGCATCAATCTGGATCTGGATGGCCGCATTGAGCTGGAGCTGCGCCAGGACGAAAAGGAAACCGCCGAGCACCTGATGCTGGTGGATCTGGCCCGCAACGACATTGCCCGTATCAGCGAGCCCGGCAGCCGCTATGTGAAAGATCTGCTGAGTGTGGATCGTTACAGCCACGTCATGCATCTGGTATCTCGGGTGGTCGGCCGACTTCGCGCCGACCTCGACGCCCTGCATGGCTACCAGGCCTGCATGAACATGGGCACCCTCACCGGTGCGCCCAAAATTCGCGCCAGTGAGCTGATCAGAGAAGTGGAAGGCCAGCGCCGGGGCAGCTACGGCGGTGCCGTGGGCTATGTTAACGGTCTGGGTGACATGGACACCTGCATCGTAATTCGCTCCGCCTTTGTCAGTTCCGGGCTGGCCCACGTACAGGCCGGTGCCGGCGTGGTCTACGACTCGGACCCGCAAGCGGAAGCCGACGAAACCCGCAACAAGGCCGCGGCAGTACTGAATGCCATCGCCCTTTCCCATGGCACCACACTGGCGGAGGTGAGCGCATGAGCCAGACCATTTTCCTGCTCGACAACTACGACTCTTTTACCTACAACCTGGTGGATCAGTTCCGCGCCCTCGGTGCCACCGTCAATATTTACCGTAACACGGTGCCGGTGGCGCAACTGCTGGCCGCCATGGAGCAGGCCAATAACCCGGTACTGGTGCTCTCCCCAGGGCCGGGCAAACCCAGTGACGCCGGCAACATGCCCACCCTGATTGAACAGTGCCTGGGCCGGTTTCCCATCCTCGGTATCTGCCTGGGCCACCAGGCGCTGGTAGAGCACTACGGCGGCCGGGTGGAAAGCGCCGGTGAAATCAAACACGGCAAAAGCTCGCTGATAAGCCACAGCGGTCAGGACATGTTCGCCGGTCTGCCCAACCCGTTGCCGGTGGCCCGCTACCACTCTCTGGTAGGCACCGAGATCCCCGCCGGCCTGGAAGTCGTGGCCGATTTCAATGGCATGACCATGGCGGTGCAGGACAAAACCAACCGGGTACTGGGTTTTCAGTTTCATCCCGAATCCATTATGACCACAGACGGGGCACGCCTGCTGGCCCAGAGCCTGGAATTTATCAGCAACAAGGAGAATGCCGCATGAGCCTGGCCATGGAGCAACTTTACCGGGGCGAAAACATCAGCCGCGAACAGGCTCATGCCCTGTTTGAACAAGTGATGAATGGCGACATGGATCCACTCATGCTGTCTTCCCTGCTCACCGCACTCAAGATCAAGGGCGAAACGTCCGACGAAATCGCCGGTGCCGCCAGTGCCCTGCTGGCTGCCGCCAGGCCTTTTCCACGCCCGGATTATGCCTTTTGTGACATCGTCGGCACCGGCGGTGACGGCATGAATACCATTAATGTCTCCACCACCTCGGCGCTGGTGGCTGCAGCCTGCGGCATCAAGGTGGCCAAGCACGGCAACCGGGGCGTATCCTCCAAGTCCGGATCCTCCGATTTGCTGGAGCAACTGGGCATTCGCCTGGACTTAAGCCCGGAACAGGCCCGCCGTTGTCTGGACGAGACCAATGTATGCTTTTTGTTTGCGCCCCATTACCACGGCGGCATTCGCCATGCCATGCCAGTGCGTCAGGCGCTGAAAACCCGCACCATTTTCAATGTGCTGGGCCCGCTGATCAACCCGGCCCGTCCCGGCTTTATGGTACTGGGCGTATACAGCCCGGCACTGGTGCGCCCCATTGCCGAAACACTGGTGGCCATGGGCCTGAACCGTGGCATGGTGGTTCACGGCAGCGGCCTCGACGAAATTGCCATTCACGGCACCACGCATATTGCCGAGATCAATCACGGTGAGATCAACGAATATGACATTACGCCCGAAGAGCTGGGTCTGGAACGCCATGATCTCAGCGCCATTGAAGGTGGCGAGCCGGCAGAAAACCGGCAAATCACCGAAGCGCTGCTGGCCGGAGAAGGCACCCTGGCCCAGCAAAGCGTCATTGCCATCAATGTAGCTCCCCTGCTGGTGATGAGCGGTCAGGTGAAAAACCTCAAGCAAGGCGTGGAGCGGGCGCTGTCCGTGTTAAGATCCGGGCGAGCCATGGATGTAGCCAAACAACTGGCGGAGTTAAGTCAATGCTGAATACAGTGCTCGGCAAAATCGTTGCCGACAAAAAAATCTGGGTAGCAGAACACAAGCAGAGCCTGCCGCTGGCAAGCTTTGAAAACACCCTTATGCCCAGTGATCGCCCCTTTGCGGCGGCCCTGGCCGCCGGCAATCCGGCCTTTATTCTGGAATGCAAAAAAGCCTCGCCTTCCAAAGGGCTTATCCGGGAAGTGTTCGATCTCGACGCCATTGCCGGTGTGTATGGCCGCTATGCGTCGGCCATTTCAGTGCTGACCGACGAGAAATACTTTCAGGGCCGTTTTGAATTTGTGACTCAGGTGCGCAATCAGGTGACCCAGCCGGTGATCTGCAAGGACTTCATTATCGATCCTTATCAGATCAAGCTGGCCCGTCATTACCAGGCCGACGCCATTCTGCTGATGCTGTCGGTTCTGAATGACGAAGAATACGCCTCACTTGCTGCGGTGGCGGAATCCCTCAACATGGGGGTGCTCACCGAAGTGATCGACGAAGACGAAGTAGCCCGCGCCCTGAAGTTGGGTGCCAAAGTCATCGGCATCAACAACCGGGATCTGCGGGACTTAAGCATTGATCTCGACCGCACCAAACGGCTGGCGGCATTGATCCCCGACGACCGCATCGTGATCTCCGAATCGGGTATTTATCATCACGGTCAGACCAAAGAACTGTCGGCCCATGCCGACGGCTTTCTGGTAGGCAGTTCGCTGATGGCGGAAGACAATCTCGATCTGGCAGTGCGCCGGCTGATCCTGGGCGACAACAAGGTTTGTGGTCTGACACGGCCGGAAGACGCCACTGCCGCTTACGAGGCCGGTGCCGTATATGGAGGGCTGATCTTCGTGGAAAAAAGCCCCCGTTGCGTGAGCCTGGATCAGGCCCGCACTGTGATGACCGGCGCGCCGCTCAACTACGTGGGCGTGTTCCAGAACCACCCCATGGCAGAGGTGGTGGCAACCGCGCAAGAGTTAAGTCTCACCGCCGTGCAATTGCACGGTGACGAAGACGACACCATCATAGCCGCACTGAAGGCCCAACTGCCCGGCGTGGCCATCTGGAAAGCAGTGGCGGTAAGCGATGCCCTGCCAGCCTTGCCACAACAGGCTGACCGGCTGCTGTTCGACACCAAATCCGGCACTCAAAGCGGCGGTACCGGCCAGGCCTTTGACTGGGCCCTGCTGGCGAGCATCGACAAGGCCAATGCCATGCTGGCCGGCGGGCTCACTCCCGACAATGCCGCCACCGCCGCCGCCCAAGGCTGCCGCGGCCTGGATTTTAACTCCGGCGTAGAAAGCGCCCCCGGCCAGAAAGACGCAGCCAAACTCAAGGCGGCCTTTGCCACCCTCAGACATTACGGACGCAGGATACAGAAATGACCTTACTGAACCCCTTTTTCGGCGATTTTGGCGGCATGTATGTGCCGCAGATCCTGATACCGGCCCTGTTGCAACTGGAGCAGGCCTTTGTAGACGCCCAGCAGGATCCGGAATTTGACCGCGAATTCCGCGAGCTGCTGGCGGAATACGCCGGCCGCCCCACCCCTCTCACCCGGGTGCGCAATCTGGCCGCCAACACCAAGACCCGCATCTACCTGAAGCGGGAAGATCTGCTCCACGGCGGCGCTCACAAAACCAACCAGGTACTGGGTCAGGCGTTGCTGGCCAAGCGCATGGGCAAGACCGAGATCATCGCCGAAACCGGAGCCGGTCAGCACGGTGTGGCCACCGCCCTGGCCTGTGCCCTGCTCGGCCTCAAATGCCGGGTATATATGGGCGCAGTGGACTGCGAGCGGCAAAAGCCCAACGTATTCCGCATGAAGCTGATGGGTGCCGAGGTCATTCCGGTGCATTCCGGCTCCGCCACCCTAAAAGACGCCTGTACCGAAGCCCTGCGTGACTGGGCCGCCAACTATGAACAGGCCCACTATTTGCTGGGCACCGCTGCCGGCCCACACCCCTTCCCCACCATAGTGCGGGAATTCCAGCGCATGATTGGTGAAGAAGCCAAGGTGCAGATTGTGGAGCACGAAGCACGCCTGCCCGACGCGGTGATCGCCTGTGTGGGCGGTGGCTCCAATGCCATTGGCCTGTTTGCCGACTTTATTGAAGAAGAAAACGTCAGGCTTATCGGCGTGGAGCCGGCGGGCAAAGGCATCGACACCGGCGAGCACGGTGCCACCCTGGGTGAAGGCACCAAAGGCGTGTTCTTTGGCATGCTGTCGCTGATGATGCACGATGACGACGGCCAGGTGGAAGAGTCCTACTCAGTCTCTGCCGGCCTCGATTTTCCGTCGGTTGGTCCTCAGCACGCGTATCTGGCCACCACCGGCCGGGCACAGTATGTATCGGTGACCGACGAAGAAGCGCTCGATGCTTTCCAGGCCCTGGCACGTAATGAGGGGATTATTCCGGCGCTGGAGTCCTCCCACGCCCTGGCTTACGCCCTGAAAATGGCCGAAGCCGAACCGGAAAAAGAACAAGTACTGGTAGTTAACCTGTCCGGTCGTGGCGACAAGGACATCTTTACCGTCGCCGATATTCTGGAGCAAAAAGGAGAAATCAAATGAGCCGCTACCACCGTTTGTTCGAGCGCCTTAACAGCGCCAACGAAGGGGCCTTTGTGCCCTTCGTGACCCTGGGCGATCCCACCCCCGAACAGTCACTCAAGGTGATTGATGCCCTGGTAGCCGGTGGTGCAGATGCCCTGGAGCTGGGCATTCCGTTCTCCGATCCCATTGCTGATGGCCCCACCATTCAGGCCGCCACCCTGCGCGCCCGGAATGCCGGTACCCGCACCCAGACCTGTTTCGATATGCTGACCCAGGTACGGGAAAAGTACCCTGAACTGCCCATCGGCCTGCTGGTGTACGCCAACCTGGTGTATGCCCCGGGTGTCGACAGCTTCTACAGCCGAGCCGCCGCCGCCGGTGTGGACTCGGTACTGGTGGCAGACGTGCCACTGGAAATGGCCGCGCCCTTCAAGGCTGCTGCCGACAAGGCCGGGGTTGAGAGCATTTACATCGCGCCGCCCAACGGTGACGAAGCCACCCTGAAAGCAGTGGCAGAAACCGGCTCCGGCTATACCTATCTGCTGAGCCGCGCCGGCGTGACCGGCACCGAGACCAAGGCCGGTACCCCGGTAGACACCCTGCTCGCCACCCTGGCCAAATACGATGCGCCGCCGTCGCTGCTGGGCTTTGGTATCTCCAGCCCCGAGCAGGTGCGCGATGCCATCAAATCCGGTGCCGCCGGCGCCATCTCTGGCTCCGCCGTGGTCAAGATCATTGAACAGCACCTGGACCAACCCCAGGCCATGCTGAATGCCCTCACCGCCTTTGTAAAAGAGATGAAAGCGGCGACAAGGAAATAAGACGCGCTTCCGTCATCCCCGAGAAGGAACGTCATCCTCGCGTAGACGGGGACGGGGTCCATAAAAACGGCGCGCAGGTTAACCCCAAGCGCCGTTTTTACGGTACTCAATAGTTACTATAAATCAGGAATTAAAAATAATGTCACTAATTCCTAACATTCCTAATTTACTAGAATTTTTGGGTTCCCTTTCTCAATGGGATATACCTCTTTATAAAAAGTTGACAAAAACTGACCTTGGTCTTAAAGGTAGCAATGGTAAAAAAAGTAATCAAGGCGGTCCACTTATTCCTGTTAAATTCATAGATTATATGCCTCAATTCCCTGAGCCAGTAGATCCGCTAGCCAGCGATAGTATAGATATCAACCTTGAACTTTGGAACGAGAAGTTTTATTGGGGCCAATCACGCTCTAAATTTCTTTATGAAACTCGTAACTTACAGCGCTCTCGAGAATATCGTATTACTACCAACATTAAACAGTGGTTGAGTAAAGCTGAGGATGGTGACTTCATTATAATTCAAAAAAAATCTTATTAATGATAAACATCTGCGGATTGTAACTCTCTCGAAGGAAAGTATAGAGAATACAGGGGAAATCAAACGTTTTGGTATATTAAGCCATCATAATCCGTTCACTATCAAAGATCTGAATGTTGTAAAACATCAACGTGAAGAACTACAGACTCAGCCCTTCCAGAAACAGGATTTTAACCGAGAAAAAGTAACTTCAACAAGCACTACCAATGCTCGTTCAAAAGACTTTTCTGAGGCAGTAAATGTACAATATAATTATAAGTGTGCTTTATGCGGAGAAGGACTATGCTCTCCAGCTGGCAGCAATAATGAAGTAGAAGCGGCTCACATTATCCCTGTAGCCTCGAATGGCCCGGATGATGTTCGAAACGGTTTAACATTATGCAGAAAACACCATTGGGCTTTTGATCGTGGTATGTGGGGCCTTACTGATACTCTCACAGTTACTGTACCCGCATCAGTACAAGCCCTTCCTCAAAATGACCAATTGACCGCTTTTGACGGTAAAAAAATTTATCAACCAAAAGATATAAGCCTTCAACCACATATAGATGCAATTAGATGGCACAGAGATAATATACTTCTTAATGACTGAGTATAGACAAGAATCCACTCCGCTCTGAAGCAGACAGTAGTTCATCGTTTTTATCATGAAAAACTGCTGTATGAGATAGTTGATAAAAATATCTCGCTTACTATATGACTACGTTTATAAACTCTTTAAACGTCAACAAACCATCTTGCTGTTCAGGCAAATACGTCTGATGCAATGCCTGAGGTACGACAAGCTGTATATTCATTTTGATCATTTGTTCTGTCTGATCCCGGGATATGGCTGGTTCAAGAGTAATAAGGTGCTTTTTTTTCACTCTACTTGCCTCAGCCAGGACCTGCCGCCAACGCTCTTTACAGGTCGTTTTCGCAGCAAGAATGTGAAGTTTTTCATTATCGTAACCAGGATCCAGATATGCTATTTGTGAAGGGAAAAGAAAGTCCGGCTTTTGTTTACCTTCAGTATAGACCCCTTTATCAAAAGACACTTTATTCTTTATAAGTATTTCAGTAATATGATTTTCAAAAGCATGACCAACTCTTGATTTTCTCCGGTTCTGAACACTTAAAGAAAACCTGATAAACTCATCAACATCATTTCCATTATCACCAAAGCCCTCCTTCAGTTTTTCAGACACAATATGTCTTTCCAATATTCTGAAAAGTTTCTCTTCATTTCCCATCCATGTCAGCAACGTGTTATCTGGATCTTCTGTCTCAGATACTTTCTCCTTAATAAGCTTCCTTGAGAAATCTGAAAACCTCTTTGTAGTCGGAAATTTAGAGTCAAACTTATCTATAAGCTGCTCCAGAAAAACCTTATCGGAATCTGACTGAATATAAAACTCTATCCCCAACTCGGCCAGCATTAATCTTACCGGAGCAACAACTAAGCCTTCATCCAAAGGTAAAGGTTTCAGACTGTTCCCCTCTCTTTCTTTTGCCGAACCAAAAATACTTCTTAACTGTGATTCTGCCTGACTACCAGAAGGAGTGCACACAGTTAACAATGTTTTATCTTTAGTCATTGCAATAATAAATAAATCACCCGCCCTCATTAAGCGGGTGACTTCATTGCTTCGGTAGTATAAACGATACTCGGCTGAACGGTGCGGTTGATTGTAACGAGTATCGTACCATGACATGGTGTCCTCACAAATCACGGGATCACTGTCATCTCCCGTAATGTAGACCATGGTTACAGGAAAATACCACTTATCTCCGTTCTCTGGATACCCTAGGAAATCAGAAAACCCTGCACCTTTTAAACCTCCTACTTCATGCTGATTTGATTTTTTAGGATCAGCATCAACACTCGTCAGATATTTTTCCGCAGCAGTTATGAACACGTCCTTCAGTTTCTCGAACATCCCTTACTCCATTTATATCAGCCACTGAGTGTATGCCTCCCGAACGAACCCATCTGGCTATGCAGTCCAGTAGCAAATCTTTTTTTATTTTTTTTCTACCTTTAATAGCGCATTCCCACACAACAAGAACTCTTATCCCTTTATAAAGAAGTGACTGAGTTACTTTTTCATCCCGCTGAATGTTTTTATTAAGCTTATTTTTCCAGAACTCTTTTCTTGTGGCGGGCAGGTGAAACATATAACATCCATGAGCATGCCAGAAGCATCCATGAACAAAAATAACTGCCCTGAATTTAGGGAAATAAAGATCTGGTTTGCCGGGCAACTCTGGCGGAGATATGCGATATCGAAAACCAAGATGATGCAGACCTTTTCTTATAATCAGCTCTGGTTTTGTATCACGTCCCCGGATAGCCCGCATATTCTTACTTCTGACTTCCGGGGAGTGAACATCAGCCATATAACTCAGGCCACATTTTTACTGTTGCTTATTTGTACAGCCTGCATAATCCGGTCTTTCATCAGTTCAGCCACTGAACGGAATACAGGAACGACTACAGAATTACCAAACTGCTTATAAGCCTGTGTATCAGAAACCGGTATTCTAAAGCTTTCTTCTCCAGGTTCGCTGAAGCCCATAAGGCGAGAGCACTCTACCGGTGTAAGTCTGCGAGGCCTGTTAGCCATGTTAGCTTCATCTTCAAAGTCTTTGTCAAAATCCCAGCCACGATCTAACAGTATTTCAGAGCCATCTTTGTAATAACGTGCGGAAAGTGTTCTGGTTGCTGTAGTATTCTCATTTACCAGACCGAATCCGAAACCGTTACCCGCAGCCTTATGCTTGGCCGCGTAATCATACAGATACTTCCACAGCTTGGGCGTAAGTATATAGTTAGGTGTGTAATCTGTATCAAGCAGTTCACCCAGCTTCGGCTTTCTTTCCGGTATCATTTTCCTGATGTCTCGCAGGGTGAAACCATTATGAACACCAAGATCTTTTCTGAATCCTACCAGAACAATACGCTCTCTGTGCTGAGGCAACCAGTGTTTACCATCAATTACTTTTGGGTCGTCACTGCCCATTTCTTCATTGTCAGATACCCAGTAGCCCAGTTCATCCAGTGTTTCCATGATCACCCGGAAAGTCTTTCCTTTGTCATGACTTTTGAGGTTTTTGACATTTTCAAGAACAAATGCTGCGGGCTGTTTGGCAGAAATAATCCGGGCTACATCGAAGAACAATGTACCCTGTGTCTTACATTCAAAGCCATGAGCACGCCCCATTGCATTTTTTTTGGAAACTCCGGCAATAGAAAAGGGCTGGCAAGGAAATCCGGCAAGAAGCACATCATGATCAGGAATCATTCTGTCAATATTTTTGTAAGCTTCTTCCTCAGAGATATCATCATCATTACTTAAAGTAATATCACGGATATCCTGATTGAAAGTATGATACTTTTCATTGCACGCATAGTTTGCTTTATAAGTACGGACTGCATATTTGTTCCATTCGCTGGTAAACACACAGAGTCCATTCTGCTCTTCAAAACCTTTACGAATACCACCGATACCGGCGAACAAATCGATAAACCGGAAGTCCGCAGTTTCTGGTTTAACTTTTTCTTCAGGAAGCAGCTTCTTCAGGTGCTCATACTCACCGACATTCAGTCCCGGATTGGCTTTCCCTTTAACCCATCGATTGATGGTCTCTCGGCACCAATGACCAGAAGAGAACTCATTCAGGTACTCTCCAAGAAATTTTTGATCATAGATCTCCAACAGCTTTTCGATCAGCTCTTTGCCGCTGCGATCTTCTGAGGACTGTATATCCAAAGGTAACTGCTCCATAACTGCTTCCCCCGAAAGGGAAAATTGTGTGACGTATGATCACTCGTTCTTCCCTTTCTGTCAACCTTACCCTGATCTTTTATACAGTATCGTACAGTATGATCATTTTTCCAGTAGTGGCTGCCCGCTCCCCATGCGGCAGTTTCGGGAACCCAGTGTATTAAAGGGATAAAGGAATGGTCCCCCGCCTTCGCGGGGGCGACCAGATCAGGTCATACAAGCAGCAAAGTAGCGTAACAAGCCAACAGCGAAGATTGCCATAAGCTCCCATCACATGCTGACGTTTAGCTCTTGCTCTCTATTCCAAAATAACGCCTATGCAGTTCGCGGATTTCTTCAGCCAGCTCGGGCACCGGGCCGGCCACTTGGATCTCTGGCGCCACCTCATTAATGGCCAATGCCTTCACCGGCGAATCGCCCAGCCCCCACTCCTGGCACCACTCATCAAACTGCTCAGCAGAGCTGGCATACACAATACGCCCCAGACCAGCCCAGGCGTGAGCCGCCGAGCACATGGGGCAATGCTCTCCCGTGGTATACATAGTGGCCTGCGCCCGTTCGGTTTCACTCAGGTGCTCGGCAGCCCAGCGGGCCAGGGCAAGTTCCGGATGCCAGGTGGGCTCACTGGTGTGAATGCGGTTGCGATCTTCAGCCAGTACCCCGCCCTCGGCGGAGACCAGCACAGAGCCAAAAGCCATGTCGCCTTCGCTCAGGGCTTCTTCCGCCAGCTCCACACAACGGCGCAAATGGCGCAGATCCTGTTCGGATATGGTCATGTTTCCCCTCCTGTTCGCAAGCTTGGGTTCTTTGCTTTCCCCTTCTTCCAAAGTACTGAATAAACTAAAAACTTAAAAGTAGATTGGCGTCATTCATTTTATTGTCGCTTTATGCTTGCATGGTGTTGTGCTTTAAACAAACCAAGGAAAAAATATGTTTGATTTAACGGATCAAGTCGCTCTGGTTACCGGCGGTGCCAAAGGTATTGGCAAAGGTATTGCGAGGGTGCTGGTTAACGCCGGTGCGACCGTGATCATTGCCGATATCGACGAAACTGCCGGCAAAGCCTGTGCCGAGGAGCTGGGTGCACATTATTTTTATCTTGATGTCTCCTGCCAGGCAAGCTGCAAACAGCTGGTCTCGGCTGTGGTGCGAGATTTTGAACAACTCGATATTCTGTGCTCCAACACCGGTATTTTTCCGCAGTGCAACCTGGCCAGCATGACCGAGCAGCATTGGGATGACATGCACAGCATCAACCTGAAAGGCACCTTCTTTATGGTACAGGCATCATTGGAGGCCATGCGTATGAGAGGATATGGCCGCATTGTGCTCACCTCTTCCATTACCGGACCCGTTACCGGCTTTCCGGGCTGGACGCACTATGCCGCCAGCAAGGCCGGTCAGTTGGGGTTTATGCGCAGCGCCGCGCTGGAGTGCGCCCGGGACGGCATAACCATTAACGCCGTCATGCCCGGTAATATTCTTACCGAAGGTCTGCAGGCGCAGGGAGAAGAGTATCTGGAGCAGATGAAGGCGGCAATCCCCACTCATACACTGGGAACACCAGACGACATTGGTCACGCCGCCTGTTTTCTTGCATCAAAAGAAGCCCGTTACATTACCGGCCAAACCCTGATTGTGGATGGTGGTCAGGTACTGCCCGAGTCACCGGAAGCGTTGCAATAAAAAAAGCCCGGTCTGAACCGGGCCTTGAGTTGGATTATTGCGTGTCGGCCATCGGCTTCAAGGCCTCATTGCCGGCTCGCTTTAGCCGCAACGGGGCATAAATAAGCGCTCCCACCAGGAACAGGCCGAGATAACCGATAAGCGGGTAGAAAAAAGCCACCAGCTGAGTAAAGCCGGCGAAGCTGGCCACAAACCCGATCACCAGGGTAATCATGCTGAAACGATTCGCCGCCGAAGTACGCATTTCCATAAAGCGCGCAACAAAGGCATAGAACATGCTGGCACCGGTACTGAAAATCATGCCAAACAATACCAGTGCCATCGCCTTGGCCAGCCAGGGCGAAATGCCGTCAATGATCTTGAGCAGCGGCAGCGGATAACCGGCAACCACATCAATTTGCGAAAATATGGCCAGGTGGCTGATCATGATCATCACCCCAACCCCAACACCACCCAGCAGACCTCCCCAACGGGCAATACGGGCATCAGGCTCGGCCCCGCCCATCACCAGCGACATGGCTGCACCTACTGCAATGTTGAAGGAGACATAGTTAACCGCCGATACCAGCCAGTGCGGCAGGGTAGATTCCACACTCTCGGCAATGGGAGCCAGCTCGGCAAAACTGCGCTCCATAACAAACAGGCTGTAGATGCAGATCAACAGGAGCGCCAGCACCAGGAAGGGAGTAATACTGCCGATCAAGCCGACTACCCGATTGACATTGAGCATCAGTGTGGCACCGATCATCAGGGTCATCAGCACACTGCCAATCATGGGAGCCAGCTCAAATTGCTGGTGCAGCGTAGAGCCCGCTCCGGCAAGCATCACTACGCCCACCCCAAACAGGGTAAAAATGATCACCCCATCCACAATCACACCCAGGTAGCGACCGCTGATCTGATAGACCACGGCTTTATGTGAGCGGGTTTGTGTACGGCTGCCCAACCAGGTAAGCATCATACCAAGGTAGGCAAACAAAGCGGTAGCCACCACGGCCGCAGCCGTTCCCAGATGGCCAAAGCTGGTAAAGTACTGAAGCACTTCCTGACCAGAGGCGAAGCCTGCCCCTACTATGATGCCAATAAATGCACTGGCGATTTTGATGATATTCCACATAAACGTCTGCCAATTCCTTCTTTAGCCAATATACAACAACACTAATGAGCAAAAGAGTAAAACATGATTTTGCCGAATGACAAAGCAGGCGACCTTAGCAGAAGTCCTTGGCCGTCAGTATTCAACCTTAGTAGGGTGTCAGTCTTCCAGGCTGGCAGAGTCAGAATGGCATACTGCGGGATAAACCAGCCTCATTGTGGCCGGCAGGTGAAAAGCTGCACCAGATTAGTCGCACTGATGTTACTCTGCAGAGCACTTCCATCAGGTTATTTGGGTCACGCACCGTCTTCAAATGGAGAACACCATAGCCAATGCTGTCTGTAACCGGTCAATCCCAACTCGATATCCTTCTGGCCGGGCATCCGGCCGTACTGGTGCTCTATGGCGGCCGTCACTGCGGCGTTTGTCAGGCGTTCAAGCCCCGGCTGCAGCAACTGCTGGCCGGACAATTTCCGCAGGTATTGGCTTGTTATGCTGACTGTCAGGCTGATAGCGCCAGCTTGTGTGCCCAGCAAGGCGTGATGGCCCTGCCGGTGGTCCAGCTCTGGTTTGAAGGTAAACGCTTTGCCGAATTTTTCAGGGTATTCTCACTGTCAGACATTCAGCAGGCGTTGGAAAGGCCTTATGCTTTCTTGTTTAACAAGCAATAACCGCTCAGGCAACAGATGGCACTCCGCTATGAAAACGAAACAAAGGATCGGGAGCCTGGATAAGAGCTGCCTCCTGTTCACCGAAAAAGGCCACGCGCTCATCAATGCTCTCACCGGCATAGTCCTGTGCCAGCGTCAAATAGTCCTGATAGTGGCGGGCTTCCGAGCGCAGCAAAGAAACATAGAACCGGCTTAACTCTTCATCCAGATACGGTGCCAGCTGAGCAAAGCGCTCGCAGGAACGGGCTTCAATATAGGCCCCAATAATCAGCCGGTCTACTATGGCCGCCGGCTCATGAGTCCGCACATGAGCCAGCATGCCTTTGGCATAACGGGAGGCCGACAGCGTGTCGTAAGCCACTTTGCGGGCGCTCATGATCTCCAACACCTGCTCAAAATGGTGCAGCTCTTCCTGTATCAGCCGCACCATTTTGACCAGCAAATCGTTTTTCGACAGTTCGTCAAACACCCGGCGGTTATTTCCCATCAGTGCCTGCTTGCCCAGCACTTCTCCTTTTTCCGGTAACGCATCCAGCGATTTGTAAAAGTCCAGATTGGGCAACAACTTGCGTTTCTCTTTGGGCAGGCAGTAACGGCGCACCAGGCTGTGTGCACTCATCGCCGCTTTCATTTCACAGTTGGCATGATCCACCAGCAGCACGGCCAGCCGCTCGGGTTTTCTGGCCTCCTCCAGCCACTGCGGTGGCGTTGCGCAGTGCAGAAAATCATCAATGGGGGCCAGTAGCTGGCTGAACTCGGCATTAAGAAGGCTGGCGTTCACAATATTACCTGTTAGAGCAAAAAACGGCGGCCCGCAGTGTACCAATTCACTGACTGGAGAGCAGCCCGGACCCACTATTTTCGGAAAAGAACAGTAACGTGACCTGTGTCACACTTATTAATTTACAGCGTATTTTCACCTAACATTACCGCGTTTTTTACCTAAAATTCCGCCATCGAATCGTTTGCGTAACCGTTTCGCAAAGCAAATTTCAGGTTAAACAGAGCTTTACGCTTTTTCTACCGACAAGGCACTACCGTGAAAAAAAACACTCTGCTGAACAGCCAGCTCTCTGCGCTGGTCGCAAGCCTTGGCCATACCGACGAGATCACCCTGGCGGACGCCGGCCTGCCCGTGCCGGCTCATGTTCAACGTATTGATCTGGCCGTCAGTCCGGGCCTTCCCGATCTGGAAGGCACACTGACGGCCCTGCTGAGCGAGCTGCAGCTTGAAGCCGTGGTGCTGGCAACGGAAATTAAAACCGCCAGCCCGGCGCTGCATCAGCGTCTGCTGGCGCAAATTGCCACCGCCGCTCGGGCTCAGGCACGGGATATCTCCGTCAGTTATCTCAGCCATACTGAATTCAAACAGCGCAACGGCCACAGCCGGGCCGTGGTGCGCACCGGTGAATGCACGCCTTATGCCAATCTTATTTTGTGCGCCGGCGTGCCCTTCTGAGGAAAAACATGGATCCGATATTGTCCCTTTCCCGCATCGACAAGGCCTTCCCTGGCGTTAAGGCGCTGGATCAGGCCGGACTGAATGTGTACCCCGGTCAGGTAATGGCCCTGATGGGTGAGAACGGTGCCGGCAAGTCCACCATGATGAAGGTGCTGACCGGCATTTATCAGGCCGACGCCGGTACCATTCATTACCGGGGCAAGCCCTGTCGCTTCAAAGGCCCCCGCGAGTCGCAGGAAGCCGGTATTGGCATCATTCATCAGGAACTGAACCTGCTGCCGCACCTCACCATTGCCGAAAATATTTTTCTGGGAAGAGAGCCGACCGGCGTCTTTGGCAACATTGACTGGCGCAGGCTGTATGCCGATGCACAGCATTTGCTGGACCGACTGCAAATCAGGCACTCCCCCAAAACCCGTGTGGGTGATCTCAGCATCGGCGCTCAGCAGATGGTGGAAATCGCCAAGGCGCTGTCGTTCAACGCCGATGTCATCATCATGGACGAACCCACGGATGCCCTTACCGACACCGAAAGCCGTGCCCTGTTCCGGGTCATTGAAGAGCTGCGTCAGAGCGGCTGCGGCATTGTGTATATTTCTCACCGGCTGGCGGAAATTTTTGAGATTTGCGATCGCATCACGGTGCTGCGTGATGGTAAATGGATTAGCGAAACCGCAGTCTCCGAGATTGATGAAGACACCCTGATCGAAATGATGGTAGGTCGCCGGCTGGACGAACAGTATCCCCGCCTGGTGCAAAACGCAGGCAAAGAAGTGCTGCGGGTGGAGCGACTCAACGGCCCCGGGGTCACCGATGTCAGCTTTACCCTGCATGAGGGAGAAATTATCGGTTTTTCCGGCCTGATGGGCGCAGGCCGGACCGAGCTGGCCCGTATTCTCTACGGTGCGGTATCACGCACCGGTGGTCAAACCTGGCTGACCGGCCAGCCCTATCAGGCAGAAACGCCTCATCAGGGGCTGGATGCCGGCATTGCCTATATCTCGGAAGATCGCAAGGGGGACGGCCTGGTACTGGGGCTGTCGGTACTGGCTAACATGAGCCTGTCGGCCCTGAGCGCATTCAGCAAAGGCCCCCAGTTGCTACACGATGCCGAACGCCACGCCGTGGATGAATTTATTCGCCTGTTCAATATTAAAACACCAAGCCGGGAGCAGCTGATTGGTCACCTTTCCGGTGGCAATCAGCAAAAAGTAGCCATTGCCAAAGGGCTGATGACCCAGCCCAAAGTGCTGATCCTTGATGAACCCACCAGAGGAGTGGACGTGGGGGCCAAAAAGGAAATTTATCAGTTGATTAACCGCTTTAAACAACAGGGCATGGCCATTCTGCTGCTGTCGTCCGACATGCCGGAAGTCATTGGGATCAGCGATCGCATTCTGGTCATGCACGAAGGCCGGATCACCGGTGAATTCAAGGCCGCCACGGCCACTCAGGAACAACTGCTGGCCGCCGCCGTCGGCCAGGCTCAACAAGAGGAAAAGGCATGAACTCCACTCTCAACTCTGGCCGTCACTGGTTCAGCAAGGAATGGCTGATTAGCCAGAAATCCCTGATTGCCCTGCTCTTGCTGATTGGGGTGGTGTCATTTATCAATCCACACTTTTTCACCGTGGATAACATACTCAATATTTTGCGCCAGACCTCGGTAAACGCCATTATTGCCGTAGGCATGACGCTGGTTATCCTGACCGCAGGCATCGATCTAAGCGTAGGCTCGGTACTGGCCCTGTGCGGTGCCTTTGCCGCCAGCATGGTGGCCATGGAACTGTCCATCTTTATTACCCTGCCGGCGGTGCTGCTGGCAGGCCTGATGCTGGGCAGCATCAGCGGCCTGATTGTGGCCAAGGGCCGGGTACAGGCGTTTATTGCCACCCTGGTCACCATGACCCTGCTGCGCGGCGTGACCATGGTGTATACCGAGGGCCGTCCCATTTCCACCGGCTTTACCGATGCAGGTGACATTTTTGCCTGGTTTGGTACCGGCTATGTGTTTGGCATTCCGGTGCCGGTATGGCTGATGGCCATGACCTTTCTGGGCGCCTGGTATCTGCTGAATCATACCCGTTTTGGTCGCTATATTTATGCCGTAGGCGGTAATGAGGCCGCAGCCCGGCTGTCGGGCATTAACGTGGCTCGGGTAAAAATGGGCGTGTATGCCATTTGCGGTATGCTCTCTGCGCTGGCCGCCATTATCGTCACCAGCCGGCTGTCATCGGCTCAGCCTACCGCCGGCACCAGCTATGAGCTGGATGCCATTGCCGCCGTGGTGCTGGGTGGCACCAGCCTGGCCGGTGGCCGCGGAGCCATTACCGGTACTCTGATTGGTGCCTTGATCATTGGTTTTCTTAACAACGCCCTGAACCTGCTCGATGTCTCTTCCTATTACCAGATGATTGCCAAAGCCTCGGTGATCCTGCTGGCAGTATTGGTCGACACCAAAAACAAGTAACCTACATAAGGAAAGGAGCATTAACATGAAAAAACTGACTACCCTGCTCTCTGCCGCACTGCTCAGCGCCACCATGACCGCCGGTGCCTATGCTCAGGATACCCTGGCACTGGTGATCTCCACGCTGAACAACCCGTTTTTCGTTACCATGAAGGAAGGTGCCGAGAAAAGAGCCGCCGAGCTGGGCTATAACCTGATCGTGCTGGACTCCCAGAATGATCCGGCCAAAGAGCTGGCCAATGTGGAAGACCTGAACGTGCGCGGAGCGAAAGTATTGCTCATTAACCCCACCGACTCTGATGCCGTGGCCAACGCCATTCGCCTGGCCAACCGTGCCAAACTGCCGGTACTGACCCTGGATCGGGCCGCCAGCCGCGGGGATGTGGTGTCTCATATTGCCTCAGACAACGTGGCCGGTGGAGCCATGGCCGGTGACTTTATTGCCGCCCGGGCCGGTGCCGGTGCCAGCGTTATTCAGCTGGAAGGCATTGCCGGCACCAGTGCCGCCCGGGAGCGCGGCGAGGGCTTTGCCCGGGCCGTCAGCACGCACGGCTTTAACCTGCTGGCCAGCCAGCCTGCCGATTTTGACCGTACCAAAGGGCTGAACGTCATGGAAAACCTGCTGACCGGTAACCCGGAAGTGCAGGCGGTATTTGCCCAGAATGACGAAATGGCCCTGGGGGCACTGCGGGCGCTGCAGGCCGCCAATAAAAAAGACGTTCTGGTGGTCGGGTTTGACGGTACTCAGGATGGTATCCAGGCGGTGGAAGGCGGTCGTCTGGCTGCCACCATTGCCCAGCAGCCCGGCGAGATTGGTGCCATTGCGGTGGAAACCGCCGATAAAGTACTGAAAGGCAGTACCGTGGCCAGTCATATTCCGGTACCCCTGCAGGTGATCAGCCAGTAACATTTTCAGCCTCTTACGCTTCCTGCCACCCAGAGGCAGGAAGCGTTTCCACTGTATTCAGGAAACCAGATCATGAGTTTGACCGTAACCGGCAGTATTAACGTCGACCATGTTATTCGACTGCCCCAGTTTCCCCGTCCGGGGGAAACCCTTACCGGCAGCGATTACCGCATTGTGCCCGGTGGCAAGGGCGCCAACCAGGCGGTTGCCGCCGTCCGCGCAGGTGCGAAGACCCGCATGGTGGCCTGTGTCGGCGACGATGCCATGGCCGGGGCCTTGCTCGACGGCTTTGCCAAGGACGGTATCAACATCAGCGCCATCGACACCATTAACGATGTCAACACCGGTGTGGCCCTTATCCAGGTAAACGAATCCGGCGAGAACACCATTGCGCTGGCCCCCGGAGCCAACGCTGCCCTGACCCCGGAACAATTGCAGCGGCACATCAGCGCCCTGCATTGTGAACAGCTGCTGCTGCAGCTGGAAATTCCCCTGCCAACCAACCTGGCTGCCGCCCGGCAGGCAAAAGAGCAAGGAGCTCGCATCATCCTTAACCCGGCGCCCGCCCAGTCTCTGCCCGATGAGCTGCTGGCACTGGTCGATATGATCACGCCCAACGAAACCGAAGCGGAGCGGCTCACCGGTATCGCGGTTGCAGATAATGCAGGTGCCGATGCTGCGGCAAACGCACTTCATGCCAGGGGTATTGCCACCGTCATCATCACCCTGGGTGCCCGCGGCGTCTGGCTGAGCGAACATGGCCATGGCCGGCTTATTCCCGGTTTTACCGTGCAGGCCATCGATACCACCGCCGCCGGCGACACCTTTAACGGCGCACTGGTAGCCGCCCTGCAACAACAGCAGGCACTGGTGCCGGCAATACGCTTTGCGCAGGCCGCAGCAGCCATTTCCGTTACCCGCATCGGAGCCCAGACCTCCATCCCCTACAAGGCCGACATTGAGGCCATGCTGGAGCAGTCATAAATGGCCACCATCAAGGACGTGGCAAAACGGGCGCAGGTCTCCACCTCCACGGTCAGCCATGTGCTGAATAAAACCCGCTTTGTCAGCCCCGAAATTACCCGGCGGGTGCAAGAGGCCATCAGCACGCTGAACTATACGCCCTCAGCGCTGGCCCGCAGCCTTAAAGTCAATAATACCCGCACCCTCGGCATGCTGGTGACCTCCAGTACCAACCCGTTTTTTGCCGAGGTGGTGCAAGGGGTGGAACAACGCTGCTATGAGCTTGGCTACAGTCTGGTGCTGTGCAATACCTGTGGTGACACCAACAGAATGCAGGCCGCGCTCGATATGCTGCAGCAAAAACGGGTAGACGGCATGATCGTGATGTGCACCCATGCCAACCTGGATCAAAGCGCGTTTGCCCACCACACCACCATGCCCATGGTGATGGCAGACTGGGGGCCGGTGGAGCTGAATGCCGACCTGATCAAGGACTCGGGGTACGAAGGTGGCAGGCTGGCCACCGAACATTTGCTGGCGCTGGGTCACCGGCATATTGGTTGCATTACCGGCCCGGCCGGACAGCAGGCCAGCGACGAGCGCCTGGCCGGTTTTCGTGCCGCCATGATGGATGCCGGATTAACCGTAACGCCTGACTGGGTTCAGCACGGTGACTTTGAGCTGGAAGGAGGCAAGGCAGCCATGGCCCGCATCCTGGCCCGGCCCCAACGCCCCACCGCTGTGTTTGCCTGTAATGATCTGATGGCCGCCGGCGCTTTGCGGGCAGTGGCCGATGCCGGGCTGACCGTACCGCAGCATATGTCATTAATTGGCTACGACAACATAGAACTGGCCGGTTATCTGGTGCCCCGCCTCAGCAGCATAGAGCAACCCAAGGCGATTCTGGGTGCACTGGCGGTGGACGCCCTGCTGGAGCGCATTCATCATCCCCATGCAGCCAGGCGGGTATTACCCCTTTCCCCCTCCTTGGTGATAAGGGAAAGCAGCGCAAGGCTGGCCATTTAAGCGAGCCGGGAGTAGCCTCTGTGTTTTGCTCATTACTCCCGTTGTTATGGACAATCATCAGAAAGGATTACTGCTTACCGCCCTCGGGGTACTGATTATCTCTCCGGACGCCCTGCTGCTGCGCCTTATCAGCATTCCGCCGGATCAACTGGTGCTGTGGCGAGGTCTGCTTAGTGTGCTGGGTTTCTGGCTGATTATGGTGCTCCGCTACCGCCGCCACTGGTTCCGCGCCTGCCTGGCCTGTGGTCAGGCAGGTCTGGGCTGTGCCCTGCTGTTTACCTGCAGCACGCTGGGGTTTGTATTGGGTAACCACTTCACCAAGGCAGGCAATGTACTGGTTATTCTTGCAGCCTCCCCCCTGATTGCCGCTCTGCTAAGTCGTTTCTTTTTACATGAGCGGCTGCCCCTGCGTACCTGGCTGGCGATTGCGGCCTGTCTGTTTGGTATCGGTCTGATTGTGCTTGAAGATACCGGTGACGGCTCCGTCACCGGCAACCTGCTGGCCTTCATGGCCGCGCTGGGCCTGGCAGGCAACCTGACCCTGGCCCGCAGCAAACCCGGTACCGATATGAGCCCCATGCTGGCACTGAGCGGCCTGTTCACTTTTTTACTGACCTTTGCCTGGAGTGGCCATATCATGCTGCCCGGGGCTACCGACATGAGCTGGTTGATACTGCTGTGCCTGGTACTGCTGCCGGCAGGCTTTACCCTGATCCAGCGCGGCCCTCTGTATTTGCCTTCGGCCGAAGTCAGTCTGCTGATGTTGCTGGAAACCGTGTTCGGTACGCTGCTGGTCTGGCTGTTTTTAAGCGAGCGGCCGGGCAATCAGGGCCTGCTGGGCGGAGCCATTGTGCTGCTGGCCATGCTCGCCAAAATTATACTGGACCGCCGCTCATTCAATTCCGCCCCCGTGCGGGCCTGATCAAGGATCGCTTTCATGTGGAAACTCAACCCGCGGGCACTTCGCTATCTCAATGAAGTCGCCCGTCAGGGCTCTCTGCGCAAGGCCGCCGCCAGACTGAACATTGACGTCTCGGCCATCAGCCGGCAACTGCATCAGCTGGAAGAGGAAATCGGCCTGCCGGTAGGCTATCGAAGCGGCCAGGGCTTTATGCCAACCGAGGTCGGCGAAGAGTTGATCTCCCTGTATCGTCAGCAAAAAGCGAGTGAAGACGCGACCCTGTCCCGGATCGAAGCATTACAGGATCTGCGTCGTGGTCAGGTCACCCTGGCGGTGGGAGAAGGCTTTATTGCGGATCTTATCTCGGCACCGCTGCAAAGCTTTATGCAGCATTACCCGGATATTGCTATTTCGGTGGAAATGGCCGGGGCCAATGAAGCCGTCAGACTGGTAAAAGAAGATGTGGTTGATCTGGCGGTGGTCTACGCACCTCAGCCGGATCCCGAGCTCGTCTCTCACGTAACCCGAAACCGTCCACTGGACCTGATCACCCCACCAGGACATCCGATTACACGTAAGGGGCGGCCCGACATTCACGACATCCTGAACTATCCGCTGGCGCTGATAGATCAACAGTTTGGCATGGGGCAACTGCCCATGCTGGTTGAACAACTGGAGCACATCCGTTTCAAACCCCAGCTAAAAACCAACTCGGTGTCCGTGCTCAAAAACTTTGTTCTGTCAGGTATGGGACTGACATTCATGCCCAGGCTCACCGTGCATGAGGAAGTGCTGGCAGGGAAAATTATCTGTTTACCGGCACCACACCCGGTGCTGGCAGAAGCCAAAGCCCATATCGTCAGCCACAAAGGCCGCGAGCTGACAGTGGCTGGCGAACGCCTGCTCCGGCATCTGAGCGAGGGAATGCTGTTCTTCAGCCAGATCAAATAACCACCACCGCTGTTAGTGTTGTCTAAATATCAACACTTTCACTATTGAAAAGTCAACATCTCAACACCTAACCTGAATCTGTACACCAACCTGTATCACGATATGGAGATCATTCAATGGACGTATCCTTTACTCTCTCTCCCCTGCGCAAGGCCATGGTCACCCTTCTGGGTGCCGGCAGCCTGATGATGGCCAGTGCAGCTCAGGCCGCCACTACCATCGATCTGTCTTACAATGGCGCCCCGGATGCAGAAAAAAATGCGGTTCACCTGTTTGCCAGCAACCTGAAACGACTGGTGGAAGAAAAAACCGACGGTGAACTGGAACTCACCCTGTATCCCAACAGCATGCTGGGGGAAGAAGTGCAACGGATGGAACAAGTGATGGCTGCTCCCGGCCTGAACATTGCCTCTTTTGCCGGCATTTCTCCTGTATTCCCGGAAATTTATGCCAGCTCGATTCCCTTTTTGTTCCGCGATTTTGATCATGCCCGCCGCTTTTTTGACGAAGGCGAATACTGGAAGGCTTCCCAGCAGGAGTTTACCGCCCGCACCGGAACTCACCTGCTGGCAGTGGTAGAAGAGGGTGGTTTCCTTGCATTTACCAACAACAAGCGCCCAATCAAGTCACCGGATGACTTTAACGGTCTGCGCTTCCGTGCCATGGATAAAAGCCAGGTAGCTCTGTATGACGCCTTTGGTGCTTCCGGTACCCCCATTCCATGGACCGAAGTCTACATGGCACTGAAAACCGGTGTGGCCGATGGTCAGATGAACCCTCCCATGTACATTATTCTGGGCAGCTTGCACGAAGTGCAGCAACACCTGACCCTGGCCAATATTCAGTATTCCGACCAGTTCCTGGTCGCCAATGGCGAGCTGCTTGAGTCGCTGCCCGAGGCACAGCGCCAGGCACTGGAAGAAGCCGTGGCTGAAGCCAACCAGCTCAACCGCGAGTCAGTCGAGTCTAAAGTAGAAGAGCGCGTTAAATTCCTGGCCGATAAGGGCATGGAAGTGTATCGCCCGACTGCCGCAGAGCTGACGCAGTTCCAGGAAAAGGCCAAGCCTTCCTACATTAGCTGGCTCAAGGAACAAAACATTGAGCAGAAATGGGTAGACCTTGCTCTGGAAGACGCCGGCAAGCTCTGATTTTTTCTTCAACATCCTACCTTTCAGGCGGCCTGACGGCCGCCCTTTTTCGCCATGAAACAAAGACTGATAACCCTGATGAGCCGACTGGTTGAAGCGGTGGTCGGCACCCTGGTCCTGACCAACCTGCTGGTACTGCTTTATGGTGTAGCTGCCCGTTATTTACTGGGCCGTTCACCTATCTGGATGGACGAGCTGTCACGCTTTTTGATCATCGCCTGTGCCTTGCTGATGGCCGGTGTGGTGCTGGTACGAAATGAACACATGCGGATTGGCCTGCTGGAACAGCGCCTGCCTGCCACCCTGTCCCGTCTCCTCAAGTTGTACCAGTGGCTGCTGATCCTGATCATCAGCGCCGGATTTTGCTGGTATTCCTGGCATTACGCCTTCTCGGTCAGCCGCTTTACCACCATGGGACTGGGTATCAGCCGTACCTGGCCTGTACTCAGCCTGCCCCTGGGCTTTGGCCTGCTGTTTGTGTTCAATCTGCTACGCGGCCCCTTTGGCTGCAAGGAAACCCGCTCATGACCCTGGCCATGTTTGCCTCTTTCATTGTGCATGTTTTATTAGGACTGCCACTGTTCATTGCCCTGCTGGTCACCGCGGTGGTCGGCTTCATGTTTATTGATCCGTCCATGCTGGGACGCATCGTGCCGCAGCAGTTCTTTGGCGGCATCAACGTTTTTTCCCTGATGGCCATTCCGCTGTTTATCCTGGCCGGTAACCTGATGAACAGTGCGGGTCTGACACAACAGCTGATGACCCTTGCCCGCGTCCTGGTAGGACACTTACGGGGAGGACTCGGCTATGTCAATGTCGTATCCAGTGTGTTCTTTGCCGGTGTGAATGGCTCTGCAGTAGCCGATACCTCGGCGCTGGGCTCCTTGCTGGTGCCAGCCATGAAAAAGGAAGGCTACTCGCCTTCCTATGCGGCCGGTCTGACCGCGGGCAGTTCACTTATCGGCCCCATCATTCCCCCCAGCATTTTCATGATCCTCTATGCCTCGCTCACCAATACGTCGGTGGGAGATCTGTTCCTGGCCGGCGTCGTTCCCGGTTTACTGCTGGGCCTGGTATTTATGGTGATGAACTGGCTGTATGCCCGCAAGGCGCAATTGCCGGTGTCTGGCCAGCGTCCTACCATGGGGCTGTTCCTGCAGGCGTTATGGGGTGCCATGCCGGCACTGCTGGCTCCCTTTATTATTGTTGGTGGTATTGTCTTCGGGGTGGTCACTCCCACCGAGTCAGGCGCTCTGACGGTCGCCTATGTGGCGGTTATCGGCCTGTGCAACAAACAGCTGAGCTGGCAACGACTGTGGAGCGCACTGGTAGAAACTGCCCGCCTGACCAGCGCCGTTTTTCTGATCATGGCTGCGTCTGCAGTCGTCAGCTGGCTGCTGTCATACGCTCAGGTGCCAAAGGCCTTTATCACACTGTTTGATCCGATTATTGAACAACCGATACTGGTGTTGCTGCTGCTCAGCTTGATCACTTTTGTCACCGGCATGTTCATGGAAGAAGTGTCCGCGCTGATGTTGCTGACGCCTATTTTCATGCCTGTCGCCATGGCCGCAGGGGTGGATCCGGTACACCTGGGAATTATTATTACGCTGAACATCACCATTGCCCTGATCACACCACCAATGGGGGCTTGCGTTTTCGTCGCTGCGGCTGTCAGCCGGCTTGAGATTACCGAACTGTTCAAAACCATCTGGCCCTTTGTTGCCATTGCGCTGCTGGTACTGATACTGCTGATTCTGTTTCCCGGACTGGTTCTGTGGTTGCCCGGTCTGTTCGGAGGACAAGCATGAACAAGCCTATCCCTCTGCTGAATGATCCCGACTGGAGGCGCGTCTCGGCGCTTCCCATCCACGAAAACAATGAAGCTCTGGTACCCGCCAGCCTGGCTTCAAGCGGCCTGCATTGCTATCCGGCCTATTACAAGCTGGGTATTCCCAATGCCGTGCCTGAATGCCATATGCGACGGGGAGTATACCAACGTTTGCTGACGGCATCCCGCAGCCTGCCAGAAGGGCTGACACTGCTGGTACTGGACAGCTGGCGGCCTTACTCGGTGCAGCAATATCTGTACGACACCCTGTATAACGCCATAGAAAACCACTGGCCCGACAAACCAGCGGCGGAGCTGGAGCAGCTGACCCGGGAGTTTGTGTCGTTGCCCAGCACCGACCCCAGGGCTCCCAGCCCCCACCTGACCGGAGGCTCGGTCGATGTGACGCTGGTCGATGAACATGGACTGATGCTGGATATGGGCACACAATTTGACGAAGCCACGTCCTGGTCACATACGGCCGCCTTTGAGCAACTGGACACGCCTACGGCCCATGAGCAAAAGGTCATTGCCAATCGCCGGCTGCTTTACCAGGCCATGACCGGTGCCGGATTTACCAATCTGCCCAGCGAGTGGTGGCATTACGACTTTGGCAACCAGCTGTGGGCCTGGTACAGCGGCCAGCCCCAGGCCTGCTACGGTCCGACCCACCCTGAAAGCCTGGAAAGCCGCTGGCGCAAGGAAATAGATCGTCGCCATCAATAATGCTGACGACCAGAGTGGCTTTGCCAGCCACTCTGGTAATGAGTAAACTGCCGTTATCTAAACTATTCGGATATTACCCATGAAGCAGTTTGCCGAGTTTATTCCACTAATCATCTTTTTCGTTGTTTACAAGACCGTGGACATTTACGCCGCCACCGGTGCTTTGATGGCAGCGACCTGTGTGCAGATGCTGGTGCAGTGGCTGCGGCACAAAACCCTGGAAAAAATGCACCTGGTCACTCTGGTACTGGTACTGGGCTTTGGCGGCATGACGCTGTTTTTTCAGGACGACGCCTTTATCAAATGGAAAGTCACCGCCGTCAACGGCCTGTTTGCGCTGGGGCTGCTTGTCAGCCGCTACGGCTTTGGTAAAAACCCCATTAAGCAGATGCTGGGTAAAGAGCTGTCGCTGCCCGATGCCGTATGGGACAAGGCCAATCTGGCCTGGGCTGGCTTTTTCGGCTTTTGTGGTGCACTGAATGTTTACGTGGCCTTCAGCCTGCCCGAAGCCTGGTGGGTTAACTTCAAGGTATTCGGATTACTGGGCCTGACCCTGCTGTTTACCCTGGCCACCGTGCTGTACCTCTATCGCCAGCAACCGGCACAATCAACAAAATAATCAACGTTAAGGACCAACATAATGTGGTATGTGATTTTTAGTGAAGACAACCCCAACAGCCTGCCACTGCGCAAGGAAGCCCGCCCGGCCCATCTGGCCCGCCTGCAGGCTCTGGCTGACGAGGGCCGGTTACTGGTGGCCGGTCCTAACCCGGCCATTGACGCCGAGGATCCTGCCGACGCCGGCTTTACCGGCAGCACCGTCATTGCCGAGTTCGACTCACTGGAAATGGCGCAGGCCTGGGCCGATGCCGATCCTTATATGGCCGCCGGCGTTTATGCCAATGTCATCGTCAAGCCGTTCAAAAAAGTCCTGCCCTGAATCTCCGCCCGGCACTGCCGGGCTTTTTCCATCTGCCTTTGCAGTACCTGCCCTCTCCTGGCTGGAAAGCCGTTACTCGTTAAATAAAAAAGCCGGCGGGCTCATATGGCCCACCGGCTTTTCAATCATGGCGAATATCCCTCAGTTCACGCAGCTCAGGCAAAGAAGTACAGGGCTCCCGTGATAACCACACCGGAATACAGCAGCATCATCAGGCAGTAGCCCATAATGTCCCGGGCTCCCAGACCCACAATACCGAGCAACGGCAACGCCCAGAAGGGCTGGATCATGTTGGTCCAGGCGTCACCCCAGGCAATGGCCATGGCAGTCACGGTCGGGGATACACCCAGCGCCTGCGCCGCCGGCAGCATAATCGGAGCCTGCACCGCCCACTGGCCGCCCCCGGAGGGCACGAACACATTCACCAGACCGGCACTGAGAAAGGCCAGCAGCGGAAAAGTATCGGCGGAAGACCAGGAAATAAAGGTCTCGGTGATCTGGCGGCCGAGCGACACGCCTTCGGCGTTGGCTCCCATCATCATCCCCATGATGCCGGCGTAGAAAGGGAACAACAGCACAATACCGCTGATACCACGCACGCTTTCATCCACGGTACGCATGTAACGCTCGGGCGTGCCGTGCAGCAACAGGCCGGAAAACAGAAAAATCGCAATAACCACATCCAGACCCAGTGTAAATCCCTTGGTGCTGAAATGATTGAACAGGTAAACCGCAGCAATGGCCACTAACCCCAACCCCAGCAGGCGGCTGTCATCCAGACGCTGAGCCGGCGTATCACGTTTCGGCTTTTCGGCCTGGGACTCGACCAGCTTGGCAGGATCGGCCACTTTCGCCTGCTGGCGAGGGTGCATGGCACGGTTTAACAGCGGCAGGCCGATCACCAGCAGAGCAATGATGGTCAGGTTCAGCGGAGTAAACAGGGTGTCGGTCACACTGACCGGCTCGGACAGAACACCGGCCGTGATGTGTTTCAGGCTATCACCGCCACTGGCCAGTGACAGCGGGACCGAGCCGGACAGACCGCCGTGCCAGATCAGAAACCCGGAATAGGCGGAAGCCACCAGCAAGGGATAGTCAACACCCTGAACCTTCCGTGCCAGCGCCCTTGCGAATACCGCACCGATCACCAGACCAAACCCCCAGTTAAGCCAGCAACCGGCCAACGCGACCAGGGTTACCATCACCACGGCCTGTCCCGGCGAACGCGCCAGACCCGCCAGCCGGTCCAGCGAGCGGTTGATAACAGGGGCAGAGGCCAGCGCATGGCCGGTCACAAATATCAGTCCCATCTGCATCGCGAAACCGAGCAGGGTCCAGAAACCTGAACTCCAGTGCTGCACCATCCCCGTCAATGTTTGCTGGGTGGAGATCATCCCCGCCGCCAGCACAAACAACGTCAGCAGAGTAGAAAACACAAAAGGAGAAGGCAGGTAACGCTGTACCATGCTTACACTGAGTCCCGTGATTTTGTTGAACATCCTTAATCCTTAATATAAATGAACATATTCCCGGTCACGCTGCAGCCGTGACCGGGAAGTTTAAGCTCAGGCCTTTTCCGTTCAGGCCTCCATGACTGGCCCGCCGGTAGGCTCAGGGCCGTTCAACAGCAAGGGCAACACCCTGACCGCCACCAATGCATAGCGTGGCCAGCCCACGGCGGGCATCACGCCGGATCAACTCATGTACCAGCGTGACCAGCACCCGGCAGCCAGAAGCACCGATGGGGTGTCCGAGGGCGATCGCGCCACCGTTCACATTCACCCGTTGCGGATCCCAGCCCAATTCCTCCTCCACAGCCAAAGCCTGGGCGGCAAAGGCTTCGTTAGCTTCAATCAGATCCAACTGATCCAGAGTCCAGCCCGCCTTCTCCAGGCAACGGCGGGTAGCCGATACCGGTCCTATGCCCATGATGGTCGGATCCACACCGGCACTGGCACTGGCTTTAATCCGGGCCAGAACAGGTAAATCCAGCTCCCGGGCCCGGCTGTGACTCATCAGCAGCACGGCGGCAGCCCCGTCATTCAGGCTGGAAGCATTACCGGCAGTGACGCTGCCGTCCTTGCAAAAGGCGGGTCTCAGTGTGGCCAGCGACGCGGGAGTAATACCGGACCGAGGTTGTTCATCGGTATCGAAGAGCAAGGGCTCGCCCTTGCGCTGGGGAATCGCCACCGGGCAGATTTCCTGACGAAACCGTCCACTTTCCATCGCGGCCATGGCTTTCTGCTGCGAGGCCGCGGCAAACGCATCCTGCTGTTCACGGCTAATCTGATACCGCTCCACCAGGTTCTCGGCCGTGATCCCCATGTGGATATCGTTAAAAGCATCCCACAAACCATCCTGGATCATGCTGTCGATCAGCTGAGCATGCCCCATACGCAAACCAGTCCGGGCTTTCGGCAACACATAGGGAGCAAGACTCATGTTCTCTTGCCCGCCGGCGATCACGATATCGGCATCCCCGCAACGAATCGCCTGAGCAGCCAGCTGCAGCGCTTTCAGTCCGGAGCCGCATACTTTATTCAGGGTCATGGCCGGTACGGTGACTGGCAGGCCACCGGCAATGGCCGCCTGACGGGCGGGGTTTTGCCCGGTGCCGGCTGTCAGCACCTGGCCAAGAATTACTTCATCCACTTCGGCCGGTGCCACCCTGGTTTGCTCAAGCAGATGACGAATAACAATCGCGCCCAGCTCATGGGCAGGGATACCCGACAAGGCTCCCTGAAAACTGCCGATAGGTGTACGGGTGGCAGCCACGATAACCACATCTTGCATGATGTTCTCCTTGATGAACTCAGTCGGCAAAAATCATTTCGGGTACATGCTCGGGCACGATCAGCTTGCCTGCAGTTTTGGCCTTGATCTCTTCCACACTCACTCCGGGAGCTCGCTCTCTGAGCACAAACGCGCCATTTTCTATCTCCATGTAAGCAAGATCGGTCAGCACGCGTTTAATACAACCTGCACCGGTCAGCGGCAGAGAACAGTGAGACAGCAGCTTGGACTCACCACTCCGGGAAGCATGAGTCATGGTGACGATGATATTGTCGGCACCGGCTACCAGATCCATGGCTCCGCCCATGCCTTTGACCAGCTTGCCGGGGATCATCCAGGAAGCGATGTTGCCATGAACATCAACCTCAAATGCACCCAGCACCGTCAGATCCACATGACCGCCGCGGATCATGGAGAAAGACTCTGCCGAATCGAAGATGGACGCGCCGACCCGGGCAGTCACCGTCTGCTTGCCAGCGTTGATCATATCTGCATCCAGCTCCTGCTCGGTCGGGAAAGGACCCATGCCAAGCAGGCCATTCTCGGACTGGAGCATCACTTCCATGCCGTCCGGTACATAGTTGGCCACCAGAGTGGGGATACCGATGCCCAGATTAACGTAGAAACCGTCCTGCAGCTCGCGGGCGACGCGCTGGGCCATTTGTTCGCGGGAAAGTGCCATGATATTGCCTCTTTATTCTGATTCCATGGACCTAAAATGTGCCGGAAGCCTGACGGCTCAACCGCGCAAGGTCCGTTTTTCAATACGCTTCTCGAACTGGCCGCAGATAATGCGATCCACATAAATACCGGGGGTATGGATCTGGCTTGGCTCCAGCTCCCCGGGTTCGACGATTTCCTCGACTTCAACCACGGTTATCTTGCCGGCCGTGGCCGCCAGAGGGTTGAAGTTCTGGGCGGTGTGCCGGTAAATCACATTGCCGAAGTGATCCGCCTTCCAGCCCTTAACAATGGCAAAGTCACCGGTGATCGCTTGCTCAAGAATATAAGGACGGCCATTGAACTCACGCACTTCCTTCCCTTCCGCAATACCGGTGCCATAACCGGTTGCGGTATAAAAAGCAGGAATACCGGCACCACCGGCGCGCATCTTCTCGGCCAGGGTCCCTTGAGGAGTCAGCTCCACTTCCAGCTCGCCACTCAGCAACTGCTGTTCAAACAATGCATTCTCGCCCACGTAAGAAGCGATCATCTTACGGATTTGCCGATCCTCCAGCAGAATGCCAAGGCCAAAGCCGTCTACACCACAGTTGTTGGATACCACGGTCAGATCCCGGGTCCCCCTGCGTCTGATCTCGGCAATCAGATTTTCGGGAATACCGCACAAACCAAAACCGCCCGCCAGGAGAGTCATTCCGTCCTTCAGCCCTTCAAGGGCCTCTGCATAGGAATTCACCCGCTTATCAAAACCTGCCATAACCGCTCCTGTTGTCGTACAGACAAACCATTGATTGTTATGAGCGAGTATTGCACGGGTTATTTATTTGTTAAGTTTGTTTTTTTAATTGATTAATTCGTTAATCTAAATAATGTATCAGGAGGAGCATTTCCTGCCGATAAGCCAATAAGAGAGCATATATCCCATGACGGTAAAGCAACTCCGCGCCTTTATCGCTGTAGCGCAAACCCTGAATTTTGCCCAGGCCTGCGAGCGAGTGCACCTGTCCCAGTCCGCCTTAAGCCTGACTATCAAAGCCCTGGAAAACAGCCTGGGGGGGCGTCTGTTCAGCCGCACGACCCGCCATGTCCGCCTGACCCCGGAAGGTGAAGCGTTACTGCCACTGGCGCGGCGATTAATCGCCGACTGGGACAATGCCGAGGACGAGCTGCGGCTACGTTTTACCCTGCAACAGGGCCGGGTGACCATGGCAGCCATGCCCTCATTTGCCGGCAATCTGCTGCCGGCACTGCTCAGAAACTTTCGCCAACGCTACCCACAAATCAATGTGGCGGTCGACGATGTGATCAACGAGCAGGTTATTGAAATGGTCATGGACGGTTACGTTGAGCTGGGTATCGCCTTTGAGCCAGATCCGTTCACCAGCCTGCGCTTTACCCCTCTTTATCTGGATCGGTTTGTGGCTGTGGTGCCCGCCGAGTCAGTGCTGGCCGGGCGGAAACACGTGTGCTGGAAACTCTTGCTGGAATGGCCTTTTATCACGTTACAACGCCCTTCGGCGGTACGCCTGATGCTTGAGCAGCATCTGAAAGAATGGAACCTGACCTTGCCCGTGGCGTTTGAAAGCCATCAGCTGGCCACCGTGGGCCGGATGGTAAGTGCCGGGCTGGGAGTGAGCGTCGTGCCGGCATTGTGCATCGGCCAGATGCACGAACTGGGTGCCCGCTGTATTCCGCTACGTGATCCGGTGATCGAGCGCCCCGTCGGCATCCTGCGCAGGGCTGAACATGAACTCTCCGTCGCCGCCCAGGCGCTTTACGATACGCTGCAAAAGGCATCTTTACCTCCCGAGCATGAAAGCCAATAAGCCATAAGCGCCATTCAAGACCACAAGGGAGAAATTTAGTCCTGTAATTTGCCAAAACCACATCTCTGGACGAGTCTTGGTCTTGACGGGTCCTTCGATGAGAAGAGCCTGGTTGAGAGCACAAGGAGATATTCACATGAAAAAAATACTTATCCCAAGCCTGCTGTCGATACTGATAGCCACCGGCGCACCGGCGTTTGCCAGTGAAACCAATACGGAAAGTGCGGTGGTTACCAGTATTAACATCAATACTGCCAGTGCCGAACAGCTGGCTCAGCTATCCGGTGTTGGTCCGGCAAAGGCAGATGCCATTGTGCAATACCGGGATGCCAACGGTCCGTTTAAATCCGTTGACGATCTGGCACAGGTAAGGGGTATTGGCGAAGCAACCGTGGAGAAAAACCGCCACCTGCTAAGCAATTGATAAAGTGCTTATCATTACCTTCTGCCCCGTTCGGGCCTTGGCCGTTCGGGGCAGCTTTGGTTATGATACGGGTCTTTCCATACCATGGTTTTTTTTCATGTCACAGCAAGCCTCCATTCGTAAAGCGGTGATTCCGGTTGCCGGCCTGGGCACGCGCATGTTGCCAGCCACCAAGGCCATCCCCAAAGAAATGTTGCCCGTGGTAGATAAACCACTGATCCAGTACGTAGTGAATGAAGCCGTTCAGGCCGGTATCAAGGAAATTGTCCTGGTCACTCATGCCAGTAAAAACTCCATTGAAAACCACTTTGATACCAGCTTTGAACTGGAAGCCACTCTGGAAAAACGGGTGAAACGTCAGCTGCTGAGCGAAGTACAAAATATCTGCCCGCCCGATGTCACCATTATGCACGTACGTCAGGGCGAGGCACGGGGGCTGGGTCATGCCATTCTTTGTGCCAAACCGCTGGTAGGCAACGCGCCTTTCGCCATTCTGTTACCCGACGTGCTGATTGACGATGCCGCCTGTGATCTCGGCAAAGACAACCTGGCCGCCATGATTGCCGACTTTGATAAAACCGGCCGCAGCCAGATCCTGGTGGAGCCGGTGGCGCACGAGCTGGTAGATCAGTTCGGCATCGTTGATCTGGGTGCAAACACTATTACTCAGGGCGAATCGGCTCCCATCGCCAATATGGTAGAAAAACCATCCCGGGAAGAAGCTCCCTCCAATTTATCGGTAGTAGGCCGTTATGTACTGCCTGCCGACATCTGGCCGCTGCTGCAAAAGACTCCCCTTGGAAAAGGTGATGAAATTCAGCTGACCGACACCATTGCCATGCTGATGGAGCAGACCCCGGTAGATGCTCATCATATTACCGGGAAAAGCCACGACTGTGGCAGCAAGCTGGGCTATATGATGGCCAATGTGGAGTATGGTCTGCGCCACAAAGAGCTGGGCGCAGAGTTTCGTCGTTACCTGCAACAGCTGAACGCCTGATCATCCCCCGTCCGCACGGCTGGCGGTCAGCTCTATACGACCGCCATGACTGCCGCATAACTGAAGCTGTAACGGGAAGCGGCACGGCTGATGCCAGGGGTTGGCCCTGAACAAAGCCCGCCCCAATGGCCCGGCATTGCAGTTGCTGAGCCAGTCACTGCCGGACATACCGCCGTTCGCCACTTCTACCATATTACTGCTGGCGCTCAACCGGAGCAGCATCAGATTAACAGTGGCATTCAGCCCGGCCGCATAGAGCTGTTGGTTGATGTATTCCAGGGTACGGGCGGGGCTGTACAGCAAGGAGTCCTGCTCCTGTTTGAAGCGCCGCAACGGCTCGTTCAGCAAGAACGCTACCAGCAGCATCAGCATGGGCGTATCCGGATGCAAGGGATCGAACTCCGCCGCCAACAGCATCACATCCTGTTCAAGACGCACCGACTGGGTCAGCACCCAGGGAGTACTGTGCTTAAGGCTGAGTCGCCAGCGGCCCAGTTGCCGCTCACCGGAGGTCACCAGATCCCGCAACAAGCGGGATGCTGCCATATCCTGTCGACGATAAAACGCCATATGCGCATGAAACTCCGCCAGCTCCTGCTGCGCCCGGCAATTCGGAGAAGCCAGGCTGGCCGACAGCCGGTGTTTTACCGCACTCCAGTCCTGCACCGGTTTGGTTAAATAATCTATCGCTCCGGCGCGCAGGGCACTGGCCACACCAGCCATATTATTCAACCCGGAAGTGACCACAAAAGGCACATGCGGGTACGTCTTTTGAAACAATGTCAGTACTGACTCGGGCTCCCCCGAGGGCAACATCAGGTTACCCAGCACCAGATCCGGCGGCTGTTGACCAGCCAGCACCAGCGCCTGAGCAATATTATCCGTCTCCTGTACCTGCGCGCCCCACAATTCCAGCCGCGCCAGCAACTGCCAGCGGAATACCTCGTCGTCATCAATCAGCAGGATGCGTGAGTGTCGAATGAACATATGGGTTCCAACATGATAATAATACCTAAATTCAGCCTAGCTGATTTCGGGCAGGCGGCAGACCATCACTGTATTCTGCCGACACTTTATTGGATAATGCTCACACCATTCCGGCACTCAGGCACTATGACTCCCGCAGAACATCAGGCACTCACCTCTTCAAAGCTGTCACATCCTGCCCGCAGCCTTTACCTGCTTTATCTCAGGCATCAGGCCAGAGCAGATCTGACTCAACCCCTGGACTATCCGGAGCTGGGCCGTGCGCTGGCGGTTCAGGGAGAAGGTGAGTATCGCTACCGGGTCACCCCAGCGGCGTTAACTGCTCTGCTCGAGGAATTGCAGCGTGCCGGCCTGCTGACACTGATGGAACGGCCCCATCCGCAGCATTATCACGGTGCCCGTTTCCGGCTGACGTTAAAAAACCTGCAGGGACTCACTCCCCTGCCCGCCCGGCAGTTTGCCATGTATCCCGAGTGGCGGCCCGATGAACAACTTGATGGCCTGGCACGGCTATGTGGCCTGCTCGACAGCCGCTTTGATGAAACTGAACTGGGTGAATTTATTGCCTACTGGCTGGGTCGCCCGGAAGTGTTTGAAAACCAGCATCAGTGGATGCTGCGTTTTGTACGTCAGCTGAAAAACCGCCGCGCGCTGCGCCGCGCCCCGGACCTTGAGTCCCATACTGGCTATCAGCAGCAGGCCGCGCCGGCAACAACCGAGACTGGCCCGAGCCAGCGGGCCCGCGAAATGATGGAAGAAGCCCGGCGTCTGAGCGACGAGCACCAGGAGAGCCACGATGAAAAAGACACCTGAAGAAATTGCCGCCGATATGGCCGACATAGCCCGCCGTCGCCGGCAACAACAGCGACCGCAGAAAGACACCTCTCCCACTGCAGCACGAGGCGACGTGCAGCAGGTGCTTAAGCAGTTGCAGCAGCTGCGCGCCGGTGGCGGCCTGCCACAGTACGACTATGACACCCTGCGTCGCCAGTATGAACAGCAGGCAAATGCCGATGTACAGCAATTGCAGCAGCAAGCCAGGGTGCACCGCACGGAAAAACTGCTGGCTCAGGCAGACTTAAACCGCGACTGGACCTTTGCCAATATGGACATAAATGATCCGGCCCTGGCACACCATATTGAAACCGCTCATCACTTTATTAATGCCTTTGATCACTGGGAGAAAAAGGGCGGCACCGGCATTTTGCTCTACGGCGACTTTGGCACTGGCAAATCAACCCTGGCCGGGGCCATTGCTCATGAGCTGATCCACCAGCACCAGAAGTCCGTCATTTTTCAGCAGTGGGCATCGGTTGTGGACCGGCTATTCTTTGGTGTCATTGAAGATCAGGAAAGCCGAAATCAGTACCGGCGTGCACTGGAAGAAGTGGATCTGCTGGTACTGGATGAGGTAGCTGCCAACCGCAGCCGGCTAGCGGAAAGCCAGTCCAGCTTTCTGGGACATCTGCTGCGCCGCCGGCGCAATCTCTCGAAAAGCATTATCATCATCAGCAACCACGACCCGCAGTCGCTGCACCGGGCAGTGGGAGATTTCTGCTTTGAGGCCATTAAGGCCTTTCATCCGGTAGACATAGCACTGCGCGGCCCCAGCCGCCGGCCGGATATTGGCGATTACCGTAGTTAAAGCAAGCCCGGTTGCAGTCAAGCGATGCCCGGGCTTCCATCTTTAGCCGGAGGTAACGGCGAAAAACATATCCCGCCATCGCCCGGCAAATCAGCCACTACAGCCGCCACCAGAGCAGCGCCAGTAACCCGGCCCCCAGCAGCAGCTTGTTACGTAACCGTTTGGGGCTGCTTGCCAGTCGCCAGGCCAGGCTGACCTTGGGCACCTGCTCCGCCAGCGCCAGCCAGTCGGTCTGTGTATGCTGCCGGCGCTGTGCCTGCTGAGTCAGCAGCTTCAGACGCAACGCCTCAACTTTCAGTTGCAGCATTTGCTGCTCTTCCTGCAGGTTTCTGTGCATTTGCCTTCCTCAGTCTTTGCCCGACCAGTCGGACATATCACGCTGGCCCCGCAGATAGGCCACGTCTTCCTGCACATCTTTCAGGGTTTGCTCCAGAAAGCGGCGCTGGCCGGCCAGGTTGCGCACCATGGCCACACACGCCGCCAGCATCCCCACCAGTAAAACCACCACCAGACCAAAGAACACCCAAACCCGGGCCGCGGGCGACAGTACCTCGTTCAGGCCAAACAGCAAGCTGATAAACGCCATAAAAAACAGGGCAACCGCCGTCAGCGCCAGTATCCCCAGGCGCACCATGCGTTCTTTCTGAGCAATAAACTCGATGCGCGCCAGCCGAAAGCGCACAAACAAAAGCTCAATAATGGTGTCGAGCACCTCTTTTAGTGGTGGTTTTCCGCTCATCGGTTTAACGGCCCCGGCACAGTAAAGCAGCCAGCAACAGCCCGACGACGGCGGCCACGCCCATAGCATGATAAGGCTTGCTGTGCACCAGATCATTGGTCTGGCTGGCCGCCTGACGAGTCCGCTCAATCACCGACTCTTCCATATCGTAATATTGCTGCTGTGCCTTCTCGAGCTGGGACTTCAGCTTTTCCTTCAGGGCTTTCCCTTCCTGAGTGCCATCATCGGCAGCAGCCTGATAGAGTGCTTCAGCATCCTTCAGCAGTTGTTTAACATCCTGCATCAGGGCCGTGCGTTCTGCTTCATACCTGCCGGACATAGTGCCTCCTGGTTTCATATAAAGTGAAAAACATGAATAAAACTCAACACTTGCTTTAATACCATATTCTCTTGAATGGTACTTGGCCAGCCATGTTGTACATTTAATGGGCGGTTGCGATCGGAACTGTCGCACTGGTCACGCATGCTGTTTCCACCGCCTGTGCAGAACTCTGCCCTATACTCGTTTCATTGTTATTGATCTTAATTAAAGGAGAACACCATGCTCAGAAAAGTGCTGCTCACTTCACTCTGCCTTGCCAGTACATCCGCCTTGGCCGACTGGCAGCTGAACAATGATTTAAGCCGGGTCAGTTTCGTCACCGTAAAAAAAGAAAGTGTGGGTGAACCTAACCACTTTCTACAGGTGTCAGGCAAGCTGAATGATAATGGCCAGTTGGCACTAAGCATTGACCTGGCCAGCGTGGAAACCGGCATTCCCATTCGGAACGAACGTCTGGGCGAATTTTTGTTTGAAACGGCCACCTACCCAACGCTGAGCCTGAATGCGGATCTGTCCGGGCACCTCGACACCATCAAGGGTGATAAAGACAGCGTGCTTGAAACCAGTGCCACCCTCATCCTGCATGGTCAGGAAAAAGTCCTCCCGGTAACCGTGCTGGTCAGCCATAAAGGCAACGGCAATCTGGTGGTATCGAGCTGGGATCCGGTCATCGTGCATCAGGATGATTTCGCCTTGGCCGACGGTATTAACAAGCTTCAGGAGCTGGCCGGCCTGCCCTCCATCACCCGCGCCGTGCCGGTGAGCTTTGTCCTGAGTCTGGATAAGCAGTAACCCGAGCGCACATGTTAAGACACAAGGAATAAAGAGAAGGTCACTACCCTAAGTCTGACCGGGGACGGCCGCTAGCACCAGCCGTCCCCAACATTGCGGTCAGCTTTTACTGCCATTTTTAAACGCAGCCAACACCTCCTCGTGTGAGACGCCACTCAGGTTTTTATCCAGATCCTTTTGCAGCGCTTTACGCAGGCGATCATCCATGGCCTCACGCAGCATCCCCAGAAACTGGGGCGGTGCAGCGAGGTAAAAGCCCCCAATTTCATTGTGATCCAGCGCGTGTCGTACCCTGGCCATAATCTCGCGGGCAAAGCGCTGGTTCTCGGTATGACTGGGGTCGCTTTTCTCCGGTATGGCCGATATATCGCTGGTCAGCTCGCTCGTTTTGAGCCGCGCTTCCGGATGGGCCAGATCCATAACCTCCTCACCCGCGTTTTCAACCCAGTCCTGCCGGTACACAACGGCTTTGGCAGCATCGGCAACCACGATCCAGTCTGGCATTGGCATATCACACCTCTTTTGATTGTTGGTACATTTCGGGATTTATTGAGCGCCTTAAGTATTACCGATTACCGGTAAATTGCATGGGGACCAGATGACCGCTACGACCCGATTGGCCGCAGTGCAATAGCCCGGCCGGCGGAAAGGACCTGCCAACTGAAAAGTCAGCAAGGTTACTTCTGTCCTTCATACAGGCTCCAGAATAATCAAAATAAAAAAGCCCCGCTTTCAGCGGGGCTTTAAACTCACTTGCCAGGCCTTCGGCTGGCAGCCAGTTCAATTACTCACCATAGGCTTCGGTGGGCAGGCAGCTGCAGAACAGGTTACGGTCACCGTAGACATCGTCGATACGGTTAACGGTGGGCCAGAACTTGCTGCGGCGCACGTCTTCCGACGGGAATACCGCCAGCTCGCGGCTGTAAGCACGATTCCACTCGGTATCCATCACATCGTCCTGAGTATGCGGAGCGTGCACCAGCGGGTTATCTTCCAGGGTCCACTCACCGCTTTCCACCTTGCGCATTTCGGCACGAATCTGCTTCATGGCATGAATGAAACGATCGATTTCGACCTTGGACTCAGACTCAGTCGGCTCAATCATCAGCGTGCCAGCAACCGGGAAGCTCATGGTCGGCGCGTGGAAACCGAAGTCATTCAGACGCTTGGCCACATCCATTTCGCTGATGCCACTGGATTCTTTCAGCGGGCGAATGTCCACAATGCACTCGTGAGCCACACGATCGTTACGACCGGTATAGAGGATGGGATAATCCTCGGCCAGGCTGCGCATCAGGTAGTTGGCATTCAGAATAGCCAGCTGAGTGGAGCGCTTGAGGCCTTCGTCGCCCAGCATGGCGATATACATCCAGCTGATCGGCAGAATGCTGGCAGAGCCGAACGGAGCGGCAGACACGGCACCGTTGTTGCGGCTTTCCTTGTCGGTTTTCACTACCGCGTGGCCGGCCACGAAGGGTGCCAGATGAGCTTTAACACCAATCGGGCCCATGCCGGGACCGCCACCACCGTGAGGAATGGCGAAGGTCTTGTGCAGGTTGAGGTGCGATACATCGGAGCCAATGAAGCCCGGCGAGGTAATGCCCACCTGCGCGTTCATGTTGGCGCCGTCCATATACACCTGGCCACCGAAGCTGTGCACGATGTCGCACACTTCACGAATGTTTTCTTCATACACGCCATGGGTTGACGGGTAAGTCGCCATGATGCAGGACAGGTGCTCGCCCGCTTCCTCGGCCTTGGCCTTGAGGTCGTCCATGTCGATGTTGCCCTGCTTGTCACAGGCCACCACCACTACCTTCATATTGGCCATCTGGGCCGAGGCCGGGTTGGTGCCATGGGCTGAGCTCGGGATCAAACAAATATCACGGTGTCCTTCATTGCGGGACTCGTGGTATTTTTTGATGGCCAGCAGACCGGCGTATTCCCCCTGGGCACCGGAATTGGGCTGAATACAGACGGCGTCATAACCGGTTACCTTCACCAGCCAGTCTTCCAGCTCGCCGAGCATTTTCTGGTAGCCTTGGGTCTGGTCCAGCGGCGCAAAGGGGTGAATTTGCGCAAACTCGGGCCAGCTCACCGGTACCATTTCAGCAGTGGCGTTCAGCTTCATGGTGCAGGAGCCCAGTGAGATCATGCCGTAGTTCAGCGCCAGATCTTTCATTTCCAGCTTGTGGATGTAACGCAGCATCTCGGTTTCAGAGTGATAGCTGTTGAACACCTGGTGGCTGAGAATGGCACCATCACGTACCAGTTCGGCGGGAATGGATTGAGTGCCGGCGGCGGCCTTGGCGTCCAGCGCATCCACGGTCAGGCCATGGCCTTCACCCAGGAAAATATCGAACAGCTCGGCCACATCACCACGACGGGTGGTTTCGGACAGAGACACACCCAGTGCGCCGTCGAGATCGGCGCGCAGGTTTACTCCCTTGGCCTGGGCCCGGGCGATGATGGCGTCCTTGTCGGCAGTCTCAATGGTAAGAGTGTCGAACCAGGTATCATGTTTGAGCGCCACCCCCTTGCTCTGCAGGCCCAGAGCCAGAATGTCGGTCAGGCGGTGCACCCGGTTGGCAATCCGCTTCAGGCCTTCGGGGCCGTGATACACGGCATAGAAGCTGGACATGTTGGCCAGCAGAACCTGAGCGGTACAGATGTTGGAGTTGGCCTTTTCACGACGAATATGCTGTTCGCGGGTCTGCATGGCCATACGCAGGGCCGGTTTGCCACGGGTGTCCTTGGACACACCGATAATCCGGCCCGGCAGCGAGCGTTTGTGCTCGTCGCGGGTAGCGAAGAAGGCGGCATGCGGACCACCGTAACCCATAGGCACACCAAAACGCTGGGCGTTGCCCAGTACCACGTCGGCACCCAGCTCGCCCGGCGCCTTGAGCAGCACCAGGGAAAGAATATCAGCGGCCACACAGGCAATGCCTTTACCGCTTTGTACCTGGGCAATCAGGCCCTTGAGGTCGCGGATCTGGCCGGTGGTAGACGGATACTGGAACAGGGCACCGAACACGTCGTGCTCCACCACTGCCTCGGCCGGAGCCACTTTGATCTCAAAGCCATAGTGCTCGGCGCGTTCGCAGACTACGTCGATGGTTTGCGGATGCACGTCATCGGCGATAAAGAAAATATTGGCTTTCTTGTTCTTGCTGACCCGGCGGGCCAGGGCCATGGCCTCAGCGGCGGCAGTAGCTTCATCAAGCAGAGAAGCACTGGCCAGGGGCAGACCGGTCAGATCCTGAGTCATTTGCTGGAAGTTGAGCAGAGCTTCAAGGCGGCCCTGAGCGATCTCCGGCTGATACGGGGTATAGGCGGTATACCAACCCGGGTTTTCAAGCACGTTGCGCTGAATAACCAAAGGCACATGGGTATCGTGATAACCCATACCGATATAGCTTTTGAATACCTTGTTCTGAGCGGCCAGCGATTTCAGGTAGCCAAGAGCTTCCTGCTCGGTACGCGATGCGCCAATACCAAGGGGCTGATCGTTGAGAATGCTGGCCGGCACCGTCTGTTTAATCAAATCGTCCAGGCTCTCGGCACCAACGGCTGCCAGCATCTCGGCTACTTCCTGTGCGGAAGGACCAATATGACGGCCGACAAAGGCATTATTCTGCTCAAGTTCAAACAAAGACTGGGTCATTTTTTCTTACTTCCTTTTCGGGGCTGCGCCCGAGGGTAGACAGACAACCGGCATAGGGGGGTACTGGCCGGCAAGGTCCGATATTGAAAGGCTACGGCGACATCAACAAAGCCCCCGGACGGGGGCTCTGATATTAATCTTCGTCAATACTGTTTTCGTAGCCTTCGGCGTCCAGCAGTTCATCCAGCTCAGACTCATCAGACAGTTTGATGCGGAACAGCCAGCCATCACCATAAGGGTCGGAGTTCACCAGCTCGGGGCTGTCTTCCAGCTCCTCGTTAACGGCAATGATTTCACCGCTTACCGGCGCATAGATGTCGGACGCCGCCTTCACAGACTCGGCCACGCAGCACTCTTCGCTGGCATCAACGGTACGGCCGGTGTCGGGCAGCTCAACAAACACCATATCACCCAACAGATCCTGCGCATGTTCGGTAATGCCGATCACCGCTTCACCGTTTTCTTCAACTCGTACCCATTCATGGGAACGGGCATATTTCAGTTCACTGGGGATATTGCTCATCAGTTGTTCCTCTTGGTTCTTAAAACTCGGCGACCGCTTTGCCGAAACGTACAAAAGTCGGTTTTACAACGGACACCGGCATCCATTTTTTGCGCAGTTCTACTTCTGCATTGTCGCCGATGGAGCGGGGTACCCGCGCCAGCGCAATGCTGAAACCCAGTGTAGGCGAGAAGGTGCCGGATGTAATTACACCCTGCTGCTCATTACCATCAGCATCGGTAAAACGCACGACAGTGCCGGCACGCAGCACCCCTTTTTCTTTCATCACCAGGCCCACCAGTTTGGGCTGATCACCCGCGGCGCGCTGTGCTTCAAGGGCAGAGCGGCCGATAAAGTCACGCTCTGCCGGCTCCCAGGCAATGGTCCAGGCCATATTGGCGGCCAGGGGAGAAACGGTTTCGTCCATGTCCTGACTGTACAGGTTCATGCCCGCTTCCAGACGCAAAGTATCGCGGGCACCCAGGCCACACGGGCGTACGCCGGCGTTTTTCAGGGCACTCCACAGCGCTCCGGCCTGTTCGGCAGGCACTACAATTTCGTAGCCGTCTTCACCGGTATAGCCGGTGGTGGCAATAAAGAGGTCACCAGACTGCACCCCAAAGAAGGGCTTCATGCCAGCTACGGCAGCGTTTTGTTCGGCGCTGAACACGGTGGCGGCTTTGGCTTTGGCATTGGGGCCCTGTACGGCGATCATCGCCAGCTCGGGACGCTCGGTGAGGGTCACATCGCAGCCTTCGGCCTGCTTGGCCATCCAGGCCAGATCTTTGTCACGGGTGGCCGAGTTGACGATCATGCGATAGTCATCTTCGGCAAAATAATAGGTAATGAGATCGTCAATGACCCCGCCCTGTTCATTCAGCATGCCACTGTAAAGGGCCTTGCCGGGCTGGGTCACGCGGCCGATGTCGTTGGCCAGCAAGCGCTGGAGAAAGGCTTTGGCGCCGGTACCTTTCACATCAACGATAGTCATGTGAGAGACGTCGAACATGCCGGCGTCCTGGCGAACGGCATGGTGTTCTTCCAGCTGGGAGCCGTAGTTAATGGGCATATCCCAACCGTGAAAATCCACCATCTTGGCACCGGCTTCCAGGTGCTGAGGATGCAAAACTGTTTGCTGAGTCATGACGCTTCCTTATATTCCGAGCCCGGCCAGCGAGCGATAATCCGGTACAGCAAACTGATTATACTCAAGCAGCTTCGGGATGACACAGCACAAACATTAAAAAAAACTAATCGTTAATATCTAGAGCATAAAATGTGAGCTTATCCACGACAGACTTTTTAACGTGAAGAAAGCAGACAGAATGGTAAAAAACACCAAAAATTAACAAAAAATTAAAATTTAGTGCATAAAATCATCTTCAGATAAGCATAAGAAAGAAAATAACCCTTTGTACGACACTTTTTAACGACCTAGAAAAACTAATTACCAATTAGAGTCGCATTAGTTTTTCTCAACTATATTTCCGATGCGGGACAGCGCCGGCTGCATACCGCCCACCCCCAGCGCATGGGCCGCCAGCCGGCGTTTTAACGGTATCAACCGGTCGGTCAGGCTCAACCCGAGGGCTCTCAGCTCCTTTACCGGTCCCAATTCACTGCCAAACAGCCGTTTCAACCCTTCCATGCCCGCCAGCATGGTGCTGGCCTCAGCCTTGCGCCAACGCTCAAAACCGCGCAGGCCGGCCAGCTCACCAATGTCTTTGCCCTCGGTGTGGCGGGCCATCAGGGTTTCGGCCAGCGCGGCAGCATCCTGCAGACCCAGGTTAACCCCCTGCCCTGCCAGCGGATGTATTGTGTGCGCGGCATCACCGATCAACGCCCAGCGTGTACCACAGAATTGCTGGCTGTAACGCGCCTTCAGCGGAATGGCCATACGTGGCCCCAGCACCCGACACAATCTCATGCGCAGATCAAAGGCCGTTGTCAGTTGCTTGTTAAAATCACCTTCGCTCAGCGCCAGCAACTCGTTGGCATGCTCCGGTGTGCAGGACCACACCAGCGAACAGCGATGGCGGTCGGCCAACGGTAAGAAGGCGATAATATTATTGCCACGAAATACCTGCCGGGCACACTGCTCATGCGGCTCATCGGTTTCAATGGTGGCGACCAACGCATGATGGTCATAATCCCACTCGGTCATGCCCGGCTGCATTTGCCCGCGCAACCAGGAGCGGGCACCGTCAGCCCCCACCAGCAACCGCCCGGTAATGGGGGTACCGTCATCCAGCAGCACAAAGGCACCGGCGTCACTGGCAGATACGGTGGTAGCCCTGGCCGGCATATGCAAACTGATGTGTGAGCTTCGCCGCGCCTGCTCCAGCAGACAGTGCTGCAACAGACGATTCTCCACAATATGGCCCAGGTGAGACTGATGCATCAGCTCGGCAGAAAAGCCGATGCGCCCGCGACTTTCGGCTTCCCATACTTCCATGCTGGTGTAAGGCCCCAGCCGGTTACTGTCAGCCGGCCAGGCATTCAGCCGCTCCAGCAGGGTCTGTGACGCCAGGTTAATGGCACTGACCCGGTTATCGGCAACGTCACCAAATGTCTCATCGGGCGTTTGCCCTTCCACTACTGCCACTTTCAGGCCACTCGGTGCCAGCGCCAGCGCCAGCGTGAGCCCCACCATGCCACCGCCAATAATAATCACATCTGCCGCTTGCATCGGTTACCTCTTGCCCATGGCCCGCCAGGCCAGTTGACTTTTTAAAGACGTGCAGGCCGCCATGGCCGACAGCCCCAGATTACGCCCGGCAGAAAGCACCGGATTATCGTTGGAAAACAGCAGCGCCAGCGCCGTAGTCAGCCCGACCATACCAGCCTGATCCGCCTGACGAGCCCGGCCGTAGTGACTCAGCACGCCATGGCTGCCAATATCCTGCCCTGCCTTCAGGGCGTGGCTGATATTGTCAGTCAGGGCCGTCACATCACGCAGTCCCAGGTTGAAGCCCTGCCCGGCAATGGGATGTAGCAGGTGAGCGGCATTGCCCAGCAACACCACTCTGTGATGCCAGGGCCGGGGAGCTTCGTCCAGAGACAGCGGATAACAAGTACGCTTGCCAGTACGTAACAGCTTACCCAGCCGATAACCAAATTCCCGTTGCAAAGCGGCCAGAAAGGCCTCGTCACTCATCGCCATCAGTTGCTCTGCCCGCCCGGAACTTTCACACCACACCAGAGAACTGCGCCCTTCGCTCATGGGCAACAGTGCCAGCGGGCCCTGAGCGGTAAATCGCTCAAAAGCACGGCCGGCATGCGCTTCGGCGGTGGAAATATTGGCGATAATCGCACTCTGGCCATAATCAAGCTGGCGGCGGGGGATCCCGAGCTGCTTGCCAATCAGCGAGCGGTTGCCATCGGCTGCGACCAGCAAACTGGCTGAAAAGGCAACGCCGGTGTCCAGCTCAATATTTACCTGCTCTGGTTGCTGCTCAAACCCGGCAATGCGCCCGGGACAATAAAGGGTAATGTTTTCGCACGCCGTCAGCCGGCGGTGCAATTCGCACCCGGTGGGATAAAGCTCAATAACATAACCCAGGGCGGGTACGCCATATTCGGTCGCCTGCATTTCCACTCGGCCAAAATGACCCTGATCGGATACCTGAACATGCGTGATAGGCGTGGCCAGTGGTGCCAGTGCCGGCCAGATGCCCAGTCGGGTCAGTTGCTCACAACTGTGCCAGGCCAGCGCAATGCTGCGGGCATCAAAGCCCGGATGCTGATTGTGATCTGGCCGCATGGCCTCAATCACCGCGATATTCAGCCGGCTGCCATCGGGCCGGGTCAGCCCGGCCAGGCTGAGCGCCAGCACGGCACCGGCCATGCCGGCACCGTTAATAACTACATCGTAATGGGTCATGGATGTGCCATATTACCGAACAAATCAGTGCAAGGTAGGCTGAACGGGCTTGGGACTGCCTTTACCGAATTCTTCAAAGGCCATGGTGGCCCCCAGTTTAAGATGTTCGTAAAGCACCACAAAGGCGGCTTCACTTTCTTCATCTTCCTGCTCAAATTCACCGGACACCTGAGTAATGCTGCTGATGTCCTGAATCATTTCCTGCAGCTCTGGTGAGGCTTTGTTCAGTTCCTGCTGTACCACGCCAAAACCAGCCAGAAAAGCCCCCGCCCACTCCATCATGGCATCCAGCCGGTCATCGAGCGGCTCTTCGTCATCGGGCAGCAGCAGCTCGAACCGGGTTTGATCCTGCATGTCGTCATATACCCGGTTAAACAGCATATTGACGGCTTTTTTCAGCTCGGCAGGCAGACCGAAACCATCATTGAGCAGGTCGTTAAAGTGCTGTTGCCAGCGAACATCATCCCGGGCCATGCCGCCACCGATAAGGCCGCAAATCACGCCATGCACTTCGGCGGCGGTCACCACCATATTGTGCTGCTCCAGTAAGGTGGTGAAGGCGTCAAAGTTAAGGCGGGCGCTATTGTTCATTGTTTACTCGACCATAAGTACTAGAATTAACGCAGATCCTAGCACCGTCACCGGATGCAGACCAGCAACCCCTTGAAAGTTCTGGTGCACCACTATATATTCGCGGACATTATTTTGCTCATTGCAAGCCACCTGAGGACCACATGACCACAGCGGCAATCGACATTGTTATACTCGGGCGCCCTTATAAGGTGGCCTGTCCTGCCGGGCAGGAAGAGGCTCTGCACCGGGCAGCCGATTCGCTCAACGAGCGTATCCGCACGTTTCGTGAAAGCGGCAAAGCCGCTTCTAATGAACAAATCGCCATTATGCTTGCCCTGAATGTCTGCCATGAGCTTGAGCTTGAAAAAGACAAAAATCATCAATATGCTGACGCCATGGACAAACGCATCAAGATGCTTCAGCATACCATTGAAGAAGCACTGGCCAGCAAGGTAGGCTAAGTCCACACAGTTTTTCCCTGGGGTGTGCGTCAGTGAGTGGCGTCCCTGAGCCGATATCAACAGCACAGGAATCCCGCGTTGTTCGCTATTGAGCATGCTCGGCTTCGACCGAGACGCCTGCGGTGAGTACCGGGCTTCCGCCTTGAACCAACGGGTTCAAGGACTAACACTTACAACGGCACCCTGGGATCCCATTTAAAAGACCGGTTTTACCGGTCTTTTTATTTAGGTTTTCCCCACAGGGCCGCTCCATGAATGAACAACCCAACAATCCCCTGCACGGCATTACCCTTGAAGCCCTGCTCACCGAGCTGGTGGAAAAATACGGCTGGGACGAGCTGGCCCGCCGGGTCAACATCAACTGTTTTAAAAATGATCCCAGCATTAAATCGAGCCTGAAGTTTCTGCGCCGTACCCCCTGGGCCCGCACTCAGGTGGAAGAGCTGTATATTCGTCTCAAAAACAGCCCCTGGAACCGCTGAAACGTTGCCTCACTCCCAGTATTGGGCATAAGCTCGGTTCACCCCCCGTTTTCAATGGAATGCATCATGACTGCACGTCATATCATCCGCCGGCAGATCAGAGAAGCCCGCCGCCGGTTGAACCATGCAGAGCAGCAGGCAGCTGCCCTCGCTATTACCGAGCGGGTAGCCAGCACCCCACACCTTGCCCAGGCCACAAAGGTTGCGCTGTATCTTGCCAACGATGGTGAACTCAATCCGCACCGGTTAATCGACTGGTACTGGTCTCAGGGTGCCGAGATCTACCTGCCGGTACTGCACCACTTCAGCCCTGGTCATCTGATGTTTTTGCGCTACGATCCCGATGCCCGTCTGATTGCCAATCGCTTTGGCATTCCCGAGCCCCGGCTCGATATTCGCCTGCTGTTGCCCAAACAGGAACTCGAGGTCATTTATACCCCCCTGGTGGCCTTCGACGCCACCGGCAACCGCATTGGCATGGGCGGCGGCTTTTACGACCGCACCCTGGCCGGCTGGCATCAGGGCCAGGGCCCGCGCCCGGTAGGGCTGGCCCATGACTGTCAGCAGCTGCCTCACATTCCCACAGACCACTGGGATGTGCCCCTGCCCGAGCTGCTCACCCCGGCCCGGCACTGGCGCTGGTAAAAGCCCCATGCAACCAGAGCCGGCTTTGTTATAATGCGTTCCACTTACGCAGGAGAACAGCATAGTCATGACACAAGACGAAATGAAAAAGGCCGCCGGCTGGGCAGCACTGGAATTCGTAACCCCGGGCAGCATAGTGGGTGTGGGCACCGGCTCTACCGTCAATCACTTTATTGATGCACTCGGCTCCATCAAGGAGCAAATCAAAGGCGCTGTCTCCAGCTCCGAGGCCTCTACCGTACGCCTGCAAGAGCTGGGCATTCCGGTCTTTGATCTCAACGATATCAACGAGCTCGACGTCTATGTCGACGGTGCCGACGAGATAGACGGCACCATGGCCATGATTAAAGGCGGTGGCGCAGCCCTGACCCGGGAAAAAATTGTGGCGGCCGTAGCCAGCCAGTTTGTATGCATTGTGGACGGCACCAAAACCGTGGATGTGCTGGGCACGTTTCCGCTGCCGGTGGAAGTGATCCCCATGGCCCGGGAATACGTGGCACGAGAGCTCACCAGGCTGGGTGGCAAACCGGTATACCGGCAAGGGGTGGTGACCGACAACGGCAATCACATTCTGGATGTACACGGCCTGCGCATTACCGAGCCCAAAGCACTGGAATCCCGCATTAATGCGATTGTCGGTGTGGTCACCAACGGCCTGTTTGCCAATCGTGGGGCCGATGCACTGCTGATCGGCACCGCCGAGGGCGTGGTACGTAAGTAAAACCGGCTCAGTTAACCAGCGCAACAGCCTTAATCAGGGCATAACAGTTCATGCCCTGATGCAGCCTGAGCTTATCCGCCGACCAGGCAGAGACCTCTGCCAGCAGGCTCTGGCCCCCCGTCAGTTTCCCCTCTACCAGCACTTTGCCCTCACCGCTCTGATGTAACATCCGAATGGTCACCGGCAACTGATTCAGCACTGAAATGCCCTCAACCGGCGCCAGTGCCAGACTGACATCTGAGGCCAGCACCCGAACTCTTGCCCCCTCTCCCCCTGGTCTGCGGGCATTCACCAGCCACAGAGTCTGCTCGTCAAAAAGAAAGGGAGTGCGGCCATCTGCCAAAGCGGCGTCGAGCCGGCCATCCAGAATACTGGCAGCTCCCTGCTCCACAAACAGGGGAGAGTCAGGCCGTGCCATAGCCTGTTGCAGTGTCTCCATGCTGGTGGTACGCCCCTGCGTCATGAAAATCACCCTGTCAGCCAGCCGTTCCACTTCTTCCGGTGAATGAGTCACATAAAACACCGGTACACCAGCCCGCTCCGCCAGGCCTTCAATCCAGGGAAGGATCTCCCGCCTGGCCTGAGTGTCGAGGGCCGACAGCGGCTCATCAAGCAACAGCAAGCGCGGTGCCGTCAATAGCGCCCGGCCAATCGCCACCCGCTGACGCTGGCCGCCCGAAAGGGAGCTCGCGCTTTGCTCCAGCAAGTGTTCAAGCCCAAGCCAGCCAACCATCTCGTCAAAGTCCGGCCTGGGCATGCCCTTGGACAACCTGCTCCAGCCATACGCCAGGTTATTGCGTACCGAAAGATGAGCAAACAGGCTGGCTTCCTGAAACACATAGCCAAACCGTCGGTGATGCACCGGCAATGACTGTCTGCCCTGCTGAATACATTGATCTCCCAGCCACAGCTCTCCCTGTGCTTTTTCAAGACCCGCCATACAGCGCAACAGGGTGGTTTTGCCACATCCCGAAGGACCGAACAGGGCGGTCACACCGTGTATTGGCTGCTCAAAGGCAGCATCGAGGCGAAACCCTTTCCGCTCCAGCTGAAACTTAACTTTAATCATGGGTGTACCACCGAAAAGCGACGATTAAGCATATATACCGTCATCAGAATGCTGAATGACAACACCAGCAACAAGCCTGATAACAGATGCGCCTGATCGTATTGCAGCATTTCCACATGATCATAAATGGCGATGGAGATCACCTGGGTAACACCGGGAATATTGCCTCCCAGCATCAGCACCACCCCAAACTCCCCCAGCGTATGCGCGAAACCAAGCACAATCGCGGTGAGAAAGCCGCGTCGTGCCAACGGCATGACCACGGTGAAGAAACGGTTTAAGGGAGAGGCGCCCAGGGTCGCGGCTACCTCAAGCGGACGCCGGCCCAGGGCTTCAAACGCCCCCTGCAGGGGCTGTACCACAAAAGGCAGGGAATAAAACGCCGAACCGATGACCAGGCCGGTAAAGGTAAATGCCAGGCTGTTCCCCCCCAGCGCCCGGGACAAGCCTCCGATCATGCCGTGGGGTCCTAATGCCAGCAGCAGATAAAAACCCAGCACGGTGGGCGGCAATACCAGTGGCAGAGCCACCACCGCCTCAATGGCGGTTTTCATGCGGCTTTTCGTCTGGCTCAGCCACCAGGCGAGGGGGGTGCCGATTGCCAGTAATACCAGCACGGTGACCCCGGCCAGCTTCAGGGTCAGGCTCAGCGCCGCCATATCATCGGGGGTCAGCATTTATTTAACCGTTTCAGTGCCGTATCCGTAAGCGTGGATCACCTTCAGGCCTTCCGCAGAGCGCACATATTCCAGCAGCTCCTTGGCCGCAGGCGTATCGGTCAGCTGCACCGCCTGCTGCACAATGGGAGCATACTGATCTGCCGGCACTTCCCACCAGGAGCCACTGCTATATTCACCCTGGCTGAATACCTGAGACTTGGCTACAAAGCCCAAATCGGCATTCCGGCTGTAGACATACTGGTAGGTCTGGCCGATGTTCTCACCCCGCACCATCTTTTTATTAAAGTTGTCCCACAACCCCATGCCAACCAGCACTTCCTGAGCAGCCCGACCATAAGGTGCCGTTACCGGATTGGCCACCGCCAGAAAACGAAAATCGCCGTTTTTCAGCACGGTCAGATCGTCATCAACCCGCTTTTCATCGGGGCTCCACAGCACCAGGGTACCCATGGCATAGGTAAAACGAGATCCCGGTACAATGGCGTTTTCCTGCTCCAGCAGCTCGGGGCGCTTGTCATCAGCCGCAAAAAACACATCAAAGGGGGCTTCATTCTTGATCTGCGCATAAAGCTTGCCGGTAGATCCGGAAGATATCAGCACCTTATGCCCGGTTTTCTGCTCAAACTGCTCCCCCAGTGTGCTGATGGCATCCAGAAAGTTGGCGGCAACAGCCACTTTAACTTCACCGGCCAAGGCCGGCACCGAGGCACCCATGGCGCAGATCAGAACAGAGACAGTGCGAAGCGTGAGCATAACGATGGATCCCTTATGGTTATGTAGTTAATTATATAGCGAACCAAATGTATCGTTATATAATAAAAAACACAATGATATTGACGTATCATGGCCGCTCAATCTGCTTATCAGCTACGGGGAACAGAGTGGAACTGGAGATATTGCTGAGCCTGCAACAACAAGGGCGGCTTTTCATCACTCCCAAACGAGTACGCTTGCTGAAAGAAATTCACCGGGAAGGCTCCATCAGCAAGGGAGCCAAAGCCGCAGGTATCAGTTATAAGTCGGCCTGGGATGCGGTAAAAGACATGAATGAGCTGGCCCTCCAGCCGTTGGTGACCAGCGAAACCGGTGGCAAGGGTGGCGGTGGCGCCAGGCTGACCGCTTATGGGACGCGTATTCTGAAAATGTACGGTTTACTGGCGCAGATTGAACGCATGGCGGTGGATGCACTGCAGGATGACGCAGCTTCTCTCGACAGCCTGCTGTCAGTGGTATCCCGGTTTGGCCTGCAAACCAGTGCCCGCAATCAGTTTTTTGCTAATGTTCAGGCACTGAACCCGGATGATCTCAGCCAGCAAGTTTGTCTGACGCTGAAAGGAGGTGCCACGGTATGGGCTGACATTACCGAACGCAGTTGCCGGCGCTTGGGTTTATTTGAAGGAAAAGAAGTCCTGGCCCTGATCAAGGCTCCCTGGGTCACCATTGAATCAGAGTCTGAAGCCTGCCTCCCTGGCAACCGTTTGCCAGGCGTGGTGCGTGAGGTCATTTTCGGCGAACAGTTCAATGAGGTGATACTCACTCTGGATCAAGGTGGCGACATCTGCGCCTTGCGCCCGGTGCATGAGCCGGTGCCCGCCCCCCGTGAACACGCAGTCGCCTGCTTTAGCCCGGATCAGGTTATCCTGGCCACACTGGAAAACTGAGCCGGACGCCGGTCCCATATCATTGCCTTAAGTGCCGGCGTCTGCTTGCAAAGACGCCGGCACTTAAGAACGGTCCGGTAAGCACATTAATGGCTTCGGCTTCGCAGCATCTTGCGGATCACATAGTGCAATATGCCGCCATGGCGGTAATAGGTGAGTTCGTCCTGTGTGTCGATACGGCACAGCGCCTCAATTTCCCGCACCTTGCTATCCGCCCCGGTAATGGCCACCGTCAGTGTGCAACCGGGCTCCAGCTGGCTCAGGCCACAGATCGACAATTGTTCTTCCCCGGTCAGCCCCAGGCCGGCCGTATGGTCTTCACCGGTGAATTCCAGCGGCAGTACGCCCATGCCAATCAGGTTGGAACGGTGAATACGCTCATAGGAGCGGGCCAGCACGGCACGCACCCCCAGCAGACGGGTCCCCTTGGCAGCCCAGTCCCGGCTGGATCCGGTGCCGTACTCCTTGCCAGCCACCACCACCAGCGGCACCCCTTCATCCTGATAACGCATGGCGGCGTCATAGATAGACAGTTGCTCACCGCTGGGGTAATGGCGGGTTTCCCCCCCTTCCACCCCATCCAGCATCAGGTTACGAATGCGAATATTGGCAAAGGTACCCCGCATCATGACTTCGTGGTTCCCCCGGCGGGAGCCGTAAGAGTTGAAGTCTTTGCGCTTGATGCCTAAGGACTGCAAATATTTCCCCGCCGGGCTATCAGCTTTAATGCTGCCCGCCGGCGAAATATGATCCGTGGTCACCGAATCACCCAGCAGCGCCAGGATACGGGCTGATTTAATATCGGCCACAGCCTCCGGCTCGGCGCCCATGTTGCTGAAAAACGGCGGATGACGAATATAGGATGAGTCTTGCTGCCAGTCGAAGGTAGCGCTGCCGCTCACATCAATGCTCTGCCAGCGTTCGTCACCGTCGAACACCTCCGCATACTCCTTGCTGAACATGTCGGTTTTCACCTTGGCCACCGCCTCGGCAACCGCCTTTTGTGACGGCCAGATATCTTTCAGATAAACCGGCTTGCCATGTTTGTCCGTGCCCAGCGGATCCCGGGTCAGATCCACGTGCATATTACCCGCCAGTGCATAGGCCACCACCAGGGGCGGTGACGCCAGCCAGTTGGTCTTCACCAACGGGTGAATACGCCCCTCAAAGTTGCGGTTGCCCGACAGTACCGAAGCCACAGTGACATCATGCTGCCGAATCGCGGCTTCAATGGGCTCGGGTAACGGCCCCGAGTTACCGATACAGGTGGTACAGCCATAGCCCACCAGATGGAAACCGAGTTGCTCCAGTGCCGGCATCATGCCGGCGGCTGCAAGGTAGTCGGTCACCACTCGGGAGCCCGGTGCCAGTGAGCTTTTTACCCAGGGAGCCCGGGTCAGGCCTTTTTCCACCGCAGCTTTGGCCATCAATCCGGCCGCCATTAGCACACTCGGGTTGGACGTGTTGGTACAGGAAGTTATGGCCGCAATCACCACGGCCCCGTCGCGCAGATGGTGGGTAGCCCCGTGCAGGGTAAAAGGCGTGCCCTGCTGTGACTGCTCGCAGCCCACGGCGGTCTGACCACCCTCACCTTCCAGCCGGTTTTCAGCATCGCGACTGACCGACTGCTCACGAGCCAATTCAAACGCCTCTGGCACCCGGCTCAGCTCAACCCGGTCCTGAGGCCGTTTGGGGCCGGCCAGGCAGGCACTCACCGCACCCATATCCAACTCAAGGGTGTCGGTGAATACCGGCTCATCACCGGGATTGCGCCACAGTCCCTGAGCTTGGGTATAGGCTTCCACCAACTCAATTTGCGTCTCGCTGCGCCCGGTCAGGCGCAGATAACGCAGGGTTTCTTCATCCACCGGAAAGAAACCGCAGGTAGCCCCGTATTCCGGCGCCATGTTGGCAATGGTGGCCCTGTCTGCCAACGGCAAACTGGCCAAACCATCGCCATAAAACTCCACAAACTTGCCCACCACGCCGTGGCTGCGCAACATTTCGGTGACGGTAAGCACCAGATCGGTGGCGGTAATGCCTTCGCGCAGCGCACCGGTCAGCTTGAAACCCACCACTTCGGGAATGCGCATGGACACCGGCTGTCCCAGCATGGCGGCTTCCGCCTCAATGCCGCCCACGCCCCAACCCAGTACCCCCAGCGCGTTGATCATGGTGGTGTGCGAGTCTGTTCCCACCAGCGTATCCGGGCAGGCCAGAATATCGCCATCCATTTTTTGCTGCCATACTGTCTGCCCCAGGTATTCCAGATTTACCTGATGACAAATGCCGGTGCCGGGTGGCACAACTCGGAAGTTATCAAAGGTCTGCTGGCCCCAACGCAAAAAGGCATAACGTTCCCCGTTACGGGCCATTTCCATGTCTACATTGGTTGCAAACGCCCCCGGGGTAGCGAACTCATCCACCATCACCGAGTGGTCAATCACCAGATCCACCGCCGACTGCGGATTAACCTTGCCCTCTTCCCCTCCCAGACGTTTTACCGCCTCACGCATGGCAGCCAGATCCACCACGGCCGGCACACCGGTAAAGTCCTGCATCAAGACCCGCACTGGCCGGAAAGCAATTTCACGCTCACAAAAGCCCTGTTTCAGCCAGATTTCCATCGCCTGCAGATCACCGGCCAGCTCTTCTCCCTCGTGGCGTAACAGGTTTTCGGTGAGCACCTTGAGAGATTTGGGCAGGCGCGATAGTGACGGCGCGAGAGGAAAATAATGATATTGCTCATTTCCAGCCTGCAATCGCTGCTTGCTCTTGTTCGCATCGGAACACATGGCTCCTCCTCATTATTTGTGGTGGCAATCATCGGTTTATTATTATTGTTGGGAATATCAAAGAATTAGGACTAAAGTATGGTTCATGGTCAAGGGCTCGGCAATGTCGCCTGCGACAGCCCCTGGCCGGGGTGCTTACATTGCGTAAGCCAAACAAATTTTTTATGCCTGAGCCGTGGTTTTTCTTGCTGGTGTACAGGGCCACAATCGCGTAGATAGTGAGCCGAATTCCGCCTTCAGGCACATCACGTCAAGAGAACTGCGTTATCCATGAAAATTGCCATTCTTTCCCGTAATCCGTCTTTGTATTCCACTCGCCGACTGCGTGAAGCTGCCGAGGCCCGTGGCCACGATGTCACTGTTATCGACGTCTTGCGCTGCTATATGAACATCAACGATAACAAGCCATCCATTCACTATAAAGGGCAGGATCTGGACCAATTTGACGCCATCATTCCCCGTATCGGGGCGTCGGTCACCTTTTACGGCACCGCCGTATTACGCCAGTTTGAAATGATGGGCTGCTACTCCCTGAACCATTCCGCCGCCATCAGCCGCTCCAGAGACAAACTGCGCTCACTGCAGGTGCTGTCGGGCCATGGCGTAGGCATGCCCATCACCGGCTTTGCCTGCAAACCTGATGACGTGCCTGACCTTATCAAGATGGTTGGCGGTGCGCCGCTGGTCATTAAGCTGCTGGAAGGCACTCAGGGCATAGGGGTGGTGCTGGCAGAAACCCGCAAGGCAGCAGAAAGCGTACTGGAAGCCTTTATGGGACTGAAAGCCAATATTATGGTGCAGGAGTTTATCGAAGAGGCCAACGGTGCCGACATTCGCTGCTTTGTTCTGGGTGACAAAGTGATCGCCGCCATGAAACGCCAGGCTCAGGAAGGCGAATTTCGCTCCAACCTGCACCGGGGAGGTGAAGCCCGGCTGGTACGTATCACTCCCGAAGAACGCAAAACTGCCGTGGCCTCGGCCAAAGCCATGGGACTGCAGGTGGCGGGCGTGGATCTGCTGCGCTCCAAACGAGGCCCACTGGTAATGGAAGTAAACTCCTCACCCGGTCTGGAAGGCATTGAGAAGGCAACAGGTAAAGACGTGGCCGAGCTGATTGTTCAGCACATAGAAAAACACGCCCACCGTAAAACCCGCCAGCGGGAGCGAGGCTGATGAGCCCTCCCTTTGAACTGGCCGGACAACAGGTGGCGGCCGGCCAGCGCCGGACCATGCAACTGGCGCTGGCCCAGCTGTATACCCAGTCCCCCCTGACCGTGCCGGTAGAAGTGGTACACGGCAAACTGCCCGGCCCCGTGCTATTGCTGTGCGCAGCCATTCACGGCGATGAGCTCAACGGCATTGAAGTGGTCAATCAGGTGCTGGCCAAAGTCAACCCGGCCAGGCTCAGAGGCACCCTGGTGGCAGTACCGGTGGTGAACGTGTTTGGGTTTATTCACAAGTCCCGCTACCTGCCGGACCGGCGTGACCTGAACCGCTGCTTTCCCGGCTCCGAAAAAGGCTCTCTCGGTGCCCGGGTGGCGCATTTTTTTGTGACAGAAATCGTCAGCAAATGCAGCCATATCATTGACTTGCATACCGGTGCCATCCACCGGGCCAACCTGCCCCAGATAAGAGCACAGCTTGACTGCCCGATCACCCGGCAAATGGCGGAAAGTTTCGGGGCACCCATCGTACTTGATGCCAGCATTCGTGATGGCTCATTGCGCTCTGTCGCCGAAGCCCAGGGAGTACCGGTTATTCTGTATGAAGCCGGTGAAGCATTACGCTTTGATCCCCTGCCCATCAAGGCGGGTGTTCGCGGTGTGCTCAGAGTGATGCGCAATCTTGGCATGCTGAAGGCAAGTACCGCCAGACCCGTGGCCGGCCCCATTATTGCCCGTAGCAGCACCTGGATTCGGGCCGAACACGATGGCCTGCTGCACTTAAAGGTCCGGCTCGGAGATCGGATCCGTAAGGGAGACTGCCTGGGCACCATCAGCGCACCTTTAGGGGCAGAGCAGTGCAAGGTCATTGCGCCCCGCAGCGGCATTGTCATTGGCAGCCTGACCATGCCACTGGTTAATGAAGGAGATGCCATTTGTCATATCGCCCTGTTTGACGAAATAAAGCAGGCAGAGCTGAGCGTAGAACGATTTGTAGACGAGCTGGATATTCAGTCCGCCCCACTCTGATCCTGAGCGCAGAAACGGAAATGGAAAAGGGGCAGCCTGTGGCTGCCCCTTTTTGTGTCATCGGCTCTGTCCTGAACCTGGTTGCTCCCTGCATTCCCTGACCTGACTCACACCGAGTCTTCCCCTTCCCGATCCATCGAGGTCATCCGTATATCTTCCGTGAATGGCTGCTGTCCTGCTGCCAACCGCTTCGTCCTGAAGGTATCCCTGGTCATCCTGACGCTTTCCCTTTGGCCGTCCTGACCGTGTCCTTGCCATTCCTGGCTGCCGGCATCATGCCCGCACATGTTTCCTTGATTCCTTTCCCGACATCCTTGCCGGTGTGTCCTGTGGGCCTTCCTGCCCGTTGCCTTCCTGTGCAACTCAGCCTGCCCTGCTGTTGGAATTAACTATACCCTCTCTCCCGAAAGGAACAACGCAGGGAACAGGCATCACCCTTGCTCAGATTTCAATCAAAAAAATAAAAGCTATTTATATTCAATGATTTGCAAAAAAAACACCGTGAAAACCATATATTAAAAGCGCCTTTTCTCAGACTGGCTTAAGAGATCACTTACAAGACGCAGGGGAAAATAAGGAAGGGATAGCTCTGGGGTCCAGGAGTAATAAGCAGGTTGGCGATATAACAGACACAAAAATGCCGGGACAAGCCCGGCATTGCTACAAATGAAGACGCTCGCCTCAGCCCATCATTTTCGCCTTAAGGGCGGAGAAATCGGCAGGAATGGTCTCGGACAGTGACGCCATGGCACCATGCTTGGCCAGCGGGCCCGGCAGCGCAATATCCTGCTCGAGGATGGCATCCACGCTCTCCTTGAACTTGGCCGGATGGGCGGTGCACAGGAAGATACCCACCTCGTCCTTGCCGCGCTCCTTGTTCAGCAGATCCCAGGCAATGGCACCGTGCGGCTCGCACAGGTAACCCTGCGCAAACAACCGCTTGAGGGCGCCCTTGGTCTCTTCGTCGTTGAGCATGCCGGAAGCGATCTCGGCCAGATCCCAGCCCTTGACCCGGCACAGCTCTTCCACCCGCGGCCAGTTGTTAGGACGGCTCACGTCCATGGCGTTGGACAGAGTAGCAACAGTGTCGTTAGGAGCCCAGTTACCGCTTTCCAGGTAGCGCGGCACGGTGTCGTTGGCGTTGGTGGCAGCCACAAAGCGCTTCACCGGCAGGCCGATGGCCTTGGCAATCAGACCCGCGGTCAGGTTGCCGAAGTTGCCGGACGGCACAGAAATCACCGCCTTGCTGCGCTGCTCGGCGGGCAATTCGGCCACGGCTTCGAAGTAGTAGCACACCTGCGCCAGCAACCGGCTGATGTTGATGGAGTTAGCAGAATTCAGGCCCACGGCGGCCTTCAGCTCTTCGTCGTCAAAGGCCTGCTTGACCAGCGCCTGACAGGCATCGAAGTCGCCCTGTACCGCGAAGGTACGAATGTTGCCGCCCAGGGTGGTGAACAGCTTTTCCTGCAGCGGACTGATTTTGCCTTCAGGATACAGGATCACCACCTCGATATTGGGCAGACCGTAAAAGGCGTGGGCCACAGCGGCACCGGTGTCGCCGGAAGTGGCGGTGAGGATGGTGATCTTGCCATCGCTGCGCAGGGTGGCCAGACACTGGGCCATAAAGCGGCCACCGAAGTCCTTGAACGCCAGGGTCGGACCGTGGAACAGCTCCAGGGCGTAGGTGTGCTCGTCCACCTTCACCAGCGGGGCCGGGAAGGTAAAGGCGTGCTCCACCATGGCGGTGAGGGTGTCTTTGGGAATTTCGTCACCGATCAGGTGCTGCAGAATGGCCACGGAGCGCGGTACCAGCGGCAGCTCCAGCAGCGCATCCACGTTGGCCAGCGGGGCCAGATTTTCCGGAAAGAACAGGCCCTGTCCGCGCCCCAGACCCTGCTTGACGGCCCCGGCAAAATTGATGGTTTCTGCGTTATCCTTGATGTTGTACAACTTCATAACTTGGTTCCTGTGACGCGTGCGCCCTCGGCATCGAGTTTGCAAATATGGCAAAAGCCATCCTGATTCTGAATAAAGTGGTCGGCCAGCCAGGTCTTGAGTTTTTCCGCCTGGTGCAGGTCTTTCATCACCGTGAACACGGTGGGGCCACTGCCGGAAATGCCGGTGGCCAAGGCTCCCATGGCGGCGGCATGCTCACGCACTTCCTTGAAGCCGGGGATCAGCTGGGCCCGATAAGGCTCGGCGATCACGTCCTTGAGCATGGCAGCAGCCAGTTTTTCCTGGCCGGTGTGGCTGGCATGCACAAAGCCCGCCAGCCGGCGACCGTATTCCAGACAGTCCTGACGGCGATACTGGGCCGGCAGAATCTCCCGGGCAGCGGAGGTGGACACGGCAATCCCCGGGTAACACACCACCCAGTACCATTCATCAAACGATGGCAGGGTCTGGCTGACCACACCGGCCTCATCCAGCACCAGTTGCATACCGCCCAGATGGCAGGGGGCCACGTTGTCGTAATGTATGGAGCCGGAGATCTGGCCTTCCAGCTCGCCCATCAGCAGCATCAGCTCATGCTCGCTCATGGCATTATCATAAAAAGCGTTCAGCGCCACAAAGGCAGCCACAATACTGGTGGCACTGGAGCCCAGTCCCGAGCCTACCGGCAGGTTCTTTTCCAGGGTCATGATCAGCGGCTTGCGCGCCAGCCCTTTTTTGTCGAGCGCCTTTTCATAGGCCAGCCAGCAGTCGTAAACGATATTCTGGGTATAGTCGCCCGGCAGCTTGTGGGCATAGGGCCCGGCATTGGTAAGGGTAAATTCGCCGCTGGCATCTTCTACCAGCACCCGGTCTCCCAGCAGGGAGCCGTCGAGAGGGGCCAGCGCGGCCCCCAGTACATCGAATCCCACACTTACATTGGCGGTCGAGGCCGGCGCATAGGCTACAACACTCATTTAAATCTCCTGCTTCCAGTTGTGGGTACGCAACAGATCGGCGAACACACCGGCGGCGGTTACATCGGCACCCGCTCCATAGCCGCGCAGAACCAGCGGAATGGGTTGGTAATACTGGGTATAGAACGCCAGGGCATTTTCGCCGTCTTTCACTTTAAACAGCGGATCATCCCCGTCTACGGCCTTGATGGCAACCTTGCATTTACCTTCTTCAATGACGCCTACATAGCGCAGCACCTTGCCTTCGCCTGCCTCGGCAGCCCGGCTGGCAAACCAGTCGTCCGCTTCCGGCAAGCGGGCCATAAAGGTGTCTATATCGCCACTGGCATCAAAGCCCGGCGGCAGTGCCTGCTCTACCTCGATGTCATCAAGATCCAGCGCCATGCCCGCTTCCCGGGCCAGGATCAGCAACTTACGGGCCACATCCATGCCGTTCAGATCATCCCGCGGGTCTGGCTCGGTAAAGCCGCTTTCCCGAGCGATCCGGGTGGCCTCGGCAAAGCCCATACCTTCGTCCAGCTTGCCGAAAATGTAGGACAGGGAGCCGGACAGAATACCGCCAAACGCCTTAAGCTGGTCGCCGGCCCGAATAAGGTTCTGCAGGTTCTCAATAACCGGCAGGCCCGCACCCACGTTGGTCTCATACAGAAACTTGCGGCGGGTAGAGCGTGCCGAGCGGCGCAGCTCTCGGTAGTAATCCAGGCTGGAGGTGTTGGCCTTCTTGTTGGGAGTAACTACATGGAAACCCGCAGACAAGAAGTCAGCATACTGATCCGCAACCCGTTCACTGGTGGTGCAGTCCACCAGTACCGGGTTGATCAGGTGGCTGTCTTCCACCAAACGGGCCACCCGCTCCAGGCTGAAGCTTTCCTGCGCCAGCTCCAACTGATCACGCCAGCCATCAAGGCAGATGCCGTTGCGATCCAGCAGCATTTTGCGGGAATTGGCAATACCCACTACCCGAATGCCAATATCCTGGGATTCCAGCACCGGCTGCTGACGACGGATTTGCTCCAGCAGAGCACCGCCCACGCCACCACAGCCCACCAGAAACACGTCGATGAACTGACGGCTGGAGAAGAAGTTTTGGTGACAGGCCTTGATGGCCTCGGTCACCTTCTCTTTGCGGATCACCGCCGAGATGGAACGCTCGCTGGAGCCTTGGGCGATAGCCACAATATTGATGGACGCTTCCGCCAGGGAGTTGAAGAAGCGGGCAGACACACCACGGGCGGTGCGCATGCGATCGCCCACCAAAGAGATGATGGCCAGATCGTCGATGAGGTCCAGCGGCTCCAGCAGGTTGTTCTTGAATTCCAGCGCAAACTCGTTGGCGATGGCCTTCTGTACTTTTTGCTTGTCAAAGGTATGGATACAGAAGCTGACGCTGTACTCGGACGAGCTTTGGGTGATCAGCACTATGCTGGCACCGGCGCGGGAGATGCAGGAGAACAGCCGGCCTGCCATGCCCACCATGCCCTTCATGCCAGGGCCGGAGATGTTGATCATGGTCATGCCAGCCAGATCGGAAATGCCCTTCACCTGCAGATCGTCGTCACTGCACTCGGGGCCGATCAGCGAACCTTCCCCCTGAGGGTTACCGGTGTTCTTGATCAGACAGGGAATATGAAACTGAGCGATGGGAGCAATGGTTTTGGGGTGCAGTACCTTGGCACCGAAATAGGACAGCTCCATGGCTTCCTTGTAAGACAGCTGGCGCAGCAGTTTGGCATCCGGCACCAGGCGCGGATCACAGTTGTACACACCGTCTACATCAGTCCAGATTTCGCAGCATTCGGCACCGACACAGGCAGCCAGCACCGCAGCAGAGTAATCGGAGCCATTACGGCCCAGAATAACGGTTTCGCCCTGTTCATTACCGGCGGTAAAGCCCGGCATCAGGTACACACAGTCATTACGCAGGCCTTTGTCGGCAAAGCGCTGGCGGGACACTTCAATATTGACCTGGGCCTCCAGCACACTGCCCTCACCCAGCAGCATTTCCTGAGGCACAATGACTTCCACCTGCTCACCCCGGGCGCGCAGCAGCTCAGACATGGTGGCAATGGACAGCGCCTCACCCCGGCTGAGAATGTGGGCCTGGATGTTGTCGGGGCACTGTTGCAGCAGACTGACGCCCTGCAGCAGCCGGGTCAGCTGGTTCAGCTCCCGCTCTACCGCCCCCCGGAGGGTAGCGTCGTCCAGACTGGCATATTTGCCCTTGAGTCCGTCGATAATGCCATGAAAGATCTGCTCAATCTCTTTCAGCACCGGTGCCGCTTCCAGGCCGCGAATGGTCTGCTCGACCACCGCCACCAAATGATTGGTTACGCGCGCCGGGGCCGATAGCACCAACGCCACCTGGGACTGGCGCTGATTGTTGACCACGATGTCGGCCACGGTATCAAAACGCTCGGCGTTGGCCAACGACGTACCGCCAAATTTCAGGACTCGCATTCATTACTCCCTGTGTAAAACTAAAAAAGCCCGTATCTGGTTGGGACACGGGCTTTTCGATTCAAATTCTGTTTGTCGTCAGCGCATCAGCCCGCCCCGGTTCCACCCATGGTGGTGCCGGTAATAATAATGGTGGTGGTAGTGCGGGTGAACTGCAGCATGACATACAACCTGTAACAACGAATGGCATAGCAATAACCCGGGGCCGCTGGCTTGTCAACGTCACCCCCGGGATTTGAGGGCCCGCTCAAGGTCCTTATAAAGCAGGTGAAGCAGGTTCAGATCCCTTTGCCCCAGCACAGGCAACCTGTCTTTAACCCATTCAGCCAGTTTTTCCTGCTGAGAAACACCAATTGAATCCATCAATTGTTCTGTTTTGTGCTGTAGCACGCGAAGCTGGGCATTTCCTTGCTGAACGTTGTTTTTTTGTTCATCTTCCGGAGCCAGTCCCTGACTCAATTCCCAGGCATAGAGCATGATGGCCTGCCCCAGATTCAGCGATGGATAGCTGACCTTGAGCGGCAGGTAGCTGATGATGTCAGCCTGGGACAGATGCTCGTTGCTCAGTCCCGATTCCTCACACCCGAACAATATCGCGACCCGCTGCACCGCCTTGTTGTTGACCTGAGCCACCGCTTCCCGGGGAGTCAGATAATGCTGATAACGGCCACGCCGGCGAGCGGTCGTCGCAATCACCAGATCCATGTCGGCCAGGCCATCGGCCAGGGTGGGAAAGTACTCGGCCTGTTCCAGCAGCTCCTGAGCACCGTGGGCCACCCACTGAGCCTGTTCCTGCTCATGTACCCGGCTGTTAATAATGCGCATGCGCTCAAAGCCCATGGTTTTCATGGCTCGGGCAGCGGCACCGACGTTTTCCGGACGCGCCGGAGATTCCAGGAAGAAATACAACTCCACCGACATTACTCGTCTTCCTCAAAATACCAGTAACCCTGGTTGACTAGCGGCAACAGGCAGTCGAGCAGATTCCTGGGCTCATTCAGGCAGGCCACCTCTGGACCGCAAATGCGGGTCTGATCGCACAGCAGGGCAAGGCTATCGGCGTCCGGGTTGGCCAGCTGGTAGCGATCACCATCCAGATAAAAAACATCTTCACTGCCTTCATGATAGAAGCAACGCGCGCCCCCCAGGCGATAGAGGTGGTCGCCGTGATCCAGTCGCAGCACCAGCTCCTCCAGACTGTAGAGGGGGTCGGCCGGCTCCAGATCGAGGTCATGCTTGGCTTCTGAGATCATTTCACCGAACCAGTCGTTGAGCCGGTTATCGTCATTCAGCAACTCACTCATCAGGGCTTTCACCTGGGTCATGACATTACCGTCGAGGCGACCATGCGCATTGGCAGCAGCCATGCCGGCGTCATCGAAGCGCCGGGTACGATCAACATGAGCCAGCAGATGGTCGGCAAAACCTGAGAATAAATCCTTTGCATCGGGTGCACGAAAACCGATGGAGTAATTCAGCGCCGGCGTTTCCGCATAGCCCTCATGAGGACAACCGGGAGGAATATAAATCATATCACCGGGCTGCAAGACCTCATCGATCACCGCCTCAAAGTCGTCGCAGTGACGCAGAGCACCGTGAGCAGCAAATTCACGCAGGCTCTGGCGTGCTCCTACCCGCCAGCGACGGCTGCCGGCGCCCTGAATAATAAAGACGCCATATTGATCGATATGCGGACCCACACCGCCGCCCGGGGTGGAAAAGCTCACCATCACATCGTCAAAGCGCCAGCCGGGAATAAACCGGAACAGCTCCGCCAGATCCTGCACCCCCGGGTGCCACTGATTAACCGCCTGTACCAGCAGGGTCCAGTCGGTTTCCCCCAGATGATCGTAAGACTCGAACGGTCCGGTTTCCGCCTGCCAGCGTTCCTGCTCGCGCCATACCCGGCGGGACTCGATATGGGGTTCCAGAGCAAGACCGGCCAGCTCATCCGGACTCAGAGGATCATCAAAGTCCGGCAGGGCCGCCTTAAACAAACAAGGCTGGCGCTGCCAGTCGTGGGCCAGAAAATGGTCGATATCCAGTTTAAGAGGGCTGTGCATGAAAAACTCGCAACGGGGGGCATAGTGACGTTAAATATTACACGTTATTATGCCCGTTGCATCAGCATAATAACAGGCCAGCACCGGCTCAGAACGCGTCAAAAGCCCCGTGATAGGTCACCTGGCCGCTGGGGACCGGCTGCTTCAATGCCAGTGCCATAAAGCTGTTTCCGGCCTCAGGATAAGGACAGGTCAGCCCCAGCTCGTATGCCGGACGGAAGCCAAAACGCCGGTAATAGCCGGGATCCCCCAGCACAACAACACCCGCCCAGTCAAAATCACTGGCAGCCTGAATGGCCTCACGGATCATTTCCGAGCCCACTCCCTGTCCCTGACAGTCCGGCCACACACTCACCGGTGCCAGCCCCAGCCAGCCAATGTCTTCACCGTTGATCAACACCGGACTCATGGCCAGATGACCAATAATAGCCCCCTCATATTCCGCCACCTGACTGACACTGATAGCCCCCTGCTCTCGCAGAGCCAGCACCAGATCCGCCTCTTCGGCACGGTTAAAGGCAGCAAATACCACCTCATCGATATCGTCACCATCACCAGGACGTTCGGTTCTGCAGATCAGCATGGTTGCCTCTCCTACGTTCAGGGTGCCAGACGAGAAATAGCCCAGCCCGCTTGCTCACGCTGGTAGATAAAACGATCATGCAAGCGGTTAGCTCCGCCCTGCCAGAACTCCACCGAGTCGACATGAACCCGAAAACCGCCCCAGAAACTGGGCAGAGGCACTTCACCATTGGCGAACTTCTGCTTCATTTCCAGAAACTTGGCTTCAAGCAGGCCCCGGGCCGAAATACGTGAAGACTGCTTTGACACCCAGGCACCGATCTGGCTGTCTTTGGGACGGCTGGAAAAGTACTTCATCACCTCGGTAGCAGACAGTTTTTCCACCTGGCCGGTGACATGCACCTGGCGTTCCAGTGAGTGCCAGGGAAACAGCAGACTGATGCGGGGATTGTGGCCAAGGTGCGACGCCTTGCGGCTGCCCATATTGGTATAAAATACAAACCCCTGCTCATCTACCTGTTTAAGCAGCACAATACGCTGATACGGCTGCCCTTGTTCATCAACCGTGCCAACCACCATGGCGGTAGGATCCGGTACCCCGGCGGCAATGGCCTGTTGCATCCAGGTCTCAAACAAAACGATAGGGTCATTGGGCAGGTCATTGCGGCGCAGGCCGCCCTGCAGGTATTCACGTCGGTAATCCGCCAGCTCCATGAATATGGGTTCCTTCTGCTGAAAGTGGCTTCATTGTGCAAAGCAAGCCGTTACTTGGCAAGTGCTGTTACCAGTACAGTAACAACAAAAAAGCCGGGGAATCTTTCCCCGGCTTGCGTGTAACTTGCTGAGCCTTACTCGGCGTTATCGGTGTTGGCCTCTTCAGTGGCAGGCGCTTCGGCTTCTTCCGGCTTGTTGGCTTCCTTGATGGACAGGCGAATGCGGCCCTGACGGTCCACTTCAAGTACCTTCACCTTGACCTTGTCACCCACTTTCAGGTGATCGGACACATTTTTCACCCGCTCTTCGGTGATCTGGGAAATGTGTACCAGACCGTCCTTGCCAGGCAGAATGTTAACAAAGGCACCGAAGTCGGCCAGACGAACCACCTGACCTTCGTAGATGGTGCCGCTTTCCACTTCTGCGGTCAGCTGCTCAATGCGGTGAATAGCCAGCTTGGCGGCTTCACCGTCAACGGCGGCAATTTTCACGGTGCCGTCGTCATCCAGCTCAATGGTGGTACCGGTTTCTTCGGTCAGGGCGCGAATGGTCGCACCACCCTTGCCAATCACATCACGGATCTTCTCGGGGTTGATCTTGATGGTGTGAATGCGCGGCGCAAAGTCGGAGATATCGGCACGAGGAGCCTGCAGGGCTTCGTCCATTACTTTCAGAATGTGCAGACGGGCGTTACGGGCCTGATTCAAAGCCACTTCCATGATTTCTTTGGTGATGCCTTCAATCTTGATGTCCATCTGCAGGGCAGTTACACCCTCATTGGTACCGGCCACCTTGAAGTCCATATCGCCGAGGTGATCTTCATCACCCAGAATATCGGACAGCACCACAAAACCTTCTTCTTCTTTCACCAGACCCATGGCAATACCGGCCACAGAAGCCTTGATCGGCACACCAGCATCCATCAGTGCCAGTGAAGTACCGCACACGGACGCCATGGAAGAAGAGCCGTTAGACTCGGTGATCTCGGATACCACACGTACGGTGTACGGGAATTCTTCCTGGCTCGGCATCACCGCAGCCACACCGCGCTTGGCCAGACGGCCATGACCGATCTCCCGGCGCTTGGGGCTGCCGACCATACCGGTCTCACCCACACAGTAGGGAGGGAAGTTGTAGTGCAGCATGAAGCGGTTGGCACGCTCACCGGTCAGCTCATCAATCAGCTGGGCGTCACGCTCGGTGCCCAGAGTAGCGGCAACCAGCGCCTGGGTTTCACCCCGGGTGAACAGGGAAGAACCATGAGCGCGGGGCAGCAGACCGGTCGCTACGTTCAGCGCGCGGATCATGTCGGGCTCACGGCCATCGATACGCGGCTCACCGCGAACAACGCGGCCACGGACAATGGTTTTTTCCAGTTTGCCGAGCTGCTCCTGAACTTCCTTTATTTCCGCTTCCGGAGTCTCATCCAGAATGGCAGCCAGAACCCTGGCTTTAATATCGCTGATGGCATCACGGCGGGCGGTTTTGTCGGTGATGCGATAGGCTTCACCCAGCTCGGCAGACGCCAGCTCGGCTACCTTGGCTTTCAGCGGCTCATTTTCGGCCTTCGGCTGCCAGTCCCAGGGCTGATTGCCCACTTCGGCGGCGAACTCGTTGATAGCATTAATGGCAGTCTGCATCTGCTCGTGACCGTACATAACGGCACCCAGCATAACATCTTCAGGCAGTACGGAAGCTTCGGACTCTACCATCAGCACGGCACCGGCAGTACCGGCCACCACCAGATCAAGCTGGCTTTCTTTCAGCTCGGTGATGCTAGGGTTCAGCACATATTCACCGTTCATGTAACCCACGCGGGCAGCACCGATGGGGCCGGCAAAAGGAATGCCGGAGATGGCCAGGGCGGCAGAGGTGCCCAGCATGGAAATGATGTCCGGGGCAATTTCCGGGTTGGCGGACATCACGGTGGCAATCACCTGAACTTCGTTTTTGAATCCATCGGGAAACAGCGGACGAATGGGGCGGTCAATCAGACGCGCGGTCAGCGTTTCGCCTTCGGTGGGGCGGCCTTCACGTTTGAAGAAGCTGCCGGGAATACGGCCGGCAGCGTAAGTACGCTCCTGGTAGTTCACGGTCAGCGGAAAGAAGTCACGGCTTTCGTCGGCTTCGCGTTTGCCGACCACACTAACCAGCACGGAGGTGTCGTCAATGCTGGCCATCACGGCGGCAGAAGCCTGGCGGGCAATAACGCCGGTTTCAAGAGTAACGGTATGTTGACCGTACTGGAAGGTCTTTACGATAGGATTCACGTGGTAGATTCCTTTAACTGTTTGATTCTTTAATACGCCGGCACAGTATACTTGATTCCTGTTTAAAGGACAGAATCACAAACGGAAAACAGCTGGGAGGCTTACCCCCTCGGGAAGTGTGAAGCATCAACACTGCCGACACGCTGTAAGCCCACTGGGGCTTTAAAAATGCCATCCATGGTATTTTATGGTCGGCTTCACAATCCCCATCTCCACTGCTGCTTCGGGAGTCACCGGCGTTGCCAGCTTGCTCAGAAAGCGTGTTTTACAGGCAACAAAAAAAGGGAGCCGAAGCTCCCTTTTCAACAAGGCTTTGGAGTCGATTAACGACGCAGGCCCAGCTTTTGGATCAGGTCACGGTAGCGCTCTACGTCTTTGCGCTTCAGGTAGTCCAGCAGGTTACGACGCTGGGATACCATGCGCAGCAGACCGCGACGGCTGTGGTGATCGTGGATGTGCTGCTTGAAGTGGCCCTGCAGGTGGTTGATCTGGGCGCTCAGCAGAGCTACCTGCACTTCGGGAGAGCCGGTGTCGCCTTCGCCACGGGCGAATTCGGCAACGATCTGGGCTTTGGTTTCAGCATTTAGTGACATTGTGTCTACTCCAAATAACATGAATGAATTCCAGCCGATCACTAATTCAGCCGGAAGGAAGAGCGGCATTCTACCAGCAACGCCGCGCTTGGCAACCTTAAATCCATACGGATTAACGCACCAACCGGCGCGGAGCCACTTTTCCGTCGTCATCGATCTCGCCGACGCCAACAAAACGCCCCTCTTCACCCACCGTCATTCGCACAAATCCTTCAAGAGGAGCACCCGATACTTGCACCGCCTGGCCGTTCAGCAGATAACCCGCCACCAGCTCAGACAGGTTCACTTCCGGCAGGCTCTGCACGGCGGTATCCATGGGCAGCAATAGCGGATCCAGCTCCAGCCGCGGAGAAATCTCGTTGGCCTTGCAGTTATCGAGAATACACTGCAGCTGTTCGAGAGTGAGCATGCGCTCTGCCGGATAACCGGCTACCGCCAGCCGGCGCAGTACGGTGACATGTGCTCCACATCCCAACCGCTCGCCCAGATCATCGACAATGGTGCGGATGTAAGTGCCCTTGCTGCAGTGCACTTCCAGCTCCACTTCATCGCCTTCAAAACGGATAAGTTTAAGTTCAAACACCGTGATCGGTCGGGCTTCCCGGGGCACCTCAATGCCTTCCCGGGCATACTGGTACAAGGGCTTACCCTGATACTTCAGCGCCGAATACATGGAAGGGATCTGCTGAATGTCACCACGGAAGTGATCCAGGGCCTCAATCAGCTCGCCGGCAGAGACATTCACCGGCCGGGTCTGCACGACCTCGCCATCGGCATCACTGGTGTCGGTGCGCTCGCCCAGTTTGGCAGTCACCCGATAACGTTTGTCGGCCTCGAGCAGAAACTGGGAAAACTTGGTGGCCTCACCCAGGCAGATCGGCAGCATGCCAGTGGCCAGCGGATCGAGGGCTCCGGTATGGCCGGCCTTGGCGGCGGCGTAGATGCGCTTAACCTGCTGCAAGGCATCATTGGAGGTGATGCCCGCCGGCTTGTCGAGCAGCAGAATGCCGTCTACTTCACGGCCACGAAATCGACGCTGACGGCCCATCTCAGTCCTGCTCCTTCTGCTCTTCTTCATCATCACGACCGGCGCTGCGGCGCTTGTCTTCGGCCACCGTACTCGACACCAGGGTAGAGATGCGCATGCCTTCCACCAGGCTCTGATCGTAGGAGAAGCGCAGCTCGGGGGTCACCCGCAGGCGCATGGCCTTGGCCACCAGGCTGCGAATGTAACCGCTGGCGTCTTTTAACGCCTCCATGCCCTGCTCCACTCGCTCGGCATCGTTGTCAAGAAAGGTCACGAACACCTTTGCGTAGTTAAGATCCCGGGACACTTCCACACCGGATACGGTCACCATCCCCAGTCGTTCATCTTTTATTTCCCGCTGCAGGATAACGGCAATTTCTTTTTGCAGTTCCTGACTTACCCGGCGGGTACGGCTAAATTCTCTGGCCATTGTATTCTTCCAAGACAAAGGGGGCCCCAGAGGCCCCCGTTGATTACTGTGTTCAGATGTGATTCACGGCGGCCTTACAGGGTACGCTGTACTTCCACAATCTGATATACCTCAATCTGATCGCCGACTCGCACGTCATTGTAGTTCTTCACGCCGATGCCGCATTCCATGCCATTACGCACTTCCTGAACATCATCTTTAAAGCGACGCAGAGACTCCAGTTCGCCTTCGTAAATAACCACGTTATCACGCAGCACGCGGATCGGGTTGCTGCGCTTGACGATACCCTCGGTCACCATACAGCCGGCGATAGCACCCAGTTTGGGTGAACGGAATACATCACGCACTTCCGCCAGACCAATGATTTCCTGCTTGAACTCGGGTGCCAGCATGCCGGTCATGGCCTGCTTCACTTCGTCCAGCAGCTCATAGATCACACTGTAGTAGCGCAGATCAATTTCTTCCGCTTCGATCATCTTGCGGGCAGAGGCGTCGGCACGCACGTTGAAGCCCAGAATGATGGCGTTGGACGCGGCCGCCAGGCTGGCGTCGGTCTCGGTGATACCACCCACGCCGGAGCCCACAATTTTCACCTTCACTTCGTCGGTGGACAGCTTCATCAGCGAGTCGGAAATCGCTTCGATGGAGCCTTGTACGTCCGCCTTCAGTACCAGGTTTACTTCCGCGACTTCGCCTTCGCTCATGTTGGCAAACATGTTTTCCAGCTTGGCCTTCTGCTGGCGAGCCAGCTTGACTTCACGGAATTTGCCCTGACGGTACAGCGCCACTTCCCGGGCTTTTTTCTCATCGCGCACCACGGTGGCTTCATCACCGGCAGTCGGTACACCGGACAAGCCCAGAATTTCTACCGGAATGGACGGACCAGCGGATTTCACTTCACGGCCCAGTTCGTCTTTCATGGCACGTACCCGGCCGTATTCCAGGCCACACAGCACGATATCACCCTGATTCAGGGTACCGTCCTGTACCAGCACGGTCGCCACCGGGCCACGGCCCTTATCGAGACGGGATTCAATCACCACACCAGACGCCATGGCATCGTATACCGCGGTCAGCTCCAGTACTTCAGCCTGCAGCAGAATGGCTTCCAGCAGTTCATCGATACCGGTACCGGCCTTGGCGGAAATGTGAACGAACATGTTCTCACCGCCCCACTCTTCCGACATGACACCGTGCTGTGACAGCTCATTTTTTACCCGGTCCGGATCGGCTTCCGGTTTATCCATCTTGTTCACTGCCACGATCAGCGGGACTTCCGCCGCTTTGGCGTGCTGGATAGCCTCAATGGTCTGCGGCATCACACCGTCGTCGGCAGCCACCACCAGTATCACGATATCGGTGGCTTTGGCACCACGGGCCCGCATGGAGGTAAAGGCGGCGTGACCCGGAGTATCCAGGAACGTGATCATGCCGTTGTCGGTTTCTACGTGGTAGGCACCGATGTGCTGGGTAATGCCACCCGCTTCGCCAGACGCAACCTTGGTACGACGAATGTAGTCCAGGGTAGAGGTCTTACCATGGTCTACATGACCCATGATGGTCACCACAGGAGCACGGGTTTTGCGCTCGGCATCGGTATCACGATCAGACAGTACGCGCTCTTCCAGCTCGTTTTCACGACGCAGTACTACCTTGTGGCCCATCTCCTCGGCCACCAGCTGTGCGGTTTCCTGGTCGATCACCTGGTTGATGGTCACCATGGCACCCATTTTCATCATGGTTTTGATGACTTCGGCACCCTTTACCGCCATACGGTTGGCCAGCTCAGCCACGGTAATGGTTTCGCCGATTTCCACTTCACGGGTAACCGGCTGAGCCGGCTTCTGGAAGCCATGCTTCATCGACTTGGGCGTCATTACTTTGGCACGCTTGCCTTTACGCTGACGTTCGGTACGGCTTTCGCGGTTTTCACGATCTTCCTTACTCTTGCCACCCTTGCGCTTCTTGCCACCAGTGCGACGAGCCTTTTGCTCCTCGCTCTTGTCGGCTTCATCTTCCGCGGCGCGGGCATGCTGGTTAGTGGTCACGTGATAATCAGCATCTTCCGGCTTTCTGGCCGCTTCTTCTGCCCAGCGTTTCTCATTTTCTTCCGCCAGTTTGCGCACTTCTTCTGCCTTTTGCTGGGCTTCCAGCTCGGCTTTGCGCAATGCTTCTTCTTCGCGCTGCTGCTTCAGTTTTTCTTCTTCGCGCTTGGCCATGTCGTCCGCCTTTTTCTGCTCTTTGCTTTCGGGGGATGCCCCCTGCTCGGTGTTCTTCTGAGCCTGCAGCTGAGCCTGACGAGCTTTTTCTTGTGCTTCACGCTTGGCTTTTTCTTCTGCTTCACGTTTGGCCTTTTCTTCGGCTTCACGCTTGGCTTTTTCGGCTGCTTCTCGTTGGGCCTGTTCCTCGGCCTCACGGCGCGCCTGAGCCTCGGCTTCCTGGCGCGCCTGTTCTTCCTCTTCGCGACGCTGCTCTTCGAGCGCATCACGCCGGACATACGTACGTTTCTTGCGTACTTCTACCTGTACCGCCTTGTTCTTGCCGCCAGCCCCCTGAACACTCAGGGTACTGATGGTTTTGCGCTGCAAGGTCATCCGTTTGGGTTCTTTATCGTCATTAGCACCATGTTGCTTTTTAAGATGAGCAAGCAAGGTAGCCTTTTCAGTTTCAGAAACGGTGTCATTGCCGGATTTCTCCATGCCCGCTTCACGAAACTGCTGGATCAGACGATCAACCGGCGTGTCGATGTCACTGGCAAGTTGCGTTAATGATACTTCTGCCATTCATTTACCTCCGATGATCTTATTCCTGGTTCTGTTCCCCGAACCAGCAGATATTACGGGCAGCCATAATGAGTTCACCCGCCTGGGCTTCGTCCAGACCGTCAATGCCCTCAAGGTCGTCAATACCCTGTTCTGCCAGTTCTTCCAGATTCCCAACACCGCGGCCGGCCAGCTGATAAGCCAGTTCACGGGTCATTCCGGGCAGAGCCAGCAGGTCTTCTGCCGGTTCAACCCCTTCAAAAGATTCTTCCTGAGCCAGCGCTTTGGTGGTCAGCGCATCTTTAGCCCGGTTACGCAGCTCTTCAACCGTATCTTCATCCAGACCGTCGACACTCAGCAGCTCACTGACCGGCACATAGGCAATTTCTTCCAGCGTGGAGAAACCTTCACCCACCAGCAGAGCAGCAAAGTCGTCGTCAATATCCAGGTGTTCCACGAACAGGTTCATGGTCTTGTCATTTTCTGCCTGGTGTTTCTGCTGCAGATCTTCGTCGGTCATGACGTTCAGTTCCCAACCGGTCAGTTGGGATGCCAGACGAACGTTCTGGCCATTACGACCGATGGCCTGAGCCAGGTTGCCGGCTTCTACCGCGATATCCATGGAGTGGGCGTCTTCGTCCACTATGATGGAGGCCACATCGGCCGGGGCCATGGCATTGATCACAAACTGGGCAGGGTTATCGTCCCACAGCACGATATCCACGCGTTCACCACCGAGTTCGCCGGACACAGCCTGCACCCGGGCACCACGCATGCCCACACAGGCACCGATGGGATCAATACGGCGATCATTGGTCTTCACCGCAATCTTGGCGCGACTGCCCGGGTCACGGGCGGCAGCCATAATTTCGATGATCTCTTCGCCGATTTCCGGCACCTCAATGCGAAACAGCTCTTTCAGGAACTCCGGATTGGAACGGCTGACAAACAGCTGAGCACCACGAGCTTCCGGGCGAACGGCATAAAGCAGACCCCGTACCCGGTCACCGGAACGGAATGATTCGCGGGGCAACAGATCTTCACGGAAGATCACCGCCTCGGCGTTGTTGCCCAAGTCCAGAATAACGTTGTCGCGGGTGGCTTTTTTCACCACACCGGTGATGATCTCGCCTTCCTGATCCTGGAACTGCTCTACCACCTGCATACGCTCGGCTTCACGTACCTTCTGTACGATCACCTGTTTGGCAGTCTGAGTCGTGATACGGTCAAAGACAACAGATTCAATCTGGTCTTCAACATAACCGCCCACTTCAATTTCAGGCTCATCAATCTGAGCCGCTTCCAGGGTAATTTCCCGGTACGGATTAGTCAGGGATTCCTGATCTTCCACTACCTGCCAGCGACGGAAGGTATCGAAATCACCGCTCTTGCGGTCGATGGCAACGCGTACATCGATGTCGCCTTCATACTTTTTCTTGGTGGCCGTGGCCAGCGCGGTTTCCAGCGCCTCAAAAATTTTTTCGCGAGGCACCGCCTTTTCGTTGGAAACGGCGTCTACAACCAGCAATATTTCTTTATTCATGTCCGATGGCCTCGTCAGTCAAAATTCGGAACCAGATTTGCTTTTTGAATGTTGGCGTAGGCCACGGGAAACTCCTGACCATTCACCTCGAGCCGGACCATAGTGTCGTCGGCCGACACCACTATGCCCTTGAGTTTGCGGCGATTATTCACAGCCATTCGCAGTGCCAGCTCGGCCTCTTGGCCGATAATGGCCTGATAATGGGCCGGTTTGAATAAAGGTCGTGCGAGCCCCGGGGAAGAGACTTCCAGATCATACTCGGTGGAAATGGGATCTTCCACATCCAGCACAGCGCTGACCTGCCGGCTGACCTCGGCGCAGTCATTCACATCAATGCCATTTTCGCTGTCGATGTACAGGCGCAGGGTCGAATGACGGCCGGCACGGACATACTCAAGCCCAAGCAGCTCAAAGCCCAGCGCTGCCACCGGCTCGCTGAGCATATCGGTTAATCGTTGTTCCAATGTAGCCAAAGCTACCCCCCTTCAAAAACAAAAAAAGGGCTCGCAGCCCAGTTTAGTAATGCATTGATCCTGCCAATGCCAGAATACAGATAACAAAAAGCCCCGATTTTCAAATCGGGGCTATTCACCTGGACCCTGATTGTCGCCTCGCAGCGACCATTCATTGTGAGCAGACAATGAACGTGAAATTGGTTGCGGGGGCCGGATTTGAACCGACGACCTTCGGGTTATGAGCCCGACGAGCTACCAGGCTGCTCCACCCCGCGTCCGAAATCGTGCGAGATTATAGTAAAATTGAGCGTATTTCTCAACTTATCTATAAATTGGTGCCGAGAGCGGGACTTGAACCCGCACGCCCATACGGGCACTACCCCCTCAAGATAGCGTGTCTACCAATTCCACCACCTCGGCATAAAACTTTAGTTGGGCACGTCGTTTCCGTTACTAACGGGAACATCACCCTGAGCAGGAGCTTCAATCACTTCGGGAGCCGACAGGTCTTCCCACTCACTGCCTTGCTTGGTGCTGTTGGTAGAAAGATTACCAAGCACCAGGCTGACCACAAAAAACCCAGCTGCCAGAAGTGTGGTCGTTTTGGTCAGGAAGTTTCCTGAACCGCTGGATCCAAATACTGTATTGGATGCACCCGCTCCGAAAGAAGCGCCCATATCAGCGCCCTTTCCTTGCTGTATCAGCACCAGGCCAATCAGAGCCAGTGAGATAAGCAGGTACACCACCAAAAGAATCTCGTACATTTTGCTACCTTTGGTTGGCGCTCGCTTCCCTTGGCAGGCTGCCCTTGGGAGCGGGGCTAATACTAGCGACACCCCCATCCGGATACAAGCGCAATTTAAAAAAAATCATCCAACTGCATAAAAAGAAAGCAAAGCGATGATTCGACAACCGTTTTCCTTTGCTTTAAACCGTAAGATATCAGCGGTAAGCAATCCGGTGTTGTATTTAAGGTGCATACGGGCAACTGATATTCATAATCCGTATACAGGTTTAAAAACCTCACCGGGCAGCTGATCGCTTAAAGGTGACAGTTTACAGCTTCGGCGATATGCTCGGCCAGGCGACGAACCTGCAACTCATCCGCCCCTTCTACCATGACCCGGATAAGAGGTTCGGTACCTGACTTCCTCAGCAATACCCGGCCGTTACCAGCCAGTTCAGCCTCCGCGACCGATACCCGATGCTGTATTTCCTCATCGGCCAGAGGATCGGTGCCGGCGGCAAAACGTACATTAACCAGCACCTGCGGGAACAGAGCCAGACCGCTGCGCAATTGTGCCAGTGTGCCCCCCTCATTCCGCAGCGCTCGCAGTACCTGCAATGCAGCCACAATACCATCACCCGTGCTGTTATGATCCAGGCTGATGATATGGCCGGAGTTTTCGCCGCCCAGCTTCCAGCCCTGCTCTTTCAGCAGTTCCATAACATAGCGGTCACCCACATTTGCCCGCCTGAAAGGAATATCCAGCTCGGCCAGGGCCAGTTCCAGCGCCATGTTGGTCATCAGGGTGCCGGCTACCCCGCCCTGCAGCTTACCCCGGCGTTGTGCATCCCGGGCAATAATATACAGCACTTCATCGCCATCCAGCAGTGCCCCGGTATGATCCACCATGGCCAGCCGGTCACCGTCACCATCAAAGGCAATGCCCAGATCAGCACCGTGCTCCAGTACGGCTGCCTGCAAGGCTGCCGGCGCAGTAGAGCCAACCTGGTCATTGATATTCAGGCCATTGGGCTGAACACCGGTACGAATAACCCGGGCCCCGAGCTCTTCAAATACCGCTGGCGCAATGTGATAGGTCGCGCCATGGGCACAGTCCAGTACGATGGTCAGACCATCCAGATGGAGGCCGGACGGAAACGTACTTTTACAGAATTCAATGTAACGGCCGGCAGCATCGTTAATGCGGCTGGCCTTGCCCAGTTGGTCTGAAGACACACAGTCCATGGGCTGATCGAGCATGGCTTCAATCGCCAGCTCAACCTCATCGGGCAACTTGGTGCCGTCGTGAGAGAAGAACTTGATGCCGTTATCGTAATAAGGATTATGAGAGGCACTGATCACAATACCGGCTTCAGCCCTGAAAGTACGGGTCAGATAAGCGATGGCCGGCGTCGGCATGGGCCCCAGCAAAGCGGCCTGCAGACCGGCGGCAGACAAACCTGCTTCCAGTGCAGACTCCAGCATATAGCCGGAAATACGGGTATCTTTACCAATCAGTACTTTTTTAGTGCCAGTTTGTGACAGCACCTTGCCGGCGGCCCAGCCCAGCTTCATAACAAAGTCAGGCGTGATAGGGTAGGCTCCGACCCGGCCACGGATACCATCGGTGCCAAAATATTTTCTGCTCATGAATTCGGTTCCTGATAGTGTGCTGCCTTTCGCCATACGCGAAGCGCATCAACCATTTCTTTAACGTCATGCACCCGCACAATCTGTACTCCCTGCGCCACTGCAAACAAATGGGCCGAGAGTGTCGCGGCAAGGCGCTCGTCCACCTCGCGGTTCAGTAACTGACCCAGCATCGATTTCCGGGACATACCCGCCAGCAGCGGTAATCCCAGCCGGTGCAGCTCCCCGACTCTGCCCAATAGCTCATAGTTATGCTCCAGCGACTTACCAAAGCCGTAACCGGGGTCCAGACAGATCCGAACACGGGGAATGCCTGCCGATTCACAGACGGCCAGTCGCTGTTCAAGAAAAACGCCGACATCCCGGATAACATCATCATAGTCCGGTGCCTGCTGCATGGTGCGGGGCTGGCCTTGCATATGCATCAGACAAATGGCGGCACCACTGGCAGCGGCGGCTTCCACAGCGCCGGGCTCACGCAAGGCACGAATGTCGTTAATAAGATCGGCGCCAGCCGCTACCGCCTCAGTCATCACCGCCGCTTTGCTGGTATCCACCGAAATCCAGCAGTCCAGCTCGGAACGCAAGCGCTCCACTACCGGTACCACCCTCTCCAGCTCTTGCTGTACGGCGACCTCATCGGCACCGGGGCGGGTCGATTCCCCGCCCACATCAATCATGGTGGCACCATCGGCTACCATTTGCAGAGCATGACGCAGCGCAGCGTCCTGGCTGTGATAACGACCGCCGTCGGAGAAAGAATCAGGGGTAATATTGAGTACGCCCATCACCTGAGGTGAAGAAAGATCCAGCGTTCGGGATGAAGAAGATAACAACATAAAAACTGTCCTGAAAACAAAAAGCCCCGGCAAGCATGGCCGGGGCTTAATTTATCATAAAAACTTAATTGCTGGTGGCATCACCGGGCTTATTCAGATCGGGAGACGACACTTTTTGGTCATCGCTCTCTTCCTGTTTGTCGCCGGTGCCAGCTGCCGGACCCTGAGGCTTATTACCATGCTCGTCTTTCCAGTCGGCTGGTGGACGTACATCACGGCGAGCCATCAGATCATCGATCTGGCGAGCGTCGATGGTCTCGTACTTCATCAGGGCATCTTTCATTGCATGCAGAATATCAATGTTGTCATGCAGGATTTCTTTTGCCCGATTGAAGTTACGCTCAATCACCTCTTTCACTTCAGCGTCGATCAGCTTGGCAGTCTCGTCAGACATATGCTTGCTCTTGGCAGCAGTCCGGCCGAGGAACACCTCGCCTTCTTCTTCGGCATACAGCAGCGGACCCATTTTTTCGGACAGCCCCCACTGAGTCACCATCTTGTGAGCAATCTCGGTAGCCCGTTCGATATCATTGGAGGCACCCGTGGTGACCTTGTCGAAACCGTAAATGATTTCTTCCGCCAGACGACCGCCATACAGACTGGAGATCATCGACTCCAGGTGCTGTTTACTGTAGCTGAAGCGGTCCTGTTCCGGCAGGTACATAGTCACACCCAGCGCACGACCGCGGGGGATGATCGATACCTTGTACACAGGGTCATGCTCAGGTACCACACGGCCTACAATGGCGTGACCGGCTTCGTGGTAAGCGGTCATTTCCTTTTCGGATTCAGACATTACCATGGAGCGGCGCTCTGCCCCCATCATGATCTTATCCTTGGCCTTTTCGAACTCTTCCATCGACACCAGACGACGACCACTCCGGGCGGCAAACAGGGCTGCTTCGTTCACCAGGTTCGCCAGATCGGCACCGCTGAAGCCGGGCGTACCACGGGCAATCAGTGAGGGCTCAACATCATCACCCAGGGGGACTCGACGCATATGTACTTTGAGGATCTGTTCACGACCGCGCACATCGGGCAGACCAACCACCACCTGACGATCGAAACGGCCCGGACGCAGTAGCGCAGGATCGAGTACATCAGGACGGTTAGTTGCAGCGATGACGATGACGCCTTCATTACCTTCAAAGCCATCCATCTCAACCAGCATCTGGTTCAGGGTCTGTTCACGTTCGTCGTGACCACCACCCAGGCCGGCACCACGCTGGCGACCCACGGCATCAATTTCATCAATAAAGATAATGCAGGGAGCAGACTTTTTAGCCTGTTCAAACATGTCACGTACCCGTGAGGCACCTACACCCACAAACATTTCGACAAAATCAGAACCGGAAATGGTAAAGAAAGGCACCTTGGCTTCACCGGCAATGGCCTTCGCCAGCAGTGTTTTACCGGTACCGGGCGGACCCACCAGCAAGATACCGGTAGGAATACGGCCACCCAGCTTCTGGAAACGGCTGGGATCCCGCAGGTAATCCACCAGCTCCTTGACGTCTTCTTTGGCTTCATCACAGCCGGCCACATCGGCAAAGGTGGTTTTCACCTGGTCTTCACCCAGCAAGCGTGCCTTGCTCTTGCCAAAGGTCATGGCACCCTTGCCACCACCACCTTGCATCTGGCGCATAAAGAATACCCAAACGCCAATCAGCAGCAGCATGGGGAACCAGGAGATAAAGATGGACGTCAGCAGGCTCGGCTCTTCCGGCTTTTCACCGACTACCCGCACATTATTATTGAGCAGGTCGTTCAGCAGCTGAGGGTCTTCAGACGGCATAATGGTGGTAAACCGGTCACCACTGCGCTTGACACCGTTGATGGTCTGCCCATCCATACGTACTTCACGGATCTGGCCCTGAGCCACTTCCTGAACAAAAGTGGAATAATCCGTCTGGCGGCCAGACGGCTCACCTGGGCTGAAGCTCTGAAATACGGACATCAACACCACGGCAATGACCAACCACAGGATCAAATTTTTCGCCATGTCACTCAAATTACTAACCTCACCGGCTGACAGTTTATGACAGAAATAGAGTACTACAGTTTAAAACCTGTAGCCACAATGTAGACTTCACGGGATCGGGGGCGTGAAGAGTCAGGTTTCCTTACCTTGACCGTAGCAAAAGACCGGCGTACTTCGCCGAGAAATTCATCAAATCCGGCCCCCTGAAATACTTTCACCACAAAGCTGCCTTTGGGTGCCAGTACTTCACGGCACATATCCAGCGCCAGTTCTACCAGATACATGGCTCTGGGCTGGTCCACTTCCGGGGTGCCGCTCATGTTCGGCGCCATGTCCGATAACAATACGTCGACCTTATCGTCCCCAACCCGCTCAAGCAAGGCATTCAGCACTGCTTCTTCACGAAAATCGCCCTGCAGAAAATCCACACCGGCAATGGGATCCATCGGCAGAATATCGCAGGCGATCACTTTACCGTCCTGTCCTACCTGTTCAGTAGCATACTGGCTCCAGCCACCGGGTGCGGCCCCCAGGTCCACCACTGTCATGCCGGAACGCAGCAGCCGGTCACGTCCTTGCAGCTCTTCCAGCTTGAACACAGCACGCGAGCGCAGGCCCTTTTTTTGTGCCTGTTGTACATATTTGTCGTCAAAATGCTCTTTCAGCCAGCGGGTGGAACTGGCTGAACGTTTCTTTTTGCCCATTAATTTGTCGCTCTGCTATTACTATTAGTGTCTAGATGGGGGTAGAATAGCCCCCTTTCAACCTGATTAACCGAAGCATTTTGCAATGACCCTGAACAATAAGCAAAGACAATACCTGAAAGGACTGGCCCACAGCCTGAAGCCGGTGGTGTTGCTCGGCCAGCATGGCCTGACCGAAGGCGTTCTGGCCGAAATTGACCTGGCCCTGAACCATCACGAACTGATCAAGGTAAAGGTCGCCGCCGAAGACAGGGACGTTAAAAAACTGATCATGGATGCGATTATACGTGAGTCTGGTGCCATCAAGGTGCAGACCATTGGTCATATGCTGACCATTTATCGCCAGAGCGAGCAGCGTAAAATCATTCTGCCCCGGGGCTGAGCCGCCTCGTTAAGGTGAGGTCCGCCCGGACTTCACCTGCCTTTAATCCGCACTACCTTCTTCATAAACGACCGCCGATACGCCTACGCTTTAAGGGTGTAGTCCAGGTATCCGTGCCATGTCCGATAAATATCTTGATGATGATGAAATGGCCATGCTGGCCGGACTTTTTCGGGAGCAGTGCAGCTCACCGGAAGCAACCCTCGCCATTACCATGGATGCAGCCCTGCATGCGCTACTGACCCAGGCTTGCTCTCTTGAGCTGAGGGTCGATCTGCATGACACTGTGCTGCATTTTCCGGTACAGGCTGGCGTACTGCCTGCTGATGCGGACGGGGCTCGCCTGACAACACCGCAAATATTATCAGACGGCCATCACCCCCGGGCCTGGCGGCTGCCTTCCCCCCAAGGGTTAACCCTGACATATCGTAATGGCAAGACGGTCGCCGCTGATATTCAGGATTTATCAGTAAATGGCATGAGATTACTGTCACGGCGCTGTCTGTTTACCAACAAACAAAAACGGCAGGTACTACTTAAACTGGACCAGAAACAGAAAATACCCCTGGATATAGAATTGGTCCGGCAGCACAAGGGAAACCAGTTTTGGCTGACATCGGTCAGTTACCATCTGGCCATGACCGAACGCCTGGCATTATCGGAGTTTGTGTTTAAAGGATTTATGGATAAGTGGGTAAAACAAAGAAGCCGCCCTGACGGAGCGGCTTCTGAGTAAATCAGAGATATTCGATCTTCATGATCTCATATTCCACATCGCCGGAGGGGGTTTTGATCACCGCCACATCGTCTTCTTCCTTACCGATCAGGCCGCGGGCAATCGGCGAGTTTACCGAAATGAGGTTGGCTCTGATGTCGGACTCATCATCACCCACGATACGGTAGGTAATTTCCTGCTCATCATCAACCCGGAACAGGGTCACGGTCGCACCGAAAATCACCTTGCCATTTTTAGGCATGCGGGTGACATCAATAACCTGAGCATTAGACAGCTTGGCCTCAATCTCCTGGATCCGGCCTTCACAGAACCCCTGCTGCTCACGGGCAGCATGGTACTCGGCATTTTCTTTCAGATCGCCGTGCTCACGGGCATCGGCAATGGCTTCAATAATCTCCGGACGACGCACGGACTTGAGGTGATCCAGCTCTTCACGCAGTTTTTGCGCACCACGAATGGTCATTGGTGTTTGTGTCATAATGGAAACCCGGTTCCTTTCAAACTACAGAAATAACAAGAGCCCTGCCGAAACAGGGCTCAAATCGCTTATTTTTTGCGGCTGCAAGCCGGTGGTCAACTATCCACCCTAATACAGCGGACTCAGCGGGTCAAATCGTCAAAGAAACGCTTTACCCCGTCAAAGAAACCTTCCGACTTGGGTCTGTGCTTCTTGGCCGCCAAACCGCCACAGGAATCTTCCAGCTGGCGCAGCAACTCTTTTTGCTCTTCGGTCAGGTTTACCGGCGTTTCAATGTAAACCTTGCACACCAGATCACCCAGCTGGCCATTACGGGCCGAGCGTACACCTTTGCCCTTAAGACGGAACATACGACCGGTCTGGGTTTCGGCAGGGATTTTCAGTTTAACCCGGCCATCCAGGGTTGGCACCTCCACCTCACCGCCCAGCGCGGCAGCCGTGTAGCTGATGGGCACCTCGCAAAAGAGGTTGTTGCCATCACGCACAAAAATGTCGTGATCCCGTACATGCATCTGCACATAGAGATCCCCGGCCGGAGCGCCGGCTTCACCCGCCTCCCCTTCACCGGACAAACGAATACGATCGCCGGTATCGACACCGGCCGGAATTTTAACCGACAGGGTCTTGGTTTTCTGATAACGCCCTTCACCGTGACACTTGTTACAAGGGTCACTGATCACCTTGCCCTTGCCACGACAATGCGGGCACGGTTGCTGCACAGTGAAAAAGCCCTGGCGCATCTGCACCTGGCCATGACCATGGCAGGTGGGACAGGTTTTGGCCTGGGTGCCCGGTTTGGCCCCGCTGCCGTCACACACATCGCAACCGACCAGTGTGGGTACCTTGATCTCTTTGGTCACGCCCCTGACCGCTTCTTCCAGGGTCAGCTCCATGTTGTAGCGCAGATCAGACCCGCGGGCAGCGCGTTGCTGCCGGCCACGGCCACCGCCAAAGATGTCGCCGAAAACGTCACCGAAAATATCACCAAAGTCGGCACCGCCACCAAACCCGCCATGGCCCTGCTGACCGTTGACTGCATCGTGGCCAAATTGATCATAGGCGGCCCGTTTCTGGGCATCGGTCAAGACTTCATAAGCTTCAGTGGCTTCCTTGAACTTATCGGCCGCATCGGCATCATCTTTGTTGCGATCGGGATGATACTTCATCGCCATTCGCTTGTAGGCTTTCTTGATTTCGCGCTCATCGGCTCCCTTGGAGACGCCAAGCACTTCATAATAATCTCGTTTCGACATAGCTTACGTGTTTACCTGCTGATTAACACAAAGCGGGCGTTGGAATCCCAACGCCCGCACTGTCAGCGTCTGTGCGCCGGGGTTGCCTTACTTCTTGTCGTCTTTGACTTCTTCGAACTCGGCATCCACAACATCATCGTCAGCTTTCTTGCTACCGGCATCCTGGGCACCCGCGTCCTGAGACTGGGCCTGCGCCTGAGCTTGGGCCTGGGCGGCTTCCATCAGCTTTTGAGACGCTTCCAGCAGCGCCTGCTGCTTGGCTTCGATCTCGGCCTTGTCTTCACCACGAACGGCTGTTTCCAGCTCGCTCAAGGCGGATTCAATGGCGCTCTTGTCGTCAGCTGCCAGAGCGTCACCGGCCTCTTCCAGCTGCTTACGGGTGGCGTGAGCCAGACCGTCAGCCTGGTTGCGGGCTGCGACCAGTTCTTCGAACTTCTTGTCATCGGCAGCATTGGCCTCGGCGGCACGCACCATGGCCTCGATCTCTTCCTCGCTCAGACCAGAGGAAGCCTGAATGGTGATCTTCTGCTCCTTGCCGGTGTCCTTGTCTTTGGCGGACACATGCAGGATACCGTCAGCGTCAATGTCGAAGGTCACTTCAATCTGCGGTAGACCGCGCGGTGCCGGACGAATACCTTCCAGGTTAAACTGGCCCAGTGACTTGTTATCAGCAGCACGCTTGCGCTCACCCTGGATAACGTGAATGGTCACAGCAGACTGGTTATCGTCGGCAGTGGAGAACACCTGGGACTTTTTGGTCGGAATAGTGGTGTTCTTCTCAATCAGCGCAGTCATCACGCCGCCCATAGTTTCGATACCCAGAGACAGCGGGGTCACGTCGAGCAGCAGCACGTCTGTCTTGTCACCGGACAATACGGCACCCTGGATGGCAGCACCCACGGCCACAGCTTCATCGGGGTTCACGTCTTTACGCGGCTCTTTGCCGAAAAAGTCACTTACCGCTTTCTGCACCAGCGGCATCCGAGTCTGACCGCCCACCAGGATCACGTCGTCGATATCAGATACGGACAGACCAGCATCCTGCAGCGCAGTGCGCACCGGATCCAGCGACTTCTTGACCATATCTTCTACCAGAGACTCCAGCTTGGCACGGGTCACCTTGATATTCAGGTGCTTGGGACCGCTGGCGTCAGCCGTGATGTACGGCAGGTTCACTTCGGTCTGCTGAGCGGAAGACAGCTCACATTTAGCTTTTTCAGCCGCTTCTTTCAGGCGCTGCAGTGCCAGCATGTCGTTGCGCAGATCAAAGCCCTGCTCACGCTTGAACTCTTCCACCAGATAGTTGATCAGGCGGTTATCGAAGTCTTCACCACCCAAGTGGGTGTCACCATTGGTGGCCAGTACTTCAAAAGTCTTTTCACCGTCCATGTCATCGATTTCGATGATGGAAATATCAAAAGTACCACCGCCGAGATCGTATACGGCCACCTTGCGGTCACCCTTGGACTTGTTCACACCATAAGCAAACGCTGCAGCGGTCGGCTCGTTGATGATGCGTTTTACATCCAGACCGGCAATACGACCGGCGTCTTTGGTGGCCTGCCGCTGAGCGTCGTTGAAGTAGGCCGGAACGGTAATAACCGCTTCGGTCACGGCCTCACCGAGGTAATCTTCGGCCGTTTTCTTCATTTTTTTCAGCACTTCGGCAGAAACCTGCGGCGGTGCCATTTTTTTATCTTTGGCTTCAACCCAGGCATCACCGTTATCGGCATTTACAATGTTGAAGGGCATGATTTTGATATCACGCTGTACTTCTTCGTCTTCAAAACGGCGGCCGATCAGACGCTTGATGGCAAACAGGGTGTTTTTAGGGTTGGTCACCGCCTGACGCTTGGCGGGCTGACCTACCAGGGTTTCGCCATCATCGGTGTAAGCAATGATGGAGGGAGTGGTGCGGGCACCCTCGGCGTTTTCAATGACCCGAGGCGTATCCCCGTCCAGGATCGCAACGCAGGAGTTGGTGGTACCCAGATCGATGCCGATGATTTTACCCATAGAATCCTCTCTTGATATTACTAATTCGGTAACAAACGTTTAGATATTTCGCGTTAACGTCTATATGTGGCTGACAGCAGAGTCTTTCAAGACGGCAGTCACATTTTTTTGCTGAATTTTGCCAGTTCAGGCCTGGGTATCGATCGCCGGCCCCTTGGCAACCATCACCATGGCAGGGCGCAGTACCCGGCCATTAAGCTCATAGCCTTTCATCATCACGGCCAGTACCGCATTGGGAGCAACTTCCGCACTTTCCACCATACTCATGGCCTGATGTTTATTAGGGTCGAAGGGCTGACCCTTGGGATCAATTGGCGCAACACCGAATTTCTCCACCGCGCTCAGCAGGGATTTCAGGGTCAGCTCCACGCCTTCATGGACCGCCTGAAAAGCATCGCTTTCATCACTGGTGTGCTCAATTGCCCGTTCCAGGCTGTCGATGACCGGCAGCAGCTCGCCCACAAACTTTTCCAGAGCAAATTTCTGCGCCTTTTCCACATCTTGAGCGGCACGGCGGCGAATGTTTTCCATTTCCGCGACGGCACGCAACGCGCTGTCCTTTTCCGTTTTGGCTTTGTCTTCAGCGTCTGCCAGTTTCTGTTCCAGTTCGGCGACATAAGCCGCGTCAGGCTGAATGGTTTCCTGTCCCTGGGCTTCTCCGGCGGCATGCTGTTCTGCCTGCAGCTCCTGCTCGGTAGCCTGCTCCGTATCAACCTGATTCTGCTTGCTGCTCATCTTGTCTCCCGTAAGTATCAGTTAACCTGCAGCCTATATGGGGGTGACGGTATGCTTTTCAAGGGCAAAACAGCACAGACTTACGAGGCTCACTGTAGCGCTTGAACAACACTCTGATTAAAATGACGATTATTCATGTTTACGGACAACACGTTCAGCAGGAACGCCATTGATGGAAACCGATTTCAACACCATTGCCCTCATCGGCAAGCCGGATCACAAGGGGGCCAACCAGACGCTGGTGGCTTTATATCGCTACCTGTGCAAACTCGGCCTTAATGTAGTGATTGAGCGCCGGGTGGGGGAGCAGCTGGGGCTGGAAGGTGCCGAATTGCTGGAAATGGTCGAGCTGGGTGAGCGCGCCGACCTGGCCATCGTTGTCGGCGGCGACGGCAATATGCTGGGCTCGGCACGGGTGTTGTCGCGGTTTGATGTGGCGGTAGTGGGGGTTAACAGGGGTAATCTGGGATTTCTTACCGACCTCTCCCCTGACAGTTTTGAACAGCCCCTTGAGCGCCTGCTGACCGGCGATTACCAGACCGAACACCGCTTTTTGCTGGAGGCGCAGGTACACCGCCATGGTCAGCTAAAAGCCAGCAATACCGCCATGAATGAGGCGGTATTGCACCCGGGCAAAATTGCCCACATGATTGAGTTTGAGGTCTATATCAACGGCCATTTTATGTACAGCCAGCGCGCCGACGGCATGATTGTTGCCACGCCCACCGGCTCCACCGCCTACTCTCTCTCTGCCGGGGGGCCCATTTTAACGCCCAACCTTAACGCCATTACCCTGGTGCCCATGTTTCCCCATACCCTCAGCTGCCGGCCCATCGTGATCGATGCCGACGCCCAGATAAAAATGGTGCTTTCGCCCGCGAACAAGAGCGAACATATGCTGATTAGTTGTGACGGTCATGTCTCACTGGCCGTCCAGCCTGGGGATGAAATTCACATTAACAAGAGCCCGCACCGGCTGAAACTGCTGCACCCCCGGGGTCACAGCTATTTTGAAGTGCTGCGCAGTAAACTGGGCTGGGGCAGCAAGCTGTTCTGAGCTTGAACTGTATAAAAATACAGTATACTGTATTCCCATACAGCATCTTTTTTGTTGCAGGGGAATCACCATGTTGCTTCAGCTCACCATCAGCAATTTTGCCATTGTTTCTTTTCTAGAGCTGGATCTGCACCGGGGCATGACCAGTATTACCGGTGAAACCGGTGCCGGTAAATCCATTGCCATTGACGCCCTGGCCCTGGCGCTGGGTGAACGAGCTGATGCGGACTCGGTTCGTCCCGGTGCCGACAAGGCCGATATCAGCGCCCGTTTTCGTATAGACAAGCTTCCCAATGTTAAGGCCTGGCTGAGCGAGCAGGAGCTGGATGAACAGGACGAATGCATACTGCGCCGCACCCTGAGCCGGGAAGGCCGTTCCCGGGGCTACATCAATGGCACCCCTGTACCCCTCTCCCAGCTCAAAGCACTGGGTGCCCTGTTGATCAATATTCACGGCCAGCATGCCCACCAGGAACTACAGAAACCAGAACATCAGCGCGCCCTGCTCGACGCCTATGCTGGCCATCAACAGTTACTGAATGGCGTCAGCCGCAGCTATCAGCATTGGCGACAACTTAATAACGAGCGTAAGCGACTTCAGGAAGAGCAGGAAAAATGGCAGGCCGAAAGGCAGTTACTGGAATATCAGGTCGCCGAACTTGATGAGCTGGCGCTGGGAGAAGACGAATTCCCCGAGCTGGAAGCAGAGCACAAGCGCCTGTCCAACGGCGCAGAGCTGGTCACCGACTGCCAGCTGGTGATGGATGTACTGGCCGACAACGACGAAACCAATGCCCTGCAGCTGGTTCGTCAGGGCCTGAAAACCCTGAATGAACTGGTCAGCATGGATGCACAACTGGCCCCGGTACTGGAAATGGCCGAGGCCGGCCTTATCCAGCTCGAAGAAAGCCACAGCGAGCTGAGTCGCTATCTGGATCGGCTGGAGCTGGATCCTGAGCGCCTGCATGAAGTGGAAAGCCGGATGAGCAGGCTGATGGATTTGTCCCGCAAACATCATATTCCTTCCGGCGAGCTGTATGGCTTTCACCAAGAGCTGAAAGCCCGGCTGGATAACATGGATCGTGACAGCAGCCGGCTTGAAGGATTGGATGACGAAGTCGCACAGGCCAAAGCAGCTTTTATGCAGGCCGCCGAACGCTTAAGCCAGAGCCGGCAGCGCTATGCCGCCGCCCTGAATAAAAAAATTACCCAAAGCCTGCATCAGCTCAGCATGGAAAAAGGTCGTTTTGAAATACAGGTGAATGCCGATACCACGGGCGGACTTTCTCCCCTGGGCATTGATCGGGTAGAGTTTCTCGTCAGCACCAACCCGGGCCAGCCCCTGAGCCCGCTTGCGCGCGTGGCCTCGGGCGGTGAGTTGTCCCGTATCAGTCTGGCGATTCAGGTGATCACCGCACAAAAGGTGGAAACGCCCACACTGATTTTTGACGAGGTCGATGTCGGGGTAAGCGGCCCAAGCGCGGCCGTGGTCGGCAAGCTGCTCCGCCAGCTCGGTGAATCAACCCAGGTACTGGTAATCACCCACCTGCCTCAGGTAGCGGGCAATGGTCATCAGCATTTCTTCGTCAGTAAAAGCAGCGATACCGACTGCACCGAGACCCATATGCAGGAACTGGACGAACAGCACCGGTTGCAGGAGCTGGCCCGTCTGCTGGGCGGCAACCGCATCACTGATAATACTCTGGCCAATGCCAGAGAATTACTGGTAGGTGAAGCAGCATAAATGTTGCCCGGCTGCCCGCCGGGCCTGGATTACACCAGCCGTCGGGCAGCCCCGACCACAATTTCAATCGCGCTTTGTTCGATATTTTTCAGAGTACTTTCGTCAGGAGTTTCCTGCTTGGTACGATTCACGATCACCCCGGCCACACACCCCGCTTTCAGCCCTTGGCTGGCACACATGGTAAACAGAGTGGCTGACTCCATTTCGTAATTCAGTACCCCCATCGTTTGCCACTCCTTCATGCTGCCCTGAAAACGACGCAACAGGCGAGCCGAGTGCGTATCGTAGCGCTCTTGCCCCGGGTAAAAGGTATCGGATGAGGCAGTAATGCCCACATGGGGAGCCACCCCCTGCTCCCGGGAGGCATCGACCAATGCACTGGTGCAGTCAAAGTCGGCCACGGCAGGAAACGCCATGGGGGCAAAATGTGCACTGGCGCCATCGAGACGCACGGCACCGGTTGTGATGATAATATCGCCCACTTCCACCTCGGGCTGAATGGCCCCCGTGGTGCCTATTCGCAGAAAAGTACGTACTCCCAGTTGAGCCAGCTCTTCCACCGCAATGGACGTAGAAGGTCCCCCGATACCCGTGGAGCAAACAACCACCGGTTTGCCGTCGAGATCTCCCAGCCAGGAAGTAAACTCCCGCTTGCTGGCCAGATGACGAGGATTGGCAAGGTGTTCAGCAATCCGTTCTACCCGTTCCGGATCTCCGGGAAGGATCGCCACAGTGGCTCCCTGCAAATCTTCATCGGTAATGCCCAGATGAAACACGTGTTTAGTCATAACAAGCTCCCAGGCCAAGTAGGTGAGTCTGAAATAGTAAGCCAGCCTGCCACAAATCACCATGCTCTAAAAGGGAACCTGTTTGCCTGTTGCAGGTCTGTCTTTTACATCGAAACCAGCAGCCGCTATGATGCTTGCAGAATTTAAAGGACAACACTCACTATGCAACTCAAAAGCTTGATTTTACCTCTGTTTATCGCGCTCCCCCTGACCGGCTGCGGCCTGGTTTACAAGGTGGATATTCCTCAGGGTAACTATCTGGAAGAAAAGCAGGTCGCCCAGCTGCGCCAGGGCATGACCAAAGAGCAAGTGCGGTATTTGCTGGGGAATCCCATGAGCCTGGACGGCTTTAACCATGATCGTTGGGTGTACATTTACTACTTTAAACCTGGCCGTGGCGACACCGAGCAAAAGCGGCTTATTCTGGACTTTATGAACGACGGACTGACCACCCTGAGCGGTGATTTTGAGTTGCCTGAAGGATTTCACGAAGGCTTGTAAAAACAAGAAAGAAGCCGTGCGGCTTCTTTCTTACTGTTATTACCTGCGGCTGCGCTTGGGATCGGGCCTGCCGCCAGTCACTTTGTCAGCCCGCCCTTCCTCCTTCGCCTGCTCAGCCCGGCGACGGCGAATTTCTTTCGGATCTGCCAGCAAAGGACGGTAAATTTCAATGCGATCGCCGTCGTGCACACTGTGTTCAAGCTTTACCTGCCGGCTGAAAATACCCACCGCATTTTTCTCAAGATCCAACTCCGGAAACTGCCTCAATATGCCTGACTGCTCAATGATCTCCCGCACGGTGGCATCAGGGGCCACCCTCAGGTTCAGCACCGTTTGCTTTTCAGGCAGGGCGTACACCACTTCAACCTGAATAAGATTCACTGCCGTAGACCTCCCTCGCCCGCTCACTGAACGCATGCACCATCGCATTCGCCAGCTCTTTGAAAATACCGCCAAACGCCAGCTCCACCAGCCGAGATGTAAATTCAAAATGCAGCTTCAGCTCGACCTTGCAGGCGTCTTCATCCAGGGGAATAAAAGTCCAGCCACCGTTCAGTGATTTAAACGGACCGTCTACCAGCTCCATATTGATCTTGTGATCGCGCTCAAGGCGATTACAGGTGGTAAAGGTTTTGCGAATGCCGGCCTTGGCCACATCGAGAGCAGCAGTAATGCTATGTTCGCTTTCATCAATGATACGACTGGCCACACACCCGGGCAAAAACTGCGGATAATCGTCGACATTATTGACCAGTTCATACATTTGCTTGGCACTGAACATCACCAGTGCGCTTCGGGTAATACTTGGCATAACCTCTCCTGGCATTCTGACCCGGCGATTTTAACACTTTCGGAAAGCAAGCTCACCTGAGACAACTGCTCAAAAAGACACCGGTCGCCAGTTCACCAATTCCAAAGCCTCAACGGGCACCGTATAATGGTTACACTATGGCAAAAAACAAAACCAAAAAGAAACCCGGCTCCAACACCATTGCGGTTAACCGCAAGGCCCGGCACGAATACTCCATTGAGGAAAAATTCGAAGCAGGACTGGAGTTACAGGGATGGGAAGTGAAAGCGCTGCGGGCCGGCAAGGCCAACATCGGCGATGCTTACGTATTTATGCGAAATGGTGAGGCCTTTTTGTTTGCCGCTACCATCAACCCGCTGAATATGGCGTCTACCCATGTGGTATGTGACCCCATGCGAAACCGCAAACTGTTGCTACACAAGCGCCAGCTGGATCGGCTGACCGGCCTGATAGAACGGGAAGGCTATACCCTGGTCCCTCTGTCCCTGTACTGGTCCAAATCCTGGGTTAAGGCAGAGATCGGTCTGGTAAAGGGTAAAAAAGCCCACGACAAGCGCCAGGACGTGAAGGAACGTGACTGGCAACGCGAAAAGGCACGGATGATGAAGCACAAGGGCCGCTAACACCCCTTGTGTTTTAGGAACATTTGAAATATCATCAAACTGTTACTTGGGGCTGATTCAGGATTCGACGAGATTCTCGAACTCCTAGGTGCATGCCGAGGTGCGATAGGCCTCGTAAAAAAATCGCAAAAAAATAGTCGCAAACGACGAAAACTACGCACTCGCAGCTTAATAACCTGCTGAGAGCCCTTCTACCCTAGCTTGCCTGTGACTTAGGGAATCGGAAGGTCATCCTTCACAGGATCGCGTGGATGCCGTGCCTGACGGTTGAAGCGTTAAATCCAATTCAGGATAGTCTGTCTGTGGCGTGTCAGTCCGCAGCAGCTGGCGAATTTAATGACTGACTAAGCATGTAGTACCGACGACGTAGGTTTTTCGGACGCGGGTTCAACTCCCGCCAGCTCCACCAATCGATTGGAAAGGCCCCGCAAGGGGCCTTTTTGTTTTCCAATCAATCACTTATCTTTTCATTAGCTCTTCCTGAAAAATCACCCGAAACCCGCTTACTGTCACACCTACTGTCATACCTGAAACACACTCCAGGGGCAGTAATATCACGCTAATCTCTTCCTCAAATTTTTCCAGCCCCCGTGACTGACGGTGGCTTTTGCTGTTCTCTCAGCAAGTAGTAGAGGCTGCATAACCTCAGTAAGCTGCGGATATTGGCCAGGATTAGCTGACCACTACAAAGACAGCTGCTCCGACTGTAGTTCTGTGACTGGAGCGCATACCAACAGAGACTCATTAGGTCATAATAATTCCTCCTGAACACTGAAGAGCATTATTCAAGTTGTTTCTGCGCTTTCGGTTGATACGCCCATCACCTCTGAAGGACATAGAAATGGCTAGAAAACGCCGGCAGTCCCCTCTTGAAGACATGATAGACATTGCTGCGATGCTACCCTGGTGGCTGAGCCTGTTGCTGGCACTGGTCAGCTACCTAATACTTAATCACTTTGCAGGCAGACAATTTGAAGTAGAAATGGCAGCAGGTTCCGGTGTGCCGACCCATCTGACCGAACTGATACTGCGGCCATTCTTGATAGCCATGCAGTTCTTTATTCCGCTGGCGTTCACTTTTGGTGCTGGAGTATCTGCCATCAAAGCGCTCAAGGGCCGGCGCCTTGCCCACCGATACGTCGCCGCTTCAGCAAAGCCCTCTACCTCCCCTCTTCCGGCTTCACCTGCTAACGACATGAGCTGGAAAGAATTCGAGCTGCTGGTGGGCCAGGCATTCCGACAACAGGGATACAGTGTCATTGACGGTGGTGAGCATGGCCCCGATGGTGGTGTGGATGTTCAACTGAGAAAGGACGGCCAATGCTTCTTTGTTCAATGCAAGCACTGGAGGGCCAGAAGTGTGGGTGTATCAGTGGTTCGCGAACTTTATGGTGTGATGGCGGGCGCCGGTGCAGACGGTGGATTTGTTGTAACCTCCGGTGATTTCACGGAAGAAGCCAAAACATTTGCCAGTGACAAGCGCCTCAGCCTGATCGATGGAAAAGCACTGGATTACATGCTTATGCAAACCAAAATAACGCTGGCCGAGGAAGGACTCAAACGTCAGCGACCTTCTTCTACCAATAGCTGTCCGCCAGCCCAAGTGCTCTGCCCCAGATGCACAGCTCCCATGGTAAAGCGCAAAGCACGCCAGGGAACTAACGCCGGGCAACTGTTCTGGGGCTGCACCAGATTCCCCAAATGCCGGGGAACCCGTTCACTATAAGCTGACTGCTATCAGTGAGTAACAATATCGCTTAAGACCGTGTATGCTCGCCTCCGTAAAAAAGAGTCACTGTATATGTGGCATGGGGAGTTTCAATTCATCCCGGTTTTCAAAGAAAGCTGACAGATTTATTGAAGCATTTTCAATCGGTCTTACCGGCTCCATCGTCGATCAGTATCATCTCCCTCAGCTCACCGAACATAATTCACCGGTTTACCTGTGTAAGCCCTTGATTTATCGCGTGGCTCATTGACTGGCAGCGAACCACGTCAGCCCCACTACTCAAGTTCAAAAGGCTTCAAATGGTACCTTTTTGTTTTGTCCATTTTTCATTAAACTACTCGTAAACCAATCCGCCGGCAATCTGCCACCGTTTCAGGTCCGTGTTCATGTTTTCTCGTCCTCTGCCTCGGCTTACCTTGCGCAACCTGATGCTGGCTATGGCCGTTTTCAGTGTCATCATTACATTGTGCAACAGTTTTTATGCTACCTATGAAGTACAGCGCACATTGCTGATCAATAACACCCTGGAAGCGAATCGGGTATATGCCGCCAAGCTGGCCGAGCTGACCGAAAGCTTTATTCAGTCCACCCGCCGTCAGCTTGCCTACAGTGCGGGCCTGTTAAACAATAATATGAATAATGAGCAGATGCTGATGGCCGAAGCCAGGCGCCTGCATGAACAGAGTAACGCCTTCAATTCTGTTGTGATAGTCAATGCCAAAGGCATTATCATTGCAGCGTCTCCGGACACCCTGCAGGTAAAGGGGGTTCAGCTTAGCTCAGCCAATGCCCGCCAGTCATTACAGGCTCAGGCTCCGCTGATAACCGACCCTTTTGTATCACCATCCGGAAATTATATTATCAGTCTGTCTCACCCAATGTTTTCAGATAATGGCGATTACCTGGGCTATGTAGCCGGCACAATTTATTTACAGCGTAGCAATATCCTGGGAGAAATTCTGGGCAAGCATTACTACCAGGACGGCTCTTATCTGTATGTGGTCGACAAACATAAAACCCTGATTTATCACCCTGAAGAGCAGTACATTGGCGAGCGAGTTAGCAATAATGCTGCCATTGACACAGTTCTGGCTGGTAAGGAAGGGGTACTAAATGTGGTCAACTCCCATGACGTGGATATGCTTACCGGGTTTGCGCCTGTTGCCAGCACTCACTGGGGAATAGTGGCACAGCGGCCCAAAGAAGCTACTCTTGCCAGTATCAATAATCATCTGTTCAACGTGTTTGTAAAAAGCATACCGATTGCTTTACTGACGCTGGCCGGGATCTGGCTGTCCGCGATATTTATTTCACGACCGCTCTGGCAGCTGGCTAAATCAGCAGAAAAAATGAATAAGCAGGATGTGCAACAAGATATTTCCGGTGTGCGATCCTGGTATTTTGAGGCAGCCCAACTTAAAAGTGCCATTCTACGCGGTATTGCCCTGTTCCATGATCACATTAATAAACTACATACCGATAGTCACACCGATGCCATGACTGGCCTGCTGAACCGCAGGGGCATGCAGCATATGCTGGATAGCTATGAACAACGCCAGACTCCCTTTGCACTGATAGCTCTGGATATTGATCATTTCAAAAATGTAAACGATACCTTCGGACACGATATTGGCGACAATGTCATTAAGCAGCTTGCCCTCATCATGCAGGAGCAGGCTCGCCGGAATGACATACTGTGCCGCAGCGGAGGTGAAGAATTTATGATTTTTCTGCCCGCCACTGACGCCACCAATGCGCTGGAAGTTGCCGAGCGCCTGCGCCGGAAAGTGGAAAATACCATCATGGATGATGTGGGCAGTATCCGCATATCTCTCGGCGTATCACATTGGCCGGGAAGAGCGATGACAATTAGGCGCGCACTGAAACAGGCAGATATTGCCTTGTACCAGGCCAAACATCAGGGACGCAATCAAAGCGTACTCAACTGATCAGAAAACAGTTGCTGCTCAAGCCACGCTTCCAGTTGTTCCGCCGGCTTGGGACGTGCCAGCAAATACCCCTGATAATGCTGGCAACCATGCAAGTGCAGCAATTGCCGCTGTGCTTCCGTCTCTACTCCTTCGGCAATCACTTCCAGCCTTAAACTATGCGCCATGGCGACAATCGCTTTAATAATATTCAGGCTATTGTCATCATCCGGAAGTGCTCGCACAAAGGACTGGTCAATCTTAAGCTGATCAAGGGGAAGCTGCTGCAAATACAGCAAAGACGAATAGCCAGTGCCAAAGTCATCAATGGCAAACCGTACCCCATACTGCTTCAACGTCTGCATGCGCTGAATGGCCATGGGCATATCATTCAGCAGCATCGACTCCGTAATTTCCAGCTTAATCCGCGCCGGATCCACTCCGGTTTGCTCAAATATATTCAGCACGTCCGTGATAAATTCCGGCTGATAAAGACGAGCGGCACTGATATTCACCGATAAGGTAAATGAACTGAATGCCGGTATATCAGCCCATTCCGCCATTTTCCGACAGGCATACTGCAATACCATGCGATCAATACAGTTCATTAAACCTGCTTCGTCGGCAACATCAATAAAGGCTCCCGGGGCCAGCACACCACGCTTGGGGTGATACCAGCGAACCAGAGCCTCTGCACCAATAATGTTGCCATGGTAGTCAAACTGCGGCTGAAAATAAGGCACAAACTCTTCAGCATCAATGCCACGGACCAAATCTTCCTGCAGCCGCAATCGCTGTGACACCACTTCCTGCATTTGCGGATCAAAAAATCGTAGCTTGCCCTTACCACCAGACTTGGCATCATACATGGCAAGCTCGGCCTGCTGAACCAGCTCGTCGGGTGTATGATCTCGACTGGTAAGCACCACCAGTCCGAGGCTGGCACTACACCTTAGCAGGTTTCCTTCATGGGTATACGGTTGCTCCAGCAAGGTCAGCAGACGATGGCTGACATGCTCCAGCTGGGCAGCTGCACGGTGCTGCTCGGCCGGTAATCCGGAGAATAGCACCACAAACTCGTCTCCGCCCAGACGGGCAACCATGTCACCCTGCTGCAACGTCTGGCTTAATCGCTGGGCAGCCTGCTGTAACAGCTGATCGCCTACCTGCAGTCCCCACAGATCATTAATAGCCTTGAAATTGTCCAGATCAATAAACACCAGACCAACACTATCCTGGTGCTCGGAAGCCAGGTAATTCTCAATGCGCCGGTTCAGGAAACGGCGATTAGGCAGCCCGGTTACTCCATCATAAAAAGCCAGATGATTAATACGCTCGGCATCCTTTTTGCGCTGTGTAATATCGGTGATGGACGCCACATAATGACTCACCTTCTGGTTATCATCTCGCACCGCACTAATAGACAGCCACTGGGGATAAACCTGACCGGACTTACGCTTATTAATGATTTCTCCTTGCCAATGACCCTGCTCGTTAATGCTTCGCCACATTTTCTGATAAAAACCGCTGTTGTGTTCACCAGAGCTGAGCAGCGAGGGCTTCTGGCCAATGACCTCTTCAGCTGAAAAGCCAGTGATTTCGGTAAATGCACGGTTAACCCGCAAAATACGGCTGCCTGCATCAGTAATGATCAGCCCCTCAAAACACTCAAAAGCAACAGCGGCAATGCGCAGCTCGGTTTCATTACGCACTCGCTGCGTTATATCACGGGTCAAAATAACCACGGCCGGCTTATCAAAACCGCAAGTTTCCATGACCTGAGCCTGGCTCTCAAAAATACAGAGGCCTTCATAAGTCTGAAGTTCATAGACCAGCCTGCTAGTATCATTACTGGCCAGTGTATTACGTATAAAACGGACAAAACGATCGGCAAGCTCGGGAGCAAACAACTCATGTACCCGCTTACCGATAAAGCCATCATTCGCGGGATAAAATAGGGAAGGCCTGGATGCCATGGCATCCAGATAGCGGCCATCTTCGTCCATCACAAACATCAGATCCGGCAATGCTGCCGTAATCGCTCTTAAGCGGGACTCACTGGCTTGAAGTTTATGCTGCTCCTTCTGCCTTTGTATCGCATCCTGAAGAATCATCGCCAATATCAGTGTTAATGGCACCATGATGGTCAAGGTTGGCCAAATATTAGCCAGCAAGCTAAGTCGCTCTTGTGCCCCCAACAATGTGGCGATGACTAACAAGCTGATGACATGTACCAACAGAATCACCGGCAACAAATTCAGCGCCCTGATACTGAGCCAGCCGCGAGAAACGCCCTCACGAAACCCCAGCCCCAGCAGTACGGGCAATATCATATTCAGGATACCGGTAAGTGCGCCATCACCTCCGATACCATAACGGAAAAGAGCTGCCATCAGGGTTGCCAGAGCGGCAGACACAGGACCGCCAAATAATCCTGCTACAAATAACACTCCGTTGCGGGCATCCAACAACACCCCCGGCGCGACATGAAATGGCTGCAGCATGCACACTATCGCGGCCACTCCGAACCAGAATCCTGTAGTCAGTATATACAGACGGGGGTGATGCCAACTCTTGCGCACATTCAGCGTAAGAATCCAGCCCATGGCCAATAAAATAATGGCTTGTTGAATAACGGATGTGAGCATGTGTCTCGAAAAATGACTGCCGGGAAAACACGGTAGTATGCACTCAAAAGCCACGCCAGACTCAAGGCATGATCCTATTTACTATTAGCGTAAATCGCGGGCAGTTTATCAGAAACCCCTGATGTTCCCTACAAAAAACAAGGGTTTGATCAATGTTCCATGTCCACAGCATGACTCCTACCCCGCTGTCTGCAGACGTCAGCGCACAGCCTGGTACGCAGCAGACAAAACATTAGAAAAAACTAATAACTGTGGTTTATACGTAGGAAAACTTGACGCCAGTCAAGGCATGACCAATAACTAACCAGAGGTGAGGAGAATCACTGTTGCTTCTTCTTCTCACATCCGCCAAGCCGGCGCACTTAACGCATTTGGGGGAAAGAGCCATGTTATTGAACCACATCTGGGGTTTGTATGCCCACCCCAAGGATGAGTGGCATACCATAGATGATCATCACGAAAGCCTTTCTTACAGCCTGACACATCTGGCATTCATTGCCCTGATACCGTCGTTTTGCACCTTCCTCTCTGCCACTTTGATTGGCTGGAATTTTGGCACTCAAAATACCATCATGATGACCACTCAAAGTGCGTTTATCATGTCGGCAGGCATGTATGTCACCCTGATCGCGGGTGTGTTTGCACTCGCCTACCTGACTTACTGGATGGCCAAAACGTTTGGTGCCACTCCTACCTTTACACAAAGTCTTGAACTGGCTGCCTATACCGCTACGCCATTGTTTATGACCGGGCTGGCAGTACTCTACCCAGAGCCGGTATTTCTGATGATGGTGGGTCTGGCAGGTCTGGCCTATTCGGTATACCTGCTTTACTCCGGGGTTCCTATCATCATGCATATTCCCGAAGAGCGCGGCTTTATCTACGCAAGCTCGGTAGTGACCTGCGGGCTGGTCTTGCTGGTGTGTATCATGGTGGGCTCAGTCATTGTATGGAGCTGGGGACTTGGACCCATCTATACTCACTGAAACAAATGATACGCATAAAAAAGCCGGGATACCCCCGGCTTTTTAACATGCTACTGTCTGCCAGACTACAGCTTAAGACTGGCCTTCGTTATACATTTCCAGATGGCTGTTATCGATACAGTCCTGCTGTTTGGCGGTGTCGTTACGCTCTGCATTGAGTGCATCCAGGTATTCCTGGTTTACATCCTGAGTCACGTATTCACCGGTAAACACAGAGGTCTCAAAACGGCGCAATTCAGGGTTGAAATGACGAACCGCATCTTCCAAATCTTCCAGCTCCTGAAAAATCAGGCCATCGGCCCCGATCAGCTTGCAGATTTCATCGGACTCACGGCCATAGGCAATCAGCTCGTTCACCGAGGGCATATCAATCCCGTAAACATTCGGAAAACGAATTTCCGGTGCGGCTGAGGCAAAATATACTTTTTTAGCGCCGGCATCCCGGGCCATTTCAATGATTTGCTCGGAAGTAGTACCACGCACAATAGAGTCATCCACCAGCAGTACGTTCTTGCCGGCAAACTCGGACGGAATGGCATTAAGCTTTCGCCGTACCGATTGGCGACGCTGCTGCTGACCGGGCATGATAAAGGTGCGGCCAATGTAGCGGTTTTTCACAAACCCCTGGCGATAAGGCAACTGCAGGTTATGAGCAATTTCCAGGGCTATATCACAGGAAGTCTCAGGGATAGGGATCACCACGTCGATATTAAGATCTTCCCATTCCCTGGCAATTTTGGCACCCAGTTTCTGCCCCATGCGAACCCGGGCCGCATACACAGACACCTTGTCAATAAAGGAGTCGGGACGGGCAAAATACACATACTCAAAAATACAGGAGTTATGTCCGGGCTCGGCAGCACACTGCTCGGTAAACAGCTGGTTCTGCTCGGTAATATACACGGCCTCACCGGGTGCCACATCACGGATCAGCTCAAAACCCACCGCATCCAGCGCCACACTTTCGGACGCCACCATATATTCGGTATTGCCCTCTTCCGTTTCACGCTTTCCCAGCACCAGCGGCCGGATACCATTAGGATCACGAAACGCCACCATGCCATGACCGATAATTACCGCCACTGCCGCATAGGCTCCGCGAACCTTCTCGTGCACCTTGCTGATGGCAGCAAAAACATGCTCCGGCTCGAGGTGCAGTTTTTGCGTCTGTTGATCGAGCTCGTGTGCCAGCACGTTAATCAGCACTTCCGAGTCGGAAGTGGTATTGATATGCCGGCGTGCCACACGAAACTGCTCTTCTTTCAGCTCGGCGGCGTTGGTCAGGTTACCGTTGTGTGCCAGCGCAATACCAAAGGGGGAGTTAACATAAAAGGGCTGTGCCTGAGCAACACTGCTGCTGCCGGCGGTGGGATAGCGCACATGACCAATGCCAACATTACCGATAAGGCGTTCCATGTGGCGCGCTTCAAACACGTCCCGGACCAGGCCGTTGGCCTTGCGCTGACGGAAGTTGTTACCGGAGATGGTTACGATGCCGGCAGCATCCTGTCCTCTGTGCTGAAGCACTGTAAGCGCATCGTAAAGCGCCTGGTTGACCGGGGTCGTACCTTGAATACCGACTATCCCACACATGTCAAAATTTCCTCGAATTACTATAGCTTGGGGGGTAAAAAGCTGGATGAATTCTGCAGCATATTAAAAAACCACTGTATAACGATGCCAAACTCGGGAATAAGCACCGACTCTTTCCACCACGGACTGTGAGAAAAAGCGGTCATGGTATCGCTAAACAGCAGCAGCGCGGCCACAATAAAAACGCCGCGCACGGCGCCAAAACAGACGCCCAGCACACGGTCAGTACCCGACAGACCGGTGCGGATGACCAGCTCGCCGATGATATAATTGACCAGAGCGCCCAGGATCAGGGTAAGCACAAACAAGATGGCAATGGCAGCCCCATTGCGGAACAGCGGATCGGTGATATCGAGAAACACAGCCAGATCGGCATAGAAACGGCTGGCAATGAAAAAGGCGGTCACCCAGGTGGCGAGCGACATGGCTTCCTTAACGAAGCCCCGGACCAGGCTGATGAGGGCCGACAGGCCTATAATGCCAAGTATTACAAAGTCTATCCAAACCATCATGTTAGTGCCGAAGCCCTCCTGATTGCCGCGCATTCTACCAAAGACACCGGGTAAAAGGCGACGAAAAAGCGGATAAAGTTCATTCAATATAAAAGTAGTCGGTCGTCATACAGCGGTGTTTCCATATAAAAAGGCCGGGGTACTGACCCCGGCCCTGTTACCTGAAAACGCACCTCAGCCAATAAACTCCAGGCCGCCCATATAGGGTTTGAGTACCTCAGGAACGCGAATACGGCCATCTTCCTGCTGATAATTTTCCAGCACTGCCACCAGGGTACGTCCCACCGCCAGGCCAGAACCATTCAGCGTATGCAGCAGCTGCGGCTTGCCATCGGCACCGCGCACCCGGGCCTGCATACGACGGGCCTGAAAATCACCGCAGTTAGAGACGGAAGAAATTTCCCGGTAGGTATCCTGGGCCGGCAGCCATACTTCCAGATCGTAGGTTTTGGCAGCACCAAAGCCCATATCGCCGGTACACAACGCCATCACCCGGTAAGGCAGCTCCAGCAGCTGCAGCACCTTTTCAGCGTGGCCGGTCATTTCTTCCAGTGCATTCCAGGACGAGTCAGGATGCACCAGCTGCACCATTTCCACCTTATCGAACTGGTGCATACGAATAAGTCCGCGGGTATCACGGCCATAAGAGCCGGCTTCGGAGCGGAAACAAGGCGTATGAGCAGTCAGTTTCATCGGTAACTGGGCCGGCTCAAAAATTTCGTTACGGGCCATGTTGGTCAGCGGCACTTCAGAAGTAGGGATCAGTGAAAAGCGGCGTACCTTGCCCTCTTCTTCTCCCTCGCCCTCAATGGCGGTATGGAACAGATCGGCAGAGAACTTGGGCAATTGACCGGTACCATACAGGCTGTCGCTGTTCACCAGATAAGGCACATAGCATTCGGTATAGCCGTGTTCCGTGGTGTGCAGATCCAGCATAAATTGCGCCAGCGCACGGTGCATGCGAGCAACCTGACCCTGCATGATCACAAAGCGGGAGCCAGAAAGCTTGACGGCCCCTTCAAAATCGAGGCCGGCCAGGCTTTCGCCCAGTGCCACATGATCCTTCGGCTCAAACCCCAGCTTGGCAGGCTCGCCCCAGGTGCGTACGGTGACGTTATCGTCTTCGCTCTTGCCTACGGGAACCGACTCATGAGGCAGGTTGGGAATCGCGGCACAAAAAGCCTGAATATCACTCAGCAGCTCATCCAGCTTGCCCTTGCAGCTATCCAGCTCTTCATTAATCGCAGTGACGGCAGCCTTCAGTGGCACTATGTCTTCACCGTTACGCGCGGCCTGACCAATGGCTTTGGAGCGGGCATTACGCTCGGCCTGCAGTTCCTGAGTACGGGCCTGCAGCGTTTTACGCTGTTCTTCAAGACGGTTGAACAATTCAGTGTCCAGCGTAAAGCCACGGTTGGCCAGCTTCGCAGCCGTGTCGTCAATGTCGCTGCGCAGATATTTGGAATCCAGCATGAGTTACCTTAAATTCGTCTAGTGCGTTGGTACGCAAGGGCTTGAAATCGGTTCAGAATACAGTTTATCAGCATCGGCCGCACCGGGCCAAGGACACCGGCCCTGAGCGAAGCCGGTTTGCTCAGGAGCTGTGCTTTGCCTGCTCGTCCAGCTTGCTCAGATAATCGAGCTTGGCCTGGATTTTCTGCTCAAACCCCCGCTCATTGGGCACATAATAGCGCCGTCCAGCCATGGCATCTGGCAGATAAGTTGCACCGGCAGCATAAGCACCAGGCTCGTTATGGGCATAACGATATTCAGCCCCGTACCCCAGCTCCTTCATCAGTTTGGTAGGCGCATTACGCAGGTGCACCGGCACCTCAAAATCGGGCAGCTCCCGAGCATCCTGCAGTGCGGCTTTCCAGGCGGTGTAAAGCGCATTGCTCTTGGGGGCACAGGCAAGGTACACAATGGCCTGAGCGATGGCCCGCTCACCTTCCGCTGGCCCGACCCGGGTAAAACAGTCCCAGGCGGCCAGCGCAACATCCATGGCTTTAGGATCGGCAAGGCCGATATCTTCCGACGCAATGGCCAGCAGCCGCCGGGCAATATAGAGCGGATCACAGCCGGCGGTAATCATGCGGGCATACCAGTAGAGACCCGCATCCGGACTGGAGCCACGGATGGACTTGTGAATGGCGGAAATTAAATCGTAATAGAGATCGCCCTGATTATCGAAGCGGGCCAGCTGCTCGCCGGTGACCTCTGCCAGCAGAGGCTTATCGATACAGCGCACACCCTGTTGCTCTTCTGCCATATCTGCCAGCAGTTCAAGATAATTGAGCGCTTTGCGGCCATCCCCCTCCACCAGCGTGGCCAGCGCGTGCTGAACACCGTCAGCCAGTTGAATGTTCTGCCCTGCCAGGCCACGTTCATCATTAAGTGCCTGGGCTATCATTGCTTCCACCTCATCGGTGTCCAGCCGCTTTAACAGATAAACCCGGGCCCGGGATAGCAACGCATTGTTCAGCTCAAAAGATGGGTTCTCGGTGGTGGCACCGATAAAAGTCACTGTGCCGTCCTCAATGTGAGGGAGAAAGGCGTCCTGCTGGGACTTGTTGAAGCGGTGCACCTCGTCCACAAACAAAATGGTACGCCGTCCGGCCAGTTTGTGTTCACGGGCCCGTTCAATGGCGGCGCGGATCTCTTTTACTCCGGAAGTGACCGCCGATACCCGCTCCACCTGAGCATCGCAGTAATGAGCAGCCAGCTCAGCCAGCGTGGTCTTGCCGGTGCCTGGCGGCCCCCACAGGATCATGGAATGGCAATGACCTGCTTCAAGGGCCCTGCGCAGCGGCTTGCCCGGCCCCAGAATGTGTTGCTGGCCCAGATATTGCTCAATACGCTCCGGACGCATGCGCGCCGCCAGCGGACGGAAGTCATCCTGCTCAAAATCCAGGCTCAGGGTACTCATATTGCTTCCTTAGCGCTGATCATCCACCATCACGCCGGCAGGCGGAGTAAAGTGAAAGGCACTGGCGGCCAGTTCGGGACTGTCATTAAACCCGTTCAGGGTAAATTCGCTGCGCTGGCCGCCCGACTCTACCACGGTAAACCGCGATAACCGGCCCTGGTCGTCAAAACGCAGGGTAAAACGCTGGATCAGCTCTGCCGGATCCTTACTGGTGACCTCATAATTGTCGCTGTTCTTGCTGACCTCATAGCCCTGCCAGCGGGATGAGTCTCCGCCGGAAATTAACAGAAACGGGGTATTTCGCACCGCCTGTTCAAGAGGAACAATACTGACCTGCTCCACAAAGGGATCATACATCCACACATCAGTACCGTCAGACACAATCAGGCTTTCATCGGGTGCCGTGGTATGCCAGCGAAAACGATCCGGACGGGCCAGTTGCATACTGCCTTCGGCAGTTTGCATGGGATCACCGCTTTCATCATATACTTGCTGGGTAAAATCGGCAGAAAAGCGTCCCAGTGCCGACAGCTTTTGCTGTAAGTCTGTCGCCGCACCGGCCTGCGCCAGTGTACTGGCAGACCACAATATCATGCCGGTGGTTATCAGTAGTTTCATGCTTATCCCCTCGCCGGCGGTGGTGCCAGCACTTCCCGTTGACCGTTGCTGCCCGCCGGGCTGACAATGCCCTGGGCTTCCATCTGATCGATGATTCGGGCAGCCCTGTTATAACCTATCTTGAACTTGCGCTGCACACTGGAGGTAGAGCCACGACGCGTTTCCGCGACAAAAGCTACCGCATGGTCAAACAGTTCATCCAGCTCCCCATCCGCACCTTCCGCGGCTTCACCCGGCAACAAGCCATCAGCCCCGACATCGCCGCTGAGAATATCTTCTATATAGTCGGGCTCTCCCCGCTCCTTCCAGGCCGCCACAACCTTGTGAACCTCATGATCATCCACAAAAGCACCGTGTACCCGGGTAGGATTGCTATCGCCGGCGGGAAGATAGAGCATGTCCCCCATTCCCAGCAAGGATTCGGCACCCTGCTGATCTAGAATGGTGCGGGAGTCAATCTTGCTCGAAACCTGGAACGACATACGGGTAGGAATGTTGGCCTTGATAAGACCGGTGATTACATCCACCGAAGGTCTCTGGGTAGCCAGGACCAGATGAATACCCGCAGCCCGGGCCTTCTGTGCAATACGGGCAATCAGTTCTTCCACTTTTTTACCGACAATCATCATCATGTCGGCAAATTCATCGATCACCACTACTATATGGGGCAGTTTTTCCAGCGCCGGCGGGTAAGTGTCCATAGACTGAGTGGGTTGCCACAGCGGATCCCGCAGCGGCTCACCGGCATCAATGGCGTCCTGCACCTTGGTATTAAAGCCTTTGAGATTACGCACACCCATGGCCGACATCAATTTATAGCGCCGTTCCATTTCCCCCACACACCAGCGCAGGGCATTGGCCGCCTCCTTCATGTCGGTGACCACTTCGGTCAGCAGATGCGGAATACCTTCGTATACCGACAGCTCCAGCATCTTGGGATCGATCATGATAAAACGCACGTCTTCCGGCGTAGCCTTAAACAGCATCGACAGAATCATGACGTTCACTCCCACCGACTTACCCGACCCGGTGGTACCAGCCACCAGCACATGGGGCATTTTGGCCAGATTAACCACCACCGGCTCACCGGCAATGTCCTGGCCCAGTACCATGGTCAGCGGGTGCTTACTGTTATGAAACAGATCACTGTCGATCACTTCACGCAAATACACGGTTTCACGGCGGGTATTAGGCAGCTCCAGCCCGACATAGGGCTTACCCGGGATCACTTCCACCACCCGCACGCTGATAGCAGACAGAGAGCGGGCCAGATCCCGGGCCAGATTGGTAATTTTGCTGACCTTAACTCCAGGTGCCAGATCCAGCTCAAAGCGGGTAATCACCGGCCCTGGATACACACCTACCACATTGGCCTGCACGTTATAATCCGCCAGCTTGGCCTCTACCAGACGGGCAATACGCTCCAGTTCTTCTTCACTGACCGCATGCTGACGCGGCTTGGGTGGATCCAGCAGAGTGACTTCCGGAACCGCGCTCAGCTGGCTGTTACGAGGCCGGGATAGCGGAACCGCTGCCGGCGGTTTGGCAGCCGGCACAGGAGGTGTATCCTGCTCCTCCTCAGCCGCCCAGGGAAGGTCCAGCTCGTCATCACTGTCATCATCCAGGCTCCAGCCATTGCTCTCGGCCAGGGTCGCGACAGGCTGCTCGTCTTCGTCAGCGGGTGCGGCATGCAATACCGGCTCACGGCGAACGGGAGGCGCTTTTTTCTTGATGACCGGACGGCGGGAAGGGGCTTCCGGAACCGGCTCCAGCAAGGGATCCAGCTCATCGCCCTCATCATCGCTGTCGGTGTCGGCCTCCTGCTTGCCGAGCTTGTCCCGAAAACGCCGCCAGCCGGAAAAGCCGGTTTCTTTGGACTCAGCAGCAGGTGTTTCAGCCGGTGCCGGCTCGACAGCCGCTTCCGGCTCGGTGCCGCGACGGGTCTGCCAGTCAGCAATACGGGCCGGTAATGCGGCCAGCCAGCCCGGTGCTTCCATCACCAGCGCTCCCAGGCGCTCGACAATCAGCAACCAGGACCAGCCGGTAAAAAAGGTGATGCCAGTGGCCAGGCAGCATAACAGCACCAGCGTGGTTCCCAGATTACCAAACAAAGGACCCAGTGCTCCGGCCAGCATGTCACCTATCAGGCCGCCGGCAGAAAAATAGTAAATATTACCGATATTCATGCTGGCCAGCGCCAGCAAACTGAGCAACACCATCAAAAACCCGATGATGCGCAGGCTGAGGGTAAGGTAGCAGATATCGATCAGCCCTTTAGGCCGCCACAGGGTTACCCAGCCCACAAACACCATAAAAGGTGGTAGCAGATAAGCGGAAAACCCGAATACAAATTGCAGAATGTCGGCCAGCCAGGCCCCTGCAGGTCCTGCCGCATTGCTGATGTCACCGCCCCAGGCAGTCTGCGACCAGCCCGGATCCGACGGGTGATAAGACACCAGTGACAGCATCATGAACACGGCCAGTAGAATAATGGCTATCAGCCCGGCCTCAAAGAGACGCTGCAAACCAGACATGGGAGTAAACAGCTTTTTCTCCGCCAAACGTCCGCTCCTCGTTGTGATGATTGTGCTCAGGTTATCAGGGGAAAGCGACAGGAAAAGTCGTCACCGTACAGTAATACAACGGCAAACGAGCGGCCGGGGCCGCTCGCTGGATAGTGGTCTTCTCGTCCCGCCGGTATCAAAATACCAGAGCGGGATACAATAGCACAGTTTAACGGGTATTGATTACCAGCCTGTTGCTCTGTTTGACCTCTTCCATCACCACATAGGTGCGGGTATCGTTTACCCCCGGCAGGCGCAGCAGGGTCTCTCCCAGCAGCTTGCGGTAGGCAGACATATCCGCTACCCGGGTTTTCAGCAGGTAGTCAAAATCCCCGGACACCAGATGGCACTCCTGGATTTCCTCCAGCTTCTGCACGGCATCGTTAAACTCATCAAACACATCCGGTGTGCCACGGTTCAGCGTAATTTCCACAAACACCAGCAAGGAAGCATCGAGAAACTGCGGATTGAGAATAGCGGTATAGCCTTCGATATAACCCTGCCGCTCCAGCCGGCGCACCCGCTCCAGGCAAGGAGTCGGGCTCAGGCCAACCCGCTTGGACAACTCCACATTGGAAATTCGGCCATCCTGCTGCAGCTCATTCAGTATGTTGCGGTCAATCCGATCAAGTTCCTTGAGGGGGCGATTGTTCGCATCCAACACTTCATCCATCCTTTGGCTCATTTTAGGTTCATTCCACTTTAGATACAGGATTTAACTGCATAAGGCATACCCGGCGGGGACCTGCTTTATGCGCGCTCAGAAAGTTTTTTGGTCGTCCGCACCATGACAGTGATCGCGACATTTGCTCTTGCCAAAATAAAAATTTGAAATTATTGATTACATATACAGTACATGGCAATCAGAAGCTTAACATGATAAATATCAAACAGGTAGCACAACTGTTTGTTTGTTACGATAAAAATGCCTTAATTTACACATTTTCCACAAGCTTGCAGGGGTTTAACCTGAATACAATAAAAAAACACCACCTGAAAGACACCCATCAATCCTGCTGACATTGAGGGACCATTTGTCGCAGACAGTCCATCAATATGCCAAACCAGGAAAGAGAAGCAGCATTTTATCTCGCCCTCTTCGCTTTTCAACCACACTTCATATATAACAAAGTCACATTGCATAACTATGCGTTATATCCCCCCTGTTGCTTTATTCACTGCTTACCGTGGCCAAAGGCGGCCTGAGTTCTTTATTCCATTTTCTCAATCCCCTACAATCTGAAGCCAAAATTATCGCCCATATGCCGAGGTTGGAAAAATCATGAGTCAAGCCAAACACGCCAAACTGCTTATTCTGGGCTCAGGCCCTGCCGGCTATACCGCCGCTGTTTATGCCGCCCGCGCCAACCTGAGCCCGGTACTGGTCACCGGTATTCAGCAGGGTGGACAGCTGACCACCACCACCGAAGTGGAAAACTGGCCCGGCGATGCCGAAGGTCTGACCGGCCCGGCCCTGATGGAACGCATGAAGGAACATGCCGAGCGTTTTGAAACCGAGATCGTATTCGACCACATCAGCAGTGTTGAACTGACTCAGCGCCCTTTCCGCCTGAAAGGTGACAGTGGTGAATACACCTGTGATGCTCTGATCATCGCCACCGGAGCCTCGGCCAAATACCTGGGCCTGCCTTCAGAAGAAGCTTTCCAGGGCCGCGGTGTTTCCGCCTGCGCCACTTGTGACGGTTTCTTCTATCGCAATCAGAAAGTCGCGGTGGTCGGCGGCGGTAACACAGCCGTGGAAGAAGCCCTGTATCTCTCCAATATTGCCTCGGAAGTTCATCTGGTCCACCGCCGGGATCAGTTCCGCTCCGAGAAAATTCTGATCGACCGGCTGATGGACAAGGTGAATAACGGCAACATCATTCTGCACACCGACCGTACCCTTGAGGAAGTGCTGGGTGATGATATGGGCGTAACCGGTGTACGCCTGAAAGACACCCAATCCGATGCCACTGAGCAGCTGGATGTGGCCGGCGTGTTTATCGCCATTGGCCATCAGCCCAACACCGGTATTTTTGCCGGGCAGCTGGACATGGAAAATGGCTATCTCAAGGTACAGTCAGGCCTGCACGGCAACGCCACACAAACCAGTATTGAAGGTGTATTTGCCGCCGGTGATGTCATGGATCATGTTTATCGTCAGGCCATTACCTCTGCCGGCACAGGCTGTATGGCTGCTCTCGACGCCGAGCGTTACCTGGACGCCCAGCTGTAAGCTCTGACCGCACAAGTTGAAGACTCACAACGGCGCTGTACACAGCGCCGTTTTTAATGCGTCATGCGCTCCTGCTCACGGGCCGGGGCCGCTGCACATAGTCCAGTGCCTCTCTCAGGGTGCCATAAAAGCTCAGCTGGTTTGCTACCGGTGCCATACCGGCCCGCGCCAGCGTTTTCAACGGCTGAAACTGCAGATCTGCAATCACTACTTCGGCGCCCAGTGTCCGGCAGTCATCAATAAAACGATGCAGAGCCAGCAAGCCCCCCGCATCCAGCACCGGTACCGCATCCATATACAGCACGACCCCCCGGTATTCCCGGGCCAGCAACGACAACTCGCTGAATACCTTATCAGCTGCGGCAAAAAACAAGGGACCGTTGATCTTGTATACGGCCCAGTCCGCCGGCAACGGGGTGGGCACCATTCTTTCATGACGGGAAATATCCACAATGCGGGTCATATCGGCAATGTTTTTCACGAACAGTACCATCGCCATCAGCATGCCGGCGGTAATTGCAATCACCATGTCAAAGGCAATCGTCAGCAAAAAGCAGGTGAGAAAAACCAGCAAGTCCCCTTTCGGCGCAGTTTTAAACAAATGGACCGCCTTGGGCGCTTCACTCATATTCCAGGCAACCACCAACAGCAAGGCAGCCATGGCCGGCATCGGCAGATAAGCCAGCAAACCGGCCAGCAACACCAGCCCAGCCAGCACGATCAAGGCATGCACCATGGCGGCCACCGGCGACACCGCCCCGGCCCTGAAATTAGCCGCCGAACGGGCAATGGCAGCCGTCGCTGGTATCCCACCGAAGAAAGGAGCAATCAGGTTGCCAATGCCCTGCCCCAGCAGCTCGCTGTTGGCACTGTGCTTCTTGCCGGTCATGCCATCCAGCACTACAGCACACAACAACGACTCAATGGCACCCAGCATGGCGATGGCAAATGCCGCCGGCAGCAGATCCTGCAATAACTGAACACTGACACCAACGGGATGACCATCCGGGCCCGGCTGCTGCCAGGGCCAGATAAAGGCCGGCAATACCGGCGGAATACCGGCTCCCGACGTGCCGTCGGGCAACAGATAACTGAACCGGCTGCTGATGGTGTCAATGCCGAACCCCTGCTGGTTCAGCAACACCGCCAGCAGACTGGCCAGCAGCACCGCCGGCAAATGGGGCGGTACGCCTGTTTTAAGACGGGGCCAGAGCAGCATGATGACCAAGGTAACACCGGCCACCAGCAGACTGGGCCAGTGCAGCTCGGGCAGAGCCTGCGCCAGCGCAGCCATTCTGGGAAAAAACGCCTCAGGCAGATCTTGTGTGGCCAGCCCGAAAAAATCTTTCAGCTGCAGGCCGGCTATTACCACGGCAATGCCGCCGGTAAACCCCAGGATCACCGGCTCAGGAATGTACTCTACCAGCCGCCCCAGCCGCAGCAATGCCATCAGCACCAGCAAACCACCGGCCATCAGCGTTGCCAGCAGCAGGCCGCCCAGACCATAGCTTTGGGCGATAGGATAAAGAATCACCACAAAGGCCGCTGTAGGACCGGAGATACTCAGCCGGGAGCCACCTGTCAGGGCAATGACAAAACCGCCGATAACGGCAGTATAAAGCCCGTATTGAGGCGCCACACCACTGGCAATGGCCAGCGCCATGGCCAGTGGAATGGCAATAATGCCCACCGTAATCCCGGCCAGCACATCGCTCAGTAATTGCCTGCGGCCATAGGGTGTACGCAGACAGGCCTCAACCAGGGCATGGCCGGGGCGCAGGGAAAACAGGTGGCTACGATGGGACATGGCTGGCTCCGCAATGGGTTAAGGCATGAACAGACTTCGATTGTATTCTCATCACAAATGCATTCAATGTTAATATGATTAACATGTGATATGCCCCGGAGGTTTTTATGGAGCAACGTACCGCCCGCCTGACCCTGCTGATCGATCCGCACAAAAAAGCCTTGTTTGAACAGCTGTGCGCCGAAGAAGACGTTACCCCGTCCCAGAAAGTACGGCAGTTTATTCGTGACTATATTGAGCAGAAAACCGGTGAAGACTGGCAAAAACCGGCAGATTGAGCGTTTATCATGTTCCTGACCCAACTTGATCAGCGGCTGTGGTTTCCCGACCCTGAGACCGCCCTGCACGATCCCGAAGGGCTGCTGGCCATCGGCGGTGACCTGCAACCAGAGCGGCTGTTACTGGCCTATCGTATGGGCATATTCCCCTGGTATGACCAATCCCAGCCGCCGTTGTGGTGGTCGCCGGATCCCCGTGCCGTTATTGAGCCCGATCGGCTGCACGTCAGCCGTAGCCTGGCCAAACTGAGCCGGCAACAGAAATACCGCATCACGGTGAACCATGCCTTTGAGTCGGTGATCCATCATTGCCGGGTACTGCGCGAAGACGGCCCCGGAACCTGGATAACGCCCGACATTCAGCACAATTACTGCCGGCTTCACCACCAGGGATACGCCCATTCGGTGGAAGTATGGGATGATCAGCAACTGGTAGCCGGGCTATATGGCATTAGCCTTGGTAAGCTGTTTTGCGGCGAGTCCATGTTTCATCTGGTGAACAATGGCTCCAAACTTGCCATGCTGGCCCTGTGCCGGCATTTTTCCCGGCAAGGTGGGCAGCTGATAGACTGTCAGCTGCCCAACCCGCACCTACACAGCCTTGGCGTCACAAGCTGGCCCAGGTCACACTTTCTGCATAAACTCAAAGAGCTGCAAACCGAGTCCGTTTCTGCCAGTTGCTGGCAACCACAAGAGCTGAGTATATGAGGGAAGTAAATCTGAAAGTGGGGCTGACCCCCAAACATCCCTGCAGTTATCTGCCCGGCCGGCAGGAACAGCTTCTGGTTCTGCTGGACCGTGAACTGCTGTGTCCCGAAGGTTATGAACAGCTGTTAACAGCCGGTTTTCGCCGCAGCGGTTCCGATATTTACCGCCCGCGTTGTCAGGCCTGTCAAGCCTGTGAATCATTGCGCATACCGGTGGCCACGTTTAATCCCAGCCGCAGCCAGAAGCGTATTCTGCGTCATAACCGCGATGTCACCATGGTGCTGAGTGACGCTGACAAGCCGGAATATTTCGAGTTGTATCAGCATTATATAGAGCAGCGCCATCAGGATGGTGCCATGTACCCCGCCAGCCGCCAGCAATACGAGGGCTTTTTGCTGTGCCAGTGGCTGCCTCCGCTGTTTCTGGAGTTTCATGCCGGTAACCGGCTGATTGCCGTGGCCGTGACGGACTGCCTGAATGAGTCGCTCAGTGCCATGTATACCTTCTATGATCCTGCTGAAGAGCAAAGATCCCTGGGAGTATTTGCCATTCTCAGCCAAATCCGGCTGGCTCAGCAATTGAACAGGCACTGGCTCTATCTCGGTTACCAGGTTGATGACTGCCGTAAAATGAATTACAAGCAACATTTCAGGCCCCATCAGCGGCTGCTCGACGGACACTGGCAAACAATGAAAGACAGAGCCTAATCTTTACACTGAATGCGAAATCCGGCATGATCGCAGCCGTTTTTATTGCCTGCGCTAACAAGAGGACTCAATGGCTAAAGAAGACAGTATTGAAATGCAGGGTACCATTCTGGAAACCCTGCCTAACACCATGTTCCGCGTTGAGCTGGAGAATGGTCATGTGGTTACCGCTCATATCTCCGGCAAAATGCGCAAAAACTATATTCGCATCCTGACCGGTGACAAGGTCACTGTCCAGCTGACTCCCTACGACCTGTCCAAGGGCCGCATCGTCTTCCGCTCCCGCTAAGCACTCTCCCCATTCAGGTTTAAGGCAACAGGCTTTACAGCCAGGGGCGAGCTCTCGCCCTCCATCGCCAGGCACTGCTTCATTTTGTTGCAATAAAAATGCCCGGTGCCTGAACGGCACCGGGCATGCAGCAAATGATCTGCCCCGGCTCGCGGGTTATGCCATGGATGCTTCCGACTGGAACTCGAAGTGCAGGTCATCGTCTTTCAGACTGACCCGTACCGAACCGCCGCCCACCAGCTCACCGAACAGCAATTCGCTGGCCAGCGGCTTTTTCAGTTGCTCCTGAATCACACGCCCCATCGGACGGGCTCCCATTGACTTGTCATAACCTTTTTCTGCCAGCCAGTGACGAGCCGTCTCGCTGACCTCCAGCGACACTCCCTTGGCATCCAGCTGCGCCTGCAGTTCAACAATAAACTTGTCTACCACCCGGTGAATGATGTCAATATCAAGGTGGTTGAACCAGATGATATGATCCAGCCGGTTGCGAAACTCGGGCGCAAAGGTGCGGTTAATTTCGGTCATGGCATCATGACTGTGGTCCTGTTGCTGAAAACCGATAGATTTGCGCACGGTTTCCTGCACACCGGCGTTAGTGGTCATGACCAGAATCACATTACGGAAGTCCGCCTTGCGTCCGTTATTATCAGTCAGGGTACCGTTATCCATCACCTGCAGCAGAATATTGAACACATCCGGATGGGCTTTTTCCATCTCATCAAGCAGCAGCACCGCATGAGGATGCTTGATCACGGCATCGGTCAGCAAACCGCCCTGATCAAAGCCCACATAGCCCGGCGGAGCACCAATAAGACGGGATACCGTATGGGCTTCCATATATTCAGACATATCAAAGCGGATCAGTTCAATGCCGAGAATACGCGCCAGCTGCTGAGTCACCTCGGTTTTTCCCACCCCGGTAGGTCCGGCAAACAGGAAGGAGCCAATGGGCCGCTTCTCGTTGCCCAGCCCGGCACGGGTTAACTGAATGGCATCGGTCAGCACCGAAATGGCCTTATCCTGACCGAACACTACCATTTTCAGGTTGGACTCCAGATTCTTCAGCGCTTCCTTGTCGGTGCTGGAGACCGACTTCTCGGGAATACGGGCAATTTTGGCCACAATGGCTTCAATATCGCTCACGCCAATTGTCTTTTTACGTCTGGAAGGCGGCAGCATGCGAATTTGCGCGCCGGCCTCGTCGATCACATCAATGGCCTTGTCGGGCAGGTGGCGGTCATTAATGTATTTGGCCGACAACTCGGCGGCCGCCCGCAATGCCTTGCTGGTGTAGCGCACATCATGGTGCGATTCATAACGGCTTTTCAGCCCCTGCAGGATCCTGGCGGTATCGTCCACGGACGGCTCCAGAATATCTATTTTCTGGAAACGCCGGGCCAAAGCCCTGTCTTTCTCAAATATCTGGCTGTATTCCTGATAGGTGGTAGAGCCCACGCAACGGATTTGCCCTCCCGACAGCAAAGGCTTGAGCAGGTTGGCTGCATCGAGCTGGCCACCGGAAGCGGCTCCGGCACCGATAATGGTGTGGATTTCGTCGATAAACAGAATGGCACCCTTCTGCTTTTCGAACTGCTTAAGTACCGCCTTGAAACGTTTTTCAAAGTCACCACGATACTTGGTGCCTGCCAGCAACGACCCCATATCCAGGGAGTAGATAGTGCTGCCGGCAATGATCTCCGGAACGTCGTCGTGCACGATACGGTACGCCAGGCCCTCGGCGATGGCGGTTTTCCCTACCCCGGCCTCGCCCACCAGCAAGGGGTTATTCTTGCGCCGGCGGCATAACACCTGAATGGTACGGTTTACTTCCTGATCCCGGCCGATCAGCGGATCGATACGTCCATCTTTTACCCACTGGTTCAGATTAATGACAAAGCCTTCGGTCTGATTGGTGGCCGCTTCATCATTTTGCTCTTCCTGCTGTGACGCAGGAGCATCTTCCTGCTCGCCATCCTTGCGAATGCCATGAGACAAAAAGTTGACTACATCAAGCCGCCCCACACCGACTTTTTTAAGCAGATAAGCCGCCTGCGACTCCTGCTCACTGAAAATGGCCACCAGCACATTGGCCCCGGTCACTTCGGCATTACCAGAGGACTGAACATGGAATACGGCCCTCTGCAGCACCCGCTGGAAGCCCAGCGTCGGCTGGGTTTCAATTTCATCGTCACCCACAGGAATAAGCGGTGTGGTCTGCTCAATAAAGCTGTGAGTTTCACGCTTCAGTTGCTCCAGATCCGCACCACAAGCCATTAATGCTTCCCGTGCGGCCGGGTTTTCAAGCAGGGCCAGCAACAGGTGCTCCACCGTCATGAACTCGTGGCGAGAGCGACGGGCTTCGTTGAAGGCATCGTTCAGTGTGCTCTCAAGATCTTTGTTCAACATAGGCACCTCCCCTAAAAAACCTCGATAACCCCTGACTACAGGTTATCTTCACGCCTGCTCCATGGTGCACAACAGCGGGTGTTCGTGCGTACGGGCAAACTTGTTCACTTGCGCAACCTTGGTTTCTGCAATCTCTGCGGTAAATTCTCCGCATACTCCTTTGCCCTGATAATGAACCGATAACATCACCTCGGTGGCTCTGTCCATGTCCATGGAAAAAAATTTCTGCAACACTTCTACAACAAAATCCATGGGTGTGTAGTCGTCATTGTTCAGGATGACTTTATACATAGGAGGGGGCTGCAGCGCTGTTTCTTCCGCCTCTTTCAGTTTGTCATCAAGGGTATGCTGTGTTCTCCTGCCCATATCATTACTCTAAATCACGGGATTGATTCCTGCTACCGGAGTAGCGTAACGGTCGCTTTTTCATTGCCCTTGATTCCACCCTACCGACTGTACCGAGCCTGTCAACCATGATGCCTTGCAGGCCTTGGGTTTTGCATTGAAGCGCCGCGCTTCATTCATGCAACACTTGACTCCCACTCCGGTTGCTCTAGAGTGGATAGCTGGCAGTCAATTAAGCTTCGAATGAAACTTAATTGTATGGCCGCATCCGGCGAAAAAGCGCTGTATTTATAATGGGCCACTGCCATTTTCTCAATGTTGTTTAGGATGTTTGAGTAAAAGGATGCACACTATGACAACCGGAACGGTTAAGTGGTTTAATAACGCGAAAGGGTTTGGTTTTATCTGCCCGACTGAAGGAGGAGAAGATGTGTTTGCACATTTTTCCACTATTCAGATGGACGGATACCGTACCCTGAAAGCGGGCCAGGTCGTTCGATACGAAATACAAAAAGGCCCTAAGGGTAACCATGCCGTGAGCATAGTACCCGATGGACAGCCTATATAATAAGCACGGGAAGCACACCATTTCCCAGTAAGAAGGGGCGCAACTGCGCCTCTTCTTCGTTATAGGGAATTCAGCCAGTAACTAACGCCATATCCCAACAGGGCCAGCCCCAACAGGGCAACACCCAGCGTTCTGGCATGCTGCTGCCACAACAACAGGGCCCGTTTTCCGGTCAGCCGGACCAGCAGCGCCAGCCCGAAATAACGAACGCCCCGGCCAATGGCCGATGCCAGCATAAACAACCAGAGTGAATAACCCACCGCGCCGGCAGCCAGCATGGCGACCTGAAACGGCACCGGGGTAATTCCCACCATCACGATGGCCATAAAGCCATCCTGCTTCAGCGTGTCACTGAAGGTATCAAACGCATCCTGCCCACCGGCAAACTGCAAAATCCCCACTCCCAGGCTGTCGAACAGCCAGGCCCCAAGGCCATACCCTGCCAGGGCACCGGCCAGGCAGCCGGCCAGGGCGGCAGCCGCCAGTTGCCACAAGCGCCGTTGCTCAATTAAGAACAGCGGGATCAGCAATAACTCCAGAGGAATGGGCACAATCACGGCCTCCAGCATAGAGGCCACAAACACCACCGGCAGTAACCGGCGAGAGCCGGTAAACTTCTGCAGCCAGCCCGGTAACTGCATTTGCATATCACTCATCATCCGGCTCCCTGTCTGTAAATGTTTCAGTGTGCCAGAGTTCTGGCGGCTTTTCCCCGGCGGTGGGCTTTGTTAAGTTAAAGACTGACACTTAACGTGGACCCAGCCCATGGACGCCAACCTGCTCGCCCCAGCCCTGTTATCCCCTGATGAACTTACCATTTCACGCTGCAAGGAAATACTTTCCCGCCTGCAAAGCTGGCTGGAACAGCGCTTTGAAGCCGGAGACGATATCAATGAACTGGTCTGTCTGCGTTCCCAGCATATGGATCAGCTGCTCACCGGGCTGTGGGCCCGCCATGGTCTGGCACAGCAGAATGAGTTGGCTCTGGTCGCCGTCGGGGGCTATGGTCGGGGCGAGCTGCACCCTTGCTCCGATATCGATTTACTGGTGCTGAGCCGGCACCGGCACCATGAAGCGTTCAACGAGCGCATCGGACATTTTGTCACTCAGCTGTGGGATCTGCACCTGGAAGTCGGCCACAGCGTACGTACCGTCGCCGAGTGTGTGACACAGGGCGAGCACGACATTACCGTGGCCACCAATCTGATTGAAGCCAGGCTGATCACAGGTTGCTACGACACCTTTGCCGATCTCTCACAGGCCACGGCACCGGATCGGTTCTGGCCCAGTCAGGCATTTTTTGAAGCCAAACGCAGCGAACAAGAGCAGCGTCACCGCCAGTTTCACGACAGCAGCTACAAGCTGGAGCCGGATATTAAGAACAGCCCCGGTGGACTGCGGGATATTCAGACCATCAGCTGGGTAGCCCGGCGGCACTTCGGCGCCACAACCCTGGGTGAGATGGCCAGTCATGGTTTTCTCAGTGATGCAGAATTCGACGAGTTGCAGGACTGTCAGAACTTTCTGTGGAAACTGCGTTTTGCCCTGCACACCGTGACCGGCAGGGCCGATAACCGCCTGTTGTTTGATCGCCAACGGGCCGTGGCCATGGCGCTGGGCTATGCCGGTGAAGGTAATCAGCCCATCGAATACATGATGAAGCGTTATTATCAGACGGTACGCCGGGTGGCCGAACTGAACGAACTGCTGTTACAGCTGTTTGACGAAGCCATTCTCGGGCACATTGCCATGGATGTAAAAACCCTCACACCGGAGTTCCGTCTGCGTGGCCGGCTGATCGATCTGGCCGATCCCGAACTGTTTATGCACGAGCCGGCCGCAATATTACGGTTGTTTTATCAAATTGCCGCCTGCCCGCAGATCACCGGCATCTATTCCAGCACCCTGCGCGAGTTACGCGAAGCCCGCCGGACCCAGCACATTTTTTTATGCGAACGGGCCGACTGCCGCCGTCTGTTTATGATGCTGTTACGTCATCCCGGCAGCGGCCGCCTGGCCCTGCCCCTGATGCATCGCTATGGCGTACTGGCCGCTTATTTTCCGCAATGGAGCAAGATTGTGGGCCAGATGCAGTTCGATATGTTTCATGCCTACCCGGTAGATGAACACACCTATCGCGTCCTGAAAAACATCAACGGCTTCCGCGAGCCCGGTAGCCAGCGCCGGCACCCGCTGTGTCATAACATCAGCAACCGGTTACGCAAACCCGAACTGTTACTGCTCGCCGGCCTGTTTCATGACATAGCCAAAGGCCGGGGCGGTGACCACTCCACTCTGGGGGCCGACGATGCGCTGGCATTCTGCATGGCGCACGGGCTGGATCGCTCCGATGCCCGCCTGGTGTCCTGGCTGGTACGCCAGCATCTGCTGATGTCGGTCACTGCCCAGCGCCGGGATATACACGATCCGGACGTTATTCGTGAATTTGCCACTCAGGTACGGGATGAGCTGCATCTTGATTTTCTCTATTGCCTGACAGTAGCCGATATTTGTGCCACCAACGATACGCTGTGGAATGACTGGAAAGGAAGCCTGTTGCGCGATCTCTACTTCTCTACTCAGAAAGCATTACGACGGGGACTGGAAAACCCACCGGATCTTCGCCTGCGCATTCGGGAAAACCAGCAGCAGGCCCGCCGTCTGCTGGATCATCTGGATACATCTTACGAACAGGTCAAATCCCTCTGGACCCGGTTTCCTGCAGATTATTTTCTGCGCCACACTCCCGAGCAAATCGCCTGGCACAGCCGTCATATTCTGGCTCATGCAAAAGAAGAACATCCGCTGGTGCAGATCAGCCAGCAGCCTGGCCGGGGCGGCAGCGAGCTGTTTATTTACAGCCCCGACTCCCCCAACCTGTTCGGCCGGGTGGCGGCAGCACTGGATCAAAAGAACCTGAATATTCATGACGCCCAGATCATGACCTCAAAAGACGGCTATGCACTGGACACCTTTATTGTGCTGGAGCCCGATGGTCAACCGGTCAGTGGCGACCGGCTGACTGATCTTTGCCGGGATCTGGCCGACGCCCTGGCCAGTAGCCTGGCACCGGTCATTCGTGCCAGGCCCCCTTCCCGCCGTCACCGTGAATTTTATGTCCCCACCCAGGTTCACTTTCTGCAGCCGGCCCGTCCCAGCAAACGTACCCTGATGGAACTGGTAGCGCTCGACACCCCCGGTCTTCTGGCCCGTATCGGTGCCGTTTTCAGCCGGCTGAGTCTGAATCTGCACGCCGCCAAAATCACCACCATCGGCGAGCGGGTGGAAGACTTTTTCAGCCTGACCAATGCTCAGAATTGCCCACTAACTGAGCAGGAGCAGCAGCAATTACGAGAAAAGTTGGTGGATGAACTCAAACAAAGAGACAAAATGTGATAAAAGGTGCATCAATATCAGGAACAGCTAAAAATTAACGGAGTGAACACCATGGCAAACTTTGCTTTCGGTCTGGGTGTGGGCACCAAGTCCGCCAAGGGAGACTGGCTGGAGGTTTATTACAACCAGCCGCTGCTGAACGCCGATGAGGCACTGCTCAAGGCCGTTGCCGGCAAACTGGGCTACGAAGGCGGTAATGCAGCCATTGAGATCAACGCCGCTCAACTCAGCGAACTGAAAACCGCTTTTTTGTCTGTTGATGCCAATGAGCAGGCCGATATTGCGGACATCCTGGAGGGCACCGCTCAGCCGTTGGTGGTCACCATTCTGGAAACAGACAGTGCTCCCGCCAGCACCGCCGAGGTATACCTCAAGCTGGCGCTGCTGTCTCATCGCCTGGTCAAGCCCCATGGGCTGGATCTGTCCGGCATGTTTGGTCTTCTGCCCAACGTGGCCTGGACCAGCGAAGGAGCGATTGCCGTGGACGAGCTGGCCAGACGCCAGCTGCAGGCCCGTGCCAAAGGACATACCATCAGTGTGAACTCCGTAGACAAGTTCCCCAAAATGACCGATTACGTTGTGCCTGCCGGCGTACGTATCGGCGACGCTTCCCGCATTCGTCTGGGCGCTCATGTGGGCGAAGGAACCACAGTGATGCACGAAGGTTTCATCAACTTTAACGCCGGAACCCTGGGCGTAAGCATGGTGGAAGGCCGCATCTCTGCCGGTGTCGTTGTCGGCAACGGTTCCGATCTGGGCGGTGGCTGCTCCACCATGGGCACCCTGTCCGGTGGCGGTAACATCGTTATCTCCGTGGGCGAAGGCAGCCTGCTGGGTGCCAATGCCGGCCTCGGCATTCCGCTGGGAGATCGCTGCACCATCGAGTCCGGCCTGTATATCACTGCCGGTGCCAAGGTCAGCGTACTGGATGATCAGAACAATGAAGTTCAGACGGTAAAAGCAGCCGATCTGGCCGGCAAACCGGATCTGCTGTTCCGTCGCAACTCCCAGACCGGACGCATTGAAGTAAAAACCAACAAGTCTGCCATTGAACTGAACGCCGAGCTGCACAAGCACAACTAAGCGTTCTTTATTATGGAAATAAAAGCGGTGCTGTTAATAACAGCGCCGCTTTTTTATGCAGGCGTCTATAAAAACATCAACCTGAATATAATTCTGTTATGATGCGTGCCCGCCGCTTTGGCCTTTTTCACCCTTAATACAACAGAGCCTTTTGTGACCAATACTGATTTCTCCACGCTGCCACTGTCTCCCGCCCTGCTTGACAACCTCGCCAGCCTGAATTTTACCCGGATGACCCCCATTCAGGCCCAGGGCCTGCCTCTGGTGCTGGCCGGCAAGGATGTAATCGCACAGGCCAGTACCGGCAGCGGCAAAACCCTGGCCTTTGGCCTGGGTCTGTTAATGCGCCTGAATACCCAACACAACCGGGTGCAGGCCATGGTCTTATGCCCTACCCGGGAGCTGGCGGATCAGGTGGCCAGAGAGCTGCGCAAACTGGCCAGAACCATGCAAAATGTAAAGCTGGTCGCCTTATGCGGTGGCTCTCCGACCTCGGCACAAACCGCCACTCTGCAATTTGGTGCTCATATCGTGGTTGGCACCCCCGGCCGCATTCTCAAGCACCTGCAACAAGAAACCCTGACGCTGGACGCACTCAACACACTGGTGCTGGATGAAGCGGATCGTATGCTCGATATGGGCTTTGCCGAAGACATTCAAAAGGTCGTCGCCTTTGCCCCCAAGGAACGCCAGACCCTGCTGTTTTCTGCTACCTATCCGACGGAAATCAACGAGCTCAGCCGGGGGTTACAGAACCAGCCAGCCTCCATCTCTGTGGCCGACGAGCAAAACGGCGGAAATATCGTGGAGTTGTTGTTTGAGGTAACCCCGGAGCAACGTAAAACCGCGCTCTCGACTCTGCTGGCTCATTATGCTCCCGCCTCCGCGGTGGTGTTCTGTAATACCAAACGGGCCTGTCAGGAGGTGGCCGATCATCTTAACAGCCAGGGCTTTGCCGCCCTGGCCCTGAACGGTGATCTGGAACAAAGAGAGCGGGATCAGGTACTGGTGCGCTTTGCCAATGGCAGTGCCAATATTCTGGTCGCAACGGACGTTGCTGCCCGGGGACTGGATATTCACGAGCTGGAGGCCGTCATCAATTATGAGGTCACTCAGGATCCTCAGGTACATGTGCACCGCATTGGCCGTACCGGTCGTGCCGGTCATCAGGGCCTGGCTCTCAGCCTTTACAGTGCAAAAGAAGCATACCGGGTGAACATGATTGAAGAGTATCAGCGCACGCCCATGGCCCATGGAGACCTGAGCTCGCTCGATGCGGCAGCGCTGCCCCGCAGCCCCGATATGGTTACCCTGAACATTGCCGGCGGCCGGAAGACCAAGATCCGCGCCGGCGATATTCTCGGTGCCCTGACCCGTGATGCCGGCATCAATGGTGAGCAAGTCGGCAAAATCGACATCACCGACATGCAGTCTTATGTGGCCATCCACAAAGATGTGGCCAGGCAGGCACTGAAGCACCTGCAACAAGGCAAGATCAAAGGCCGCAGCGTGCGGGTCAGCCGGCTGGGCTAACGCTCAGTAACAGGACTACGACTCGTTAAAATGATGGTGAATGTAATCAATCTTGGCCATAAACTGGTCTTTTAACGCACCGGTGGCGTAGTCAAAGTGATAACTTTGATGAAAGTTCAGCTGTAACTTAACGCCACTGCCTTCCAGCAACACGCTGTAACCATCAAAATCACTTTTGGCCACAATGCCTTCCAGCATGTGGCCCTCTTCATAAGGCTCACCAAAACGCCGGATTTTGTCGAACACTTCGAGAATAATGCGGTTATCCAGTTCATTTTGCATTGATTTTTCCTCTGTGTTAAAGCGGCCATACCCACAATAGCATGGGTAAGCTGACGGCCACCACCAATAACTCCAGCGGCAACCCCATGCGCCAATAGTCACCAAACCGAAAACCGCCCGGCCCCAGAATAAGGGTATTATTCTGGTGGCCAATGGGGGTCAGAAATGCACAGGAGCCCCCAATGGCCACCGCCATTAAAAAAGGATCGGCGTTCACTCCCAGCTGATTAGCCGTGCCCAGGGCAATCGGGCACATCACCGCCGCGGTAGCCGCATTATTCATGACATCAGACAAGGTCATGGTCACCACCAGGATCAAGGCCAGCGCTACCAGGGCACTGCCCTGAGCAACACCATCCAGCAGCCAGGCTGCCAGCAGACTGGCAGTTCCGGTGGTTTCCATCACCTCTGCCACCGGGATCAGTGCCGCCAGCAACACCACGACCGGCCAGTCCACCGCGTTATATACCGACCGGGGAGGTACTGTGCGAAATACCATGGAGGCCAGTACGCCACTGGCAAAGGCAACCGCCGCTGACAACCACCCCAACGCCGCCACCGTGACCGATGCCGCCATGATCACGCCGGCGACCAGCGCTTTTTTCTTATCGGGAATACGCAACTCCCGCTCAGCAAGAGGAACACAGCCGGTGCTCGACGCAAACTCCGCCACCAGCTCAGGAGAGCCCTGCATCAGCAGCAAATCACCGGCCCGAAAAGCCAGCGCCCGCAAGCGCTTGAAAGATCGCTGCCCCTGGCGGGATACGGCCAGCAGGTTCACGCCAAAACGGGTGCGCAATTGTATTCCCCTGGCGGTCCGCCCCAGCAATTCCGAACTGGGCAGAATCACCAGCTCCATCAGGACAATTTCATCGGAGGTATCAGCATCGGGCTTATCTTTTCTTTCTTTAACACCCGAGTCCGGTTCATTGTCGGCCTCGCTTTTGGCACTTTCCCGGCTTTTTTCTTTTTTGTCTTCCTTTTCCTTGTCTGCTTCCTTGGTGGCCCTGTCTTCTTCCAGTTTCAGCCCCAATGACGACAAAGCCTGAGACAGGGCGTCGGCTTCCGCTTCCAGCATCAGAATATCACCGGCTCGGGTACGCCGGCGCGGACTGGGCGGCATGACCCGGACCGAATTGCGCACCAATCCCAGTACCTGGGCATCAGCCTCAGTCAGTGCCTGCTCCAATTCACGCAGGGTCAGCCCCTCCGCCTTACTGCCTTCAGGCACCCTGGCCTCGGTAATGTAAGCCCCCGATTCAAACCCTTCCATACCGGCCTGCTTGCGGGCCGGTACCAGACGCCAGCCAATCAGCACAATAAAGACAATACCCAGCATGGCCACCGCCAGCCCGACCGGCGTGTAGTCAAACATGCCGAAACCGCCGCCGCCGCTGGCCTGACGAAAACCTGAAACAATCAGGTTGGGCGGTGTACCAATCAGGGTCGTCATCCCCCCCAATATGGTGCCAAACGCCAGAGGCATCAGAATTTTACCGGGAGGTAATTGCTGACGGCGGGCCATTTGCAGGGCGATTGGCATCAACAGCGCCAGCGCGCCAACATTGTTCATAAAGGCAGAAAGAATCGCCCCCAGAGCAGTCAGCGCGGCAATAGACATCACCGGACCGGACTGGGCTGGTAAGCAGGTTCGGGCCAGCACATCCACGGCACCGGAACTTTGCAGCCCCTTGCTCAGCACCAGTACACAGGCCACGGTAATCACGGCCGGATGTCCCAGGCTGTCAAAGGCCACCTCACTGGGCACCAGCCCGGTGAAAATACAGGCGAGCAGGGCTCCGGCCGCCACCATATCGTGACGCCAGCGCCCCCACATAAACATCACTATGGTAGCGGCCAGAATAATAAGAATGGTGATCTGTGATTGATCCATACCTGTTGTTTCTCCCGGGGTGGTATCCCGCTCAAACGGGGTTACACAATCACCAGCATTTTTCGAGTGTAGCAGCCTTTTCTTCTCGGGGAAGATAAAAAAGTTGATAAACCATTGAACTTTAAGGTTTATATTTTAACCATATGGCATGTCAGGAATCACCACCAAAGATGGTTTTTCCCCCTTTGGCACGCTAAGATCCCCACTCTTTTATACCGATTGGTGACTTCCATGATAAAGCTTGGCGATAACAACTCCCTTCCCCTGTTACGACTGGACGACAAGGGTGGCTGGCTGGACGGCAGCGACTATGGCGAGCTGTTTTTGCCCAAAAGCCAGTTGCCTGCGGGCTGCCAGCCGGGCGACAGCGTCAATGTTTTTATCTATCTGGATGCCGATCTGGAGCCGGTGATCACCACAGACAGACCCAAGGGACGGGTAAACCAGTTTGCTTCCCTCAGGGTGGTCACCGTTAACCGTCTGGGGGCGTTTCTGGACTGGGGAATGAAAAAGGACATTTTTGTGCCTCAGCGCAACCAGGCCAGCCCCATGCAAACAGGGCGGCACTATGTGGTATACCTTTATCTGGATCACGAAGGTCGCATGGTGGCGACCAGCAAACTGGAGCCGTTTCTCAGCAAAGACACGCCGGACTACCAGGCCGGAGATGAAGTCAGCCTGCTGATTGTGGCCGGCACCCCGCTGGGGCTGAAAGCCATCGTTGATGGCCGCTTCTGGGGGCAGCTGTTCAAGTCGGAACTGCCCGAACGTTTGCCCATGGGTAAAAGCCTGCGCGGATATATCAAGCAGCAGCGCAGCGACGGCAAACTGGATCTGACCCTGTTCAAACCCGGCCCGGGAAAAACCGACGAAGCGGCAGACAAGGTACTGACCCGGCTGGAGGCCGCCGGTGGCAGCCTGCCGGTCAGTGATAAAACCGATCCCGATACCATCTACCGCCAGTTTGGCATCAGCAAAGGTACCTTTAAAAAGGCCATCGGGGGCCTCTACAAGCAAGGTAAAATTGTGATTGAAGCGACCGGGATCCGACTGGCATCAAAAGACTAGGATGAGTCTGCCCTCCGGTTAACATCGCGGATACCTGATAAAAAGGGAGGTTTATCATGGAGCGGGAAGCCAGCAACGCTTGTGCCCTGGTACTGACCGGTGGCGGTGCCCGGGCGGCCTATCAGGTAGGAGTACTGAAGGCAATCGCCGAATGCTACCCCAGAGGCCATGCCATCCCTTTTCCTGTCCTGTGCGGCACCTCAGCCGGTGCCATCAATGCCACGGCACTGGCCTGTTATGCCTCTTGCTTTCACCTTGGCGTCCGCAAGCTGGAATATGTATGGCGGCATCTGCACACCAGCAAGGTGTTGCGGCTGCAGCTGGGCCGGATAGCGGCACATTCTGTCAAAAGCCTGATCAAAGGGGCTTTGGGTCAGCCAGCCCAAATTGCCTTGCCGCTGTTCGATAACAGCCCCCTGGAGCGATTACTGGAAACCCTGATCGATTTTCAGCGCATAGATAACAACCTGCTATACGGGGCGCTGGAGGTGCTGGCCATTACCGCCTCCAACTATAATACCGGCGACTCCACCACCTTTTTTCAGGGCCGGCCCTACCACGAACCCTGGGCCAGAGCCGGCCGTTCAGGCCGTTCTTCCATTATTGCTACCCCCCATTTAATGGCCAGCAGTGCCCTGCCCTTTGTGTTTAAACCCTGCCGGCTGCAGAATCACTTTTATGGAGATGGCTCCATTCACCAGCTGAATCCGCTAAGTCCGGCCATCCATCTGGGCGCCAACCGTATTTTAATTGTCAGCCTGGCCCATGAAGAGCTGGACCCGGCTCATTTGCCCAGCAACCCCAGCAGTTCGGATATTGCCGGCCATTTGCTCGACACCGTGTTTACCGATGCTCTCACGTCAGATATTGAACGTCTGCAACGTATTAACAGCACTATTGCCCTGATACCGGAGCGAAAACGTGAGCAGCTGTCACTGCGCCACATTGATAACCTGGTACTGAAACCCAGCAAAAACCTGGACGAACTGACCCATAAACACTTTCACCGGTTGCCATGGAATATTCGTGCTTTAATGCGTCTGTTTGGGGTAGAAGCCGGCGATGCCACCGGACTTGCCAGCTTTTTGCTGTTTGAACAGGAATATTGCCGGGAACTGATTGACCTGGGATATCAGGATACCCGGGCACGACTGGAAGAAGTCTGCCTGTTTCTGGAGCTGGATGAAGCGATAAGAAAAACGGGCTAGAACAAGGCATTAAGATTAAAGCCGCGGTTTAACCGCGGCTTCAGCATTATGAATGAGGCGTACCGGGCATCAATCCCGTCTGTGGTTCAGCCAGCGTTGGCGGCCACGATCAGTGTCTGGCCGGTGCGCAGAATGTGCTTACTGCTGAGCTGATTCCAGCGCAGCAGATCGGCAATGCTGACACTGAAACGGCTGGCTATCACAGACAGTGAATCACCGGCTTTCACCAGATATGTGCTGGGTTGCGCTGCAGCAGATGCTGATGCACTGACGGCAGGCACCAGCAGGGTCTGGCCAATGCGAATGGTATTGCCACTCAGGTTATTGGCCTGCTTGATGGCACTGATCTGGGTACCATGACGGCGGGCAATCACACCCAGACTGTCACCGCCTTTTACCCGGTAGCGAGCGTAGCTCATGCGCTCTTCGGCAGGCAAGTCGGCCATGGCCAGCTCAAAGGTTTGAGCATGACGTACCGGCACCAGAATTTCGGCATCAATCAGCGGCGAGGTTGCCGTTTGTTTATAAGCCGGATTCAGCGCTTTTATCTGGCTGCGGCTGACACCGGCCAGATCGGCGGCCATGTTCAGATCCACCTGCCCTTCTACCGTCACGGCAGTCACTTGCGGGCGGTTGGGAATAACCGGTACCGCCATGCCGTAGTGACCCGGACGTTTAAGAATATCAGCCAGCGCCATCAGCTTGGGCACATAATTCTGGGTTTCTTTCGGTAAAGACAAAGACCAGTAATCGTTGGCCTGGCCATGACGCTCGTTGGCACGAATGGCACGCTGCACCCGGCCTTCACCCGAATTATACGCCGCCAGGGCATGAACCCAGTTACCGTCAAAGAACTTGTGCAGGTATTCCAGATAGTCAAGCGCAGCCCGGGTGGAAGCCATAACATCGTACCGGCCGTCATACCAGCTGTCGTAGTGCAGACCGAAGTGTTTACCGGTACTTTGCAGCATCTGCCACAGGCCGGCCGCATGGCCATGAGAATACGCTGTGGGGTTAAACGTACTTTCCACTACCGGCAGCAGGGCCAGCTCCATTGGCATGTCCCGTTTTTCTATCTCTTCCTTGATGAGATAGAGAAACGGTCTGGCACGTTCGGTAACGGAATTCATATACTCGGGTTGCTTCAGGTACCAGTTACGCTGAGCAACAACCCTGGGGTGATCCACCGGGATCTCTAGTTCCATACTGTCAGCAATGTACTGCCACAAATCCTGCTGACTGGCACCGGCCTCAGAAGCCTGCGGCCGCTCATCAGCCGAGTGCCTGGTTTCCCGGCCAGCGGCTTTGCGTGAGGCGTAGTCTGCGGATTTGGGGTAGAGTCGCTTGCTTGTTTGCTCAGTACCGCCATGACCATGGGTCTGGCGCGTTGAATCGGTGGATACCGCCTGGCAACCGGCCAGGAGCAAGGCACCGGATAAAAGGCAAAGTCTTATCATCGTGTCTGCTTCTCAAAAAAACGGCGGCCAGTGTATGCTTTGTGAGCAGTTTAATCAAGTTCGTTAAAAATCGTCTTTCCAGCGTCTAAGTGCAGCGAATACCGCGTGCTCTTCATTTAACTCCCTTAAAGCAAACATTTCGGCGGCCGCCCTGACATCGGGCTGTGCCACCCGCAAAAACACATTGATGGCTTTTTCGCGCTCTATGCTTGATGGCAACGTGGGGACGTCTTGCTGACGACATTTCGCGACTTCTTTCATATAAGTCAGCAACCGGGAGTTGTCCGGCTCGACGGCATGACAGAAGGCCAGGTTTGACTGCGTATACTCATGCGCACAATACACCCGGGTGTGATCCGGCAGCGCAGCCAGGCGGGACAGTGAATGATGCATCTGCTCCGGCGTACCTTCAAACAAACGCCCACAGCCCCCCGAGAACAAGGTATCGCCACAAAACAACAGATCGTTGCCGTAATAGGCGATATGGCCCAATGTATGTCCGGGCACCTCAAGCACCGTCAGATCCAGTGCCAGTTCCGGCAGCAAGACCCTGCTACCTTCCTGTACGGCAATGGCAGCGGGAGCCGGCATACGCTCGCCGGCCGGGGCAAACACCTGGGCATCAGGATATGCCGCCAGCAGTTGACTCACCCCGCCGGTGTGATCCTGATGGTGGTGGGTAATCAAGATAGCCACAAGCTCAAGTTCACGTTCGGCCAATGCCGCCAGCACCGGAGCGGCATCACCCGGATCCACCACTGCCGCCTTATGACCATTGCCTATCAGCCAGATATAGTTATCGTTAAAGGCACGAAGCGATATTACATTCATTGTTATTACATCCTTGGCATTCCTGAGAGCCAAAGCTTACCAGAGGGATTATGGACACAGCCAGCCACACCGTTATTCCGGCCCCGCACAGCTGGAGCAGCCTGCCCCGGGGTCGCTATATTGCCGAGCAACTGCAGCACCGGCTGGATGAATGGGGGCCGGGTCTGTTTGGCTTCAGCCTGCTGAAAGTGGATGCTCTGAGTGCCGCCTTGTCGCTGAAGAGCAGTCGGCTGCGCCAGGATGTGGTCATGGCTCAGAGAGAGCTGGAGGGCGTTGATTTACTGGGGGATCTCACCGCCATGCCCTTTGCTCCGGGCAGCCTGGACGCTTGTTTGCTGGCTCATGTGCTGGAATACAGCGCACACCCTCATGCCATTCTGCGGGAAACAGAAACCGCCCTGCGCGATGATGGCTGGCTGATCCTGACTGGATTTAATCCCTATGGCAGTGCCGGTCTTGCCCGCTGGCTGCCAGGCTGGCGCAAACGTCTGCCTCACTGGCGCACCATGGTGGCACCGTCTCGGGTAGAAGACTGGCTGAAGCTGCTGGGATTTGAGGTGATTAAGCGGGATTACATCGGGTTTACCGGCCTGATGCCCTGGCTGGCCCACTGGCAGCGACAACGCTGTCCGCAGTTTTGTCCTTCCCCGGCCGCCGTATATATTTTGCTGGCCCGCAAACGCCGCTTTCCGCTTACTCCGGTCCGGGAGCAGCGAGCGGTGGCCCCCCCGGTAACCAGACCCGAAATGGCCCGTCAGCAAGAGTAACCGCTGTCTTCCTGATGTTGACTGCTATTCATCGCGGCTTCGCGGGCCAGATCGTCACAACGTTCGTTTTCAGGATGGCCGGTGTGACCTCTTACCCAGTGCCATTCCACCTTGTGCAGCTGGCACAACTCGTCCAGCTGCTGCCACAGATCCGCATTTTTTACCGGCGTTTTCGCCGCCGTTCGCCAGTTATTCCGCTTCCAGCCCTTTATCCACTGCGTGATCCCCTGACGTACATATTGGCTGTCGGTGGTTAAATCCACCTCGCAAGGATGACTCAGTGCTTTCAGCCCTTCAATCGCAGCCAGCAGTTCCATACGATTGTTGGTGGTCATGCTGTAACCACCGCTCAGCTCTTTGCGGTGCTGCTTGTAAATGAGCACGGCTCCATAGCCTCCCGGCCCCGGATTGCCAAGGCAGGAGCCATCGGTAAATAGCTGAACCTGTTTCATTATTGTTTTTCCGTAAGATAAAAGCTGTAAGCCCCGAGTCTGCCATAAGTTCAGGGTATGGAGCCAGCAGGTACTCTTATCATGGCGCAGCACAGGCGATATACTGACAAGCTGCATTTACCGGAGGAATAAAAACAGTGCTCACTGAATCTGGCTATCAGCGCCAGGTGGTTCTCGATACCGAAACCACCGGTATGAATATGGACTCCGGTCCGCATTACCTCGGCCACAGAGTCATTGAAATTGGCTGTGTGGAAGTGGTGAACCGGCGCTTAACCGGCCGGCATCTGCATATGTATCTCAAACCGGATCGGCTGGTCGATGAGGAAGCCATCCGGGTTCATGGCATTACTGATGACTTTCTTGCCGATAAACCGCTTTTTACCGACAAGGTTGATGAATTTCTCGACTTTATTCGCGGTGCCGAGATGGTGGCTCATAATGCCCCCTTCGACGTGGGCTTTCTTGATTATGAAATGGAGCTGCAGGGTCGCCCCGAACGCATGGCTGAGCTGTGCAAGGTAACCGATACCCTGGCTCTGGCACGCCAGCTTTATCCGGGCAAACGTAATAACCTGGACGTGCTGTGCGATCGTTACGGCATCGATAACAGCCACCGGACGCTGCACGGGGCCTTGCTCGATGCGGAAATCCTGGCTGATGTTTATCTGTTAATGACCGGCGGCCAGACCAAGCTGAATTTATACAGTGACGGCGGTGAACGCAGCAGCAATGGTAGTGAACTACGCCGCCTGCAATCCGGCCGGACCCCGCTGAAAATTATTCGCGCTCAGGGTGCCGAGCTGGAAGCGCATGAAAGCCGGCTGGATTTAATCGAAAAGAAAGGCGGTAGTTGCCTGTGGCGCCCATGATGATAAAAACCCTGTTTTTTGTTCTGACGCTGCTCCCCTTTACGCTGCTCGGTAAAGAGCAGCACGCCCGCTGGCTGAGCAACACCTTCCGGATTGATCCATCAATCAAGGAAGTAACGCTGTTTATTGAACGGGAATCCTCTTCGGTGCCCGTGGTGTTGATCAAACCCGACGGCAGCAAGCTTTATTACCAGCGCCATCCCGACAATGTGAGCTGGGCTTCCACCCCGGAGCGCGATGTCATTACCCTGTGGAAACCTCAGCCCGGCCCCTGGCAGGCCACGGGCAAAATTGCCGGTGAACATGGCATTACCCTGCTCAGCGTGTTCCATTTGCAGATGGATGCGCTGCCCACCAGGGTATTTCAGAATGAAGTCACTCAGCTGAATGGTCAGCTGGCCTATAAAAACACCACGTTGGATGCCAATTACTATCTTGATGGGCTAAGCCTGAAGGCGCTGCTTTATGCAGAAGACAATAACGCCGATAAAGACGCCTTCAGCCTGGCACCACTGGAGCTTGGCACTTTTAAAGACGACGGCACCGGTGCTGATACCCTTCCCGGGGACGGGATTATGACTGCCGAAATCATTTTTGATGCCCTGCCGGGGAATTATCTGTTTCAGGCGGAGATATCAAACGGCGTACTGGCCCGCTATGTTCAGAATAAAGTGCTGCTCTACCCGCAACCGGTGCGGGCCCGTTTTACCACGCCCGACTCTTCCCGCCAGTGGCGGCTGGAATTCGAAACAGACAGCGATGTACTTGTTGACAGCCTGACCATCACCGGTGAACTGATTAACCCGCTGGAGCAGTCAGTGGCCATTTCCGGCCAGGGCCGGAGTATTGACCTGCCGCCAGCCCTCCAGCCCGGCAACTACCGCTGGCGAGGCCGGGCATATGTGACCACCATGGACGGCCGCGAAATTCAGATCAAGTTGAAAGATCAGGTCGTGCGGGTAGTGCCCCCCCTGCCTGGCCCGGACGAAAACCACACGCTGGCTGCCACCTCTTTTCCTCTGTGGCAACAATGGTGGCTGTGGGCTTCTGCGGCGCTGGCGCTCATGCTCACCGTGGCCGGAGTGTGGTGGTGGCGCAGCAGAAAAGGTCATCAAAAGTGATGTTTTTAAACATCAGTGTATGAAAATCAACCTGACGGTTTAAAACAAACACTTTTGTGCTTGACGGAACAGGCCGCCGGCCATATTATTCGTCCCGCTTGCAGCGACAAGCACCGGAGCGGTAGTTCAGTTGGTTAGAATACCGGCCTGTCACGCCGGGGGTCGCGGGTTCGAGTCCCGTCCGCTCCGCCACATTTAAAAAGCCCTTAGCTAGTTGATAGCTAAGGGCTTTTTGCTTTCCTGTCGTTAGTAAAATCACACATCAACATTCTGTCAAGTCACCCCTCATGTCCAAACCGGGCTCTTTCTGGACCACTCCCGACACAAATCAGAACGATTATAAGTAGCCTATTTACCCGAATATCACAGACAGTTTAAGTGAGTTCTTTTTAAAATCAGCGGTATGACAATGAATTTATCTTAATCATGCCCTACTCCTTCTCCGGAGTGGTGCTGTTAACTACCTTTCTCTGTACCCGAAAACAGGTATCGCCATCCCTCTCATCTATTACTATCAGGGGGACAGTATGCCCTCCCCAGCACACAACCCTGGCATGCCAGGAAATTTTAAAGATTTAAAATCAATAACATAACAAATAACCATGTAATTTTAAGGTCATTATTGTCGAACAGAATCAAATAATAATGATTTTCATTGAGCTTTTTTCTCAACTTAAGGGGCATTAGGGAAAAGTTGCAGAAAATGTTCAGGAGAAACTCGTGCGGAAAAAGAAGTTAGCCTTTTGCATTCGGAGAGAAATTGAGAAAACAGCGCGTCACGTGACGACTGCTTCAAAATATCTTGGTATCGGCGTGACCCTCTTAAACTTGTCATTCATGCCGCAAAGTGCGCTAGCCGCCACCGAAACATCACAAATCGTCAATCTTCCAGAGGCTCCTCTCACAACCAGCCTGACTACCTTAGGCCGGCAATACGGCGTCAATCTGGTATTTACGGCCAGTGAACTAGACGGGTTAACAAATAGTCCTGTTCGCGGACAGCTCACCCTGCCAGAAGCACTGGACAGCCTATTGCAAAACATTGGCTTTGTCGCGGAAAAAAGCGGCGACAGCTACCTGATTCTCAGGCAGCAACCCCTGATGTTTGATAGCCATGTAACAGTGCTTGATCAACTGTTGGTCAAAGGACGAGCAGGTCTTGACCAGGTTAACAAGACTGCGACAAAAATGGATCTCAGCATCAGAGACACGGGGCGTTCAATTGTTGTACTGGATGAGCGCGCATTGCGCGAAATGAATGCAACAGCAGTTGATCAGGTCCTGGACTATGTACCTGGTTTCAGTAACAACGATACGGCAGCAGGCTCCCTGATGGTACGTGGCTTAGTAACAGACTATAACAACGTACTGATAGACGGCCTGCGCACACTGCAGGGAGTCAATGATGGAGATGGAGGGCGAACCGGATCTATTCTGCCAAGTACCTATAACCTTGAGTCAGTGGCCTTTCTCCGGGGGCAAGATGGCTTGTTATACGGCTCTGGTATTGGCGGTGGCATGATCAACCTGACCACCAAAAAACCGGAAGCTGAAGCGTCCACCAGCTTGGGAGTACATGGAACCTCTTATATTTCCAGTGATGTTGGCTACTTTGATCGTAATCATCTGGCGTTCAACCTGGATAGTACAGGCCCGCTCTCCGATAATGTGCTCTATCGTGTCATGGCTCAGCGCACTCCATCGGGAGACTTCTTCCAGAAAGGCTTGGAAGTAGACGAAAAGCTGCTTGATACATCAATGACATTCCTGATTGGAGACAATACACGCATCACTCCTCGCATCGAATACGCCGAGCGTAATTTTTCAGGCACTGGCAGCGTTGGCAAGGTATTTGAAAAGGGCTACTTCTCTTCGAATGAAGACTATGGGACCCCCACACAACGGGAATATCAGTACGGCAGCCCCGAAGATTTCAACAATAACACCACCATTAATGCTGACCTGACTCTTCAGCATGATTTTAACGAAGACTGGTCCCTGTCTTCACGACTGCGTTACAGCGAAACGGAAGCAGAGCAACGCTCCCTGGAACTGAGTATCCCCAGAAACCCGCTTGCCGGTGCACCGACCCAAGACAGACGTTGGCGCGGATATAAAAACGATGATAGCTACAAGTTGCTAGACATTGGAGTGCAAGGTCAGTTCACAACCGGCCCGCTTTCTCACCATTTACTATTTGGAGGAAGTTATCGGGACTTCAGTACTGACTACGGCGGTAACTACCAAAGCTCTTCGTCGTCTGAACATAACGAAGTTGATGTCAATAACCCGAATGATCAGATTACAGGTCCGGTACCAGACAATGTTCTGAACTATGAAATTACGCCAAAATCGGTCAAGGATATCAACATATACCTGAAAGATCGTATTACTTTCGGTGATCTTGTCATCACCCCGGGGGTGTCTTATGTTCAGCAGGATCAGGTACGTTCCAGAAGCAGCCGGCTGAGCTTCGTTAAAGTGTATGAAGACTCCTACAGCAAGTTCATCTGGGACTTAGGGCTGCTTTATAAGCTGAGCGACGATTTCAACGTTTTCGCGACGTATAGCTATGCCTATGATCCGCTCAACGTGCGTTACATTGGGCAATATGGTTATGAGTATCATGGTCTGGGCACAGACGACTATGTCCCGGTCGAAGGCAACAACTATGAAGTTGGCTTCAAGGCTGATTTCTTTGATAATAACTTGACCACGTCCGTCACTGCTTTCCAGCTCGATCGTGAAAATAAAACCAGCTTTGATTGCAACCTCGATGGAATCGAAGGGTGCCTGCTGACTCAGGAAAAGGGCCCCAACTTCCGTTCTAAAGGTGTTGAAGTCGATCTCACATTTACTCCAAACAGCCAGTGGTCAGGAAGCCTTAACTATGCTTTCACTCGATCAGCCTTTACTAAAGGAGCAGACAAAGGCATACAGTCTGATAATAGTCCCAAACACAGTGTTGCCTTATGGAATCGTTACCGATTGACTGGTGATTTAAATAATTTCAAGCTGGGTCTTGGTTTGCGTTATGAAAGTGAACGCCGTTTCAGTAGTAATGTTGTCCCTGCCTACATTGAAGCAGATGCAGGCGTTTATTACGACAATGAAGACTGGGAAGTCGCACTTCTTCTGAAAAATGCGTTCGATGAAAACCGTGCCGAAACTGGTAGCAGAAACTTTTTGGTTACCCCAAACGCCCCCCGCGCACTGACATTTTCCGTTAAACGCCATTTCTAAAGCCCTGACTGAGCCTCCTTACTGGTGCCCCCACCAGCAAGGAGGCAACAATATAATAAATAAGACTAAAACCTTACTCCCCCCTACAAAAGGTGATTAAACGCCTATTCATTGCAATAAAGTTTAGCCATTTATTAACAAACGCGCTCTCCAGCGACCTTACTTATACACTTTCAATAAACAATAGAGCAGCTGTGAAGAAAAGTTATTTATCGGGATTCACCCTTAATTTATTTTCCAGCCACTTTAAAAGGAAAGTACCAAAAACTCTGTCATCAAAGATGACCATTTCCCTGCTGGTAGTGAGAAAAAGCGGCTCATTTTCAATCCCAATATCATCTCACTTTCTTGTCCGCCTTACCTCCCCACCCTTCACTATCAAGGCGTCATCATAAAACACCATACTCTGACACCATCAGCACTCTGAAAAACTGATATTGGTTTCTTCAGGAGAAAGTTTCATACAACCAGGTGAATACCCTATGCCTTTTCCTTTCCTTGAATAGTCAGCAATAAAGTTATATCTCTGAGCACGAAATATCGGCTGGTTACGGCAGGAGCAATAATGCTTTACTGATATACCGTTTTACAGTAGACAGAGAAATATTGAGTCTGGTCGCTATTTCATTCTGAGACAGCCCATCAAGCTGAAAAAGAAAAAATGCCTGTCTAACCGGTTCATCCAGCTGCTGCAGACAACGCTCTATTCCCAACAATGTTTCAAGTGATTGATATTTTTCTTCCTCTGAAGGGAATACACTCTTGGGAATCACTTGAAGAGCGGACAGAAATGTACGTTCAATATCCTGACGCCGATAAGCATTGGCTATCAGCCCCTTTGCTATTGTTATTAAATAAGCACGAGGCTCCCTGATATTTATCGCTTCATTGCGGCGCAACACACGAATGAATGTATCTTGCGCCAAGTCTGCTGCTTGTTCACTGCATCCCACCCGGTATATCAGCCATCTGCTGAGCCAACCGTAGTAATCTGCATACAACTCTTCAAAGGCAAATGAACAGCCTTTGTATCCTGGCGACATCATAAAAGCCAGTTCCCTTTTATCCATTTGTAAGTAAATTTAATTTTCGATGTACATGTAAGTTAAACCACGCTTCACGATATTCTCAGTTACCGTAACGTTTTAAAGACTCCGCAAAAAAGCGGGAAATTAACGTCTGTAGGTTAACCCGGTAGTTGAAATAGTGCCGAAATTACGACGCGTAGTACTATGCATACATAAGGTGCAGCATGGCTTGGCAAAGCCATAAAACATAAACGCAAATAATAATGATTTCTAAATGCAATACTATCATTTATTTTCTATGTGACAAGTCAATCTTGAGCAGCACTGCTCACGTTAAGTGGGATGACCGGTTATCCAGCTCACAGGGCCGAAGGCAAGCGGATGTCAATGACGTGGTCGTCTGGTTCTCCGGATACACAGGGTCATCAGCCCATAAGAGGATGCACATGCTAACTCAAGGGGCAACTGATACCTGCCTAACTGAGCTTCAAGGATCCGCTGTGGAATCCGTGCAGTCTGTTAACCAGGCCGCCAGAGGGCTGAATGTATACGCCAACAAGTTACTCACCCGGTTCGGCTGAGTATTGCCATCAGCCGGCGACAGAAGGTAATAGCAAAATGGATAAGCGGCATCTCGTTTGCCAGAGAGCGCCCGGTCAGGAGAAGCGAGAGAAATTAAAAAGACAACCGTCTTCTTCGCCAAAGAGTTCAACTATCAATACGGCTTTTTATCCCGGATGAATCCAATTTTCCGGCGGGCACAAGTCAAATGTATCCGCCTGATACGCCAGCCGTGTTTAAAACGCAGCGGCACTGAATGTTGCCTTGAGCGGTGTGTGATCAGAGGCGTGGGTGCCGACACTGTGAGCCTGGATCAGGGTAAGATCACGGTAGAAAATAGCGTCCAGCGGATATCCCCAGAAACGGGTGCGCACATCCGGTGAAGGCATGGCTTCTGTCAGGTTTTCAGCCTCTGCCCAGCGACTGAGCTGCTGTTGCCGGCGGGCATTCCAGCGGTTAAAGTCACCCGCCACAATCACAGGACCACGGTGGCCGGCCATGGCCTTACTGATCATGTCGAGCTGCGCCTGATAGGTGCGTCCTCGCAGTGAAAAATTGACAGCATGCAGGTTAACAACCAGCAGTTGTTCGGCTGATCCCTGCAGAGAGTAACGGCTGAATAACAAGGATTTGGGAATACGGGTCGCCGGCTCTGTCATGCGTCCGGCACATACTTGTGCGGCGTGACTGCGGCTTGCGGTTAACACGCCGTTGGGCAATTGCTGCCAGCTGAAGGCTGCGGCCTGAAACCAGTCCAGCTGCTGCTGTGCCAGCCACTGATACAGGCCTTGCCGGCCGCTGGCTTCCTGCAACAGCAGCAAGTCCGTGTTTTCCATCCAGCGAGAGAGCTCCGGCTGCCATTCCCCCTGCTGCTTGTAAATATTCCAGCTTAGCAACGAAAACTGCGCCGGCAAAGGCGTGGAAGCCGTCAAAGAGGGATAGAGACAGTCATCGGCAGGCGTAAAGCGCTCACTCAGCAACGCCTGGTCCGGCACTTCGAGGCAGCCGGCAAGAGCAAGAGCGCCAGCCAGCACCAGCCCCTTAGTCACCGTTAACGGCACGGGGGCGTCCGTTTTCGTCTATGGCCACATAAACAAACTCGGCCCCGGCCACCGGGTAACGCGGCCCGCTCTCCGGTGTTAATACCGGTTTCACCCAGACTTCGACTTTAATGGTGATGGAGGTACGCCCTACTTTCACCAGATCGCCATAACAGCAGATAACATCACCCACCTGTACCGGGCGGGCAAATACCATTTTGTCTACAGCCACGGTGCACACCCGGCCATGGGCTATTTCGTTAGCGAGCAGACTGCCCCCCAAATCCATCTGAGACATGATCCAGCCACCAAAAATATCGCCATTGGCATTGGTATCGGCTGGCATCGCCATGGTGCGCAGCAACAAATCGCCTTGCGGATTCCGGGATTCACTCATTAAATACTGACTCTTGGTTCTTAACGACAGGCGCGCATCATAGACCGGGCAAGCCAATACCGCAATTACCGCCGGGCTCGCTGCGAAAGCCATTGAAACCAATCGGTAACCAGGTAGTTCATGTTCAGCCAACGACTGATGGCACTGCCATCGATGGTTTTGCCTTTTCCTCCGCCACTGAATATCGGTGGCGGCAGCGACTGCAACTGCGCAGCTTCACGGTAAAAGTCATGACGACTCGGATGATGAGGTGCACTTACATTCAGCACAGCCGGCCAGTCATCACGTGCCAGAATAGCCGGAATAAAGCGTAACAGATCCTCCTGAGCCACCAGATTGACCGGCTCGTCTCCCCCGTCAAAATGTCTGCCTGATAAAAACCGCCCCGGCTCACGATTACCCCCTACCAGCCCGGACAAGCGTAAAATAAGCACTTGCTCGGCTCCGCACCCCTGCACGGCTCGCTCTGCGGCGAGCATGCGTTCACCTCTGGGACCATCAGGTGCAGCATTCTGTTCGGTATTCACCCCACTGCCGCTGTAGACCGACGTAGCGCTGGTGAAAATAACCCGCTTTACCCCGCCGGCCACCGCTTTTTTGGCCAGCACCCCGAGGGTCCGGGCATAGTCGTTTACCTTTCCCGGCGGCACGCAAAGCAGCAGGGTCCGGGCTGACAGCACCACCGGCCATTGAGCCGGCACAGCTTCGCTGACATCCATTGCTACAACCGTCAGGCCCTGCTCTGTCAGCCGTGCTGCTTTATCCGCAGCACGGGTTGTACCGGATACCCGCCAGCCCTGCGCGTGCAAGCTGAGCCCGAGGGGCTCCCCCAGCCAGCCCAGCCCCAGAATCGCAATACTCTGCTCAGTAGACATCGTTCAGCTCTTTCGCGTTAAGAAAACGTTTGGGCTGACCCAGCATTTCCTGATAAATCACCGAATAAGCCAACACGTTCTGCACATACCCGCGGGTTTCACGATAGGGAATATTTTCCACCCACACATCCACCGGCCGGCTGCCGCTGTTTGCCAGCCAGCGGTTTATGCGCCCTGGCCCCGCATTGTAGGCAGCAATGGCAGGAATCCGGTTTCCGTCGTAACGCACCAGCAACTCACTGAAATAGCTGGATCCCAGCTGCACGTTGATCCCCGGCACATACACATCACTGCTGCGACGGTAATCGCTGATACCATGCTTGCGTGCCGTCTCTTTGGCGGTGGCCGGCATTAACTGCATCAGTCCCCCAGCCCCCACCGGCGAGCGGGCATCTTCATAAAAGGCACTTTCCTGGCGGGCAATGGCAAACAGAATGGGTTCATCCAGCTTCAGCGCTTTGGCCTGCTGGCGGAAAATATCCCGATAGACGATGGGAAAACGCAAATCGAGCTGATCCCAGGCCTTGGCACGAATACTGGCAAGAATGGATTTATCGTGCCAGCCCCGTTCCAGCGCCAGCGCGCCCAGTGCCAGCTGTTCAGGCTCACTGACTTTACTCAGCAGGTGATACCACTCACTGCGTGCTGCCGACTTGTTACCCAATGCCAGCCATTCTTCCACCCGCGGTAACGCTGGCCAGGTGTTAACAGCCGAGCGCCACTCGGGAGCCGGTGGCGGAGCCTGACGGTTCAGTGAATAAGGCCGCTGACTTCGCTGTGCAGCCAGAAAACCATAGTAATCGCGCTCACCGGCGGCCTTGGCCCAGGCTTTATCGGCAGCCTGTTGCTGGCCGGTTTCCGCCAACGCCCGGCCACGCCAATATTGCCAGCGACTGGTGTTTTGCTCGTCTGCAGGCAGCCTGTCTATCCAGCCAATCAAATGTTCCCAGTCCTGCTCCCAGATGGCGAGCCGCGCCCGCAGCTCAAACAGCGCATCGCTGCCAACCTCAGGCAGGCGCTTATCAAGCCAGCGACGATACTCATGGGTGCGGTTAAACATCAGACGACGAGCCAGGCTGCGTTCTATTTCTGCCTGTTGGGCCGCGTTCAGCCCCGGGTGACGCTGAAAACGCGGGTACAGCTCCATGGTCAGGGAAGGATCCTGATTGGCCAGCCGGGTCAATGCCACCGCAATGGCATCACTGTGGTGTTTGCCGGTATCAAAACGCTCCCGCTCGGCAAGAATGGCCGGGTTACTATCCAGCGCCATCAGCAGCTCGCCATCAGGGCCGGCCGATTTACTCAGCAGGCCGGCAAGGTATTTAATCAGCCCGCTCTCACCATTTTCATAGGCCAGCAGCATACGCTGCCAGATGTGTTCATCGGTCTGACCGCCCTGGGCCTTCCAGGTTTCAAATAACGGATCACAGGCATTGGGCCGGGAACGGCCGTATTGCCACAGCTTTTCGGCCCCTTCCAGGGCGCCGGCCTTATCGCCGGTTGCCCATTTGGCCCGGTAATGAGCGCATTGCAGCTCGGTGCTGTTGGGCAGGCTGGGATAAAGCGAAAGAAATTCGCGCCAGCGTTGCTCCCGGGTCAGACGAAACAAATATTGCCGCTCCAGCCGGTCAGCCAGTTGCGAGTCAGGATAACGCTCCATAAAGTCCTGAACGTCTTTGGTGCTGATCGAACTCAACCGGCCGGCCAGATAACGATAATCCAGATAAGGCACCAACGGATAGGAATCCAGCCGGGCTCTCAGTTCCCGGTATTGTTCGTTGTTGTCCTGCTTAAGGGCCTGCTCGGCCTGACGATATTGCTCTCGAAGTGGCGAAGCCTGAGCCGTCAGCCCCAGACTCAATAATAAAATGCCGATTCCTGCCCGTTTGAACACGCTGCTTACTCCCGCGACGATATGATGTCGCTATCGTAAGAAATGGCGGCGATGCTGCCAATGGGCTGGCCATAATTTCTTTTGATGAGCAAGACAGCTGGCGTCGTTTGATCCAGTTTCTCCGTCTGGCTCACACTTATTTCCCGGCCCCTGCTGATTGCGACGATTACTTGATCCAGCTCACGAAATCCTTTTATCAAGGGAGTAATCTGAAACCGTAAAGCAAAAGACAACAGCCAAGGGGGTCCTTTATGTCCATTGCCATTACCAGCCATGTTATTGACATCACTCCCGCCATTCGTGAACGGATTGAGAGTCGTTTTGAAAAGCTGAACCGTCGTCAGATTGCCTTAATCACCCCCCATGTGGTGATCCAGAAAGAAGGCCTGAACTATCAGGTAGAAGCCAGCGCCGGCCTGCCTGGCGAAACATTATTCGCTCAGGCCGAGGATGAAAACCTGTATGCCGCCATCAACGATCTGGGCCAGAAACTGGAACGGCAGCTGACCCGCTATGCAGAAAAACCGCTGGCCCAGCGCAGCCAGACTGCTCAGCCGGTAGCAGAGCAAGAAGAAGAATAAACACAGTACTTCGAGAGTATGCCAGCCGCGGTTTATCCGCGGCTAATCTCTTTCCGCACAACCTGAACTTCCCGCTCTTCTTTTTTCCCGGCAGGAGATTTTGCCCGATATTTCGGGAAACCACTTGCCAGCAGCGCCGCTTTTCAGTATTTCTATAAGTTGCATCACTTAAGAGTCACATTTATATGCTTATTCAGCTGTTTTTCTTTCGCTTCTTTTTTGCATCCTGAACCGGGAGGCGGCTGTCTGGCGAAAAACAAGCGAAAGACGAATAGCAAAGCCTCCCACCAGGGAGGCTTTTTTTATTGATACATGCTGGCGAGGAAGGACACCCTATTCATGAATCTGGACGACATTAGAAACAACATCACCCGCCTGGACCAGGAACTGCTGAGCCTGTTGGCACAGCGCAAAACCCTGAGCCTGGATGTGGCCCGCTCCAAACTGGAAAACCCGCGCCCCATTCGCGATCAGGAACGGGAGCAGGCATTGCTGGTGGATCTGGTCAGTCAGGGTCGTCAGCTTGGCCTGGATGCGCACTTTGTTACCCGCATTTTTCACACCATCATTGAGGACTCCGTACTGTCACAGCAAGCGCTGCTACAGGACTTGCTCAACCCCAGAGACAGCGTTCCCGCCATCAGCGTGGCCTTTCTTGGCCTGAAAGGCTCTTATTCCAATATGGCGGCCCGGAAATACCTTTCCCGCTTTCAGGCACCACTGATTGAACACAATTGCGAGAGCTTTCAGCAGATTTTTGAAACCGTGGAATCCGGCCAGGCCCAGTACGGCATCCTGCCCATCGAAAACACCAGCTCCGGTGCCATCAATGATGTTTTTGACCTCATGCAGCATACCCGTCTGTCGATTGTCGGTGAGCTGACCCAGCCTATTGAACACTGCCTGCTGGTGGCCACCGATACCCGCGTAGAGCAAATCAAAACGCTCTATACCCATTCTCAGCCTTATCAGCAATGCTCTCAGTACCTGAGTCGTCTGGCCGATTTGGATGTGAAATTTTGCGCGGCGTCTTCTAATGCCATGGAGCAGGTCGCCAGACTAAGCCGCCCGGACGTAGCCGCACTGGGCAGCGCCGACGGAGGCGCGCTGCACGGGCTGGTTCCGTTGGTAGAAGGACTGGCCAACCAGAAACAAAACATGACCCGCTTTATTGTAGTGGCCCGCAAGCCCATTGAAGTGGCAGAGCAAATCCCGGCCAAAACCAGTTTTATTATGTCTACCGGTCAGCAAAGTGGTGCTCTGGTGGAAGCCCTGCTGGTGCTGCGCAACCATGGCATCACCATGACCAGGCTGGAGTCACGTCCCATTATCGGCAATCCCTGGGAAGAAATGTTCTATGTGGATGTCGCTGCCAACGCCAACAGCGGCGATATGCAGAGCGCCATGAAAGAGCTGGGCAACATTACCCGCTTTATCAAGGTCATGGGCTGCTACCCCAGCGCAGAAGTGTCTCCCACTCGTATTCCTGCGCGGCTGCTGAACAAAACGCAGACCCCAAAGCAAAATGAGCCGGTACGCTACAGCCGTCACTATAAGGCCGATAACACCCGGGTACAGGTTGGCCCCTTCACCCTGGGAGGCGACGAGCCCTTGCTGATAGCCGAGCTGGAAAGCTGGCCCGGCTCGCAGCTGGATGAACTGGCCCGCAGCATTAAAGAGCAGGGCGGCCAGGTACTGGCACTGGACTGCTTTACCGACGTCGGCACGGAGCTGGGACTGGACAGACTGCAGCAATTGCACGCGACGGCCGAGCGATTCGATCTGGCGGCCATGACCCGGGTCACCAATGCTGAGCAGGTGCACAAAGCCGCCGAGCAGGTAGATTGGCTGCTGCTGGATGCCAAAGCGTCCTCCAATGATGAGCTGCTCAGTGCCGCCGGTCGTTGTACCCGCCCCTTGCTGCTGGAGCTGGCCGAAGAGCCGGAGCACAGCCTGAAAGTAGCCCAGCATATTTTGCAGCAGGGCAATCAGCAACTGGCCTTGCTGGACAGCCAGGCACTGCCTCTGTCCAGCCTGCTGGAGCTAAGCAGCCGGACACACCTGCCCTTGGTCAGCCGCTTAAGCGGGGACGCCACTACCCTGCCACGCCTGGGCGATGCCCTTCATGCTGCGGGCGTCAGTGGATTCTCCATCGCCGTCACCGACAGCAACCGGACACTGGAGCAATTGGCGCAAAGTCTTTACCGATAACAAAAAACGGACACCTGGCAGACTAAAAAAAGTCCCGACATGATGGGGTTATCCGGAATGACCGGTGCCTGCCTGTCGGGACTTGCTGCATTTTACCGCTGATATTGTATTTGCCAGCCCGACTCGTCGGGACGGGCAAGGTAATCGTCGCAGATAAACACTCCCAGCGCCGCCACCAGCTTGTCTTCATGCATCAGCAGCGGCACCCGTGGACGTTGCCAGGGAGGGATCCCATATTCCTGCCAGAGCTTCTTTAACGGACGCGAGCCACTGCGGCCCGCCGGGCAGGCGCGAAGACCGGTCACACCAAAGGCAATGTGCAGTTTTTCAGGCGCAATATCGGCCCGAACCGCCACCAGCTCTCTTCCCCAAGACAGACACAGGCGTCCGACGCCCAAATCCTGCCATTGCTCTGGCTGAAGTACAGGGACGGCCACCGGTTCATGTTCCAGTGCCGGGACATACAGATAACCCTGATAACGGCGCAGCGTTTTTTCGCCAATGTTAAGCACGGGATCGGCATCCTCACGGGCCAGTGCCAGTTCTTGCCAGGCCACTGCCAGCTGACTGCGGCTGAGCAACATGCCCTGTTCGCTCAGCCAATAACGCAGAACGTTATTGCGCCGGGCGGTACTGAAGGTCTCGAGACCGGCAATGCTGAGTCCCTTCGCGGTATTCTGCAGCACCGACATGTCTTCTTCCGCCAGCGCCTGCGAAAGTTCCAGTTGCTCGGCACACAGCGCTGCGCTGCGGCTGGCTGTTCTGGAGAAAGCAGGCCACTGCTTTAGCAAGCGCGGGACTATCTCATTACGCAAAAAATTGCGGTCAAAGCGATTGTCGGCATTGGACGGATCTTCCACCCAGTTTAACGTCTGCTCAGCGGCAAAGGCCTCCAGCTCGTTCCGGGAATGCGCCAGCAACGGCCTGATCTGTATCCCCTGCCCCAGCGCCCTGCACTCCGGCATGGCGGCCAATCCGGCAATACCGGCACCACGCTTAAGCGCCAGCAACAGGGTCTCCACCTGATCATCCAGGTGATGGCCGGTCAGCAGAGCGGCACCCGCCGGCAATTCAGCCGCCAGTGCGGCATAACGGGCGTCACGCGCGGCAGCCTCCGTGCTGATACGCGCGCCGGTGGCTACCTTCACCGGCAAAATCCGGCAGGGAACACCCAGAGAGCCTGCCAGCCGCAAACAGTGTGCCGGCCAGGCATCGGCCGCTGCCTGCAGGCCATGATGCACGTGCAGGGCACAAAGTTTGCGATCCTGCTCAGCAGCCAGCCGTGCTGCCAGTACCAGCAGCACCGTGGAGTCTAGCCCGCCACTGAAGGCAATATATATCGGACCTTGTGGATAGTGATCATGCAGGCACCGGCACATGCGCTCATACAATGTCATACTCACATCTCCACCCGGTTTCGCCCGCCACTCTTGGCATCATAAAGCGCCTGATCCGCCAACGCCAACAGCCGGTCTGGACTGAGTGCATCACTCGTATCTGCCACCCCCAGCGACACGGTCAGGCTCAGGCCCTCGGCAATCGGGCTGCAGTCAAGCTCAGCCACAGCCCGGCGAATACGCTCACAAATACGGGCGGCATCTTTCAGACTGGTATCGGGGAACAACAAGGTAAATTCTTCTCCCCCCCAGCGAGCGAGCTTATCCTGACTGCGGATCTGCTCCTTTAATACCTGCGCCACAGCCTTAATCGCTTCATCTCCAACACTATGCGACCACCGGTCGTTTACTTGCTTGAAGTAATCAATATCCACCACCGCCAGACAAAGATCATGAGCACTTTGCCCGGAATAACCATAAGCCTCAGCCAGCCATTCATCAAAGGCCCGGCGATTGGCAAGGCCGGTAAGCTGATCTTCCCGCGCCTGGCGTTCAAAGGCCTGAGTCTGCTGTTGCAGGGCATAGGTTTTTTCATCCACCAGCCGCTGAAGGGTAATGGCACTGCTCTTCAGCATGCGCAGGCGCAGTTGAAACAAGCCCCATATCAGCAACAATCCACCTCCTCCCAGAAGGATCCAAAACGCAGGACGCTGCCAGAAAAACGGCGCAATACTGAAACTCAGGCTGGCTTCCCGGTCACTCCAGGGGGTATAAGGATAAGATGCCGCCACGTTAAGCTGGTAATGACCCGGTGACAGGTTGGTATATTCCGCCAGGTTCTGGCTATCGCGCGCAACCCATTCCTTGTCGAATCCTTCCAGCCGGGTGCGATAACGGATGCGCTCGGGCATCACATAACCCAAGCCAGCAAACTCAATTTGTATACGCTCGCTGCCAGCTGGCAGGTCCAGGGACGGCTCCGGCAATACCGATATACCGTTGACCTTGATATCTTCCAGCACCACCGGCAGATTATTTCGCACCAGACTGGCCAGCCGTTTGGGCTGCACTCGTGCCACCCCGATGGCCGTCGCAATCCAAAGGCTGCCATCAGGGGCCAAAGTGGCTGCAGGCCCCGCCCCTCCATTGGCCTGGCTGCTGGCCATACCATCTCCTTCTCCGAACAGTTCAAAAGGAATGACATCCAGCTCACCATCTGCCACCTGATGCGCCTGCTGCAAGTCCAGCCTCAGTATTCCCCGGTTGGTGGTCAGCCAGAGCCCGCCTTGCTGATCGGCTACCGGCTGAAACATTTTTTCAATGGGTAACCCCTGAGGACGACCGACGATGGACAGACTGTCATCCCGATACCGGTAACGCAGCAGACCGCGGTCAGTAGCAACCCAGACGGCATCGCTGCCCGCTTGCTGATAAAAGCCAAAGGCATATTCGGCACTTTCCTGACTGTGTAAATCAAGTGTTCTGATCTCTGCCGGATCCCCCCGGCTCAAAATCGCCACCCCGACCCCAGTGCCAACCCAGATATCGCCGTTTTCCGCCTGGTGCAGCGCCATCACAAATTCACCGGGCAAACCGTTTTTCCTGCCATAAGTGGTCACTCGGCCCTGGTACAAACGGTTAAGTCCGTCGGCAGTACCTATCCACAGACTGCCATCCCGGGCCGGTAATATGGCGCGAACTTCATTGGCACTGAGACCCTGCCGGCTATCAATAATCTGCGGCGGCCGGTCAGGCGTGAGGCCGATAAGGCCATGAATAAAGGTCCCCAGCCAGAGGGTATTATCCTGCTGGGCGAGACTCAAAATAGATGGCACCTTACCGTCGGGAAGTTCAACCGGCACCGACTGCACGCCACTGGGGCGGATCTGACTGAGGCCGTTGCTGGTACCCGCCCAGATTTTCCCATTTTCATCGGCGAGTACAGTACGTACATAGTTTCCGGACAGCCCCTGTTCTTGGGTAAAACTGGTAAAAGGCGCGTCACGCAAACGCATCAGGCCACCATTGGTGCCCACCCAGATATTGCCCTCCGAGTCCTGCAGCAATGACACCACCCGGTTGTTGGGCAGACCCTGTTCCGTATCCAGCCGCTCCAGTCCATGCCTGCCCAGACGCACCAGCCCCCGGTCAATGGTGCCAATCCACAATTCACCGTCACTATCTTCCAGCAGAGTGCTGATGGCTTCCTCGGCCAGTTGCGGATGAAGAGGGGCAAAGCTGCCGCTCTTGTCACTGCCATACAACCCTCGCCCTGAACCCACCAGCAACTGTCCTTGCTGTGTTTGCAACAACGCCTGTACCGGAACAGCCGGGATCTGCCTATTCACGGTGATTTCCAGATCAGGCCCGATCTCCACCAGCCCGAGAGAGGTTCCCGCCCAGATCCGCCCGTCTTCTGTTTGCAGCAAACGGTAAACCGCCAGCCCAGGCAGACCCTGAGATGATGAAAAATGATGTTGTGTCCCTTGCTGGTCACGCATATAAATACCGTCACCTTCAGTCGCAAACCATAACCGTCCTTTCTGGTCACGCAGTACATGGTTCACCATGGCCGGCAGGCTTCTCTGGGGTTGCCAGTGAGGATGTTGATAACGACTGAAACTCCCCCGGGCCCCCACTACCAGCAAGCCATCGCCATCCGTAGTCAATCCACGAATTCCCGAGTCAGCCAAGCCGGTTTGCTCACCACGCACAAAAGTATGAAACCTCCGTCCGTTATAGCGTGACACTCCCTCCCAGGTTGCAAACCAGAGATAACCTTCGGCCGTTTGTGCCATGCTGTTGATACTGTTGTGAGGCAGACCATTACGAGTGGTCCAGCTGTCCTGATAGTAATCCCTCAATGGTGAATCAGCGGCGCTCAGTGGCAACAGCGGGAAGTAAAAGCACACAAGCAGCAGTAAATAACGAAGGTTCATACAAGACATTCCCTGGTAAGTGGTTCTATCTCAAGACAAAATATAACAGTTTAAAAAGCGGACATGAGGAAGAACCAACGGGTTCGGCGGGAAAGAAAAAAGCGCCTCTGAAGGCGCTCATGCAAGCTATAGACGTGCCCCTGGCAGCCGGCCTATCAGCAATAACCGTATTTCATCAGACGCTGGTAACGCTGCTCCAGCAACGCATCGGTATCGAGCTGCTCGAGATCGGCCAGATCAGCGATCAGACGCGCTTTCAGGCGTTCAGCCATCAGCAGCGGGTTGCTGTGGGCGCCGCCCATGGGCTCTTCCACCACATTGTCGATCAGACCCAGCTCATGGATCCGGCCTGCGGTAATGCCCATGGCTTCGGCGGCCACGGAGGCCTTCTCGGCGCTCTTCCACAGAATAGAGGCACAGCCTTCCGGGGAAATCACCGAGTAGGTAGAATACTGCAGCATATTAACCCGGTCACCCACGCCAATGGCCAGGGCACCGCCAGAGCCACCTTCACCCACTACGGTGCAGATAATGGGGGTTTTCAGACCGGCCATGACTTTCAGGTTACGGGCGATGGCTTCACTCTGACCGCGCTCTTCAGCACCCACGCCCGGGTAGGCACCGGGAGTGTCGATAAAGGTCAGGATCGGCATTTTGAAACGTTCGGCCATCTCCATCAGCCGCAGGGCCTTACGGTAGCCTTCCGGACGGGGCATGCCAAAGTTGCGTTTGATTTTTTCCTTGGTTTCACGGCCTTTCTGATGACCAATCACCATCACCGGGCGGCCTTCAAAACGGGCCACCCCACCGACAATAGCCTTGTCGTCAGCGTAGGCACGATCGCCGGCCAGCTCATCAAATTCGCCAAACATCATATCCAGATAGTCCTGAGTGTAAGGACGACGGGGATGACGGGCCAGCTGGGAAATCTGCCAGGGACCCAGGTTGCCGAATACTTTTTTAGTCAGCTCGTCGCGCTTCACTTCCAGACGACCGATCTCTTCATCCAGATCGATGTCGAGGCCTTCGCCTTCGCCCACATGGCGAAGTTCTTCAATCTGGGCCTGAAGTTCGGCGATAGGTTGTTCAAAATCCAGAAAATGGTGGCTCATGGCTGCCCTCTATTCAAACATCAGTTCGACCTTGTCCGGCCCCAGCAGGCCTTTCAGCGAGTCCAGCATCTGATCGGTGGGGGTTACCCGCCACTCGGTGCCCAGAGTGAGCTCGGCTCTTGCGCCAGGTCGGTTATAGGTCACACGCACAGGACATACGCCCGCCCTAACCGGCGTGAGTATGTCCAGCAATTGAGTAAAAAAGCCCTGATCGATGCGGCTTTTATCTATATACAATGCAAGGCCACGGGCAAAACGCTCCCGGGCATCGCTGATATCAAGCACTTCTCTGGCCGACATTTTAAGGCCGCCGGAGAAGTCGTCAAAACTTACCTGTCCGCTAATAACCAGAATTTTATCTTTTTCCAGCAAAGACTCATAGCGTTCCAGTGCATCAGAGAACAGCGTGACATCCAGACGCCCCGATTTGTCATCAAGGGTGAGAATACCCATACGGTTGCCCCGCTTGGTGGTCATCACTCTGGCGGCAATCACCAGCCCTGCCACCGTGCTGATGCGATCACGGCCACCGGGCTGCACTTCATTCAGACGGCCGCTGGTATAGTGCCGCAACTCTTTGGCATATTGATTAATGGGGTGACCGGTGAGATACAACCCCAGTGTATCGCGTTCACCGTCAAGCCATATCTTATCAGGCCAGTGAGGTACATCGGCAAAAGCGTGCTCAACACTGTCTTCTTCCACCAGCACGCCGAACATGTCACCCTGACCGAGAGCCTCGGCCTTGGCATGCTGATCGGCCGCCTGCATGGCCTCGCCCAGGCTGGCCATAATGGCCGCCCGGTGCGGGCCCAGCCGATCCATGGCCCCGGAAAGAATCAGCTTTTCCATCACCCGCTTATTCAGCTTTTTCAGATCCACCCGGTTACAGAAGTCGAACAGGTCCCGGAACGGACCGCCAGCTTCACGGGCAGCGAGGATAGACTCGATAGGGGCTTCACCCACCCCCTTGATGGCACCAATACCATACACAATGTGGCCATCTTCATTCACCGTAAAACGATAACGCCCGGTGTTAACATCAGGTGGGATCAACGTCAGCCCCATCCGCTGACATTCGTCCACCAGGGTCACCACCTTGTCGGTGTTGTCCATATCGGCGGTCATCACCGCCGCCATAAACTCGGCCGGGAAATGGGTCTTCAGCCACAGGGTCTGGTAGGACACCAGGGCATAAGCGGCAGAGTGCGATTTGTTAAACCCGTACCCGGCGAATTTCTCCACCAGGTCAAATATTTTCATCGCCAGCTCGCCGTCGATACCGTTGGCAACGGCCCCCGCCTCAAAACCGGCCCGCTGCTTGGCCATCTCTTCCGGCTTCTTTTTACCCATGGCCCGGCGCAGCAAATCTGCCCCCCCCAAGGAGTAACCCGCCAGTACCTGTGCAATCTGCATCACCTGTTCCTGATACAGGATGATGCCGTAGGTGGGTTCCAGAATAGGTTGCAGCGATTCGTGCTGCCACTGTTCATCGGGGTAGGACACCGCTTCCCGGCCGTGCTTACGGTCGATAAAGTTATCCACCATGCCCGACTGCAGCGGCCCCGGACGGAACAGGGCCACCAGAGCGATCATGTCTTCGAAGCAGTCCGGCTGCAGCCGTTTAATCAAGTCCTTCATGCCACGGGATTCCAGCTGGAATACCGCCGTGGTTTCATGGCGCTTGAGCAACTGGAAAGAGGCTTTGTCGTCGATGGGGATGGCGGCGATGTCGATCGCCGGCTTGCCTTCCTTCGCCAGTCTGGGGTTAATCATGCCCAGCGCCCAGTCAATGATGGTCAGGGTACGCAAGCCGAGGAAGTCGAATTTCACCAGGCCGGCGTATTCCACGTCATTCTTGTCAAACTGGGTGACCGGGTTATGGCCCTCAGCATCACAGTACAACGGAGAAAAGTCAGTGATCCTGGTCGGTGCGATCACCACCCCACCGGCGTGCTTGCCAGCATTACGGGTTACCCCTTCGAGGATACGTGCCATATCGATCAGCGCCCGTACCTCTTCGTCCTGATCGTAGAGTTCGGGCAGCTTGGGCTCGGCTTCAAAGGCCTTGGCCAGGGTCATGCCGGGATCGGGCGGGATCAGCTTGGAAATACGGTCGACAAAACCATAGGGATGGCCCAGCACCCGCCCCACATCACGCACCACCGCCTTGGCGGCCATGGTACCGAAGGTAATGATCTGGGATACCGCATCACGCCCGTACAGCTCGGCTACGTGATCGATCACTTCGTCACGGCGATCCATGCAAAAGTCGATGTCGAAATCGGGCATCGACACCCGCTCGGGGTTCAGGAAACGTTCAAACAGCAGATCGAATTCGAGCGGGTCAAGATCGGTGATTTTGAGCGCATAGGCCACCAGGGAGCCGGCACCGGATCCTCGTCCGGGCCCAACAGGAATACCGTTGTCCTTGGACCACTGGATAAATTCCATCACGATAAGGAAGTAGCCAGGGAAGCCCATCTGGTTGATCACGTCGAGCTCAATTCTCAGCCGCTCGTCGTATTCATCGCGCTTGTCCGCCCGTACTTGCGGATCCGGGAACAGAAATTCCAGCCGTTCTTCCAGGCCCTTTTCGGAGCATTTGACCAGAAAATCTTCAATGCTCATGTCGCCGGTGGGGAAGTCCGGCAGAAAGTATTCGCCCAGCCGTACCGTCACGTTACAGCGCTTGGCGATCTCCACACTGTTTTCCAGCGCCTCGGGAATATCGGCAAACAGCTCGGCCATTTCCTCCGGGCTTTTCAGATATTGCTCGGGGCTGTAACGCTTGGGCCGGCGCTTGTCGTCCAGGGTGTAACCATCATGAATGGCCACACGAATTTCATGAGCGTCAAAATCACTCTTGTCGAGAAACACCACTTCGTTGGTGGCCACCACCGGCAACTGTTGTTCCGTGGCCAGCTCCACCGCCATGTGCAGGTAACTTTCTTCGTCGGGACGACCGGTGCGCAGCAGTTCCAGGTAGTAACGGTCGGGAAAATGCTGCTGGTAAAACGCCAGGCATTGCCCGGCAAGCTCCTGGTTACCCTTTAGCAAGTAAGTGCCCACATCCCCTTCCCGGCCGCCGGACAGCACAATCACCCCCTCACTGTGCTCCGCCAGCCAGGCTTTATCGATAACGGGCCTGTGCTGAATATGGCCACGCAGATAAGCCTTGGATATCAGCAAGGTAATATTCTGGTAGCCGGTGTTATTCATGGCCAGCAGAGGCAGACGAAACAGCTGCTCGCCCATTTCCTCGCTTTGCACCCAGAAATCGGCCCCGATCAGCGGCTTGAGGCCTCTTTTATGGGCATCGCCGTAGAAACGCACCAGGCCGCACAGGTTCATTTCGTCGGTCAGGGCCAAGGCCGGGTAGCCCTGCTCCTGCACTCGTCCGGTAATGGGACCGATTTTGGTGAGGCCATCCACCATGGAAAAATCAGAGTGAATACGCAGATGGATAAAGCTAGGGATCATGCGCCCTCCAGCGCTCTGGCCACGGGCTTAAAGCTTTTCCGATGCTCAGGCAAGGCACCGTGCAGAGCCAGTGCAGCCAGATGCTCCTTGGTGGGGTATCCCTTATGACGGGCAAAACCATATTGTGGGTGCAAGATATCCAGGGCCAGCATTTCGTTATCCCGCTCCACTTTGGCGAGTATGGAAGCGGCGCTGATCTCGGCCACCCGGCTGTCACCCTTGACCACGGCTTCAGCAGACATGGGCAAACGGGGGCAACGGTTGCCATCAATAAATACAAAACCGGGCTGTACCGGCAGAGCAGCCACGGCCCGGCTCATGGCCAGCAAGGTGGCCTGCAGGATATTAAGCTCATCAATTTCGGCAGCCGTGCAGCGACCAATGGCCCAGGCCAGAGCCCGTTCGCGGATCAGCGGTGCCAGCAGCTCCCGCTTCTTTTCACTGATCTTCTTGGAATCGGCAAGGCCCGGAATGGGGTTGTCGGGGTCAAGGATAACTGCCGCGGTCACCACATCGCCAACCAGCGGGCCACGCCCGACTTCGTCAACCCCGGCCACCAGCACGCCGGAGGGATAAATAATATCGGTCATGTTTTTTTTGCCAGTTCCAGCACCGCCAGAGCGGCCTGTTCATCGGCATTGCAACGAATCTTTTTATGCAGTTGGGTAAAGTGAGCCACCAGCTCACTGGGATCGTTATCCAACAGTTTGCCGACTTCATCCACAATGTGCCCCGGCGTACACTCATGCTGGATCAGCTCTGCCACCAGCGTTTGATCTGCCAGCAGGTTGGGCAAGGACACATAGTCGGTTTTTACCAGCCGCTGGGCCAGCCAGTAGCTGAAATCTTTGAGTTTATACCCCACCACCATGGGTTTTTTGGCCAGCATGGCTTCGAGGGTGGCTGTGCCTGACGCCAGCAGGATCACGTCAGCGGCGGTCATCACTTCCCGGCCATGCCCTTCAATCAGGGTTATATCCAGTCCGGGGGCGATCTCTTGTTTGATATCAAGAAATTCCTGACGGCGCTTTTCACTGACCAGCGGCACCACAAACCTGAGATCCGGGTAACGCACCTTCAGCTGTTTACAGGCCTCCAGGTATACCGGTGACAACAAGGTCACCTCGGCATGACGACTGCCAGGTAATAGGGCCAGGTAGCGCCCCTCGGGATCCAGCCCCAAGCGTTCACGGGCACCCAGGGTGTCGGGTACCAGCGGCATCTGGTCGGCCAGGGTATGGCCGATAAAACGACAAGGAGCGTCGAAACGGTCGTAAAAGGCTTTTTCAAACGGCAGGAAAGCCAGCACCATATCGGTAGCGGCCTTGATTTTGTGAATACGGCCCTGCCGCCAGGCCCACACCGACGGGCTGACGTAATGTACGGTGGCAATGCCTGCCTTGCGCAGCTTCAGCTCCACGCCAATATTGAAGTCAGGCGCGTCAATACCGACAAAGACATCGGGCGGATTATCGCTGAAATGCTGAATAATACGTTTGCGGATCTGCAGAATGCGCGGCAGGCGTCCCAGAACTTCCACTATGCCCATCACCGCCAGTTCATCCATTTCAAACAGAGCCCGGCAGCCTTCAGCCTGCATCTGCGGGCCGGCAATTCCTTCAAAAACGGCATCGGGATGACGACGGCGCAGCTCGCGGATAAGCCCGGCACCGAGGGTGTCGCCGGAGACTTCTCCGGCCACAATCCCAATACGAAGCGGGGCGTCAGGCACGGATAATACCGCGCTCATTGGCCTTGAGGAAATCAACCATAATGGCCACCTCAGGCTGCTGTTCGCTCAGCTCCTGCAATGCCGGCAGCACCTCTTCCACGGTTTTGCCGCTGCGGAACAGCTCACGGTAAGCCTGCTTGATAGCCGAAATACCTTCTTTGCTGAATCCACGGCGACGCAGACCTTCGGAATTGATGCCAAAGGGCTTGGCATAATGTCCGGCAGCCATCACATAGGGAGGAACATCTTTATTCAGCGCGGCACAACCGGCGATAAAGGCATGACTGCCCACCCGGCCAAACTGATGAATCGCGGCGTGGCCACCAAAAATGACATGATCGCCAATATGAACATGTCCTGCCAGGGTGGCATTGTTGGCAAAGATGCAGTCACTGCCAATACGACAGTCGTGCGCCACATGCACATTCACCATAAACAGGTTACGACTGCCCACTGAGGTCAGGCTGTCATCCTGGGAAGTGCCCCGGTGAAAGGTGCAGGATTCACGAATAATGTTGTCGTCGCCAATTTCCAGCACGGTGCGCTCGCCGGCATATTTTTTATCCTGGCAATCTTCCCCGATGGAGGCGAACTGAAAGATGTGATTGCGCTTGCCAATGCGGGTTGGGCCCTTGATCACCACATGAGAGGCAATCCGGCAATCGTCACCGATCTCGACTTCCGGACCGATCAGGGTCCAGGGGCCAATTTCCACGCCGCTGCCGATTTTGGCATCGGGATGGACAATGGCGGTTTCATGGATCATTGCACCTTGTTCACTCACACTTAACCCTCGCGTTTGGCGCACATCAGCTCGGCAGTACATACCACTTCGCCGTCGACGCTGGCAACACCGGTAAATTTGGCAATGCCTCTGCGCTCTTTCAGATAAACCACATCCAGTACCAGCTGATCTCCCGGTACCACGGGACGTTTAAAGCGGGCATTGTCGATGGAGGCAAAATAATACAGCTCGTTGGGCTTGGGTTTGCCGACCATTTTAAATGCCAGAATACCGGTGGCCTGAGCCATCGCTTCCAGGATCAGCACACCGGGGAACACCGGCTTGTTGGGAAAATGGCCGGTGAACATGGGCTCGTTGAATGACACGTTCTTGATACCGCGCAGGGTCTTGCGCTCGGGGCTGATTTCATAATGAGCCACCTTGTCCACCATCAGAAAAGGATAGCGGTGCGGCAACAGTTCCAGGATTTCCTGGATGTCCAACTGGTTCAGTTCGTTACTCAAAATTTAACCCTACCAAAAAGAGTGCTTAGTCGTTGTTGTTCAATTTTTTTTCAAGGCGGCCCAGCCGCTTGTGCATATCGTCAATGCGCATAACGCGCGCCGCCGTTTTACGCCACTCCTTGTTGGGCTGCAGCGGAATACCGGAGGAATAGATGCCGGGCTCGGTAATGGGTCTCATGACCATGGCCATGCCGGTGATGGTGACACCGTCACAGATCTCCATATGACCATTGAACACCGAGGCACCGCCAATAATACAATATTTACCGACCTTGAGACTACCGGCCATGACGGTCCCCCCCGCCATGGCGGTACCGTAGCCAATCTCCACGTTGTGGGCGATCTGACACTGATTGTCGATAATCACATTGTCGGCAATACGAGTGTCTTCCAGCGCACCTCTATCGATGGTAGTACAGGCACCAATTTCAACCCGGTTACCAATCATGACTCCGCCGAGCTGAGGGATCTTGATCCACTCGCCCTTGTTGTTGGCATAACCAAAACCATCGGCTCCGATCACTGTCCCCGCCTGAACCAGACAATCGCTGCCCAACGTCACATCATGATAAATCGTCACATTGGCCCAGAGTCTGGTCCGTGCACCCAGGCGGGTGTTTTTGCCGATAAAGCATCCTGCTCCGACGATAACGCCGTCTTCCAGTACCACACCAGACTCAATCACCGCATTGGCACCGATAGCGACCCCTTCGCCGAGACTGGCGCACTCTGCAACCACCGCGCTGGGGTGCACATCCACCGCAGGAGCCGGAGTGGTATCCAGCGCCTGCGCGGCCAGAGCAAACCCCAGATAAGGATCGCTCATCACCAGACAGGCTACCGGACAGACGGCCTTGTCTTCCGGCCTGACAATCACCGCTGCTGCTTGTGTCTTTTCAAGCAGGTGTCGGTACTTACTGTCCGTCAGAAAGGCGATCTCACCGGAACCGGCCTTATCGAGCGTATTCAGCTTGTGGATGGGCTGCGCCGGATCTCCGTGCAGCTCGGCGCCCAGTGCCTGGGCCAGTTGTTGCAGTGTGATACTCATGGACTTGCTCTTATTACTTGCTGACGCGGCTGATCACTTGCTGAGTGATATCGAGAGAAGGATTAACATAAATCACGGCTCCCCGCTCAATCACCAGATCCAGCCCCTTCGCCTTGGTTATCTCATCTATCGCACCCTTGATGCGCGACAGCATTTTCTGACGTTCTTCCTGCTCACGTCTGGCTCTGTCCTGCTCCAGTGAGCGGGCTTTCTGCACAAAAGTGGATTGCATTTCATTCAGTTTTTTCTGGGCCTCGGCTTTTTGCTGATCGTTCATAAAAGCCATGTCTTTTTGCTGTTTTTCCACAAAACTGCGGCCCTGCTCTTCCAGCTGTTGTACTTCCTTCACCCGAGAAGCAAACTCACCTTTCAGTTTATTACGCACAACGTCACGCTGCGGCATTTTCTGAAATACTTCGGCAGTATCCACGACTGCGATTTTACCCTGTGCGTGAGCCAGGGTCGCCGTGAACACCAGCGTCAGTGCACCGGCCAGTTTAAGCAGTTTGTTCATTTAATTCTCCTTGTGGGGCGTTTTCACGTTGGGATTCGCTATGCTCTTCCCAACGTGCTGTTATTAATAACGGCAGATCCGATACATGGTTAGTCTGCCACTCTCCAGGCCTCAGTCTGCCTCTTCAGAAGGTACGGCCAATGTTGAAGTTAAACACTTCCGTCCTGTCACCTTCGACCTCGGTGATGGGGGTTGCCAGGGAAAACACCAGCGGGCCCAGCGGCGACAGCCATTGCATGCTCACACCGGCAGCAGCACGATACTCTCCCGGATCACCAAAGTCATAACATCCCTTCACGCAACCGGAAAAGTCAGCCGCATCGTACTCGGTATCCCATACCGTACCGACATCTACAAACAGGCTGGTACGCAAGGAGCGCTGTAGATCTTCACCGGCAAAAGGTGTTGGCAAAATCAGCTCGAGAGAGCCAGCCAGCAGGGCATTACCGCCAATGGCACTGCCGTCAGTGGTGAGCTGTCCATTTTCGTTATACACCGCCCGAGGACCGACCGAGTTGCTCTTGAAGCCCCTCAGGGTACTGAAGCCACCAGCATAATAGTTTTCAAAGAAAGGCAGTCGGTTGGTATCACCATAACCATCGGCAAAGGCAGCACGGAACTTACCGTGCAGTACCCAGTTGTGCTTGCGATCCAGCGGGAAATAATGGCCGTTATCGAAACTCAGCTTGTAATACTGCAGATCGGAGCCGGGCACCGTCACTTTGGCGCTCAGATTCTGACGGCTGCCAGCGGTGGGAAAAATGCCCCGGTTCAGAGTGTTGCGGGTCCAGCCGGCGGTAATGTCAAAATCATCAAAGCTGACCTTTTCGCTATCCAGCGCCTTATTATCGGCCCAGAATGCACGCAGCTGTTCCGACGGACGATCAGGCTGGCTCAGAGTATTGTGCTCATAGCCCACACTGAAGTTCAGACTGTTGTTTTCGTTCACCGGGAAACCGGTGAGACCACGAACACCATAAGTCGTGCTTTCATAGTCGATCGAGGCCAGATCATCATCGGGTTCAAACGAACGATAATAAACGCGGCCACCCAGGCTGACACCATCCACGGTGAAATAGGGATCGGTATAATCCAGTGACACGTTCTTCGAGTAGTCATTCATCTGGGAGTTGATACCCACCCGGTTACCGGTACCCAGGAAGTTATCCTGCTGTAATCCGGCCTGAATACTGAAGCCTGAGTCGGTACCGAAACCCACGCCAAAGTTGATGGAGCCGGCAGGCTGCTCTTTCACTTTGACATCCAGATCAACCAGGTCGTCCTGACCGGGGATACGCTGGGTGTTTACTTCTACATTTTCGAAGTAACCCAGACGGTTCAGACGAGTGCGGGACTGCTCCACATTCTCGCTGGACAACCAGGTGCCTTCCACCTGACGCATTTCCCGACGCAGTACTTCATCTTTGGTGATTTCGTTCCCGCTGAAATTAATGCGGCGCACATAGATCCGGTTACCCGGTTCAATATTCACCACCAGCTCAACCTTCTTGCTGGCTTCATCGATCTGAGGGAAGGTATTAATGCGCGGATAGGCGTAGCCAAAGCGGCCCAGAAAACGCGACAGCAGCTCTTCCATGTGTGCCGTATCGGCGGCAGAGTAAAGATCGCCCGCAGCAACAGGCACCAGCTCATTCATTTCCTGCTGGCGATCAATCAGGTTGCCCCGCAGACTGACGCCGGAGACGGTGTATTTCTCCCCTTCGTCCACGTTCAGCGTGATATAAACCCCTTCCTTATCAGGCGACATGGACACCTGAGTAGAGGTGATTTCAGCCTTGAGGTAACCCCGGTCACGATAATAGGAGCGCAGGGCTTCAATATCACCGGCCAGTTTTTGTTTCTGATAGCGCTGATCGCCCAGAATGTTCCACCAGGGCACACTGTCAGACAACTCCAGCTGATCCAGCAACTGCTCTTCACTGAACGCTCTGTTGCCCACAATATTGATTTGTTTGATCTCGGCAGCGTTGCCTTCAACGAACTCAAACTTCAGCTCAACCCGGTTACGGGGCAGAGGCGTCAGTACGGCTTTTACATCAGCAGAATATTTACCCACACCGTAGTAAAAGTCTTCCAGGCCTTTTTCCAGCTCACTCAAGGTGGTGCGATCCAGTGGTTCCCCCACCCGAACCCCAGCCCCTTCCAGGCTTTCGCGCAGCTGTTCTTCTTTAATTTCCTTATTACCGCTGAAACTGATACCAGCAATGGTAGGGCGTTCGGTCACCTGCACAATAAGGGTATCGCCATCCCGCAACAGCTGAACCTGCTCAAAGTTACCGGAAGCATAAAGGCTGCGAATGGCCTCGGCCAGACGAGCCTGATCCACTTCTTCACCTACCCTTACCGGCAGGCTGAGCAGCGCCGCGCCGAGCGTCACCCGCTGCAGCCCGTTAACCTGAATATCATCCACTACAAAGGGGGCCACACCGCTTTGTGCCTGGGCCAGCATGCTGGCACCCAGCAGGCAAGAAGCGGCGAGGGTATTTGTTACAGCCCTTGTTTTTGCCATAGCCTGACTTAATCCTTGTGTCTTGCCGCTCACAGGCGACCAATATCGTTAAACAGTGCCAGCCCCATCAATAACACCAACAGAGCCGCTCCAATTCTGAATCCCAGTTCCTGTACCTTTTCCGGCACCGGCCTGCCGGTGATGGCCTCAATCACATAAAACAACAAGTGACCGCCATCGAGCACCGGCAGCGGCAACAGGTTAATAATGCCGAGGTTGACGCTGACCAACGCCATAAAGCTAAGGAAATACACCAGCCCGAAACCGGCACTGGCACCCGCCCCCTTGGCAATCGAGATGGGGCCGCTCAGGTTATCTACCGAGACAATACCGGTCAGCAGTTTGCCAATCATGTTAAAGGTCAGCACCGTCAGTTCCCAGGTGCGTTCAACCCCTTGCCACAATGCCTGTAACGGCCCGTAGGTCAGCTCAAAACGGTAACGTTCATCTACCGGTGTGACCGCAGGCGCAAGCCCCACATAGCCCAGCACCTGGCTGTCGGTTTCTCGCCGGTCCGGAATGAGTGTTACGTTGAGCCTCTGACCGTTACGGGACACCACAAGTTCCACCGCTTGTTCCGGTGATGTCTGCACCAGCGCCACAAACTGTGACCAATCTGACAAGGTCTCGCCGTTTGCGCTTTGTAATTCGTCACCTGCCTGCAAACCGGCCTGTTCACCGGCACCACCGGACAGCACCTGCTCCAGCGTTAAGGTAGCCACCGGTCCTTCCGGCGTAAGCCCGAGTGCAGTAATAGGAGACTCACTGTCGGGATCAAACTGCCAGCGCTCAAGAGGCACTGTCAGTTGCTGCTGACGCCCACTGTTGTCCCGTACTCCGAATGTGCTCTGCTCTGCGCCGATGCTGCCAATAAGAGCAAAATTAACGTCTTCCCAGGTCAGGATGTCATTACCGTTAATCGAGGTGATTTCCATCCCGGGCTGCACACCAGCCATGGCAGCCGGTGATTCCGGCAGCACATCCCTGACCACCGGTTTAACCGATGGAACGCCAATCAGAAACATCAGCCAGAAAGCAAAAATGGCAAATAAAAAGTTTGCCATCGGCCCGGCCACTACAATGGCCATGCGAGCCCAGACGGACTTATTGTTAAAGGCCTGATCCGCCAGTTCCGGCGGAACTTCGTCCACCCGGCCATCCAGCATTTTCACGTAACCACCAAGCGGGATCATGGCCAGCACATATTCGGTGCCATCACGCCCGGTTCTGCGCCAGATTGGCTTGCCGAAGCCAATGGAAAAACGCTCTACCTTAACGCCATTACGCCGGGCCACCCAAAAATGGCCGTATTCGTGCACGGCGACCAATATCCCGAGCGCAACAATAAAGGCTCCAAGATTCCACAGTATTCCGGTCATGAATGTATCCTGATCAGTTGTGCGGCCAGCCGGCGCGCTTCCGCATCCAGCGCCAGTATATCTTCCAGCGTATGTGCCCTGACAGAGTTCAGGCGATCCATCACACTGCGGTTAATACCGGCAATATCCATAAAGCTGATTTGCTCGTTCAAAAAGGCCGCCACGCCTACCTCATTGGCGGCATTCAGCGCCGTAGTCGCTCCCTGCCCGGTATCACAGGCTTCTATCGCCAGTTGCAGGCAAGGGTAACGTGCCATATCCGGCGCCATAAAGCTGAGTTCCCCTAAACGGGTGAAATCAAGAGGGGCCACCCCTGACTCAATGCGCTCAGGCCAGGCCAGCGCATGAGCAATGGGCGTCATCATATCCGGCTGACCAAGCTGGGCCAAGACAGAGCCGTCCGAGTATTGAACCATAGAGTGGATAACGGATTGCGGATGCACCAGCACCTCAATCTGCGAAGGCGCAGCGTTAAATAACCAACGCGCTTCAATATACTCCAGTCCCTTGTTCATCATGGTGGCGGAGTCGACCGAGATCTTGGGCCCCATGGACCAGTTGGGATGATTGATTGCCTGCGCCGGCGTCACCGCAGCCAGCTCCTCAACCGGCGTGTAACGGAAAGGACCGCCGGAGCCGGTCAGCAAAATTTTACTGATCCCGGCCCCGGACAGGTTGCCGCGGCCGATCTGATGCTGCAGTCCGTCCGGCAGGCACTGAAAAATGGCATTGTGTTCACTGTCTACCGGCAGTAATTCGGCACCACTGCGATGCACAGCCTCGATAAACAGCTCGCCACTCATCACCAGTGCTTCTTTATTGGCCAACAACACCCGCTTGCCGGCGTTCACCGCAGCCAGTGTCGGCAACAGGCCGGCAGCACCGACAATGGCTGCCATCACCACATCTACCTCGGGTGCAGCCGCCACCATACAAATAGCCTCACTGCCCTCCAGTACTTCGGTCGCACTGCCGGCCTGCGCCAGCTCCCGACGCAAGCTGGCAGCGGCGGCAGGATCTGCCATCACCGCATAGCGGGGAGCAAATTCCAGACAGTCGGCCAGCATGGCATCTGTCCGGCGGCTGGCCGTGAGCGAAAATACCGAAAACAGGTCGGGATGGCGACGCACCACCGCCAGTGTACTCTGGCCAATGGAGCCACTAGCACCTAATATGGTCAGCTGTTGCATATCAGCTTTGCCCCGCCAGTTGATACACCACAATAAAGATGGGCAGCGCAGCAGTCAGACTGTCAATTCTGTCCATCATGCCACCATGACCGGGCAGAATATTACCGGAATCCTTGAGCCCGGCTTCACGCTTGAACATACTCTCAACCAGATCACCCAGCACCGACGCCAGCACGGCGACAACCGAAGCCAGCAGCACCGCATTACGCTGAGCGACAGGCAGCTCAACAGCAAAGGTAACAATCAACGCCAGCAGGCAAGCCGCAATCAGACCACCGACCATGCCTTCCATGGTTTTCCCCGGACTGACCCGCGGGCAAAGCTTGTGTTTACCAAGGGTTTTGCCGGCAAAATAAGCGCCGGTATCGGCCGCCCACACCAAGGCCATAACAAACAGCAATAACCAGGCACCATAGTACGGGTCCTGCTCATAGTGGAAGCTGCGCAACACCAGCAATGACCAGAAAAACGGCACCAGGCTAAGCAGGGCAAACAGCGCCTTAAGCCAGGGTCTGCTCTGCCAGAGCGCGGCGCTGGCTGGGTAACCCAGTACCAGCGGAACCGCACACAGCCACCAGACAGCACCGGCGTTTAACACCATCGAAATCCAGCCATGCAAGCCATCGGCCCAGATTTGATCAATGGGTACACTGGCCATCAATGCCACCAGTACCAGTGCCAGAAACACCATCACCGCATTGGATTTTCCGGTGTCGATAAAACGCCCCCATTCCCGGCCAGCCAGCAGGTAAACAGCGGTGGCAAAGAGGGCAAAAAACGGCAGAGGCAGCAAAAAAATAGCCCCCAGCACCACAGGGATCAGGCACAGGGCCGTGATAATACGAAGCTTTAGCAAGAAATGTCCTCTTTCAGACGGGTGATGGCATTATTCACTCACCCTTGTCATTTTTATCCGCTCGGCTCAGCTTTACTCTTGTTTCAGCATGCCTCTTATCTGGGCGCCGGTGCACCCAAAACGCCGCTCCCGACTGACAAAAGCGGCAATGGCATCGCTGAACGCCTCTTCGCCAAAATCAGGCCAGAGCACTGACGTAAAATACAGCTCTGCGTAGGCGAGCTGCCACAACAAAAAATTGCTGATACGCTGCTCTCCTCCGGTACGGATAAGCAGATCCACCGGAGCCAGATCGGCAAGCTGAATATGTTCGTTGATAAGTTCTTCGGTGATGGCTTCAGGTGTCAGCTCGCCTTGCTGCACCCGCCCGGCAAGCTGCTGCGCAGCCTGTGTAATGTCCCAGCGCCCACCATAATTGGCAGCAATATTGAGCGTCAGTCCGGTATTGTTGGCGGTAAGACTCTCTGCATCGTTGATTTTACACTGCAGATGAGGGGCGAAGGCACTGCGATCACCAATGATACGCAGCCGAATATTGTTACGGTGCAGTTTGCGCACTTCCGAGCCCAGCACAGCAATAAACAGGCTCATCAGCGCACTGACTTCATCTTCCGGACGCCGCCAGTTCTCACTGGAGAAAGCAAACAGGGTCAGCGCATCCAGACCGAGCCGGTAGCCAACACTGACTGCAGCCCGAACCGATTTTACCCCGGCCTTGTGACCGGACACCCTGAATTTTCCTCGTTGCTCTGCCCAGCGTCCGTTACCATCCATAATGATGGCCACATGACGGGGCAGACGCGCGTCGTCATTCGATGCTGCCGTAGCTGGCATAATCACTCCTGCACAAAAACAAACGCCGTGCAGGCAGCTACACGGCGTTGGCTACTATACCTGATGTAACTATCAGATTTCCATTAACTCTTTTTCTTTGGCAGCGAGGGCATCGTCTACCAGCTTGATGCTGGAATCGGTAATTTTCTGGATGTCGTCCTGACCACGACGCTCATCATCTTCAGAAATTTCCTTGTCTTTCAGCAGGGTCTTCAGGCTGTTGTTGGCATCGCGACGAATGTTGCGAATGGCAACGCGGCCCTGCTCGGCTTCGTTGCGTACTACCTTGATCAAATCCTTACGGCGTTCTTCGGTCAGCGGCGGCAGCGGAATACGGATCATGGCACCGGCACTGGACGGGTTGAGTCCCAGATCCGACATCATGATGGCTTTTTCCACTGCCTGGATCATGGAGCGATCAAACACGGTGACCGCCAGCGTGCGGGAGTCTTCGGTGGTAATGTTCGCCAGCTGATTAAGCGGGGTAGAGGCACCATAATAGTCCACGTGAATGGTATCAAGCAGGCTGGGATGGGCACGGCCGGTGCGCACCTTGTTCATCTGGGATTTCAGCGCTTCGATGCTTTTTTCCATACGGGTTTTAGCGTCGGTTTTAATGTCGTTTATCACGGTCGTTATCCTTTATTTACGGTGAGGGACGGGATCTCTCCCCTCCCCGACTTGAAAATTATAACTTGTTGCTGATAAGGGTGCCTTCGGTCTCACCCATTACCGCCCGACGCAAAGCACCCGGCTTGTTCATATTGAACACGCGAATGGGCAGATTGTGGTCCCGCGCCAGGGTAAAGGCAGCCAGGTCCATCACCTTGAGCTCTCGCTCGAGTACATCATCGTAGCCCAGATGATGATACAGCTCGGCATCAGGGTTCTTGACCGGGTCATCGCTGAACACACCATCGACCTTGGTTGCCTTGAGCACCACATCGGCTTCAATTTCAATGCCGCGCAGACAGGCTGCCGAATCGGTGGTAAAGAAGGGGTTACCGGTGCCGGCAGAGAAAATAACCACCCGGCCCTTACGCAGCAGGCTGATGGCATCGGCCCAATTGTAGCTGTCGCAAACTCCTTCAAGAGTAATCGCTGACATCAGACGGGCATTCACATAAGCACGGTGCAGAGCATCGCGCATGGCCAGACCGTTCATCACGGTAGCCAACATACCCATGTGGTCGCCCACCACGCGGTTCATCCCCGCTTTGGCCAGGCCCGCACCACGGAACAGGTTACCGCCGCCAATTACCAGGCCGACCTGAACGCCCAGTTCCACCAGTTCCTTGATTTCCTGAGCCATACGCTCCAGTACGGCGGGATCAATACCAAAGCCTTCTTCTCCCTGCAGGGCTTCGCCACTAAGTTTGAGAAGAATGCGTCTGTATGCGGGTTTCGGATTGGTACTCATGCTTTCTATTCCTGGTCATAGAAAGACCGCGACGAGATGTCGCGGTCCGAATAGCATTAAAAAGGCAGAGAATCAGCCTTTGGAAGCGGCGATCTGAGCCTGAACTTCGGCAGCGAAGTCTTCTTCTTTACGCTCGATACCTTCACCCACTTCGAAGCGGACAAAGCCCAGCGCGTCGGCGCCTTTCTGCTTGAGCAGGTCGGCTACAGAGATGGACGGGTCTTTAACAAAAGGCTGACCGGTCAGAGAGATTTCACCGGTGAATTTCTTCATGCGGCCTTCAACCATTTTCTCGGCAATCTCTTTGGGCTTGCCAGAGTTAACAGCGATTTCCACCTGAATTTCGCGCTCTTTGGCAACGACTTCATCGGATACGTCTTCAGGCTTAACGAACTGCGGGCTGGAAGCAGCAACGTGCATGGCCACATCTTTGGCCAGCTCTTCGTCGCCACCCTGCAGGTTGGCGATAACGCCAATGCGGGTACCGTGCAGATACGTTACTACGTTGTCGCCTTCTACCAGCTCTACGCGACGCAGGCTCATGTTCTCGCCGATCTTGGCAATCAGGTTGGTCAGCGCAGTTTCAACGGTTTCACCGCTGGCCAGCGTGGCGGCTTTCAGCGCTTCTACGTCAGCAATCTTGTTGGCCAGAGCCAGCTCAACAATCTGATCACCCAGAGCCAGGAAGCTGGCGTCCTTGGCAACGAAATCGGTTTCGCTGTTCATTTCTACCAGTACGGCTACGTTGCCAGTCTGGCGGGCCAGAATGATACCTTCGGCAGCAATGCGGCCGGCTTTTTTAGCGGCTTTAGCCTGGCCGGATTTACGCATGTCTTCGATGGCCTGCTCGATGTCGCCATTGGCTTCGATCAGTGCTTTTTTACAGTCCATCATGCCGGCGCCAGTGCGCTCGCGCAGTTCTTTTACCAGGGCGGCGGTAATGTTTGCCATTCGTAATGTCCTCGGTCTTGTTAAGAAAACAGGGGCACATAGCCCCTGTTAACCTATAACTTGCGTATGGTTAATAAAGGCGTGAGCATCGAGCTCAGTCTTTATTATTCTTCTACGACGTAGTTGTCTTCAGCTTGCACGGCCAGATCCTGGGCGCGAGCAGCATTCACGGCGTCAGCAGCAGCATTCAGATACAGCTGAACGGCACGGATGGCGTCATCGTTGCCGGGGATGATGTAGTCAACGCTGTCCGGGTTGGAGTTGGTGTCTACAACAGATACCACGGGGATGCCCAGGTTGTTGGCTTCCTTGATGGCGATGTGCTCGTGATCCGCATCGATAACGAACAGTACGTCGGGCAGACCGCCCATGTCCTTGATACCACCCAGAGACTTCTCAAGCTTTTCCATTTCGCGAGTACGCATCAGCGCCTCTTTCTTGGTCAGCTTTTCAAAGGTACCGTCCTGAGCCTGAGCTTCCAGGTCTTTCAGGCGGCTGATGGACTGACGCACGGTTTTCCAGTTGGTCAGCATACCGCCCAGCCAGCGATGGTTCACATAGAACTGATCGCAGTTGGTAGCGGCTTCTTTTACGGCTTCAGAGGCTGCGCGCTTGGTACCAACAAACAGGATTTTACCTTTCTTGGAAGCAACGTTACCCAGGTAGTTCAGCGCATCGTTGAACAGGGGAACGGTTTTTTCCAGGTTGATGATGTGAACCCGGTTGCTGGCGCCGAAAATGTAAGGCTTCATCTTGGGGTTCCAGAAACGGGTCTGGTGACCGAAGTGAACGCCGGCTTTCAGCATGTCGCGCATAGATACTTGTGCCATGATTTCCTCAAATATGTATTGGGTTAGGCCTCCACACATCCCATGACTCCGACCCGAAGGCACCCTGGAGCATGTGCCGATGTGTGTGTGTGTTAAATAAAGTGAATGTTGTCGCAATGCCCGGTTTTATTAAACCCAGCACCACGGCGCGCTTTATACCACAATTGCCATGGCCGCACCAGTACGACAGCCAATTTCGGTGCTGGAAGTTAGGAGCCGGCAAGGGTACACTTTTGGCCCTTCACGGGTACACCCGCCAGTCATTACAGAGACAAGTATGAGCATAGTCATAAAAACACCGGAAGAAATCGAAAAAATGCGCGTAGCCGGCCGGCTGGCTGCCGAGGTGCTGGAAATGATCGAGCCTTATATCAAGCCCGGCGTCACCACAGACGAACTCAACCAGATCTGTCACGACTATATCGTGAATGAACAAAGCGCCATTCCGGCGCCACTGAACTATCACGGCTTTCCAAAGTCGATCTGTACCTCGGTCAACCATGTTATCTGTCATGGCATTCCGTCCGACAAAAAGCTGAAAGACGGTGATATTCTCAATATCGACATCACCGTTATCAAAGATGGTTACCACGGCGACACCTCCAAAATGTTTACCGTGGGCAAGCCCAGCATTATGTCTGAACGCCTGTGCCGGGTAACCCAGGAGTGCATGGAAATCGGTATCAAAATGGTGAAGGACGGCGTGCACCTGGGTGACATTGGTGCTGCCATTCAGAAACATGCCGAAGCCCATAATTATTCCGTGGTACGTGAGTATTGTGGTCACGGCATTGGCAAGGAATTTCACGAAGAGCCTCAGGTACTGCATTACGGCAAGCCCGGCACCGGTGAGGTGCTGAAAGCAGGCATGTGCCTGACCATTGAGCCCATGATCAACGTCGGCAAGCGCCATAGCAAAATGCTGAACGACGGCTGGACGGTCGTGACCAAGGATCGCAGTCTGTCGGCCCAGTACGAGCACACCATTCTGGTGACCGAAACCGGCTGTGAAGTGCTGACCCTGCGCAAGGACGATACCCTGCCGCGGATCATCACCGCCTGAAGCGCCTTGCGTCCGTCGCCCCTGCTCAGGCAGGGGCCCATGTACAGGTAACCAAGCCCTGTTCATGGATTCCCGCCTGCGCGGGAATGACTCATTCTCACCGTGTTGACAGAACCCCCATGAAACCCACTTACTCCCGCCGCCCCCGCAAGCCAGCCTCAAGAAAACCTTCCGGCCCACCCGTGACCTTGCTGCTCAACAAACCCTATATGGTGTTGTGCCAGTTCACCGACGCCGGTGGCCGGGAAACCCTGGCTGACTATGTGAATGAGCCCGGGGTGTATGCCGCCGGCCGGCTCGACCGGGACAGCGAAGGCCTGCTGGTACTGACCAGTGACGGCGCACTCAATGCCCGACTGACCCAGCCCGGACGCAAAACCGCCAAAACCTACTGGGTGCAGGTAGAGGGAGATCCCAGCGAGGCCGATCTCGATAAACTACGCCAGGGGGTGGAGCTGAAGGACGGCCCCACCCTGCCGGCCCGGGTGAAACGCATGGACGAACCGGCAGTGTGGCCGCGCACCCCCCCGATTCGCGAGCGCCAGAATATTCCCACCAGCTGGCTGGAGATTAACATCACCGAAGGGCGTAACCGTCAGGTACGGCGCATGACCGCCCATATCGGTTTTCCCACCCTGCGGCTTATTCGCTATGCCGTGGGTAACTGGACCCTGGGGGATTTGCAGCCTGGTCAATGGAGAAAGCCATGAGTCATGCAGTAACCCTGGCGGTGATTGTGCGCGCCGGCGAGCGTTTCCTGATGGTGGAAGAGTGGCAGCAAGGCAGCGTCATGTTCAATCAGCCAGCAGGCCATCTGGAACCGGGCGAAAACCTGCTGGACGGAGCAAAGCGCGAGCTGCTGGAAGAAACCGGTCTGACCCTGCCTCTTGAACAGGCGGTCGCAGTGTACCAGTATACGGCACCGGACAACGGCAAGCACTTTGTGCGCTTTACCTTTTGTACCGAGGTGCTCGAGCCGCTCGCGACCAATCCGCAGGACCCCGACGGCGATATTATCCGCTGCCACTGGTTGACCCTGACCGAGATAGAAGCCCTCGGCGAACAACTGCGCAGCCCGCTGATCCTGGCTTCCTTCCGGGACTATCTTGCCGGTGAGCGCTTTCCGGTATCGGCACTGAAGCCGGCACCATAGCAGGTTATGACGAGTCCCAACATGTCGGCGAGCGGTTCGGAATGTTGGGATTCGCTTCGCTTATCACCAACCTGCGGCCCTGCAGGCTAAGGAAGACGATTTCCTGTTCAGCATTCCCCCTCCCCGGAGAAAGCTCCCTCCCCCTGACGGCATTTGTCTGGTAAAATAGCGCCCGTTTTGCAATCGGGTAATGGGCGTTATGAGCGATAACAGTCAGGTTAAAGTGATTGTCGGCATGTCCGGCGGTGTGGATTCCTCAGTCTCGGCGTATCTGCTGCAACAGCAGGGCTATCAGGTCGAGGGCCTGTTCATGAAGAACTGGGAAGAAGACGACACCGACGAGTACTGTTCCGCGGCAGAAGATCTGCGCGATGCTCAGGCGGTGTGCGACAAACTCGGCATCGAGCTGCATACCATCAACTTTGCTGCCGAATACTGGGACAATGTGTTCGAACATTTTCTGGCGGAATACAAAGCCGGCCGCACCCCCAACCCGGATATTCTTTGCAACAAGGAAATCAAATTCAAGGCGTTCCTGGAGTTTGCCGCCGAGGATCTGGGCGCCGATTACATCGCCACCGGCCATTATGTACGCCGCAGCTTTGACGAGGAACCGAAACTGCTGCGTGGTCTCGACGGCAACAAGGATCAGAGCTATTTCCTGTATACCCTGAGTTCACAACAGGTGGCCAAAAGCCTGTTCCCGGTAGGCGAACTGGAAAAGCCCGAAGTACGGCGTATTGCCGAACAGCTGGAGCTGGTTACCGCCAAGAAAAAAGATTCCACCGGCATCTGCTTTATCGGCGAACGCAAGTTTACCGATTTTCTGGCCCGTTACCTGCCCGCCCAACCCGGAAATATTGAAACCGTAAACGGCGAGGTTATCGGTCAGCATCAGGGACTTATGTATCACACCCTCGGCCAACGCAAGGGACTGGGCATCGGCGGCCTTAAAAACGCCGGCGACGAACCCTGGTATGTGGTCGACAAAGAGGTGGAACGCAACGTGCTGGTGGTGGCCCAGGGCGATCATCCCCGTCTTTATTCCGATGGTTTAATCGCCCGTCAGCTGCACTGGGTAGATCGCCGCACAGTAACCGAGCCCCTGCGCTGCACCGTGAAAACCCGCTACCGTCAGACCGATATTCCCTGCACCATCGAGCCGGTGGACGCCGACACCATTCGCGTGCTGTTCGATGAGCCTCAGGCGGCAGTCACCCCCGGTCAGTCGGCAGTATTTTACCTGAATGAGGTATGCTTGGGCGGCGGTATTATTGAAACCCGGTTCAACAAGGATCAAGCGTGAGTCACAGTCTGGAAAACCAAACCCTGGCCTTTGCCGGCATCTGCCAGGCCGCACGCCTGGTGCAGCAGGTCGCTCGTCAGGGTGTTATCGACGATAAGGAAGTGCTGGCTACTACCCTGAACAGCATACTGGTCACTGACGCCGAACAGACGGCAGACGTTTACGGCGGTCACGATAACCTGCGACTGGGGTATAACACCCTGATCGAACAGCTGAACGGCGACAGCAACAAAAAGGATGCCGAGCTCACCCGCTATCTGGTAGGAGTGGTGGCGCTGGAACGCAAGCTCGCCAAGCGGCGGGATCTGATGTCGATGCTGGGCGAGCGCATCAGTCAGGTAAAGCGTCAGCTGCATCATTTTGATCTGCTCGATGAACAGGTACTGGCTAACCTGGCCGGCATTTACAGCGACATTGTCAGCCCCATCGGACCACGCATTCAGGTGGCGGGCAACCCGAGCTTTTTACAGCAGCCTATGGTACAGCACCAGATCCGCGCCCTGCTGCTGGCAGGCATTCGCAGCGCCGTGCTGTGGCGTCAGCTCGGCGGCAAACGCCGGCATATTCTGTTTTCCCGCAAACGGCTGGTGGCTCAGGCCCAGGCCGCTCTGCGTTAGTGATGTTGTTTTAACTACCCCCCAACCTTCAGGAGTTTCAGTTGATGGAATTGTCAGCATTAACGGCCATTTCCCCGGTCGATGGCCGTTACGGCAGCAAAACCGAGGCGCTGCGCGCCATTTTTTCCGAGTTTGGCCTGCTGCGTTTTCGCGTAGAAGTGGAAGTGCGCTGGCTGCAGGCTCTGGCCGCCGAGCCGGCCATTGCCGAAGTTCCGGCCTTTTCCAATGAAGCCAATGCACTGCTGGACAGCATTATCGCCAATTTCAGCGAGGCCGACGGCCAGCGTATCAAGGACATTGAACGCACCACCAACCACGACGTAAAAGCCGTGGAATACTTCCTGAAGGAAAAAGTCGAGGCCCTGCCCGAGCTGGCTGCGGTAAGCGAATTTATTCACTTTGCCTGCACCAGTGAAGACATCAACAACAACGCCCACGCCCTGATGCTGAAAGCCGGCCGCGATGACGTCGTCGTACCCTACTGCCAGCAACTGGTTGACGAAGTAAAGCGCCTGGCCGCCCAGTACCGCGATCTGCCGATGCTGAGCCGCACTCACGGTCAGCCTGCCTCACCCACCACCCTGGGCAAGGAAATGGCCAACGTGGCCTATCGTCTGGAGCGCCAGCTCAAGCAAATTCAGGGTATTGAACTGCTGGCCAAGATTAACGGTGCGGTAGGCAACTACAACGCCCATATCTCCGCCTATCCGGAAGTAGACTGGCACGCCTTTTCCGAGCAGTACGTGACCGGCCTGGGCCTGACCTGGAACCCCTACACCACCCAGATCGAACCTCACGATTACATTGCCGAGCTGTTCGACGCCCTGGCCCGTTTCAACACCATACTGCTCGATTTCGACCGGGACGTGTGGGGCTATATTTCGGTTGGCTACTTCAAGCAGAAAACCGTGGCCGGCGAAATCGGTTCCAGTACCATGCCGCACAAAGTTAACCCCATCGACTTTGAAAACTCCGAGGGTAACCTGGGGCTGGCCAATGCCATCTTCAGTCATCTGGCCGCCAAACTGCCGGTATCCCGCTGGCAGCGTGACCTGACCGACAGCACCGTGCTGCGTAACCTGGGTGTGGCCGTGGGCTACTCACTAATCGCCTACCAGGCCACCCTGAAAGGGATCAGCAAGCTGGAAGCCAACCCCGATGCACTGGCTGCCGATCTGGATCAGAACTGGGAAGTGCTGGCCGAGCCGGTACAAACCGTGATGCGCCGCTACGGCATTGAAAAGCCCTACGAGAAGCTGAAAGAGCTGACCCGGGGCAAGCGGGTAGACGGTGCCGGCATGCGTGCCTTTATCGATGGCCTGGAGCTGCCCGAATCCGTTAAGGACGAGCTCAAGCAACTTACCCCAGCCAACTATATCGGACGAGCGGTCAAGCTCACCGACGAGCTGAAGTAATATCCCGCGGGCGAAGCAACCCTGCTTCGCCCTGCTTCACAAATTTGTGCATCCATCATGCTGCAGCTTGCGGCAGACCACAAAAACGACGCTTTCCCTTCGCTTTTTTTCCTTTGCTCTCACTAACATGCTATCCGGTTTTCAGCAGGAGCAGCGTTAGTATGAACAGCCGTACAAGAGACATGGCGCATATTGTCATGCGCGGATTCGATGCCTTTCATCGTTATTTTCTGGTGATCACTCTGGGGGCCAAAAGCCGCTTTGAGGCCCAGGACTGGAGCGGAGTACAGCTGGCCTCACGCCGACGCATCTGGCTATATGATGAGCATGTAAACAATACAGTACGCGCCGTACTCGACTATAACCGGGGGCCCTTACGTCACCAGGAACTGAAAGCCCTCAAACAGGCCTTTAACGATCTGTTGATCACCCATTCCAATCCGGATATGGCTGAATCTTTTTACAACTCGGTCTATCGGCGCTCCACCCGCCATCGCAGCATTCGTGCCGAAAACCTCTATGTGCATCCTTTTGTACCTTATCCGGGCAAGCAGGATCTGGCTTCATGCACCTGGCAATACCGGGTTGTTCCCGGCGAGCTGAACCAAACTCTGCAACATCTGCTGGCAAGATTCAGACTGGAATTACCCTTTGCCAGGTTAGAACAGGATCTGACATATCTGAAACACACTCTGAACGAAGCGGGGCTAACCGATTCCCCCTTCACTCTTACCGTGATCAATACCCTGTTTTACCGCAACAAGGGGGCTTACCTCATTGGCCGGCTGGAACACCCCGAAGGGCCACAGCCCTTTATTCTGCCCATCCTGCATGAAGCAGACGGCCTGGTGATCGACACCCTGCTGCTGAGTCAGGACAATGCATCCATTCTGTTTGGCTTTGCCCGCGCTTATTTTATGGTGTGGTGTCCCCGGCCTTCATTGCTGGTACAGTTTCTGCGGCCGCTGTTGCCCAACAAGTCTGACTATGAAATTTATAACGCCATCGGCTGGCAGAAACATGGCAAGACCATTTTTTACCGGGGTTTTTTACAGCATCTGCAGCGCTCGCGGGACCAGTTTGTACCGGCCAAAGGCATTAAAGGCATGGTGATGTGCGTGTTTACCCTGCCTTCTTTTGATGTGGTCTTCAAGGTCATCAAAGATCATGTAACTCCGCCCAAAACCGTGAACCGCGATACCGTCAAAGCCAAATACCGGCTGGTAAAACAACACGACAGGGTCGGGCGTATGGCCGACACCATGGAGTTCACCAATTTTGAACTGCCGCTCAATCGCATCGCCCCCGAGCTGCTGGAGGAATTACAGCGGGAGGTCCCCTCCCAGCTTACCTTCAAGGAAGACCGGCTGATTATTCACCACCTTTATACCGAGCGGCGCATGACGCCATTCAACCTTCATCTGGAGCAAGTGCAAGAAGAGCAGTTGCACCATGCCCTGGACGAATACGCCAGCGCCCTCAAGCAACTGGCTGCCGCCAATATCTTCCCCGGCGATATGCTGTTCAAGAACTTTGGCGTTACCCGCCACGGCCGGGTGATATTCTACGATTATGACGAAATCGCCTATATGACCGAATGTCATTTTCGCGACATCCCCAAAACAGATCACCTGCAGGACCAGCTCAACCCCGAGCCATGGTACTCGGTTGGGCCTAGCGATGTTTTTCCCGAGGAATTTAAAACCTTTCTGCTCTATAACCCGCGTATTCGTGCCGCCTTTGATGAACAGCATATGGAGCTGTTTACCGCAGGCTACTGGCGCCAATTACAAAATAATATTACCCAGGGCCGGGTAGAAGACATCTTTCCCTACCGGCGGCAACAACGGTTTAAATACAAGTACGGGGAGGAGTGACCCCCGCCCGGGCCTTCCTGCGCCAGCACCGGGTATACACAGTGCTCACCTCTCCGGGGAAGGATGGGAGGGGGATGCCCTTATAACTGCGGGTGGCTCAGCGGCTCGCGGGAAACCAGCACACCATTGGCATCGGAATACACATAATCCCCCGGATAAATGGTGACACCGGCAAAGGTGACTGGCACCTCCGTGACCCCTTCACCGCGTTTTTCTGAGCGGACCGGGCACGCAGCGAGCGCCTTGATGCCCAGGGCCAGGCCACCCAGCGTACCGGCATCACGGATCGCACCGTGGATCACAACCCCTTCCCAGCCGTTTTCCAGCGCTTTTTCTGCCAGCAGGTCGCCCATCAGGGCGCAGCGCAGCAAGCCGCCACCGTCCACTACCAGCACCTTGCCGGTTCCGGGCTGCGACACCAGTTCACGCACCCGGGAGTTGTCTTCATAGCAACGCACCGTTACCGCTTGTCCCCAGAACAGGGGCTCGGCACCAAAGTCACGAAATATGGCATCAAGCACCTTCACTTTATCTGCATGTTCGTCACACAGATCCGGTAATAAATCAATCATATACCCTCCGTTTTAATGCACCTTTCCGGCCCTGACGGCAATGCTCTGGACCAGTTCCAAAGTGTAACAGTACGCTAAAAAAACAGCAGTTTTGTTAAATTGAGGCTTGACCTGGATCAAATGAGCTCATAAAACAATTTAACAATATCCGCCGCAAACTGTTGTTATGCCTCTGTTAACTGTTAAAATAACATCAAACTATCAAAAGGACCTCTGTTCTTCCCGTTTTCTATTCTGTTGGGTATGACGCAGCAACTGCATGGGATGCATATAAAAAATAATAACAGCACTGTGGTCCGGCAAGCCCGGTACCGCTTGTTAAGGTAAGTTTATTACATAAAAAACTTACTCTGCGGTTAAAAGGTGAGTCCGCCCAGCCGCAGTGCCGATGACAGTATTTTTACATTCAGAGAACAGGTAAGCTCATGCAGACTCCACACATTCTTATCGTTGAAGACGAACTGGTCACCCGTAATACCCTTAAAGGTATTTTTGAAGCAGAAGGCTATGCCGTCCTGGAAGCCACCGACGGCGAAGAAATGTATAAAGCCCTTTCTGATCACAAGGTGAACCTGGTCATCATGGACATCAACCTGCCCGGTAAAAACGGTCTGCTGCTGGCCCGTGAGCTGCGTGAGCAGCACAATCTGGCGCTGATGTTCCTCACCGGTCGCGATAACGAAGTTGACAAAATCCTGGGCCTGGAAATCGGTGCCGACGATTACATCACCAAACCGTTTAATCCCCGTGAGCTCACCATTCGCGCCCGTAATCTGCTGAGCCGTACCATGCAGGCCCCCGACGCTCAGGAAGATGACAAACAGATAGACGCCTATCGCTTCAACGGCTGGACCCTGGACATTAACAGCCGTGCGTTGGTCAGCCCCAGTGGTGAAGTATTCAAACTGCCACGCAGTGAGTTCCGGGCGATGGTTCACTTCTGTGAGCATCCGGGTCAGATCCAGAGCCGTGCCGAGCTGCTGAAGAAAATGACCGGCCGCGAACTCAAGCCGCACGACCGTACTGTGGACGTCACCATCCGTCGTATCCGCAAACATTTTGAGTCGGTACCGGACACTCCCGAAATCATCGCGACCATTCACGGTGAAGGCTACCGCTTCTGCGGCGAGCTGGAAGGGTAACAACACCGGATTTCGGCTTGATACCGGGGTCACGGAAAATCAATGCATACAATGCAAAAAAATACCGGCCTGATGGCCGGTATTTTTATTTATTTCAGTGGTGCCTTACAGCACGTTGACGGCGTTCAACTCACGGAACGCCTGCTCCAGACGGGCGATCATGCTCAGCTGACCTTCACGCAGCCAGACGCGAGGATCGTAGTATTTCTTGTTGGGTTTGTCGTCACCATCCGGGTTACCGATCTGTCCCTGCAGATAGGCTTCTTTTTCCTTATAGTAGTTCATCACGCCAGCCCAGGTGGCCCACTGGGTGTCGGTGTCGATGTTCATCTTGATCACACCGTAGCTGATGGACTCCTTGATTTCCTCGGCTGAAGAGCCGGAGCCACCGTGGAACACAAAGTCCAGGGACTTGGGTGCCAGACCGAATTTCTCGGACACATACTTCTGGGAGTTGTCCAGGATTTGCGGGGTCAGCTTGACGTTACCGGGCTTGTATACACCGTGCACATTGCCAAAGGAAGCGGCAATGGTGAACTTGTCGCTGATAGCGCTCAGTTTCTCGTAGGCATAGGCCACGTCTTCCGGCTGAGTATACAGCAGGGAGCTGTCCATGCCGGTATTATCAACGCCATCTTCTTCACCGCCGGTGCACCCCAGTTCAATTTCCAGGGTCATGCCAATCTTGCTCATACGCTCCAGGTAGTGGGCGCAAATCTCGATATTTTCTTCCAGGCTTTCTTCGGACAGATCAATCATGTGAGAGCTGAACAACGGCTTGCCGGTTTCAGCAAAGTGCTTTTCACCGGCATCGAGCAGGCCGTCAATCCAGGGCAGCAGCTTCTTGGCCGCATGGTCGGTATGCAGGATCACCGGGACGCCGTAAGCATCGGCCACCGCATGGACATGACGCGCACCGGAAATAGCACCGAGAATGGCGGCCTGATGCCCTTCCAGTTTCAGCCCCTTACCCGCAAAGTAGGCAGCTCCGCCGTTGGAGAACTGCACAATAACCGGAGCATTCACCTTGGCAGCAGCTTCAATCACGGCATTCACCGAGTCGGTACCCACCACGTTAACCGCAGGCAGCGCGAACTGGTTTTCCTTGGCAATGGCAAAAATCTTCTGCATGTCGTCGCCGCTGACAACACCCGGCTTGACCACATCGGAAATTTTCTGAGACATTGTTTTGCTCCTGTAAGCTTGCTCGCGGCCGGTTCGGCCGGCCGCAGTGATAAATAGAATTCAGTCGTTGGCACGCTGCTCGAGCATGGCTACCGCCGGCAGGGTCTTACCTTCCACGAACTCGAGGAAAGCACCACCACCGGTGGAAATATAGGAAACCTGATCCTTGATACCGAATTTATCGATGGCCGCCAGGGTGTCACCGCCACCGGCAATGGAGAAGGCATCGCTCTCGGCAATGGCTCTGGCCACCACCTCGGTACCGTGGGCAAACTGATCAAATTCAAACACACCCACAGGGCCGTTCCACAATATGGTCTTGGCTTCTTTCAGGATTTTAGCCAGCGCCTCGGCAGAATCAGGGCCCAGGTCGAAGATCATGTCATCGGCTTCCACTTCGCTCACCGGCTTGATGGCGGCATCGGCCTGCTCGGAAAACTCGGTCCCTACCACCACGTCGGTGGCCAGAGGAATTGCGCACTCGGCGGCCAGCCTCTTCGCGGTGTCAAGCAGCTCGGGCTCATACAGTGACTTGCCTACACTATGACCGGCGGCGGCAATAAAGGTGTTGGCAATGCCACCGCCCACCACCAGCTGGTCGGCCACCTGGGACAAGGACTCCAGTACGGTCAGTTTGGTAGAAACCTTGGAGCCACCCACAATCGCCACCATGGGGCGGGCCGGCTTATCCATGGCTTTGGCCAGGGCTTCCAGCTCGCCGGAAAGCAGCGGGCCGGCACAGGCTACCGGTGCGTATTTCGCTACCCCGTGAGTGGACGCCTGGGCCCGGTGCGCGGTACCGAAGGCATCCATAACGAACACGTCACACAGCGCGGCATACTGGCGCGAGAGGGTTTCGTCATCTTTTTTCTCACCCTTGTTAAAGCGCACGTTTTCCAGTACTACAAGCTCACCATCGGCAATGTCCAGGCCGTTCAGGTAATCGGTTGCCAGGCGTACCGGTACGCTGAGCTTGCCAGCCAGGTAGTCTACCACCGGTTGCAGAGAGAACTCATCGGCATATTCCCCCTCAACAGGGCGTCCCAGATGCGAGGTCACCATCACTCTGGCCCCTTTGGCCAGAGCCGCCTCAATGGTGGGCAGCGAGGCCAGGATGCGGGCATCCGAGCCGACCTTGCCATTTTTGACCGGCACGTTCAGATCGGCACGGATAAGCACCCGCTTACCGGCCAGCTCGAGTTCATTCATTTTGATGACAGACATAATACGTCCTCTAAATTGGCAGTACTGTTGTGAAAGCGAATCGGTTAAATTGTTTTTCCCGCCGCCAGCCAGGCAAGACTGGTGTCCAGCATGCGGTTGGCAAACCCCCATTCGTTATCGCACCACATCAGCATCTTGATGAGGTTGGCATCACTCACCCGGGTCTGGGTACCATCGATAATGGAAGAGTGGGGATCGTGGTTAAAGTCTACCGATACCAGTGGTGCCTCGGTGTAACCGAGAATGCCCCGGAGCGGGCCTTCGGCGGCCTCGCACAATACACGGTTAACCTCACTCACCGAGGCATGCTTTTCCACGATAATACTGAGATCCATGGCGGTAACGTTAATGGTCGGGACCCGCACGGAAATGGCCTCAAATTTGCCGGCAAAGTGCGGCAGTATGCGTTCAACGCCTTTGGCCAGTTTGGTATCTACCGGAATAATGGACTGACTGGCGGCCCGGGTGCGACGTAAATCGGCGTGATAAGCGTCGATCACCTGCTGATCATTCATCGACGAGTGAATGGTGGTAATGTTACCGCACTTGATATTGAACACCCGGTGCAGAGTTTCAATCACCGGCACCACACAGTTAGTGGTGCAGGAAGCATTAGAGACAATGGTTTCACGACCGGTCAGCTGCTGATGATTCACCCCATAGACGATGGTGGCGTCTACATCGCTGTCAGCCGGATGAGAAAACAGCACACGCCCCGCTCCTGCCGCCATATGCAGTCCGGCATCGCTACGGCTGGAAAGCACCCCGGTGCAATCCAGCACCAGGTCCACTCCCAGCTCGGCCCAGGGCAGTTTATCCGCCTCAGGCTCGTGACACAGCCGGATGCGATCCTCCCCGATGCACATACTCTGACCTTCCAGCGTGACTTCCTGACCAAAGCGGCCATGGCTGGAGTCATAACGGGTCAGGTGGGCCATGGCCTCAGGCTCGGCCAGCTCGTTAATGGCCACAATTTTCATGTGTTTGTGAAGGCCGCGCTCATAAAAGGCGCGCAGCACGCTGCGACCGATGCGGCCATAGCCATTAATGGCGAGTCGAATCATGGCTGTCTGCTTCCTGCTGGGCTCAAGGATTGATATTTAAAACTGTGCCAAGTCTAACGAGGATTGAAAGCAAGGGGAATGGTGAAGGCAGTGATGCAGCCCTAAAAAGGAAAAACCCGGCCATCAACATGGCCGGAACATCAATGAAGGAGCAAAATTTACACAACTTCCAGCTCGGGCTCGGGCTCAGTAACCGTGGGGGTCACGTCGGCCTGCCCGGCCAGCTGCTGCAGCCAGTACAACACGCTGGCAGGGTAACAATCGTCCGCCGACCAGATACAGGGTGGCGGGGTCGAGACAGCACTCATACGCGGCACATTATCCATGGACTTGTCCTCGCTGATGGAACCGGACTCAGAATACCGTCATTCATTGACGGTTTAATGACAGTATCCCATTTGCACAACAAAGGCCAATTGAGACCCTTTGCTCAGCCCGAGGGGGCCGGATTCTGCAGCAGGATGTCATCATTTTCTTCCGCTTGAGCGTCACCCTCGTCCAGATCCAGCTCCATCTGACCCGCACTGGCTTCCGCAATGGCTTCTTCTTCCAGATCGGGAAACACCTCTTCAATGGGGACATCCACAAACTCATCGTTTCGCGGATCCAGCTCGGTGATCACCCCCGGTGTGTTAACCGGGGTAGCAATATAGGCGGCCTGCTCTTCCACCGGCACCGCCGGAGTGCGCCACTGCCACCACCAGCTGTAACCGCACAGCAACAGCGCCACACCGCCACAGCCGATATAGAGCCCCTGCGGCCCGAGCCAGGTCATCATACCGGAGCTGAACAGCGGTCCAAGGGAACTGCCCATACCATAACTGAGCAACAATGTCGTACTGGCCGCCACGATATGATGGGCTTCCATACGATCGTTGGTTATGGCCACCGCGACCGGATAGATGGAGGCGACCATGCCCATATAAAGCGCAGAAAAACCAATCAGAATACCGAGATGATACCCTCCGCCTATAATCACCCCAGCTGCACTCAGCACAATCACCAGATTGATCGCGATCATGATGCGACTCCGGTCGAGACGATCACACAGACGGCCCAGCGGCCAGGCAAAGATAATAAACGTAAAGATGGAGGCAGCCATAAAATAGGACAACTGCTCTACCGGCAACCCCAGCTGAATCGCATAGACCGGAGCCATGGAATAAAAGCTGCTGATCAGCACACCACTGCACAGCGCGGCCAGCAGGCCGACCGGCGCACTACGTACAATCTCTTTCAGGCTGATACGCTCAGTGTGCTCTACCGTGGGCGCTTCCATACGGGTAAGCGACAAAGGCACCAACGCGGCGGTCAGCAGAATGGCCCCGATAGTAAAGGGCACGAACGCCGCCGGATCGGTAAAACCAATCAGCAACTGACCGGCAGTTGCCGCCAGATAGGCACAGATCTGATAAGCAAAAAACAGCGTGGCCCGGTTATCACTACTGGCAACGGCACTGAACCAGCTTTCAATCACCACAAAACTGCCGGCTACCGCAATACCACTGAGTGCCCGCAACAGCGCCCAGATAACAATACTGTCCGTCAGCGGAAATATCAGGGTGGAGCTGGCCAGTACGGCACTGAACACCGCAAAGGCACGAATATGTCCTACCCGCCTGATCACCCCGGGCCCGTAGAGGGAGCCAAGGACAAACCCCACCGAATAGCACACCATAATACTGCCGATCAGAGTCGGCTCTACCTGCTTGAGCCCCAGGTTCACCCCCAGCAGGGTCATCACAAAGGTATTGCCGCCCATCAGCAGAAAAACACTGAAGATCAATGACGACAAAGAAATAACCAGACGCTTTATCATGGCGGAGACGGTCTTAGCGAGTAATAAAAGTAGCTCAGATTGACAGCATTCGGTCGCTCTGAACAAGCTTCATTCATTCAATATTCGGTGCCGATCACTGTTCCTCCAATCCGCTCGTGCTGCATGCCGGCTATCCCCGTCATTTTTGACACTGCCATAAATAAAAAAACCCCGGCAAAAGCCGGGGTTTGATATTAGCGGTGTCCTTGCTGTCAGCCCTGGGCTTTCAGCTTGCGACGATAAGCGTGCAGCAGCGGCTCGGTGTAACCGCTGGGCTGAGTGGTGCCTTCAAATACCAGAGCACAGGCCGCCTCAAACGCTACACCGTCAAAACCGGGAGCCATGTTACGATACAGCGGATCACCGGCATTCTGACCGTCAACAATAGCGGCCATGCGCTTCATGGACTCCATTACCTGATCTTTGGTCAGGATGCCGTGACGCAACCAGTTGGCAATGTGCTGAGCGGAGATACGCAGAGTAGCGCGGTCTTCCATCAGACCCACGTTATTGATGTCGGGAACCTTGGAGCAGCCAACACCCTGATCGATCCAGCGAACCACGTAACCCAGGATGCCCTGAGCGTTGTTGTCCAGCTCATTCTGAATCTCTTCAGCGGTCAGCGCGTCCTTGTCGGCCTGAGTCAGCAGCGGAATAGTCAGCAGATCATCCAGACTGGCCGGCTCACGGGACATCAGCTCATCCTGACGAGACTTCACATTTACCTGATGGTAGTGAGTCGCATGCAGCACAGCAGCCGTCGGAGACGGAACCCAGGCGGTATTGGCACCGGACAGCGGGTGAGCAATTTTCTGCTCCAGCATATCGGCCATGTTGTCGGGGATGGCCCACATGCCTTTACCAATCTGAGCCTTGCCCTGCAAACCAGCCGCCAGGCCCACATCTACGTTGTTATTCTCGTAAGACTGGATCCAGGCCTGCTGCTTCATGTCGCCTTTACGCACAACCGGGCCGGCTTCCATGCTGGTGTGAATTTCATCACCAGTCCGATCCAGGAAGCCAGTGTTGATGAACACAACACGCTCACGGGCTTCATAGATGGCAGACTTCAGGTTGGCGCTGGTACGGCGCTCTTCGTCCATAATACCCACTTTCAGGGTATTCTCGGCCAGGCCCAGTACCTTTTCGATACGGCTGAACAGCTCAACGGTAAACGCCACTTCTTCGGAGCCGTGCATTTTGGGCTTAACAATATACACACTGCCGGTACGGGAGTTGCGGAACTTGCCGTTGCTCTTAATATCGTGAATGGCGATCAGGCAGGTCACCAGGCCGTCGAGAATACCTTCCGGCACTTCGTTACCGTCTTTGTCCAGTACCTGATCGTTGGTCATCAGGTGACCCACGTTACGTACGAACAGCAGACTGCGGCCGTGCAGGGTGAAGGCTTCGCCCTGAGGGTTCAGGTATTCGCGATCCGGATTCAGGGTACGAATAATTTCCTTGTCGCCTTTCTGGATTTTCTGGCTCAGGGTACCTTTCATCAGGCCCAGCCAGTTGCGGTATACACCGACTTTGTCTTCGGCGTCTACAGCGGCAACAGAGTCTTCACAGTCCATAATGGTGGACAGGGCGGCTTCAACGATAAGATCTTTAATGCCTGCCTTGTCGAGCTGGGCAACAGGGTTGGCAGCATCAAACTGCAGCTCAATGTGCAGTCCGTTGTTGCGTACCAGTACGGAAGCCGGCGCGGCAACATCGCCCTTGTAACCCGCAAATTTGTCGGCATCGGCCAGAGCAGTGGTCTCACCGTTTTCCAGGGTTACCTGCAGCTGACCGTTCACCACCTGGTAGGAGGTGGCGTCAGCATGGCTGCCGGCAGCCAGCGGCGCGGCCTGATCCAGCAGATTGCGTCCCCAGGCGATGACCTTTTCGGCACGACGCGGGTTCAGGGACTTGGTCTTTTCGGCGCCGTCGGTCTCGGCAATGGCATCGCTGCCGTACAGCGCATCGTACAGGCTGCCCCAGCGCGCGTTGGCAGCGTTCAGGCAATAACGGGCATTGTTCACCGGTACCACCAGCTGCGGACCGGCCAGGGTAGCCAGCTCAGCATCAACATTGGTCGTGGTAATTTGATAATCTTCCACTTCCGGAACCAGATAACCAATCTCAGTCAGAAATTGCTTATAGGCTGCGGCATCATGGGGCTTGCCGGCGTGGGTATGGTGCCATTCGTCAATCTGCTGTTGCAGGGCTTCACGCTTTTCCAGCAGAGCGCGGTTTTTAGGGGCCAGATCGTTGACGATCTGCTCCAGACCACTCCAGAAAGCAGCGGGCTCCACGCCAGTACCAGGAATGATTTCATTTACTACCAGATCATGGAGAACGGTAGCGACTTGCAAAGTGCCGAGGTGAGTACGTTCCGTCATAATAGTTGCTTCTTCTATTTTAGTTGTCAGTAGTGTTCAATCGACCGATCACTAACCCTGATTGCTTGGGAGCGACAGTTTACCTGCGAAGGAAGAAAGAGGCAAAGTCGAATTACTAGATATGATCACAGGATCTTCACAAACTGTGCATAAAAAATTATTACTAAACATTTATTACTTACAATTCAACTACCTGTCATTTCCGTTCGAATCTTAACCTCTGCTTCATGATCCATCAAGATCCCTCACAGGCTTGCTGCCCGGCTCGTATTTCACGCGGCTTCTCCTGCTGCCGCATAACAAAAAAACGCGCCGGAGCGCGTTTGGATAAATTAGATGGTGCAGCGGTTGGACTCAGTCCAGCATACTGCGAATATCTTCATCACTGGTATGCCGAACATCCTTACCCTTGACGAAATAGATGATGTATTCACAAATGTGCTGCACCCTGTCCCCTACCCGCTCCAAAGAGCGGGCACACCAGAGCACATTGAGCACATGGGGGATAGAACGGGGATCTTCCATCATAAACGTCATCAGTTCACGAATAATGGACTCGTATTCCCGATCTACCTTGTCGTCTTCCTTGTGCACTTCGATAGCCGCTTCCACGTCCATCCGGGCAAACGCATCAAGGACTTCGTGCAGCATACGCACCGTGCGCCGTCCCATGTTTTCCATCGACACCAGCGGCGGCTGCTTTTTATTGGCGTTATCAAGCAGCATCATGCCGATACGCTTTGCCACATCTCCAATCCGTTCCAGATCGGTAATGGTCTTGATGATGGCCAGCACCAGACGCAAGTCAGAAGCAGCTGGCTGCCGCTTGGCAATAATGCGGGTGCATTCTTCATCAACCTGCACTTCCAGGGCATTCACCTTGTGGTCATTGGCCACGATTTGACGGGCCATGGCCATATCCTGCTCATGAATGGCGGTGATCGCATCAGTCAGCTGCTGCTCCACCAGTCCCCCCATGACCAGCACCTGATTGAGTACCCCTTCCAGCTCGGCATTGAACTGGCCGGAAATATGTTTATTGAGATTCAGCTTGTCCATTCCGGGCTCCTTAACCGTAACGACCAGTAATGTAGTCTTCGGTCTTTTTCTTGCTGGGGGTCGTAAACAGGGTATTGGTATCAGCGTATTCGATCAGCTCACCCATATACATAAAGGCAGTTTGATCCGACACCCTCGCCGCCTGCTGCATGTTGTGCGTCACAATGACCACAGTGAACTGATCTTTCAGGGTATTAATCAGCTCTTCGATCACCAGTGTGGAAATGGGATCCAGTGCCGACGTCGGCTCGTCAAGCAGCAGCACTTCCGGCTCAATAGCAATGGCCCGAGCGATTACCAGACGCTGCTGCTGTCCGCCGGACAAACCGAAGGCATTATCATGCAGCCGGTCCTTAACCTCATCCCACAGGGCAGCACCGCGCAGGGAGCGCTCTACCGCTTCATCCAGGCGGCGGCGGTCGTTTATGCCCTGCAGCCGCAGGCCATAAACCACATTCTCATAAATTGACTTGGGAAACGGATTAGGGCGCTGGAACACCATGCCCACCCGGCGGCGCAGGGCTGCCACGTCCACTTCTTTGCCATAGATGTTCTGGTTATGCAGCAGGATCTCACCTTCAATACGGCAGGTTTCCACCAGATCGTTCATGCGGTTGATACAGCGCAACAGAGTCGACTTGCCGCAACCTGACGGGCCGATAAAGGCAGTCACCTGGCCCTTGGCAATTTTCATGTCGACATTGAACAGCGCCTGCTTGGCACCATAAAACAGGTTGAGTCCGCGCACTTCCAGAGCGGTCTGCTCTTCGCTCAGACGGCCCAGGTCCAGGGTGGCGTCCTGACTCAGGGGGGTAGCTACGTTAATCATGTTTCTATACCTCTAAAGAGTGGCCGGCCGAATTACTGATCCAGCGAGCGGAATTTTTCACGCAGATGGTTGCGAATGCCGATGGCGGTCAGGTTCAGGCCCACGATCACCGTGACCAGCAGGAACGAGGTCGCATACACCAGAGGCCGTGCCGCCTCTACGTTGGGGCTCTGAAAACCCACATCGTAAATATGAAAGCCCAAATGCATAAACTTGCGGTCCAGATGCAAATAGGGGAAGTTACCATCCACCGGCAGGTTGGGGGCCAGTTTCACCACCCCCACCAGCATCAGCGGTGCTACCTCACCCGCGGCCCGGGCAATGGCCAGAATAAGACCGGTCATGATAGCTGGGCTGGCCATCGGAATAATAATGCGCCACAGGGTTTCGGCCTTGGTCGCACCCAGCGCCAGCGAGCCCTGACGTACCGAGGAGGGAATACGGGACAGCCCTTCCTCGGTGGAAACAATCACCACCGGCAGGGTCAGAATGGCCAGGGTCAGCGCCGACCACAGCACGCCAGGCGAGCCAAAGGTCGGGCTGGGCAGCGCTTCCGGGTAGAACAGCCGGTCGAGAGAGCCGCCCAGCATGTACACGAAAAAGCCCAGGCCAAACACACCGTATACAATGGACGGTACACCCGCCAGGTTAATAACCGCGATACGAATAATTTTAGTCAGACTGTTTTTACCTGCATATTCATGCAGATAAATGGCGGCTACAACGCCCAGCGGGGTCACAATGATGGCCATCAGGATCACCATGAACACCGTACCGAAAATGGCGGGGAACACACCACCTTCGGTGTTGGCTTCCCGTGGTTCACCACTGACAAACTTACCGATTTCTCCAAACCAGTGACCGGTTTGAGCCAGCAGGTTCATATTATTGGGCCAGGCCACATCCAGCACTTCACCCAGAGAAATGGTCACTTCCTGGCCACGCATATCACGCACCACCACACTGTCGCGGCGGGCTTCATCACGCAGGGCAAACAGCTCCTTTTCCAGCACCTTATAATCGGCACGTAGCTGCTCTTCCTCGGCCTGAATGGCGGCCAGGGCCTCGTCGGTCAGCTCACCGTCCAGGTCCAGCTTGCGCTGCTTGAGACGCAGACGTTCAAGCTGATGGTTAATGCTGCCAATTTCGCCTTTCTGCAGATCCTCCATCCGCTCGTTAAGCTCATCAACCCGTGCAATCCTCGCCAGCAACTGCTCGCGGACATCACCGGACACAGCGCTGTCGTTTTCCTGCACCCGTTCAACATAACCATAGAAGTTACCGTTGTGAGAGCGCTCGATCACCGCCATGTTGACCGGCTCGCTGCGGGACACGATGTTGGTTTCCAAGATCCAGCGGAAATCCAGCGGCACAAACTCCCGGTTACCGGTTTTCACCAGATAACGGGTCAGGGTGTCTTCAGTCACCCCTTCCAGCGTCAGGCCGGCACCACGCAGCTGGGCCACCGGCACCGCTTCCCGGTCATGGATTTCACCAATCACCGTATAGCGTTCTCCTTCCGGCGTACTCAGTTGCCATTCATAAATTGTATGTGGCCAGAAGTAGGTAAGACCGCGCCAGCCAATCATCAACAGCAGGCCCAGTACCGCTACCAGACTGAGGCTCACCGCCCCGCCGGTCATCCAGATCCAGGGCGTACCCGATTTGAACCATTTACTCATCGTTTCGCCCCTTACATTGAGCTGTACTTGTCACGCAGCCGCTGACGCACGAACTCCGCAACCGTGTTAAACAGGAAGGTGAAGACAAAGAGCACAAAGGCCGCCAGGAACAGAACCCGGTAGTGAGAGCTGTTCACCTCTGCTTCCGGCATTTCCACCGCAATATTGGCGGCAAGGGTACGCATGCCGTTAAAGATGCTTAAATCCATAACTGGGGTATTGCCGGTAGCCATCAGTACAATCATGGTTTCACCCACCGCACGACCCAGGCCCATCATCACCGCAGAGAAAATACCGGGGCTGGCAGTCAGCATCACCACCCGGGTCAGGGTCTGCCAGGGCGTGGCACCCAGTGCCAGCGAGCCATTGGTCAGGTGACGGGGCACCGAGAACACGGCATCTTCGGCAATAGAGAAAATGGTCGGGATAACCGCAAAGCCCATGGCAATACCCACCACCAGAGAGTTACGCTGGTCAAAGCCAATACCCAGTTCGTTGGTCAGAAAGCCGCGAGCATCGCCGCCGAAGAACAGGTTTTCCACTGCCGGACTGAAGGCAAAACAGGCCCAGCCTACCAGTATCACCACCGGCAGCAGCACCAGGCTCTGCCAGCCTTCAGGCACGGCGTTACGCAGACGTTTGGGCAGGTAACACCAGGCAAATGCCGCGAGCAATATGGAAGCCGGCAGTAACACCAGCACCATCACCACACCCGGTAAATGGCTTTCAATCAGCGGAGCCAGCCACAGACCGGCGAGAAAACCCAGGATTACCGTAGGCAGGGCTTCCATGATCTCCACCGTTGGCTTAACCACCTTGCGCAGCCCGGGAGACATGAAATAGGCGGTGTACACGGCCCCGGCTATGGCAATCGGAACTGCAAACAGCAGGGCATAAAAGGCCGCCTTGAGGGTCCCGAAGGAAATGGGCACCAGACTCAGCTTGGCTTCAAAATCGCTGCTGCCGGAAGTGGACTGCCAGACAAACTGGGGCTCGGGATAGCCTTCATACCAAACCTTGGTCCACAGTGCATTCCAGGTCACTTCAGGATGCTCATTTTCTACTTCAAAAGTAGAAAGCCGGCCACCTTCTGCTATCAGTAACAGATTGTTACGCGGCGACAGAGCCAGGGATGATACATCCTTGCCGGCCAGCTTTTCGGAATAAAGGTGGGTGTCACCTGTGGTATGGAAAATATCCACCTCACCACGGGTGCTGACGGTAACGAAACCTTTACGGTTACTTTCGTTAGCCATGCTGCTCACCGGGCCGGAAGCCTTGAAATCGCGAATAAAAGTAAACTCGCGCTTACCGTCTTTCGCCACTTCAAACCACTGTGAAATCACACCGTTATCATTGCCGACCATGAGTGAGTTGCCGCCGGCCAGCAACATCATGGTACTGATGTTGCCCCCTTGGGCATTCATAGGAATGACGGAACGCAACCGCACCTGATTGATGTTACGCACATCATATACGGATACATCATTACCACTGCGCACGAACATAAAGCGAAGGTTCGGGGTCACCAGCATCTGGTCTACCTGCGCCGGCAGGCTGGGAATAGCCACCTGGGTTGGGCTCAGTTCTACTTCACCGGTAAGGAAATTCTCCTTGCCCGAGAAGCGGGTAAGCACCATATCCCCACCGGCCACCACAGCGGCGGCCAGCACGTCTTCGCCATTGCTTGCAAAACTCAACCGCTCCAGTGCCCTACCCTGTTTATCAACCTGCAGGGTAGCTTCACCAAATGGGTAAGTCAGGCCGGGGGTAATGGTGCGCACATTGTCCGGATAGCTGACATTAAACTTAGGCGCCAGTACCCGCATGGTGCCGTCATTCAGCCCATAGGCGACCATAGACTTATCATTATTTGCCGCCGCCGTGGCGATCTCATCCTTCACTTCTGTGCGGCTGAGCAGCCCGCCATCGTGCAGCAGAGAGTAGAACCGTACGGTGCCACTTTCAGAAAACACGAATGCCTGCTCATTTTGCTCTTCCACTCCCAACAACAAAGGAGTCCCTTCTCCGGCAAGCGCAAACTCGCCCTCCGGGGTTACCCGGGCACCGTCGAAGATAGGCTTAACCACATATAACAAATAAAAAAAGATCAGCAGTAACGCCACCAGCACAACAATGCCACCGGCGGTTACGCCCATCTGAGCCGCTCTGTCCTTAAGCCAGCGTCTGCGGCTGCCGGTCAGGGCCATGGTCTGAATTTGGGTTGACATTCCGTCACTCCGTTTGTTTTGCAACTGCCTGCATTCTATGGCGGTGAAATGACATTTTTGTTACAGAGCACAAAAGGCGCAAGCTCGCCTGTAAAAAAATCCAGCGGGGTGTATCTTGAACAGTGCAATGTTTTCATTACTTAAGGAGAGAGCCCATGAAAACCCTGGTCGCCACCCTGATAGGTCCCGATAAAACCGGCCTGGTCCGGCAGCTAGCAGCTCTGGTTCGCCAGCATCACGGCAGCTGGCAAGGCAGTGCAATGAGTGAGCTGGCCGGCTATTTTGCCGGTATTGTAGAAATTCGTGTCCCCGCCGAACACAGTGCAGCCCTGGAAAAGGCCCTGGCCTCTCTGCCTGATTTCCAGGTACAGCTGGTTGAAGGCAAGAGTCCCTCCCCACAAGGCCAGCAACTGCGGCTGACCGTGACCGCCAATGATCGGGTCGGTATTCTTGATGAAGTCACCGACATCATTAACAGCCTGAATATCAACGTAAAAAGCCTTAAAACCGACAGCCACCCGGCCCCAGTTACCGGTATTGCCCTGTTTGAAGCACAGAGCACCCTGACCCTGCCCCATGGTCAGACACTGGGAGATCTGCAGCAACGGCTGGAAGCCCTGAGCGATGATTTAGTAGTGGATATTGAGCTCACTTAGGCTGTCATTAAAATGTCATAATCATTTGTCATAAAACAAACCTAAAAATGGTGAAGCAGATATAACGGGAATAATAATGGGCACGGAAAAATGGTACCTGGAAAAAGAACTCAGCTGGCTGTCATTTAATGAGCGAGTATTACAGGAGGCCATGGATAAAAGTGTCCCCCTGATCGAGCGGGTGCGCTTTCTGGGCATCTTTTCTAATAATCAGGATGAGTTTTTCCGTGTACGTGTAGCCGATATAAAACGCCGGGTCATGATTGATGCAGACCAGGGAAAAATCAACGGGGCCGCCTCACTGCTGCAGCAAATTCAGCAGAAAGTAGTGCGCCTCGGTGACACTTTTGATGAGGTCTATAAAGAGCTTATCGTTACCCTGGCACGACAGAACATTTTTCTGCTGAATGAATGCCAGCTTGATGCCGAACAGGAAAGCTGGGTAAGGCGTTATTTCGAGAATGAAGTACGTGCCTACCTTTCCCCCATTATCCTGGACCACGGCATCGATCCGGTTCGTTTTCTCAAGGATGAAAACACCTACCTGTGTGTAGGCATGAATAAACAATCCCTTCACCATTATGCCCTGGTGGAGATCCCCACTGATGTACTGCCCCGCTTCGTGGTGCTGCCTCCGGGAAAAAGCCGGCGTAAAAAAAGCATCATTATTATGGATAATGTCATTCGACTGTGTCTGAATGAACTGTTTGCCGGCTTTTTTGAATACGATGAGATCAACGCTTACTCCTTTAAAATGACCCGGGACGCGGAATATGATCTGTCGGATCAGCTGGATCAGAGCCTGCTGGAAAAAATGAGTGACGGCCTCAAGCAACGGCTGACGGCCCTGCCGGTACGGTTTGTCCACGACCGTGAAATGCCCCCCGAAATGGTACAGGGGCTGGTGCGCCGGCTGCGTATTCAGGGCCACGACACCGTGATGCCCGGCGGCCGCTACCACAACTTCAAGGATTTTATCGGCTTTCCCAATGTGGGACGCAAACACCTGGTGAACCGGCCATTGCCGCCGCTGCGCTGCCGGGAATTCCGCGACAGCCCCTCCTCCTTTGACGCCATTCGCCGGCGCGATATTCTGTTGTATTTCCCTTACCACAGTTTCAGTCACGTCACCGAGTTCGTACGTCAGGCATCCTTCGATCCGGCCGTGGTCGGCATCAGAATGAATGTGTACCGGGTCGCCTCAATGTCACGCATCATGTATTCACTGATGGATGCCGCCAACAACGGCAAGAAGGTGACCGTGGTGATCGAGCTGCGCGCCCGTTTTGACGAGGCGGCCAATATCGAATGGGCCAAGCAGCTGACCGAAGCCGGCATTACCGTGGAATTCGGTGTACCCAGCCTGAAGGTCCACTCCAAGCTCTGTCTGGTCACCCGGCGGGAAGAAGGACGGCTGGTGCAGTATGCCCATATTGGTACCGGTAATTTCAACGAGAAAACCGCCAACATTTACACCGATTTTTCACTGCTCACCGCCAACCAGGAGATCACCGGCGAGGTGGCGGCAGTGTTCGACTTTATCCGTCAGCCTTATCAGCGCACCAAGTTCCAGCACTTGCTGGTCTCCCCGCTTAATCACCGGCGTGGGGCCTATGCCATGATCGATGCGGAAATCGCCAATGCCCGCCAGGGCCTGCCGGCCCGTATTATCCTCAAGCTCAACAATCTGGTGGACAAGGGGCTTATCCACCGGCTCTATGGTGCCAGTCAGGCCGGGGTCGATATCGATATCATTATTCGTGGCATGTGTTCACTGATGCCCGGCGTCCCCGGGATCAGTGAACGTATTCGCGCCATCAGTGTCGTTGACCGCTTCCTTGAACACCCCAGGGTGATGGTGTTTCACAACAACGGCCAGCCGCGGGTCTTTATTTCCTCGGCCGACTGGATGACCCGCAATATGGACTTTCGTGTCGAGGTGGCCACGCCCATTCTGGCCCCCGAGCTGCGCCAGCGCATCATCGACCTGCTTGAGCTGCAACTCAACGACACCTGTAAAGCCCGGATAATAGACGCCGGCCAGAGTAACCGCTACGTCACACGGGGAAACCGGCGTAAGATACGCTCACAAACTGCCACTTATGACTACCTTAAAGCGCTGGAGGGATAAGCGCCCATGACCGATCAGTACGTTGCCACCATCGACCTTGGCTCCAACAGCTTTCACATGGTGATCGCCCGCTATCACGGTGATAGCCTGCGCATTGTCGACCGGCTGAAGCAACGAGTACGTCTGGCCGATGGCCTGGACGATGACAACCGCCTTGGCCAGGAGGCCATGGAGCGAGGACTGGAATGCCTGAGGCTGTTCGGTGAACGGCTGCATGGTTTTCCTTCCACCCGGGTGCGGGTAGCAGGTACCTACACCCTGCGCGAAGCAATTAATGCCCAGGAATTCGTACGCCGGGCCCAGAAAGTACTGGGCTTTCCCATCGACATCGTCAGCGGCAACGAAGAAGCCCGCCTCATCTATCAGGGCGTGGCCCATACCCAGCAAACCCAGGGCCAGGTGCTGGTGATTGATATCGGTGGCGGCAGTACCGAGCTGATTATCGGCCAGGACTTCGATTGCCGGCACGTTTCCAGCCGCAGTATGGGCTGTGTCAGTTTTACCCGCCAGTTTTTTGCCGATGGAGAGCTCAGTGAAACGCGTTTCTCCCAGGCCATAGAAGCAGCCGAATACCAGCTGGTGCCGGTGCTCGGTCGTTATCTGGATCTGGGCTGGGATCAGGTGCTCGGCAGCTCTGGCACCATCAAGACCCTGCTGGAAATATGTGCCGCCGCCGCCAATGAGCCGGTCATTGATCTGCCCGGGCTGCTGCACCTCAAGGGATTACTGATCCAGGCGGGACATATCGATCAGGTGGACATTCCCGGCCTGAGCGAAGATCGCAAACCGTTGATCGCCGCCGGCCTGTCCATCCTGCTCGGCATTTACCGAAGCTTCAACCTTGAACGCATGGGCTTCTCCGACGGTGCGCTGCGTGAAGGTCTGCTGCATACCTTCTTCGACCGGGTCAAGCATCACGATATTCAGCTTAACACCCTGCAGGCGCTCAGCCGGGAATACGAAATTGATCAGCGCCAGGCCGCTCGGGTACGGGACACCGCCGGCGTCCTGTTCAATCAGGTATGCGATGCCTGGCAGCTCGATATGGATTTTGGCAATCTGCTGGGATGCGCCGCTCAGCTGCACGAAATTGGCCTGCACATCAACTTTACCGGGGTCCATCGTCATTCCGCCTACATTATCGGTAATGCCGACCTGCCCGGATTTACCCAGGAAGAGCAGAAGGCGCTGGCAGCACTGGCGCGTTTTCACCGCAAGGCACTCAAGCTATCCGAACTGGAGCCACTAAATTACCTGCCGGAACAACAGTTGTGGCGCCTGGTGCGACTGCTCCGGCTGGCGGTGGCCCTGCATCGTCGCCGACAGGATGGAATACTGCCGGAACTGCTGCTGGAAGTCAGCACCGATGACGAGCTGCGTCTTCACCTGCCCGCCAGCTGGTGCAACAGCAATACTCTGCTATTCACCACCCTGGAGCGGGAACAGGCCTATCAGGACAAGGCCGGCTGGAAGCTGACGCTGGTACGGGCATAAATCTGCCCGTTTGCCACCAGTTCAGCGAAGAAACACAAAAGGTTAACCGGTGCGAACAGCAAATTAACCATCCGTTGAAGAGCATTCAGCCGCCAGTTTTCTGGCGGCTTTTTTTTCCGCCCTGCGGCGCTTGAAGAAATTGCTGAGCTGGATGGAGCAGTCTTCCGCCAGCACCCCCGCCAGCCAGTCGATGCGATGGTTAATGCCCGGTGTGGCCAGCAGATGCAACACGGAGTCCACAGCCCCGGTCTTGGCATCACTGGCACCGTACACCAGCCGCTGAATACGGCTATGCACCATGGCTCCGGCGCACATGATGCACGGCTCAAGCGTGACATACAACGTGCAGTCCAGCAGACGGTAATTGCCCAACCGCTGACCGGCCCCGCGCAAGGCCATAATCTCGGCGTGCGCGGTCGCGTCGTGATGGCCGATGGAGCGATTCCAGCCTTCCCCCACGCATTCACCGTTATGCACCACCAGTGCCCCTACCGGCACTTCTCCTTCCTGTTCGGCCCGTGCCGCCAGCGCCATTGCCCGGCGCATCCAGTATTCGTCTTGCTCTTTCATTCACCGCCTCCTGAAGGCGGGTATTATGGCAAAAGCCGGCCTCGCTGCAAGCAATGCGATAAAAGGCCGAAAAAAACATCATCACGAGTAATAAAACGTCAAACAAACGAAAAATAGAAAAAGAGGCTTGCAGCCAGTCAGGCAGGTCTTTATAGTTGCTCCCGATTCGGCGTGTAGCGCAGCCTGGTAGCGCACTGTCATGGGGTGTCAGGGGTCGGAGGTTCAAATCCTCTCACGCCGACCAGATCATCCTCAAAAAGCCCACCTTATGGTGGGCTTTTTGCATTCCAACCGAACTTATTGTCCGAAGCATTTTTAGACCCCGTTTCCACGGGGCATAACAGGAAGCGTGATTGCTCTGCTGGCATACGGCCTATGGCTTGAACTCCATCAGCAATATCTGCACCGGCTGACCATGGCGCTCACGCCGCCGTTGCTCAACCGCAGTAAATCCCATCGCTTCGAAAAACGGACGGGCATTAATACTGGCATCACAATAAAGCCGGTACAGCCCTCTTGATGCGGCTTCGGCTTTAAGCCGCTGCATCAGGGCCCGGCCAATGCCCTCACCCTGACGTTCATGGTGAACATAAAACAACTCGATACGACCATCATCATCCAGCTCGGCGAAGCCGAGCAACTGCTTTCCTTCCATCGCCACCAATGGCCGGGTGCGAATAAAACGGCTGACCCAACGCGGCTCGTCATACTCCTCAGGTGCCCATACCGCCAGCTCGCTTTCGCTGTAATCGGCCTGGCTGATCCGGTGCACGGTATCGTGGAACAACTGCCAGATACTGCCCGTTTCACCACTGTGGATCTTCCTGATTTCCATAATTGCTCCTGCTCTGATACTGCTTACATGCTTCCTCCTCTATATAGCCACAGTTATTGCCAATAAAAAAGTGGCCTTACAGCCACTTTCCGTCCCCTGATACCATTTCTTATACTTTTGGGCTAAGTGCGGCACGCTGTGCCCGGCTTAAGTCGGTGCGTAAACACCGCGGCCATCAGCAAAAAACCACAGGAAATCCATAAGCAGGCAATTAACCCGGCCTGTTGATAGACCCAGCCCGACAAGAGCGTACCCAATAACCGCCCGCCGGCATTGGCCATGTAGTAAAAGCCCACATCCAGCGACACGCCGTCTTCACTGGCGTGGCTGACAATCAGATAACTGTGCAATGACGAGTTCACTGCAAACAGGGCACCAAACAACAGCAGCCCGCCGGGCAACAGCCAGTATGGGCTCACTCCTGCCGACAGCCCCAGCGCTATCAAGGCCGGCACCAGTGCCAGCGGCAATACCCAGCCCAACGCCGCCTGTACGCCAGGCACAGTGCCTGAGCGTTTTCCGGTCAGGTAAGGTGCCAGTGACTGGATCAGGCCATAGCCGATAACCCAGCTTGCCAGAAAGCCGCCCACCTGCCAGTGATCCCACCCGAACACCGTGGCCAGATACACCGGCAGCGCCACCACGAACCAGACATCCCGTGCGCCGAACAAAAACAATCGCGCAGCCGAGAGCAGGTTAATATTGCGGCTCTTGGAGAAAATATCCCGAAACCTGGGCTTGGCTTTGGCCCGGCCCAGCTCCTGCTTCAGCAGGACCAGACTTGCCAGCCAGACCAATGCCAATGCCGCTGCCATGGCGGCCACCGCGCTGGTAAAACCAAGTACCGTCAGCAACCCCCCGCCAAGAAAAAAGCCCGCTCCCTTAAGGGCGTTTTTAGAGCCGGTAAGCAGGGCAACCCAGCGATACAAGCTGCCTTCGGCACTCTTTGGCACCAGTAACTTAATGGCGCTCTTGGCGCTCATCTTGTTGAGATCCTTGGCAATGCCCGACAGTGCCTGAGCTGCCATCACCCAAGGCACCGTCAGCCAGGCCGCCGGCACCAGCAACATAGCCAGTGCTGCCACCTGCAGCACCAGCCCCAGGTTCATGGTACGGTTTAACCCAAGTCTGGCACCCAGCCAGCCTCCGGCCAGATTGGTGATAATCCCGAACAGCTCGTAAAACAAAAACAACAACGCAATCTGTAACGGCGCATAACCCAGCTCATGAAAGTACAGCACCACCAACATGCGCAACGCGCCGTCGGTCAGGGTAAACGCCCAGTAGTTGCCAGTAATAAGCGCGTACTGGCGAACATCGGCAGACAGCAAGCCCGCCACCGCTCAGCGGACCTTGTCGAGCAGGCCGACCTTATACGCCAGCTCGGCGGCGCGGTTGGCATAACCCCATTCATTGTCGTACCAGACATACAGTTTGACCTGAGTACCGTTCACCACCATGGTAGAAAGCGCATCGATAATGCCGGAACGCGGATCAGTTTTATAATCCACTGACACCAGCGGCCGCTCTTCATAACCCAAAATGCCGTTCAGCGCTCCTTCTGCAGCCTGTTTCAGTAACGCATTGACTTCTTCCGCCGTGGTGGCCTGCTCGACTTCAAACACACAGTCGGTCAGCGAGGCATTGGCCAGTGGCACCCGAACGGCATGCCCGTTAAGCCGGCCTTTCAGCTCGGGAAAAATATGAGTGATGGCGGTGGCCGAACCGGTGGTAGTCGGGATCAGGCTTTGACCACAGGCCCGGGCCCGGCGCAAATCTTTATGGGGCGCATCAAGAATGGTCTGGGTATTGGTAATGTCATGAATGGTAGTCATGGAGCCATGCCTGATCCCCAGCTGTTCGTGGATCACTTTTACCACCGGTGCCAGGCAGTTGGTCGTGCAGGAGGCGGCGGTCACAATAGGGTGTTGCTCAGGATCGTACAGGTGATCATTCACCCCCATCACCACGTTGAGCACGCCGTCTTCCTTGACCGGAGCCGTCACCACTACCCGCTTGACCCCTTGCTCAAGGTAAGCCGCCAGCAGGCGTTGCGTTTTCATTTTGCCCGAGGCTTCAATCACCACATCACAGCCAGACCAGTCGGTTGCGGCAATGGTGTCGTGCTGTGTACAGCCAATGCGCTGCCCACCCACTATGATGCTCTGCCCATCGGCATGAGCTTCATGCTGCCAGCGGCCGTGTACCGAATCAAAATTCAGCAAATGCGCCAGAGTAACGGCATCGCCGGCGGGATCATTTATGTGTACAAACTCCACATCTTCCCGGTGCCAGGCTGCACGCAGAGCCAGCCGCCCCATGCGACCAAAGCCGTTGATTCCGATTCGTATGGCCATTGTAATACTCCTTGAGTACGTTAATTTATCAGTGTCACCGGCGAGGATATATGAAAAAACGTATAAGTTAAATGTGAAAAAAGCCCCGGATGACCGGGGCTCAGACAAACAATGTTGAAGAAAAAGGAAACCTTACAGGCCCAGCTTTTTCAGGTCGGCTTCTACCACAGCGGCAGGAACCGGTACATAGCCGTCTTTATCTACGATTTGCTGACCCTGCTTGGATAACATCAGTTTAACGAACTCAGCTTCCATCGGACCCAGCGGCTTGTTCGGGTGCTTGTTGACGTATACGTAGAGGAAGCGGGACAGCGGGTATTCACCGCTGATGGCGTTATCAGAGTTGGCTTCCACATAATCGGTAGAGCCGGCTTCAGCCAGCGGCACAGCACGTACACTTGAGGTGCTGTAGCCCAGACCGGAGTAACCGATGGCGTTCAGAGAGGAAGACACAGACTGCACAACAGAAGCGGAGCCGGGCTGCTCGTTCACGTTATTCTTGAAGTCACCCTTACACAGAGCCTGATCCTTGAAGTAACCGTAAGTACCGGACACAGAGTTACGACCATAGAGCTGGATATCACGGTTGCTCCAGTCGCCATCCAGGCCGGTCTGGCCCCACTGGCTGATTTGCTCGGCCATACCACAGGCCAGCGTGCTGGAGAAAATCGCATCAACCTGATCCAGGCTCAGGCCTTCAATGGGGTTGTCTTTATGGACAAATACCGCCAGCGCATCGATGGCAACACGAATGGCTGTAGGCTTGTAGCCATAGCGCTTTTCAAACGCTTCAATTTCATTGCTCTTCATGGCACGGCTCATCGGGCCGAACTGGGAAGTGCCTTCAGTCAGGGCGGGCGGAGCAGTGGACGAACCGGCAGCCTGGATTTGTACGTTTACGTTGGGATACTGGCGTTTGAACTCTTCGGCCCACAGGGTCATCATGTTGGCCAGGGTGTCAGAGCCAACAGAAGACACGTTACCGGAAACACCACTGACTTTCTCATAATCCTTCAGCGAAGCATCAACAGCAGCTGAAGCGGAAGTGGCCGCCATGGCCAGGGTCAGTCCCAGTACACTTGCCAGTTTGTTCAGTTTCATCCTTAATCTCCAATAAGTTCGGTCTTTTAAGACGCGGCCAGTATTGCCGCCGGTAATGACAATCCTATGAAGACAAAGTGACGGTTTTATGACAAGCCATATAAATGTCATACCGGCAAAAGCAGAAATAGATGGCATGCTTCACCAGAGAGAAAATAGCAAAACCGTCAGCAAAAAAATTCCGGCCCTGAGGCCGGAATAAATAGTTGATTAACAGCTTAAAACAAACGGCTCAGTCACCTTGCTGTGTACCGCCATCGGTGACCAGCAAGCGCGCGGGCAGGCGGAAGCTGAAACAGCTGCCTTCACCGGTACGACTTTCAATCTCAAGGTGACTGTCATGATGGCTGAGGGCATGTTTAACAATAGCCAGTCCCAGTCCGGAGCCACCAGTCTGACGGCTGCGGGCCTTGTCCACCCGGTAAAAACGCTCGGTAAGACGGGTAATATGCTCAGGAGCAATCCCATCACCATCATCCGTGACGGAAAAGCAGCCGAGCTCACCCTGACGAGCCCACTCCACTCTGATATGACTGCCATCCGGTGTGTGACGCACCGCGTTATAGACCAGGTTGGAGGCGGCACTGCGCAACTGCTCCGGCTCTCCCCGTACCTTCAGGCCCGGCTCAATCACAAAACTGAAGCGGTGCCCCCGCTCACCACTGAGCGCAACCGCCTCCTGCTCCAGCATCTGCAACACGGCCGGCATATCCACTACCCGGCTAAAGTCAGGCTGAGTCGCCGCTTCATAGCGGGTCAGGGTCATCAGCTGGTTAACCAGCGCATCCATCCGCTGGGTTTGTTCCAGCAACACCTTCTGGGTTTTCTGCCAGCGTTGCTCCGATGGCAGTTCTTCCAGCATTTCCAGATAACCTTTCAGCACCGTCAGTGGTGTACGTAATTCATGGGAAACATTCGCCACAAAGGATTTACGTACCTGCTCCAGGCTTCTCAGTCGGGTAACATCCCGGACCACCAGCAGCGCCTGATCTTCGGTATAGGGCATAATGCGGCACTCCAATAAACGCTCTTCGCTCAGTGGTGATGGCATTTCCAGCGGTTCGCGAAAATCCGCTCGCTTCATATAGCTGATAAACACCGGCATCCGGATAAGGTTGCCAATATGCTGGCCGGCATCGTCGGGCCAGCGAAATCCCAACAACTGCTGAGCCAGCTTATTGCACCAGATGATGCTGCCATCCCGGCGAATAACCACGGCCGCATCGGGCAAGGCCTCGGCCCCTTCACGAAAACGACGCACCAGCCGGGCCAGTTCCCGACGACGGGCACGCTGACGCTGCTGCAGCCGGTAAATGCCATTGAAAATTCCTTCCCAGCTGCCTTTGCCTTCAGGCGGCGTCATGCTGCGGTCCTGCCACAGCCATACCGATAACATATGCTGGAAGCGGTAATGCATTGCCAGCTGGATCACGGTTCCGGCCAGCAGACCAGCAGCCAGATTGCCGGCCAACAGACCGGCCAGTCCCAGAAAGGAGTAAAACAGGGCCCATCGCCACCATCGGCTTTGGCCGGTATTGTGTTGCTGCATCAAAGCCTCATGGGCGCACAGAGAAACGGTAGCCGGCACCCCGCACCGTCTGGATCAGCTGATCATGTCCGCTGGCGGAAATGGCTTTACGCAACCGGCGAATATGCACATCCACGGTGCGATCTTCCACAAATACATTGGTGCCCCATACGTTATTAAGCAACTGTTCGCGGCTGTATACCCGCTCCGGATGGGTCATAAAGAAATGCAGCAATTTGAATTCGGTCGGGCCCATATCAAGCTGCTGGCTGGCAGCACTGACTCGGTGGCTGAGAGGATCGAGGCGCAGCCCCTGCACTTCAATGACATCTTCCACCGAAGTGGGAGCCACCCGGCGTAATACTGCCTTGAGACGAGAGGTCAGCTCTTTGGGAGAAAACGGCTTGGTAATATAATCGTCAGCACCGACATCCAGCCCTTTTATTTTATCTTCTTCTTCGGCACGGGCGGTCAGCATAATCACCGGGATCTGACGGGTCAGCTCATCCTGTTTCAGGTGTTTGATAAACTGAATACCACTGCCCCCGGGTAACATCCAGTCCAGTAAAATAAGCTCGGGATAAGGCTCTTTAATCATCTCCAAAGCCTGATTGTAATCTTCGGCTTCCAGCGTTTCGAACCCCTTTTCTTCCAGTACGAAACACAGCATTTCACGAATGGGAGCTTCGTCCTCAACCACCAGTATTTTCCGTGTCATTCTTACCCTGCCTCTTGGTATGGATCTTTTTAGCTCTGGCCATTATTGGAAGCAAGTATGACATTTTTATGAAACCATGACGTAAAGGTTTCACGATAACGTGCTATTAAACCCCATACACAACTGAGGCTGCCCGGTACCCGGGTCGGTACTTTCATCGGTAACGGCAAATCCGTGCTGACGATAAAAGTTCACAGCAATGTCATTTTCGCAATAAACCTTAAGCAACAACTGCCTTCTCCGGCGTTTGGCCGTGGCCATCAATGCCCGGCCAATTCCCCGCTGCTGACAGTCGGGCCGCACAAACAAGGCGGCCAGATAATTATCTGCCAGGGCGACAAACCCCTGTATATTGCCCTCCCGTTCATATACCCACACCTCTGCCAAGGGCAGATAGCGCGCACGCATTTGCTCCTGCTGCTGCCACCAGTAAGCGGCTGGCACAAAGTCGTGTGCCTGCAATGACGCAAGCAGCCATACATCCAGGATGGCATCGGTATCTTCCGGCCTGGCCTGTCGTATCATGACGCATTCCTTCAGGGCTGACTGATAACTTCAATTGTATGGACTCACAGCCTGCCCGCGCGGAGATTTATGCACCTCTGTGAGCAGGATCCGCCTTTATGATCCAGGAATGAACACTGATCACAAAGTCGGATTACAGTACAATGCCGGTTTTTCGGCTCGTGACCGAGGACGCCATGTGGTTTAAAAATCTGCAAGTTTACCGTTTTACCCGCCCCTTTGAGCTCAGCCTGGAAGAGCTGGAAACCCAGCTTGAAAGCATGACCTTCAGTCCCTGCGGCAGTCAGGACCAGGCCAAATTCGGCTGGATTTCCCCTCTGGGAAAACAGGGACAAGCCCTGACCCACAGCGCCGGCAATCAGATTCTGCTGTGTGCAAAAAAAGAAGAAAAAATGCTGCCGGGCTCTGTCGTCAACGATGAAGTGGCCGAGAAAGTGGAATTACTGGAAGCCGAGCAGGGTCGTGCACTGAAGAAAAAAGAAAAAGATGCCATCAAGGAAGAAGTTATCGTCAGCCTGCTGCCCCGGGCTTTCAGCCGTTTTCAACAAACCTGGGCCTGGATTAACCCTGACGATGGGTTTATCGCCGTGGATGCCAGCTCCGCCAAGCGCGCCGAAGATCTGCTGGCGCTGCTGAGAAAATGTACTGGCAGCCTGCCGGTGGTTCCGCTGGCCATGACCACGCCGCCCGAACTGACCCTGACTGACTGGTTAAAAGAAGGCGCAGCGCCCGCCGGTTTTGCCCTGGAAGACGAAGCCGAGCTGCGCTCCGCGCTGGAGCATGGCGGGATTATTCGTGCCAAACAGCAGGATTTACTGAGCGAGGAAATGAAGGCTCATCTCGACGCCGACAAACTGGTCACCAAGCTGGCTCTGAACTGGTCCGAGACCATCAGCTTTATTCTTGGTGATGATATGAGCATCAAGCGGCTCAAGTTTTCGGAAGAGCTGCGCGAGCAGAATGATGATGTCACCAGCGAAGATCCCGCCGCTCGCTTTGACGCCGACTTTGCCTTGGTCACCGGAGAGCTGTCCCGCTTTATTCCCGAACTGATCGACGCCATGGGTGGTGAGGAAAGCCGTTAACCGAGTTGCCAGGACACTGGCCGAACGCCGGGCAAGGGGAACGCCCGGCTCGCCGTAAATCCATCCATGGTGGTAACAGACCGCCATGGATGGAGGTCAGGACGAACAGGCAACATCGACGTTTCACGCAGCAACAAAGCTGCCCCTTCTGTATGACGAAAGCTGTCCTACACTTTTCATTTTCAACACGTTCCTGTCCGGTTGTCACCGGCAACGACGGTTTCCTTCGCAAATGGACACCATACTATGGTGTCGTCATATTCCATGAAAGGAACGTCTCCATGCGTCACTGTACTCTTGCCGGCCTGACAGGGCTGCTATGGCTTTCCGCCCTGCCCGCCCAGGCTCATGACGATGGCTATCGCCACAGTTACAAACATGAAGCGGATTATCATGGTAAATACAGACACGAATACCGCAGAGACCCTCTGCCCATCACCACGGTAGCCGAAGCCCGCCACCTTGCCGACGACAGCCGTATTATTCTTTCCGGTCGAATTGTGCGCCGGCTGGACGATGATGAGTTTTTGTTCAGTGACGGTACCGGCACCATCAAAATAGAAATGGATGACGATGACTGGCGTGATCTGCGCCGGCACCGGCGAAGCCGCATTCTTATCTGGGCCGAAGTGGACAGGGACGATGACCACACCGAACTGGAGGTAGAGCGGGTTCGCCCGGCATAACACTAACCATGACTCGAAATTGCCGGCACATGAGAGTAAAATGCCCACCCCGGCCGCCATCAGGTGGTGGCCTGCTGACCTGACATCAGACGAGAACATTATGTTTGTACCCGAATTACTCTCCCCCGCCGGCTCTCTCAAAAACATGCGTTACGCCTTTGCCTATGGTGCCGATGCTGTATACGCCGGACAGCCCCGCTACTCCCTGCGGGTGCGCAACAACGAATTCAACCACGAGAACCTGCAGATTGGCATTAACGAAGCTCATGCACTCGGCAAGAAGTTCTATGTCGTGGTCAATATTCAGCCTCATAATGCCAAACTGAAAACCTTTCTGCGCGACATGAAACCGGTGGTGGACATGGGCCCGGATGCGCTGATCATGTCCGACCCCGGCCTGATCATGCTGGTACGCGAGCATTTCCCGCACATGCCCATCCACCTGTCGGTACAGGCCAACGCTGTTAACTGGGCCTCGGTCAAGTTCTGGCAGGACTATGGCATCGAACGGGTGATTTTGTCCCGGGAGCTGTCACTGGAAGAAATTGAAGAAATTCGCCAGCACTGCCCTACTATTGAGCTGGAAGTGTTCGTACACGGTGCCCTATGTATGGCCTATTCCGGCCGCTGCCTGCTGTCAGGCTACATCAACAAGCGCGATCCCAATCAGGGAACCTGTACCAACGCCTGCCGCTGGGAATATAAAGTACACGAAGCGAAAGAAGACGATGCCGGCCAGATCGTACACAAGCAGGAGCCCATTATGGTGCAGCCGGTGGAAGCTGAACCCACCCTGGGTGCCGGCAAGCCACACGATCAGCCGGTGCTGCTGGAGGAAGGCAACCGTCCTGGCGAGTATATGGCCGCTTATGAGGACGAGCACGGCACCTATATTATGAACTCCAAAGACCTCCGGGCAGTACAGTATGTAGAACGCCTGACTCAAATGGGTGTGCACTCCCTGAAGATTGAAGGCCGTACCAAGTCCTTTTATTATGTCGCCCGCACCGCTCAGGTGTACCGTAAGGCCATTGACGATGCCGTAGCCGGTAAGCCGTTCGACTCCACCCTCATGAGCACCTTGGAAAACCTGGCGCACCGCGGCTATACCGAAGGTTTCCTCAAGCGTCATGCTCACGGTGACTACCAGAATTACGACTACGGTTATTCAGTCTCTACCAGCCAGCAGTTTGTCGGCGAGATCACCAACCGCAACGGCGACTGGGTAGAAGTAGAAGTTAAAAACAAGTTTCTGGTCGGTAACAGCCTGGAGCTGATGACCCCCAAGGGCAACATCACCTTTACCCTGGAGCAAATGAAGAATCGCAAGGGTGAGCAGGTTGATGTGGCCCCGGGTAACGGCCATGTGATGCATATTCCCATTGATGCCGATATTGACGTCACTTACGGCATTCTGATGCGTAACCTGGGTGAACAGCAAAACACCCGTAACCCGCATACAAAACAAGCCGACAGCATTGAAGGATAACTGTGGCATGCGAAACCGGGGCTGAGCGCCCCTTTTCGCTTACTTCATTCCTTTAATTACTTCAGCCACCCCATCGCTTCCATTAGCTGCGCCATCGTTTCATTCACCTTCTGATTAACAAACATGGCGCGGTTTGCTGCTGGATCCGGATCGGGAAAGAAAGCAGCATCCAGGCCTTTCACCAGACCATGGGCCAACGGAAAATAACTGTCTGGTCCGGCTGTGACTGTCTTTTGCAACTCGGGCCTGAGCAGTTCTTTGGCTGACGCATCAGTAATAATATCGGCGGCAGTGGCCAGTTTATTGGCATGGCTGGCTTGCTGCCACTCCAGGGCCGTTGCCTGATGCAAGGTACCGCCTTCATGCCACTCTGCAGCATGTGCAGCGGATGTAACGGCAAGATACTCCGGGGCAAGCGTACTCATGCCCAGTGTTAACACCAGGCCTGATATGGCCATTTTAAATTTTGTTTTTATCACACTCATCTCCGTGCTTATTATGCCGGATAGCGCTTTTTCACTGGCGCTTTCCGCCGCTATCATACAAACTTAAATCACAGGTAATACCTTTAAAATCATAGTATTATGCAACACCTCCTGCTTATTAACCAGTTTTATGGCCAGCATAAATGTCATGCCGGAGCCGGCCTGGCACATAGGTAACAACACAAAAGCGTATGTAAGCCGGCAGTATGATATGACTACCACTCAGCGCTCAAATATTCATCATCATGGGGCTTTGCACCGGTTTGTGTTACAGTTCGCGTCATCTCAACACCTCGTAAATAAGCGGAAAACAGCAAAGGCTCATACATGCCGGTTTGTTACCGATACTAAAGCGTCTTGTGTTGCTGTTTTATGTTACTGGGTAGGGTTTTTCATCATGCTTAATACTGTATGCCCTCACAGTTAAGTGTGTGATCGTGCGGAACTACAAAGCGGCATAAGTCATTGAAAGAAAAGGATATTAAAGGCAAGTCATTGAAATGGCACTATTAATTAAAGATAACTGTATCAATTGCGACATGTGCGAGCCGGAGTGCCCTAACGGTGCCATTTATTACGGGCCGGAGATCTACGAAATAGATCCGGATCTGTGCACCGAGTGTGTCGGACATTACGATAAACCAACCTGCATCAGCGTCTGCCCCATCGACTGCATCATTAATGACCCGGAGCATCAGGAGACCGAAGAGCAATTGTGGGACAAGTTTGTGATCCTGCATCCTCCGCAATAACAAAACCGGCCATTAAGGCCGGTTTTGTTCGTGCTTACCTGCCGGGCTCGGGCAGAGCTTCATTACTGGGCATCAGGAACCACACCACCAGTCCGGCACAGGCCAGCAACAGCCCTCCCAGCACCGGCTGATTCATTTGTGGCAGCATACCTTGCCCCAGCAGGAACAGGCCTCCTCCCAGATTGGAACAGCCCCCCAGCAGGGCTCCTGCGGTACCGCTGTGCTGCGGAAAAGGAGACACTGCGGCAGACGTGGCCACCGGAAACAGTAATCCGGCACCGGCGAAATAAAGACCGCCGCCGGCCACCAGCCCCACCAGCGCTCCTTCCGCAGAGAAACTACCTGCCAGCACCAGCAGAGCACCACTCAACAGCCCCAGACAGGCCCATCCCTGCATACGCCGTACCGACCAGTTGGACGCCTTGCAGGAGGCCAGCATGGCACCACCAAAATACAGGGGTAGAGGCAAAATAAACAACAGGCTGATCTCGGTGCTGGTCAGCTGATGCTGTGCCGCCAGTACACTGAACACCGCTTCATAAAGGATAAGGCCAGCGAAAGTGGCGATCAGCATGCCGAGCTGACGACGAAAGCTGCCATGATGCAATACATGTTGATAGGCAGGCAGCATGGGTTGCACATGCCGCTGCGCAATGGGCAGGGTCTCTCGAAACCACATCATCATCACCAGCAAAATCACCAGTCCCAGCGTCAGCAGGAAGCCATACATGGATTGCCAGCCATAATGCAGATTGAGCCAGCCACCGGCCAGGGGGGCCAGCAACGGGGCCAGCATGATTCCCATCGACACATAACCGTTGTAACGCACCAGCTCGGCACCGTCAAAGCGGTCGCGCATAAGACTGCGGCACAGGCTGCCGGCCGCCGCCGTGCCCGCGCCTTGCACAAAGCTGCCGACCAGCAACATGGAGTAGACCGGAAACAGCAGGATCAGGGCCGATCCCAGCGCATACACCGATAAGCCGGCCAGCAATACCGGGCGACGACCATGACGATCCGACAGCGGCCCATAGATAAACTGGAACAGACCATACGGCACCAGATAAAACGCCATCACCAGCGGCAAGGCCTGGTCGCTAACCCCCAGGGAATCGGCCATATCACCCATGGCGGGCACATAAAGTGTCTGGGTCATCTGACCCGCAGCCACCATCAACACAGTCAGCAATACCAAGGACAGGCCCGGCATGAACGTTTTCTCCCGAAAAATGAGCAGGCACATGATAAGGCTCACATCATAATTAAGGGACAAATCCACTGGCAATGAAGATTCATACGAGGTTTTATAATGGCCAGACTCAGTTTTTCTAATCGAGCCGGTAGCGATAGCTGATGCCCCAGGTAGTCAGACCGTCATTGGGCTGTTTTAGTCCGGCGTTAGACAGGTGCCAGGCCTCCAGTGCCAGGCTGTGCCGGCCCAGCATCACTCCCAGGCCTGCCCGGCTGTTGAACTGCAACTGGGTAGACAACTCCCGCTCTCCCAGCCGGGTCTGGTTTATCCAGGCCGGTCCCACTCCTGCATACAGCAGCGGGCTCAGCCCCGGACTATCCCACATATACACCAGACCAGGCACCAGGCTGATTTGTGTCAGCTCATCGTCGTCCGAGGTCCAGTAACTGCCATCCAGGTTAAGTGTTATATCAAGCTTTCCCGAACGTATTGTCCGCCATTCCTTCTGCCACTGTATTCCCAGCCCGTAGCGCTCGGCACCATCTCCCCAACCTGCGGAAATCCCCCCTGCCGGAGTTCCTCCCCCCAAAACCGGGAACGGCAGCACCAGCAAAACGGCCCATAGCCAGAACTTGCCCTGATCCATCACGGCTTACCTCATCCTTACCAGTCTGTGTGAATTTTAGACAGCCATTTTAATCCTTGCCTGCCTTGTCGACGCTGGTATAATTCGCGCTCGAATTTTGTTCTTTAACATCAAGTGGGTCTTCTCATATGCATCCGATGCTGAATATTGCGGTGCGCGCAGCGCGTAACGCCGGTCAGGTTATCGTCAAGGGTTTTGCCAATCCGGACAATCTGGAAACTCGCCAAAAAGGCCAGAACGATTTCGTTACCAATGTCGATCTTGACGCGGAAAGTGCCGTAATAAACACCATTCGTAAGTCTTACCCCGAGCACACCATTATTGGTGAAGAGTGCGGTGAGCTGACTGGCAGCAATCCTGACTACCAATGGATTATTGACCCCCTTGATGGCACCACCAATTTCATGAAGGGTGTCCCCCACTTCGCTGTTTCCATCGCCCTGCGGGTGAAAGGCCGCACTGAGCAGGCCGTTATCTACGACCCGATCCGTGATGAACTGTTCACCGCGAGCCGTGGCTCCGGTGCCCAGCTCAACGGCTACCGGATCCGTACCGGCAAGGCCAAAGATCTGACCAACACCGTGCTGGCCACCGGCTTCCCGTTCAAGCAAAAACACCAGGCCGACGCCTATCTGGCCATGTTCAAAGACCTGTTCGTACAGTGTTCCGACATTCGCCGTGCCGGAGCTGCCAGCCTGGATCTGGCCTATGTCGCCGCCGGCCGTGTTGATGGTTACTGGGAGCTGGGTCTCAAGCCCTGGGACACCGCCGCCGGCAGCCTGATTGCCCGTGAAGCCGGTGCCATCGTTACCGACTTTGTGGGTGGCCACAACTTTGACCGCAGCGGCAACGTGGTCTGTGCCAACCCCAAGGTACTGAAAGTAATGCTGTCTACCATTCGTGAGCACCTGCCCGAATCTCTGGCCAACTAAACCCGGCCAGCAGCAAACATGCAAGCCCCGCCCGATGCGGGGCTTTTTTGTACCTGCGAGCCCGGGCAGCCCAGACCAATAACAAGGTTTACCCCCTGCTGAGCCGCCGAATACCTGTCTTTAGCACCGTCATTAGCTGGCAAACGGTTATCAGTATGCAGATAATGCGTCTTTCTTCTCTGCTGTCGCCCACGGGGCCGGTGTCATATGCCATGGCTCTCCGCCTTCGCGGAGATGACCCCCCCTGGCTTCTTGCTCGGGACGTGCCTTGCCTGCCCCTTCGCAGAACAAGGGAATGAGATCAGACCTTTTCCTTGCTCAAGCAATGGCATAGCCTGGGACGATGCCCGGCTAAAACCTGACCTGCATACATACCTTTCCTCTTACAGCGTTCTCCTCATCGACATACAAAAAAGCCCGCCGGGGTCACCGGCGGGCTTTTTATTCAGCGTGGAACGGGCTTAGCCGTTCAGGCGCTTGTCATTACGACGGGGACGGAACTTGCCACGCTCACCGCCACGGTCGTCTTTATTGCGGAACTGGCGACGGGGCAGCGGACCACCTTCGTACTTGGCCAGGTTCAGCGGACGCTGACACACACGTACTTTCTGCAGCACCTGTTGCAGCTCGGACGGAATACCTTCCGGCAGATCCACGGTGGAGAAATCGTCGTGGATCTGGATCTGACCGATAAAGCGGGACTCCAGATCTGCCTCGTTGGCAATGGCGCCTACCAGGTGGCCCGGCTTGACGCCGTGCACCCGACCCACATCCACCCGGAAGGTTTCCATGGCCACACCGGACACATCATCCTTGCCACCACGACGAGGACGCTCGCCACGCTCGGGACGATCACCACGGCCACGAGGTTCACGGGCTTCACGCACGTCCGGACGACGGGCCGCCATCGGCTTGTCTTCCACAAACAGCGGACGATCGCCTTGCAGCAGGCGGGCCAGACCGGCAGCCAGAGCAGCAGTATCCATACCATCAGCCTGCAGCTCGGTCACCATTTCAACAAACGGTGCCAGGGCCTTTTCGTCAGCATCTACGCTGGTGCGAATGCGGGCCTTGAAGCGCTCCGCACGGATCTTGTTGATCTCGTCGGCGGTGGGCATTTTCATTTCTTCAATCGGCTGGCGAGTATGACGCTCCAGGTTGTACAGGCTGCGCTTTTCACGGCCGGTTACAAACAGAATCGCGTCACCTTCACGACCGGCACGACCGGTACGGCCGATACGGTGCACGTAAGATTCGTTGTCGTGGGGCATGTCATAGTTAATAACATGGCTGATACGCTCAACGTCCAGACCACGGGCAACCACATCGGTAGCCACCAGCACGTTCAGGCGACCATTCTTCAGACGATCCACCACTTTTTCCCGCAGCTTCTGGGGAATGTCACCGTGCAGAGCTTCACAGGCATGACCTTCGCGGGTCATCATTTCTGCCACGTCTTCGGCGTCCTTACGGGTACGCACAAATACCAGACAGGCATCCATGTCTTCGGTTTCCACCAGACGGCACAGGGCTTCCTGCTTGGGCATACCACGCACAAACCAGTAACGCTGACGAATGCTGGCGTTGGTACGGGTCTTGTTGGCAATGCGCACTTCCTGCGGGTCTTTCAGGTATTTCTGAGCAACACGCTGAATGGCCGGCGGCATGGTGGCAGAGAACAGGGCAATCTGACGGGTATCCGGGGTGTGCTCCAGGATCCACTCTACGTCATCGATAAAGCCCATACGCAGCATTTCGTCGGCTTCATCCAGTACCAGCGCCTGCAGGCTGTCCAGCTTGAGGGTGCCACGACGCATATGGTCCATCACCCGGCCGGGAGTGCCCACCACGATGTCAACACCGCGCTTGAGCGCACGGATCTGGCTGTCGTAGGCCTGACCACCATAAATGGACACGATACGAATATCTTTCTGATGTTTGGCGTAGTTTTCAAAGGACTCCGCCACCTGAATGGCCAATTCCCGGGTCGGGGCCAGCACCAGCACCTGCGGGTAGGCGTTGCCACCGGTGATACGGCTCAGCATCGGCAGTGCAAAAGCGGCAGTCTTGCCGGTACCGGTCTGGGCCAGGCCCAGCACGTCGCGCCCGGTCAGCAGAGTCGGAATGGCGGCGGCCTGAATGGCAGAAGGCTGCTCATAACCGGCATCGGTCAAAGCTTGAAGAACGGCAGGCGCCAGCCCGAGATCGGCAAAACCGGGTACTACAGAAGAATTTGTCATTTAACAGTTCCGAAAAAATAAGATGTCGGCGGACTGATACAGCAAAAGGCCGGGAACAGCCCTACTCACTCGAAGTGAGGGCTTTCCTTCACACAAAAGGTGTCACACATGAATACACAAGGCTAATCTGGCCGTTTTTGTCTCAACACCGCCATGCTCGACCGGCTGGAATACACCAGACAGCCATACTCGTCATGGATGTCGATCTGCCAGGCTTGTGTCGTCGCGCCCAAAAAAGAGGGGACGTGCGCTGCCTGTTACCAGGCCGCTTCGTTTGGCGCGGACGTGATTTGCATTAGCTTTCTGCTCAACGCAATAAAAACCCGCTTCAACGCACATAATTGGCAGCTACTTAAACCCAGGGTTTCGGCCAACGTGATACTCACGCTGCCATGTAACATGCCAAGAGGCTGGTGAATACGATAACTTACATCAGGAGGCCTGTGCAAAAGTCGTGATTCACTTCACAAAAGGTCATGCCCAGCTGGGCTACGGGCGCATTCTCTGATAAATGGGGACAAGTGTCCAGCGTAAATTCATGTTTCCATATATTTAACTGCTCGGGACCGGGAAGTACCCGGTCCCGAGGCGTTACCGCCGGCCTTTTATTTTTCCCACAATAAAGATCAGCAGCACGGCTCCTGCTACCGACATGATCAGAGACCCGATAATGCCGGTGGCTGTCAGTCCGATAAACCGGAACACAATGCCACCGAGAAAGCCCCCTACCAGACCAACCACGATATTGCCCAGCAGACCGAAGCCTTCTCCTTTCATCAGATTACCGGCAATCCAGCCAGCCAGAGCACCGATAATCAATCCCAAAAGCAGACCCATATGTTTCTCCTTGTTAGATTACGCCAGCAAGCTTAGCAAGGCCTGCACCGGATGGCGAAGCCCTTCCCCTTCGATGCGTTTGACCTGACTGCGGCAGGAAAAACCGGTGGCCAGACAACGCTCTCTGGGCAATTTACTCAGAGGATCGGCCCAGCTCATGGCAAATAGGGTTCGGGAACCTTCGACATGTTCCCGCTCATGGCCATAGGTACCGGCCATGCCACAGCACCCTACTGGCACAGCTTCCATTTTGGCTCCCAGGTGAGCAAAAATACGGCTCCAGTCCTGGTGTGTACTGGGCTTGGCGGTTTTTTCGGTACAGTGAGCAAACAGATGCCAGGGCTCGCCGCTCTGTTCCCGGGACGGCACCTGCTCCAGTACGGTCAGCAGCCATTCCTGAGGCAGCAACACTTCAAAGCTGCCCCGGGCCGGGCCCAGTACCTTGGCATATTCATCCCGGTAACAGAGCACCAACGACGGATCCACCCCCACCATGGGAATGTTTAGCCGGGCCAGCCGGTTAAGGAACTGGGCGCTGTCGGCGGCCATACCGGCGAAGCGGCGCAAAAAGCCCTTTACATGAGCCGGCTTGCCGTTGGGTCTGAACGGCAGCACCACCGGATTAAAGCCCAGTGCCGTGGCCAGGCGCACCAGATCATGCACAACACCGGCATCGTAGAAGGAGGTAAAGGGATCCTGCACCACCAGCAGGGTTTGAGCCCGCTCTGCTTCGCTCATGGCCTGCAGCTGTTCAAGATCGAACTGGGCTGCCGGCCCCTTGCCAAGGCGTTTTTTCAGGCTGGGCTGGCTGAGTGCCGGCATGTCCACCATGCCAAGCAGTGAGGAGGTACTGCCCTGTATCCACTTGTGATTCATGATGGGGTTAAACAGGCCCGGTGCTTTGGCCATCCAGGGGGTATAACTCTCCACCCAGGACACCAGATAGTCTCTTGGCGGGCGCTGGTAACGCTGATAATACAGCTGCAGAAAACGGGCGCGGAAGGTAGGTACATCCACCTTGATCGGGCACTGACTGGAGCAGGCCTTGCACGCCAGACAACCGTCCATGGCCTCTTTGACTTCGTGCGAGAAGTCGTATTCACCCCGGCGCTTATCGAGGGTATGTTTGATACGCAGCACCATGTTCTTGACGCTGGTGCCCCGGCTTTGCACTGCAGCCTCTCCGGCCATGGGATCAAAGCCCTGAGCCGAGAGCTGACGCAGCCATTCCCGTACCAAACCGGCCCGGCCCTTGGGAGAATGGCGGCGGTCGGCGGAAAGTTTCATGGACGGGCACATGGGCGAACGCACATCAAAGTCAAAACACAGGCCATTACCATTGCAGTCCATGGCCTGGGTAAAGCCATCGCGCACATGCACCGGGATCTGACGGTCAAAATAACCACGCTTGGTGGCATCCACCGACACCAGCTGCTCCAGGCTGTCCAGCGGAGTACAGATTTTACCCGGGTTAAGACGGTTAAAGGGATCAAAGGCCGACTTGATGCGACGCAGCTCGGTAAACAGCACCTCGCCGAAAAAGGTAGGGCTGTATTCGGAGCGAAAACCCTTGCCGTGCTCACCCCACATCAGGCCGCCGTATTTGGCAGTAAGCGCATTCACCTTGTCGGAAATACGCCGCAGCATAACCTCCTGCTCCGGATCAGTCATATCCAGGGCCGGACGTACATGCAGCACGCCGGCATCCACATGGCCAAACATGCCGTATTGCAGGCCGTGCTCGTCCAGTAACCGGCGAAACTCCATGATATAGTCGGCAAGATGCTCGGGAGGTACGGCGGTATCCTCCACAAAGGCCACCGGCTTTTTGCGGCCTTTGGCATTACCCAGCAGGCCCACCGCCTTTTTACGCATACCATAGATACGGTTGATTGAGGCCAGATCATCACATACCTGGTAACCAATCACCCCGGCTTCACCCCGTTCAATCAGGCCATCAAGGCGGGCGCACAGCGCCTCAACCTTTTCCCGCTGGGCGGTTTCGTTCTGATCGGCATATTCCACCATATTAAGGCCATCCATGACCTTGCCCGGCACGTCCTGAATCAAATCACTGACCGAGTGCCAGACGATGTCTTCCCGGGCCAGGTTAAGTACCCTGGAATCCACGGTTTCCACCGACAAGGCCTTCGCCTCCACCATCAGGGGGGCATTGCGCAGGGCCGATTCAAAGCTGTTGTATTTGACGTTGACCAGGGTGCGGTATTCGGGAATAGGCGTCAGATCCAGCCAGGCCTCGGTAATAAAGGCCAGAGAGCCTTCCGAGCCGCACAGAATGCGGGTCAGATCCAGAGTGTGGCTGGCCTTGTCGTAGACATGACGCAAATCGTAGCCGGTAAGAAAACGGTTCAGTTTGGGAAAGCGCCGCTCAATTTCCCCGGCGTTACCGGTCACGCTGTGATACACGCAACGGTACAGCTCCCCTTCCCGGCTGTCTTCTTCCAGTTTTTGCTCCAGCGCCTCGCCGGACACCGGGCCGGTTTCAATCAGGGTGCCGTCCACCAGCACGGCCGTCACACCCAGCACATGGTCCGAGGTTTTGCCATACACCAGCGAGCCCTGCCCGGAGGCGTCGGTATTGATCATGCCCCCTACGGTAGCGCGGTTACTGGTAGACAAGTCCGGCGAGAAAAACAGCTTATGGGGGGCCACCAGCTGGTTGAGCCGATCCTTGACCATGCCGGTCTGAATACGTACCCGGCGACCATCGGCGTCCATGGTCACCAGCTGGTTCATGTGACGGGACACATCCACGACAATATTGTCATTCAGCGACTGGCCATTGGTGCCGGTACCGCCGCCCCGGGGTGAAAAGCGAATGTCTTTGTAAGCGTCCTTGGCCGCCAGGGTCAGCATCACGACCAAATCCTGGGAAGAGCGCGGAAACACCACTGCCTGCGGCAGACACTGATATACACTGTTGTCAGTAGCCACCGCCAGCCGGCTGGCATAGCTGCGCTCTATATCGCCGCGAAAACCGCTGTCGGCCAGTGCCTCAAGAAATGAATAATAGGTGGGGGTTGTCTGCTGCTGCAGCGCTAACCTTGGGATCATGACCTGCGTCCCCTTTGTCCTTGTCGATTACGCCCGAAGTGGCGGCCATTATACACCGCCATGACATTTGAGCGAGCGCCTGAAAGGCGTCCGGACTGCTTACTCTTCGGGAAACTCTGGATTCACGGTGATCAGATGATTAAGAAAGCGCGCAAATAATGCCCCCTGAGAGTCTGCCCCCAATTTGGCATATAAGCGTTTACGGTGATTCCGGACCGTGCCGCTGCCAATCCTCAGCTGCTCGGCAATCATATCGTTATCCAGGCCCTGCACCAGCAAAGAGGCTACCTGGCTTTCACGCCGGGTCAGCCGCCCCCGGCCAAAGTTTGCCAGCGCCACGGCTACCTGCTCTGCCATGTTGGCCGGTCCGGGCGGGGACTGCGCCAGTGAGCCTGTCCCCGCCGGCCAATGCCGGCGGCACAGTGCGCTGAGCAAAGGTAACTGCATACGCAGCGCCGTCTGCTCTGCCGGCGTAAACGGCCGGCTCTGCAGACGCCCGAAAAAGATCATCAACCACTGCTCTCCAGCCAGCTGGATCACCAGTCCCAGCTCTTCCTGCCAGCCGGTCTCCTGATAAAAGTCCGCCAGATAATCAGGCGACATGCCCTGTGCCGTGGCCAGAGCACGTAACGAATACACCCCTTCCTGAAGGCCCTGGCTTAATGCCCGGCAGAAGGGATCTTCGGCATAAAGCCCGTTGAGATACTGCTGGAACAGCAATTCACGCCTGTGCTGCAGATTATCAAATAAATAGATCGCAGGACCGCTGTGACGGTAGCTCACCATCAGCAGGCAGTCACAACCGACCCGGGCCTGTAACAACTTCGCCAGCATACGGGGAAAGGCGGGACTTCCGAGTGCATCAATGACCTGTGCCAGCAGAGTCCCGTCCGGTTCTGTCATCATGGTATTTATCAAAGGTCGTCGTGATTATTGCAAACTGTCCCATAAAGGACATACCGATACCAGAATGTTCCGTTCACTATCGGACTTTTATCTGCGGAGCCCTGATGAGTAACACCTCTTTCCTGCTGGACGACTTGCACCGGCGCGGCCTGATTGCCCAGTCATCCGATCCTGCTGCATTAGCGGCCCATCTGACGGAAGGACAACGCACCCTTTATTGCGGCTTTGATCCCACCGCCGGCAGCCTGCATATCGGTCATCTGGTGCCACTGCTGATGTTGCGCCGGTTTAAAAATGCCGGCCACCGGGTGGTCGCCCTGGTCGGTGGCGCCACCGGCATGATTGGCGATCCCAGTTTTAAAGCCGGTGAGCGTTCGCTGAATGAGCCCGATACAGTTGCGGCCTGGGTTAACGAGCTGAGTGCCCAGATAGGCCGGTTACTCAACTCCGGCGACCATACCGAAAGCAAGCTGGTCAATAATGCCGACTGGATGGGTGGCATGGATGTACTGAGCTTTTTGCGGGATATCGGCAAGCATTTTTCGGTGAATGCCATGATGGCACGGGAGTCAGTGCGCCAGCGGCTGGCCCGCCCCGAGCAGGGCATTTCCTTTACCGAGTTTTCCTACTGTCTGCTGCAATCGTACGACTACGTCATGCTCAATCAGCACCACGACTGTACCCTGCAGATTGGCGGCAACGATCAGTGGGGCAATATTACCAGTGGCATAGACCTTACCCGCCGGCTTAACCGTCAGCAGGTATTTGGTCTGACATTGCCGCTGATCACCAAGGCCGACGGCACCAAATTCGGTAAAACCGAAAGCGGCACCGTCTGGCTCGATGCCAGTAAAACCTCGCCCTATGCCTTTTACCAGTTCTGGCTGAATACCAGTGATGAGGATGTTTACCGCTTTCTGCGTTACTACAGTTTTCTGGAGCTGGCAGAGATAGAGGCGCTGGAAGCCAGCGACCGGCAACGTAAAGGAAAGCCCGCGGCACAACGTGTGCTGGCCCGGGAGCTGACCCGGCTGGTACATGGCGAGCAGGCCCTGGCAGCGGCAGAACGTATCAGCCAGGCGCTGTTTTCAGGAGAATTTTCTCACCTGAGCCTGGATGAACTGAAGCAACTGGAGCAGGATGGTATTCCCATGACCCGCATTGACGCCCCGGCATCTGCCGATGACCTCAGTGTCAGCCAGCTGCTTAAGCAGTGCCGCCTGGCTACTTCGTTACGCCAGGCCCGGGAGCTGATCACCAACGGAGCCATTGCCCTGAATGGTACTGTCATCACCGAAGATGACGGCACTCGGCCGTTGCTGCACCAGCGCTACCTGATCCTCCGCCGGGGAAAAAAACAGTTCCATTTACTTAAGTTTGAAGACTGAACCGGCTCAGGCCACTTACCGCCCGTTCTTTTTCGCACCGGTGCGTACTGCAGTGCGGGTACCTGAACGGCCCGCTCCCGCCACTCCCCGGCGCTCCCGTCCGCGGTTTGCCGCCGGCTTGCCACGGGCGGCCGGTGCTTTATCCCTGATACGCGGCCCCTGGCGGGCCGCCTTGGGCTGTTCCAGCACTGAGGCTTCTTCGGTCTTGCTGGAGCCTGCAATCATGCGGTTAATCAAGCCAAGCTCTTCCTCGCTGACATAGCGCCACTGACCCGGTTTCAGGTTGCCAAGGTTAATATTCATGATCCGCACCCGTTTCAGGCTGGTCACCCGATAGTCGAGATATTCCGCCATCCGGCGGATCTGCCGGTTCAGCCCCTGAGTCAGAGTAATATTAATGGTTCTGGGGCCGATTTTGCGCACCTTGCAGGGCTTGGTCACGGTATCAAGAATAGGCACTCCTGCCGACATTTTGGAAACAAAATCATCGGTGATCGGCTTGTCCATGGACACGATATACTCTTTTTCATGCGCATTACCGGCCCGTAATATTTTATTGACGATATCGCCGTCATTGGTCAGCAGGATAAGCCCGCAAGACGGCTTGTCGAGGCGACCGATAGGAAAGATACGGGCATGATAGTTGACCGCATCCACAATGTTTTCAGGCACGGCACTGTCAGTGGTGCAGGTAATGCCAATCGGCTTGTTGTATACCAGGTACACGGCTTTTGGCTTGGCCCGCAGCGGTTTGCCGCGAATGGTGATCTTGTCGGCATCACTCACCCGCACACCCATACCGGCCACCTCACCGTTTACCTTGACTACCCCCTGCTCAATCAGCCGGTCGGCTTCCCGCCGGGAGCAAATACCGGTTTCACTGATGTATTTATTCAGGCGGGTATCAAGATGGGTGGCAGTCATGGAAGCTCCTTACCGGTTATAAAATACAGCCGGGCAAAGATCATGTCAGGCAGGCCAGGCTAAACCGCGCCAGTGTAAGGCCCCACCCTCCCCCCCGCAAGCGCTGGGCTATGCTCCGTGAGAGGAAGCATGTCTCGCTGGTACGTTTGTGCGTATTCGTCGGTTAAAGCGAACAACCACGTTATGGCTTCGCGGTGCGTTCGCTCAGACCATGTCCTGAAAAGTCACAACCAGCGCCTTACCCGGGCACAATAGTCGGTGTAGGATGATCCAAAACGCAGGCTCAGGGCGCGCTCTTCGGCGGCAATCTGCACCCGGTTCATATAGGCAACAAATACCACCAGGCCCAGCAGGGCCGGCACACTTTGCAGCCATAATGCCCAGGCCAGCAGCAGTAATGCATCTCCCAGATAAATGGGATTGCGGGAATACGCAAACACACCCGTGGTCACCAGGCTGCTGGTCCGCTCCGGAGTAAAAGGCAACAGGGTGGTGTTGGCCCGGGACATGGTGACTGCCGCCATCAGCATAATGCCAATGCCGGCCAGCAAGGGCCCAACGGCCAGCCAACGCGGCCAGAAATCGTGTTCCTGTGGCAACAGCCACATCAGGCCGGCTACCAGCACCGCAATGGCCGGCGGCGGCAGCCACAATAAAAAACGGGCCTTGTTCATGCTTCCCCCCTGACCACGTCGGCCACCTCTGTGGTCACCACTGGTGTGTGATAACAGCGGGTCATGCGCAACGCTTCATAAAGGTCGGGGTAAACCAGCACACCTTCTTCACCCACGCGGATACCCGCTTGTTGCAGCCAGTGGGTCATCTGGCTGCGCCTTCCGGCCATCACCATGTGAATGCCTCTGCGTTTCAGCTCTTTATGCAGCTCCCCTACCACGCTCATCACGCTGATATCCTGATGGGTAAAACAGGAAACCGCATCAATGATCAGACAGTTGGGCTGAGCCTTTTCCTCGCCAATCAATGCCAGGACCCGGCGTTTGAAATAGGCTGCATTAAAGTAGGTGAGCGGCGAGTTAAAACGGTAGATCAGCACACCGGCAATGGCCTTGACCTCTTCATTGCGACCAAGGGTATGCACCACGCCTTCCTCATTCATGCCCATCAGCTGATCCGTCGGTCGCATGACATTACGCAAAAACTGAAACAGCCCCAGTAATACGGCCAGCGTAATACCCGGGATCACCCCCATAAACAGCACACTGATAAAGGTAATCCAGGCCAGCCAGAAAGCGGGCATATCGGACTTGCGCAAGTGCCACTGGCCACGCAGATTAATCAGCGACCATGACGCCATTACCAGCACCACACCCAGCGCTGCGGTAGGAATGTACTGCAACGGCTCGGTAAGAAAAAACGTCACCAGCGCAATCGCTCCAGCCGCGACGATCGAGACCATCTGGCTCTTTCCCCCGTTGGCATCGTTCACCGCTGTACGGGAGTCGGCCCCACTGATGGCAAACCCCTGGGAAATCGCCGACGCCAGATTGGCCACGCCCAGCGCACGAAATTCCCGGTCGGCATCAATATCGTAACCATTGCGGGCAGCAAAGCTGCGGGCAGTGAGCATCATGGACACAAAGCTCACCATGGCCAGGTTCAGTGCCGGCAGCACCAGATCCCGCATCAGTCCCGGCGGAAACTCCGGCAACTGAAACTCGGGGAGCCCTTCCGACAGGCTGCCCACCACGGCAATGCTCAGCCGCTCCGGCCCCACATACCACAACAGGCCGGCTACCACCGCCAGTGCCAGCAAACTGCTGGGCCAGAGTGGCCGGTAACGCCGGCACAGCAGCATAATCACCAGCGTCAGCATACTGATCCCCAGAGTTGGCCAATGCACCAGTGCCAGATAATCAGGCGTGGCAACCAGGCGTTCAATCAGTTGGGATTCATCGAAGGTAAAGCCCACGATCCGCGATAGCTGCCCCACCATAATGGTGATGGCCACCCCGTTGAGCAGGCCGAGCAGAATAGGGCGGGACAAAAAATCCGCCAGCACACCAAGGCGAAAATAACTGGCGGCCAGACACCATAGTCCGGTCATGGCGGTCATGGTCATGACCAGCTGCCAGTGGCGGGTAGCATCGCCGGCGGCCAGCGGCGTGACCACGGCGGCAATGACGGCACAAGTGGCGGCATCCGGCCCCACGATCAGCTGGCGGGAAGTGCCAAACAAGGCATAGGCAATCATGGGTAAAATACAGGAATACAATCCTACCACCGCACTCACACCCGCCAGCTCTGCGTAAGCAATGGCCACCGGCAGTGCCACTGCCGCTACCGACACCCCGGCCCGCATATCTGCCGTCAGCCAGTCACGACGGTAATCCAGTAACGCAACCAGACCGGGCACCCACCGTGACAATGTAAAGAAGTCCTGCATATTCCGATATTTTCCTTTGCCCACGAGCCGGTACTCTCTGTGCCCAATATGAGCCAGATGGTACTCATTGGCAATATATTGATATTATTATCAGTAGGTTACAAATTAACCGGCAATAATATGACTGCCTTTATACAGTCATATGACTACCTCACCGTGGTTAAATTAACATTAATCGCTGCTTGCCATGAGTTAAACATTTGGCTGACGGGACAGTTCAGGCGCGGAGTTCAGGCTGTTGATAATAAACAGCCATGTCGGTAGTGAGGATTTTTGAGCCTGCCTCCGTGCAACGTTAGCGGGGCCCGGATTATCGCAGCACCAGCACCGGACTGCGGCGAAAACCAGCACAGCCCGGCACCAAGGCCTGCCAAAAACACTGACTGCCCGGATAGGGCCTGCACTTGGTAAGTAATTAATGGCTTAGTTGAGAATATCTTCCAGTATGTAACGGACATTTTCGGTCGCCAGATCCACCAGCACCGCCTTATTGTCTACACGGCGCCATTCATAACCTTCATAGTAAGGCAGGCGCTCACGAAGACGAGGATCAAAACGCTTGGCAATACCCGGTGGCAACGGTTTTCCCCTGCGCAGATTTTTGGCAATGCCCGGTGGCAGACTGCGTCTGTCTCCGTAATCCAGCCAGTCTCTGTGCTCCCGGAACACACGACGCAACAACAACTCGTCAATACTCAGGTCACGCTCATAGCGGCGATCCCGCTGCTGCCGGTATTCACCCCTGTCTTCACGATGTTCACGCCACTCTTTATGATTGCGGCTGTCTTCACGCTGCCATTGCTGCTCTTTGTGCCGCCCTGGTGCATGATCTGGTCCCTTTCCTTCCGGGGGCTGTGCCTGTACCGGCAATGCCAGTCCGGCCAGCATCATCGACGCGACTATCATCTGTCTGTTCATGGCGACCTCCGCCCGTTTGCTATTTTCTTTAACTTTAGTGCGGATAAGATTGGCTGACTATCGCCCGGAAGCGATGGCGGGACGAATATTGGCGTACCCATAAAAAAGCCCCTTGCAGGGGCTTTGGCGTTACTTTGCGGCGAAGATGGCTCAGGCCAGTTCGACCACATCGAAGTCAACTTTAGTGTCCACATCGGCGTCATAATCCACGCCGTCCAGGCCAAAACCAAACAAGCGCAGGAACTCATCCTTGTAGCCCTGATAGTCGGTGAGCTGGTAAATGTTGTCGTCCTGCACCTGTTTCCAGATCTCGCGACAGGCATTCTGCACTTCGTCGCGTAGTTCCCAGTCATCCAGACGCAGGCGGTTTTGCTCGTCTACCGGTGCCGGCTGACCGCTGTAGAGGCGATCGAAGAACAGACGCTGAATTTGCTCAATGCATCCTTCGTGAATACCCTGCTCTTTCATCACCTTGAAGGCCATGGAAATGTACAGTGGCATGACCGGAATGGCGGCAGAGGCCTGGGTGACCACGGACTTCAGCACTGCCACATGAGCGTTGCCGCCTTTGGCCTTGAGCTTGCTATCGATGGCGTGAGCGGCGCGATCCAGGTCTTCCTTGGCCTTGCCCAGGGTGCCGTGCCAATAGATGGGCCAGGTGAGATCGGTGCCGATGTAGGAATAAGCCACGGACTTGGCACCTTCCGCCAGCACGCCGGCGTCTTCCAGGGCATTCATCCACAGTTCCCAGTCCTGACCGCCCATCACCTGAATAGTGTCGGCAATTTCCTGTTCGTTGGCCGGCTCGACCACGGCTTCCACCAGCACGTCCTTGTTGGTGTCCAGGGCGGTGGACTTGTAGGGCTCGCCGATGGGCTTGAGCGCAGAGCGCACCAGCTCACCGGTGTCGGGCAGCTTGCGCACGGGAGACGCCAGGGAGTAAACCACCAGGTCGATTTCGCCCAGATCCTGTTTGATCAGTTCGATCACTTTTTCACGGCACTCGTTGGAGAAGGCATCGCCGTTGATGCTCTTGGCATACAGGCCTTCTTCCTTGGCGGCCTTGTCAAAGGCGGCGGCGTTGTACCAGCCGGCGGTGCCGGTCTTCTTCTCGGTGCCCGGCTTTTCAAAGAACACGCCAATGGTGGCGGCGCCGCTGCCAAACGCGGCGTTGATGCGGGATGCCAGACCGTAACCGGTTGATGCGCCGATCACCAGCACCTTTTTCGGCCCCTGCGCCAGGGTACCCTTGCCTTTGACGTAGGCGATCTGCTCACGTACATTCGCCTCACAGCCGACCGGATGGGTGGTGGTGCAGATAAAGCCACGAACCTTGGGTTTGATGATCATAGGAATGGTTGCCTCGGTTATTACAAACGATAGGCGCTAAAGATACCTTATTCCGGGGCAAATGTGAGGCCCGAATTGCTGGCCTGCCGCCTGTATCACGATGCAGCGGCAGGGCAAAGGGTGTCTGCTTCGCCACACCCTCTGCACCAGGGCCGAAAATTGCTCCTGCCTGTTCGGCATTCCCGCCGTCCATAGCAGCAGAGCCCCCTATGAGACGAGTTTGCTCGCCGTGACGAGGTATTTCGATCCGACCAAATATTCGGTGAATATTCACAGCGGGTTGAAATAGCACGTGGCATGTCCTTACCGCGTGCCGGCGACGTAGTCCCCTTTGACCGACGATGTGCACTGCCTTGCAGACCAAACGGGCTTCAAGCTTTGGTGAGATAAATGTTTACGTTACGTCCCTATCAGCAGGAGGCGGTTGACCGCACTCTTGACTACTTCCGCCGTCACAGTGAGCCGGGCGTGCTGGTACTGCCCACCGGGGCCGGCAAGAGCCTGGTGATCGCCGAGCTGGCCCGGCTGGCCCGGGGCCGGGTGCTGGTACTGGCCCATGTACGCGAACTGGTGGAGCAAAACCACGCCAAGTATCAGGCCTATGGCGTGGAGGCCGATATTTTCTCCGCCGGGCTCAAACGCCGGGAGAGCAGCCGCCAGGTGGTATTTGGCTCGGTGCAGTCGGTGGCCCGCAACCTGGACGCCTTCAGCGGTTTTAGCCTGGTGATCATCGACGAGTGCCACCGGGTCTCGGACGACGATAGCAGCCAGTACGCTCAGGTTATTCATCATTTACGCCAAAGCAACCCGGCACTCAAGGTACTGGGGCTCACCGCCACCCCCTACCGGCTGGGTCTGGGCTGGATTTACCGCAGTCACCATCATGGCATAGTCCGCAGCCGGGGCCCGCGTTTTTTTGAACACTGTTTGTTTGAGCTGCCGCTACGGCTGATGATCAAGCAAGGCTATCTGTGCCCGCCGGAACTGGTGGACGCCCCCGTGGTGCATTACGATTTCTCCCGGCTGTATGAGCAGGGTCTGTTTACCGAGCAGGCCCTGGAGCGTGAGCTGGCCCGCCAGCCCAGGGTTACTCCCCATGTAGTAGAGCAGATAAAAGACTACGCCGAAGACCGGGAAGGCGTGATGATCTTCGCCGCCACCGTACGCCATGCCACCGAGGTAGCCGGCCTGCTGCCCGCCGAGCACACCGCCCTGGTGACCGGCGACACCCCGGGCGCAGAGCGAGACGCCATTATTGCTCGCTTCAAGGCCCGGGAGCTGAAGTTCCTGGTCAATGTGGCGGTACTCACCACCGGCTTTGATGCTCCCCATGTGGATCTGATTGCCATTTTGCGCCCCACCCAGTCGGTGGCCCTGTATCAGCAGATCATCGGCCGTGGCCTTCGCCTCAGCCCGGGTAAAACCGATTGCCTGGTGCTGGACTACGCCGGCAATAACATGGACATTTTTGCTCCGGAAGTAGGTGAGCCCAAACCCAACCCCGATACCACCCAGGTGCAGGTACCCTGCCCCGCCTGCGGTTTTGCCAATATATTCTGGGGCAAGACCGATGCCGAAGGGCGAGTGCTGGAACATTTTGGCCGCCGTTGCCAGGGACTGTTTGAAGATGACGATGGTGAACGGGAAGAATGCGGCTACCGGTTTCGATTTAAAAGCTGCCCCCGGTGCCTGGCAGAAAACGACATCGCCGCCCGCCAGTGCCACGACTGCGGAGAGGTGCTGGTCGACCCCGATAAAAAACTGAAAGACGCACTGGCACTGAAAGATGCCCTGGTGCTGCGCTGCGCCGGCCTGACGCTTGAAAGCAGCAACGGAAAATACGGTCCGGCGCTGAAAGTCACCTACCACGACGAAGACGGCACCGAGCTGCAGAAATGGTATGCTTTCGACACAAAGGGCCCCAAGGGGCGCTTTTACAAGGAATTTGTACGTCCGCACTGGCCGGCACCGGGCACAGAGCCGGACTTTGCCAGCCTGGAGCAGGTTCTGGCCGTTGCATCCCGCTTGCGCCATCCGGATTTTATCATTGCCCGGGCCCACAAGCGTGGCTGGCAAATACGAGAAACTATTTTTGATTATCAGGGTCGGTTTCGTACCGCCCATGCGTTATAAGAGAGCTTATGAAACTGTTTGCAAATGCCCTGCTGTTATTCTTTAGCGCCAGTGCTGCCGCCATTGAGCCCCCGGCTCATGGCCAGAGCGCCTGGATGCTGGCCGATGTCACCACCGGTAAAGTGGAAATGCGCCATCAGGATGAACTTCTGATGAAACCCGCCTCCACTCAGAAACTGGTCACCGTGCTGGCTGGCGCGCTGGCACTGGGCCCAGACTGGCATTATGAGACCCGCCTGCACTACCGGGGCGACGTGAGTCAGGGACGCCTAACTGGCGACTTATTGATCGATTTCACCGGTGATCCGACCCTCACCAGGGAACAACTGGTCTCCTTATTACGGCGCAGCGGCATTCGTCATATCAGTGGCAAGGTACTGCTAAATCAATACCGTTTTACCGGTTATAACAAAGGTAACGGCTGGTCATGGAACGATTTGGGCGTGTGCTATACCGCCCCCGCCGCCGCACTGATTCTGGATCGCAACTGTGTACAGGGGGCTCTTTATGCCCGCACCGGAAGCCCGGCCCGTGCCACCGTGCCTGCCCATCAGCCCATCAGTGTCAGTGCCGATGTCGCGGTACTGAAACGTGCCGAGCGGGAGCAGAATTTTTGTGAGCTGGAGCTGGAGATGACCCCGGCCAATCATTATCACCTCACTGGCTGTATCGGCCCACGCAAGGAGCCCTGGCCACTGCGCTTTGCCATTCAGGATGTATCCCACTGGGGCAAGCAACTGACCGGCTGGGCACTGAAACAGGCGGGAATTCAGCTTTCAGGCCACATTGAAGACAGCCGGACTGATGCCAGCAGCTGGCCGGCCCTGGCCAGTCACCAGTCACCTCCCTTTACCGAGCTGGCCGAACAAATCCTGGTGCATTCAGACAACCTGTATGCCGACAGCCTGCTGCGCACCCTTGGTGCCCTGCACTTTCAGCAGTCCGGCAGTTTTCGTAACGGCACTCAGGCAGTACGCGAGATCCTGAAAACCCAGGCCAATATCGATCTGGGCCCTTCCTGGCTGGCCGATGGCTCCGGGCTTTCGGCTCATAATCTGCTGCGGGCAAAAGATTTGATGGCGGTACTGCTCACCATCAGCCGGGACCCACGCGCTCAATGGCTGATAGCCCGGTTGCCGGTGAGCGGTGAAAGCGGCACCCTGCGTTATCGTAAAAGCGTGCAAAGCCCGGTACTGAAAGGCCGGGTAATTGCTAAAACCGGTACTATTGCCCATGTGCAGAACCTGGCCGGCTTTATTGACACCACCCATGGTGAGCGCAAGGCCTTTGTGCTGCTGCAAAATGGTCTTTCCATCAGCCCGGAACAATCTGACGCCATGGCTGCTGGCAAGCTGGAATGGCCGGCCCGCCGCTTTGAACGCAGCTGGCTGGAAGGAATAACCGAGCGGACATCCATTGTCAGTACCAATCAATGATTCATAAATTAACGATTTTTGCGGCAGTCCGGCTTGCACTATACTGCCGCTCGTCAACCTAGAAGGAGAACAAGATGTTTGCAGTGATTTTTGGTCGCCCCGGCTGTCCTTTCTGTGTTCGCGCCAAGGAACTGGCAGATAAACTTTCTGCCGAGCGGGACGATTTCAAGTACCGTTATGTCGATATTCATGCTGAGGGAATTTCCAAGGAAGATCTGGAAAAAACCGTAGGCAAACCGGTAGAAACCGTACCGCAAATCTTTCTTGACCAGGCACACATTGGCGGCTTTACCGAGTTTGAAGCCCATGCCAAAGAGCACCTGGGCCTTTACAACTAAGTTTATTGAAAGACGGCCAAGCGCCGTCTTTTTGGTGTGTTTCACGCCAACCTTGCCAAAAAATCACCATTTTCAGCATTTTTTTCGCCCAAAGCCGTGTTCAGCCTCTTTTCATTCGGCAGCCAAAGCTCCATCATGGGCCATTACTTATCAGTACTGCCCACAGCCACTCAGACTCAGCATACCGGTACATACCGGTTTTTTCTGTCCGGGACCTGATCAGGCAGCCGCACGATTCCGAGGCCGTAAATACTCATGCATTCCGTAGAAAAATCCCACAAGCTGGACAACGTCTGTTACGACATTCGCGGGCCGGTTCACAAGGAAGCCCGTCGCCTTGAAGATGAAGGCCACCGCATTCTCAAGCTCAACATCGGCAACCCGGCACCGTTCGGCTTTGAAGCACCGGAAGAGTTGCTCAAAGACGTGATCCTGAACCTGCCTACCAGCCAGGGCTATTGTGATTCCAAGGGGTTGTTTTCTGCCCGTAAGGCAGTAATGCAGTACTACCAGCAGAAAGGTCTGCGTACCACGGATCTGGATGACATCTACATCGGTAACGGCGTATCCGAGCTGATTGTAATGGCCATGCAGGCACTACTGAACAATGGTGACGAAATCCTGGTGCCTTCTCCCGACTATCCGCTGTGGACGGCGGCAGTTACCTTGTCCGGCGGCAAGGCCGTGCACTATATGTGTGACGAGCAAGCCGACTGGTATCCGGATCTGGATGACATCAAATCCAAAATCAGCCCCCGTACCAAGGGTATTGTGCTGATCAACCCCAATAATCCTACCGGGGCCGTCTATGGCAGTGAATTTCTGCTGGAAGTGATTGAAATCGCCCGTCAGAACAAACTGATTATCTTTGCCGACGAAATTTACGACAAAATTCTCTACGATGATGTGGCTCACCATTCGGTCTGTACCCTGTGCGATGACGTGCTGGTGGCGACCTTTAACGGCCTGTCCAAGAGTTACCGCGCTGCCGGTTTCCGTCAGGGCTGGATGATGCTGAGCGGTCCAAAACACCAGGCCAGGGACTACATTGAAGGACTGGAAATGCTTTCCTCCATGCGGCTGTGTGCCAACGTACCCATGCAGCACAGCATTCAGGCGGCACTGGGGGGATACCAGAGCATTAACGAACTGGTGCTGCCCGGTGGCCGGTTGCGTCGCCAGCGCGACCGTGCCTGGGAGCTGCTGAACGAGATCCCCGGAGTGAGTTGCGTCAAGCCCAAGGGGGCCATCTATATGTTCCCCAGGCTGGATCCCAAGGTGTATAACATCAAGGACGATCAGAAGATGGTCTACGACCTGCTGCTGCAGGAAAAGATGCTGATCGTACAGGGAACTGGCTTTAACTGGCCGAAACCGGATCACTTCCGTCTGGTGACACTGCCACGGGTCGACGACATCACCGATGCCGTCGAGCGTATCGCCCGCTTCCTCAAGCATTACCAGCAGTAATCCCCCGATTTGCAGAACCATGCGCTTTCGTCGGACAAAGCGCACTGCGTGAAGGACACGGTGAAACCGACACGCTTCTCCCTCCTCGGGAAGCTCGAAGCGTGTCGGTGGAGCGCAACCGCACTGCTGTTTCAAACTGTCAGCTAAAGCAGCGGGCTCAGCAGATAAAACAGATTCTCCAGCAGACGTTTGCGCAACGGGCGCTTGCGCCACTCCATCCAGGACAGCGGCCGGGCATCCGCTAAATAGCCGTCTGCCAGTTGCAGCAGCTCACCCATCGCCCGGCCATCGTCGATCAGCAGGGTCATCTCAAAGTTCAGCCAGAAACTCCGTTTATCCAGGTTCACCGTTCCCACCAGACCAAACTGATGATCCACCAGCACGCATTTGGTATGCAGCAAACCGGCGGAGTAAAGATGAATTTCCACACCGGCACGTAACAGCTCATCAAAAAAGGCGTTGCAGGCATGATTCACCATGCGTGAATTGTTTTTCTCCGGCAGCACCAGCTGCACTTCCACGCCCCGGTCAGCGGCGGAGCACAACGCCGCCACCAGCGGATCATCCGGCACGAAATAAGGTGTGATCAGTACCAGCCGGCGACGGGCCTGATACACGGCACACAGCAGACTCTGGCTGATGGCATCACCGCCCATAAAAGGACCTGATGGCAACAGCTGTAATTTAAGCTGGTTGTCCAGACAGCGGATGGGGTGATATTCCAGCTGCTCCAGCAGCCGTTCACCGGTTTCCATTTCCCAGTCCCACACAAACAACGACCAGATAATAGGGACAATGGGGCCACGAATACGCAGCATAATATCTACCCACTGACCAACGCCGGCGTTTTGCTTGAAACAGGCGGGATCCACCAGATTCATTGAGCCGGTATAAGCTACATCGTCATCGATCACCACCAGCTTGCGGTGCATACGCAGATCCTGTCGCTCAAACAGTACCCGAAAGGCACCCACCGGCAACACTTCCACGACTTTGATGCCGGCCTCTTGCATACGCCGGGGCCAGCGGCTGCGAAAGAAATCGGCGCTGCCTACCGAATCCAGCAACAGGCGACAATCTACCCCACGCCGGGATGCCGCCATCAGGGCATGAGCCACTTCATCTGCCATGCCGCCGGCATGCCAGATATAAAATTCCATATAGCAAGAGCTGCGGGCCCGTTCGATATCCTCAATAATAGCCCCCAGAATATCCTGTGGCTGCTGCAACAGGGCCATACCGTTACCACTGAGCATAGGCATATTAAAACGGGCCTTGACCAGCTCATAAATAGGCCTGACCTGATCGTTCACCTCAAACTGCTGGCCGGGAAAACGAGCGACCAGCACATTGATCCAGTCAGCATGGGGGCGATACATGGCCCGTGCCCGCTCGGCCCGCTTACGGCCCAGACGCACTTCACCGAACAGGATATAGGTGGCAACACCCAGCACCGGAATAGCATAAATCAGCGCCAGCCAGGCCAGAGAAACTCCCACCGGCCGGCGTTTCATAATGACCCTGAAAGTCACCCCCAACACCAGACTGGTATGCGCGGCAAACAGCAACCAACCTATCAGGGTATAGATATAATCGTTCAAAAACGCCTTGCTCCTTATTGATGAGACGGGGCAGACTGTAGCAAATGACTATTCACATAGTGAGTACAGCTTTATGAAAAGTATACTTTTTCTCCTTCTTTTTGGCGTTTCTGCGGCGCTCTCTGCACAAACCCTGACACTGACCGAGCAACAACTTAACCGTCAGCTGTCGACACAGCTGGGACGGGAATATCCGGTGAACCTGGGTGACTGGCTGAAAGCCGGGGTGCGCCTTGCCGATTTACAGGTCGCCCTGGGCCGGCAGGAGGCCGACAAGGCCCGGGTATCAGGCCGGGGGGTGGTGACTATGGAGCAGGGCGGGGTACGCCGGGACTGGGATATCAGTGGCGATTTCAGTGCCCGCCCCCGTTTCGACAGTGAAGAAGGTGCCCTTTACCTGGATGAATTTGAACTGCTTGGCTATCAGCTGAATAACAGTGACAGCAGTCCACAGGCCGGCTTCGTCATGCCATTATTGCTGCAAAGTCTGGCCGACTACCTGTCCCGTTATCCGGTATACCGGCTGGATGAACAGGATCCACTACAACGACAGCTGAAAGAAAGTGTGCTCGGTATCAGCATCAGTCCGGGGCAGCTGACCCTGCAAGGGCTGGAATAAACCCCGGCACCCGCTCTGCCGGCAACGGCCCAGTGACCAGTTCACCCTGAATCTGCCGGCAGCCGTACTTTTGTAAAAACACAAGCTGGTTTAGCTGTTCAACACCACAGGCTACAGTATCCAGATTAAGCGTACCGGCCAGTGATAATAAAGACCGGACTACCGCATGGTCAAAGCTGTCCATGTCACCAGCCAGCAGACTTCGGTCAAGCTTGATACCATCAACAGGCAGGGTTTTAAGGGTATCAAAACGGAACCGGCCACGACCGACGTTATCGAGATAAATGGCGGTGCCGGCATCGCGAAATGCCGTGAGCACCCTCAGTAATGACTCACTGCGACGCATAATAAAATCGCTGCGCAGCTCCAGCTCAAAATCCGCCGGGCTCACCCCCTGCCGTTGCAAAATATCGAGCAGACGCAAAATACGCAATTGCTCCAGCTCCGGCTCCAGACCGCTCATATTCAGGCTGATACGTCCGTGCCAGCCCTGCTTCTGCCACCGAGAGTGCTGCACCGCAGCTTCAGCGCACACCCATTCCGCCAGTTTTCCCAGTAACCCGGCATCCCTGGCCGCAGGTAAAAATACATTGGGCATCACCACCCCGAGTGCAGGATGGCGCCATCGCAACAAGGCCTCCACGGCTGGCAGAGACACCTTCCCAAGGGTCATGCGGGGCTGATATTCCAGGTACAGCTGGCCCTGCTCCAGTGCCTCCCGAAAGTCCTGCGCCAGACAATTACGCTGTTCCAAGCGGGCAAAGCTTTTGCTGTCAAACAGAGAGATATGAGAACGGCTGCGGCTTTTTGCCTCATACATGGCGGTATCGGCGTAACGCAACAAGGTTTCGATCTCCAGCCCGTGATGAGGGTAAAGGCTGATGCCGATGCTGGCCCCCACGCTCAGCTCATTATTTTTCACCCGTATGGGTACTTCCAGCTGCTCCAGCAGCCTGCCGGCTCGCTCAAACAACACGCTTTCTTCATTAATATCGCGCCATACCAGTACAAACTCATCACCACCAATGCGTGCCACCATTTCATTCGCACCGGCCATTTGCTGCAGCCGGCCGGCCAGCGCCTGCAGCACCCTGTCTCCGATTCCATGACCAAAGCCGTCATTAATGGGCTTGAAACGATCCAAATCGATAAATAACAGTGCCAGCTGTTCATCGGGCTCCAGATCAAAACTGATACGGTTAAACCAGTCTAATAGAAAGGCACGGTTGGCAATGCCGGTCAGGCTGTCGTGGTGAGCGAGGAAACTCAGTCGTTCTTCTGACTGACGAAGCCGGCTGATGTCGTCGAGAATACCGATAATATAGGTAACAAGGCCGGCATCATCACGGATCAGCCGCAACATCAGCCAGTGAGTGGCAACCTCACCATGGCGGGTAACCTGCTCGACTTCCCCCTCCCATTGATCCTGATATTGCAGACGTTTCCAGATGCGGCGGTAATAACTGCCATTGTGCAGCCCCTTGCTCACATGAGTGATATGCCGGCCAAGCAAGGTATCTGCATCCAGCTCGCAATGCAGACAAAAGGCCGGGTTCACTTCCATTACCCGGCCCCGGGCATCCATCACCACAATACCCTCTCGTGTGCATTGCATGATTTGTCGCGTCAGTGCCAGAAAGCCGGCAGGCGGGCTTAACCGATACGCCGTGCCGCTCCCGGACACGGTGGCGTCAGCCCGGTGTAACCAGTTGTTTTTATCCATCGTGTGCTCTTGCTTGATTAAATAGCCTCGTCTTATCCACAAAGCGGGCAAGTGTTTTATTTTTGAGCGGAGACATCATATAGACTCAAACGACAAATAAAAAGCCCGCGTGTCGCGGGCTTTTTATTATGGGATGCAAATAGCAATTTAACCGAGTTGCTTGCGCGCATTGCGGAACATGCGCATCCAGCCACCGTCCTCGCCCCAGTTATCCGGGTGCCAGGAGTTGGCCGCGGTACGGAACACCCGTTCCGGGTGCGGCATCATAATAGTGACCCGGCCGTCTTCGCTGGTCAGGCCGGTAATGCCGTTGGCGGAGCCGTTGGGGTTGAACGGATAACGCTCAGTCGCCTGGCCGTGGTTGTCGACAAAGCGGAGGGCCACGGTACCGCTGGCCTCCAGAGCGGCGATGTCGGCACGCTTGGGCTGTACCCGGCCTTCACCGTGAGACACGGCGATGGGCAGGCGGGAGCCGGCCATGCCGGACAGGAACAGGCTGGGAGACTGCTGCACTTCCACCAGGCTGAAGCGGGCTTCAAAACGCTCGGAGGTATTGCGCACAAAGTCCGGCCAGTGGGCCGCCCCCGGGATCAGATCCCGCAGCTGAGACAGCATCTGACAGCCGTTACACACACCCAGGGCAAAGCTGTCATCACGAAGGAAGAAAGACTCAAACTGAGCACGCAAAGCCTCGTTAAAGAGGATACTTCTGGCCCAGCCGCCGCCGGCACCCAGCACGTCACCGTAGGAGAAACCGCCACAAGCCACCAGGCCGGCAAACTCATCCAGACGCAGGCGACCGCTCTGCAGATCGCTCATGTGCACATCCACAGCGCTGAAACCGGCCCGGTCAAAGGCGGCCGCCATTTCCATGTGAGAGTTGACGCCCTGCTCGCGAAGGATCGCCATTTTCGGATGCACCCCCTTGGCAATAAAGGGCGCGGCAATGTCTTCCTTGGGATCAAAAGTCAGCGACGCAGACAAACCGGGATTGTTTTCCAGTTTGGCCTCGAACTCGGCCTGAGCACACTCGGGGTTATCGCGCAGGGCCTGCATACGGTAGCTGGTTTCAGACCAGAGCCGACGCAGCTCGGTACGGGACTCGGCGTATACTTCACAGCCATCGGCCAGCAGACGCAGGCTGTCATCCTGATTCAGACCGCCAATCACATGAGTGCAGGCAGCCAGGCCGTGTCCAGCCAGACAGGTGAGCACCGCTTCCTTGTCGTCGCGACGCACCTGCAGTACGGCACCCAGCTCTTCACTGAACAGCGCCGCCAGATGATCACTGCCCAGCAGATCCAGTTCCACGGTCAGACCAGTGTTACCGGCAAATGCCATTTCCGCCAGGGTCACAAACAGGCCGCCATCACCCCGGTCGTGGTAAGCCAGCAGCTTTTTCTCTGCCACCAGCGCCTGCATGGCGTTGAAAAAGCCCTTGAGCTGCTCGGCGTCATCCAGATCGGCTGGCTTGTCACCCAGCTGGCGATACACCTGGGCCAGGGCGGACGCACCCAGACGGTTTTTGCCGTTACCCAGGTCGATCAGAATAAGATCGGTGTCGCCCTTATCGGTACGCAGCCACGGCGTGACCGTACTGCGCACATCGGTCACCCGGCCAAAGGCAGAGATCACCAGCGACAGCGGCGCAGTCACGCTGCGGTCTTCGCCATCCTGCTCCCAGCGGGTCTTCATGGACATGGAGTCCTTGCCCACCGGAATGGTGAGACCCAGCACCGGGCACAGCTCTTCACCCACCGCCTTGACCGCGTCATACAGACCGGCGTCTTCCCCCGGGTGACCGGCAGCAGACATCCAGTTGGCAGACAACTTAATGCGGTTCAGCTCACCGATTTCGGTCGCGGCGATGTTGGTAATGGCTTCAGCCACCGCCAGGCGGGCGGAAGCGGCAAAGTCGAGCAATGCTACCGGGGCCCGCTCGCCCATGGACATGGCTTCACCGGCATAGGTGTCGTAGGCGGCGGCGGTGACCGCGCAGTCGGCCACCGGCACCTGCCAGGGACCGACCATCTGATCCCGGGCCACCAAGCCGGTAACGGTACGGTCACCGATGGTGATCAGAAAGCCCTTGTCGGCCACGGTGGGCAGGGTCATCACCCGCTCGGCGGCGTCCTTCAGGTTGATGCCGGACAGATCCAGCGCCGGGCTCTGGTGTTGCTTGCTTTCCACGTCCCGGTGCATTTTGGGCGGCTTGCCCAGCAGCACCTCCAGCGGCATGTCGATGGGCTGATTGTCAAAGTGCTCATCGTGCAGGCTGAGATGACGCTCGGCAGTGGCCTCCCCGATAACGGCATAAGGCGCCCGCTCCCGGCGACAGAAGGCTTCGAACTCGGCCAGCCGGTCGTCGGCCACCGCCAGCACGTAGCGCTCCTGGGATTCGTTACACCAGATCTGCAGCGGGCTCATGCCCGGCTCGTCGTTGGGAATGTCACGCAGGTTGAAGCGGCCACCGCGGTCGCCGTCGTTCACCAGTTCGGGCATGGCGTTGGACAAGCCGCCGGCGCCCACATCGTGAATAAACACGATGGGGTTGTCGTCGCCCATGGCCCAGCAACGGTCGATCACTTCCTGACAGCGACGTTCCATTTCCGGGTTATCGCGCTGTACCGAAGCAAAGTCCAGGTCTTCACTGGACTGGCCGGAAGCCATGGAGGAGGCCGCGCCTCCGCCCAGGCCGATGTTCATGGCCGGGCCACCCAGCACCACCAGCTTGGCACCCACCGGGATCTCGCCTTTTTCCACATGCTCGCCACGAATGTTGCCAAGACCGCCGGCGATCATGATGGGCTTGTGGTAACCGCGCACTTCCTCGCCGTTAAAGCTGGAGACCTGTTCTTCATAGGTACGGAAGTAGCCGAGCAGGGCCGGACGGCCAAACTCGTTGTTAAAGGCTGCACCACCCAGGGGACCGTCAATCATGATGTCGAGGGCGCTGACGATGCGCTCGGGCTTGCCGAAGTCCTGCTCCCAGGGGCGATGGTAGCCGGGGATTTTCAGGTTGGAGACGCTGAAGCCCACCATGCCCGCCTTGGGCTTGGAGCCCCGGCCGGTGGCGCCTTCGTCACGGATTTCACCGCCGGAGCCGGTGGCTGCGCCCGCGTAGGGTGAAATGGCGGTGGGGTGGTTGTGGGTTTCCACCTTCATCAGGATATGAATGTCTTCCTGATGGTAGCGGTATTCACCCGATTCGGGGCTGGGGAAAAAGCGCCCCGCCGGCGAACCGGCCATCACGGCGGCGTTGTCTTTATAAGCGGAGAGCACGTACTCGGGCACCTGCTCAAAGGTATTCTTGATCATCTTGAACAGCGACTTGGGCTGCTCGACGCCATCGATGGTCCAGTCGGCGTTGAAAATCTTGTGCCGACAGTGCTCGGAGTTGGCCTGGGCAAACATATAGAGCTCAATGTCGTTGGGGTTGCGTCCCAGCTTGGTGAAGCCATCGAACAGGTAGTCGATTTCATCATCCGCCAGCGCCAGCCCCATGCGCACGTTGGCCTCAGCCAGGGCCTCGCGCCCTCCACCTAGAATATCAACCGAGGTCAACGGTGCCGGCTCGGCCTCGGCAAACAGACACTCCGCCTCAGCCAGGGTGGCAAAGGTCACTTCGGTCATGCGGTCATGTAGTAAATGACCCACCGCAGCCAGCTCGGCCTCGGTCGGCTCACGCTCAAAGCTCAGGTGGTAGACAATGCCACGCTCAATGCGTTTAACCTGGGACAGGCCGCAGTTACGGGCGATGTCAGTGGCCTTGGACGACCAGGGAGAAAGGGTTCCGGGACGGGGAGTCACCAGCACCAGGCGGCTGCCGGCGGCGGGCGTGATGCCCTCTGCAGGACTGTCGAGCAGCTGGGCCAGGGTTTGCCGGCCAGCGTCGTCAAGTTCCGCGGCCAGGGCGACAAAGTGCACATACTCGGTTTCAATGGCCGACAGCGGCAGCGCCTGTTCCTGGGCACGACGGATGATCGCCTGGGTTCTGAAACCGGATAAGGCCGGTGAGCCTCTCAGTATTTCCATAGTGGCTAATTCTCAAAGCGTGAGTGTATGGGGGGTTCTTGAACTGGCGGTATTATAGGTTTACGCCCCTGCCCTGTCGACGCCCATTTGCCGCAGCACTCACTGCCAGAGTGACGTAAAAACCGGCAATAACCTGACCAAAGCGCCGGCTTTTGCTATAAAATGCCGGAGTTTTCATATCAGGAGTTGCCATTGCTGACCATGCGAATGTTTACCGGAACGGCACTGCTGCTTGCCCTGCTGGCCCTCGGCGGCTGTGATACCGACCAACCCGCCAGCACCCAGCAGGCTCATATTCAAGCTCGGGGAGAGCTGAGGGTCGGCACCCTTTATCACCCGCTTTATTACTTTTTGCGTAATGAGCAGGAAGAAGGGCTGGACTATGAACTGGCCCAGGGCTTTGCCGATCACCTGGGCGTTCGCCTGACCATGGTGCCGGTATACAGCCTGGAAGAGCTGTTTGCCCTGCTTGACCATGGCCGGGTCGATATGCTGGCCGCCGGCCTGGTTGGTACCCTGGTACGGCGTGAGCATTATCGTTTCGGGCCGGCGTTGTATGAAGTCGCGCAGACCCTGGTGTATCGCAAGGGCGAAGCCCGCCCTCAGGAACTGGAACAGCTGAATGGCACCATTAAAGTCATGGCCGGCTCCAGCCAGGCCGAGTGGCTCGGACATCAGCAGGAAAACCAGCCGGAGCTCAGCTGGGAGCCTCTGAAGGATACCGATGCGGAAGATCTGCTCCGCCAGGTAGCGGAAGGCCGTGCCGATTATACCCTGGTGGAAGATACCCTGCTGGCCCGTACTCAGCGTTATTACCCCGGTATTGATGCTGCCTTTAGCCTGCCTGACTCTCAGCCGGTCTCCTGGGTCATGGACCAGCGCGACGACGACAGCTTGCTGGCCGCCATGCTGGACTATTTCTCCGGGCAACGTGAAAACGGTACCCTGGCCCGCTTGAATGAAAAGTACTTTGGTCATATTCAGGACTTTGATTACGTTGACACACGCACCTTTTTACGCCGGGCTGAATCATTGCTGCCGCAGTATCGCCCTCTGTTTGAACGTCATGCCGGCCAGCTGGACTGGCGATTGATAGCAGCAGTGAGTTATCAGGAGTCCCATTGGGAACCGGATGCCCAGTCCTATACCGGCGTACGCGGAATGATGATGCTGACCGAAGACACCGCCCGCCAGGTTGGTGTGGATAACAGGCTGGATCCGGAGCAAAGCATTCGTGGCGGAGCCAGCTACCTGGATTCCCTGATTGAGCGGCTGCCGGAAAGTATTCCGGAAGGCGAGCGAGTCTGGTTTGCGCTGGCGGCCTACAACATTGGTCTGGGACATTTACTGGATGCCCGTCGCATCACCCGGCTGAGAGGTCAGAACCCGGATGCCTGGGCAGAAGTAAAGGAAAACCTGCCGTTACTGCATCAACCGGCCTGGCACCGGAAAACCCGCTATGGCTATGCCCGCGGCCGGGAAGCACAAAAATTTGTAAACAACATACGGCAGTATTATCAAAGCCTGCAATGGCTGTATAAACCGACAACAGACAACAGCCTGACTGCCGCGCAACATGAGAGCCAGCCAACAGAATCGGCGCTTTAACAGGATTGTCACTTTACGCCGTTATCGTCGGCTGATAATACATGAAGTGCCGCCCTGCGGCGGCCATCACAATAAAGGATAACTGTAATGCTGAAGAGAAAACGCAAGCTGCCCAAACAACACAAGCCGGCTGCCGGCTCACGCCGCCGCCTGATGATGCAGGATGTGCGGCGGAAAATATTGCGCAGAAGCACCACCTATTTTCTGACTCAGGCCAGCTTTGAATAACAGATTCAGCGAATAGTGATCACACCACACTTGGCGCTGCTGGCCACCTTGTGTGAGACACTGCCCATTACCAGCCCGGCCAGATCACCCAGCCCGCGCGTACCCAGCACGATAACTTCAACACTCAGGACCTCGGCCTGCTTCAGAATGGTCCGGGCGGGCTCACCCTTTTCCACATGGGTATGAATATTGTTCACGCCCAGTTTTTTGGCCTCGCCTTCGGCACCGGTCATAATACGGTTAGCAAGGACTTCCATTTCCTTCAACTCATCACCGATTGCCACGGCCCCAATGCCCCAGATCAGCGTGGCCTCATGAGGCAATACCTCGGGTACATGTAAAATATGCAGCTCGGCGTTATCCACCTTGGCAAGATGACAGGCCAGTTCCAGCGCCTTACGGCCTGGCCCGGAGCCATCTACCGCCACCAACAAAGACTTGTACATAATTTCCTCCATAGATTAATGGGTCGTTATTTATACCAAGCCTAGGCGGGACTTTGGCAGGGTGCAAAATCATGGCCCATCAGCAGATCCGGCGTTGTGGTTGGGGCCGTGCTTTATGTACTGGATCTCCGCCTGCGTGGAGATGACATCATTATCCGTCACTCCCTCGTAGAAAGGAATCCAGGGCAAACGGCTGAGGAATGACACCACTATTCGTCACTCCCTCGAAGGAGGGAGTCCAGGACAGACGACTGAGGGACCTGTTTTTTGCGGCTCTGCTGATCCTGAGCTGTGATTGAGGGCGGTGCTGTATGTACTGGATCTCCGCCTGCGCGGAGATGACCCTATTATTCGTCACTCCCTCGCAGGAGGGAGTCCAGGGCTGGCGACTGAGGGACCTGTTTTTTGCGGCTCTGCTGATCCTGAGCTGTGATTGAGGGCGGTGCTGCATGTACTGGATCTCCGCCTGCGTGGAGATGACGAGAGCTGAAAACGGCGTCAGAGAAAAATATCCAGTGTAAGGCCTGAAGAATAGGCTTGGCCATCAAACAAAAACGCCGGCTTGGCCGGCGTTTTTTATCACTGTTTATCTTTTCTTGATGTGTTTCATCAGACGCTTGCGCTTGCGCAGCTGGGTGGCGGTCAGCTTGTTCTTCAGACCGGCGTAAGGGTTATCCCCTTCCTGAAACTCCACCCGGATGGGGGTTCCCACTACCTGCAGTGAACGGCGGAAATAGTTAATAAGATAACGCTTGTAAGAATCGGGCAGATCTTTCACCTGATTGCCATGCACAATGATACGCGGCGGGTTATAGCCCCCGGCATGCGCGTACTTGAGCTTGACCCGGCGACCACGCACCAGCGGCGGCTGATGATCATCCTGAGCCATCTGCATAATGCGGGTCAGCATGGAAGTATTCACCCGTTTGGTGGCCGAGGCATAGGCTTCCTTCACCGACTCAAACAGGTTGCCGACACCACTGCCGTGCAGTGCTGAAATAAAGTGCAACCGGGCAAAGTCGATAAAGCCCAGACGCCGGTCCAGTTCTCGCTTGATATCATCGCGCACATCCTGGCTCAGGCCATCCCATTTGTTCACCGCCAGCACAATACTGCGGCCGGCATTCAGCACAAAGCCCAGCAAACTGAGATCCTGATCAGAAATCCCTTCTCGTGCATCCAGCACCAGCAACACCACGTTGGCATCTTCAATGGCTTTCAGGGTCTTGATCACCGAGAACTTTTCTACTGCCTCATGGACCTTGCCGCGGCGACGTACACCTGCCGTGTCGATCAGGACATAATCCTGCTCATCCCGTTGCATGGGAATATACACCGAGTCCCGGGTAGTGCCGGGCATGTCATACACCACCACCCGCTCTTCACCCAGAATGCGGTTGGTCAGGGTCGACTTGCCCACATTGGGACGGCCCACAATCGCCAGCTTGATGGGGGCATCTTCAAAAGGAAGGGCGTCTTCCTCGATCACCTCATCAATGACCGCCATGGCGTCTTCCAGCATGGCATCATCAAATTCCAGCTCGTCTTCGTCGTCGGCCATGGCATCATCTTCGCCATCAGCATCGGCAGACAACTCTTCAAGCTGCGGTGCCAGAGCGGTTTCCAGCAAGGTCAGCACACCCCGGCCGTGCGCGGCGGCGATCTGATAAATATCCCCCAGTCCCAGCTGATAAAATTCACCGATGGCTGAGTCCGCATCGATGCCGTCCGTCTTGTTGGCGACCAGCAGGGTTTTCTTCTGACAGCGACGCAGATGAGCGGCAATCGCTTCGTCGGCAGAGGTCAGGCCAGCGCGGGCATCCACCATAAACAGCACGACATCGGCTTCATCGATGGCAGCCAGTGACTGCGACGCCATTTCCAGTTCAATACCCTGCTCACTGCCGTCGATACCACCGGTATCCACCACGATGTATTCCAGTTCATTAAAACGGGCCTGGCCATATTTCCGATCCCGGGTCAGTCCCGGAAAGTCTGCCACCAGCGCATCGCGGGTGCGGGTAAGGCGGTTAAAAAGAGTGGATTTGCCCACATTGGGGCGGCCCACCAGAGCCACAACTGGCATCATAAAAAACATCTCCAAAAAACAATAACGGCTCCTGATTGTTGGGATCAGGAGCCGAGGGCAATACCGTGGAACTCACTCAGGGGCGGGCTATCGCCATCAGCTCACCATCACGGCTTTGCACATAAAGCGTATCTCCGGCGACCACCGGGGCCGCATACAGGCCAGCACTGTCAACGCGCTCCAGCGACACCAGTCTGCCGGTGCTGCGATCCAGCCAGTAGAGGTAACCTTCCGCATCTCCTGCCACCAGATAATCACCAAATACCGCCGGTGCGGTCAGATGGCGGTTCTCCAGCCCGGTATTAGACCAGACTTCACTGCCACTGCGGGCATCCACCGCAAACACATGGCTGCGGCTGTCAGTGATAAACAGCAGGCGGCCATCGGTACTCAGATCCTCCGACCCCTGATACTGGCGTTTCCACAGTTGCTGGCCGGAAATCAGCTGGTGTGCGGTCAGCTGTCCATTATAAGCGATGCTGAACAAAATATCGCCCAGGATCACCGGTCTGGCGGCCACATCAACCATGCGCTCCAGCTCGGTGGCCCCTTTGGGACTGGCGATACGGGTATCACGTACCGGCTGGCCATTGGCCAGCAGGGCAATACCCAGCCGACCGTCTGCCCGGCCGTACAGCACGGCACCGCCGGCGGTAATCGGCGTCGCCATACTGCGCAAGGTCAGACTGGGCTGCTCGTTGCGCAGCAGCCACTGCTGTTCGCCAGTGGCAGAGTCAAGCGCAACCAGATTGCCGGCGCTGGTGTGTACCACCACCTTACCTTCATCCACTGCCGGCGCGGCCAGCACTTCGCCGGGCACATTCTGCGTCCAGAGCAAGGTGCCGTCAGACTGGGAAAGCGCATATACCACACCATTTTCCGAGCCGAAATAAAGGTTGCCGTAGGCTGCGCTCAGCCCCCCGGCAAGGCGCGGGCTGCGCTGATTTTGATTTATCTCCAGTTCGTCCAGCTCGGCTTCCCAAAGCTCATCACCGTTATCAGCATCAAAGGCCTTGACGACCCCATTGCGTGACGCAGCAAACAGACGGTCGCCTTCAACAACCGGACGCAGCTGGGAATAATAATCCCCAACGCCATTGCCTACCGACGATGACCAGCGGGTATCGATATCAAAGGCATTATCAATATCGGGCAAGGAGCTGGGCGGTGCCACCGGCGTCTGACTGGAGCAGGCTGCCAGGCTCAATGCCAGTGCCAGCGGAAGCAAAGTGTGAAGCGATTTACTCATGCTTATTCTCCCTGAGGCGATGCCGCGGCCAGATTATCGAGTTTCAGGGCAAGGGCCGGGTTTTCCGCTACTCCGCCGGCGGTGCGGGCCTGCTCATAGGCGGTGCGGGCCTGATCGGGCTGGTTCTGCGCCAGATAAAGGTCTCCCTGTACTTCCGCTTTTTGTGCAGTAAAGGCATCGCCGGTTACCTTGTCGAGCTGAGTCTGCGCCAGGCTCAGTTCGTTGGCAGCAATCAGCACCCGGGCCAGGCGCAGCGCAATAGTATTACTCAGCACAGCATCCTTGGTACCCGCCAGAGCTTGCTCCAGCTGAGCTCTGGCCAGGGCCAGATCATCGGCCTTCACCGCTTCCGCCGCCAGCAACATGGCCGCCAGCTCGCCGTAGTTATTGCCCTGATTCTCACTGACAAAAGCAGCGGCACGGTCAAAAGCCGCACTGCCCTGCGTGGCCAGATCCCGGCTTACCTGTTCAAAGGCCTCTGCACCGGCAGAACGGTTTTCCATCTGATGAGACTGGTAATAACGCCAGCCAAACAGGCCCGCCAGGCCAATGGCAGAGCCCAGAATAATGGCCTTGCCGTATTCGTGCCACCAGCGCTTGATGGCTTCAATCTGTTGTTCTTCTGTGCTGTAAATATCCAACTCAAATCCCCTTCTGTTCGAGTAGTTTAACCAGCTCACTCTGGGCAAGGGTCTGTTGTTCACCCTGCCCGCGCAGATATTTCACCGTGACCTGACCATTGGCGACTTCATCCTCTCCGAGGATCAATGCCACGGCAGCACCGCTTTTGTCGGCCCGCTTGAGTTGTTTTTTAAAGTTGCCACCGCCACAGTGACTCATCACCCGCAGGCCGGGTAATGAGTCGCGCAGCAACTCGGCCAGGGCAAAGCCTGCCACCCGTGTGCTGTCTCCCATCATGGCCACATACACATCGGCCTGGGCCGGCTCCTCCGGTACCAGGTTCAGCGTTTCCAGCAACAGCACCAGCCGCTCCATTCCCATGGCAAATCCCACCGCCGGCGTGGCCTGACCGCCCAGCTGCTCAACCAGGCCATCGTAACGGCCGCCGCCACAGACGGTGCCCTGAGCACCCAGACTTTCGGTCACCCACTCAAATACGGTGAGGTTGTAGTAGTCCAGGCCGCGCACCAGCCGTGGGTTGATTTCAAAGCCGATGCCGGCCGCTCTCAGCAACGCCTGCAGCCCTTCGAAATGCGCCTTTGTCTCTTCGCCGAAATAGTCGGACAGCACAGGGGCGTCAGTCAGCAATGCCTGTACTTCAGGGTTCTTGCTGTCGAGTACCCGCAGCGGGTTGGTGTGCATCCGCCGGCGGCAGTCTTCATCCAGGCGGTCTTCATGCTGCAGCAGAAAGTCTACCAGTGCCTGCCGGTATTTCGCCCGTTCATCGGGCTGCCCCAGGCTGTTTAGCTGCAGGGTCAGATGCTCGCTCACGCCCAGCGCCTTCCAGAAACGGGCGGTGAGTGTAATCAGCTCGGCATCAATGTCCGGACCATGCAGACCAAACACTTCCACACCAAACTGATGAAACTGCCGATAGCGGCCTTTTTGCGGACGCTCATAGCGGAACATGGGGCCCATATACCACATGCGTCGCTCCTGGTTGTACAGCAGGCCATGTTCAATGCCGGCACGTACACAACCCGCCGTTCCTTCGGGCCGCAGGGTCAGGCTGTCGCCGCTACGGTCTTCAAAGGTATACATTTCCTTTTCTACCACATCGGTGACTTCGCCGATGGCGCGCTGAAACAGGCCGGTCACTTCCATAATGGGCAGGCGAATTTCGCTGTAACCGTAGGCGCTCATGGTGTTGCGCAGCACGGCTTCCGCCTGTTGCCAGGCCGGAGTCTGCTCCGGCAGGCAGTCGTTCATTCCTCGGATTGCTTGAATTTGTTTGGCCACAAAAAAGTTCTCTGTGTTAAATCAATTGAGTAAAAAGCGTGGTTCAGTCTTTGTCCTGCACAGGTATGCGGGCAGCGGGATCCATCATGGCAACCTTGGCGCGAATGCGTGCTTCCAGAGCATCGACCAACCCGGTGTTATCAAGCCGTCCTACCCGCTCGCCACCCTCGTAAAAGGCGCTTTTGCGCTGCGCACCAGCCAGTCCCAGATCAGAAATCAACGCTTCTCCCGGACCATTGACCACACAGCCGATAATGGACACATCCATGGGAGTAATAATGTCCTCCAGCCGGTTTTCCAGGGCATTCACGGTGCCGATAACATCAAACTCCTGACGCGAACAGGACGGACATGCGATAAAGTTAATGCCACGGGCGCGGATCCGCAGGGACTTAAGAATATCAAAGCCAACCTTGATCTCTTCCACCGGATCGGCAGCCAGGGAAATACGTAGCGTATCGCCAATCCCTTCCGACAGCAGCATGCCCAGGCCGATGGCAGACTTCACTGCACCGCTGCGAAAACCACCGGCTTCAGTAATGCCCAAGTGCAGCGGCTGCTCAATCTGACGGGCCAGCTCGCGATAGGCCCCCACAGCCAGAAACACGTCCGAGGCTTTCACACTGACCTTGAATTGATCAAAGTTGAGTCGATCCAGAATCTCGACATGGCGCAAAGCTGACTCCACCAGCGCCTGGGGGGTCGGCTCACCGTACTTTTCCTGCAAATCCTTTTCCAGCGAGCCACCGTTGACTCCGATACGAATGGGAATGCCCTTGTCACGGGCACAGTCCACCACAGCCCGAACGCGATCCTCCCGACCAATATTGCCCGGATTGATACGCAGGCAGTCAGCACCGTATTCGGCTACCTGCAACGCAATGCGGTAGTCAAAATGAATGTCGGCCACCAACGGTATGCTGGTGCCGGCACGAATCACTTTAAAGGCTTCGGCCGCCTCCATGGTGGGCACAGATACTCGTACAATATCGGCACCGGCTTTTTCTACCGCCCGGATCTGGGCCAGCGTGGCTTCTATATCCGTGGTTAAGGTGTTGGTCATGGTCTGCACACTGATGGGGGCGTCGCCTCCCACCAGCACGGAGCCGACACGAATTTGCTTGGACTTGCGGCGGATAATGGGAGATTCGTGTTGGGACATGGTTCGCTCTTGTTCGTTACATCAGGATTGCGGCACGGTCAGGCGGGCAACCCGTCCGGCGCGAAAAGAAGACAGATCCACTACCTTGTTAAGGTATTCGACACTGGCCGCCTGCGGTGCACCCAGCACCAGCCGGAACGGCGGTTTGCCCTTGAGCTCGAGGCGGTCGCTGGCGGTTTTCACCCCTTCAGATAACACCCGGCCTTCAGCATCAGTAATTTTTATCCAGCAGTCGGCACTAAAGCCCAGCACCAGCAGCTCGGGATCCGCCTCAGGGGTGATTTCGTCTACGGCCGGCACCTGCTCCACAGGCTCTGCAGACACTTCATCGGCAACCGGCTCTTCGTTAACGGCAACAGGAGAAGAAACCGTCTCTGCGTTCTCAATCTCAGCTCCGGCAATAGGTGCCTGGTCTGCGCCGGCTTCCGGCAATGCCTCTGCCACCGGCTCGGCAGAATCAGCAACCGGGGCTTGCGTTAACGCCGGCTCGTCTGCAATAGAAGCCGACTCCCTGAAGTCATAACCGGCACCGCTGTTTTGCCACCACCAGAATACCAGTGAGGCCACCAGCCCCAGTACCACCAGCCAGCTGATGAGTTTCAGCCACTTATCACTGGCCTGCTGGCGGGTCTTTTTAGAAAAGCTTTGCATCGGAGCCGGCCCGGCACTGCGCAACTGCGCCATCCCGGCCATACCGTCAAAGGCAGCCAGTGTCTGTTGCTCGTTTACGCCCACCAGCTTGGCATAGGCTTTTACATAGCCCCGCAAGAAGGTCAGTGCCACACCAGCTTTATAGTGGTCCTGATCGATAGACTCAATAACGGCCAGGCGCAGGTTCAGCCGGCGAGCCACTTCCTGCTGGCTCCAACCTCGGGCTTCACGCGCTTCCCGCAGCATGTTGCCGGGGCCGGTACCACTGTTATTTTGTTCTTCTCCCGAAGGAAACTGTTCTTGATTATTCGTTGTCATGTGTCAGGAATCGCTCGGCTTGTTCTGAATCCGGAAATAAACGTACCAGCTCGGCCCCCGTCTCTCGGGACTGCGCTCTCAGGCCCAGCGCATTTGCACTCTGCACCATCAGCCATAAACTTTGCGCACTGGGTGCATGTTGCTGCTGGTAACGTTCAAGATAAACCCGGGCCATCGCCGGCTCATTACGCTCGAGCTCCAGTCCGGCAAGACCAAGCAACACCTGTTGCCTGTCAGGACTATACTCCAGCGCCCGGCGATAGTATTCCCGTGCAGCGCTTTCACGACCATTTTTAACCGCACACAAAGCGGCGTTCTCAAGGGTGTCAGCGACTCTGGCATAGCCTGATGCGGCCATTGCCCTGCTGAACATGACATCAGCCCGGGCAAATTGTTCCCGAGCACACAAAAAAGCACCGTAATTGTTCAGTCCGTCACCATGCTGAGGGTCCAGCCGCAACACCTGCTGATAGTGCTGCTCTGCCTTGTCATATTCCGCCACCGTCTGGTAAAAGTAGGCCAGCGCCAGATAAACATCAGGATTGCTGTCATCCTGCTCCAGTGCACGCTCAAGATTAAATTTGGCCTGGCCGGTATTTCCCTGACGCAAGTAAGCCAGGCCAAGGTTCATACGGGCCTGTGCCGCCTGAGCTGGTTCGAAGGTCACATCTGCCACCTGCCGGCCCTGACTCAGGTTAACCGTTTCACTGACACAGCCGGCCAGCGTGCTTGCCACCAGTACCGCCGGCAACAGAAGGGCCCTTTCCATTCCTCTTCCGCCCGTGTTCTTTGAAGTTAAACCATTGTGACGGATATACTTTGTTCCTGCATCCGTTTTTTCATGGTGCGCTTGGTACGGTCGATCACATCCCCTACCAGCTGACCACAGGCCGCGTCAATGTCGTCTCCGCGGGTCTTGCGAATGGTCACGGTATTGCCATACTGCATCAGCACCTTGTTGAAGCGATCAATGCGGCTGTTGCTGGGTTTGCCGTAGGGGTTACCCGGGAAGGGGTTGAACGGGATCAGATTGATCTTGCAGGGCAAGTCCTTGAGCAGCTCGGCCAGCTCATGGGCGTGCTGCATGTCGTCATTCACATGATCGAGCAGCACATATTCAATGGTCACTTTGCCGTGGTTGGCGTTGGACACCGCCAAGTAACGACGAATACTGGCAATCAGCTCGGCAATATTATATTTGTCGTTGATCGGCATGATCTCGGAGCGCAGCTTGTCGTTAGGGGCATGCAACGATACCGCCAGCGCCACATCGATCATGTCGGCCATTTTGTCGAGAGCCGGAACCACGCCGGAAGTAGACAGGGTAACGCGGCGCTTGGACAGACCAAAACCATAGTCTTCCAGCATCAGCCGCATGGCCGGCACCACATTATTAAGGTTAAGCAAAGGCTCGCCCATGCCCATCATCACCACATTGGTAATGGGCTTGCGACCAGAGTCTCGCACAAACCCTACCCGGCTGGCCGCACGCCAGACCTGGCCGATAATTTCCGACACTTTCAAATTACGGTTAAATCCCTGCTGGGCAGTAGAGCAGAACTTGCAGTCCAGCGCACAACCCACCTGAGACGACACGCACAGCGTGGCACGGTCGCCATCGGGAATATACACCGTCTCTACTTCCTGATCGCCCACCATCATGGCCCACTTGATGGTGCCATCGGCCGACTTTTTCTCGACACTGATCTCAGGTGCGCGAATTTCGGCACGCGCTTTCAGCTTGCCACGCAATACCTTGTTGATATTGGTCATCTGATCAAAGTCATCGCAACCGAAATGATAAATCCACTTCATCACCTGATCGGCACGGAAAGGTTTCTCTCCCATCTCCTGAAAGAGTGCTCGCATGCCGTCACGATCCAGATCCAGCAGATTAATTTTGGTTTCACTCATCGGTTGCCTCACGCGTTTTGACCAGAGCCCACAGGGCGCGAAATTGTACAGAGTTTAGCATCGGGTTGCCAGTGGCAAGCGAAACCGGGTCCGTCTGATACCAATCAAAGCTCCTCAAGTCTCAGTTCATCCGAACCGGATATAAAAAAAGGCGCCGAAGCGCCTTTTTATGCCCTTTACTCGCGATTAGCGAGTACGCGGACAAACTTCTTCGTCGCTGAAGAAGTAAGCGATTTCGCGGGCAGCAGACTCGGGAGCATCGGAGCCGTGCACAGCGTTTTCGTCGATGCTGTCGGCGTAGTCGGCACGCAGAGTACCAGCCAGCGCATCGGCAGGGTTGGTAGCACCCATGATTTCACGGTTGCGACGAACGGCATCTTCACCTTCCAGTACCTGAACCATCACAGGACCAGAAGTCATGAAGTCAACCAGCGCCTTGAAGAAAGGACGCTCGCTGTGCTCAGCGTAGAAGCCTTCAGCCTGCTCGCGGCTCAGGTGAACCATTTTGGAAGCAACGATTTTCAGACCAGCAGACTCAAAACGGCCATAGATGGCGCCGATCAGGTTTTTGGCAACAGCGTCGGGCTTGACGATAGAAAAGGTACGTTCGATAGCCATAGGGGTATCCTTTAAATCAACAGGTTCTGTTTTCGATAGTAAAAACGCGCGGATTATACGAAAAGCGGCGGCGAGTTAACACCGCCCGCAACGATTTTTATTCTGCCTGCGCCCCGGACACCTGCGCCAGCATGGCGGCAATGGTACGCACCCCATGCCCCTTACCACCGGCAGCCCAGAGATCATTGGGCACTTTCTGATAAGAGCCAGAAAGATCCATATGCACCCAATTGCAGCCATTATCCGGCACAAACCGGGACAGGAACGCGGCCGCCGTGGATGCGCCGGCCTGACCTTCCCCGGCATGCACATTGGCCATATCCGCAAAGGCAGAAGGCAACAGGCCCTGATGGAACGGCTCCAGCGGCAATGACCAGGCTTTCTCGCCCTCCGCTTTCGCTGCCTGCACCGTTTGCAGCGCCAGCTCTTCATTCATACTGAACACCGCATTATAATCCCGGCCCAGAGCCATTTTGGCTGCCCCGGTGAGCGTGGCGGCATCCAGAATAAAAGGCGCACCGGTAGCAGAGGCGGCCAGCAGACCGTCGGCCAGAACCAGCCGGCCTTCCGCATCGGTATTCAGAATTTCTACGCTCAGGCCATTTCGGTAGGTCAGAATATCGCCCAGCTTAAAGGCGTGACCCGATACCAGGTTTTCGGCACAACACAGAAACAGTTTTACCCGCTGGCTCAGACCACGGGCAATGGCCAGCGCCAGTGCACCGGTTACGGTGGCGGCCCCGCCCATGTCGGATTTCATCACCGACATGCCGTCTGAAGGTTTTATGCTGTAACCGCCGGAGTCAAAGGTAATCCCCTTACCTACCAGGCAGGCCGCCACAGGGGCCTCGGCATTGTCACCAGGGTTAAAATCCAGCTCCAGCAGTGTGGGCGGGCGGCTGCTGCCCCGGCCCACTTCATAAATACCGGTATAACCCAGATCTTTGAGCTGTTCACCGCTGTAAATCCGGTAGGTCACCGCCTCCGGGGCCAGGGACTGAATAAACTTGCCCGCTTCGGTCGCCAGCGATGCCGGATAGATATCTTCGGGCGTACCGTTGATCATTTCCCGCACCCAGTTGATGGCCGTGCTGCGGGCATTAAACTCCGCCAGATCGTCAGCGCTCAGCTCCGCCAGTTCAAGCTGCTGGCCGCCCTTGGCATTGTAGAAACCCTGCGCAAAAGCCCAGCTGTTTTCAAGGGTCCAGTCGTCACCACAAAGCGCCACATCCTTGATCCCCATGCCGTCGAGCTTGCGGCCGGCCTGTTGTACCCGGCGCGCCGGCTCACCATGGCCATCCAGGTGCACCCGCACCTCGTCATTCTGAAAGCTGAGTAACGCTTTGTCGCCCCAGCAAGCTGGGGCTGCGTCGGTAGTCAGCATCACCTTCATGGTTGCAGACATCATGACTCCTTGTTATTCGATAAACATCGTTTGTTCGGATCAAAAAAGCCACAGTATCACTGTGGCTCTTAATAAAGCTATATGCAGTCAGCAGACTGGCGCTTACGGCTTAAAGCTGACAGCGTTCAGTTAATCGTATTCATCCATCCAGGCGAGAATGATCGCTTCCAGAATACGCTCATTGGAGTGCTCCGGCTCATCGTCAAACTCGTCCAGATCACAAATCCACCGGTGCAAATCAGTAAAGCGTACGGTTTTAGGATCCACCTCGGGGTAATCTTCCAGCAATGCCAGGGCAATGTCCTGACTGTCGGTCCATTTAAGGCTCATATTGGCTCCTTATTATCCCCGTTATGCTTACCGGATCAGTGGCTTTCCGACACCATGTTGACAGTATACAGCGGAATCTCCACCACCAGATCTTCGTTGTCAACGACCGCCTGACAGCCCAGCCTTGATTCCGGCTCAAGACCCCAGGCCTTGTCCAGCATATCGTCTTCCAGCTCGGTGCTTTCTTCCAGCGAGTCAAAACCTTCCCGCACGATCACATGGCAAGTGGTGCAGGCACAGGATTTTTCGCAGGCATGCTCAATATCAATACCATTACGCAGTGCCACATCAAGTACGGTTTCACCGTTCTGGGCATCGACGGCCGCCCCTTCGGGGCAAAGCTCGGCATGAGGCAAAAAAACAATTTTCGGCATGGTTACACCTTGTCCACTCGTTGACCAGCCAGCGCCTTGCGAATGGAAGCATCCATTCGGCGGGCGGCAAAATCGGCCGTTTGTTTGTCGGTTTGTTCAATGGCAGCTTTAATGGCGTCCGCATTATCACCCTGAGCCGCCTGTTGCAACGCCTCCAGCGAGGCAATCACCGCAGCCTGCTCCTGCTCGCTGAGCAGTTCATCACCATCGGCCTGCAGCGCACTGATGATGTTTTCCACCACCCGGGCCGCTTCTACTTTCTGCTCCGCCAGCATACGTGCAGCGATGTCTTCTTCGGCATGCTCAAAAGAAGCCTTAAGCATGCTGGAAATATCTTCTTCCTTCAGGCCATAAGAGGGTTTGACCTCAATGCTGGCCTGCACCCCGGACGATTTTTCCAGGGCACTGACAGACAAGAGCCCATCGGCATCAACCTGAAACATCACCCGGATATGAGCGGCACCGGCCGCCATCGGCGGAATACCGGTCAGTTCAAAGCGGGCCAGAGAGCGGCAATCAGCCACCAGCTCGCGCTCTCCCTGCACCACATGAATGGCCATCGCCGTCTGACCATCCTTAAAGGTGGTAAACTCCTGCGCCCGGGCCACGGGAATAGTGGTATTGCGGGGAATGACCTTTTCCACCAGGCCACCCATGGTTTCAAGACCTAGCGACAGCGGAATGACATCCAGCAGCAGCATGTCGCTGTCAGGCTTGTTACCAATCAGAATGTCGGCCTGAATGCTGGCACCAATGGCCACCACCTTGTCGGGATCGATGCTGGTCAGCGGCTCGCGGGCAAAGAACTCACCCACTCGCGTCCGCACCAGCGGCACCCGGGTGGAGCCCCCCACCATCACCACATTCTGTACTTCATCCTGTGTCACCCCGGCGTCTTTCAGTGCACGGCGGCAAGCCATCAGGGTTTTGTTAACCCAGGGCTGAATAAGCGCGTTGAACTGCTCCCGGGTCAGCTCACCCTGCCACTCCTGCCAGCACACGGTAACCGTGTCGCTGTCGGTCAGGGCAATTTTGGCCGCGCTGGCGGCATCCAGCAGGTTACGCTGCTGTGCCGGTGTCAGCTCGGTCACGCCGGCCTGAGCCTGAATCCAGTCGGCCAGGGCGTGATCAAAGTCATCTCCGCCAAGGGCAGAATCACCGCCCGTGGCCAGTACCTCAAACACCCCTTTGTGCAGACGCAGAACGGAAATGTCGAAGGTGCCGCCGCCCAGGTCAAAGACCGCAATCACCCCTTCCTGCCCGGAATCCAGGCCATAGGCGATGGCGGCAGCGGTCGGCTCATTAAGCAGGCGCAGTACATTCAGCCCCGCCAGCTGAGCCGCATCTTTGGTGCCCTGACGCTGAGCGTCGTCAAAATAGGCCGGCACCGTGATCACCGCCCCTTCCACCGGGTTGCCCAGCGCTTGCACCGCTCTGTCATTCAGCTCAGCCAGAATATCCGCAGATACCTGCACCGGGTTCTTCACGCCCTGGGGCGTATTCAGCTCAATAATGCCGGCACCGGTGTCACGAAAATCATAAGGCAGCTTGTGCACCGGCACATCGGCCAGAGCCTTACCCAGCAATCGTTTCACCGAGACAATGGTGTTTTGCGGATCCAGCTCTGCTTCGTGCTTGGCGTTGTAGCCAACACGTTTCTCATCCTGGGTGTAGTGCACCACCGAAGGGAGCAGCTCCCTGCCCTGTTCATCGGCCAGGGTTTCAGCCAGGCCACTGCGCACCACGGCAACCAGCGAGTTGGTCGTGCCCAGATCGATGCCAATGGCCCACTTATGCTCGTGCGGAGCCGCGCTCTGGCCCGGCTCGGAAATTTGTAACAATGCCATGAGATTCAGAATTCCTGCTGCGCGTCTTCTACCCGCTCAAGTTCGGCGTGCAGTTTGGCCATAAATTTCAGTTTGCGGACCGTGTCGGCGGCCGGCTCCCAATCACCGGTGTTCAGCTGTCGTTCCAGCTCACCGTAATAATCGTCAGAAGCCTGCTTCAGCTCCCGATCAAACGCCATGATGGCAGCAAACACGTCGCCGGCAGCAGGAATATCTTCCAGCTGCTCACGCCATTCCATTTGCTGCATCAGAAACATGGGGTCTTTCAGGGTTTGCTGCTCGCCCCGAATATCCACGCCTTGCAGCGATAACAGATATTCGGCCCGGCCGAGGGGATTTTTCAGGGTAGAAAAAGCGTCGTTGATGCGGGCGGCCTGTTGTACCGCCTGCAGGCGCTCCCGCTCAGGGCGGGAGGCGAATTTATCAGGATGGAACCGGGTCTGCAGCTGACGGTAGGCCTGTGCCAGCGCCTCACCGTCAAGCCGGAACTGTGCCGGCAGGCCAAACAGCTCAAAGTAGTTCATGCTGTCTTCCTTAAACGTTAAAGCTCTCGCCGCAGCCACATTCCCCGGTAGTGTTGGGGTTGTTGAACTTGAAGCCTTCGTTCAGTCCTTCTTTAACAAAGTCCAGTTCGGTGCCATCCAGGTAAACCAGGCTCTTGCTGTCGACGATCACCTTGACCTCGCCATGCTCGAACACCTGATCGCCTTCGGACAGCTCATCCACAAACTCCAGCACATAAGCAAGCCCGGAGCAGCCGGAAGTTTTCACCCCCAACCTCAGGCCAATGCCTTTGCCTCTGTTGTTAATAAAAGCCTGCACCCGCTGGGCGGCCGAGTCGGTAATGGTGATCGCCATAATAACTCCGTTACGCCAGGTTCTTTTTCTTTTTGTAATCGTCAATGGCCGCTTTGATCGCGTCCTCTGCCAGAATGGAGCAGTGGATCTTCACCGGCGGCAATGCCAGCTCTTCGGCAATATCGGTGTTCTTGATGCTGGCAGCTTCGTCCAGGCTCTTGCCTTTTACCCATTCGGTGATCAGCGAGCTGGAGGCAATGGCCGAACCACAGCCGTACGTTTTGAACTTGGCATCTTCAATAATGCCTTCTTCAGTGATTTTCAGCTGCAGTTTCATCACGTCGCCACAGGCGGGCGCGCCAACCATACCCGTCGCAATGCTGGGGTCGTTTTTGTCAAAACCGCCGACGTTACGGGGGTTTTCGTAGTGATCAATTACTTTTTCGCTGTAAGCCATGATTCAATTCCTCTCGCAATCCGTTAACACCTTAATGGTGTGCCCATTCTACTTTGTCCAGGTCTACACCATCTTTGAACATCTCCCACAGCGGAGACATTTCGCGCAGGCGCCCGATGGACTCATTCACCAAACGAATGGCGTAATCAATTTCTTCTTCCGTGGTAAAACGGCCGATGCTGAAGCGAATGGAGCTGTGCGCCAGTTCGTCGTTCAGTCCCAGGGCCCGCAGTACATAAGACGGCTCCAGGCTGGCAGAGGTACAGGCTGAACCGGAGGATACCGCCAGATCTTTCAGAGCCATCATCAGTGATTCACCTTCTACGTAGGCGAAACTGATATTAAGAAGGCCGGGTACCCGCTGTTCCAGGTCACCATTGACATGCACTTCTTCAATGTCTTTCAGGCCATTGAACAGGCGCTGACGCAAAGCCAGAATGTGCTCGCCTTCGGCCTGCATTTCTTCTTTGGCAATGCGGAAGGCTTCGCCCATACCAACAATCTGGTGGGTTGCAAGGGTGCCGGAGCGCATACCGCGCTCATGCCCGCCACCGTGCATCTGGGCTTCCAGACGAACCCGCGGTTTGCGGCAGACATAAAGGGCGCCAATACCCTTGGGACCATAAATTTTGTGGGCCGACATGGACAACAGATCGATATTCATGTCCTGCACGTCCAGCGGAATTTTACCGGCACTCTGGGCACCATCCACATGGAACATAATCTTGCGGCTGCGGCACAGTTCACCAATGGCCTTCACATCCTGAATAACACCGGTTTCGTTATTCACATGCATGATGCTCACCAGCACGGTATCGTCGCGCAGGGCACCTTCAATCTGCTCAAGAGTGAACAAACCATTGGGCTGAGGCTCCAGGTAGGTAACCTCATAGCCTTCCCGCTCCAGCTGACGGCAGGGATCCAGCACCGCTTTGTGTTCGGTTTTGGAGGTAACAATGTGTTTGCCCTTTTTGCCATAGAAATGGGCAATTCCCTTGATGGCCAGGTTGTCAGACTCGGTCGCACCGGAGGTAAATACGATTTCCCGCGGGTCGGCGTTGATCAAATCAGCAATCTGGTTACGGGCGATATCTACCGCCTCTTCCGCCTGCCAGCCAAACCGGTGGGAGCGGGAAGCCGGGTTACCAAAAAAGCCATCCGGCGTCAGGTATTGCATCATTTTTTCGGCAACGCGCGGATCTACCGGGCAGGTAGCCGCATAGTCGAGATAAATGGGCAGTTTCATCATATTCTCCGTTACAACGCTGCCCTTTTCGGCAGTCTTGTCATCGACATTTTAAAGTTGAACTTTAACGCTCACAGCCTGTTCCTGGCTATCTCCCAGGTTCAGCATGCTCAGGTGTTTGTCTTGCTGTCCGGATATGCGCCGGACTTCGTTCTGGCTGACCAACTCCGCCAGGGTAATGGCATCAAGAAAATTGCTGATCCGTTCACTCAGGGCACACCACAGTGAGTGGGTCAGGCACTGATTGCCGCTCTGACAATCACCTTTGCCCTGGCACTTGGTGGCATCAACCGACTCATCCACGGCGGCAATCACGGCACCCACGGAAATATCACCGGCCTCCAGACCCAGCAGATACCCCCCACCCGGGCCTCGTACACTGCTTACCAGTCCTTGCTTGCGCAGGCGGGAAAACAGCTGTTCAAGGTAAGAGAGGGAAATGCCCTGCCGCTCGGAAATATCGGCCAGGGATACCGGGCCGTCATTGGCATGCAAAGCCACATCCAGCATGGCGGTCACTGCATAACGCCCTTTCGATGTCAGTCTCATGAAATTAAACCGTTTTCGAACATGGCGTCAGGTTGTCATACCCGAGTGTTTCAGTCAAGTATTTAACCGAGTGAAATGGTGGGTTATTCCGCATTTTTACGATGTCCCAGCCGTTGGACCGAGGTGAGAATGCCGCGCAAAATATTGAGTTCATGATCTTCCGGCCTCGCCCGGTTAAACAGCCGGCGCAGTTTGGTCATCACCTGTCCCGGGTGCGGCTTGATAATAAAGCCGGTGTCGAGCAGGGTCTGTTCCAGATGCCCGTAAAACCGTTCCAGATCCGACGCCAGCGGGTAATCTTCCACCACCGGCTGCTCCTGGGTTCCGGCCAGCCAGGCCATGCGTACTTCATAGCTCAGGGTCTGTACCGCCATCGCCAGATTGAGTGAGCTGTACTCCGGATTGGCAGGAATGGCCACATGATAGTGGCATTGCTGCAACTCTTCGTTGGTCAGCCCGGTGCGCTCCCGGCCAAATACCAGAGCCACCTTGTGCTTGGATGCTTCCACCATCGCTTTCTCTCCCGCTTCGCGGGCATTGAGCATGGGCCAGGACCAGGTGCGGGAACGGGCACTGGTGCCAATCACCAGGCCGCAATCAGCCACGGCCTCAGCCAGCGTAGACACGGTGCGGGCATTGGCCAGAATATCACTGGCACCGGCAGCGAGGGCGACCGACTGACCATCAGGCGGGGTGACAGGATCGACCAGGCAGAGATCGCTCAGGCCCATGGTTTTCATGGCCCGGGCGGCGGAGCCGATGTTGCCGGTATGGGAGGTATTTACCAGCACGATACGTACTTGCTCAAGCATGTTGACTTTGTTTCCGTTGCGCTTAAGGCGCAGGATTTTAACACAGTCATGTAAGAGGGTCAGGTTTTATCCTTACGCCCACCGCCCTTACCATCGAGCTGGCGTTCAGCCTGCTATAGTACCTTGGCCATCCCCTCCAGCAGCTGGCGACACCAGTGCGGCTGACACGAAGGTTCCAGCCGATCGAGCAGGTTTTGCCGAAGCGGAAAATACGGGGACTTGGCAGCTCGGCTCCCGCTAGTTACTGGAACCAGCAGCCCGGCATGGAATGGCTGCCGTCACCCGCTGCCCTGGACGTCAACGGATAACCCCGCGCCGGGGTTCTGGTTATCAGCGGGTAAGTCGGGCCTGCTGGCCAATAAGATCAAGCTCCAGCAGGGCATAACGGTGCTCGACAAAATCGTAGATATTGGTGGCCAGAGCCAGTTTAAGGTAAACCTCGGCTTGCTCCGGCTGGTCGTGATACTGGGCTTGCTTGGCCAGGTAAAAGTAGGCCTCACACAGCATTTCCGCCAACTCCTGATTATCCTGGCTCTGCTCCGCAATGCGGTTAAGCAGCGCCTCCGGTGTCAGCCGGCCAAGGTAAACATCCACAATGTCCCAGGCCCACTCCTCGGTACCATATTGTTCACGGTATTGCGCCAGCTCTTCCAGCGCCTGGCCGGCGTTCACGCTTTGCCGGGCCAGATACCACCACAACAACCGGTAAGGGTCCGTCGGCTCTGCATCAAGAAACACTTTCAGATCCCGCGCGGCCAGCTCCGGCCGGCCACCGTAATAGAGGGCAATGCCCCGGTTCAGGTTGGCATACACGTAGTCCGGTGCCAGTTCCAGCGCGGAATCAAAAGATTCATAGGCCTCATCGAATTCCTGATTCTGGGTCAGGTAAACCCCGCTCAGGTTATAAGCGTCGGCAAAATCTGGCTGCTCACGCAACGCCCGGTTAAAATCAAGCCGGGCCATGGCCCGCAAGCCCACTCTATCAAACACCACACCGCGCTGAAAAAACAGCTCGGCCCTTTGCTCCGGGGTCAGACCCGGCGCATTCAGCATCTGCCCCAACCGGGCAATACCCAATTCGCTCTGATAGGAAACCTGCATAGGCACCGGTAACACCAGCGTTGGTGTTACCACCTTGGGCGTACTGCAACCGGTCAGCACCAACCCCAGCAGGGCCATCGCACCGGGCAAGAATCTGTGTTTCAAGTAGGCTCCGAACTTGTCTTTTTCTATCCCACCATGTTATGCAGCTGCAGCGCGTTTGTCATGCTGCAAATGCAATCAATCACGATAAAGGGCTTAAAAACAAAAAAGGAGCCCGAAGGCTCCTTTTTGATATGTGGCATTTACATCAGGGATTCCTGATCCGCCCCTTCTTTATCCACCGGAGGCGGGAGCATATGCTCCCGCGTCACCCCGAGCAGCATGGCCCAGGCACTGGCGATATAAATGGACGAATAGGTACCGAAACCAATACCCAGCAGCAGTGCCGTGGCAAAACCGTGGATCAGGGCTCCGCCCTTCATAAACAGCGCCACCACTACCACCAGCGTCGTAGCCGAGGTGATAAGGGTCCGGCTCAGCGTATCGGTAATCGCCTCGTCAAATACCCTGGCCGTGGTGGTCTCACGTACCCGGCGAAAGTTTTCCCGCACCCGGTCAAACACCACTATGGTATCGTTGAGCGAGTAACCCACTACCGTCAGCAATGCCGCGACAATGGTGAGATCCACTTCAATCTGCAGCCAGGAAAATACGCCCAGGGTGATGATGACATCGTGAGCCAGTGACAGCACAGCACCTGACGCCAGTCGCCACTCAAACCGTATCCCCACGTAAATGAGAATACACAGCAGCGCTACCAAAATGGCCAGCCCCCCCTGCTCAGCCAGCTCTTTGCCGATAGACGGGCCGACAAACTCCAGCCGCTTCATCTCGGCATCCGCTGACAGCTGCTGCATGGCGGCAATTACCGCATCGCCCTGTTGCTGAACATTGGCGCCATCCTGAGGCGGCATGCGGATAAGCAAGTCGCGGCTGGTGCCGAAATGCTGCACAGTGGCACCATTCAGGCCGGCCCCATCCAGCTGACCACGCACCTCATCCAGCTCTACCACCTGTTCAAACGCCACTTCCACCACGGTGCCACCGGTAAAATCCAGGCCCCAATTCAGGCCACGGGTAGCCAGACTGAAAAAGCACAGGGCAATCAGCACCAGCGAGAACGCAGTGGCTCCCTTGGAGAAGCGCATAAACGGCAGCGGCTCTTTGGTCTTGAGGATTTCAAACATCGCTCAATCTCCTCATATCGACAGCTTGTTGAGACGCTTACCGCCCCAAAACAGGTTGACCAGGGCCCGGGTACCGACAATGGCGGTAAACATAGAGGCCAGAATGCCAATCATCAGGGTGACGGCAAAGCCCTTGATGGGGCCAGTGCCCACCGCAAACAGAATGATGGCGGTCAGGAAGGTCGTGATATTGGCATCGGCAATGGTACCAACGGCCTTTTCATAACCCATATGAATCGCCTGTTGAACACTGCGACCGTCTCGCAATTCTTCGCGAATACGTTCAAAGATCAACACGTTGGCATCCACTGACATACCAATGGTAAGCACGATACCGGCAATACCCGGCAGCGTCATGGTTGCCCCCGGCACCATCGACATCACACCGATGATGATCACCAGGTTGGCCAGCAACGCCAGGTTGGCGACCAGGCCAAACTTGCGATAGTAAATGCTCATAAACAGCACCACCGCCAGCAGTCCGTAGATCATGGCCATCAGACCGTTTTCCACGTTTTGCTGGCCCAGGCTCGGGCCAATGGTCCGCTCTTCCACAATCTGAATGGGCGCAATCAGCGCGCCGGCCCGCAGCAGCAGCGCCAGGTTCTGTGCTTCGGCCATGGAGTCAATACCAGTGATGCGGAAGCTACGCCCCAGTCGGGACTGAATCGTAGCCACGTTGATCACTTCCTGCTCTTTACGCAGGGCTGGCTTGCCATCCTTGCCAGGCTCATCAGCAGGCTTGTATTCGGTGAATACGGTTGCCATCGCTCTGCCCACATTATCTTTGGTAAAGTCAGCCATACGGCTGCCACCCGGGGCATCCAGACTGATGTTCACCTGGGGACGACTGAATTCATCCATACCGGAGTTGGCATCAACGATATGCTCGCCGGTCAGAATCACGCGCTTTTGCAATACCACGGCGCGGCCATCACGATCACTGAACAACTCGCTCCCCGGGGGGACCCGGCCAGCCGCTGCCGCAGCGGCATCGGCACGTTCATCCACCAGACGGAACTCCAGCGTCGCGGTGGCACCCAGAATCTCTTTGGCGCGGGCAGTGTCCTGAATACCGGGCAATTGCACCACAATACGGTCTGCACCCTGACGCTGTACCAGCGGCTCAGCTACACCCAGCTCATTCACCCGGTTACGGATAATGGTGATGTTCTGCTGCAGGGCGTATTCCTTTACTTCCTTCAGCCGCTGTTCACTCATCACCGCCTGCAGGCCAAAGCTGTCACCGTTGTCTTTGGTGGTAAACTCCAGCTCCGGATAACGCTGGCGCAAATGGCTGATGGCCTTATTGCGGGTATCAGCATCGCGGAACATGACCAGAGTGCCACCGTCACGATTCAGCACACCGGTATAGCGCAACCGCTCCTGGCGTAGCTCGGTACGGAAATCCTGCACCGTCTGCTCCTGCACACGGCTTAATGCTTCGTCCATATCCACTTCCATCAGGAAGTGCACACCACCGCGCAGATCCAGACCCAATTTGAGCGGACCGGCACCAATGGCTTCCAGCCAGGCGGGAGTAGAGGGAGCCAGGTTCAGGGCGGTAATATAATCATCACCCAGGGCCTCACCCACCAAATCCTTGCCTTTCAGCTGATCATCAGTATTACGGAAACGAATAAGAAGCTGGTCATTTTCCAGGGCGGCACTTTTGACATCAATGCCAGCCTGGCTGAGGCTTTGTTGGGCCTTGACCAGAATATCGGAAGAAACCTGAGTACCACGGCTGCCGGACACCTGAAGCGCCGGATCTTCACCAAACAGGTTGGGTGCTGCATAAAGAAAACTGATGGTGATCACGAAGACCACCATCAAGTATTTCCACAGCGGATATCGATTCAACACGCTGTGCTCCTCGACAGGAAAGAATTAGAGGGACTGAATGGAGCCCTTAGGCAGGACGGCAGTAATGAAGTCCTTCTTGATGGTCACCTGGCTTTGCTCGCTCAGGCTCAGAACCACGTAATCGTTGTCGGCAGAGATCTTGGCAATTTTACCTACCAGACCGCCGTTGGTCAGCACTTCGTCACCTTTGCTCAGGGAAGACATCAGGTTCTTGTGCTCTTTGACCCGTTTGGACTGGGGGCGGAAAATCATAAAGTAGAAAATCAGGCCGAATACAACCAGCATGATAATCATTTCCATACCGCCACCGGCGGCACCGCCACCCTGGGCGTAAGCACTGGAGATAATATCCATTCTTGCAGTTTCCTCGTTTATGGTTAAAAACTGTTACTGTTCTTCGCCGTGTTCCGTATCGCTGTTATCAAGCGATGGCACGGGTTTACCCTGCCGGCGATAAAACTCTGCTACAAAGTCGTCTAATTTACCCTGCTCAATGGCTCCCCGTAAACCTTCCATCACCCGCTGGTAAAAACGCAGGTTGTGAATGGTGTTTAAACGCGCACCCAGAATCTCGTTACACTTGTCGAGATGATACAGGTAAGCGCGGGAGTAATTCTTGCAGGTATAGCAATCGCAATCGGCATCCAACGGGCCGGTGTCGGTCTTGTGTTTGGCATTACGGATCTTCACCACGCCATCGGTGGTAAACAGATGGCCGTTACGTGCGTTACGGGTAGGCATTACGCAGTCAAACATATCCACCCCCCGGCGCACTCCTTCCACCAGATCCTCCGGCTTACCCACGCCCATCAGATAACGGGGTTTGTCGGCAGGAATTTTCGGGCAGGTATGCTCCAGCACCTTGTGCATTTCATGCTTGGGTTCGCCCACCGCCAGGCCACCCACGGCGTAGCCGTCAAAGCCGATGTCCAGCAGCCCTTCCAGAGACTGATCGCGCAGGTCTTCATATACCGAGCCCTGAATAATGCCGAACAGGGCGTTCTTGTTGCCCTGCTTGTCGAAATGATCCCGGGATCGTTTGGCCCAGCGCAGAGACATTTCCATCGACTTTTTGGCTTCTTCCCAGGTCGCCGGGTACGGAGTGCACTCGTCCATGATCATCACGATATCGGAGCCCAGATCATACTGGATCTCCATGGACACTTCGGGAGACAGAAAGATTTTGTCGCCATTAACCGGGTTGCGGAAATGCACGCCTTCTTCGGTGATCTTGCGGATATCACCCAAGCTGAATACCTGAAAGCCGCCGGAATCCGTGAGAATGGGGCCCTGCCAGTTCATAAAGTCGTGCAGATCACCGTGCATTTTCATCACTTCCTGACCCGGACGAATCCACAGGTGGAAGGTATTGCCCAGCAGAATATGGGCACCGGTGGCGGCAACTTCTTCCGGAGTCATGCCTTTAACAGTGCCATAGGTACCCACCGGCATAAACGCCGGTGTTTCTACCACGCCCCGATCAAAGATCAGCCGGCCCCGGCGGGCGCGGCCATCTGTGGTATCCAGTTCAAATTTCATCATTTACCTCACTGGCCGGAGAAACAGTCCGACGCTGACTTGATTCGACCGGGGTTCAGGACCCGTCCCTCTGCCCAGGTCGCAGTTAAGCTTGTTGCTTAGTAATAAACATGGCGTCACCGTAACTGAAAAAACGATAACGTTCGGCCACCGCCTGGCGGTAGGCCTCCATAATATGATCCTGTCCGGCAAAGGCGCTGACCAGCATGATCAGGGTCGACTCCGGCAGATGGAAGTTGGTGACCATGGCGTCCACCAGCTGAAAGCGGTAGCCAGGGTAAATAAAGATATTGGTGTCACCGTAGAAAGGAGCCAGTGCTTTACCTTCAGCCAGACTGGCCTGAGCCGCGCTTTCCAGTGAACGTACCGAAGTAGTGCCCACGGCAATCACCCTGCCGCCACGGGTCCGGGTCGCTTCAATCTGTGCCACCACATCGGCGGGAACTTCGATATATTCCGCGTGCATTTTATGTTCAAGCACATTATCAACCCGTACCGGCTGAAACGTGCCAGCGCCCACATGCAGCGTGATAAAGGCAAGATCAGCCCCTTTTTCCTTTAACCGGGCCAGCAATGGCTCGTCAAAGTGAAGACCGGCCGTGGGGGCCGCCACCGCACCGGGCTTTTCGTTATACACGGTCTGGTAGCGTTCCTTGTCAGCATCCGTATCGGGCCGGTCAATATAAGGCGGCAGCGGCATATGGCCGACGCTTTCCAGGATCTCCAGTACGGTACGCGCATCGTCAAATTCGATTTCAAACAACGCATCATGACGGGCCACCATGGTGGCCTTGACGTCAGGCTCCAGAATCAGCTCAGTCCCGGGCTTAGGGGCCTTTGAGGCACGCACATGAGCCAGCACCCGCTTATCGTCGAGCATACGCTCTACCAGTACTTCCAGCTTGCCGCCGCTGGCTTTGCGGCCAAACAGCCGTGCCGGGATCACTCTGGTATTGTTAAACACCAGCAGGTCGCCGGGATTAATCAGATCCAGAATATCGCCAAAGCTGCCGTGAACCAGGTTCCCGGTGTTACCGTCCAGCTGCAGCAATCGGCTGGCGGTACGTTCGGCCATAGGGTGACGGGCAATAAGTTCATCGGGAAGCTCAAAGGAAAAATCTTGGACCTGCATAACTACCTCTGTGTCAGACGAGCGCTAGTCTAGTGAGCGCATCCCGAGGGATCAAGGCAATTCGACGTTGAACTAATCCGGCAACCGGATACGACACCCGACAATCTTTGCCTCTGACGTGATCCTGGTCAGGTTACTCACGCACCGGGTTGAGCTATCTTGATATAAAAAGAGGAGAGCAACTATGCCCGCTATTGTTTCCGAGATCATGTCATCCCGCGTTCTGGGGCTGTCTCCTTCCGCCAGCCTGGCCGAAGCCCGCACCCTGATGCAACGCCACCATATTCGTCATCTTCCGGTAATAGAAAACGAGGCGCTGATTGGTCTGGTCAGCCAGCGGGATATTCTGGCGGCACAGGAGTCCAGCCTGGAGCAGGGGCGCAATGGTCAGTTTCTGGAACAGCACAGGCTGTCGGAAATCATGATCACCGGCGTGACCACCGTCAGCCCCCATGCCGGCATTCGTGAAGCTGCGCTGTATCTGCAAAAACATAAATACGGCTGTCTGCCGGTGGTGAACAAGGGAAAACTGGTGGGTATTGTGACCGACAGCGACTTTATTGCCGTTGCAATTCATCTGCTGGAAGTGCTCGACAACCAGCTGGATGAACGGGACGAGGCTCCCGATCTCAGCGAACTCGATGAGCTTCAGGCTGCAACCGGTGCCCCGGCATATCGTGACGATTCACCGAGCTGAATGAACTATCTGGCTCACCTGCACCTGGCCGATATCAGCAATACCAGCCCGGCCGGTGCCTTGCTGGGGGAGTATGCCCGGGGTACCGTCGACGCCTCCCTGCCGGCGGCGCTTCAGACCGGCATTATTCTGCACCGGCGCATAGACAGTTTTACCGATGCGCACCCCCTGCACGCCAGCCGGGTACAGGCCCTGCCACCGCCCTTTCGCCGCTTTGGTGGTATTATCACCGACATGATGTTTGATCATTTTCTGGCCCGGCACTGGTGCCGCTACCATACTCTGCCGCTCGATACCTTTGTACAGCAGATCCATGCCGGGTTGCAGCCTGATCGGTACTGGCCCGAGGCCATGGTCCGGCTGGTATCACGCATGAAACAAAACGGGCTGCTGCTGTATTACCGGGAGTTTGACGGCATCATCACCGCCTTGTCCCGCATCGACCGCCGTTTTAAACGGCCCACCCCCCTGCCCCATTGCCGCCCGGTGCTGGAACAGCATTACGCCGACTTTGAACAGGCCTTTCTCGGCTTTTACCCGCAACTCCAGCATTACGTATTACGCCAGGCTCTGGGATTGGCAGGATAAAAGCAGTCGGGCTGCACCGGCTGGTGACTGAAGTGACGGGTATTTTTAAAGGGCAACTTCATAAAACCACCCACCCCCTGATCTTTAATCAACGGAATATGCTCAACAATTTGCGCCAGCAGCGCCGCGAATTCGGCCTCGGCTGCGGTATCCAGCAACCGGTAGTAACTGTGCAGCTTGAGGTGATCCCCGGTCACTTCAAAAATAATGCAGCCACTGTGGTGAATATGGTTCAGCCGAGCGATCACCGCCATGATTTCGCCGGGCAACACCAGCTGCTCATCCGGATCCCGGCCATCCTCAAAATAGGAGTGCGGCTGGCGGTCTGCACCGGTATCGGGCCGATCAGCCAGACGATAGGGAATGCGCGTATTTTCCTGCGGCAAAAAAGGCGTATCCGGCCCGCTGCGACTTAAATGCAGGGTATTACGGGCATTAAACAGGCAGGCTTTGAAAATACCGGTTTTGGTAATGGCCCGGGCCAGGGCAACGACATTGTTGACCGCAAGCGCAAAGGCCGGCAACAGTGTGCTGTCGTACAGATTCAGGCTGGAGTCAATATCCAGGCCCTGCTCATGCCAGTGAATGGCCAGCCCGCCCATGACCGGATAGTGGCCCAGCCGGCTCACCGCCGCCACAAAGGCCTTTTCCGTTTCCCCCATTCCTTCCAGATATTGTTTGTAATAGCGCTCCAGCTGAGCATCGGCCACCTGCTGAATATCTTCCCGCTCGCTGTGCTCACGCAGAAACGACTTGCGTGAGGAATACACCACGGTTTCGATCCCTCGTCCGCTACCCTGCCACACGGGTAACAGCGGAGTATCATCAAACAGCGGCAACTCGGGCAAGACCAGCCGCTTCAGCCGGGGCATGGCCGTCAGCCAGTAATCACCGGCCCGACGACGGCCCCCGGCATCATCACCGAGCATGGCATCAAGCAGCAGGGCAAACTCTTTTGGCAGCCCCAGACTGGTCGCCGGCATGGCCTTGCGGCCGAAACGGCAGGCCTGACCCGAAGCCAGAGCGTAAAGGGTACCCGCTACTCCCTGCTCATCAAAACGGGGGCTGGACAGAGCACCGGCCAGTTGTTCGGGGCCGATAAAATACACATCTCCCATACGGGCATTGGATTGCTGCAGATCGCCCGACAGCAGCGCCAGACCCTGAGCACCGACCCAGTTACCCTCGGCATCCAGTTGGGCAAACACCGATGAGCCCCAGTCCACCAGGCTGATATTGCCGCTGGCTGCATCATAGACAATGTTGGACGGCTTGATATCACCGTGCACCACGGGGGCCGGCTCTCCGCTTTTCCGGTGGTGGCGCAGAGCGCGCAAAATGTCCGCCAGCTGGGCGGCAATGTCGATCACTTCCCGGGCCGACAGCCGTCCCCGGTGCAGGCTGTAATGATCCAGATCCTCTCCCTCGGCCCGGCTCATCAGCAAAATGCCCTGACGGCCACGTAACGCATAAGCGATATAGTCCGGGATCAACGGGTGTCGGACACAGGAGAGCATATAAGCTTCTTCCTCCAACCGCTCACGCACCGCGGCTGGCAAATCAATACGGGAAAATTTAAACGCGATCTGCTGCCCCTGCTCCCCGGTACCGGCAAAGGTAAAACCATAGACACCTTTGCCCGCCAGGCTGATATCGCGATAGCCGAGCTTTTCCAGTTCGGTAATGCACAGGGCAATCCAGTCTTTCAGCTTTTGCGCATCATTGGCACTCAGCAGATACACCGACTGTTCTTCGGGAATATAAAAATTGCCCAGCACATCCATGGCCGACAGACACCGCTTCCGCTAGTGCAACCGGGCCAGCATACGCCCGGGTTGCTCCAGATAGTCCTGCCAGCAACGGTTGAAACGGGCCAGGGTGGCACCGTCTATCACCCGGTGATCCGCCGACCAGCACACGGTCATCAGCTGTCTGGCCACCACCTGATCCTGTTCATCAAAACGGGGCAGCCGCTGCAGCCGGCCCATGGCAGCAATGGCCAGCTGAGGCGGAGTCACCACCGGCGTGGACACGGTCCCGCCCAGCATACCGATATTGGACAGACTGATGGTGGCGCCTTGCAGCTCCCCCTGTGTCAGCCGGCCAGCCCGGGCAGCCGCAGACAGACGCTGAAGCTCTCGTGACAGGGTCAGCAACGATTTGTCTTCGCAATGGTGCAGCACCGGCACCAGCAGGCCGGACGGTGTATCCACCGCCACCCCCACATGATGACCGTCTTCATATACCAGGGTCTGGCCGTTTTCCTCCAGCCTGGCCCCCAGCAGCGGATGGTCCGACAACGCCAGTGACAGCGCCTTGATAAAAAACGGAAGCAGGGTCAGCTTGACCCCTTGCTGCTCAAACTCACCGGCAAGCTGTTGCTTGAGCGCCATCAGTTCATCCAGGTAAAACTCTTCGCAAAAGGTAAAACGGGGAATGCCGAGGCTGGCGCTCATATGTCGTGCCATGGCAGCGCGCACCCCGGTGACGGGTTCACGCCAGGATGACGACCGGCGGGACGGTGAGCTCTGCGCCTGCAGCCAGGCCTGTACGTCTTCCTTGTATACCCTCCCCTTGTCACCGGAGCCGGGAACATCGGTTAAATCCACATTGTGCTCCCGGGCCAGCCGACGCACCGCAGGGCTGGCCACGGCCCGGTTCTCGCTGGAGGGAGCGCAGGCGGGTTCACTGATGACCGCTCCGACACCGATGTCTGATGCCGGCTCAGCATGCTCTTGGTCGGCATTCGTACAGTCGCCGGCATCGTCCTTCTCTGCTTCTGCCAATGCCATTTCAAACAGCGGCGCATGCACTTTAGCCATCTCCCCCTTTTTGACATATAGCCGGCTGATGGTGCCGGCGTGTACTGCCGGGATCTGCACCAGCGCCTTGTCGGTCATCACATCGCAGATGGCCTGATCTTCCTCCACCCGCTCACCTTCGGTCACCAGCCATTCCACCAGCTCGCATTCCACTATGCCTTCGCCGATATCCGGCAGAAAAAAGTCCTTCTTCATACCGCACTCCTAAAAGTTGATGGTGGCGTTAATGGCATTAAAAATCTTATGTTGATCCGGCATATAGTGCTTTTCCAGCGCCAGCGGAAAGGGCGTGTCCGGGCCGCATACCCGGGCGATGGGGCTTTCCAGGTATAAAAAACAACGTTCCTGCACGGTGGCGGTAATCTCCGCCCCCACGCCGCCGGTAAGCGGGGCCTCGTGGCTTATCAGCAGCCGGCCGGTTTTCAGCACCGAGGCCACCACCGTGTCTTCATCCCAGGGTAACAGGGTCTGCAAATCGATCACTTCACAGGAAATGCCTGCTTGCTCAGCCAGATCTGCCGCCATGCTCAGATAGTCCATCTGGGCTCCCCAGGCCAGCAAGGTAATATCCGAGCCTTCCCGGACCACCTCCGCCTTGTCCAGAGGCAGCTGATAAAGCCCTTCGTCTACCTCAGCCACCGCTGCCCGGTACAGCCGCTTGGGTTCAAAAAAGATCACCGGATCCGGACAGTCTATAGCCGCCAGCAGCAGCCCCTTGGCCTGTACCGGCCCCCGTGGCACTACCACCCGCAGACCGGGGGTATGAACAAAATAGGCTTCCGGAGACTGACTATGATAATGACCGCCGGCAATGCCGCCGCCATAAGGAGCCCGCACCACCAGACCTCCCACATTGAATTCATTGCCGGAGCGATAACGGAACTTGGCGGTTTCATTCACCAGTTGATCAAAGGCGGGAAAGATATAATCGGCAAACTGAATTTCAGCCACCGGCTTCAGCCCCTTGGCGGCCAGACCGTTAGCAAAGCCCACTATGCCTTGCTCGGTGAGAGGGGTGTTAAAACAGCGCTCGCCACCAAACCGATCCTGCAGGCCACTGGTAGCCCGGAACACGCCACCAAAATGACCGACATCCTCACCAAAACACAATACGCTGCTGTCCCGCTCCATGGCCAGCAACAGTGCATTATTCACCGCCTGCAACAGGTTCATCTGCTTCATCACCGCGCACCTCCCTGCTTGTCTGCTTCAGGCCCGGCGTGCGTACCCGGCTGCTGTTTCAGTTGTTCAAGCTGACGCTTCAACCGGGCCGGCGGACGGTAATAAACGTCTTCAATCAGGCTCTCCAGCGGCGGTTTTGGTTTTTTTTCAGCCTGCTTCATGGTCTCCAGTATGTCACGGCGCAATGCATCTGAACGGCGGCGATCCTCATTTTCACTCAGCCAGCCCTGATGCTGCAGCCATAACCGGTAACGGCCAACAGGATCCCGTTTGCGCCAGCGTTCCTCTTCTGCCTTCGAGCGGTAGCCGCTGGGGTCGTCCGACGAAGAATGAGCTCCCAGCCGGTAAGACATGGCTTCAATCAACACCGGCTGGGATTCTTCCAGCATCAGTTGCCGGGCCTGACGCGTGGCCTCATAAACCGCCAGCGCATCGGCACCGTCTACCCTCAAGGTGCGAATACCGTACCCTACGGCGCGGCTGGCAATACCATCCCCCACAAACTGCTCACTGGCCGGGGTGGAAATGGCATAGCCATTATTACGGCAAAAAAAGATCACCGGCGTTTTCAGCACCGCCGCCATATTGAGGCCGGCGTGAAAATCGCCTTCCGAAGCCGCCCCTTCCCCGAAATAGCACAAGGTAATGGCCTGCTCACCTGCCAGTCGCTGAGCATAGGCCACCCCCGTGGCCTGGGGGATTTGCGTGGCCAACGGTGAAGAGATGGTCATGAAGTTCAGCGCACGGCTACCGTAGTGCACCGGCATCTGCCGCCCTCTGCCCAGATCGTCTTCAGTGGCAAACAACTGATCCATTACCTGATCGAGGGGAAAACCCCGGTGCAGTAAGGCCCCTTGCTCACGATACTGCGCCAGGATCATATCCTGCGGATCCAGCGCGGCGGCACTGGCCACGGCCTGGGCTTCTTCGCCCAGACTTTGCAGGTAAAAGCTGATACGCCCCTGACGCTGGGCCGCCAGCATGCGCTCATCCAGCAGCCGGGTAGCAAGCATACTGTGATACATGGCCAGGGCCTGTTCTTTATCAATGTCAGGGGCACTGGCGTCCGCATAAAGGTGGCCATCGTCTTTCAGCAAGCGGAAAGTAGGAATGGTCAGTCCGTGGCCGTCCACGAACCGTACCCGGTGCACCAGAGTAATGGTGGCGTTATTAGGATTGGTCATGCCGTCCTCTCAGTCCAGACTGGAGCCTCGAGGCTAATTCTAGTAGAGCGGGCCGAATTGAGCCCTAACGAAAAAAGGCAGCCCGCAAGGGCTGCCAAAAACGAGATGGACTTTGAACTCTTGTTGTTATTCGGTTCACCCGGCTCAGATATTTTCGAACTGACCCATGGTGTTGTCCTTACCACCCGCCTTGAGGGCGGCGTCACCGGCGAAGAACTCTTTATGGTCATCACCGATGTTGGAGCCGGCCATGTCCTGGTGCTTAACGGTGGCGATGCCCTGGCGGATTTCCTGACGCTGAACCCCGGCCACGTAAGCCAGCATGCCTTCGTCACCGAAGTAGCCTTTGGCCAGGTTGTCGGTAGACAGCGCCGCAGTGTGATAGGTCGGCAGCGTGATCAGGTGGTGGAAGATACCGGCTTCCCGGGCAGCGTCGGCCTGGAAGGTACGCACCTTCTCGTCGGCCAGCTGAGCCAGCTCGGTGCTGTCGTAGTCGGCGCTCATCAGACGGTCGCGGTCGTAACCAGATACATCCTTGCCTTCGGCAGCCATAGCATCAAACACCTGCTGACGGAAGTTCAGGGTCCAGTTAAAGGACGGGCTGTTGTTGTACACCAGTTTGGCATCGGGCACTACGGCACGGATGCGGTCAACCATGCCCTTGATCTGGCCGATATGAGGCTTCTCGGTTTCAATCCACAGCAGGTCGGCACCGTTTTGCAGGCTGGCGATACAGTCCATTACAACACGGTCTTCACCGGAGCCGTCCTTGAACTGGAACAGGCCGGAAGCCAGACGCTTGGGACGAACCAGTTTGCCGTTCTGCTTAATCACCACGTCGCCGTTGGCAATATCATCAGCACTTTCGATAACGTCGCCATCGATGAAGCTGTTGTACTGGTCACCCAGATCGCCCGGCTCGTTGGTCACGGCAATCTGCTTGGTCAGACCGGCACCCAGAGAGTCGGTACGGGCCACGATAACACCGTCGTCCACACCCAGTTCGAGGAAGGCCAGGCGTACGGCGTTGATTTTGGCCAGGAAGTCAGCGTGCGGCACGGTAACCTTGCCGTCCTGGTGACCACACTGTTTCTCGTCAGATACCTGGTTTTCCAGCTGAATACAGCAGGCACCGGCTTCAATCATTTTCTTGGCCAGCAGATAGGTCGCCTCGGCATTACCGAAACCGGCGTCGATGTCGGCAACAATCGGCACAATGTGAGTTTCGTGGCTGTCGATCTGGGCTTCAATTTCTTTCACCTTGGCAGTGTCACCGGCAGTCTGGGCATCTTCCAGAGCACGGAACAGGTGGTTCAGCTCCCAGGAATCGGCCTGGCGCAGGAAGGTGTACAGCTCTTCGATCAGGGCCGGCACTGAGGTTTTCTCGTGCATGGACTGATCCGGCAGCGGGCCGAATTCGGAGCGCAGTGCGGCGACCATCCAGCCGGACAGGTACAGGTAGCGACGTTTGGTGCTGCCAAAGTGCTTCTTGATGGAAATCAGTTTCTGCTGACCGATAAAGCCGTGCCAGCAACCCAGAGACTGGGTGTATTGCGCAGGATCTGCGTCATAGGCAGCCATGTCTTCACGCATGATTTTGGCGGTGTACTTGGCGATATCAAGGCCGGTCTTGAATTGGTTCTGTACACGCATGCGGGCGGCATGTTCGGGTTTAATGGCACCCCAGGTCGGGTTCTGCTTGATCAGCGTGGCCAGGGTATCAATCTCGTTAGCGTATGGCATGGTTTCAGTCCTGTCTTGTTGTTGTTGAGTCATCGGGTCTCAAACAGTTACACATCCCTGTCAAACCAGCGGTTAACACCGCCATTGGCTGGCTTGGCAGTACTTCGATTTTGTTGTTTTTATGCTGGAGCGTTACCGCTCGTCTCCGTTTGTCTGGCTTGTTACAGCAAAATGCTTTACCGAACGTTGCCGCTTTCTCTTCTGCGTTGCGGTGTGGCTATTACGTTGCGCAAAAAAATGCCTTCGATCAAGATCCGATTTAACTAAAACACAACATACATCACATAACCTGCCTGGCCTAAGACTAAAGCATAACTGGCTCTAAAACGTTGAAATTAGCCACATCAGGCGTAGTTACGTCATGTTTAACCGAAACAAAAAAGAAATAAAATTACGTAAAATACAAACATAAAAACCAAAAACATTTGATATTACACAAAGGTTTGTTGTGTTGGGTTACGAACCTTAAAAGCCCGCACAGCCGCTGCCAATGCCGGACAGGAAGGACCACAGAGAAACATCGTCATGTTTTTTTGCGATCGCAAAAAATGGATTTATGGAAAAAAACGGACCGGCAAAAAGGCCCTTGTTGTTGTTTTGTCATATTCAACGGGATCTCCCCCTGTCATGCTCCGGCTTGCTTCCCGACGCGTTTACAGGCAGTAAAACCACTGTCATTTCTCTGACCAAAAAAATTCTTTTTTTCGATCACCCGGCTGCTAACCCAAGCGCATCAATAGTTAAAAGCAATTAATTCAATAGAAACGAACAGTTTCAACAAACAAACACTTCCCTCTACCATGCAGTTGTTCGCAATAACCCAAGCCAATCGCTAATAACAGGAGCAAATCATGGCCGTATCCATTAATACCGAAATCAAACCGTTTGTTGCCCAGGCCTTTCACCAGGGACAGTTCGTGGAAGTAAGTGACGCTTCAATGAAGGGAAAATGGTCCGTGGTGTTCTTCTACCCCGCCGACTTCACCTTTGTCTGCCCCACCGAGCTGGGTGATCTGGCCGACCACTATGCAGAACTGCAGCAGATGGGCGTGGAAGTATATTCCGTCTCCACCGACACCCACTTCACTCACAAAGCCTGGCACGACAGCTCTGAGACCATCGGCAAGATCAACTACTACATGGTGGGTGATCAGTCCGGCACCATCACCAATAACTTTGGGGTTATGCGTGAAGGTCAGGGCTTGGCCGACCGCGCCACCTTTATCATCGACCCCGAAGGCATCATCCAGGCGATTGAAGTGACTGCCGAAGGCATTGGCCGCAACGCCTCCGATCTGGTGCGCAAGATTAAAGCTGCCCAGTATGTGGCCGCCCATCCGGGTGAAGTCTGCCCCGCCAAATGGCAGGAAGGTGAAGCTACTCTGGCTCCGTCACTGGATCTGGTCGGCAAAATCTAACCCCTGCTTTGCCCCGTGCCCGCCGCCAATCTGGCCGGCGGGCCCTTCACACCACGTTTACTTGTTTCCTCTGCACAGGACATCACCATGCTGAATGATCATCTGAAACAACAACTTAATACCTATCTGCAAAATATTGTCTCGCCGGTAGCTCTCAGCGTATCCGGTGATGGCTCTGCAAAATCCAACGAATTAAGAGAGCTGGCTGCCGAAATCAGCGGGCTCTCAGACAAATTGACCCTTGAAGAAGTGACTGCTGCACGCACGCCCAGCATGAGCATTGCCGCCGCCGGCGAGGCACCGCGTATCAGCTTTGCCGGCATTCCGCTGGGCCATGAATTCACCTCGCTGGTGCTGGCCCTGCTGCAAACCGGTGGGCATCCGTCAAAAGCGGACCCGGCGCTGCAAGAACAAATCCGTAACCTTAAGGGTGAGTTTCACTTTGAAACCTATGTGTCACTGTCGTGCCAGAACTGCCCGGACGTAGTACAGGCCCTGAACCTGATGGCCACCCTGAATTCCAATATCACCCATGTGATGATTGACGGTGCCCTGTTTCAGGATGAAGTCAATGAACGTCAGATCATGGCCGTGCCCGCTGTCTACCTGAACGGAGAACACTTTGGTCAGGGCCGCATGACCCTGGAAGAAATTGTCGGCAAGGTCGACACCAATGCCGCCGCACGTCAGGCAGAAGCCCTTAATGAACAGGCTCCCTTTGATGTACTGGTCGTCGGCGGAGGCCCGGCCGGTGCCGCGGCTGCCATTTATGCCGCCCGTAAAGGCGTGCGTACCGGACTGGTAGCAGAGCGTTTTGGTGGTCAGGTAATGGATACGGTCGGCATTGAAAACTTTATTTCCGTGCCCTATACCGAAGGCCCGAAACTGGCCGCCAGTCTGGAGCAGCACCTCAAGGAATATGACGTTGAGCTGGTCACCAACCAGCGCGCAGCTGGCATTCAGCACAAAGATCTGATTGAAATCCCGCTAGCAAGCGGAGCTGTGCTCAAGAGTAAATCAGTCATCCTGGCCACTGGTGCCCGCTGGCGCGAGCTGAACGTGCCCGGTGAAGACCAATACCGTACCAAAGGCGTGGCCTATTGCCCCCATTGTGACGGTCCCTTTTTCAAGGGCAAGCGGGTGGCGGTAGTCGGTGGCGGCAACTCAGGCATAGAAGCTGCTATCGATCTGGCAGGTATTGTGGAGCATGTCACCGTGCTGGAGTTTGCCGACAGCCTGCGTGCCGATGAGGTATTGCAACGCAAGGCCCGCTCCATGAGCAATATCGACATCATCATGAATGCGCAGACCACCGAAGTAGTGGGTGACGGAAACAAGGTAACCGGCATGCGCTATACCGACCGTCTCAGCGGTGAAAGCAAACAGCTGGATGTTGCTGGTATCTTCGTGCAGATTGGCCTGGTGCCCAACACCGAATTCCTGCAGGGATCACCAGTAGAGCTGACCCGTTCAGGCGAGGTGATCATTGATGCTCGTGGGGCCACCTCCATGCCTGGCGTGTTTGCCGCCGGGGATGCCACAACCGTCCCCTACAAGCAGATCATCATCTCGATGGGGGCCGGTGCTACCGCCGCACTGGGTGCCTTTGACCACTTGATCCGGAGTTAACCGGCAACAGATTGCCGCGGGTCACCCCGCGGCTTACATAGCTCAGGCGTCCGGCTTTGCGTTCCCCTGCAGCTGGGCCTTGAGATTGGGCGGTGTCCCCCTGATGGTCAGGGTGTCGGTGGCAGGATCATAGTCAATACGCTCTCCCAGCAGCTTTTGATCAAAGCTGATGGTCAGGCCGCCGCCTGAGCCCACGTATTTGGTCAGTCCCTTCAACGATGAGCGATCCACCGGGAACCGTTCCTCCAGCGCATACTCCTCACTGACAAACTGATAAAAGTCGAGATCGTCATCGGAGCCCAGCTCTGCCGACAGCTCCCTCAGCTCTAGCTCCTCCCCTTCCTTTAATTGCTCCCGGCAATATTTGCTGATGGTGGCCTTGCTTTCTTCCCGCTCTTCCTTGCTCAGCTGGCGGGCATCGCAATAGTCATCCACCGCCTTCATCAGGCCCTGACTCTGCACCTTGGGATCCATGCCTTCAACACAAGACAGAAAGTTAAGAAAGAAGTCCGACACCTTGCGCCCAGCCCGGCCCTTGATAAAGGAGAAATAACGTTTCGATTCGGAGCGGGTCTGCAGTTCAGTCAAATCCAGCCGCGCCGCCAATTGCATACGCCCCAGATCCAGATAGCTGGCCCGGCTCACATCCAGTTTTTCGGTAACGGTCACACTGTCTTTGTTGTCCAGCAGGGCAATCAGCAGATAACGGGCGCCCAGCCACTGATAATGTACAAACAGCAGCACACCTTCTTCCTGCATATCCAGCCGGTTCAGCTCGCCCAGCAGCCGTTCGGCAGCCTGATGAGAAAACGCCGCAAAACCCAGGCTTTGATCTTCCATGCGCCGTACCAAATCGCAAAAACCGGTGTCTTCGTCACTGAAATAACCAAATACCTTGCCGGCCTTGGTATTGTAAATATGGTGCAACTCGCTCATCAGCTGAGTGACGGCCGGACCAGTGGCCAGCTCATCATCACGCTTGGCAAGCGCGGTCTGCCCCTGCTCATTTAAAAACAGGGAATGTACTATGATGTGTTCGATGTCCAGGCTCATATCAGATTGCCATAGAGTTGCCGAATGGGGTGGGGTATTATAGACCCCCTGTTACCAAGTTAAATGATTGAACGCCCATGCCTGTTATTTCCAAATACGACAAACAATTCGACCAGCTGCTGAGTGAACTGGAAGCGGTAATGGACAAACACCGGGCACCGGCAGATTTACGGCTGATGGTTCTGGGCAACCTTGCCACGCATATCATCAATCATCAAATTGCCCCCGGTCAGCGCAAAGCCATCGCCGACAAGTTCGCCAGCGTGCTTACCTCATCCGTCGACACACAAAAAGGGGCGCACTAAGCGCCCTTTGCTTCACCGAGATCCACCACACTCATGGTTGAAACCGGCCCCCAGTATCGCGACCACGTTTCCCGCCTGATCGGCTGGGGACACTGGTTTGTTTTCTTCAACATTCTGCTGGCCATGGCGGTTTCTGTCCGCTATCTGTTTGCCGCCGGTCTGCCCGACACCGTGCTGGGTCTGGGCTATATGCTGGTCAGCTGGGTGGGGCACTTTGCCTTTCTGACCTTCTGCACCTATCTGCTGACCTTGTTCCCGCTGACATTTTTATTTCCGCGGCTAAGAGCAGTACAGTTTCTGGGGGCCGGCCTTGCCACCGGGGCACTGACCCTGCTATTGGTGGACACTCAGGTGTTCAGCCTGTTCGGTTTTCATCTTAACCCTTCGGTATGGCGGCTGCTGCTGGACCAGGCACAGGCCGAAGGGGCACCCGGCTGGGGTTGGCTGTTTGTTCTGGTACCGCTGTTGTTTGTACTGGAACTGTGGCTGGGTGCCTGGTTGTGGCGCTGGAGCCCGCGCCGCTCCCGCAGCCTGTCACGACCGCTGACCCTGCCTCTGCTGGTATGCTTTTTCCTCACCCACAGTGTGCACATCTGGGCCGATGCCACTCTCTATACCCCCATCACGCTGCAAAAAGCCAACTTCCCGTTGTCTTATCCGATGACCGCCAAAAGCTTTTTAATCAAACAGGGCTGGCTGGATGAGGATGAATACCGGGAACGCTCGGAGCAAGTTGCGGACGAACCGCAGCAACAGCTGAATTATCCGCTACGCCCACTGTCGGTACAGCCCCCCGAGCAGGCCCCCAATATTTTACTGGTGGTGGCAGACGGCCTGCGAGCCGATCAGCTGGATCATATCACCATGCCCAACCTGAGCCGGTATGCCGCCCGTCACCTGCGGTTCGACAACCACCTCAGCGCCGGTAACCGGCCCACCCCTGCCCTGTTCAGCCTGTTCTACAGCCTGCCAGCCCACTATCAGCGCGAGGCGGAACAGGCACGCACCGCGCCGGTGCTGACAGACGAACTGCAGCGTCAGGATTATCGCTTTGGCCTGTTTGTCAGTGGTGGCACCGACAGCAGACTCTATAAAGACGCGATTTTCACTACCCTGCGACACCCGGGTATGCGGCCGGCAGCCGGTGGTGCCGAAGGTGACCGTCAGGCACTGAGCGACTTTGCCGGCTGGCTGAGCGGACAAACCGGCAGCCGGCCCTGGTTCTCTTATGTATACCTCGATGCCCTGAATTCTCTTTCCATTCCGCCCGGCATGGAAGGACCGTTTCAGCCCTCGCTGGACAAGCTGAACCCAGCAGCTCCCTTTCAGAGTGAGCAGCACGATGCCTTGATGAACCGTTACCGCAACGCCGTGTTTTACACCGATCAGCTGCTGGCTGCACTGCTCAGCCTGGTCCAGGGTGACGGACGCGATACCATAGTGGTGATCACATCAGGGCATGGTATGGAATTTAATGATAACAAGAACAATACCTGGGGCTATGGCAATGCCTACTCCCCCGCGCAGTTGCGGGTACCGCTGGTCGTGGCCTGGCCCGGCAAGGCAGCAGACCGCATCGGTTATCCTACCAGTCACCTGGACCTGGCTCCTACTCTGTTGCAGCAGGCACTGGGCGTGACTACCCCGGCGCGCAGCTACTCCAGTGGACAGTCACTGTTTCGCGAACGCCCCAACCGCTGGCGGCTGGCCTCAGATGAAGAAGAGTATGCTATTTACCAGCGTGACGACATCACACTGTTTAACCGTCGTGGCGACCTGCAGCTGCTGAATAGCAGCGACTATCGTGAGCGGGAGGGAAGTCATCCTGAACTCACCCTGCTGATGCAGGTGATGAATGAGCTGAACCGGTTTCAGGGGAAGTGATTAAAAAGCGGGACTGAGGGTGCTCCCAGTCCCGCATCATGTGTTTACATCTCGTCGAATACCCGACGGGCCTGCCAGTAACGGCTGCGCCAATAAACATTATCCAGGCTGGAAATGGTAACGCCTACACTGGATGAAGCATGAGCAAACTTGCCATTGCCTACATATACACCATTATGGCGTGTACTACGGCCGGTACGGAAAAAAACCAGATCTCCCGGGCGCAACTCACTACGGTCAATTTCACGTCCCAGCAATACCTGCTCATAGGTGCTGCGCGGCAGCTCCATGCCAAAGGCTTCCTGATACATGGTCTGCGTAAAGGCAGAGCAATCTATGCCCTGATCACTTTCACCGCCAAACTGGTAAGGTACGCCACGCCAGCGCTGATATACCTGCTGCAGATCGGCCAGCATAGAAGGCTGACGTTTTGGCTTCATGGGCGAGGTGCTGATGCTGTAAGTCAGGGAAGAGGACGGCTTTTTACCAGTCATCCTTTTGCCTGACTCGGGTGCGGGTGACGTGCTGCACCCGGAGATCACCAGCAGACTGCCGATAACAATGATATGTTTAAGCATGGTGAACAATGGCAATCGAACAATGGGCCTCAGCATAGTCCAGTTACTGAGTATTTTGCAAAGCGAAAAATGAGTAAAAACAAGGATATTTTTACAGAGCTGCTGATTTGTGATGCAATGACGATAAATTCGCCAGAAGATGCATATAATCAGCTTTCAAAAGCAGAAAAACAGCGCCTGGGTGCCATAACAAATATATTGCAGGCCCGGTTGTTTTTACTGAGCCGTTATCTGCTGCGTCAGCGTCTGGGCTCCCTGCTGAACCAGGCTCCTGCCACGCTCAGCTTTTACCACACCCCCAAGGGCAAGCCGGAACTGGCCAGCGCTGCCCTCCGCTTTAATCTGAGTCATAGCGGCTCATTACTGGCCCTGGCTATTTCTTCTGACGCTGTGGGCGTGGACGTGGAAAGCCGGGTGCTGGCACCCGAACGTATTGCCCGGCTGGCGCAACGCTACCTGACATCCGAAGAGCAACAGTGGCTGGCACAAAGCCGGCAGCCAGGCCATGATTTTCAACAGCTCTGGACCATCAAGGAAGCCGTGCTGAAAGCCGACGGCGGCGGCATTGCCAACAATCTGCACCAAGTAACCTGGCAACCCGGAAGCACCAGCGCCTGTTTTAATCACCATGATTACCGGCTGCACCGCTGGCAGACCGCCGGCGCTACCCTGACGCTGGCCACCGGACACCATCAGCCAGTGCAGTTGCTGTCTCTTGCCGATTGCGCTCCAGCGCTTGAAATTAACAGCCCGCAACCCAATTTAGCTATAAACCCTTAGAGAGACGTTTACATGATCGTTGATATCACGGTAGAAAATTTCCAGCAGGCGCTGATCCAGGCGTCCATGGACAAAACGGTAGTGATTTTCTTCCACGCCGCTCAGGTGCCTGAATGCCAGCCCATGAGCGCACAGCTTGAACAGCTGATTGGAGCCGATAACAGCCATGTGGATCTGGCCCGGGTAGACGTTGCCGATCCTCAGTTGCAGAGCCTGGCCGTGCAACTGGGCCTGCAGGCACTGCCAGCCCTGGTGGCCTTCAAGGAAGGGCAACCGGTGGATATTCTGGAAGGGCCACAGGATGAAAGTGCTCTCAAAACATTCCTCAAAGCCTATTTGCCCAACGAAGCCGAACTGCTGCTGGATCAGGCCAAACAAATGCTGGGGATGGATCCCCAGGCTGCTTATGGCCTGCTGCAGCAGGCAAGAGCGTTGGACGATACTCCAGCCATTCGCCTGACTCTGGCAGAAACGGCCCTGGCCCTGAACAAACTGGAAGAAACCCGGCAACTGCTCGACACCATTGGCATGGCGGATCAGGATGGCCAGTATCAGCATGTATTGGCTCGCCTGGAGCTGGCTCAGGAAGCCGCCGACAGCCCCGAGCTGCGCGAGCTGGAGCAGAAACTGGCATCCTCACCGGAAGATCTGGGGCTGAAAGAAGAGCTTGCGGTGCAGTATTTTCAGGCCGGCCGCCAGGAAGAAGGCCTGCAGTTGCTGATTGAAATCCTGCAAAAAGATCTCGCCTTTGGCGAAGCCAGGAAACTCCTGCTGGACATGCTGACCAGCATGGGTGCCGATCCGGTGGCCTCCCGCTACCGTCGCAAGCTGTACAGCATGCTGTACTGATGCATATTTCACGGATACACACCTGTAGGCCGGGGTTTATCCCCGGCAAATATCATCGCATGATACATCGCTGCCGCGTATAAAACGCGGCCTACAAAACATCGTCACTCCGGCGCAGGCCGGAATCCAGTACATGGTATGCCGCATCGTAAACTGAATACGAGTCTGCAGAATGGAAGCTCCAGCCCCAAACTCCGCTTTTAATTCCTCAAACCCTGGAGCGGACCGGGCAGGCTATGACAGTGTTGGGATTCGCGCTGCTCATCCCAATCTGCTCTTCTTACCGCTGACAGCTTATGGCTTACCGCTCCCCGGCGTAGTTACCAGCTGGAGCCGATCACCAGCACCACCAGCAACGGACAGATCAACCGCACGTACCAGGGCCAGATACGCCAGAACAGGCTGTCGGCCAGTGCCGGCGTGCCTTTAACCAGCTCCTCAAACAGCTTGGCCCGCCCCCACATCCAGCCGCCCAGCACACAGAAGCCCAGCCCCACCAAGGGCTGAATATTCTGGGTGGACAAGCGGATAACAAAGCCGAACAAAGTGCCGAAATTCAGGCAGATCACCACGCTGAACAACGCCAGCGCACTGCCCAGCAGCCAGGTCATCAACGGCCGCGGTGCCTTGAAACGCTCGGTGGCATAAGACACCGGCACTTCCAGCATGGAAATGGATGAGGTCAGGGCGGCGATACCCATCAGCACGAAAAACACCAGCGCCATCCCCAGGCCCACCGGCCCCATGGTGTCGAACAGCGCCGGCAGTACCTGAAATACCAGGGTATCGCTGCTCAGCAGGCTGCCGTCTTCCCCGTAAATGGTGACACCATTATGCATCGCCACGAACATGGCCGGCAAAATGACCAGGCCCGCCAGAAAAGCCACACCGGTATCGATAAGGGTCACCTGAAAGGCGGTGGTGGGAATGCTTTCCTGCCGGCTCAGATAAGAGCCATACATCAGCATGGAGCAACCACCAATGGTCAGCGAAAAGAATGCTTGCCCCATGGCGCTGATCAGCAGCTGGCTGTCCATGATCCTGCTGAAGTCGGGCACCAGATAATGGCGCAGCCCTTCCATCGCCCCTTGCTGCGTGAGAATGTAGCAAAACAGCAGGATAAACAGCATAAACAATGCCGGCATCAACCGGGCCGACCAGCGTTCTATCCCCTTACGCACCCCGGCCTGCACCACCAGTATGGTGAGCAGGTAAAACACCAGGGTCCACACAATATTGCGCCCCAGGCCAAAGGCCTCAAGCCAGTCGGTCACGACCTGCCAGCCCAGCATCCGGGTGATACTGGCCGCCAGAAAAGCCAGCAACCAGCCGGCCACGATGGCATAAAATGACAGTACCAGGCTCGGAACCATCATGCCGGCATATCCGACCAGCGCCGCCAGCCGCTTTTGCAGCGCGGTTTTACCCAGTTTGCGCACAGAGTCAACCGGGTTGGCCTGGCCATAACGGCCAATCGCCACCTCCATGACCAGCATGGGAAAGGCCAGGATCAATACCAGTACCAGATAGGCCACCAGAAAGGCTCCGCCCCCATTGCTGGCCGCTTGGGTAGGAAACCCCCAGATATTTCCCAGCCCCACCGCTGCTCCCGCGGCCGCCATAATAAACCCGAAGCGGGAAGCAAAATGTTCTCTCACTCTGTATTCCTTGAATTATCTTAGGTTTGAAATCAGCCCGTTTTTTCAGGAAGGGTTTTCTGATCAGGCCAGGCATTGATCACCGCCTTGACCAGGGTAGCCAGAGGAATGGCGAAAAACACCCCCCAGAAGCCCCAGAAACCGCCGAACACCAGCACCGCGACAATAATGGCAATAGGGTGCAGATTAACCGCCTCGGAAAACAGCACGGGGACCAGCACGTTACCGTCCAGTGCCTGAATAATACCGTAGGCCACGATCAGATAGAAAAATGGCGGCGTGAAGCCCCACTGAAACAGCCCCACCATAGCCACGGGTACGGTCGCGGCGGCCGCACCGATATACGGGATCAAAACCGAGAACCCCACCAGTACCGCCAGCAACAGCGCATAGTTCAGCCCCAGCAACGCAAAGGTGAGGTAACTGACTCCGCCCACAATCAGGATTTCAATCACCTTGCCGCGCACGTAGTTGGCGATCTGTACGTTCATCTCGTGCCACACCCGGGATATAAGCTCACGGTTTTCCGGCAGAAAGCGACTCATGCTGTGCAGCAGCACCGGTTTGTCTTTCAGCATAAAGAACACCAGCACTGATACCAGGATCAGATACACCAGCATCACCGCCACATTGGTCAGCGAGCTGATGGAAACGCTCAAAATAGCATCAGCCGAACCCAGTACACGACTGCGCAGCTCGGTCAGCAGATTTTGCATCAGGGTCACGTCCACCAGCTCGGGATAATCGTCCGGCAGGGTCAGCAATACTTCCTGGGCTCGGTTTATCATGGTGGGTATTTCCCGTGCCAGATTGGTGCTCTGATTCAGGATAGAAGGCACCAGGCTGACCAGTGACAGCACCAGTAATATCGCAAACACCAGCAGCACAACCCCGGCGGCCGGCCCCCGGCCCAGCCCCAGCCGCCGCAGCCTGCCCACCGGCCACTCCAGCAGATAGGCAATCACCACAGCCGCAAAAAACGGAGCCAGAATATGCCCCATGAAATACATGACCACGAAGCCGAATAACAGCAGCAAAAACAGCACCACGGCACCCGGATCGGAAAAGCGCTGCCGATACCAGTGCTTGATTACATCCAACATGTGACCTGTCCTTATGAGTGTTTGGTAATGATAAGCTCGAGCCGGTGAGACGTTTGTGTAACCACTGTAACACCGTGTCCGATGCGCTTCAGATAGGCGGGAATATCCCGTTGTGAACCCGGATCGGCCAGCACCAGACAAAGCTGTTGCCCGCATGTTGCCGATTTAAGCCACAACTTGACCTCCAGCAAAGGCTGAGGGCAGCGCAGGTGGCTGGCATCCAGCTGTTCCATCATCCTGAGCCCCAGAAAAAGAAGGCATTATCCCCTGCCTGTGGCTCGCAAACAATGCTTGTTCCCCGTGATATGGCCGGTTATTCTGCCTGCCTCCATCGGCAAAAGGTTAAACTATGAGGCTTTGCTCCACGCCCCTGATACTGGCCCTTGCATTGGGTCTCCCCGTTTCTGCTCAGGCCGCAGACAGTCTGCCCGATATCGGCACTGCCGGCGTCAGCGCCATGTCGGTTGAGCGGGAAGCGCGTTTTGGCGATGCCTTCAGCCGGTTTGCCCGGGCCAATCAGCCGGTAGTGAATGATCCCGTTCTCAACGAATACATCACCGACCTCGGCCACCGACTGTTGTCTCAGGCAGACTCGGTACGGTTTCCGTTTCGCTTTTTATTAATCCGCGACGACAGCATCAATGCCAGTGCTTTTCTTGGTGGCGTGGTACAACTGCATACCGGCCTGTTTCTGTATGCCGACAACGAAAGTGAGCTGGCCTCTGTTATGGCCCACGAAATTACTCACGTTACTCAGCGCCATATCGCTCGCTACCTTGAGTCCCGTTCACGCAGTACGCCACTGACCATTGCCGGCCTGGTAGGCTCGGTCGCGCTGGCGGTGGTCAATCCTCAGGCCGGCATGGCTGCCCTGCAGACCACTCTGGGGCTGAAAATGCAGTCAGCCATTAACTACACCCGCGACAACGAGTTTGAAGCCGACCGTCTGGGCCTGCGCCTGCTGCATAATGCCGGCTTTGATCCCAATGCCATGGCCAGCTTTTTTCAGAAACTGGCAGATAAATACCAGTTTGCCAGCACCCCGCCTCAGATGCTGCTGACCCACCCTCTGCCCGCCAGCCGTATCGCCGAAGCCCGTTCCCGGGCCGCCGACTATTCTGCCCGCAAGGTTGCGCCTGCACTTGACTTTCAGTTTGCCAAAGCGCGCATTATGGTGCGTTTGCAGCAATCGGGCACCCGTGAACTGCATAAGTACTTTGCCGGGCAGGCAGCCGGCAACGGCACCTGGCTGCCCGAAGCGGCCCGTTATGGTCAGGCCCTGAGTCTGCTGGCCATAAACAAATCCGACGACGCCCGCCCGTTACTGGAGCAACTTGCTCAAACACATGGCGATAACCTGTTTATTATTGATGCGCTGACCGATCTGGATAATGCCGACAGCCGCCATGACGCCGCCATTAAACGACTGCAGCGGGCCCGCCAGCGGTTGCCCGAAAACAAGGTCGTGATGATCAACCTGGCCGATACCTTGCTGCAAGCCGGACGCCATCAGGATGCCGCCACGCTGCTCGATGACTACTCCCGCCGCTACAGTGACAATCCGCTGGTGTGGGACCTTCAGGCCCAGGCCCTGCGTCCGCTGAGTGATGAATCGGCCTTCCGCCGGGCCCGGGCCGAGCTGGCCGCACTGCAAGGCCGTTATGACATTGCGGTACAGCAAATGGAACTGGCCGCCACCTTGTCTCAGGATGCCATGCAGCGAGCCCGCCTGGGGGCTCGCCTGGAACAACTGCGCCGGCAACAGCAGGATTGGGATGCGCTCAGGAACTGAGGCCCGGAACAACGGGGAACGAAAGACTTTGTCACTCCGGCGCAGGCCGGAGTCCAGTGCATAACGCACCTGACTGTGCAGCATCAGGAGCGGCTGCAGCATAGACTCCTGTCCCCGCCTTCACGAGGATGGCGCTCCTTCACGGGAGAGACGCCGTCAGGCCATGGGCGATTAACTTCTGTTAATATCCGCCCCCCAATAAACTTTCTGCCAGCGCACAATATCTTCGGCTGTCAGCTCCCCCTGGTGACGCTCGGCCAGCTTGCCGTCAGGGTCAATCACAAAGGTAGTGGGCAGCACCCTGGGAAGCTCAAAGGGCCAGGGGCCATCCAGACTTGCCACCACCGGCATGCTCATGTCATGCCGCTCACTCAATGCCTGCAGCGCCTCGGGCGCTAATGCATCAAAGCTCACCGCCAAAACAGCGGGGCCCTCTGTTCGAGTAAGATCATTCAGCAGCGGCAGCTCACGCAGGCAGGGTGCACACCATTCGGCAAAGTAATTCACCACCAGCCAGTTATCTTCAAAGTCCGACAGGCGCTGCTGCTGACCATTGGCCAGAGTCAGCGTAGCCGCATCGCCACATCCCGTAAGGGCCAGTACCACCGCCAAAAACAGCATGCGAAGTTTGCTCATGTCGACTTCCCTTCTATACAATGCCCGCAGCCACGCTACAGGAGTGAATAATGAATCTGTTTATCTATCATAATCCCCGTTGCTCCAAAAGCCGGGAAACACTTGCTCTGCTGGAACAGCAAGGCCTTGAGCCCGAGATTATCAAATACCTGGATACGCCCCCTGATGCAGAACAAATAAAAGTCCTGTTAAGTCAGCTGGGCATGAGCTCCGCCCGGGAGCTGATGCGCACCAAGGAAGAACTCTACAAAACCCTGGAGCTGGCCGGAGTGACCGACGAAGACGCCCTGATTGCCGCCATGACCGCCAACCCCAAACTGATTGAGCGTCCTATTGTGGTATGCAACGGTAAGGCAGCCCTCGGCCGTCCGCCAGAGCAGGTGCTGGATATTCTGAAATGACCACCGCACTTGCGCGCAAGCTGGCGCTGACCGGTTATCTCGGACTGATTGCCTGGGTGGCACTGTGGCATGGGGTGATCTCACCTCATCCCCAGCTGGGTGCCGGCTTTATGCTGGCCATGTGGCTGCCCTGGCTGTTTATTCCTATGCCGGGCATGCTGAAAGGTAACCCCTACACCCATGCCTGGGCAGTGTTTCTGATCATGCCCTATTTTTTGCACTCTCTTACCCTGCTGTGGGTAGACGAAGGAGAGCGCTGGCTGGCGCTGGTGGAGTTACTGCTGGCCACGACCATGTTTGTGGGCAGCACCTATTACGCCAAACTGCGCGGCCGGGAGCTGGGCTTAAGCATTCGCAAGAAGAAAAAGGATTAACTCGGGGTAGCCCTAAAAGTTGCTGAACACTACGGCATTTACGCCCGGTTCAACCGGCAGTTTCCTCGGCGAAATGCAGCCGTTGTGATGAATCACCCTCGCTCTAAAACCAATCCGGTTTAAGCAGATGTAAACAGGGCTTCCGACAGGAAGCCCTTAAATTTGGCGCTAAACCACTCAAATGGATCTTACGATTCTGGTGCCCAGATTCGGATGCTCACATCCAGCTCTGCCGGAGCATACACAACGACAGGCAATTTGCTGTTGTAGCGGTACAGATCTTTATTGTACAACTTCACAAACTTTTTGACTTTGGGCTGATTAGCCGGACATGCCATCAGGGTAGAAGCACCGCTTCCTGTATAGCCTTCAATCTGATAGTAGGTGTAGCCCCAACCTTTCAAATCGTGCTCGACAATTTGGCCACTCAGTAACAAACCGTTGCAGTCCAGCATCATATCCTTGCCCGCAATGATCTCAATGCGCTTATCATGCTCATTATTTGTCGGATCAACATAAAACACATGACGGGTTAATCCATCGATTTGCGGATACATCTCCGCAGAAGGTTTTGTATAGTCTGCTGCACCCATCGCAGTACATCCCGTCAGCATCAGTACGCCAGCACTCAACCAAAGGCTATTTTTCATTGTTTAACCCTTATTAGCATTATTAAGGTATTATCCGCGTTAAGTTACGATACGAAACACACCAAAGCATAACACAACTTATCAATTGAGATTTGAAGGGTTAATAGCTAAAAAATCATAAGAATTCAGCGCATTACTTCAAATGCGTCCGGTGATTTACAGCAGGTCTGGCTTTCCCCCCATTCATATACATGCTTTTTCAAGCCTCCACTTTTGAGATGAGCGGGTAATGCTCGGCATCAAGTGAGTATGTCTGCGTATTTTTTAACAAGCCCGCGCAGCATTGAATTTGTCATTCCTGCAGGCATGTATCTTGGGAGCATAGGTCGCAATGCAGCGGGCATTGAAGAAGTCATTCGTTAAGGATACGAACCGGTCTGGACTAGCCAACTTTGCGTGCCGAATGGCGTGAGCACTATGATGCCGTCATAAAACATCAAACCATTCCCGTCAAAAAGCGTGCTTGAACGCTGGTCAGGATAAAAACACACCAAATCGGCGACCGGCTCCCCCATCCCCGCTTGTTAAAGTCCCAGTATTTCCCGGGTGAACGGCAGGCTGAGCTTGCGCCTGGCCTGAAATGACGCGTTATCCAGCAGGTCCAGTGCCGCCAGCAAGGTACTCATATCCCGGGACAAACGGCTCAGCAACAACCGGCCCACATCGGTAGGCAACTTGAAACCACGCAACTCGGCACGCAGTTGCAAGGCACTGAGCTTGCCTTCGTCATCCAGGGTTTTCAGCTGATAAGCCACTCCCCAGTCCAGCCGCGATGCCAGATCCGGCAGACTCAGCCCCAGATTGCGGGATGGTGCCGACGCACTGATCACCAGACTGCCTCCCGCCCGCTCACGCCGGCGGTTGAAGAAATTAAATACCGCCCGTTCCCATTCATCCACACCGGCAATGGCATCCAGATTGTCGAGGCATACCAGCGGCAGCAGTTCCATCCCTTCCAGCAGACTGGGGGACATGCGCTTATAGGCATGCAAAGGCAGGCAGGTAGCAGCCTCGCCGGCAGCGTTGACGTCGGCACAGGCAGCATGCAGCAAATGAGAACGGCCGGAGCCGGCCTGTCCCCAGAGATAAATAACTTCATCACCCTGCCCCACCGCCGCATTTTTAAGAGCGGTGATCAGCTGAACATTATCTCCGGGATAAAAGCTGGCAAAGGTTTCATCGTCGGGCAATTGCACCGCCAGCGCTAGCTGAGCCGGTTGTTGCTCATCACCGACATCCTGGCTCACTGCATTTGCTCCAGCCGGTAACGGCGATCACCCAGAGCAGACAAACCAGCACGGGTCAGTGCCGGGCTGGCCGACGGGGACGACAGCACAAGGCGGAACCGTGCCTGATCGCCGGCACTGTCCAGCACATTGATTTGGGTAATCCCTTCAAGACGGGAAAGCCGCTGTTCAAGGCGTACCACATCCGAAAACTGCTTCAGACCCGTTACCACTATGGTCAGCTCGCCGGGGGCATCATTGCCAGCCTGCAACGCCTCGGCTGGGGCATGGTTCTCAGGCTGCTGCACAGGCTCTGCAGCCTGATGCGATATCCAGTAATCATTCACCGCTGCGAGCAGCCCGGTGGCCGAGCGAGCCTGCCCGCGGGTCAGCGGCTGGACGCTGTTTTTGTCATACAAACGCCAGTTCAGCCCGGCTCCCTGTTGCTGTACCGCCAGCCACATACCGGCGCCATAGCGCTGGCTGGCTTCGGCCAGGCTGTTACCGGACAAGACGCTTTTATCAACCTGCATATGTTCCTGCAAATCCCACAGCGGCCAGAGCAACGGAATGGCATATTGACGAGAGGCCTCGCGCCAGCCGGTGTCGGGCATGTCTTTGACCCGCCCGTCCTGTACCTGCCAAATCAACAGGGTCGGACGCTTTCCGGTCCAGACCTTGAGGCCGGCACTGTGCAGCAGCGGGCTCAGCTCGGCCCCGGAAAACTGTACCCGGTAACCACCGGCAGCCGGGGTACTTTCACTGTAGCGAGACCAATTATTCAGAATTTCATCGCGCACCCAGGAGGCTGGACCCTGCTCACCGGCCAGGCGAGACAGCAGCACGTCCACTGCCTGCTCCCGGGCCTGTTCACGGCTGTAGGGGGCAGTGTCGAGTTGCACATCAAAGACCGATGCCGCCGCGGTGCCAGCCACACACAACAACATCAGTGACAGCAGCAATTGTTTCAGCATAATCAGGCCATTGTAGAAAACACGAGGCTTATGATAACCACTGACCGGTGCGCATGCCAGAATCAATGGGGCCGCTCTTTGGGCAACACCAAGTTCAGCACAATGCCGACAATGCCGCACAAGCTGATGCCTTGCAGGCTGAAATCACCAATACCAAAGGCCATGCCGCCAATGCCGAACACCAGGATCACCGCCACAATGCACAGGTTGCGAGCCTGAGACAAATCCACCTGGTGCTTGATCAGGCTGTTCAGGCCCACGGTCGCAATGGAGCCGAACAGCAAAATCATGATGCCCCCCATGACCGGCACCGGAATGCTCAGCATCAGAGCACCAAACTTGCCCACAAAGGCCAGGGCAATGGCAAAGCCCGCCGCCCAGGTCATGATCACCGGGTTGAAGTTTTTGGTCAGCATCACGGCACCGGTCACTTCAGAATAGGTGGTGTTGGGCGGACCGCCGAACATAGAAGCCGCGCCGGTCGCCAGACCGTCCCCCAGCAGAGTACGGTGCAAACCGGGCTTTTTCAGGTAATCCTTGCCGGTCACTGAGCCGATGGCCAGCACATCGCCGATGTGTTCAATGGCCGGCGCAATGGCCACCGGAATCATGAACAATACCGCCTGCCAGTGCCACTCGGGAGCGACAAAGTTAGGCATAGAGAACCAGGCCGCGTCCCGCACCGGTGTAAAATCCACCACGCCCATGGCCAGGGCCATGCCATAGCCCACCGCAATACCGGCAGTAATAGGTACCAGCCGGAATACCCCTTTGGCCAGCGTAGATACCAGCAAGGTAGTGAGCAGCGATGCCAAAGACAGCCACAGGGCAGTGCCGTGCTCGACCAGTACCGCGCTGCCATCCCCACTTTTACCTATGGCCATGTTCACTGCCATGGGAGCCAGCCCCAGGCCAATCACCATGATCACCGGTCCTACCACTACCGGGGGCAACAACCGGGTCAGCAAGGCGGTACCCCGCCAGCGCACCAGCTGACTGAGCAGCACATACATGATACCGGCTGCCATCAGGCCACTCATGGTGGCGGGAATACCCCAGGTTTGCACGCCATAAAGAATCGGCGCAATAAAGGCAAAGGATGAAGCCAGAAAAATGGGGATCTGACGTTTGGTGCACAACTGGAACACCAGAGTACCAATGCCGGCAGTAAACAGGGCCACGTTAGGATCCAGGCCGGTGATCAGCGGCATCAGCACCAGAGCGCCAAAGGCCACAAATAACATCTGGGAGCCCGCCAGCGCCTGGCGCAGGGGTGTGTTCACCACCGGCTGGCCGGAAACCAGCTCCTGGGTGCGTTCAGCGGAATTCATTAACTGATAACCTCAAAAAAATACAGAAAAAAACCGGCCTCTGCCGGTTTTCACATGCTGTTATTTGGTACCGAAAATTTTGTCGCCGGCATCGCCCAGGCCAGGAATGATATAGCCATGCTCATCCAGCCGCTCATCCACAGAAGCGCAATACAGCTCCACATCCGGATGTGCTTCGGCCAGCGCCTGCACCCCTTCCGGCGCAGCAACCAGCACAATCACCTTGAAATGGTTACAGCCATGCTGCTTAAGCAAATCAATGGTGGCAATCATGGAGCCGCCGGTAGCCAGCATGGGGTCCACAATCAGTGCCAGGCGTTCATCAATATGACTGACCAGCTTGTTGAAATAGGAGACCGGTTGCAGGGTTTCTTCATCCCGGTATACCCCCACCACACTTACCCGGGCACTGGGCATATGCTCGAGCACGCCGTCCATCATGCCCAGACCGGCGCGCAGAATGGGCACCACGGTGACTTTTTTGCCCTTCAGCTTGTCGACCTCGGTAGGGCCGGTCCAGCCATCGATGGTGGTTTTTTCGGTTTCAAAATCGGCAGTGGCTTCGTAGGTCAGCAGGCTGCCGACTTCCTTTGCCAGTTCACGAAAGCGTTTGGTGCTGATATCGGCTTCCCGCATCAGACCCAGCTTGTGTTTCACCAAAGGGTGTTTAACCTCAACGACTTTCATCAACAATTCTCCCGGCGCACTGAACAACGACATAAAAAACCGCGGAACTCTAGCATAAAATAGTGAGCCACGGCAGACTTTCAGCCTCAATTTTAGCAAAAGCACACCGATACGGTTAACGCGGTTCGGCACCGGGTTGGCGCTGCCAGTGGCACTGCTCTTCGCATTAAATTAGAATAGCCGGCGAACCCCTTAGCCTCAGGCCGGCAACGGTGCCAAAGAGCCCCGGGCGGGCCAAACACCAATGACAAGGTAATAACACGTGACGCAGAACAAACCCCTGAGCTATAAAGACGCCGGTGTCGACATTGATGCCGGCAACGCCCTGGTTGAACGCATTAAAGGCGTCAGCCGCCGTACTCAGCGCCCGGAAGTGATGGGCGGTCTCGGGGGCTTTGGTGCCCTTTGCCAACTGCCCACCGGTTACAAGGAACCTGTACTGGTTGCCGGTACCGACGGCGTAGGCACCAAGTTGCGCCTGGCCATTGACCTTAAACGCCACCAGGGCGTGGGTATCGATCTGGTCGCCATGTGCGTCAACGATCTGATTGTCCAGGGTGCCGAACCGCTGTTTTTCCTCGACTATTACGCCACCGGCAAACTGGATGTCGACACCGCCGCCGACGTGGTGACCGGCATTGGTGAAGGCTGTGAGCTGAGCGGCTGCGCTCTGATTGGTGGTGAAACCGCAGAGATGCCCGGCATGTATGAAGCCGGTGACTATGACCTGGCAGGTTTTTGTGTTGGTGTAGTTGAAAAAAGTGGCATTATCGACGGCACCAAAGTCGCCGCCGGCGATGCCCTGATCGCTCTGGGCTCCAGCGGTCCTCATTCCAATGGTTATTCGCTTATCCGCAAGATTCTGGAAGTCAGCAACGCCGACCTGAACCAGCCCCTCGGCGAAGCAACACTGGCCGATGCCCTGATGGCCCCTACCCGCATTTATGTGAAACCCGCGCTGGAGCTGATCAAGCAATTCGACATCCATGCTCTCAGCCACATCACCGGTGGCGGTTTCTGGGAAAACATTCCCCGCGTACTTCCCGTGGGTGCCAAGGCCGTTATCGACGGTGCCAGCTGGCAGTGGCCGGAAGTATTCACCTGGCTGCAGCAGGCCGGTAACGTGGAAACCCACGAAATGTACCGCACTTTTAACTGTGGTGTGGGCATGGTCATCGCGCTGCCCGCCGAGCAGGCCGACACTGCGGTCAGATTTATGCAGGATGCCGGCGAAAATGCCTGGGTGATCGGTCATATCGAGCAGGCCGCCGAGGGCGAAGAGCAGGTCGACATAAAATGAAGCGCATCGTGGTGCTGATCTCCGGCAACGGCAGCAACCTGCAGGCATTACTGGATCAGGCGGCCGCCGGCCGCCTGGGTGGCAATGTCGTTGCGGTGATCAGCAACAAGGCAGATGTTTACGGTCTGGAGCGGGCACGCGAAGCCGGTGTGGATACCGCCGTACTGCCGGGCAAAGACTACAGCGAGCGGGAACGCTTTGATGCCGACCTGATGCAGCTGATAGACGGCTACCAGCCGGATCTGCTGGTATTGGCAGGCTTTATGCGCATTCTCACTCCCGGTTTCGTACGCCACTATGCAGGACGGATGCTCAATATTCATCCTTCCCTGCTGCCCAAATATCAGGGCCTGAACACGCATCAGCGGGCCATTGACGCCGGTGACGACGAACATGGCTGCAGCGTCCATTTTGTGACCGAAGAGCTGGATGGCGGCCCGGTGATTCTGCAGGCCCGGGTGCCGGTGTTTGCAGAAGATGACGCCAGCGCCGTGGCTGAGCGGGTACAGGTGCAGGAACATGCCATCTATCCGCTGGCAGCGCGCTGGTTCTGCGACGGCCGGCTGGCTATGAAAGACGGCAAGGCCTGGCTTGATGGCGAGCCCCTGCCGCCTCAAGGCCACGCCGGCGACTAAGCCCCCCACATGTAAATATAAAAAGAATGCTTCGGCATTCTTTTTTTATGTGCCGTCAGCGCAGGATTGTGCCGGCAATAACAGCACCGCATTAATAGCCGTACTGCCAGCCTTTGTCAGCACCGGGTTATCGGCCCGTGCCAGCACCAGATCGGATCTGAGCGGCACATGACGTTGCACCTGAAACGGCAGCTTACTGCGCTCTGCCAGCGCTTGCCCCAGCGCCAGCAGCTCGGTGTCGTTACCATCATCCAGCAACACCACAATACGGCTGAAGGGGCGAAAACGTGATCCCAGCAGCAGCAGCAATGACCGCTGCAATCCAGCCAGCCATGCCGGCAATGGTTCCCCCGCGCTCAGCATCAGCACCGCCACCTCATCAGAACCAGCCGTGCCCAGCATCCGTTCCCGCCGGCCCCGGGCCAATTTCCAGCTCCAGTTCAGGGTGTGCCGCGCCGCCAGCATGGCCAGCCGCTGCTCAAGCTGCTCTCTGCGCTGGTGCAATTGCCGGGCCAGCTGCTCACTTCGCAGCGGCCGGGCTCGACCAGTCAGCTGGCTGATCTCTCGGCTGCAGGGCAGTTCACCACAGCGCAGCAACACATCGTTTTCGATAAATACGGTGTGCAGACTGGCTCCCTGACTGGCAGCAAAACTTACCATCGTCTCCAGTTGCTCCGGCTCACCGGAAGTCAGCTCCAGATACCAGACCAGGCGCTGTATCATGGTGCTTTCTCCTCAGTACCAGGGTCTTCCTGCTGTTTTTTCTGCACCTCCGCCAGCCTGGCCAGCCGCAGCTTGACCCGGCCGTTTACAGAATGAGCAGGGTAATTGCCATTGTTATCAGCTTCTCCTGCAGAAAGGCCGGTCAGCAAAGCAAGGGCTTCATCCATCTCAGTCACCGCGTAAACACAAAATTGTCCCTCAGCCACAGCCTGGCGAACCTCCCGGTTCAGCATCAGGTTATCCAGATTGGCCGCCGGGATAATCACCCCCTGCCCCGGTGCCAGCCCTCTGGCCCTGCACACATCAAAAAAGCCTTCTATTTTTTCATTAACGCCGCCAATAGGCTGAACCCGGCCAAACTGGTTGATAGAGCCGGTCACCGCCAGCGCCTGATTAACCGGCACCTCTCCCATGGCGGAGATCAGCGCGCAGCACTCAGCAATGGAGGCGCTGTCGCCTTCGATCATGCCGTATGACTGTTCAAATGCGAGGCTGGCAGATACCGGCATGGGGCCTTCCGCTGCATAACGCTGACTCAGAAAGCGCGACAAAATCAGCATGGCTTTGGCATGAATGGCCCCGCTGAGTTTTACTTCCCGCTCAATATCCAGTACCGATCCGGTCCCCAGACGGGCAGTCGCGGTGATACGGGCCGGCTGGCCGAAACGGTAGTTACCCAGATCCAGCACCGTCAGGCCATTTACCTGCCCCACCACACAACCTTCAGTGTCGATCAGCTTGCTGCCTCGCAGAATCGACTCTTCCATACGCCTGTGTATTCGCGCCGCTCGTTTTCGGGCTGTCGTCAGTGCCCGTTCCACTGCCTCACCATCAATATGGGCCTGGCTGTTGTTCTCGGTAAGATAGTTCGCCTCCTGCAGCAGATCGGTCAGGTGCTCCGTTAATGCCGACAGCCGCTGCTGATCACTGGCCAGCCGGCCGGCATACTCAATTACACGGGCCACCCCGCAACGGGTTAGCGGGCGTAAATCCTGCTGACGCGCCAGCCAGCCGATAAAACGGGCATAGCGCTGCAGGCTTTCATTGCTCACTTCTATGTCATCGTTGTAATCCGCCTGTACCTTGAACAGCTTTCCAAAGTCGGGATCATGAGCGGCCAGCAGATAATAAAACCGGCGATCCCCTATCAGGATCACTTTCAGATCCAGCGGCACCGGCTCAGGCTCCAGACTGACGGTGCTGGCCAGACTGTATACATTCTCCGGTGATTCAATGCGGATCTCTCTGGCATACAACGCCCGTTTCAGGATCTCCCACACCATGGGCTGTTGCAGCAGGCGCTGCACATCCAGGATCAGGTAGCCACCGTTAGCCCGGTGCAACGCACCGGCACGGATCAGGGTGAAATCGGTCAACAGTGCTCCCTGCTCTACATGATGTTCAACCCGGCCCATCAACCGGGCCAGGTTGGGCCAGTCTTCATACACAACCGGAGCTCCCTGCATATCGGCATTATCCACCAGCAAATTAAGCCGGTAGCGGGTAAGCAGAGAAGCAGGCAACTCCCCTTCGCGCATATGGGCCAGCAACACATTCACATTGCCGGACAAATCCTGTTGTATGGCTTCCAGGTGCTGAATGGCCGGTTCACAACCGGCATACTCCCGGCGCAGCTCATCAATCAGGTTACCGCCGGCAAACATTATCATTTCTTCATTCAGCCACTGGATGTGCTGCTGGGTTTCCCGCTTCCATAAGGGAAACTGCTGCAGCACATCCTGCAGCCTGGCTTCTACCCGTTCAATCGCCTGCTCCATGGCTGCCCGCTCGCCTTCGGGCAGCTGATGAAACTGCTGGGCATCCAACACATCCTTTTTTTTCTGCGGGGCAAGCGTAAATCCGGTGGGTGTCTTGAGCAGGGCGACCTTTTCAGCTCCGGCCAGTGCCTTGATTTCATTCATGGCTGTGGCCTGACGCTCCACCAGTTGCTGGTTCAGCTCATCCAGCCGGTGATGATATTCCTCTGTCTGAAAAATGGCGGGAATAACCTGCAGCAACTCCTCTACCAGTCGTTCCAGACTGGCACGAAAACGCCGTCCGCCCCCCGCCGGCAACCGTAGTAACTCGGGCTTTATTGCCTCTTCAAAACCGTGTACATAGCACCAGTCCGCAGGCACGGCTTCACTTTCGGCCCGACCGCTGAGAAAGCGGTGGATCAGGGTATGCCGGTTACAACTCTCCGGTGCCATCATGTAGATGTTAAAGCCCTGGCGGCGAATACCGGTGCCAAACGACAGAGCCTCCAGCAGTTGCTCCTGCCCCACCAGAGCACCGCTGTCACTGAGCTCATCTGTTGTGCTAAAGCTGAACAGGGCCTCATCGCAGGCACGATAAAGCCGGTGGGGGTCAAGCGGGGATATAGCGGTCATGGCAAGCCTCACGCAAATTCTTTGCACAAAGCTTAGCCAATAAGAAGCGAGCAATGTTCTGCTCACAAGCTGCAAATGCACGCCACCTTCTGACGTACTGCGTTCAAACCGGCCTGGAAAAATGGCTGCGTCAGTCAAGCTGGGGCATGCAATGCAAAAACTGGAGCGAGCAAGAAGAGCTGTTTAAACTGGAGCAGCAAATCTATCAGCCCGGCGGACAAGTGACTGAAAACAATGGTTATCAGCTGGAGCTGGCCTTTCCCAAATATTTGCACCAGCAGTCTGTTGGTCTTGAAGTGGTTTTAACGCCCGAGCAGCCGATTGGTCCCGGGCCGCAGCGCACCATTAACTGCAATATTCAGTAGGGCGACGTGTTTGATGAAGGTAACTATCTGCGCTACCAGCTGGCCCTGCCGGCCATGAGCAGTAAATGGTTCAGCACCCTGGTGCGCGTTACCTATGCGGCCAATCTGGGCCAGCAACAACATGCCTTTACTCTGTCGGGCCGAGGGCTGGATGCACTCAGTACCAAGGTAAAAGAAAGTTTGTCTGTGAACACGAATTTAATACTTGAAACGGAAACAGCCTGATATGAATACCTCAGCGGAAGTTGATGAGCAGCAACGTGAAAAGGCAGCGCGGGAACAAGCCATGATACATAAGTTCGATAATGCTTCTGTTATCTATGAATGGTCAGTCAGAATGCCGCCTTTTTCTTTAAATAGCCGAAAATAAACGATGGGCTGCCGTACAAATCGGCAGCCCATCGTTATGGCATGGGTTTCACGGTATTTCCGCTTTAAGAGCCGGGCTCCTGGCGGTTACTGGCTATCCGCTCACCCAGCCAGAACAGGTTATATTCACCGGGCTGCATTTTGTGCCATTGTTCATTGTTGGTCAGCGGCTGAGTAGCAATCACGGTCACAATGTCATTGGGCGTGGTTTCCTTCTGAAAGTCGATTTCAACTTCTTCGTCAATCAGACGGGCCGGACCGAAAGGTGCACGACGGGTGATCCAGTGCAGGTTGTTACTGCAATACGTCATCAGATATTCGCCGTCGGAAAGCAGCATATTAAACACTCCCAGGCCACGCAGCTGATCACACAGCGTGGCCACATAGCGAAACATGGCCGCCATATTGCCGGGCTTACGCGGATATTTCTGTTCCAGCTCATGCAATATCCAGCAAAAGGCCAGCTCACTGTCGGTGTCGCCCACCGGTTTGTGCCGGCCGGTTTTGAGCTGCTTGTAACCACTTAGCTGGCCATTGTGGGCAAAAGTCCAGTAACGCCCCCATTGCTCCCGGGTAAAGGGATGGGTGTTTTCCAGCGCAATCCCGCCACGGTTGGCCTGACGAATGTGGCTGACGACGGCACAGCTTTTAATGGGGTATTCCTGCACCAGCTGCGCAACGCGCGACTGACTGGAAGGCTGGGGATCCTTAAAGGTACGCAGGCCCTTGCCTTCATAAAACACAATGCCCCAGCCATCCTTGTGAGGGCCGGTACGCCCGCCCCGCTGCATCAGGCCGGTAAAGCTAAAACAAATATCGGTGGGAACGTTGGCACTCATCCCTAACAATTCACACATGCGGCTTACTCTTGCTCCATTTCCTTTTCGACCAGTTGGATCAGAATGTGAATAATCTTGATGTGTACTTCCTGAATACGGTCGGCATAGCCAAAGTGCGGCACACGAATCTCTATATCCGCCAGCCCCGCCATTTTTCCGCCGTCTTTGCCGGTAAGGGCAATGGTCTTGATACCCTTGGCCCTGGCGGCCTCAATGGCCTTGAGAATATTTCCGGAATTACCGCTGGTAGACAGGCCCAGCAGCACATCTCCTTCCCGGCCCACCGCTTCCAGATAGCGGGAGAACACAAACTCATAGCCAAAATCATTGGACACGCAGGAAAGATGGCTGGGATCGGAAATGGCGATAGCTGGATATCCCGGACGGTTTTCCCGGTAGCGCCCGGTCAGTTCTTCGGCAAAATGCATGGCGTCGCAATGAGAGCCGCCATTGCCGCAAGACAACACCTTGCCACCGGCTTTGAAACTGTCAGCCAGCAGTTTGGCGGCCTGCTCAATAGCAGCCATGCTGGCGTCATCGGCCAGAAAGCGGTTCAGCACCTCGGCGGCTTCGTTCAGCTCACTGCGGATCAGACTCTGATACATGTAATGGCCTCTTGCTTGCGGTAAAAGCGCATTTTGGCACAAGTGCTGCAAAGCGGAAAGCCGAAGGAGTCCGGCACCTTGATGCATGACGCTCACTCTTTGTCTACACCGTGCGCACCAGCTGAATATGTTCAGGCAACTCAGAAGGCAAGCGGCTGGCAATAAAATGGTACAAGTCATCAATATGTTGCCGGCGCAGAGTGTTGCCGGGCCAGATCAGATAATAACCGTCACCGGTGGATACCGCCGTGCTGAACGGCAGTACCAGCAGACCACTTGCAATGGCCTCCCGACTCAGCAGTAAATCCCCCACCGAGATACCATACCCACTGATGGCCGCCAGATTGCCCTGTTCCAGGGTGTCGAACACTTTACCGCCGAGCAGATCAACCTGCTCTCTGCGCCCGGTTGCCTGCAGCCAGCGTTGCCAGTCCCGCCTGTCGGGCGAAGGATGAATCAGCTCACAAGCGGCTAGGTTTTCCTGCGCCTGACCCGCCAGGGCCGGTGTACATACCGGGATCAACCACTCATCAAACAAGCGGACACTTTGCGTATCTGGCCCGAACTGCCCGTTCCCCAGTAAAATCGCGCAGTCGTAGGGCTCTCGGCTGAAATCCACTTCATCCACATCCATCCACACACTGCTGATCTGTACGCTTGGGGATTGATAACGCTGCTGAAATTCACTCAGTACATTCAGCAGCCAGCGCATGGTTAAGGAGGACGGCGCCTTGAGCCGCAGCTCATGCTGCTGACGACGAAACCCGTGACAGGCTTTTTCCAGCAGTTGAAACCCTTCTCCCAGCTGAGCCGCCAGTACTTTGCCGGCATCGGTAATGTCCACTTTGGGGCCCTTGCGCACAAACAGCGTACAGTCGAACCAGTCTTCCAGGGTGCGAATATGCCGGCTCACTGCCCCCGGGGTCACATGCAGACTGGTAGCAGCCTTGCTGAACGAACCAAGACGGGCGGCAGCTTCAAAGGCACGCAATGCATAGAGCGGCGGAAGAGACACAACATTGGCTCCATATTGAGTTTTACTCACATTAAATGGCAGCTTTATACGTTTTTCAAGCCGGAGCACTTACCGTACAAATACGAGCACCTTTCATTATGCCGGACGCGTTAAATGAACCTGCCCTTGCTGTTTGCCTATATCAGTGCCGTTTTACTGCTGCTGTTAACACCAGGGCCTGTGGTTGCCCTGATCACCGGAACCGCTGCCCGATGCGGTCCCCGCCGGGCGTTTGCCACCGCTTTGGGTGCCAACGCCGCTTCACTGGTACTGATTGCACTGGCATCCCTGATGCTGACAGGACTGCTGTCACTGCCGGAACGGGGACTGTACTGGCTGGCGCTGGCAGGATCTGCCTATATCGGTTTTGCTGCCTGGCAGGATCTGCAGGCCGGGGAGCCATCTTTGCCTGCAGAAATGCCGGCTGGAGGCGGTCTGGCCAGAGGGTTCTGGACCAGCCTTTCCAACCCCAAGGATATGCTGTTTTTTGTGGCGTTTTTTCCGCAGTTCATCAGCATCACGCAGCATACCGGTACCAGCCTGCTTATCCTGTCCGGCCTGTGGATGCTATTTGATCTGCTGGTGTTGTCATTATACATCTGGCTTATTACCCGCTGGATGACAGGCAGACAGGGCCAGCTGATTGGCAGGCTCTCTTCTCTGTTACTGGTGCTGATTGGCCTGGCCGGCGTATTTTATAACGGCGGTCAGCTGTTGAATTTGTTTTCGTGACATTGGTCACATCAGGCTTTTTAAGTACAATATTGACAAGCTTTTAATACAAATTACTTACAGGTCTGGCACATGGACGTAAAAAATCGTATCGCCGCATTAATCGAACACCTGCAGTACGGCTTGCTGGAACGAGAAAAACCGGCCCGGCTGGCGCTGCTGGCGGCCCTTTCCGGCGAGCATCTGCTGTTGCTGGGCCCCCCCGGCACCGCCAAGAGCGAACTGTCACGGCGACTGCATACCCTGATGGCCGACGGCAGCTATTTTGAGCGCCTGCTGACCCGCTTCTCGGTACCGGAAGAGCTGTTCGGCCCGCTGTCCATCAAAGCACTGGAACAAGACCGCTATCTGCGCCAGACCAGGGGCTACCTGCCCGAGGCTTCCATCGCCTTTATCGACGAAATTTTCAAGGCCAACAGCGCCATTCTCAACAGCCTGCTGACCCTGCTGAACGAGCGCCAGTTCGATAACGGCAACGAGCGCCTGCCGGTGCCGCTGGTGTCGGTGATCGCCGCCAGTAACGAACTGCCGGAAGGGGCCGAGCTCAATGCCCTGTATGACCGTTTTCTGCTGCGCTTTCAGGTAGCCCCGGTAGGTGACGACGCCTTTGCCAGCCTGCTGACCCTGAGCCAGAGCTATCAGGAGCCGGCGGCAGAACTAAAGTTAACCGATGCCGAGCTGGCCACTCTGCGCAAGGAAGCCGAGCAACTGACGCTGTCGCCGGCGCTCATCCGCCTGCTGCACAGCCTGCGCCGCTTTCTCGCCGAGCAGGAAATTCCGGTCTCAGACCGGCGCTGGCGCAAAGTGGTCAAGCTGCTCAAAGTGTCCGCCTGCAGCAACGGCCAGCAGGAAGCGGATCTACTCGACGCTTGGCTGCTGCCCCACTGTCTGTGGCAACAACCGGATCAGCAGAGCCGCCTCACCGACTGGTTGCACGAACACATTGCCGCCGATCCGGGCTTCAGCCCGCAGCTGGTGAGCAACATGGTGGATAGCTGGCAGGAACGGCTGGATCAGGATGCCGATCCGGTACTGCCGTCCCTTAACGAACAGGGCTACCAGCTTTATCTCGATGAACAGGGCCAGCCGGTCACCGAGGCCAGAGGGCAGCGCCACAAGCGCAACGAATCCGGTCAGTTACTGTATCGTCAGCCCCGGCTGCCGGACTCGGTGTTTACAGAGCAGGAAATTCGCAACCTGGGCGGCAATCTCGATCAATATCAGCCATTACTGGAAGAATATGTGCGCCCCAGTGCCCTGCAACCCAGGGCATGGCCCGCCAGTCATGTGGCTGCACGTCTGCGCCAGCTGGACGAACGCATCAGTGAGCTGGCGGATTATCTGGCCTGGCTCAGAGCCCAACAGCAGGGCCTGGACCAGCGTCTGCGCCAGCACCTGTGGCTGAGCCCGGAGTTGGGTGAGCGAGCACGCAGCCAGCTGGAACAACAACAGGCCGGCCTGAGCCGCCAGCACGAGCGGCTGCAGGCGCTGCGCCAGGCCTTTGCCAAACTGCCGGTTGAAGACTAAGATGGCTACCGTCCAAAGTGCAGGCCTGGCCCCCTTAAACGAGCTGCCTGAAAGCCTGTTCAGTCTGGTAGTGACTCACCCGCTGGGCAGCCTGCTGCCCCGTGCCAACCGGGTGCTGGACATACTGACTGAACTCGACAAGGGTCGCCTGCCCGGGCCCGGCGACTGGCTGAGCTCCAGCACCGAGCGGCGACTTCGTCAGCTGCTGGTACGCGCCAGTGCGCTGGGCTACTGCAAGGAAACCCCGGACGTGGCCCGGGCCATCGTGCAGGACATTTTACTGGTGCTGGAACAGGTGGAGCTGGACTGGCCGGCCACCGCCGGGTTACTGCAACAACAGGGGAAGTCTGCTGAGCAAGCTGAGCGCCGTGCCCGCGCCCGCCACACCCGCAACGCCATCGCCAAGCTGGCGGAGCAGTGGCAGCAACGTATCAGCCTGTGGCAGGCACTGGATGACGTGGCCGAGGAATTTGGCATCGCCCCGGCCATCGGCACCGACAAAGACAGCGGCAACCTGCGCGACCGGGCCTGGTTTGACCTGCTGCGGCTGTCCCGCTGGGTGGCAGAGATCCGTCAGCTGCAACAACTGCTCAAACTGATGGGCCAGCAGCGCCCGGATCCGGAGCAAAGTGCCACGTTAAGCCAGCTGCAGCAAATGATGAGCCCCCGGGAAAACGGCCCCCGGGAACGACGACTGCCGGGCATTCCCATGGAAACCCAGGGCATTACCCGCTCCGACAACCTGTCGCGCATGCTGGCACTGGAGGCTGCCCTTCTGGGGCATCCGTCATTGCATATGCTGTGGCACGCCCGCCGGGCCGAGCAGAGCCTGCTCAGCTACGCCGTGGCCGGGGTGATGCCCATCGATGCCGGCAACGACTGGCCCCTGCCCCGCGCCGGCAAGGGCGAAGGCGATGGAAAAGGAACTCAGCTGGGCCCCCTCATTCTGTGCCTGGATACCTCAGCTTCCATGCATGGCCTGGCTGAACAGGTGTCCAAGGCCATGGTGCTGGAGGCCCTGCGCATGGCCAAGCAGCAGCAGCGGGGCTGCCTGGTCTATCTGTTTGGCGGCGCCGGCGAGCTGCTGGTGCTCGACAACCAGACCCTGACCCTGTCTGAGCTGCTCAGCATGCTACGCGGCTCCTTTAGTGGCGGCACCGATGTCAGCACCCCGCTTAATGCCGCCCTGTCCCGCCTGCAGCAGCAGGCATGGCGTCAGGCAGATATTTTACTGGTGAGCGACGGCGAGTTTGACGTGTCCAGTGAGCTAAAAACTCAGGTGGAACACAGCAAAGAGGCCCTGGGCGTGCGGTTGTTTGGCCTGCAACTGGGTTATGCCACCGCCCTGCACGCCATGCGCAAGGTATGCGACCCGGTGCAGCTGTTCAGCGACTGGCGCAGCCTGGAGCAAGCAGCCAAAGCCTGACACAACTTCATTCAGCTTTTAACCATCACCAGACGGGGTTCGCCCGGACCGAAATAGTCCTCTTCCCGGCTAACTTCGGTGAAGCCGAGACTGCGATAAAGGTGCAGTGCCGGATTATCAGGTAATACCGTTAACTTGATATGGCGGCAACCCTGCCTTTCCAGTTCGTTCACCGCTGCCTGCAGCAACTTGCGCCCCAGTCCCTGTCCCCGCGCTGCCGGTGCCACCGCCAGCGACAATATCCAGCTCTCATCGGCCACTTCGCCCCGGCCCGCCAGTACATACCCCCGCAGCCCAGTGTCATCCTCGGCCATCAGCATCGAGCCTGGCCACAGATCCCAGGCCTGACGCAGAAAAAAGTCCGGATAGCCGTGACTGCCAAAGGTGTCACACTCCAGTTGATACACACCGGCCAGATCCGCCTTGCTTGCCGCCCTGATGTTCATAGATTCCCCTATTAACTACATTGTTTATTTTTTAATAAAAAGGATTATCATTAACTTTATTTTTTATTGGTAACGCCATGTCTCCCCAGTCCTTGCATCGTCACTATCGGCTTGCCCTGACAGATCCTGCCGCCAGCGAACTTAGAGCGCAACTGCCGATACTAAAAAGGGGTCAGGGCCATGTTTCACTGCTGCAGTGGCTGCAGGATCCACCCGCTCAGGTCGCCCCCGGTCCAGGCAAGGTACCACTCTCTCTGGCACACAAACGCCTGTGTGGCCTGCTGTTACTGCCTCTGGCCTGCCAGTGGCTGCGCGATGGCCAGCTGCCGTCGCTGCGGCCTGAGCACCTGTCCTTGGAGGGCAAGCAGGGCTTTAGTCTGGATCCGGGGCCGGCCAGCCCTGAAGACCTGATCGAGCTGATGCATTTCATCAACCGGTATTTTCGCGAGCACAAATTGCCCCCCCGTATTATCGCCAGCAACAGCGCCGTTTACCTGGCCGCTCCCTGGACCCGGCTCGGCATGACCCTGCCTGAGCCGGCCCGCTTTGAAGCACCGGCGCGGCAATGGATGGCTCTGTTTGGCGATGACATCGCCAATGCCATTGACTGGGCCTATTTGGAATGGCCCGACCGGCAGCTGCTGTTACCACACCGCAAAGACTGCTGCCTGCGTTACAAGGTATGCAATGGCGAACTGTGTGGTAGCTGTAACCGTTACAGCCGTGAGCAAATGGCCGGCAACCTGAGGACCTGGTTGGATAGCCAATCCCAAACGGCTTAAAAACATCCCTGTATCCGTTGCGCTAAGCTAATAAAGTACGCAGGTAACCGGGGGTCGGATCATGTACTGGCGAATGCTGTTGCTGGCACTGCTGCTGAGCATGCCGGCTCTGGCTCAGGAACGCTACTGGCAGCTTGAGATCAAGGGTGCCATCGGCCCCGGTATTTCCGACTATCTGGTCACCGAAATTAACCAGGCTCAGGTTGAGCGCCCGGCCCTGGTACTGCTGACCATGGACACCCCCGGCGGCCTGTACAGCGCCACCCGCGACATTATCAGCGCCATACTCGAATCCAGTGTCCCTGTGGTGGTCTATGTGTCTCCCGGCGGGGCCAGGGCTGCTTCTGCCGGCACCTATATTCTCTATGCCAGTCACATGGCCGCCATGGCTCCGGGCACTCACCTGGGCGCAGCCACACCAGTGCAGATGATGCCTACGGGCACACCGTCTCCCGGCGAACAAGACAAGAACGACAAGGAGGGCGAAGCGTCTCCTTCACCGGGTGGCAGCGCTATGGAGCGCAAGTCTCTTAACGATGCCATTGCCTATCTGCGCAGTCTGGCCCAGCTGCGCGGCCGTAATGTGGAGTGGGCCGAGCAGGCGGTGCGTGATGCCGCCACACTCACCGCCAGAGAGGCACTGGAGCAGAACGTCATCGAGCTGCTGGCCAGTGATATTTCCGACCTGCTGCAACAACTGGACGGCCGCGACATTTCCCTTAAAAGCGGCAGCGTTATGCTTGCTACAGCGGGGCTTATCGCCGAGCAGCGCCGGCCCGACTGGCGTCAGCAGTTCATTATTACCATCAGTAACCCCAATATCGCCTATCTGCTGATGCTGGTCGGTGTATACGGCCTGCTGCTGGAATTTTACAGCCCGGGTTTTGGTGTCTCCGGAGTGACTGGTGCCATCTGCCTGCTGCTGGCCATGCTGTCGTTGCAGATGCTGCCCTTCAATATGGTGGGATTGGGGCTGCTGGCCCTGGGGCTGGCCCTGATGGTCGCAGAAGGGTTGTCACCCAGTTTTGGCATCTTGGGCGGCGGCGGCCTGGTCGCATTTGTGCTTGGCTCGGTGTTGCTGTTCGACACACCCGACGAGGCATTTCGGGTCGCCTGGCCCTTCATTGCCGCCTTTACGACATGTTCTCTTGGTCTGATCCTGGTGGTGGTGCGCCTGCTCGTAAAACAGCGACGGGCAGCGCCGGTATCAGGAGCCAGCGCCATGGTGGGCGAACATGCCATGACCCTGACCACTCTCGACCCCGATGGCACCGTACTGGTGCTGGGGGAGCGCTGGCAGGCACACAGTTCAACGCCCGTGGCCGCAGAACAGACCGTTATTGTGATGGCGGTGCGGGATCTGGTGCTTGACGTCAAACCGGTTAAGGAGACAAGGGAATGATCATCGACTTTCTTTATTTTCAGCTGCTGATCGTCATTTTACTGATCATGCTGTTCGCCAGCATGTTTCGTATTCTGCGGGAATACGAACGTGGCGTGGTCTTTTTGCTCGGTCGCTTTCACAAGGTAAAAGGACCCGGCTTTATTATTCTGATCCCCTTTGTGCAGCAAATGGTACGGGTGGATCTGCGGATCGTCACCATGGACGTCCCCTCTCAGGATCTGATCTCCAAAGACAACGTGACGGTGCGGGTCAATGCCGTTCTGTATTTCCGCGTGCTGGATCCGCAAAAGGCAATCATCAATGTGGAGAACTACCTGGAAGCAACCAGCCAGCTGGCACAGACCACCATGCGTTCGGTACTTGGCCAGCATGAGCTGGACGAGATCCTCTCGGCTCGGGACACCCTGAATGCAGATCTGCAGCGTATTCTGGATCAGAGCACCGACGGCTGGGGGATCAAGGTATCTGCCGTGGAGATCAAACACGTGGATCTCGACGAGTCAATGATCCGGGCCATTGCCCGTCAGGCAGAAGCAGAGCGCTCACGCCGGGCCAAGGTGATCCACGCCACCGGTGAGCTGGAAGCTTCAAAACAGTTATTGGAGGCAGCGCACGTGCTGGCGCAACAACCGGAGGCAATCCAGTTGCGTTACCTGCAGACCCTGACCGAAATCAGCAGCGACAACAGCAAGATACTGGTATTTCCCGTGCCCATGGAGCTGGGCAAGATATTGCAGAAAATGAGTACGGAAACACAGCCGGACAACGCCGATGGACCGACGCAAATGACTTAACCAAGCCGGACTGCCTCTTAACCACCAGTCGCCCAAAAGAGCGAAACGCGAAGCATCAGTGCGGTTGCACTCCGCCGATGCGCTTCAAATGTCTCCCTGTAACGCTCGCAAATGCCATCCATGGCATTTAATGGTTGGCTCCGGCAATCCCCATTGCTGCTTCTTGCAACATCAGCCTTGCCTGCATACTGCCAGTCAGCGCCGGGCGGCTTACAGCTGACCGCTTAAAGCTTACGGCTCACCTGCAAGGCAGGTGAGTGTTACCGAATATCCAGCGGCTCAAAATTCTTGATCAGATCATCCAGGGCCTTGAGCTGGGCAAGGAAGGGCTCGAGTTTAGCAAGCGGCAGGGCGCTGGGTCCGTCGCAACGAGCCTGTTCCGGGTTCGGGTGCGCTTCCAGAAACAGACCTGCCAAACCGGTAGAGAGTCCGGCCCGGGCCAGATCCAGCACCTGCTCGCGACGGCCGCCTGACGCTTCTCCCAGCGGATCCCGGCACTGCAGGGCGTGGGTCACATCAAACATGATGGGCGTGTCGTCGGTGGCCTTTTTCATCACGCCAAAGCCGAGCATGTCTACTACCAGGTTGTCATAGCCGAAATTGCTGCCCCGCTCGCATAAAATAAGCTGGTCGTTACCGCACTCAATGAACTTGTCGGTGATGTTCTTCATTTGCCCAGGGCTCAGAAACTGGGGCTTCTTGATATTGATCACCCGGCCGGTGTCGGCCATGGCCTGCACCAGATCGGTCTGGCGGGCCAGAAAAGCGGGCAGCTGGATAACGTCCGCCACCTCGGCCACGGTTGCCGCCTGATAAGGTTCGTGCAGATCGGTGATCACCGGTACCTGAAAGGTATCTTTCACTTCCTGCAGCAGCTTCATGCCTTCTTCCAGTCCCGGTCCACGGAAGGAATGAATGGATGAACGGTTAGCCTTATCCCAGCTGGCCTTGAACACGTAGGGAATGCCCAGCTTTTCGGTCACCTTCACATAGTGCTCGCAGGCCTGCATGGCCAGATCCCGGGATTCCAGCACATTAATGCCACCAAACAGCACCATGGGCTTGTCGTTGGCGACGGCAATGTTATTGATGTGTACGGTTTTCATATCGGCTTCCTAGTGAAGGGTTTTGGGGCTCAGATCAAGGCCGGCTATTTGTGCTTTCAACACATCGGCAATGGGATCATCCGGCCGCTGCTCAATAAAGAATTCAAAATCGTCGGCGGCCAGTTGCCCGCAGCCCAGCTGTTCATATAAAAACCCCCGGTCCCGCCGCTCAAAGGGACAGTCGGGCTTGAGCCGAAGCAGCAACTCGCTGCATCCCAAGGCCTTGCCGAACTGCTGTTCATTAATATATGCCGCCTTGGTGACGTTCAGCAGCCGCACCAGTATCTCGGTATCACTGGTCCCCTTAAGGTGCTCCGGTGCCAGCCGGGCCAGATTACCCCGGGCTCCCCGCAGCAACTGCTCGATTTCATGGCGGGAAAGATGACGACCGGTAAAAGGATCGATCACCGTCCCTTCTTCTTCCGACCGGATACGCACCAGAAAATGCCCCGGAAAATTAATGCCTTCGGCATCCACGCCAAAACGCCGGCACAGGTGGATCAGTAAAATCCCCAGGCTCACCGGAATACCTTCGCGCCGGACCAGTACCCGGTTCATCAGGCAGTTATCGATGGAAAAGAAAGTTTCGCTGTCCCCGGCCAGGCCCAGGCCGCTGTACAGACAAGGCAACAGATGCACAGGCACCACCATGTCTTCCAGTTCCTCGGCCAGTGCCCGCTCCAGCGCGAACAGTTCCCGTTCTGCTTCATCACGGGCCGCCAGACCGGCAAGGCTTTCCACCACATCCAGCACCATGGTCATCAGATCCAGGGGCTCTTCGCTTTGCCAGCGCTCACTGATATTGCTTTCAAGCATGTTCTCTCCCGGGCCACTGGCCCAGCGTTACCCTGTCCTGACCGCCGTAATCACGCAGGGTGGTAACCTGTTCAAAACCATTGTCGGTAAAAACGGAGTGCACCGCTTCGCCCTGCTGCCAGCCGTGCTCCACCAGCAGCCAGCCGCCGGCCACCAGATGCGCGGGCGCAGATCCGGCAATATGGAGAATGTCGGCCAGGCCGGCATCATCCGCTACCAGCGCCGACAACGGTTCAAAGCGCACATCCCCTTCCGCCAGGTGCGGGTCGGCAGCATCGATATAGGGCGGGTTGGACACGATCATGTCAAAAGTGAGCCCGGCCAGTGGTGCCAGCCAGCTGCCTTCCCGCACCTCCACCTCAAGCTCCAGACGTGCGGCATTGCGCCGGGCCAGAGCTGCGGCCTGCGGGCTGAATTCCACCGCCAGCACGGTGTCGGCGGGCCGCTCACTTTTAATCGATAAGGCGATGGCACCGGTGCCGGTGCCCAGATCAACAACCCGGGCCGGTCTTCCTGGCAGCCTGGCCAGTGCCGCTTCTACCAGTATTTCGGTATCAGGCCTGGGGATCAGGGTATCCGGGGTGACCTCAAGCATCAGGGTCCAGAATTCCCGCTGACCGGTCAGGTGAGCGACCGGCTCGCCGGCCCGACGGCGGCTGATCAATGCTGCCAGTTCAGCCTGTTGCCGGGCAGAAACGTCAAATTCCGGCCAGGCCAGCAAAAAACTGCGGGGCTTGTTCAGCACATGGCACAGCAGCACGTCCGCATCCAGCGCCGGAGACTCACCCCCGGCCAGCTGCTCACGCAGGTGAGTGCGTAGCTCGCTCAGTTGCATTACTGTCCCGCCAGGGCAGCGAGCTGGTCGGCCTGGTGTTCCTGCAGAATGGGCTGAGTCAGCATTTCGAGCTGGCCTTCCAGCACTTCGCTCAGCCGGTAAAGGGTCAGGTTGATACGATGATCCGAGACCCGGCCCTGAGGGTAGTTATAGGTGCGAATACGATCGGAGCGATCACCGCTGCCCAACAAATTACGGCGGGTGCTCTGCTCTTCGGCATGGCGCTTGTCCTGCTCCGCCTGGACCAGACGTGAGGCCAGCACCGCCATGGCCTTGGCCCGGTTCTTGTGCTGGGAGCGCTCGTCCTGACATTCCACCACCATGCCGGTGGGCAGGTGGGTAATACGAATGGCAGAGTCGGTTTTGTTAACGTGCTGACCACCGGCACCGGAGGCACGAAAGGTATCCACTTTCAGGTCTGCCGGATTGATCTCCGGTGCTTCGGCCTCGGGGATTTCGGGCATCACCGCCACTGTGCAGGCCGAGGTGTGAATACGGCCCTGAGACTCGGTTTCGGGCACCCGCTGTACCCGGTGGCCACCGGACTCAAACTTGAGCTGACCATAAACACCGCTGCCCTCAATGCGGGCAATAATCTCTTTAAAGCCGCCGTGCTCGCCTTCGCTGGCACTGACGATTTCCACCCGCCAGCGCTGAGTCTCGGCATAACGGCTGTACATACGAAACAAATCACCGGCAAAAATGGCGGCTTCATCGCCGCCGGCACCGGCGCGAATTTCCAGAAAGCAGTTATTGTCGTCTCTGGGATCCTTGGGCAGCAGCAAGATCTGCAGCTCCTGACTCAGGGTTTCGATGGCCGCTCCGGCGCTGTCGATCTCCTCCCGGGCCATGGCTTTCAGCTCGGCGTCGTCTTCAGCCAGCATTTCTCTGGCTCCGGCCAGATCCTGCTCGGCCTGACGGTAACGCTGAAAACAGGCCACCACATCTTCCAGCTGGGCATACTCCCGGGTCAGCGCGCGATATTGCTCCTGGTTATTGATTACCGAGGCCTCGCTCAGCAGCGCCTGTACTTCCTGATAGCGCTCTTCCAGGCCTTCCAGTTTTTTCAGTACGGATTCGTTCATCAGTGTCTCGCGGTTATGCCGGCTCAGGGCCGGCTGATGCCCAGGCTGCGGGACAGCACCGCCAGCATATCCTGATCGCCGTCTTTACCGGCCTGGCTCAGGGCCTGGGTGGGAGTATGAATAAGCTTGTTGGTGAGCCGCCGGGTCAGTTGCTGCATCACTGCGGTGGTATCGTCGCCCTGAGCAAGCGCCTGCAGCGCCCGCGCCAGCTCCTGCTCGCGTACCGCTTCTGCCTGAGCCCGGTAATCCCGGATCAGATCCACCGAGCGCAATGAGCGGTACCAGGCCATGAACTGATCCCGCTCTTCCAGAATAATGCGCTCGGCCTGGGCGGCGGCCTGCTTGCGGGCCTCCATGTTCTGCTCGATGATGCCCTGCAGATCGTCCACGGTGTAGAGGTAGGCATCATTCAGCTCATCCACCTCGGGCTCTATGTCCCGGGGAACGGCAATGTCTACCAGCAAAATGGGCTTGTGCCGGCGGGCCTTGAGCGCCCGCTCAACCATGCCCTTACCGATAATCGGCAGCGGACTTGCCGTGGAGCTGATAACAATATCAGCCTGGGGCAGAAACTCGGGGATCTGCTCCAGGGTCATCACCTCGGCCTCAAATTCCTGTGCCAGATTCTGGGCCCGCTCCAGGGTTCGGTTGGCCACCATCATGCGTGTTACCGACTGTTCACGTAAATGGCGCGCCACCAGTTCGACGGTTTCGCCAGCTCCTACCAGCAGCACCTTGGTGCGCCCCAGATCCGAGAAAATACGTTTGGCCAGGCTGACTGCGGCAAAGGCCACCGACACCGCACTGGCACCAATGTCCGTTTCAGTCCGCACCCGCTTGGCAACGGAAAAAGACTTCTGAAACAACCGCTCCAGCAGCCCCCTGAGGCTGCCGGCCTGGTGCGACTGACTGTAGGCCTGCTTGATTTGCCCCAGGATCTGCGGCTCGCCCAGTACCAACGAATCAAGGCCGCAGGCCACCCGCATCAGGTGACGAATGGCCTCTTCTCCCTGATGCTGATACAGGCAGGCAGTAAGTTCGTCTTCGTCCAGGTTATGAAACTGCTGCAACCAGTGGCGCACGACCTCGCTGTCGCCGCCCTCTTTCAGGCTGCAATACAGTTCGGTGCGGTTGCAGGTGGACAGGATCACGCTTTCCGCCACGCCGTGAGTGTTCATCAGTTCCTGCAATGCCCGGGGGGCAAGGTCAGGACCAAACGCCACCCGCTCGCGCAGGGCGACGGATGCTGTCTTATGATTGATTCCCAGTACCAGCAGGCTCATGAGGATTTGGTGCGGCTCACATCGTTTTTCGTTTAGCCGACTATTGTACGAGAAAGGCCAAATCTTTAAAAGTCACCGGCCTTGGCCTTATACTGACTTTCTCTTTTTAAAGCGGGGTGCAACACGTGCGTACGATATTGATTTTTATTAGCTTGTTGCTGATTTCAGGTTGTGCCTACCGGGCCGAACAAGCGCCCGCCGGCTCCTGGCAGGCTCAGAAACAACAACTGACCAAGCTGGAACACTGGCAGCTGGCCGCCAAACTCGGCATTATCACCCCCGACGAACGTGGCAGCCTGAGCCTGTTCTGGCGCAATAACAGCGATGACTACCGCCTGAACCTCACCAATGTAGTGGGCAAACGAGTGTTTGATCTCAGCCGCCTCAGCGGCCGCATTGAACTGATTGACAGCGAAGGCCAGCGTCATACTGCCGACAATGCGCGGGATCTGGTCTATCGCCTCACCGGCTGGGATTTACCGGTAGAACAGCTGGCAGACTGGATCAAAGGCCTGCCCGGCAATGCCGATACCGTGAGCTTTGATCAAGACGGCCGTCCTGCCTTGGTACAGTCTCACGGATGGCAGCTGCGCTATCTCGGTTACACCCAGATCGACCAGCTCTGGCTGCCCAGCCGGCTGGAGCTGAGCCATGCCGGCACTACCCTGAAACTGGCTGTAAGCCGGTGGGAGCTTAATCCGTGATACGCCTGCCAGCCCCCGCCAAGCTCAATCTGTTTCTTTACATTACCGGCCGCCGGGAAGATGGCTACCACAACCTGCAGACCCTGTTTCAGTTTGTGGACTTCGGGGATGAACTGAGCTTTACCCCGGCGAGCGGGCTGACCTTGTCTCCTTCCCTGCCCGGCGTCGCACCGGAAGACAACCTGATCATCCGCGCAGCGCGTCTGCTGCAAACACACACCGGCTGCAACAAGGGAGCTCATATCCGGCTCACCAAGCGGCTGCCCATGGGCGGCGGTCTGGGGGGAGGCTCCAGTGATGCGGCTACCACTCTGGTGGGGTTGAACAGACTGTGGCAACTCGGCCTGAGCGACCATGAGCTGGCCACACTGGGTCTGCAGCTGGGTGCCGATGTGCCGGTTTTTGTGCATGGTCGCGCCGCCTTTGCCGAAGGTGTAGGGGATATTTTCACCGACGCGGCTCCGCCTGAACCCTGGTATCTGGTGCTGAATCCGGGAGTAAACGTATCGACGCCGGCCATTTTTACCGATCCCGACCTGCCCCGTAACAGCCCGGTAATGAGTCTCGAACAGCGCCTTAACTCACCCTGGCAAAACGACTGCGAAGCACTGGTTAAAAAGCGACACCCCGAGGTTGCCAAACTTCTGAGCTGGTTGCTAGAATATGCGCCGTCACGAATGACGGGCACCGGCGCTTGTGTTTTCGGCACCTTTAACAGCCGGGACGCGGCAGAGAGAACGCTTAACCATGCGCCGGACGGCACGGTCGGATTTGTCGCCAGAGGCTGCAACCGATCGCCGTTACTGACGGCACTTAGTGCGCAGTAAACTCCCGTTTGTGAACAAGACAGACCAAGCAGCGATGGCATGAAAGCGGGGTGGGCTCGTTTTCTCCCTTATCCCAAGGGTCAGTTCGCTGCCAGTGGTCGCCAACAGGACGACACGGCTCAGGCCGGCTCTCCGTTGAGTACTCTTATTCAACAGCCTGTTCGGCGCCCCGAACCAGAATAATTCCGAAAAAGGGCTGGATAGCGAAACGTGTTTCGTAATACGGGTTCACGGCCCCGTCCAGTCTCACCACCCACGAAGCAACTCCGAGGTTTTAAACCGTGCCCGACATGAAGCTGTTTGCTGGTAATGCAACGCCGGAACTCGCCCAACGTATCGCTGATCGTCTTTTCATCAAACTGAGTGCTGCCGATGTCGGCCGTTTCAGCGACGGTGAAATCAGCGTACAAATCAACGAAAATGTACGCGGCGGCGATGTCTTCATCATCCAGTCCACCTGTGCGCCCACCAACGACAACCTGATGGAGCTGATCGTTATGGTCGACGCTCTGCGTCGCGCCTCTGCCGGCCGTATTACCGCCGTTATTCCCTACTTCGGTTATGCTCGTCAGGACCGCCGCGTGCGCTCTGCCCGTGTGCCGATCACCGCAAAAGTAGTGGCAGACTTCCTGTCCAGCGTGGGTGTGGACCGGGTACTGACGGTAGATCTGCACGCCGAGCAGATCCAGGGCTTCTTCGATGTACCGGTAGATAACGTATTCGGTACTCCGGTGCTGCTGGAAGACATGAAAGCCAAAGGCCTGCAAGACGCCGTGGTGGTATCACCCGACATTGGTGGTGTGGTGCGTGCCCGTGCCGTGGCCAAGTTGCTGGACGAAACCGACATTGCCATTATCGACAAGCGTCGCCCCCGCGCCAACGTCTCTCAGGTGATGCACCTGATTGGTGACGTGGAAGGCCGTGACTGCGTGATTGTGGACGACATGATCGATACCGGCGGCACCCTGTGCAAAGCCGCCGAAGCCCTGAAGGCTCGTGGTGCCAAACGTGTGTTTGCTTACGCGACTCACGCCGTGTTTTCCGGCAGCGCCGCTCAGAACATTAAAGACTCGGTTATCGATGAAGTGATCATCACCGACTCCGTCCCCCTGAGCCCGGAAATTCAGGCGCTGGACAAGGTCAAGCAACTGACCCTGTCCCCGATGATGGCCGAAGCCATTCGCCGCATCAGCAACGAAGAGTCCATCTCTGCCATGTTTGAACACTAAGTTCAAACATGTGCAAAAGCCCGCGATGTCGCGGGCTTTTTTGTGGCCGGAATTTGATACTAAGGGCTGCAGGCGGAAACGTTGGGATTCGTAAAACTCATCCCGACCTACAGCTCCACTTACAGCTTACGGCTTACAGCTCCCCGAAGGGGGTGTAAAATCGTATAAAGTAATATCCGCTCAGTGCCACACCAAAGACAACAATCCCCCAGGCCAGCAGCCGGGGGTTAATCCACTCCAGCGCCCGGGCACCCAGCTTGCCACCCAAAAGGTAACCCAACGCCAGCAGCAGGGCTTCATGCCAGTACACCAGCCCCGAAAGGGAGTAGACCACGATGGTGGCGCCGCTGGCCAACATCGACAAATATAGTTTGATGGCGTGTTGCTGCAGACTTGAGCCCAGCCGCAGCTGCCCCATCAGCGCCATTAGCAGCACGCCCAGGCCACCGCCAAAAAAGCCGCCGTAAAAACTGCCGCCCAGCAGCGCCGGCCAGGCTCCGGATTGCATCACCAACGGTCCCTCAAATCCCTTGCTGCTGAGCAGCTGGCGACCATAGAGCACGCTGACTCCCAACAGCAGCCAGGGCACCAGATAATTAAAGTTACCGGCATGAAACCGGGTCAGTGCAAAGGCCCCCAGACCGCCGCCAGCCAGGCCAATCACGGTCAGCCCTATCAAGGGCCCGCCCCGCAAACGGCGGCGCATTCCCCAGAAAGCACTGACATAACCGGGCCACGATGCCACGCTGGCAGTGGCCACCGCACCGGTACTGGGAATGCCCGCTGCCAGCAACGCCGGCAGCGTAAAAAACAGACCGCCACCAGCCAGCGCGTTAACAACACCGGCCAGCAAAGACCAACCCAGAAGCTCAAACATGGTGGTTTCCGTAAAAATCCTGTGCAGAAAAGCAGGAGAAAGCAAAGGGATTGCATTTGAATCACAATAATAACACAGATTGTGAACAATCAATCCAAGTTTGGCACCCTCCATGTGCAGTGGTAAATCCGCCGTGCAAGGTGGCCATTATCGCTGCACTTCATTAGAATATGACGTCATTTTAACGGCCGATTCTGCTATGCAACCTATCGAACTTATTGTCGGACTGGCTAACCCTGGTCCGGAATATGCCCAGACCCGGCACAATGCCGGTGCCTGGTATGTGGCGGAGCTGGCCCGCCTGCACGGTACTCAGCTCAAGGAAGAAGGCAAATTCTTCGGCTGGACCGGACGTGTACGCATTGCCGGCAAAGACGTACGTCTGCTGGTGCCTGCCACCTTTATGAACCGCTCAGGCAAGTCAGTCGCTGCGCTGGCCAACTTTTACCAGATCCCGCCCGAGTCGATTCTGGTCGCGCACGACGAGCTGGACTTGTCTCCGGGCACGGCCCGCTTCAAACAGGGCGGCGGTCATGGCGGCCACAATGGCCTGCGTGACATCATCAGCAGTCTGGGCAACAGCAAGGATTTCTTCCGGCTGCGGCTGGGCATCGGTCACCCGGGCGATAAATCCCGGGTCGCCGGCTTTGTGCTGACCAAAGCTCCGGCCACCGAGCAAACCCTGCTCGACGCCGCCGTGGACGAAGCCGTCCGTGCTACCGATATTTTATTCAGTGATGGCATGCCCAAAGCGATGAACCGCCTGCATGCCTTCAATGCCGATTCCACCAAGTAATTTCAGGACACCATCATGGGTTTTAAATGCGGTATCGTGGGTCTGCCCAACGTGGGCAAATCCACTCTGTTCAACGCACTGACCAAGGCCGGCATCGAAGCCGCCAACTTCCCCTTCTGTACCATAGAGCCGAATACTGGTGTGGTGCCGGTGCCGGACAAGCGCCTGGATGCCCTGGCCGAAATTGTTAACCCCCAGCGAGTATTGCCCACCACCATGGAGTTTGTGGACATTGCCGGCCTGGTGGCAGGTGCTTCCAAAGGCGAAGGTCTGGGCAATAAATTCCTGGCCAATATTCGCGAAACCGATGCCATCGGGCATGTGGTGCGCTGCTTCGAAAACGACAATATCGTGCACGTGGCCGGTCAGGTTTCCCCCAAAGATGACATTGAGGTGATCAACACCGAGCTGGCGCTGGCAGATCTGGACACCTGTGAGCGCGCCATTACCCGTAACGCCAAAAAGGCCAAGGGTGGCGATAAAGATGCCAAGTTCGAGATCACCGTCCTGGAAAAGCTGCTGCCGGTACTGGAAGAAGCCAAGGTACTGCGCAGTGTGGAGCTGACCAAGGAAGAAAAGGCCGCCATCGACTACCTGAACTTCCTCACCATCAAGCCCACCATGTACATTGCCAACGTCAATGAAGACGGTTTTGAAGGCAACCCCTACCTGGCCCAGGTGGAAGCCATTGCCGCTGCCGAAAATGCCATCGTGGTACCGGTATGTGCCGCCATGGAATCGGAAATTGCCGAACTGGATGCAGAAGAAGCCGCCGAATTTATGGACGACATGGGACTGGAAGAGCCGGGCCTGAACCGGGTTATCCGCGCCGGCTATGAGCTGCTCAGCCTGCAGACCTACTTCACCGCCGGGGTTAAGGAAGTCAGGGCCTGGACCATCCCCGTAGGCGCCACCGCACCGCAAGCCGCCGGCAAAATTCACACCGATTTTGAAAAGGGCTTTATCCGCGCCCAGACCATCGGCTATGAAGACTACATCACCTATCGTGGCGAGCAGGGTGCCAAAGAAGCCGGCAAGATGCGCTCCGAGGGCAAGGACTACATCGTAAAAGACGGCGATGTGATGAATTTCCTGTTCAACGTGTAAGCATTCACACCCTCCTTTCAAAGCCGGGCTGGTCCCGGCTTTTTTATGCTCCCCCTGAATGTTGCACAAAAAAACAGCCCTGCTGACTACCCCTTCATCACCATGACGATTTTGTGGTCAAATGAACGACTCACGCTAACTTTTTACGGAAAAGTGGTTGACGCTTTCGGCCCGGATACGCATAATGCGCCCCGTTCGGTGACGTAAGGTCATCAACAAGCAATGGCTATGTAGCTCAGTTGGTTAGAGCACATCACTCATAATGATGGGGTCGCAGGTTCGAATCCCGCCATAGCCACCATTGCTGGGGTATCGCCAAGCGGTAAGGCAGCGGGTTTTGATCTCGCCATTCCCAGGTTCGAATCCTGGTACCCCAGCCATTTTTAAAAGTGGCTGATATAAATTTTTTTGTTATCATCCATTTCTGTTGGGGTATCGCCAAGCGGTAAGGCAGCGGGTTTTGATCTCGCCATTCCCAGGTTCGAATCCTGGTACCCCAGCCATTTTACAAAGACACATATTTGTGTCAGAACATTGAGGCGACTCAATGCTTTATGTGGCTATGTAGCTCAGTTGGTTAGAGCACATCACTCATAATGATGGGGTCGCAGGTTCGAATCCCGCCATAGCCACCACTCTTAGCGGGAGTGGCGAAATTGGTAGACGCACCAGATTTAGGTTCTGGCGCCGCAAGGTGTGCGAGTTCAAGTCTCGCCTCCCGCACCATTTAAAAAATTGGGGTATCGCCAAGCGGTAAGGCAGCGGGTTTTGATCTCGCCATTCCCAGGTTCGAATCCTGGTACCCCAGCCATCTATCTAAAAGCCGGCCTTTGTGCCGGTTTTTTTGATCTCGGCATCATGCCCAGGTTCGAATCCTGGCACTCACAACCATCTATCTAAAAGCCGGCCTTTGTGCCGGTTTTTTTGATCTCGGCCTCATGCCCAGGTTCGAATCCTGGTACCCCAGCCATCTATCTAAAAGCCGGCCTTTGTGCCGGTTTTTTTGATCTCGGCCTCATGCCCAGGTTCGAACCCTGGCACTCACAACCATCTATCGAAAGCCGGCCTTTGTGCCGGTTTTTTGCTTTCAGAGTCTCGGAAAATGCAAAGATACGGTAAGTTTGCGATGAACTCAGCGAATCCCAACAATCAAGCTCAAAAGAGGGCATCACTCCCGCAGAGGCAGGAGTCCAGTGCAGGTCGCCATGGTTCTCCGGCTTCGCGGAGATGACCACATATAAACAAGGCCACTATCTGGCCTACAGCCCCATGGCGTATTTCATTACCTGTTTTTTCAGCGGGCCACTGTGCTCAGCAGCCTTAAGGCCAAGATTACGCAGCAGCCTGAGCGGCGGCAATTCATTGCTGAAGGCCTGATAAAATACATCCATGGCTCCCTGCATCAGCAGGTTGTCAGGCCTACGCTGGCGTTCAAAGCGCCTGAGCATATCGGGAGCGGCGATGTCTTCACCCTGCTCCACCGCCTGATGAACAAGCTCACTGATGGCTGCAACATCCTTGAATCCGAGGTTAACCCCCTGCCCTGCCAGCGGGTTAATGGTGTGCGCGGCATCCCCCAGCAACACCACACAGCCTTTTACATACTGATTGGCATGACGCCGGCGCAGGGGAAAGTGGCCCTTGCCAAGCACGGTCACCGGCCCAAGGCGCGGCGGAAAATGCGCCGCCACTGCGGCATTCAGCTCCTGGTTGCTCATGGCCGCCAGCTGCGCAATACGCGCCTGGCTGTCGTACCAGACCAGCGATGCCCTGCCATTACCCAGCGGCAGCAGAGCTCGGGGGCCTGATGAGCAAAATTGCTGCCAGGTAATGTCCTGCTCCAGCTGCTCTCCCTGTACGCTAATCAGCATACATTGCTGATCATAGTCCCATGCGGTGACGCCAATCCCGGCCATCTGCCGTACCCGGGATTCTGCACCGTCGCAGGCCAGCACTAACCTTGCCTGCAACTGAGAACCATCTCCCAGCGTAAGCAGTGCGCCTTTCGCGTTTTGTTCAAGCCTGTCCAGCATCTGCGGACAGTCGATGGTCACGTTATGCCACAACGCCAGCACCTGCCACAGACCAAGCTGAATAATGCGGTTTTCCACCATGTAGCCCAGATACTCACAGTCCAGTTCGTCGGCACTGAAGCGGGTGGCAAAGCCCTGCCACTCGCTGGCTTCCAGCCGCTGATAGGACCAGGCACGCATCTGCATGATGGCGTCCCAGGCTCCGGCCTGCTGCAGAAGTCGCACCGACGCGGCACTGATGGAGGAAATACGCAGGTCATGGAGTTGCTCGGGTGAAAACTCAGCAGGCTGCCGGCTTTCCAGCACTCGGATAGTCAACCCGGCAGGGGCCAGCATGGCTGCCGCCAATGCTCCCACCATACCACCACCCACGATAGCAATATCACACTCTTGCATTATCCAACCTCCGGATTTTTCGGCCATTCTACCCCAATTCCCCTTCTTTCGCCGGGGACAATTCGCATATTCCTCCCGGCTTTGTGGCTGGATATTATCTGGCCACTCAAGGGAGAAAAGAGTAGAATGCGCGGTCCAAAATGCACGACCCATAGCACTAACTAGAGCGCCATGAGCAAAAAACTTCATATCAAAACCTGGGGCTGTCAGATGAACGAATACGATTCATCCAAGATGGCCGATCTGCTGGATGCCAGCCACGGCTACCAGCTTACCGAAGAAGCAGATCAAGCCGATGTACTGTTGCTTAACACCTGCTCCATTCGCGAGAAGGCCCAGGAGAAGGTCTTTCATCAGCTCGGGCGCTGGCGTCCGCTTAAAGAAGCCAACCCCAAGCTGGTGATTGGCGTGGGTGGCTGTGTGGCCTCTCAGGAAGGGGACGCCATTCGCGCCCGCGCACCTTTTGTGGACATTGTATTCGGCCCGCAAACCCTGCACCGGCTGCCAACCATGATCAAATCCGTGCTGGAAGGACGCGGTGCCCAAGTGGATGTCGAGTTTCCCGAAATCGAAAAGTTCGACAATCTGCCCGAGCCCAAAGCTGAAGGCGCAACTGCCTTTGTCTCCATCATGGAAGGCTGTTCCAAATATTGCTCCTTCTGCGTGGTGCCTTATACCCGCGGCGAGGAAGTCAGCCGCCCGCTGGACGATGTTCTCTATGAAATTGCCCAGCTTGCCGAACAGGGTGTACGGGAAGTCAACCTGCTCGGCCAGAACGTGAACGCCTACCGGGGCGACACCTTTGATGGTGAAATCTGCACTTTTGCCGAACTGCTGCGGCTGGTCGCCGCCATCGACGGTATCGACCGTATCCGCTACACCACCAGCCATCCCATTGAGTTCACCGACGACATTATCGAGGTGTACAAGGACACCCCGGAGGTGGTCAGCTTCCTGCATCTGCCGGTGCAAAGTGGTTCGGATCGCATTCTTACCCTGATGAAGCGCCCGCACACTGCCCTTGAGTACAAGTCCAAGATCCGCCGGCTGCGGGCTGCTCGCCCCGATATCACCATCAGCTCCGACTTTATTGTGGGCTTCCCCGGTGAAGAGGCAGACGACTTTGAAAAGACCATGAAACTCATTGAGGACGTGGGCTTTGATATGAGCTTCAGCTTTATTTACAGCCCGCGCCCCGGTACCCCGGCCGCCGATCTGCCCGATGATATCTCGATGGATGAGAAAAAAGAGCGGCTGTATCGCTTGCAGAGCACCATTAATAACCAGGCTCAGCTGATCAGCCGGCAGATGCTCGGCTCCACCCAGCGTATCCTGGTAGAAGGCCCGTCCAAGCTGAACCCCATGGAACTGCGTGGCCGCACCGAAAACAACCGGGTGGTAAACTTTGAAGGCCCGCACAGCCTGATTGGCGGCTTTGCTGATGTGGAGATCACCGAAGTGATGCCTCACAGCCTGCGGGGTAAATTCCTGCACGGTGAAGACGGCATGGATCTGCGAACCCAAGTGTCTCCCCAGAGCATTCTGGCCCGCCGTCCCGATGGCGTGCCCGACAACACCGGTGTGGCAACCTTCACCCCTTAACAGCAGCCGTAAGCTATCGGCTTAAGCGGTAAGGCAGACAGTATTGACTGCCATCACCGGGCTTTGTCCAGACCATATCATCATATTCAGTTATGATGATGGACAAACCCGGTGATGTCATCAGACTACCGATAGCACTCCAGCAGGAGTGTGTTTGTTTTAGCGTCAAGCTTACGGCTTACAGCTTAGAGCTTTTTTGGCAACAGGAGTTACCTTGACAGCCAACGTCACTCATCTGGATCTTGAACTGCAACCCGCCGACGGCCAACGCCTGGCCAGCCTGTGCGGCCCCTTTGACGACAACGTCAAACAGCTGGAACGTCGTCTGGGGGTGGAAATCAATCACCGTGATGAGCATTTTCAGATTGTCGGCCCGGAACGTCTGGCCCGGGTAGCCAACGACATCATCACCCGCCTCTATGTGGAAACCCAGTCGATCAAGGGACAGCCTGTGCCCGATATTACGCCGGAGCACATTCATCTGGCCATCAAGGAAAGCCAGGTACTGGAACAGGACGACGAGGAAGAAGCCAGCAGCGGCTATCGCTACGGCAAGGAAGTGGTGATCAAGACCAAGCGGGGTCTGATAAAGCCCCGCAGCCCGAATCAGGCGCACTATGTGGCCCATATTCTCAGCCACGACATCACCTTTGGTATTGGCCCGGCCGGTACCGGTAAAACCTACCTGGCGGTGGCGGCGGCGGTCGACGCGCTGGAGCGTCAGGAAATACGCCGCATTCTGCTCACCCGCCCGGCAGTGGAAGCGGGCGAAAAGCTCGGTTTTCTGCCCGGTGACCTGAGCCAGAAGGTGGATCCTTATCTGCGTCCGCTTTACGACGCCCTGTTTGAAATGCTGGGCTTTGAGCGGGTGGAGAAGCTGATTGAGCGCAATGTGATTGAAGTGGCCCCGCTGGCCTATATGCGTGGCCGCACCCTGAATGACGCCTTTGTGATCCTGGATGAAAGCCAGAACACCACGGTGGAGCAGATGAAAATGTTCCTTACCCGTATCGGCTTTAATTCCAAGGCCGTGATCACCGGCGATATCACTCAGATTGACCTGCCACGCAATGCACGCTCCGGTCTGCGCCATGCCATTGAGGTACTGAGCGGCGTCGAAGGACTGTCGTTTAACTTCTTCCGTGCCGAAGACGTGGTCCGTCACCCGGTAGTGGCCCGCATTGTACGTGCCTATGAGGCCTTTGATGACGCACAGAAACGTCAACAGGAGAGCAACAAGCCCCTCCATGGAGAGTCGCAATCATGACCCTGTGGCTGGATCTGCAAATCGCCTGTGATGAGGCCCCCGGCCTGCCGGCAGAACAGGATATTGAAACCTGGCTTGCCGCGGCCCTTGACGGTGAACGCGATGAAACCGAAGTGACCGTACGCCTGGTGGATGAGGCCGAAAGCCAGGAGCTTAATCGGGACTACCGCGGCAAGGACAAACCCACCAACGTGCTGTCGTTTCCCTTTGAAGCGCCCCCCGGCGTGGAGCTGCCGCTACTTGGCGATCTGGTGATCTGTCGTCAGGTCGTGGAGCGGGAAGCAGCCGAGCAAAACAAGCCCTTGCAGTCCCATTGGGCCCATATGGTGGTACATGGTTGCTTGCATTTACTCGGGTTTGACCATATTAAGGATGATGAAGCCGACATCATGGAAGCCAGAGAGATCCGTATTCTGGCCCGGCTGGGCATGGATAACCCCTATCAAGACGACGAAGGTTAACAAGTGAGCGACGACAATTCACACTCAGACAACGGTTCGTCCGCAAAGAAAAACTGGCTTGAACGACTGGGCCAGATGTTTCAGGGCGAACCGAAGAACCGGGAAGAACTGGTTGAAGTGATCATGGACGCAGGTGAACGGGATCTTATCGATCAGGACACCAAAGACATGATTGAAGGCGTACTGGAAGTCAGCGAGCTCAGGGTTCGTGACATTATGATACCCCGCTCCCAGATGGTAACGGTGGAGAAGTCCCAACCGGTTTCCAGCTTCCTGCCCATGATTATCGAATCGACGCATTCCCGCTTTCCGGTGGTGAATGAAGACAAGGATCATATCGAAGGCATTCTGCTGGCCAAGGATCTGCTGCCTTACGGCTTTGGCCTGACCGCAGAAGACTTTTCCATCGATAAGATATTACGCCCGGCGGTCGTGGTGCCCGAGAGCAAGCGCCTCGACAAACTGCTGAAGGAATTTCGCGAAGAACGCTATCACATGGCCATTGTGGTGGATGAGTTCGGCGGTGTTTCCGGCCTGGTCACCATTGAGGATATTCTCGAGCTTATTGTCGGCGATATTGAAGATGAGTTCGACGCTGAAGAAAGCGCCGAAATCCGTCAGATCAGCAAACGGGTGTTCTCGGTCGCGGCGCTCACCGACATTGAAGACTTCAACGATTTCTTCAATACCGATTTCAGCGACGAAGAAGCCGACACCGTGGGGGGCCTGGTCATGCATGCCTTTGGTCACCTGCCCGGCAAGGGCGAACAGCTGGAACTGGGTGGGTTTGTATTCAAGGTCGCTCATGCCGACCGTCGACGTCTGCTGCAATTACAGGTTAAGATACCGGACAATCAGGAAACCTCCTCTTCGGAACCGGTATAAGTGCTTAAACTGCTGCCAATATTCGGGGCCCTGCTTTGCGGGGCCCTTGGCGTTCTGGCCTTCAGCCCCTTTGACTTCTGGCCTCTGGCCCTGGTGTCACTGACCGGCCTGTTCGCCCTGACGCATCACTGTTCGCCCGCCAGCGCGGCCCGTCGTGGTTTTGTCTGGAGTCTGGGTCTCTATCTGCCCGGCCTGTGGTGGATCCACAACAGCATGACGATATTCGGCGGCCTGCCGCTGCCGGTTGCCTTTGTGCTGGTGGCATTACTCGCTGCCTATCTCAGTCTTTATACCTCGCTGGCACTCTGGCTGTCACACCGTCTGGTGGCCTCTCCCCGGGCCCGGCTGTTGTGGGTACTGCCGGTATTGCTGATTGCTGCCGACTGGCTGCGGGGTTGGGTGCTCACCGGCTTTCCCTGGTTGTGGTTTGGCTATTCTCAGCTCGATGGCCCGCTGGCGGGCCTGGCACCGGTGTTTGGGGTGCAGGGGATCAGCTGGCTGCTAACCTTTACTGCTGCCGTACTGTGGTGGCTGGGGCGCGAACGGCGCTGGCGTGCAGCCCTCTTTGCCAGCCTGCTCTGGGTTCTCAGCGTGGCCAGCCAGCAACTGCAGTGGGTCTCCCCCACTCAGCTCTTACGGGTGGCACTGATACAGGGCAATATCGAACAGTCATTAAAATGGATTCCGGGCCAGCTGGAGCTGAGCCTGAAGCGTTACCTGGATCTGACCCGCCCGGCAGTAAATGCCGATGTGGTGATCTGGCCCGAGTCGGCGCTGCCAGCCTCGGAGCAGCAACTCGCCCCCTGGCTGAAACAGGTGGATCAGCTCATGTTTGAGCGAGGCCAGAGCCTGATTACCGGCCTGGTATCACGCCCCGAGGACGGCGAAGTTTATAACGCCGTCCTCGGTCTTGGCAGTGGCCAATACCAGACCGGCCAGAGCAACCGTTACTACAAGCAACAACTGGTCCCCATCGGCGAGTTTGTACCCTTTGGTAATCTGCTGCGACCGCTGGCCCCCTTTTTTAACCTGCCCATGTCGTCTTTTTCCCGGGGTGAGGCCGGCCAGCCCGACCTGCACGCCGCCGGACAGAATATGAGTGTGGCCATCTGCTATGAAGTTGCTTTTCCCGGACTGGTACGCGACAACATGAAACCGGATACCGACTTCCTGCTCACCGTCTCCAACGACACCTGGTTTGGCCGCTCCATTGGCCCCTGGCAACATCAGCAAATTGCCCGCATGCGCGCGCTGGAGCTGGGCAGGCCCATGATAAGGGCCACCAATAACGGCGTCACGCTGGTCACTGATGAAAAGGGCCGTATCAGCGCCAGCCTGCCACAATTTGAACAGGGGGTACTGACCACGGAGGTCATTGGCATGAGTGGCCTGACCCCTTATGCCCGTTTTGGCAACGGCCCTTTGCTGGGGGTACTGGTCCTCAGTCTGCTGATCGCGCTGCGCTGCCGCCAGCCGGAAACCCGGCTGGCCATGGCACAACGACAACTATTTAAATAATCCGGTTCCGGCCCCCGGCCGGACTTTCCGGGCGGCAAGCCTGACAACGCTCATCACCGCCACGGAAAGAAGTGGCTCGTCTCTGTTCAGGGCGTGAGCGGATGGCGAATAAAGGTATGGTGGTTACACTCCAGACAGGTGCTCAACACCTCAGGGTGGGTAACTTCATGACGATGAGCACACAGGGCACAGTCGTAAAGACCGGGACCCACGACTTCGCCGGCCTGATATTCACCATGGTGAGCCAGATCTTCGCCCAGCTCCTGCCATTCCAGCTGACTTTTATCGGTCATTCCTGACAGCCAGCCCCATACGGTTTCACTGATACGCCGGTAAAACAGACTATCTCTAAAACTGCCTTTTTCCTCGCCAAACGCAGCAAGATCCCGTTTTACGTATTCGGCAATCAGTGCCAGTTCATCCTTGGTCAGGTCGCCGGCGGCTTCCATATAAGCCTGGGTTTTTTCCACCGCCTCACGCAGCGTGGTGTTTTCAGCCATTTCCCACTGGCGCTGCAGCTCTTCTACAAAGGCGTCGTACCCTTTTTTATGCTTATCTTCTTTCTCGCTCATGACAGTGTCCTCACAGTCAGTGCCGGGGCCGTGCTATTGTTGCCGGCTACCCCCTAAGGTATTCTATGCCGATTTATCGCTGGTGTTACCACTCATTTACGGAGCCGGACGTCATAATGCAAGAGCAATACAACCCCCAGAATATCGAACCCCAGGTGCAACGTCACTGGGACGAACAGCAGACCTTCAAGGCCACAGAACAAGCCGGCAAAGACAAGTTTTATTGCCTGTCAATGTTCCCCTACCCTTCTGGTCAGCTACATATGGGGCACGTCCGTAACTACACCATAGGCGACGTTATTTCCCGCTATCAACGACTTCAGGGCAAAAACGTGCTCCAGCCCATTGGTTGGGACGCCTTTGGTCTGCCCGCCGAAAACGCCGCCATCAACAACAAGACGGCTCCGGCCCCCTGGACCTACGAAAACATCGACTACATGAAAAACCAGCTCAAGCGATTGGGTTTTGGTTACGACTGGAACCGTGAGCTGGCTACCTGCACCCCGGAATATTACCGCTGGGAACAATGGTTTTTCACCAAGCTGTATGAAAAAGGTCTGGTATACAAAAAGACCTCTTCCGTTAACTGGTGCCCCAACGATGAAACCGTGCTCGCCAACGAACAGGTCGATGACGGTTGTTGCTGGCGCTGCGACACCCCGGTTGAGCAAAAAGAAATTCCTCAGTGGTTTATCAAGATCACCGACTACGCCGACGAGCTGCTGCGCGATATCGATGAGCTGGAAGGCTGGCCCGAGCAGGTGAAAACCATGCAGCGCAACTGGATTGGTCGCAGTGAAGGTGTGACCCTGCGCTTTGATGTGGCCGGCAGCGACGACAGCTTTGAGGTTTACACCACCCGTCCGGACACCCTGTTTGGCGTGACCTATGTAGGAATTGCAGCCGGCCACCCGCTGGCCGCTAAAGCCGCCGAAAACAATCCGGAGCTGGCTGCCTTTATCGACGACTGCAAACACAACAAGGTCGCCGAAGCCGAGATGGCCACCATGGAGAAAAAAGGCATGGCCACCGGCCTGATGGCAGTACACCCGCTGACCGGCAAGCAGGTCCCGGTGTGGGTCGCCAACTTTGTGCTGATGGACTACGGCTCCGGCGCCGTGATGGCAGTACCCGCCCACGATCAGCGCGACTATGAGTTCGCCGGCAAATATGGCCTCGACATCGTTCCGGTGATCAAGCCCGCCGATGGCAGCGAGCTGGATGTAAGCAACGACGCTTACACCGAAAAAGGAGTGCTTTTTGACTCCGGTGAATTTAACGACATGAACTTTGAGCAGGCGTTTGACGCCATTGCCGCCACTCTGGAAAAGAAAGGCCTCGGCAATAAAACCGTGAACTTCCGCCTGCGTGACTGGGGCGTAAGCCGCCAGCGCTACTGGGGTGCACCCATTCCCATGCTCAACCTGGAAGACGGCTCCGTGGTCGGAGCCCCCGAAGACACTCTGCCGGTAGTGCTGCCGGAAGACGTGGTGATGGATGGCATTCAGAGCCCGATCAAGGCCGATCCGGAATGGGCCAAAACCACTTATAACGGCCAGCCGGCCCTGCGTGAAACCGACACCTTCGACACCTTTATGGAGTCATCCTGGTATTATGCCCGCTACTGCAGCCCGAACTACGACCAGGGCATGCTTGATGTAGAAAAGGCCAACTACTGGCTGCCGGTGGATCAGTACATCGGCGGCATCGAACACGCCTGTATGCACCTGCTGTACGCCCGTTTCTTCCACAAGCTGCTGCGTGACACCGGACTGGTCGAATCTGACGAGCCGTTCAAGCGTCTGCTGTGTCAGGGCATGGTTCTGGCCGATGCCTTCTATTATAACGACGACAAAGGTGGCCGGGTCTGGGTAAGCCCGCTGGACGTGACCGTTGAACGGGACGAAAAAGGCCGGATCAAAAAAGCCGTGGACGCCAAAGGGCGCAAGCTTGTGCACACCGGCATGACCAAGATGTCCAAGTCCAAGAACAACGGTATCGATCCCCAGGTCATGGTCGACAAGTACGGTGCCGATACCGTGCGCCTGTTTATGATGTTTGCTTCTCCCGCCGACATGACACTGGAGTGGTCCGACTCCGGTGTGGAAGGTGCCCAGCGTTTCCTCAAGAGGGTATGGAAGCTGGTATTTGAGCACCAATCCCACGGCACTGCACCTGCACCGGACTTGGCCAGCCTTAATGCCGCCCAGAAGACCCTGCGCCGGGAAGTACACAAAACCATCAGCAAGGTGAGCGATGACATCGGCCGCCGACAGACCTTCAACACCGCCATAGCCGCCATTATGGAGCTGCTTAACCATCTGGCAAAAGTGGACATGAGCGATGACCAGAACCGCGCCCTGCTGCAGGAAGCGCTGGAAGCCGTGGTGGTGATGCTGCACCCGATTGTGCCCCACACCTGCTTTGAGCTGTGGCGCGCCCTGGGCCACAAGGATATCGATCACGCCGCCTGGCCAGAGGTTGATGCTGATGCCCTGGTGGAAGACGAGAAGCTGGTCGTCGTACAGGTAAACGGCAAGGTGCGTGGCAAGATCACCGTGCCAGCCAATGCCGATAAGGATGCCGTAGAAGCTGCTGGCAAGGCCGATGAAAACGTGGCTCGCCATCTTGACGGTAAGACGGTGCGCAAGGTTATCTATGTGCCTGGCAAGCTGCTGAATATCGTGGCGAACTAACCGCCATGGTCGTCACCCCGCCTGCGCGGAGGTGACGACCATGAAAGCGCCGTGACGGTCCCAGAACCGGCACGGCGCTTTCATCTGTTTCGGCTTATGGCTTAACGCTGTTTTTAAGGAGTAGTTATGCTCTCTCGAATCAAGGCCATCGTACTGTTGTCACTGACCCTGATACTGGCCGGTTGTGGCTTTCAGTTGCGGGGTGGTGAGAATCTGCCGCCGGAGCTGCAGCGACTGGTACTGAACGGGGATGATAAAACCCAGTTTTACCGACTGGTGTCGGCCCGTCTGCTGCGAGCCGATGTAGTGCTGGTTGAAAACGATGGCGACACTCCCGTCCTGACCATTACCGGGGTCGCTCAGGGCAACACCACTGCCTCGGTTAAACCATCAGGCGATGCGCTGGAATACGCCATGCGATTTGGCACTCGTTTTACCCTGGACATGCCCGATGAGCCGCGCCAGGTATTTAACGTGGCCTTTAACCGCAGCTTTCTCGACAAGTCGGCTCAGGCACTGGCGTCCAGCCGGGAACAACAACAACTGCGCGAGCAGATGGAACATGAAGCCGCCGAACAGATTGTGCGGCAACTGAGCCGTCTGTCGTTCTGATGCGTCTTTATCCCGAACAACTGGGCAAACACATAAAAGCAGGGCTGGCGCCCTGCTATTTCGTTTATGGTGACGAACCTTTACTCAAGCAGGAAGCGCTGGATGAACTACGCCGGGCTGCCCGGGCACAAGGTTTTGATGAACGCCACAAGTTCGACGCCGACGAGGGCCTTGACTGGGATTCCATTTTCGATGCCAGCCAGAGCCTGAGTTTATTCAGCAGCCGGCAGATCATCGAGCTGGTACTACCGGAGAAACTGGACAGAACCGCGTCTGACCGGCTCAGAGAGCTGCTGCAACAGTGCCATGCTGATCTGCTGTTACTGATAAGTGGCCCCCGCCTGAATCAGCAACAGCAGAAAACCGCCTGGTACAAGGCACTGGCAGAAGCCGGGCCGGTGGTACCGGTATTTACCCCTGACGCCCGCCATCTGGCCCGCTGGCTGGAGCTGCGTCTGCGCCGTCATCAGCTGTCCGCCGAGCCTGATGCCCTTCACTGGCTGACACTGGCCTTTGAAGGCAACCTGCTGGCCGCTGCCGGCGAGATCGAAAAACTGGCGCTGCTTGATTTGCCCCAGCCACTGACCCTGGCAGAGCTACAACAACAGGTTCAACCCCATTATCATTTCAATCCCTTTCAACTGCTGGATCCGCTGTTACAAGGCAAGGTAAAACGAGGCTGCCGCATCCTGCAGCAATTACGCCAGGAAGGGATTGAAGCAGGCATGCTGTGCTACCTGCTGAGCAAAGAGCTTAACACCCTGCAACAGCTTCAGGCCGCCATGGCAGACGGCCAGTCCTTTCAGCTGGCCGCCGGCAAGCTGCATGTGTGGTCCAGCCGACAGCCATTGATGCAGGCCGCCTTAAACCGGCTGCGGGGGCCTAAAATAGCCGCGTTATCCCGCATGCTGGCTGCCGCCGATGCCGCCGTGGCTACCTTTGATGACGACAACGCCTGGCGCTGGCTGCAAGCCCTGTGCGTTGGTTTTCTCGACGATAAAGAACCCGTAATATTGCCATGACTGCACCCATCGGATTACTGGGGGGAACCTTTGACCCCATTCATATTGCTCATTTGCGCACCGCCATTCAGGCCAGAGAGCAACTGGGCCTGAGTGAAGTCAGACTGATGCCCAATCATATTCCTCCTCACCGCGCCACCCCCGACAGCGCTCCGGAGCACCGTCTGGCAATGACCCGGCTGGCGGCGGCGGCAACACCGGGGCTGACAGTGGACCAACGGGAGCTTAACCGAATCACTCCCTCCTATACGGTAGACACCCTGATTGAGCTGCGTGCCGAGTTGGGCCCCTCTCGGCCACTGTGTTTTATTATGGGCATGGACTCCTTGTGCAGTCTGGATAAATGGCACCGTTGGCAGGAACTGCTTGACTACGCCCACCTGGTGGTCAGCCACCGCCCGGGCTGGACGCCCGAACTGAACCCCACCCTGGCCGCTCTGTATAACAACCATGGCACACAAGACAGAGAAGCCCTGCACCTGGTTTCCGGCGGCCATATCTTTCTGCTCGATAACCCCGAGCTTGAGGTATCGTCCACCCAGATACGGGATTACATCCGGCGTGGGAACAATCCGCAATATTTATTGCCGGATGCGGTGGCGAACTATATTCGACAACAAGGACTCTATAGCGGCAGCATGGTATAATTTACGGTTATTTCATTAAGGAGAATTCGCTCTTGCAAGACAAAGAAATGTACGACTTCATCGTCGACAAACTGGATGATCTAAAGGCCCGTGACATTCGGGTACTGGATGTCACCGATAAATCCACCATCACCGACTGCATGATTATCTGTTCCGGCAACTCCAGCCGCCACGTCAATTCCATTGCCGATCACCTGGCTACCGAGGCCAAGCATGCCGGTCTGAGCCTGCTGGGTATTGAGGGCCAGGATGCCGGTGAATGGGTGCTGGTTGATCTGGGCGATGCCATTGTGCACGTGATGCAGGAAGAAACCCGCGACTTTTATCAGCTGGAAAAACTCTGGGGTGGCAACACCGTCGGAGCCATGGCCGGATGAAGCTGCAGTTGGTGGCGGTCGGCACAAAAATGCCGGCCTGGGTAACCACAGGCTTTCAGGAATATCAGCGTCGCTTTCCCCGGGATATGCCGCTGGAACTGATCGAGATTACCGCCGGTAAGCGAGGCAAAAATGCCGATATTGACCGCATTCTGCATAAAGAAGGCGAACAGATGCTGGCCGCCATCAACAAATCGGCCCGCATTGTGACTCTGGATATTCCCGGCAAGCCCTGGACCACGGAGCAACTGGCAGAGCAACTGACTCGCTGGCAACAGGATGGCCGCGATGTCGCCATCCTGATTGGCGGTCCGGAAGGACTGGCACCGGCCTGTAAAGCGGCCGCCGAGCAAAGCTGGTCGCTTTCACCCCTGACCTTGCCACACCCCCTGGTAAGGGTTTTGGCTGCGGAAAGCCTCTACCGAGCCTGGAGCATCAACAACAACCATCCGTACCACCGGGAGTAAACCGTGGCCAGATCCCGGGTAAAAATGCGCGACCATGTCGCCGAGTCTTCTCTGCACTGGCGGCGTACCCTGGTGTCGTTTATCGCCATTGTCTTGCTGATGGCGGGATTGTTTACCAATCTTTATCACCTGCAGGTCAATGAGCATCAGAGCTACCAGACCCGCTCCAACGACAACCGCATCAAGGTAGTGCCTATCGCTCCTACCCGGGGGCTGATTTACGACCGGAATGGCGTACTGCTGGCAGAAAACCGGCCTATTTACAGCCTGGAAATCACACCGGAAAAGTCCGCCGACCTGGAAGCCACAGTCGATGAGCTGATAGTCCTGCTGAACCTGGATCCGGCACTGAAAGAACGCTTCTTTCATGATGTGCAGCGTAACCGCCGTTTTAACCCGGTGGTACTGGTCAGTCGCCTGGATGAGGACCAGGTAGCCCGCTTCAGCATTAACCAGCACAAATTCCCCGGAGCCTCCATTGAGGCTTACCTGAAGCGCTTTTACCCCTACCGGGATACGTTGACCCACGTGCTGGGCTACATGGCCAAAATTAACGACCGGGACGTAGAGCGGCTGAAGGAAGACAACAAGCTGGCCAACTACGCCGCCACCAGGGATATCGGCAAGCTGGGGGTTGAGCGCTATTACGAAGACTTGCTGCATGGCCATGCCGGCTTTCAGGAAGTCGAAGTCAACAACCGCGGCCGGGTGATCCGCACCCTGCGCTATGAGCCGCCGGTGCCAGGCAGCGATATTTACCTGAACCTGGATATCCGACTGCAGCAACAGGCCCAGACATTGCTGGCGGAAAAACGGGGGGCCATTGTGATGATGACGCCTGAAGATGGCCAGGTACGCGCACTGGTATCCAACCCCAGCTATGATCCCAACCTGTTTGTACACGGCATCAGCAGCCCCGACTACAAAGCGCTGCTGCAAAACCCCGATCGGCCGCTGATCAACCGTGCCAGCCAGGGCATTTATGCGCCCGCTTCCACGGTGAAACCCATGCTGTCGATCATGGCTCTGAATGAAGGGGCCATCACCCCCTCAACCCGCTTTTTTGGCGGACCCTATTTCCAGATCCCCAACACCAAGCGTAAATTCCGCGACTGGCGACGCTGGGGCCATGGCTGGATGGACGTCTACAGGGCCATTGAAATTTCTGCCGATACTTTCTTTTATGACATCGCCTACCGGCTCGGCATTGATACCATGAATGATTACATGACCCGCTTTGGCTTTGGGCAGAACTCGGGTATCGATCTGCACGAAGAAGCGACCGGCACCATGCCATCCCGGGACTGGAAACAACGCCGCCACAAGCAGCCCTGGTATCAGGGCGATACCATTTCCGTCGGCATCGGCCAGGGTTACTGGACGGCGACACCACTGCAACTGGCCCGGGCCACCTCCATCATGGTGGATCATGGCGATACCGTACATCCACGTCTGCTGAACGCCATTGTTATCAATAATAAAAAGGTCGAGATGCCGATCAGCCACGGTGAGCCAATCACCCTGAAGCAGGATAATCACTGGAACGTGGCCCTTACCGGCATGTGGCGCGTCATCAACGGCAAGGAAGGCACGGCACGCCGCGCCTTTGCCAAGACACCCTATGTCGCCGGGGGCAAATCAGGTACCGCCCAGGTGTTCAGCCTGGCGGAAAACCAGCAATACGACCACAAAAGCCTGCGCGAACACCTGCGCGACAATGCCCTGTTTATCGGGTTTGCGCCCTATGACAACCCGGAAGCCGTGGTCTCGGTGGTACTGGAGAACGCCGGCGGCGGCAGCTCTCAGGCCGCCCCTCTGGCCAGGGCCATGCTGGACGCCTTCCTGCTGCCCGATACCTCCACTACCGATGAGGAAGTCATCGCCCATGAATAAGCACCGTCGCACCCTGGGGGAACGCCTGCATCTGGACTGGCCACTGCTGGCCGGTGTGCTGCTCTTGCTGTGCTCAAGCCTGGTTATCCTTTACTCCGCCAGCGGTGAGGATCTGCATACGGTTACCCGTCAGTGCATGCACATTGGCTTATCCCTTACCGTTATGGTGGTGCTGGCTCAGTTTCCTCCGGGTTTTTATGCCCGCTGGGCACCACCGGTCTTTATTGCCGGGGTCATTTTGCTGGTGCTGGTACTGGTTGTGGGGGATGTCGGTAAAGGGGCTCAGCGTTGGCTGGAGGTAGGTTCCTTTCGCTTTCAGCCTTCGGAAGCCTTAAAACTGGCCATGCCCATCACCATCGCCGCCTATATCAGCCGTTATCCTCTACCTCCCAGCCTGCTGCATGTGGGCGTGGCGTTTGCTCTGGTGCTGGTGCCAACCCTGCTGATAGCCAAACAGCCTGATCTGGGTACCTCTCTGCTGGTGGCCGCATCGGGCTTGTTTGTGATCTTTCTTGCCGGTCTGCCCTGGCGTCTAATCCTGCTGGCACTGGCCGGAATGGCGGCCTTTTTACCGGCACTCTGGTATTTCCTGATGCACGATTATCAGAAACGACGGGTGCTGACTCTGCTGAACCCCGAAAGCGACCCGCTGGGTGCCGGATATCATATTATTCAGTCAAAGATTGCCATTGGTTCCGGGGGCATTTGGGGCAAGGGCTGGCTGCACGGCACTCAGTCTCAGCTGGAGTTTTTACCCGAGCGCCATACCGACTTTATTTTTGCCGTCCTGGCTGAAGAGTTCGGCTTGGTGGGAGTCACGCTGCTGATCCTGTTATATCTGTTTGTGATCGGCCGTGGCCTGCAGATTTCGGTGCAAGCTCAGGGCGCCTTCCCCCGGTTGCTGGCCGGCGCAGTGACGCTCACCTTTTTCGTGTATGTCTTCGTGAATATCGGCATGGTCAGCGGCCTCCTGCCGGTCGTGGGGGTTCCGCTGCCACTTATCAGTTATGGCGGTACCTCCATGGTGACACTGATGGCCGGATTTGGCATTCTCATGTCCGTATGTACTCACAAACGCCTGTTGGCAAAATAACAAACAAGGAACCAAGCAATGCGCCTCGCTCTTCTTTCAGCGGCAGTGTGGTTATCAACGTCTGTGTCGGCGGCTCCGACCGTCACCGAGCAGCAGCAATGGCTGGAGGAGCTGGCCGGTAAATTTGAGCTGAGTCAGGACGCGCTGAATCAGGCCATTGCCGGAGCGACCTATCAGCAATCCATTATCGATGCCATGACCCGTCCCGCCGAGGCCAAGCCCTGGCACGATTACCGCCCTATTTTTCTCACCGATAAACGCATTGAGCAGGGTGTAGCGTTCTGGAAGGAACATGAAGCACTGCTGGCCCGGGCCGAGCAGGAACTGCAGGTACCGGCCCAGATTATCGCTGCCATTATCGGGGTGGAGACCTACTACGGCTCCCATATGGGAACACACAAAGTACTCGACGCACTCTACACCCTGGGTTTTCACTACCCGCCCCGGGGTACCTTTTTCCGTTCCGAACTGGGCCATTATCTGAAACTGGCCGAGCAGCAGGAATGGTCTCTGGATGAACAGAAAGGCTCTTATGCCGGCGCCATGGGCATGGGTCAGTTTATCTCCTCCAGCTACCGGCATTATGCGGTGGACTTTAACGACGACGGCCATATCAACCTGTTTGAAGCCACCGACGCCATCGGCAGCGTGGCCAATTATTTTCATGAGCACAAATGGCAGTTTGGTGATCCCGTTGTTCACAAGGCCAGTGTCGCCGACACCGACGCGGCCGATGCCCTGGTCTCTTCCGCTCTGGAACTGAAGCACAGCTGGGCCGAGCTGGCCGCGGCAGGCATAACCACCGAGGATGAGCTCGCAGCAGACACACCGGTTAAATTAGTGAAACTCGACGGTGCAGACGGCCCCGAATATTGGGTGGTACGCCATAACTTTTATGTAATTACCCGTTATAATCGCAGCCCGCTCTATGCCATGGCGGTGTATCAATTGAGTGAAGAGATCAGGCAGGCCTATGAACAACAACGCTAACCTTCTGCGGACAAGACTGCTGCTGCCTCTGGCTGCTGCACTGGTGCTGGCAGCCTGCAGCAGCCAGCCCGATGCTCCCGAACCTTCCGAGCAGGCGCAGGACGACAGTTACGACCGGGAAACTGCCGGCGGCCGTTACTCTCTGCGCCAGGACAAGGCTCCGGGAGAAATGCCAGACATGTCTCACGTCAAGGATGCGAAGCCCCGTTTTGAGCCATACAGTCGTCAGGGCAACAAAAACTACAATGTCTGGGGCCAGGACTATGAAGTATGGCGTGACGTGGAAAACTACCGGGATGAAGGCATGGCATCCTGGTATGGTGCCAAGTTCCACGGCTATCACACCTCAAACGGTGAGGTATATGACATGTATACCATGACAGCAGCTCACAAGAACCTGCCGTTACCGTCTTTTGTAAAGGTGACCAACACCGACAACGGCAAGCAGGTCATTGTGCGGGTGAATGACCGCGGGCCCTTTCACGGTGGCCGCATTATCGATCTGTCTTATGCCGCGGCCTGGAAACTCGGCATGCTGGGCAAGGGCACGGCGCCTGTGAAAGTAGAGCTGATCAAAACAGTCCCCACCAAAGCAGAAGCGCGCCAGGCTGACAAGGCCGCCGGCCGCCATATTCAGTTGCTGGCCACCCGTTCCGGCGACAAGGCAAGAGCGCTTGCCGCCCGTCTGAGCAAAGAGTATGGTTTCCCGGCACGGGTAGAACAGCGTTCCGAATGGTATCGTCTGCAGATGGGACCCATTCCAGCCACCCAGACAGACAATATTCTTGCCCGTTTGGTTGCTGAAGGATTTGAACAGGCATACCTCCTGAACTAAATAACCCGATTTTCATCTTAAAACGGCAATCAACGCCATTCATTATTTAAACAAAAGGTCTGATTTACCTTATGCGTACGGTCAATACTCTGCCTACTCTTGCCATTGCCGGCCTGATGTCTTTTGCCGCACAGGCACAAAACACCATTTCCATGATCCCCGAACCCCCGGCCATTGCCGCCAAGGCCTATGTCCTGATGGACTATGCCAGCGGCCAGGTACTGGTGGCAGAAAATGCCGATCAGAAGCTGCCGCCGGCCAGTCTGACCAAAATGCTCACTTCCTACGTACTGGGTCAGGCCCTGGAAGAGGGCAAAGTCAAACGAGATGACATGGTGACGATCAGTGAAGCCGCCTGGGCCCAGAACTTTCCCGGCTCTTCGGTCATGTTTCTCGAAGTTGGCAAGGAAGTCAGCGTTGATGACCTTAACCGGGGCATTATTATTCAGTCCGGCAACGACGCCTCCGTCGCGATCGCCGAGCACCTGGCCGGCAGCGTCAATTCTTTTGCCGACCTGATGAACTCCTGGGCGGCCCGCCTTGGCATGAATGACAGCCACTTTGTGACACCTCATGGCCTGCACAGCGATGAGATGTACACCACCGCCCGGGACATGGCCAAGCTGGGTCAGGCGCTGATCCGCGATGTGCCCGAGGAGTATGCCATCTATGCCGAGAAATCATTTACCTACAATGGCATCACTCAGCACAACCGTAACTCCCTGCTGTGGGATCAGTCCCTGAGCGTGGACGGAATTAAAACCGGCCACGTCAATGCCGTAGGCTATAACCTGGTATCGTCAGCCACCAAAGACGAGATGCGCCTGATTGCCGTCATCATGGGTGCCGAGAGTGAGCGTACCCGGTCGGCTGAAAGCAAAAAGCTGCTGACCTATGGTTTCCGCTTTTACCAGACGCTGACTCCCTATGAAGCGGGTAGCAAACTGGTGGATCAGCAAATATGGATGGGTGACAAAAACACCGTCGCGCTGGGCGTGAACAAGCCGGTCGCGGTCACTATACCCCGCGGCCAGGCCCAGAACCTGCAGGCCGACTTCACCCTGGATCAGGCGCTGAAGGCACCGCTGGCGAAGGACGAACAGGTAGGTACCCTGCATCTGAAACTGGGTGACAAAGAAGTGGCCACCGTTCCTCTGGTCGCCCTTGAAGACATTGAACAGGGTGGCCTGTTCAGCCGTCTTATTGATTACATTACCCTGCTGATCCAGGGTCTGTTCAAATAACATGAACTCAGGGGCCGAGCTGTACCGGCCCCTTCCCTGCCTGATTTCCCCCACCTGGAAGTTGCCGGTTTCGGATTAACCGTTTTTATGTTAGAAATGCGACATGGGTTGTGAAAATTTACACCATTCCCAATTGAATACTGCTGTTTCAAAGGTTGCCATGAATACCAAATTTGATGAGTTGCTTGAGTTTCCCTGCCGTTTTCCATTCAAGATTCTGGGCCTGGCCGATGAGCGCCTGCCCGATCTGGTCGTGGAAGTGCTGCAGCAGCACGCCCCCGGCGACTACAGTCCCAAGGTGCGTCCCAGCAGCAAGGGCAATTACCATTCTGTCAGCGTGAATGTCATGGTGCAGAGCAAAGAACACGTTGAACTGCTTTATACTGAGCTTGGCAATATCGAGCTGGTTAAATACGTGCTCTGAGGACACTTCATGCAGCAGGACAAACTCACCATCCGCAACTGGGGACTGGCGTCTTACGAGCATGTCTGGCATACAATGCAGAATTTCACCGACATGCGCGATCAAAGTACCGGTGATGAATTCTGGCTGGTTGAGCACCTTCCGGTGTTTACCCAGGGGCAGGCAGGCAAGGCCGAACACGTACTGAACGCCGGTGATATTCCGGTGGTTCAGGCAGACCGAGGTGGTCAGGTCACCTACCATGGTCCCGGTCAGCTGGTGCTTTATCTGCTGCTTGATGTTCGCCGCAAAAAACTCGGCGTACGCAACCTGGTGACGGCCATGGAAGAATCCATTGTTGCATTGCTGAAAGAATATAACGTCGAGGCCTATGCCAAACCCGATGCACCGGGCGTTTACGTGGGCGACAGCAAGGTTGCTTCTCTTGGCCTGCGGGTTCGGCGGGGCTGCTCCTTTCACGGCCTGGCGCTGAACGTCAACATGGATCTGAGCCCGTTTCTGCGCATTAACCCTTGTGGTTATGCCGGTATGGCTATGACCCAATGCAGCACCTTGGGTGGCCCTCAGACCCTCGACGAAGCCCAGTCCCGCCTGGTGCCCCTGCTGGCCAGCCGGCTGGGCTATCAACATCTCTATTACACCACAGAGAAAGTATCATTATGAGTAAACCCGTACGCGTCGAACCCGGCGTAAAACTGCGCGACGCCGACAAAATGGCCCTGATCCCGGTCAAGTTCATGCCAGAGCAAGAAGAAGAAGTGCTGCGCAAGCCGGAGTGGATGAAGATCAAGCTTCCTCCCAGTAACCAGCGCATACAGGGTCTCAAAAACATCATGCGCGAGAACAACCTGCACTCGGTATGTGAAGAAGCATCCTGCCCCAACCTGGCAGAATGCTTTAACCACGGCACCGCCACCTTTATGATCCTGGGTGCCATCTGTACTCGCCGCTGCCCCTTCTGCGATGTAGCCCATGGCCGCCCGCTGCCGGTTGATCCGGAAGAGCCCGCCAAACTGGCCAAAACCATCAGGGAACTGGGCCTGAAATATGTGGTGATTACCTCGGTAGACCGGGACGATCTGCGCGATGGCGGTGCCCAGCACTTTGCCGACTGTATCAAGGCCATTCGCGAGCAAAGCCCGAATACCAAAATTGAAATTCTGACCCCGGATTTTCGTGGCCGTATGGACACCGCGCTGGAGATCCTCAAGGATACGCCGCCGGATGTGTTCAACCACAACCTGGAAACCGCGCCACGCCTGTACCGGGTAGCCCGCCCCGGAGCCGACTATAAGTGGTCACTGGAGCTGCTGCGCCGCTTTAAAGAAATACACCCACAGGTAGCCACCAAGTCCGGTCTGATGATGGGCCTTGGCGAAACCAATGAAGAAATCGTGGAAGTGCTCAAGGATCTGCGCGAGCACAATGTCACCATGCTGACGCTGGGCCAGTATCTGCAGCCCAGCCGTCACCATCTGCCGGTGAAGCGCTATGTGCCGCCCGCCGAGTTCGATGAGCTGAAAGACGTTGCCGACAGCATCGGTTTTACCCATGCCGCCTGCGGCCCCTTTGTGCGCTCGTCCTACCATGCCGATCTTCAGGCACAAGGCGTGGAAGTGAAGTAAGCCTTCCCCATTAAAAAAGGAGCCTTGCGGCTCCTTTTTTTGTGCCTGGCTCACGCCTGCCGTCGGGCAGCCACGGCCTCGGCCAGCTGTGCCAGCATCCGCTCGGTGTCTTCCCAGCCGATACAGGCGTCGGTAATGCTCTGACCGTAAGTCAGCTCACCATCGTCCTGCAGATCCTGACGCCCTTCCACCAGGTGGCTTTCTACCATTACCCCCATGATGGCCTGCTGACCGGCAGCGAGCTGGCTGCATACATCTTCCGCCACCACCATCTGGCGCTGATATTGTTTGCTGCTGTTGGCATGGCTGAAATCGATCATCAGCTTTTGCGCCAGACCGGCTTTCTTCAGCCCTTCACATACCGCAGCCACATGAGCCGCACTGTAATTCGGCTCCTTGCCGCCGCGCAGAATGATGTGGCAGTCCGGATTACCGGCGGTAGAAACGATCGCCGAGTGGCCATATTTGGTGACGGACAAAAAGTGGTGCGAGGCACTGGCAGCACCAATGGCATCGGCTGCCACCTTGATGGTGCCGTCGGTACCGTTCTTGAAGCCGACCGGACACGACAACCCGGAAGCCAGTTCACGATGCACCTGTGACTCGGTAGTACGGGCACCAATTGCTCCCCAGCTCATCAAGTCTGCCAGATATTGCGGCGTGATCATGTCGAGGAACTCGCTGGCAGTGGGCATGCCCATGTCGTTCAGATCCAGCAGCAACTTGCGGCCGATGCGCAAGCCGTCATTGATCTGGAAGCTGTTGTCGAGATAGGGATCATTGATCAGCCCTTTCCAGCCAACGGTGGTGCGTGGTTTTTCAAAATAGACCCGCATCACCACTTCAAGCGTATCCGCATAGCGTTCACGCAGGACCTTCAGCCGCTGACCATACTCAATGGCCGCCTGAGTGTTATGGATAGAGCAGGGCCCGACCACGACCAGCAGACGATCGTCCTGCCCGGCAAGAATACGGTGAATGGCCTCGCGGGATTCAAATACCGTCGCCGAGGCAGTATCGGTGGCCGGATATTTCTCCAGCACCGCCACCGGCGGTAACAGTTCTTTGATTTCATTAATGCGGATATCGTCGGTCTGAAAATGCATGAGCAACCCTGCTTATTCTACTGGTGAGCACCCTGGCTCGAATTTAACAATCTGCTTTTCAATCTATCCCGAGCAGGGACCGGCTGTAAACGCCCTATTGCGCCTCAGTCCCGTTCATTTAAAAGAAAACACCGATGAAACTGATAAAAAAGAACAATTAGCACCACATTTAGGAATGGTTATCATTTAAATGTAACCCTATTCAAGACCCAGGAGCCCACCATGAACAAAACCCTGACCTTCGCACTGGTGCACTTTACCGTGGCATTCAGTGTGGCCTGGCTGCTTTCAGGCAGTCTGCTGGTAGGTGGCCTGATCGCGCTGGTTGAACCCCTGATTAATACGGTGGCTTATTTTTTTCATGAGAAGGCCTGGCAACACCTTGATAAGGTGAGACTGGACAAAACCGGTGAGCTAGTGTGAACATGCCTGTCATCCTACTGTTATAGAGAAAACCGGCATGAGTTATCCCCTCACCGAACAAGACAAGACCACTGTGCTGCAACTGAACGACAATGAGCGCTTTAATCATTTCGTTAACCGGGTGTGTGAGCAGGACGAAATCTGGATCCTCACCGACGAGCACGGCTGCATGATGCTGACTACGGACGACGATGAAGACTGCATTCCGGTATGGCCCCACGCCGATTACGCCCGGGACTGGGCCAAAGGTGACTGGCAGAACTGCACCCCCGAGGCCATCAGCCTGAACGTGTGGCTGAAGCGCTGGGTACCCGGCATGACCGACGATGAACTGCTGGTCGCCGTTTTCCCAACCCCCGATGAAACCGGCGTGGTGGTCGATCCGCATGAACTGAAAGATGCCCTCGACCGTAAAAAATCCCAGGGGCGGCGTAACTGATGCAAATATGGGTAGATGCGGATGCCTGTCCCAAAGTAATCCGCGATATTCTGCTGCGCGCCGCCGAACGTACCAGCACGCCCCTTGTGCTGGTCGCCAATCATGCGTTGCCCGTACCGGCCTCCAGGCAGGTACGCCAGTTGCAGGTTGCGAAGGGCTTTGACGTGGCTGATAACGAAATCGTACAACGCCTTGAGCCTGGCGATTTGCTTATTACCGCTGATATTCCCCTGGCAGCCGAAGCCCTGGACAAGGGGGCAGAAGTACTGAGTCCCCGGGGCGAACGCTTTGACAAGGGCACTATCCGCGCGAAGCTGACCATGCGCGATTTTATGGATACCCTGCGCGCCAGTGGTGTACAGACCGGCGGCCCGCCCACGCTCAGCCAGGCCGATCGCCAGGCCTTTGCCAACCAGCTCGACCGGCTGTTGCGTTAACCAAAGCTGTCAGCCATAAGCTGTCAGCGATAAGAAACACATTTTGTCTGTATTGCTGCGACTTTGTCTTTCGGATCCAGCAGCCTGACAATGTATTCGCGTTAACTGCACTTATGCTCCCGGCACGTACAGACTATCTAGTCTTACAGCTTAAAGCTGACGGCTTACAGCTCAAAAAAGAGGTAATACCATGTTCAAACCCCTGTTTATAACCCTTGCTGCTCTGGTGCTGAGCGCCTGTGCCAGCCTCAGCCAGTACAGCATTTCAGAAAGCGAGCTGGAAAAGGCGCTTTATACTCAACTGGAACAACAGGCGCCACGCTTTACCCAGGGACTGGTAGAAACCCGCATCGACGATCTCAATCTCACCATAGGTCCGGATAACCGCCAGGTAATTCGCCTTGATATTCGCGGTGAAACCGCCATCAATGCCATAGTGGCACGCTTTCCGGCCATGCTGGATCTGCAGGTCGAAGGCCGGCCGGTTTATGACCGGCAAAAGAACGCCATTTTTATCCGGGAACTCAGCCTGCTGAACAGCAAGGTGAACGCGTTCGGTTATCAGGGAGAAGTGGGTGCGGCCTCAGCAGGCATGATGCAGCTGGTGCGCGCCGTGCTTGAAAACCAGCCGGTATACCGGCTTGATGATGGCCGTTACAGCTGGCTGAGCAACGTTCCCGTCGCCATGGATATCGCGCCGGGCCGGTTGGTCTTCAGCCCCCGTTTCAACGATTGAACCCCGCGTGAATGAGGCTGGCTTAATATATGGCTCCTGGCCTACAATGGCGGAGATTATATAAACCAAGTGCCGTCGGCAGGCAGGTGATCTATTAGCGCATCGGTTTTAATGGTGTTTGTACCCACCTTTTTCTTTGTGTCCATCACGCCGGGTATGTGCATGACCCTGGCGTTATCTCTGGGCATGACGGTGGGTGTTAAGCGCACCCTGTGGATGATGCTGGGCGAGTTGGCCGGCGTCGGCCTGGTCGCCTGCCTGGCCGTTGTGGGGGTCGCTGCTCTGATGCTGCAATACCCTCAGCTGTTTTTGCTGCTTAAATATGGCGGCGGCCTTTATCTGGCCTGGCTCGGCATTCAGTTATGGCGCTCCCGGGGCAAACTGGCGTTAAATCCGCTGAATACCGGCCCCCGCCACATTCCTGCCTTTACCCTGGTCAGCCAAGGCTTTGTCACCGCCATTGCCAACCCGAAAGGATGGGCATTTTTTATTGCCCTGTTACCTCCTTTCATCGACAATCAGGCCCCGCTGGCCGGTCAGCTTACCGGGCTGGTGGCCATTATTCTGTCACTGGAGTTTATTTGCTTGCTGCTGTACGCCAGTGGCGGCCGCACCCTGAGCCGGGTGCTGCAGCAAAAGGGCAAGGTCAGGCTGATGAACCGTATTGCCGGCAGCCTGATGCTGGGTGTGGCGCTATGGCTGGTATTGGGCTGAAGCGGGGCCGTCTGGCCATTTTACTGGTACTGCTGATCGGCATTCTGTGCCTGGGTCAGCGCATTGGTATGATGAGCTATTGCCTGGAACAGCCGCAAGTCACTCACACTGACGATACCAGCGGCCAGGACAACCACGAACGCTGTTCACTGTCGGAGCAATTACTCACCAAGTTCTGGGATCATCCCGACAGCTTGCTGCTGGGCCTGATTACCCTGTTGTGCTGGTGGCTGACCCCGCCCCGCCGTCATGGCCGCCGACGTGTTCCTCCCCCCGAGCCAGTGCCCGAATACCGGCGTCACCTGCTGCTGTGTGTATTTCGGGAATGACAGTCAACGTAAGTCTTTCTTATATTTTGCGTTGATCACCCGGAGACCATTAAACGTGTATAAATTCTTTTCATTGTGTTTACTGCTGCTTGCCACGCTGTCTGTTCAGGCTGCCGACACCGGCTGGCTGCAATCTCCCGAGCACCCGCCGGTACAAGTACGTCTGGTGCAGAACGGCCCGCTGGACAACAGCTCCGGTCAGTATGCTGCGCTGTTGCAGGTACGCCTGGCCGACGACTGGAAAACCTACTGGCGTTCCCCCGGTGAAGGTGGCATTGCGCCCAGACTCGACTGGCAGAGTTCCGACAATATCCGGGCCTTTGACTGGCGCTGGCCCCTGCCCGACCGCTTTCATCTGCTGGGGATAGAAACGCAGGGCTATCAGCATGATGTCAACTTTCCGGTTTACATCACCCCGGAAAACCCGGAAACACCGGCGACCTTTAACGCCACCCTCACCTTGCCCAGCTGTACCACCATTTGCGTGCTGACCGAGTATTCACTGTCGCTGCCGCTGCAGGCTGATCTCGCCCTCGATGAAACCGTTAACCATCACTTTCAGCAGGCGCTGTCGCAGGTGCCCCGCCCGGCCACCCGGGTACAGGCCGGTGACTGGCAATGGGATGAGGCCAAAGAACTGGTCTCTATCACCCTGAGCAACGAAGCAGGCTGGCAGGATCCTCAGATATTTATCGACGATACCGATACCGCCGTCTTCAGCCAGCCCGTGATCACCACCAACGGGAGTCACCTTGAGGCACGCTTTACCGTCAGCAGCTGGGATCCGGCGCTGAACCTCGACGGCGAAGCCCTGATTGTAACGGTAGCCGATGAAAGCCTGGCCGAGGAACTGAGCGAGCCGGTTGCCCAAGGCACACTCGCCGCCACGGCCAGTGCCCAGCCCGGCCTGCTGATGGTGCTGGGCTACGCTCTGCTGGGCGGACTGATCCTGAACATCATGCCCTGTGTGTTGCCGGTACTGGGGCTTAAGCTGAATACTTTGCTGCTGGGCGAACGCAGCCGTGCCCAGGTACGCCGGCCGCTGCTGCTGTCGGCGGCAGGTATCATGCTGTCGTTCTGGGGGCTGGCGGCCTTTATGCTGGCACTGACCTGGTCCGGCGCGCAGCTGGGCTGGGGCATTCAGTTTCAGCAGCCGGGGTTTATCGGTTTTATGCTGGCAATCACGGCACTGTTTTCCCTCAACCTGTTCGGGTTATTTGAGATTCACCTGCCAAGCAGACTCAGCACCTGGCTGGCTACCCGTCCGGGTGGTGGCAACAGCAGCCATCTGCTGCAGGGCATGTTTGCAACGCTCTTGGCCACGCCCTGCAGCGCCCCTTTTCTGGGTACGGCTGTGGCCGCAGCACTGGCCTCCTCACCGCTGGTATTAATTGCCATCTTTACCGGACTGGGGCTTGGCATGGCCTTGCCCTGGCTGTTATTGGCGGCATTTCCCGGCTTTGTACGCTTTATGCCACGACCCGGCCCCTGGATGGTCAAGGTGAAGTGGCTGTTTGGTCTTATGCTGCTGGCTACCAGCCTGTGGCTGCTGTCACTGCTGTCTGCCACGCTGGGCAGCACGCTTAGCCTGCTGCTGGCAACGCTGCTGGTGATCTTACCGCTATGGTCGCTGCTGCGCCGTCATGGCATGCGCGCCTTGGTATTTGGCCTTGCGGGCATCAGCCTGACCGGTGCCGTTCTGGGAGGCGTGGCCCTGCTCACTCAGGAACGCTGGGTTACCCCGGCCAAGCCCGAGCTGCCCTGGCAGCCACTGGATGTGGCCCGCATAGAGCAGGAAGTGGCCGCCGGCAACAGAGTGTTTGTGGACATTACCGCCGACTGGTGCATCACCTGCCAGGCCAACAAGGTGGGTGTCATCCAGCGGGATCCGGTATACAGCGTGCTGGAGCAGGATAACGTGGTGCTGATGCAGGGAGACTGGACCCGCCCCAATGCGGAAATAACCGACTATCTGCGCGCCCATGGCCGGGCGGGCATTCCCTTTAACCAGGTGTTTGGCCCGGGCTTGCCAAGCGGCCGTGATCTGGAAGTGCTGCTGACCAGTGACAAGGTCATTTCCGCACTGGAGGCAGCCCAATGAGCCGCTTTAAACGTCTGCTGGGTTACGGCTTTGCTCTGTTACTAGTGATGACAGCGGTGGATTTGTGGCGCAGCCGGGATCTGCCCGCCTCCGCTGACGTCCTGGATGGGCTGATCACGCTGGAAGGCCAGGCCGTAGATCTGGCGGCCCAGAGCCAGAACGAGCCGGTGCTGCTCTATGTCTGGGCCAGCTGGTGTGGTGTGTGCCGGCTGGTCTCGCCCATGGTGAACATGGTACCGGGTCCGGTGATGAGCATTGCCATTGCCTCGGGCAGCCAGCAGAAGGTGCGTGCCTACGTGCAGGAAAAGGGCTATGACTTTCCGGTGATTAACGATGAGCACAACCGGCTGGCCAGGCACCTTGGCATTGGCGTCACCCCCACTCTGATGGTCGTGCACAAAGGAGAACTGAGCATGGCTACCACCGGCTTTACCACCCTGCCGGGCATGATGCTACGCCGCTGGCTGGTTCAGTTCGGGGCCTGATAAGAAACAGCCCTGTATTTCCGCACGGGTGGAAATACAGGGCATCATGCCGAAGAGTCACGATAACACTGCGTCTGCAGATACACGAAGCCCCGTCTGCACGGGGATATGGCCTTCCTTCAGGGGGAGACTAATTTAAAACAGTACCCGCCGGCCCCTAAGGCATTCCCGACAGGTGGGCTCGCCCATCAGTGACCCCAGATCTTCCGGCGCACAGCGCTTTCCGCAATGGCTGCACTCATGAAATGATTTCAGCCGCAATGCAATACATTCCTCCACCAGCGCCAGTAACTGCTCCAGACTGCCGGAGCGGTCGTCAACCATGCCACGTGAGCTGGGTTTGGTCGTCTGCATATCATGATGTCGCCATTCCATGGCCGGCAACAGGACTTCTGCCCTGTCGTGCTGAAACGAGACAATTACCAGAACAGGATCACCGATAAACAGGCTCTGCGCCCCCTGCACCGGATAATTCAGATGCTTAATCAGGTGCTGACGCCAGGACTCCAGCGTGGGCGATAATGGCATCGCCAGCAACAGGGCATCCAGCAACTTGGACGGCATAATATTCCTCTCCCCTCGCAACAAGAATCCGGCCCCTGAAGCGGGGCCGGCTGTTACTGACGGATCAGGTAATCCGCCAGCCCCACCCACTTATAACTGGTCAACTCTTCCAGCCCCATGGGACCACGGGCATGCAGTTTCTGGGTGGATACCGCCACCTCGGCACCCAGGCCGAACTGGGCACCGTCGGTAAAGCGGGTCGATGCATTCACATACACCGCCGCCGACGGCGCACCATTCACAAAGCGCTCGGCATTGACCAGGCTGTTGGTCAGAATGGCATCAGAATGACTGGCATTAAAAGTACGCAGATGCGACAGGGCCGCTTCCACATCGATCACCAGCCTGACACCCAGGGTCAGGCTCAGCCACTCGGTGTCAAAGTCGTTATCGCCGGCGGCACGGACATCGGCAGGGCCGTCTTTCAACAGCGGCAGTGAATGCTCACAGGCCACCAGCTGCACGCCTTTTTCGGCCATGCGGGCACTCAGGGCAGGCAACAACTCGTCTGCCACCGCTTCGTGCACCAGCAGGGTATCAAGAGCATTACAGGCACTGGGTCTGTGGGTCTTGGCATTGTCGATCACTTCAATGGCCCGGGTCAGATCGGCGCTGTCATCCACATAGGTGTGGCTGATGCCGAACCCGCCAATAATCACCGGAATGGTGGCCTGCTCCTTGCAGAGCTGGTGCAGACCGGGGCCACCGCGGGGAATGATCATGTCGACATACTGGTCCAGCTTGAGTAAGCCGCTGACCCATTCCCGGCCCGGCTCGCCGATATACTGCACGCAGGACTCGGACAGCTCACAGGCCGCCAGTGCCAGCCGGATCACCTTCACCAGCTCCTGGTTGGTGTGAAAGGTTTCCCGGCCACCACGTAAAATACTGGCATTACCGGTTTTCAGACACAGGGCAGCAATATCGATGGTAACGTTGGGACGAGCTTCGTAAATGACACCCACCACCCCCAGCGGCACCCGACGGCGGGACAAACGCATGCCATTTTCCAGCACCCGGGACTCCAGTTCGGCCCCTACCGGATCCGGCAGCCGCACCACATTGCGCACATCGTCGGCAATTGCCTTCAGGCGAGCAGGGTTCAGCATCAGCCGGTCGAGCATGGCCTCACCAATGCCGTTGTCCCGGGCCGCATCCAGATCCTTCGCGTTGGCGGCAAGAATGGCCTCGGCGTTGGCTTCAAGTGCCTCGGCCATGGCCATCAAGGCGGCATTTTTAGTTTGCGTACTGGCTTCGGCCAGCTGGTAAGAGGCACTGCGGGCGGCGCAGCCCATTTGTTGCAAATCCATGATATCTCCTACAAAAGCACCAGATCATCGCGGTGAATGGCAACGCTGCCGTAGCCATACCCCAGCAGGGTTTCAATCTGGTCTGAATGTTGTCCTTTAATACGCTCCAGATCCTGAGCGTCGTAGCGGCAGATGCCCCGGGCCAGCTCCCGGCCGTCCGGATTGACGATACGCACTGCCTCGCCCCGGCGGAACCGTCCTTCCACCCGCACTATGCCCTTGGGCAGCAAGCTGGATCCCTTGTCCAAGACCGCGCTGACCGCACCGGCGTCAATATGAATTTCACCGTGGGGCGGCGGCCCGGCCAGGATCCAGCGCTTACGGCTTTCCAGCGGTGTCGCCAACGCCGGAAAACGGGTACCCACCCGGTCACCGGCAGCCAGCCGGCCCACGACCTCAGGAACCTGGCCGGTGGCAATCACCACGTCCACCCCGGCGCGACGGGCGACATCGGCGGCCTGCAGCTTGGTAGCCATGCCGCCGGTGCCCAGCCCGCTCACACTGCCGCCGGCCAGTTTGCGCAGGGTATCATCGATGGTCTGCACTTCCTCAATCAGCTGAGCGTCGGGGTTGTTGCGGGGATCGGCGGTAAACAGTCCCCGTTGATCGGTCAGCAGAATCAGCAGATCCGCCTCAGCCAGAATAGCAGCCCGGGCAGACAGGTTATCGTTATCCCCCACCTTGATCTCATTAGTGGCCACCGCATCGTTTTCATTGATCACGGGGATAATCCGATGATCCAACAAGGCCCGCAGGCTGTCCCGGGCGTTGAGGTATCGCTCTCTGTCTTCCAGGTCGGCCCGGGTCAGCAGCAGCTGACCAACATGCAGGCCATAGATATTGAACAGTGACTGCCAGGTCTGGATCAACTGCGTCTGCCCTACCGCCGCCAGCATCTGTTTATTGGCCATAGTTCCGGCCAGCTCGGGAAAGCCCAGATGTTCACGCCCCGCAGCAATGGCTGCCGAGGTCACCACAATAATACGGTGGCCGGCACGATGAAGGCTGGCGCACTGACGCACCAGCTCCACCATATGTGCCTTGTCGAGATGACGAGTGCCGCCGGTGAGTACACTGGTACCCAGTTTTACAACAATGGTTTTGCCTTTCATGGAACGCCCTGCGGCTCCTTTACAACACAGCAATGCCGGCAGACGCCGGCAATCATTATACGAAAAGACGGATTTCTGCGGTCTGGCCGCAAAAAATCAGGCGGGGCTCAGCAGATGCTTGTCACCAAGCTCCGGTGCCGGGCCGGCACTGAAAGAGAGATCATCAAGGCAGACAGCCAGCTTGTCGTAGAAATCGCGCAGGGTTCGGGCAATTTCTTCTTCATGCTTGCGAGGAATTTCCCGCTCCTGCCATTCACCTTCGCCACCAAAGTGGCCCAGGCGATAGTAAAATTCAAAATGTTGGTCACTTCTGGGCACAAGCTCCAGCCACCAACCCCAGAATTCACGTTTTTCCGGCTCCACCTTGGCGCTGACGCAGACCGCCAGACAATCAAAGAAGTAACCGTTCTGACTCGACTGCTCACTACGCAGATAAGGGCCTATGGCCGCAAACAGACGTAACAGCTTCTGATGACTCACCGCTTCAGTACTCATAACCACCTCCCTGGTAACTGGCCTATATGTAACGCTTTTTCACTCAAGAATAAAGGTTGCACGCCCCTGATGAGCAAAAAAGTAGCAACGCTGTCTTGCTTCGGGTTTACAGATGGTCTAGCAACCAGTCCCGGGTTCGTACCAAAGCGGTTTCATACACCTCCACCAATGGCTGTTTGTCCAGCACCAGCGCTTTGCCATTGCGGCTGGCTCCGGCCAGCGCCTGTATTTCCGGCTCGGGACACAGAAAATCCCGGCGATGACCAATACTGAGTAACGGCACAGGGGTTTTATGCCCCATCAGTCCCTGGGTTTTCAAGGAAAGTCCCCGACAATGCTGATACACACTTTCCCAGTCATTACTTACCATGCCCAGCCGGTTGGCGATACTGTCTCTCAGCATGGCCGGAGCCCGCATAAAACGGTCCCGCTCACTGAAGAACAGATTGGCAGCCCCGGCAATACAGACCACGGCTCGCAACCGGAATGGCTCCAGGCTTGCCAGCCTGGCCGCCACATTGCCGCCCATACGAACTCCCAGCATGGCTACCCGACGTTCATCAACCCAAGGGATCTCCGGCACGTAGCGCAACACCGCCTGATGCAACCGGCTGCTATCCTGAACCAGTGGCCAGTGCGATGAATAACCCACTCCGGGCATGTCCACAGTCAGCATGGCAATCCCCGCCGGGGCCAGGTAACGCTGGTAAAAATGCCAGAAATCGAGCTGCAGACTGTCGAGGCTGCCACTGACCATCACCAGAGGCAGTGGCCGGTCATTCGCAGGCAGGTGTAAATAGCCCTGTACTTCTTTGCCATTAAAAGGAATGCGCAGTTCTTTTAACGGCACCGGCAGCAGCCTGCCCGCTTCGCGGTAGGCCTGATTGGCCAGCAGCTGGGCCTGCAGCGCCAGCCGGTCCCCTTTCAGGTGCGGGTAGCTGGCCAGAGAAAAATAACGGGCAGCCTCCAGAAAACGCTGCTGAGCCTGGCCGCAGTCACTGCTTTGCTGTGCTTTTTTTTGCGCCTCAGCTCCCAGCCGACTCCACTCAAAGACCCAGTTACCCGGTCCATAATCGGCCACGGTATCCAGCCAGCCTTCCACACTGCGCCGGCCGCTGGCCATCGCCATTCGTGCATAAGTGGCTTCTATCTCAATGCTATCGATACCCAACCAGTGCCAGAATGCCCGTTTTTGCAACCGGTAAAAAGCGGGCAGATCAGCGCCGTCGACATAGGGAGCCGGCTCCTGGTCTATAACGGAACGGCGTCCGGCAAAGGTAATGGTGGACGTTTCTGGGGCATGATGTACGGCGGAAAACAGCCGCTCACTCAAATTGCTTTGCTGGCTAGTCATCAGAACTCCGGCCTCAGCCAATAAAAAAGGCTCCGAAGAGCCTTTTTATCATGCCTGTTCCTGTTCGCACAGCGGCGTAACAAAAGTGACACTCATATCCCAGGGCTGTTCAATCCAGGTGTCCTGGCCGACGCTCACTTCAAAGTCATCAACCAGCGGCTCACCCTTGGGCTTGGCAAATACAGTAATAAACCTGGCTTTGGGGTACAGCTCGCGAATGACCCTGGCGGTGTTGCCGGTGTCCACCAGATCGTCAACGATCAAAAAGCCTTCACCGTCACCGTTCACCTGCTTGAGCACCTGCAGATCATTACGCTGCTGGTTGTGGTCATAGCTGGAAATGCACAGGGTATCAACATGGCGAATTCCCAGCTCACGCGCCATGATGGCGGCAGGAACCAGACCGCCACGGCTGACGGCAATAATTCCCTTCCACTGGCTGGCGGGCAACTGACGGGCAGCCAGTTTGCGCGCTTCGCGTTGAAAAGAGTCCCAGGTGACAACGAATTTGTTGGACATAAAAAAAGAACCTTTGGGTGTTGGCTTTAAAACAGAATGGCCACCCGTAACCCCGTCATAACGGGCCTTTGGGTAAACAATGGGCATATTATAGAGATCACGCCCATTCTTGACCAGCTAAACAGTTTTTAGCTGAAGATCATACCACCACAGGATTAGACTAAAGTAGCGGTCGACCAGATCTCATTTCCTCCAAATGTATACATACCACACAAATATTAAGCACTAGAGTAGGACAAGCACGGACTGCAACAATAACCTGATAAAGGAACCGAATGTGAACTGGCTTCGCTCACTGACTATTGCCAAACGGCTCTATCTCAATCTGTTACTGCTTTCCGCCGGAATACTGGGCGTTACACTGCTGATGCTCTGGTTCTTCTATCAGGGTCTGATCGAGGAAAAACGGACTCAGACCATGTACCAGGTACAGCAAGCCAGCAGCCTGGTCAGTCATTACTATGCCCAACAGCAGAATGGCCAGCTATCCGAACTCGAAGCCAGACAGCAGGCCATAACCGCGATCGCCGGTCTGCGCTATGGCAACGATGATTATTTCTGGATCAACGATCATCACCCCCGCATGATCCTGCACCCCATGAAGCCAGAGCTAAACGGTGATGATCTCAGCGGCTTTGAAGATCCCGACGGCAAACGGCTGTTTGTGGAAATGGTGCGCCAGGTCGAACTGGCCGGCCGGGGGTTTGTGCACTACCTCTGGCCCAAACCCGGACTCAAAGAACCGGTGCCAAAAATATCTTATGTGCAGTTATTTGAGCCCTGGGGATGGATTATTGGCACCGGCATTTATATCGACGACGTGGAAAACCAGCTGACGGCGCTGGCCGGCAAGGTCATGCTGATGATGCTCGGACTGGGCGCACTGGCAGTGCTGGTCGCCATTGTACTTATCCGCAGCATTCTTAACCCGGTTGGTCAGACCGTTAATGCCCTGCGGGATATTTCTCACGGCGAAGCGGATTTGCGCCGCCGGCTGGATGAAAGCGGCCGTGACGAAATCACTCAGCTCAGCCAGAGTTTCAACCAGTTCTGTATCCGCCTTGGCGAGACCATTCGCCGGCTGTCCCCGATCAGTCATGAGGTGGCCGAAGCATCGGGCAGATTGTCGGACATCGTGCGCCATAACCGCCGGGTATCCGAACAGCAATCGGCAGAAACCGAGCAAGTGGCCACGGCCATGCAGGAAATGCTGGCCACCAGCAGCGAAGTAGCCAGCTCTGCCGGACAGGCGGCCAGTGCCAGCCGTGAGTCCTCTCTTGCTGCCGAACAGGGCTCACAGCAAGTCAGCCATACTTGCGAGCATTCATCATCTCTGGTGGATGAGTTGAGTCAGGCCCAGCACCGGCTGGGGGCTCTGACCGAACGAACCAAGGAGATCGGCACCGTGCTGGAAGTTATCCGCACTATTGCCGAGCAGACCAATCTGCTGGCCCTGAATGCCGCCATTGAAGCCGCCCGGGCCGGTGAGCAGGGCCGGGGTTTTGCCGTGGTGGCCGACGAGGTCCGTGAGCTGGCCACCCGCACCCAAAGTTCCACCAATGAGATTGAGCAAATTATTCACGGGCTGCAGCAGGAATCGGACGACACCGTCACCCGCATGCAAACCCTGATGCAGCGGGCAGAACAAACCCGGGGCAGCGCCGTTCAGGCAGGCGAAGCGCTGGCCACCATTACCGGGCACATGCAACTGATTAATGACATGAATAATCAGATTGCGACCGCTGCCGAACAACAGCGTCAGACCACAGAAGAAATGAGTCGCAACCTGTGCCGGCTGAGCGAGCTGGCCGAAGAGGTTCGCCACAAAACCCATGAAACCGACAGCGCCGGTGAGGCTCTGCTCAACCTGGGACGGCGTCTGTCAGCAGAAGTTGACGGTTTTAAGGCCTGAACTCCCGAAGTTTTGAGCCCGGCAATGGATAACACCGGCGCTGGCAGGGTAAGCTTGAACTCTTGTTTTCCTTGCCGGTGATTTCATGACTTCCATTCGCACTCTGGCCCCGGAAACACTCTGGGGCTTTTTTGACACCATTTGCAGTATTCCGCACCCCTCCGGCCACGAGGCCGCCTTACGCAGCTGGATAAGCAACTGGGCTGATGGCCAGGGGCTGCCTGTACTGCAGGATGAGGTGGGCAACCTGATCATTAAAAAGCCGGCCAGCCCGGGGATGGAAAACCGTAAAGGTGTGGTGCTGCAGGCACACCTGGACATGGTGCCTCAGGCCAATGCCGGCACCGAACACGACTTTACTCAGGACCCGATCCGTCCCCGGATTGACGGCGACTGGGTGTGTGCCAGCGGAACCACGCTGGGAGCAGACAACGGGATTGGCATGGCCGCCTGCCTGGCAGTGCTGGCCGATCCGGCGCTGATCCACGGCCCTCTGGAGGTCCTGCTGACCGTGGATGAAGAAAGTGGCATGACCGGTGCCTTTGGCCTGCAACCCGGCTGGCTTGAAGGGGAAATTCTGCTGAACACCGATTCGGAGCAAGACGGTGATGTCTATATAGGCTGTGCCGGCGGCGTGGACGCCAACATCACCCTTCCCTATCAGGCCGAGCCAGTGCCCGCCGGATACCAGGCCTTTCTGCTGACCATTTCCGGCCTGCGCGGCGGCCACTCCGGCATCAATATTCATGAAGGCCGGGCCAGTGCCAACAAGCTGCTGGCCGAGCTGATGCATCAGGTTACCGAACATACCGATGCACGGCTGGCATCCCTGAGTGGTGGCACCCTGCGCAATGCCATTGCCCGTGAAGCTGCAGCCCTGCTGGTGGTACCCGCGAGCGACAGCGAGCGGCTACAGGAGCTGCTGGTAACGCATCAGCAACACTATTCCACCGAGTTTGCCGGGGTAGATGATTTTATTCGCCTCGAGCTGAATGCCGCCGAATTGCCTGCCCGGGTCATGAGCCGGGTCATGCAACAAAAGCTGACCCGCGCCATGCTGGCCTGCCCTCATGGTGTCATGGCCATGAGCCGAGACATGCCGGACGTCACCCAGACGTCGACCAACCTGGGGGTGATTGAAACCCGGGATGACCACGTGCATGTGCAATGCCTGATCCGCTCTCTCAACAATGCCGGCCGCGACCGGGTGGCAGCCATGACCGCCGCCGTGTTTGAACTGGCCGGCGCCACTGTGGCCTTCGATGGCGCTTATCCGGGCTGGCAACCCAACCCGGACTCACCGATCATGAAGCTGGTGCTGGATACACATCATGAGGTATTCGGTGCCCTGCCAGCGGTCAAGGTCATCCATGCCGGGCTGGAGTGCGGCCTGCTGGGTAATGTTTATCCGCACTGGGACATGGTGTCTTTCGGCCCTACCATTCAGGGAGCACATTCGCCGGACGAGCGGGTCAACATAACAGCGGTAGCCCGTTTCTGGCAGCTTCTGATCCGGGTACTGGAGCAAACACCCGAGCGCGTCAGTTGACGACAAAAAGCCCGTACCGGGACATGTTCAGCCTACCGTTTTTCGCTTATGATCCGGCCAGTATCCTTATGGAGGTGCGTGATGAAAACAACATCCCTGTTACTGCTGAGCGCGCTGGTGGCCACACCGGTACTGGCCGACAATATTCTCAGCCGGGCCGTCGACTTTGGCCGCGAGCTGCTCGACGAAACCCGCAAGCTGGCCCCCGGAATACAGAACGATCACAGTTCCCATGTCCGTCAGCAACATCGCGCCCATCCTGACGATGGCCGCGACAGCCCGGCTCTGGAGCCGGGACAAATGCCCGCTGACGAGCCCCCCCCCACTCAGGCAGGCTCCCCTGCTGCCGTGGTAGGCAACTCGCAACCGGCGTCTACCCCCCCACCAAGCAACCAGGGCTGGTTTGTAGAAGAAGATCATATGAAATGAGCAGGAGCCGGGTTCCCGGCTCCCTGATTTCACTCGCCCCATTCAAGCCCGAGCTGCACACCGCTGTCTTCGCCCGCGAGCTCCAGGCTCATACCGACCAGTCTTACCCCACGGCCTCCGGCCCTTGTCCAGGCCTGCTCACAGAGTTTCAGTGCCGAGCCGAGCTCCGGCACTGTAGTACGCCGTGATAATGTGGTTTGCTCAAAGTCTTCAAACTTGAGTTTGATACACAAACCGCAGACCGCCCGCCGGTTCAGTCGCCGCAACAATTCGGGCCAGAGCCGCTGCAATACTTCCTGCCCCTGTTCCACCGCATAAATATCCGCTGCCAGGGTGGTTTCCACCCCCACCGATTTGCGCACCCGGTTGACCTGTACCGGCCGCTCGTCAATGCCTTGCGCCCGCTGCCATAACAGATGCCCGAATTTTCCGAAACGGCGCACCAGCATGTCTTCGCCGGCATCCACCGCCTGGGCACAGGTATGTAGCCCCATGGCGGCCAGCTTCTCTGCCGTCTTTTTCCCCACCCCGGGAATGTGACTGAGCGTCAGCCCGCAGACATAATCCGCCACCTTTGCCGGCGGCAGCACAAACAGCCCGTCAGGCTTGTTTTCCTCCGAGGCGATTTTGGCCAGAAACTTGTTGGGGGCCACGCCCGCTGACGCCGTCAGTTGCAGCTCGTCGCGAATGGCCCGGCGGATATCTTCCGCGATCAGGGTAGCACTGCCGCCAAACAACGGGCTGCCGCTCACATCCAGATAGGCTTCGTCGAGGGAAAGGGGCTCTACCCGCTCGGTGTAACGATGAAAAATGACACGTATTTGCTGCGAAACCCGCTTGTATTCCGCCATATTACCGGGGATCAACAATAATCCGGGACACAGCCGCAGCGCCTGATGGCTGGGCATGGCCGAGCGCACACCATACTGGCGGGCCGGATAGTTACAGGTGGCAATCACCCCTCGCCGGCTGGCGCTGCCGCCAATAGCCAGCGGAATATCCCGCCATTCCGGATGGTCCCGCATCTCCACCGCGGCGAAAAAGCAGTCCATGTCCACATGAATGATTTTGCGCATTAGCCGAAACTGGATAAACAGACAGTAGTTAGATACTAACCCGTGCGCGATGCGGCGGAAAGCGCCAATTGGGCGTATAAAAAGGGAAAAGCAGAAGGGAAAGTCGGCACCGGTAGCTCATGGGCTGTCGGTGCCGGAACGATCAGATAATGCGGTTTTCTTCCAGCATTTTGCGGCGGGCTTCTTCCTTGGCCATTTTCTTTTTACGGTTGTCACAGGGGTCAGGACAGTCACAGGCTTTTTCCACGCCAATGCCCCCCAGACCTCCGCAGGATCCGGAAATGGTTTTGCGCTGAATAATATAACCGATGGCCATGGCGGCAACCACCAGGGCAAAGACTCCGAAGGTAATCAGAAAATACAGCATATCAACCTCTTAGGTACTTCTCGAAGGCGCTGGACATATCTACCCTGAAACCATCATCCGTCTTGGTTAGCAGGTAAACCGCCAGCCCGTTCTGCTCGGCATAGGCCAGTGCCTCGTCGGTGCCCATCACCGTCAGCGCTGTTGCCAGGGCGTCCGCCATCATACAGGACGGATGGATCACTGTCACCGATGCCAGCCGGTGGGTAATCGGCTTGCCGGTAGCCGGATTGATAGTATGGGAAATGCGCTTACCATCCAGCTCATAGTAATTACGGTAGTCGCCTGAGGTCGCCACACTGGTATTGGCCAGGGCCACCACCTGTTGCACCATGCTTTCACCCTGGCCGGGTTTTTCCACCGCAATACGCCAGTCCTGTCCGTGTGCATTCAGACCACTGGTCCTTACTTCACCACCAATTTCCACCAGATGGTTGGTCAGGCCCTGCTCACTCAGGTATTCCGACACCACATCTACGCCAAAGCCCTTGGCAATGGACGACAGGTCGACATAAAGCCCGGGCAGGGATTTTTGCAGATAGTCACCATCAGCTTTGGTGATCACCGACAGGTGAGCCAGACCGGTCTCAGCCTTGATCTCGGCCAGTTGCTCGGCACTCGGTATATGCGTTGGCCGGGCGTCGGGACCAAAGCCCCACAGGTTGACCAGAGGGCCGACGGTCACGTCAAGGGCATCGTTGCTGTCCCGCCCCAGTTGCAACGCGGCAGTCACCACCTTGGCGGTATCGCTTGATACCTTAAAGGGAGCCTCGCCCCGATACTGGTTAAAACGGCTCAGCTCGGAGTGTTCACGATAAGTGGACATTTGATCATTGACCAATTCCAGCCGGCGGTCGATTTCAGCCTGCAATACCTCGGCCTGGCTGTCACCGGCACCCACTACTTTAACAGAATAGTAAGTACCCATGGTGTTGCCGGTCAGGTGCAGCTGAGCAGCAATATCGTCTGCCGGCCGGCAGGCCGCCAATAAAAAGGCCAGCCCCAAAGGGGCCAGCCAGTTGATTACGCGAATCATCATTTATGATTAACCACCAAAGTCATCCAGCATGATGTTTTCGTCTTCAACGCCCAGGTTCTTGAGCATGTTGATAACGGCCGCGTTCATCACGGGCGGTCCACACATGTAGAATTCACAATCTTCAGGCGCGTCGTGATCCTTCAGATAGTTCTCGAACAGTACATTGTGGATGAAGCCGGTGTAACCGTCCCAGTTATCATCGGGTTGCGGATCACTCAGTGCCACGTGCCACTGGAAGTTCTCGCACTGCTCCTGCAGACCGTCAAAGTCTTCCACGTAGAACATTTCTCGCTTGGAGCGAGCACCGTACCAGAAGCTGATTTTACGCTTGGAGTTCAGACGCTTGAGCTGGTCGAAGATGTGTGAACGCATCGGGGCCATACCGGCACCACCACCGATAAACACCATTTCAGCATCGGTGTCCTTGGCGAAGAACTCACCGAAGGGACCGGAAATAGTGGCTTTATCACCGGCCTTCAGCGACCAGATGTAGGAAGACATCTTGCCGGGAGGGGCAGTCCAGTTGCTGGGCGGCGGCGTGGCAATCCGCACGTTCAGCATAATGATGCCTTCTTCTTCCGGATAGTTGGCCATGGAGTAGGCACGAATGGTTTCTTCGTCTACCTTGGACTCCAGTTCAAAGATCTTGAACTTGTCCCAGTCTTCACGGTATTCCTCGGGCACGTCGAAGTCTTTGTACTTCACATGGTGAGCCGGCGCTTCAATCTGAATATAACCACCAGCACGGAAAGGCACGCTTTCGCCGTTGGGGATCTTCAGCTTGAGTTCTTTAATGAAGGTGGCCTTGTTATCGTTAGAAATAACTTCACAATCCCACTTCTTGATACCGAATACTTCTTCCGGCAGCTCGATCTTCATGTCCTGCTTGACGTTCACCTGACAGGACAGACGCTCGCCGTGGCGGGCTTCGCCCTTGGAGATATGATCCAGCTCGGTCGGCAGAATTTCACCGCCACCGTCCAGTACGCGCACACGGCACTGGCCACAGGAACCACCGCCACCACAGGCAGAAGATACAAAGATACCGTTGGCCGCCAGGGCACCCAGCAATTTAACACCGGCACCGGATGTGATCGCCTTGTCGGGATCGTCATTGATGCTGATAGTCACATCCCCTTCCGCGACGAGCTTGGACTTGGCAAACAGAATGATGCTTACCAGGGCCAGCACGATCACGGTGAACATGACCACGCCTAGAATGATTTCCATCGTTTATTCCTTTTCCGTCACTGGGTTTACAGAGAAATGCCAGAGAAAGACATGAAGCCAAGGGCCATCAGGCCTGCGGAAATAAAGGTGATCCCCAGGCCACGCAGACCCGCGGGCACATCCGCATACTTCATCTTCTCACGCAAACCGGCCAGCAACACGATGGCCAGCATCCAGCCCACACCGGAACCAAAACCGTAGACGATGGACTCGCCGAAGTTATAGTCCCGTTGAACCATGAACGACACGCCACCAAAGATGGCACAGTTCACGGTGATCAGCGGCAGGAAGATGCCCAGGGCGTTGTATAGTGCCGGGAAGAACTTGTCCAGGGTCATTTCCAGGATCTGCACCAGCGCCGCGATTACCCCGATAAAGGTAATGAAGTTCAGGAAGCTCAGATCCACGCCTTCAGCCATGGCACCGTCTTTCAGAATGAAGTTGTAGATCAGGTTATTCACCGGTACCGCAATGGTCAGTACCACAATAACCGCTACACCCAGGCCAAAAGACGTTTTTACCTTTTTGGATACCGCCAGAAAGGTACACATACCCAGGAAGAAGGCCAGCGCCAGGTTCTCAATGAACACGGCACGAACAAACAGACTCAGATAATGTTCCATCGTTTACTCCTTGGCCTCCACCTGCTCGGGGCGGAAGGTACGCAGTACCCAGATAAAGCCACCAATGATAAAGAAGGCGCTCGGCGGCAGCAGCAGCAGACCGTTGGCCTGATACCAGCCACCGTTTTTGATCAGCGGCAGGATTTCGATGCCAAACCAGGTACCGGAGCCGAACAGCTCACGTACGGTAGCCACTACCAGCAGGATCAGGCCATAGCCCAGGCCATTACCGATACCGTCCAGGAAGGACATCATGGGCGGGCTCTTCATGGCGTAGGCTTCGGCACGACCCATTACGATACAGTTGGTAATGATCAGGCCAACAAATACCGACAACTGCTTGGAGATGTCATAGGCATAGGCTTTCAGGATCTGGTCAACCACAATTACCAGAGAAGCGATGATCGCCATCTGGGCAATAATCCGTACCGAGTTGGGGATCTGGTTGCGGATAAGCGAGATAAACAGGTTGGAAAACGCTGTTACCGCAATTACCGCCAGCGACATAACGAATGCCGTCTGCATCTGCGAAGTCACCGCCAGGGCAGAACAGATACCCAGCACCTGAAGGGCGATGGGGTTGTTGCCAATGATGGGACCGAACAGAACCTTTTTCATTTCAGCTTTATCAGCCATTGTTCAGTTCTCCTTCACGAACCTTGGCCAGGAAAGGACCAAAGCCCTTGTCACCCAACCAGAATTCAAAGGTTTTTTGCACACCGTCGGAGGTCAGCGTAGCACCGGACAGGCCATCTACACTGGAGGGAGCACCCTGAGGAGCACCGCCTTTCACCACTTTCAGTGCCGGCTCGCCATTTTCGTTATACAGTTTCTTGCCGACGAACTGGGCACGCCAGTTGGGGTTTTCCACTTCACCGCCGAGCCCGGGAGTTTCACCCTGCTCGTAGTAAGTGATGCCCTTGATGGTGTTGCCATCGGGTGCTACTGCCACAAAAGCGTACATGGTGGACCACAGGCCCTGACCGTGTACCGGCAGAATGATGCTGTCCAGGTTACCGTTTTCATCTTTGGCCAGGTAAACCGGGGCCAGATTGGCACGGCGGCGAATGCCGGCCGGGTCTTCTTCCGACGCCAGCTTGATGCTGGTGGCCGGATCCTTGGCGGCATTACGCTGGTTGTAACCGGCAACAGCCTGTTCGGAAAGCTCACCGCTGTCCAGGTCGACCAGACGGGCGTCAATGAAGCGGTCGTAGGTTTCCGCAACATTGTCCCGGCCCAGGCCGGCTACGTCCACGATATTGGTCTGCACGTCCAGCGCCTGGTTGCGCTGCTGGATCGGCTTCAACGATACGGCAGCACCGGATACGATGATGGAGCAGACCAGGCACAGGCCGCCGACAACGGCAAAGGTTCTGCCGATAGTTTCTTTCTTAGCCACGGGCCAGCCTCCGTTTGATGTTTGCCTGAACCACGAAGTGATCGAACAGGGGGGCGAACAGGTTGGCGAACAGAATGGCCAGCATCATGCCTTCAGGGAAGGCCGGGTTGACCACACGGATCAGTACCACCATGACGCCGATCAGCGCGCCGTACCACCACTTGCCCTTATTGGTAAAGGAAGCAGATACCGGGTCGGTCGCCATGAACATCATGCCGAAAGCAAAACCACCCAGCACCAGGTGCCAGTACCAGGGCATGGAGAACATGGCATTGGTGTCGGAACCAATCAGATTGAACAGGGTCGCGGTGGCCACCATACCGATCATCACACCGGCCACAATACGCCAGGAGGCAATGCCCAGATAAATGATGAACAGGCCGCCGATCAAAATGGCCAGGGTAGACACTTCACCGATGGAGCCCTGAATGTTACCAATAAAGGCGTCCATCCAGCTGATGGCAGTGCCGGAATTGACATCCATCAGGGCAGCCTGACCGCCTGCAGCCCATTGGCCCAGAGCAGTGGCACCGGAGAAGCCGTCTACGGCAGTCCATACGGTGTCGCCGGAAATTTCAGCCGGATAGGCGAAGAACAGGAAGGCACGACCCGCCAGTGCCGGGTTAAGGAAGTTTTTGCCGGTACCGCCAAAAATTTCCTTGGCCATGACCACACCAAAGGTGATACCCAGCGCCGCCTGCCACAGGGGCAGAGTGGCAGGGACGATCAGGGCAAACAGCACGGAAGTCACAAAGAAGCCTTCGTTCACTTCGTGCTTGCGCACGCTTGCGAACAGCACTTCCCAGAAACCACCGACCGCAAATACGGTCAGATAGATGGGCAGGAAGTAGGTAGCACCCAGCAGCATTTTACTGCCCCAGCCGGCCCCTTCGCCCAGGGTTGCCCCCAGGCCGCTGGCCAGGCTGTAACGCCAGTTTCCGTCAATCACTCCAGCCAGATCGGCAGGGCTGTACATGCTGGTGAGGGCCGCAATAGCCTGGCCACCGGCGTTGTACATACCAAAGAACATGGCCGGAAAAGTGGCCATCCACACCATGATCATGATGCGCTTCAGGTCGATGCTGTCACGTACATGGGAGGATTTACGGGTAACCATACCCGGGGTGTAAAGTACGGTAGCAACCGCTTCGTACAGGGCATAAAACTTTTCATATTTGCCGCCCGGCTCGAAGTGATGCTCCATATTTTCCAGAGTCTGCTTCAAACTCATTTTATTAGCCCTCCAGCTCAATCTTGGTCAGGCACTCACGCAACACCTGGCCGTAATCGTATTTGCCAGGGCAAACATAGGTGCACAGCGCCAGATCTTCTTCATCCAGCTCCAGGCAGCCCAGGCTCTGGGCGCTGTCGGTATCACCGGACAGCAGATCACGCAGCAACAGGGTTGGCAGAATATCCAGCGGCATAATGCGCTCATAGTTACCGATCGGCACCATGGCACGGGAAGAGCCGTTAGTCGTGGTGGTCAGGTCAAACAACTTGCCTTTGGCCAGGTGTCCCAGGTAAGCGCGGGTTACCGAGAACTTGTTGGAACCCGGAGACAACCAGCCCATAAATTCCTTTTCACGGCCTTCTTTCAGCACAGAGACCTGCAGGTGGTAGCGACCCAGGTAGGCATGAGGACCATTGGCGGTGACGCCGGACAGTACCGAACCGGAAATAACACGGTTTTCACCATCCTGCAGTTCACCACTGGTCAGCTCTTCCAGAGAAGCGCCGATGCGAGTACGCAGCAGACGGGGCTTGTTCACCACAGGGCCACCCAGCGCCACCACGCGATCGGTACACAGTTCACCGGTGGTGAACAGCTTACCGAAGGCAATCACATCCTGGTAATTGATATACCAGACGACCTTGCCAGGTACGACAGGATCAATAAAGTGAATGTGGGTACCGGGCAAACCGGCCGGGTGCACGCCACTGAACACATGCTCTTTCACGCTGGCGGCAGAGGCTTGAGGCAGGCTGCCTTCACCCTTGCACACGTGTACCTGACCGTCAGTCAGGCGGCACAGCAGCTGCAGACCATCGGTAAATGCCTGAGCATTTTCCTTAATGACCAGCTCGGCATTGGCACTGAGCGGGTTGGTATCCATGGCGGTAACGAAGATGGAGCGCGGGGTGGAGTCCAGCGCCGGCACCTTGCTGTAAGGGCGGGTTCTGAGCGCAGTCCACATGCCGGATTCAACCAGCTGCTGCTGCACAGTTTCACGTTCCAGTTTGGCCAGTTCGGCAGAGTTGTAGCTTTTAAAAGTAATCTGCTCTTCGCTGTCATCAACAGCAATCACGACGGACTGCAATACGCGCTTGGCACCACGGTTGATTTCGACCACGGTACCGGCGGCAGGAGCTGTGAATTTAACGCCAGGGTTCTTTTTGTCTTCAAACAGAACCTGACCTTTTTTGACGCGATCCTCTACCTTGACGTGCATGGTAGGGCGCATACCCACATACTCCTCGCCCAGCGTAGCGACGCGCTTGATGGAGGGACCATCGTAGATTACTTGCTCTGGTGCCCCGGCAATTGGGAGGTCCAGTCCTTTTTTAATTGTAATCATACTCACTTGCACTACTTGTTAGGGGAAGACAGGTACTTGCCATGAAATACATGACAACATGCTGATGAGTCGCTACCGGCATGTTGGCATCGCCCTGACAACAGCACGACTACACTCCGGTAACATCCAGCCCGATTTAAAAGGCGCGTAATTCTAGCACTTTTACGACAACGGCTGCCATGGCAATTGCTAAAAATTACCGCCGCAGTCAGTTAAACCGGCTTGTGCAATTATTCACCAAGCAAAAATAAGGCCATGATTTTCAAGGCGGAATCATGCTTTAGTCGCATGAAGGGCTAAAATGGAAGCAGTTTCCAGACACGCTTGACTGATTAACAAATTTGCTCATTGCAAATAACAGTCACCTATACCGAAACGCCTGCCTTGCCCATGCAATTAGGACTGGCCGGCACGCCACCGCGCTCACGCCATTCGGCCGGGGTCAGCGTATGCAACGCCAGGGCATGTACACCACCGGCGAGCTCCTCGGCCAGCAGGCTGTTAAGCGTACGATGACGGGCCAGCAGCCGCTGCCCTTCAAAGGCTTCGCTCACCACCACCAGCTTAAAATGGGTCTCAGAGCCGGGCTCAACCCGGTGCATATAGCTCTCGTTAATCACTTCCAGATGCTCTGGTGACAACGCCTGTTTTACTTTTTGCTCAATGATGTCTTGTACCGACATAATAATCTCCCGAGTGTTCAGAACAGATAACAGGACCGGACAGCGGCCCCTTTCACGCCTGGCGAGCAGATCGCCGGAATGTGAGGTTGATACGCACACCTTGTGTCCGGACCATTTTAGGCAGAGCGTGCCGCCAATGATGCTGCATTTCTCCGGCCATCACCAGCAAACTGCCGTGCTCCAGCCACAGCTCCTGCTGTTCACCGCTGTGATGCCGTAACAAAAACCGCCGGGTCGCTCCCAGGCTCACCGAGGCGATCGTCGGATTCCGCCCCAGCTCCGGCTCGTCGTCCGCATGCCAGCCCATGCTGTCGTTGCCATTGCGATAGAGATTAAGCAGCACTCCATCAAAGGGCTGACCACAGATCGACTCAAGGCGCTCCGCCATGGCTTTTACCAGCGGGTGCCAGGGGACGGGAGCGCGCTCCCGGCCGGAATAGCGATAAGCCCACTCCCCCATCCAGCAGGACAAGCGGGGCTCGTTCACTTCCCGGCCAAACATCGTCAGCCGGTGCTGCTGCCAGGGGATATCGCGGCTTAACTGTGCCAGCCAGTAATCCGCCTCACCGGCAAAGGCATCCGGCCACCATAACAGGCACCCCTGATTCAACGTGAGCCACTCAGGCGATGACCATAGCTGCATGCTGATTTTCCCCTCCAAGCTGCTAAAATGCCGCCCTTTGCACTTATCAGGCGTGACCTCATGAATCATCACTTTCCTCTGCCCGGCGGCGGCGAGCTCGAGCTGCACCGTTATCCCCGTCAGGCCCGCCACGGCCTGCAGGCCTGGGAGGCTGCAGACGAATATATCATGAACGAGCTGGCCGCTCTGGAATGGGACCGGAGCGCTCCTCTGGTAATTCTCAACGATGCCTTTGGTGCCCTCACGCTTGGCCTGCACCAATACCGCCCTTATACGGTAACCGACTCATGCATCGCCGGCCTGGCCTTGGCTGACAACGCCGCCGGCAACGGGCTTGAGCCTGACTGGACGCTGCTCACCAGCCTGGATGAACTGCCTGCCGCTCCCGGCCTTATTCTGATAAAACTGCCTAAAACCAATGCCATGCTGGAGCACCAGCTCGCTGCCATCAGCCGGGTAGCGGGCCCGGGCACCCTGATTATGGCCGGTGCCAAGGTCCGGGACGTGCACAGCTCCACCCTCAAACTGTTTGAGCAATATCTCGGTCCCACCCGCACCAGTCTGGCCTGGAAAAAAGCCCGCCTGATCTTCGCACAGCGGGATGCCGCTATTGCCCCCTCGCCCGCTCCCGCTCCCCTGAGCTGGCGGCTGGAAGGCAGCGACTTCACCATTAATAACCACGCCAGTGTATTCTCCCGCGCCAGCCTGGATATTGGTGCCCGCTTTATGCTGGAGCACCTGCCCGCCAGTCATCCGGGCCGGATCATTGATCTCGGCTGCGGTAATGGCGTGCTCGGGCTGATGGCTCTGGTGCGCAACCCTGAAGCCACCGTGACCTTTGTGGATGAATCCCATATGGCGGTGGCCAGTGCCCGGCTCAATGTGGAGCAAAACCTGCCCGATGCCATGGACCGCGCCCGCTTTATGGTCAATAACTGCCTCGATGGTATGGGTCCGGACAGTGCCGATCTGGTGCTGTGCAACCCGCCCTTTCATCAGCAGCAAGCCATTACCGATCATATTGCCTGGCAAATGATGACCGATGCCCGCCGGGTGCTGCGCCGGGGTGGTGAACTGCTGCTGGTGGGCAACCGTCATCTCGACTACCACCAGAAGCTCAAACGACTATTCGGCAATCAGCGAGTAGTGGCATCCAACCGCAAATTCGTTATTCTGAACGCCATTCGCACCGCCTGAAGGAACTATTCATGAATCGCATCAAATGGTTGACCATTCCCTTACTGGCTCTGGGCCTGACTGCCTGCGCCAGCTATTACCCCATCGCGGTCAATGTCAATCCGACACCGGCAAACGCTGACGCCGGCATCTATCGCGGCCAGACCCTGGCACTGTCGAGCGCGGACAAGCGCAGCAATGATTTCATTATTCAGATTGAACAGAAAGACAAATCGCCGGTGGTAGTAGGTGCAGCCAACAACCTCAGCCTGCAGCTGGAGCAGGCCCTGGCACAGGGTTTTAGCACCCAGGGTGCCTTTATCGAGCAAGGTGCCTCTACCCGGGCTACCCTGGAGCTGCAGGAAGTGCTGTCCCGGGTTATCCGTGGCCATATCAGCTATGACGTAGTACAAAAGGTGCGGGTAGAACTGGTGCTGGAACGGGACGGTCAGCGCATTACCAAACAATATCGCCGCAGCGCCCAGCAGGAGTTCCCCGGCCGCCTGCATCCGGAGCTGGACAAAGTAACTGATGCATTGGATCGCCAGCTGGGGCTGATGGTACAGGACATTCTCGCCGATCGTGACGTACAGAGCTTTATTCACGGCAACTGACACCATACGGTCGGATAACTAACGGAAAAGAACGAATGAAAAACGTGTTATTACTGCTGGCAGGCCTGCTGTCTGCTACCTCGGCCCTTGCCGGCCCTAAAGTTGAACTGGTTACCAGCCTGGGCAACCTGGAAATAGAACTGAATGAAGAAGCCGCGCCCAAAACCGTGGCCAATTTTTTACGTTATGTCGATGATGGCAGCTATAAAGGCACCCTGTTCCACCGGCTGATCCCGGGCTTTGTGGTACAGGGAGGTGGTTTTGATAGCGATTATGAACGCCTGCCCACCTATGATCCGGTACAGAACGAGTCGGGCAACGGCCTGTCGAACGCCGCTGGCACCATTGCCATGGCCCGCACTCAGGATCCCCACAGCGCCACCCGTCAGTTTTACATTAATCTGGGTAACAACACCTCACTGGACGGCGGCCGCCGTGCCGGTTACACCGTGTTCGGCAAAGTGGTAAAAGGGGAAGAGGTACTTGAACGCATGTCCCTGGTACCCACTGGTATGAGCCTGCAACTGCGAGCCCGGGACGTACCCGAAACGCCCATTATCCTGGAGCAGGTCCGCCGCCTGCCGGAGGACTGATCCATTCGTGTTCAATCCATGAAGTGGCAGCAAAGCCTGTCGCTCTACACCGAGCGACGGGTACTGGTTATGCTGGCACTGGGGTTTTCTTCCGGGCTGCCACTGCTGCTGGTATTTGGCACTCTGTCGTTCTGGCTGCGGGAAGCCGGGGTCAGCCGGACCAGCATTGGTTTTTTCAGCTGGGTGGCGCTGGCCTATGGCGTGAAATGGCTGTGGTCGCCACTGGTAGATCGCATGCCGTTGCCGCTGCTGTCCCGGTTAATGGGACGGCGGCGCAGCTGGATGCTGTTTTCCCAGCTGGTTATCATGGCGGCGCTGGCGGGCATGGCTGTGTCCGATCCCACCGCTAACCTCACCCAGCTGGCACTGTTCGCCCTGGCTGTGGCTTTTGCCTCCGCTACCCAGGATATCGTCATCGACGCCTATCGCATTGAGTCGGCACCTGAGCGTCTGCAGGGTGCCCTGGCTGCCGCCTACATGACCGGCTACCGGCTGGCGATGATCATGGCCGGTGCCGGTGCCCTGGCCATTGCAGCCTGGGCCGGCTCGGATACCGGATACGACATGGGTGGCTGGCGTATTGCCTATCTGGCCATGGCGGGCTGCATGGTGGTGGGTGTGATAACCTGTTTACTGCTGCATGAGCCCAACGTGGATCTGAGCGAACAGCAACGCGTTCAGCATGAACACAAACAGCAACTGATCAGCCACGGCTGGCCCCGCTGGCTGGCTGGGCTGGCCGCCTTTGGGAAAAGCGCTGTGGTATCGCCCTTTGCGGACTTTTTCCGGCGGTATGGCTGGAATGCCCTGCTGATATTAGGGCTGATCGCCAGCTACCGGATTGCCGATGTGGTGATGGGGGTCATGGCTAACCCCTTCTACGTGGACATGGGCTTTTCCAAAACCGAAATAGCCACTGTCACCAAAGTGTATGGCGTAATTATGACCCTGGCCGGTGCCGCCCTGGGGGGCGTACTGGTAGGACGCTTCGGCACATTACGCATTCTGATGCTGGGTGCCCTGCTCACCGCCGGCACCAACCTGTTGTTTGCCCTCATGAGCCAGATGGGACCGGATGTACGTTTGCTGACGGTCATTATCTCGCTGGATAACCTGAGTGCCGGCATTGCCACCGCCGCCTTTGTCACCTATTTGTCGAGCCTGACCAACGTCGCCTTTTCCGCCACCCAGTACGCCCTGTTCAGCTCGGTGATGCTGCTGCTGCCCAAGTTTATGGCCGGCTTCTCGGGCCTGGCTGTGGACAGTATGGGATATGCCGTCTTCTTCACGGGCACCGCCGCCATCGGCCTGCCTGTGCTGGTGCTGATCGCCATGGTTACCCGGCGAGTACCGGGCAAGTTGTAAGCCCCAGAAAACGAATCGTGACTCCCGCGCAGGAACGTCACCTACGAAGGGACGCCCCGCGAAGGCGGAGGTCCATGCCTGCCTGCAGCATCAATATGGTTTCTGAAACCGTGCACCATGCTCTGGATGCCCGCCTGCCCGGGCATGACGGGTAGTGGGACGGGGGTCCAGTGCAGGCGGCCGAGGAGCCTGGTTTAATCCCGGAAGTTGTTGAACTGCAGCGGTTGCTCCTGCTCTTCGGCACGCAGAAAGGCAATTACCTGTTGCAGGTCATCCCGCTTTTTACCGGTTACCCGCAGTTGTTCACCCTGAATGGACGCCTGCACCTTGATTTTGCTGTCCTTAATTTTCTTTACCAGTTTTTTGGCCAGTGCAGTATCAATGCCTTGAAGAAAGCTCATTTCCTGCACATGCCGTTTGCCCGAACGAACAATGCTGCCCGCATCCAGCACGCGCACGTCTATGCCCCGCTTGATCAGGGCGCCCCGCAGCATGTCCCGCATTTGCTGCAGCTGCAGCTCTGCATCAGCCGCCAGCTTTACCTTGTTGTCATTCAGTTCAAAACTGGCTTCCACACCACGAAAATCATAGCGGGTGGTCAACTCGCGATTGGCGTTTTCAACGGCGTTTCGTACTTCGTTCATTTCCACTTCGGAAACAATGTCAAAAGAGGGCATGAAAGCTCCTTGAGTTGGTGCCGAAACCACTGGCAACGGCTGCGGTTCACGGCTAACGTATGGGATCAATAACGCAGGATAATATCAAAAATCAGGGAGATAATGATGCGTGAGTGGACCATTCTGGGAGCTGGCGCTTTGGGCTGCACCTTTGCGGCACTGCTGAACGAACAGCAAAGGCCGGTGTCGCTGATATTAAGCGAGCGCCACCGCCGGCACTTTAATCCAGCCTTTGAGTTTATTGCTCTTAATGAACGCCGCCGGCTGGTAAGCCCTCACTACCGCTTTGCCGACCAGGCTGCAGCGACTGAGTGCCTGCTGGTGATGACCAAGGCCTATCAGGTGCTGCCCGCCCTTAAAAGCCTGCACAACCTGCCCCGGCATGTGCCGGTGATCTTGCTGCATAACGGCATGGGCGTTGCCGAACAAGTCGCCAGCCTGCTGCCTCATAATCCTTTACTGGCAGGCGTTACCAGCCATGGCGCACTGCGCGAGGGCCCCTGGCAAATTCGCCATACCGGCAAGGGAGAAACCTGGCTGGGGCCGCTCAATGAACAGGGCAAGGCATTTTCTCACCTGCTTGCTCCACTGAGTGCGGCGCTGGGACATGCCGGGTGGAGTGAGGACATACTCTCACTGCAGCACCGAAAACTCGCCATTAATGCGGTGATCAACCCGCTGACCGCCTGTCATCATATTCGTAACGGCCAGCTGGCCGAGCCCCGCTTTGCCGATGTACTGGCCACACTCGGTGAAGAAGTGCACAGAGTGCTGAGCCGGCTTGGGGAAAGCGACACCCCGGAGCAATACCAGCGGCGGCTGAACAGCGTTATTGAGCTGACCGCCACCAACTATTCTTCCATGCATCAGGATCTGGCCCATGGCCGGCCCACCGAAATTGACTACATCACCGGATATCTGCTGAAGCACGCCGGTGATCTGCCTGTGCCGGTATGCCAGCAATTGTATAACGAAGTAAAAAAGCAGGGCGGGTGAGCGAACCTGACTACCATCCGTCATGTCCGCGCAGGCGGACATCCAGGGTGTGGTGCACTGCCCCTGGCATTAGTGCTGCAAGCCATATGGACTCCCGCCTGCGCGGGAGTGACACACCTTTTCGGGAATGACGTACCTTTTCGAGAATACTGTTCCTCTGCAGGGGCCCTTCCTGAGCAGGAATGGCCTTCCTCCGACGGACACTCAGGATTAAGGCTTATACACCTTCACGTTGTCAAAGCCCTGCTCTTTCAGGTGAATGGCCTGCAGCCGGCTCATCACGCCACGGGCGCAATACAGCAGATAGGTTTTATTCTGGTCCAGTTCACCAAACTGGTGAGCCAGGCGGAAAAACGGCAGGTGAACCACCTGATGACCGTCCACCTCCAGCGGAGACTGCTCTTCCTCTTCCGGCGCACGGATATCGAGGATCACCTCTTGTTCAGTGACCTGTTCGCTCACTTCCACCTCCGGTACCTCCCATACCTTGCCCAGATCACGCACATCTTCCACAAAGGAGGCCTGCACCGCCGTGTTGAGCACATCAAAGTCGAAGTTGGCTTCTTCTTCCTCAACCTTGCTCAGCACCGCCTTGATGGTGGGCTTTTGCGAAATCACGCCGCAATATTCCGGCATTTTCTCTGCATAGGAAGCGGTGCCAATGGCCCGCGCCTGATCGATGATATCCTGCTTATCGGTAGCAATTAACGGCCGCAGGATCAGGGTGTCGGTCACCCGGTCGATCACGTTAAGGTTGGTCACGGTCTGGCTCGAGACCTGTCCCATGGATTCACCGGTAACCAGGGCATTTATGGCCAGGCGTTCGGCCACGGCGGCACCGGCACGCATCATCATGCGCTTGAGCACCACGCCCATGTGGCCTTTGTCGATCTTCTCAAGGATCTCCGCCACCACCCCCTCAAAGGGCACGGAGATAAACTTGACCCGGTGCGAGGCACCGTATTTTTTCCACAAAAAATGCACCACTTCGCGCACGCCGGCCTCGTGCTCGCGGCCACCCAGATTAAAAAAGCAGTAATGAACCCGGCTGCCCCGTTTAATGAACTGGTAAGACGAAACCCCCGAGTCGTAGCCGCCCGACATCAGGCTGAGCACGCTCTCCTGAGTAGCAATGGGGTAACCGCCCATGCCGCCATGCTGCTTGCTCACCAGATAAAGCCGGTCGTCGTCCAGCTCCAGGTTGATCTGCACATCGGGCTGCTTGAGTTTGACCCCGCCAGTCTCACAACGCTGGTTAATGCCACCGCCCACATAGCGCTCTACATCCAGCGAACTGAACTCCTGCTTGCCCCGACGCTTGGCACGCACACAAAACGTTTTGCCCGCCAGCTTGTCGCCGAACATGGCCTGAGTGTGCTCAAGAATATCGTCAAGGGAGCTGACCTTGAACTCCACCACTTCCAGAAATGACTGAATGCCCGGGATGCAGCCAAGAGCCTCAATCAGCAGCTGACGGCTGGCGTCGTCATGATTGTTGCTGCGCACGACCATTTTGTCCCAGTCCACCCGCACCTTGATGGTTTCATCCAGTGGCTTGAGGGTATTACGAATATTGCCCGAGAGGATCTTGCTCATGCGCTGGCGCACCGACTTGCTCTTGATGGTCATTTCAGGATGAAGCTTGATAATAAATTTCATAATTTCGGTACGCTCGGACAACACATAAAAAAGAAAGCCCGGCATTATACACGTGCCGGGCTGATGGTTAAAAGAAAAGCAGATCAGGGCGCGTTGGGCGGCACCGCTTCAACCGGTTCGGTATAAACGGGCTTACCCTGGGAAATGGTGATCTCCACCCGCCGGTTAAGGCGACGATGTTCAGGCGTATCGTTGGTCGCCAGGGGCCTGGTGTCGGCCAGTCCCATCACCACCATGCGACTGTCGTCAAACCCTTCGGTGCGTCTGAGCTGATCCGCCACGGCCAATGCCCGCTGGGTAGACAGCTCCCAGTTGGAACTGAACAACTCATAACCGCTGCCAATATCATCGGAGTGCCCCGATACCAGGATCTCACCGGGTACGTCTTTCACCAGGGTGCCAATCTGCCGGATCACCGGCCAGAACTTGGGCTGCAAAAACGCCGAGCCGGCAGGGAAAGAGGCATTTTCACGAATGCGGATCACCACCTGCTGGCCCAGCGCCTCAATTTCAATCGCATCCTGCTCAATGGCACTGCTCAGCTCCTCGGCCATGGCCTGAGCCAGACTGATGGCTTCGGCACTGGTCTGCTCAGGCTGCTGGCTGCCGCTCATATTGCCGTCTTCCCGGCCCTGACCCGAGGCCCGGTCCGACTCGCCGGGCTGAAAATCGAGCTCAGCCAGGGTAGAGTCGGTCGTGTGCTGCATGATGGTATTAATAGGGGTAGGCTCTGGTTGCCCGGGCCGAAACTCGAGCGCAATGACCGAAGTGCCCTTGGGTATGTCCGACACTTCAATCTGGTTCTGAACCCCGAAGGCGTATTTCATACTGCCGGCAATCTGCTTGAACTTAAGCACGTCCATTTCGGCAAACGCCAGCAACAGCACAAAAAAGCTCATTAAGATGGTGGCCAGATCCGCAAAGGTGGCCATCCAGGCAGGAGCCCCCGCCGGTTGTGGCTTGTTCTTTTTGGCCACTACTCCTCCTTGGTGCGCTTGTTCTCTGCCAGATAATTCTCAAGCAGCCCCTGCAGCACGCGAGGGTTCTGGCCATCCTGAATACCCAGCACCGCATCCATAATCAGGGTCCGGTTTAGCCGTTCCTCTTCCGAACGTAAGTCCAGTTTGTCGGCAATGGGCAATGCGATCATGTTGGCCAGCATGGCACCATAAAGGGTGGTCAGCAGGGCAATGGCCATGGCCGGACCAATGGCCTTGGGGTCATCCATATTGGCCAGCATGGCCACCAGGCCAATCAAGGTCCCGATCATGCCCATGGCCGGTGCCACATCTCCCAGGGCGCGAAAAATTTTGGCACCCTGCTCCTGACGCTCGGAGTTAAGGTCAATATCTTTTTCCAGGGCGGCCTTTACCACCGCCTGATCGTGACCATCCACCAGCATATTGACGGCTTTTTGCAGAAAGGGGTTGGTAATCTCGGCTTCTTCCAGCGCCAGAAAGCCCCCCTTGCGGGCCGCATCGGCCAGCTGAACCACGCGCTCGATCAGATCTTCAGGCTTCTCCAGCTTGAACATAAACGCCTTGCCGGCCACCTTGGCGGCACCGAGAAACTGACCCAGATTAAACTTCATCATGACGACAAACAGCGAGCCCACAAACACAATGAAGATGGACGGCACATCCACGTACATGGTGATGCTGCCTCCCAAAACCATTGCCATGGCGATAAAGGCCAGTCCGCCAATCAGTCCAATGAGTGTTGCCAAATCCAAAATGGGAGTCCTCTTGTATTAGTGCAGGCAAAAACGACTCAATCTTACCCCGTTGCGGTGATGATTGTCGCCGGTGTTGTTATCGGCACCAGGCAAAAATATTTAACGACAAAGCACTTCCATTACTGAAAGTTGCTAATCCTTCGCCAAAATCTGAACAGCGGTGTTACTATTGGCCCAATTTTGCAAGTGATTGAACAGGGGATGCCCGTGGCTGCCAAAAAACCGGAAAACATGGACTTTGAAAGCGCTCTCGCCGAACTGGAAGGCCTGGTGGATCAGCTGGAGCAGGGCGAGCTGAGCCTGGAGCAGGCGCTTAAATCATTTGAACGGGGCGTACAGCTGGTGCGTGCCGGCCAGCAGCGGCTGAACCAGGCCGAACAGCAGGTAAAAATTCTGATGAAAGACGGCGATACCCTGGCCGATTTCACCCCGGCGGAGAACGAAGCGTGATCAGCCAGTGGCAACAACAATATGGTGAGCGCATTGACGCCGCCCTGCAGCAGGCACTGGCACGGCTTGCTCCCCTTTCCCCCGGTCTGCGCGATGCCATGGAATACGGCCTTACCCAGGGGGGTAAACGGGTACGCCCCATGCTGGTATACGTCACCGCCGGCCTGACCGGCAATGCTGACTCTGCCGCCACCGATGCCGCTGCCGCTGCCATTGAATGCATTCATGCCTATTCGCTGATCCACGACGATCTGCCGGCCATGGACGATGATGATCTTCGCCGGGGACGGCCGACCGTACACAAGGCCTTTGACGAAGCCACCGCCATTCTGGCCGGAGATGCTCTGCAAACCCTGGCGTTTGAACTGCTGAGCGACGCTGCCGGCAGCCTGCCCGCCGAACGTAAACTGCAACTGGTGCGGGAACTGGCATTTGCCAGCGGCTATGGCGGCATGTGCGGTGGCCAGGCGCTGGATATTTATCATGAAGGCCGGCAGGTAGAAGCCGCCACGCTGGAAACCATTCACCGGCACAAAACCGGTGCACTGATCCGTGCCGCCGTGCGCATGGGCGCACTGTGCTCTCCCACCATCCAGACCACAGAACTGGCTGCGCTCAGCCGTTATGCCGAGGCCATTGGCCTGGCGTTTCAGGTGCAGGACGATATTCTCGACATTACCGCCAGCACTGAGACCCTGGGCAAAACCCAGGGCAAGGATCTGGAGCAACAAAAAAGCACCTACCCTGCCCTGCTGGGCCTGCACGGTGCCCGGGAACTGGCCGACCGCCTGCATCAAGACGCCCTCGCCGCCCTGAGCGGCCTTTCTTACAATACCGACACTCTGGAAGCGTTCGCCCACTATATCGTGCAGCGCGAATACTAAATAACGATAAGCCTATGAGTCTGAATATTGCCGATTACCCCACTCTTGCCCTGGCAAACCTGCCGGAAGAGCTGCGTAGCCTGCCTCAGGAGCGCCTGCCGGCGCTCTGTGAGGAGCTGAGATCCTACTTGCTGCACTCGGTGAGCCGCAGCAGCGGCCACCTGGCCTCGGGCCTGGGCGTGGTGGAGCTGACAGTGGCGCTGCACTATGTGTTTAACACCCCGTTCGATCGTCTGATATGGGATGTGGGCCATCAGGCCTATCCCCACAAGATACTCACCGGCCGGCGTGACCGCATGTCCAGCATCCGCCAGCTTGACGGTCTGCATCCTTTTCCCTGGCGCGAAGAAAGCGAATACGACACCCTGTCGGTCGGGCACTCCAGCACCAGTATCGGTGCCGCGCTGGGTATGGCCATTGCAGCCGACCAGGAGCAAAAAAACCGCAAGGTAGTGGCCGTGATCGGCGATGGTGCCATCACTGCGGGCATGGCCTTTGAAGCCCTTAACCATGCCGGCGACCTGCATAAGGATATGCTGGTGGTGCTGAACGACAACGAAATGTCCATTTCCGAGAATGTGGGAGCGCTGAACAACCACCTGGCCCGCATTATGTCCGGTTCGCTTTACAGCACCCTGCGGGAAGGGGGCAAAAAGGCGCTGGAAATACTGCCGCCGCTGAAAGAGCTGGCCAAGCGTACCGAAGAGCACCTGAAAGGCATGGTGGTACCCGGCACCCTGTTTGAAGAGTTCGGCTTTAATTACGTTGGCCCCATCGACGGCCACGACATCAGCGCCCTTACCGATACCCTGCGCAACATGCGCAAGCTAAAGGGCCCGCAACTGCTGCATGTAATGACCCGCAAGGGTAAAGGCTACCTGCCCGCAGAGCAGGATCCCATTGGCTACCACGCTGTTCCCCGGTTTGATTCGGCGACCACCAGCCTGCCCAAAAGCCCGCCATCCAGTCCCAACTTTTCTGCCATTTTCGGTAACTGGCTGTGCGACATGGCCAAACAGTGCAACAAGCTGATGGCCATTACGCCGGCCATGCGGGAAGGTTCCGGTCTGGTGCGCTTTTCCCGCGAGTTTCCCCAGCGCTACTTTGATGTGGCCATTGCCGAGCAGCATGCCGTTACCCTGGCCGCAGGCATGGCCATTGAAGGCAAAAAGCCGGTTGTGGCCATTTACTCCACCTTTTTGCAGCGGGCCTATGATCAGCTGATCCACGATGTGGCCCTGCAGAATCTGGATGTACTGTTTGCCATCGATCGCGCCGGCATTGTCGGTGCCGATGGCCCCACGCACCAGGGTGCCTATGACTTAAGCTATATGCGCACCGTGCCCAACATGGTGATCATGACACCGGCGGATGAAAACGAGTGCCGGCAAATGCTCTACACCGGCTATATGCATACCGGCCCCGCTGCCGTGCGTTACCCTCGCGGCAGCGGCCGGGGTACCGAAATTAACGACACCATGACGGCGCTGGAAATCGGCAAAGGCCGGCAACTGCGCCAGGGCAGTAAGATAGCCCTGCTGAACTTCGGTACCCTGCTACCGGCAGCGGAAGCCGCCGCCGAAGCACTGGGTGCCACTCTGGTCGATATGCGTTTTGTAAAACCGCTGGACGAAACCCTGCTGCTGGAACTGGTGGCCAGCCATGACCTGCTGGTGACGGTGGAAGAAAACGCCATCATGGGCGGAGCCGGCTCGGCGGTGCTTGAGTGCCTGATGCGCCATAAAAAACCGGTGCCGGTGCTGAACCTCGGCCTGCCCGATTACTTTGTAGAGCAAGGAAGCCAGCAGCAGATCTGGGCCAGACTGGGCCTGGACGCTGACGGCATTATCAAGGCCGTGCAGGACTATCAGCAGCGCTGACAAGCGCTGCTCCTGCTGGCCCGTTAATACGAAAGGAAGAGCCAATGTCTGAACGTCCGGTTTTGCAGATTACCCAGCAAATTGATAACGAGCGCACCTGTGTGAACCACCTGCTGTTCCCTGCCGGTGGTGAAAGTCAGTGGCACCGCCATGAGCGTGATTATGTGATTGTGCCGATGCAGAATTGTGTACTGCATATCGATACCGGCGAAGGCCCCAGGGCCGTTGAGATGCGTGCCGGTGAATGCTATTACCGCCCGGTGGGAGTAGAGCACAATGTGCTGAACAACAGCGATGAAGACATTGTGCTGATTGAAGTGGAAATGAAGTAAGCCCGGGCTGGCAGCAGGCTGCCCAAGCCGCTTTGCACTATTCAGGCCCCGTTTTACCGGGGCCTTTATTTTTATGCGCCCACGACCAGTGTTACGGCAATGGTCGTCATCATGAGCCCCACCACAAACTCCAGCACCTTCCAGGCCTGAGGCCGCTGAAAGACCGGTGCCAGCACTCTGGCTCCGTAGCCCAGACTGAAAAAGAACACGAATGAAGCACAGACAGCCCCGGCAGCAAACAGCCCCTGATCCGGATGATATTGCGTGGAGATCGAGCCCAGCAGCACCACCGTATCCAGATATACATGAGGGTTAAGCCAGGTAAATGCCAGACAAATGGCCACGGTTTTCAGCACAGACTGCTGAGAATCACCCGCTGCAGTCATGGCATGGCTGGCACTGAACGCCGATTTAAAACTCAAAAAAGCATACACCGCCAGAAAAGCCGCTCCCCCGTAACGGGCCAGCGTCTCAATCACCGGAAACTGCGTTACGATGGCCCCGAACCCCGCCACACCAAAAGAGATAAGCAGCGCATCGGACAGGGCACAGACCGCACAGACCACAAACACATGATGACGCTTAATGCCCTGTTTCAGCACAAAGGCATTTTGCGAGCCAATGGCCAGGATCAGTGAAAAACTGAGGGCAAAACCGGAAAGAAAAGTAGACATGATGTTGGCGGCATTCTCTTTATTTTTAACGTGTTACTTTATGTTACAAGGAAGCACCACTTAAATGCCAGCCATACCGGTGCCGCCGTGCCCGGAGGCTTTGCCGTCCGCCAGACAGTCGCCCGGGTTGCGTAACGGACAGTCAGACAACGACAAACAACCGCAGCCAATACAGCTGTCCAGTTGCTGTTGCAGTAAATGAAGATCGGCAATTTTCTGTTGCAGCAACGCCTGCCACTGGCGCGACATGGCACGCCACTGAAGCGCCGTTGGCGCGCCGTCCTCTGGTAATACCGCCAGTGCCTGCCGGATTTCACGGAGTGGAATGCCAGTGCGCTGGGCCACCTTGATCACCGCAATACGGCGCAGTACATGCCGGCTGTAACGACGGTGATTGGCCTTGTTACGCCCGCTGCGGATCAGCCCCTCGGCCTCATAAAAATGCACGGTCGATACCGGAATATCGCAACGCCGGGCAACTTCTCCGACACTCAACGCCGTTTTACCGGCAGCAACGGGTGCAGGCATATGGCCTTGACCTCAAGTTAAGTTGAGGTTTTATGATAGCCGCCGGTTTTATCATTGAGAAGCATATTTATGTCACAGCACATTCCCCCTCATACTCCGGAAAACACGCCGTCATCGTTCAGTCTTGTCATTATCTGCTTGCTGATCGGTGTTAATCTTCGCCCCGCACTGGCGGCCATTGGCCCGGTGGTCACCCAGTTGCAGCAGGATACCGGGCTGAGTTTCAGTGGCGTTGCCTGGCTGACGCTGTTGCCGGTGCTGGCCATGGGGATCGGCTGCTTTATTACCCTGTGGCTGCGGCGCTATATCAGCCTGCCGCGTCTGATCCACGGTGCCTTGGTGTTATTACTGCTGGCGAACCTGCTGCGCCTGATGGATGCCGGCAGCCTGAATGCTGCGGCACTGCTGTTCACGGCACTGCTGTCTGGCTCGGGCATTGCGGTTATTCAGACCACCCTGCCTATTGTGATCAAGTCTGCTACCCACGACAGTGCGAGGGTAATGGGCTTTTACGTCAGTGCCATTATGGCCGGTGCCGCACTGGCTGCCGGCCTGACCCCCTACCTGGCACAGTGGCTGGCAGGATGGCGCTCCGCGCTGGCCTTCTGGGCGCTGCCGGCCATGATTGCCGCTGTTGCCTGGGCACGCTGGTCGTCCCGGCACACAATGTCATTCTCTTCACCGCTGGCAACACAGACGTCGGTTCAGCGCCTGCACCGGAGCCGGCTGCTCTCATTGATTGCCACCTTCAGCATGGCTGCTGCCGGTTACGTCTGCGTGCTGGCCTGGCTGCCCCCTTTTCTGATGGACCTTGGTTACAGCAGCACTCAATCCGGATTATTGCTGGGCTATCTGACGGCCGTGGAAGTGATTGCCGGGCTGCTGTTTCCGGCCTGGGCGGCGGGCAGTAAGGATCGCAGACGGGTATTGTTCAGCGTGCTGCTGCTGTCTGTATTCGGGTTTATCTGGCTGGCCGCTTTTCCGCAGGCGACTTCCGTCCTGCTGCCACTGACCTTGCTGGGACTGGGCATTGGCGGCCAGTTTCCCATGGTCATGATCGTCACCATGGACCATCACCCGGATGCCCGGCAGGCGGGCTCATTAATTGGCAAGGTACAGGGATATGGCTACAGCCTGGCGGCGGTGACACCATTAATGATGGGAAATGTGCGCGATCAGCTCGGCAGCTTCAGCGCGGCCTGGCTGGCACTGGCGGTGATGTATGGCGTGGCACTGCTGCTGTGCAGCCGATATAACCCGGGCCGCTACCTGCAACTGCTGACGCCCGCAGAACCTCCACGCCCCGTGTGAACCGGAAACAGAGCTGCCATATGCAAATGGCAGCTCTGAACAATGTGGCTGCCGGTGTGCAGCCATACCATGCCCAATCCGGGCCATTGCACCATAAAACGGTGAGCCAGTACTCAGCACCGGATGATAGATGTAGAGAATGCGTTACTCTGTCACCGGCTCCGGCAACACCGGTGGCGTGCTGTCCATATAGGTTAAAAAGTTGGACCAGATTTCATGGGTCCTTTGCCTGGTCAGCTTCGTTTCACATAAGATAGACTTCACCACACGAATGGTGCCTTCCCGCCATTGCGTATAAACAGAATCACAATGCGATGACATATAGCTTTCCCAGTTTTTCTGGGCGACTTTTACCGTGGCGATTAGCTCAGGATCATATGACTTATTTTTAACACTGGCTGCCAGGTACCTGTTCATCTCGGACTGTGCCATGCCCAGCTCAATGGCTGCACATTGGTTTATTTCAAGTGTACTGACTGCCTTATCACAATCAACCGCATCCTCTTCGGCTGCAGCTGAAAAAGAAAAAACCGCAATTGCGATTAAGAGATACCTTATCACCACTCCTCCTGATATCAGTTCACTTTGCTATGACAGAGCTTTATGAGCCAGCTTTTCCTTGTGCTTTTTATATTGCCGGGTTTTGATCAGCCAGTCCCAACCTGCAATAAACACCGCCCCCAGCATGGTCATTAAATAAACCCGCCAGGATGTGAAAGGTGACAAATCCAGATAGAAGCCATGCTGTACAAAGGCACCACCAAAAATAAGAGGTACACAAAATGCCAACCCATAGCTCAGAACGTGCCTGAAAAAACCTTTCTTCTGGGTTTTAAGCCATTTAACCTGCTCTTTTTTATTCATTAACTCCCTTCACTTTCATAATAAAAAGTAATTTCAAGTGTCTTGCACGCCAGTACTTCTACCCCTGCCTTAGTTTGACTGAGGTATCTGTTAAAATGAGCGAGAGTCACGCACCTGCATTTTCACATGTCGTTCACAGTCCTTTTTGAACCATTTCCTTTACCTTCCTGGCCTTAACAAAATGATCCAGCTCATGTGTTTTTATCCACCATGTCGCGGCCTCCATAAGCTCATCAGGGTTGTCATTTTTGTTCTTAAAGAATGCGTAAAACGACAAGCCAACATCTTCACCTTTGGCCGCTATTTTCCTATCACAGACTTCAATTATTCGAGCTCTTAATTCTTTTCTCATAGTCTAATCATTTTCTATTAATTTAACTTTTCTAAGTGCAGCAAGGTCACAACCAACGATTGCTTCTAGATGTTCTGTAATCTTCTCTGCACTCCAATCCCACCAGGCTATCTCTAACAGCTCATTAATGGTATTGCCATCAAACCGGTATTTAATGATTTTGGCAGGATTGCCACCAACAACACTGTATGCCGGAACATCTGCCGTCACGACAGACTTACTCGCGATGATGGATCCATGACCAACCTTGACTCCCGGCATAATTGTCGCTTCATAGCCAATCCAAACATCATTCCCAATTTCTGTGTCGCCTTTATAGGGTAGTTCTCCTTCTTTGGGCATGACCTTCTCCCAGCCATGACCAAATATTTGAAACGGGTATGTAGAAAAGCCAGAAATTTTATGGTTAGCACCATTCATGATGAACTTTACGTCTTTAGCGATGGCGCAAAACCTGCCTATTAGGAGCTTATCGCCTATAAATGGAAAGTGATAAAGCACGTTGCTCTCAAATCGTGCCGGACCTTCAGGGTCATCGTTGTAGGTATAATCACCAACAATGATATTTTCCGAAGAAATGTAGTTCTTCAAATATCCCACTTGGGGAAACCCCTTCACAGGCTCTTTATCTTCAGGACTCGGACCGTTCAAAATACCTCCAGTGTATCTGAGACTTTTAACGCTTGAGCCTAGCGCCCCCCTCATAATTCTCTTATGAATCATAGAGATAGACGCGCACCCTGCCGTTTGTTCTAATGAATTTCGCCAAAAACACATTAGTTCTCAACGCCCCTATGAGGAGAGTACAGGATGCGCGATGTTCATATCCTACAAGAATTACTGGCACAACAGTGCCCGGAAATACATAAAAAGCGGCTTAATCGTCTGCTGGGGAATACGCACTTTCATCGCGAACGGTTAGCCTGTGGTGGTTCGGTTTGGCTGCTCAGCAGGCGAGTTGGCAGCGCCACTTTCAAGCCAACACCATTCGACACAGGGCCGTGCTGTCATCGGTCCGGCTCGGTAAGAGATCCGAAAGCGGCCAGACTATCGCGTTACAGAACAGATGCTGCAGTGGGCTAGGTTGGAATTGACTCGCCTGGCTCATACGATGGGAATGACCGAATTATAAGGGGGTCCTCCAGCGCCCCGCTAAACGGCGAGCGTAAACGAATCCGGTGTAGGCTGCGTTTTTGTTGCAGCATCTTTTGTTAGGCCATCAACGTTTATACAACGCCTCAATGGAAGCTGACCCCAAAGAGTGCGCATTAATCATATACCCAGTTAAGGCACCTGAAGCGTTTTCAGGTAGATCTAGTATTTTGGATAAAGCATGCACAGTAAATTGATATCTATGTACGCCATGTCCTTCAGGAGGGCAAGCACCGCTAAAACCTGGAAAACCATAGTCGTTGTTAATTTGACGACTTCCTTTGGGGGCTAGTTTATTGCTCTGATCACCTGAACCTGCAGGTAGGCTTGTCACATTTGACGGAATATTGACAATTTGCCAATGCCACCAGCCACTTCCCGTTGGAGCGTCAGGATCATAAACGGTAATTGCAAAAGCCACTGTGTCTTTTGGCACGTTGCTCCATGAAAGCTGCGGAGATTTATTACCTCCACTACATCCGAACCCCTCGAATTCCTGCGGTTTGTCCATGAACTCGCCATGCGCTATTTGTGTACTGTTTAGCGAGAAATCATCTGCCATCGAAGCCGTTGATAGAAACAATGAGGAGAATAAGATCGCCAATTTATTATTCGACTTTTTCATTTGAACCTCCGATTGATAAGAGTGCTTATCATACGTTCCATCAGAAATTCGAACTACCCCCAAAACAATCATTCATTCGCCCGATCCGTTTATCCTCGTTTTTCTTAACTCGGTAGGTGTAGTATTAAAAAGCTGCTTAAACTTATCCGTAAAACGAGACTGGGATGAGTACCCGCATAGTTCTGCAATGCGACCAATTGGGTTAGCACTTGTTTGAACCAGGTGTAAACCATACCCTAGCTTTGCTCTATCCTTAATGTCCTGAAACTTATCACCCTCTGCATTTAACTTTCTACGCAAAGTCGACTCGCTCATTGCGAGCATTGACGAAATGGCCCCAGCATCTAGATCGTTCGCTAGATCTGAAGTGATAATGGTGAAGATTTTGTGACTTAAAGTAGGAGGTCTCATTATGGACCTTACCTGTTCAAAGCCCAATGCGTCCATTACTTGTAGAATCTCCTTACGACGGACATGCCACAATTGAGGAGGCGCAAATTCCGACCATTCTACAAACTGCTTCAAAGTATATTCGAGTGTTGGTTCTATTGTTCCTTGAAAATACGTATTCGTCTCAAAGTTTCTGTATTCAAGACATTCAAAATCAGAATATTCAAATTCGATGAGTAAAGCAAAATACTCCGAATCGCTCGGAATATTTCTCATGGCAATAGTTGGTTTGTTTGACAGAAAAACAAAGCTACCCGATGGGCATAGTAATTCGCCTTCGGAACCCAGCCTTTTAATTCCAGACAAAACCACTATTAGCAATGGTTTAATCACCGGAACATTCAACATGTGCTGCTCTTCAATAGAACGATAAACAGAAAACGGTAAAGTTTTGTTCGTATTTAGGGCTTTATTTGCTAAATCAATCAAAATTTGCATAGTTTGAAAATGAAGGCCTAACGCCTCAATCAGCCGACGCTTTAGTGGTGGTGTTCACCCGATAAAACGGACACGTTGTTGTTAAGCGGCTTTTTCGTACTGTATCGGAGATACATAGTCGAGACTACTGTGCAGCCGCACCCTGTTATAAAAATACCGGATGTAATAATCCACCTGCTTTCTCAACGATTCGAGTGACCACAGATCGACGATCACCGCCAGAAAGACGTGCCGGCGGCCCAGGCGGATGTAAGTGACATCACTTGACCATTGCTGATTCGGCCCCGTTGGCTTGCTTTCCTCAAGCCGGTAATTGGGGAGTACCTTTAGCTCTGCCCGGCGCTTATGCATGCGGCGATAAACACACTCCACCCTGGCCTTGAGTCCGGCTTCCCGCATCAATCTTGCTACCCGTTTAACCCCAACACGAATGCCTTCCTGACGAAGGGCTCTGTGAACTTTGGGGCTGCCATAACGTGACTTTGAAGCCGCGTGAATACGATGGATATCAAGCAATAGTACGTCATCCTGTTGTCGCCGCTGGCTTGGCTGCCGCTTGAGCCAATCGTAGTAACCGCTGCGCGACACCTGAAGCCTGGCACAAAGCTGCCTGACCGGCAGTGATGCCTGATGATGCTTTATGAATCGGTACTTTTGCGCCGTTCCTCCGCTTGGAAACGTTGCCACTTTTTTAGGATATCGTTCTCCATCTCAAGCTCGGCGACCCGCCGTTTCAGACGCTTCAGCTCATCCTGCTCTTGCAGCTTGCCTTCGGGCGCCGGGGTCTTACGGTGTTTTGTCATGCCGAATTTTCCTTCTCGATACTCTTTGCGCCAACGAGACAACATGAAGGGATGGATGTCCAGTGCTTCGGCCACTTCCTTCACACTCCGGTGCTCTTCATAGCTCCAGAGGACAGCTTTTATCTTGAAGTCGTTGCTGTACTGCTGGGTTCGCTTTCCCGTTTTGTAAGCTGGCATGGCTCACCTCTCTGCGTTATCGAGGTGTGTCCGTTAAAGCGGGTGAGATCCAAATCCGACAACATTTCCTTGTTATGCCAGCCGTGTTCCATTGGGTAGCTCCATATCAACTGTTGATAGAACTACAGAACCATCTGGACGATGCAGACCCGTGACTAAACACTCAGACATAATGGGGCCAATTTGTTTTGGTGGGAAATTTACTACTGCTAGCACCTGCTTGCCAAGAAGTTCTTCTTTTGCATATAGAGCAGTGATCTGAGCACTAGACTTTTTAATACCGATCTCTTGCCCGAAATCCACCTTTAATTTGTAAGCAGGCCGACGAGCCTCTGGGAAGTCTTCGACATAAACAATGGTTCCAACGCGGATATCTACTTTTTGAAAGTCACCCCAATCAATATGTTCCATAATTTACCTTGAGTATTTTTTGTGCATAACGCTTTTAGCAAAGGCGCGCGGCTTTTTGCGCGTCCTGCTGGCTAAACTTGTTAAATGCCAACTGCACTGCTGACATTGTTGATTCGTCGTACTCCCACAGCTCGACACCTTCTGGAATCAAATGGCTATAAGTACGAATATAGTATCCCGCTAATGTTTCTTTACGCTTATCACTATAATCACGAAGTACAAACATTATTTTTCGATAACTCGTAGGGGTGGCTAAAAAATAGTACATAGCCTCATTCCAAACGGTTAGCTTAGCACTTGGTACATTGTCATTTGGCGCAGTCCATTTGTGCGACTTACACTCAACTAGTACTTTTTCTTTTAGGCAGCCCAAATCAAATGCGTGGTCTTTCTTGATTTCACCGATACCAACAGGGATTTTTATATTAAGCTCAAGAGCAAGCCCCTCGCTGGCAAAGAACTTTTGTGCGGCCAATTCAAAATCTCTACCTACATGAGCATTTGACGTTGCGCCTATTCTTTGGTGCGGCTTATCCATGACTCTCCTTGGCATTTAACGCCCCATTCAGAGGTAAATAATTGTTGGCTAAAATCGCGACGCAGGAGCAAAGCCAACTGTTATTTGTTGATCTTCCCCCGATAAATCGGACACACTCTTCAACTACGCCACCAGGGCTTCATATTCAACTGGGCTCATATAATTCAGACTTGAGTGCAGTCGAAATCGATTATAAAAATGCTGGATGTATCCGGCCAGTTTATCCCGCAGATGCATCTCACCATAAAAGCGGTTTTCTTTAATTAATTCACCCTTCAGGGTATGGAAGAATG
>NZ_NQJF01000020.1 GCF_002245495.1 Oceanimonas baumannii
CCTTCATGGCCAGGTGCAGCATCACGGCGCTGTCTTTACCAATGGAGTAGAGCATGACCGGGTTATCGGCCTCGGCCACCACTTCCCGCATAATGTGAATACTTTCGGCTTCCAGCCGTTGCAGGTGGGTAAGGTGCATAGTGATGATTGCGTCAAAAAATTATGTCGCTACGATACCACATCACTAGAGCTGAACTGAGCGTAAAGCGTAATGGAAGCATCCCTGGTACTAGCCTCAATTGTCGTGTTACTGGCGTTACTAATACAAGGCAGGCTTTCGCCGGCGGTGCTGTTTGGCAGCTGGGCCTCCGGTTATCTGGTGCTGGGCGTGGTGACCGAACAGCAATGGTTAAGCAGCTTTACCAACCCGGCGCTGATTACCCTGCTGGTGTTGATGCTGGTGTCGCTGGCGCTGGAGCGATCACCGCTGCTGGAGCGGTTCTCCGGCGCGCTCCTGAAGGGCAATGAAACCCTGGCCAGTTTAAGACTGATGGGGGTGACTGCCACATTATCCGCTTTTCTTAACAATACCGCCGTGGTAGGCACCTTGCTCGGAGTGATTTCCCGTCAGCGCCATATTGCTCCCTCCCGACTGCTTATTCCGCTGTCGTTTGCTTCTGTGCTGGGGGGCGTGACCACACTGATTGGCACCTCCACCAATCTGGTGGTGAACTCGTTTGTGGTTAACGCCGGCCTGCCGGCACTGAGTATGTTTGAGTTCGCTGCTGTTGGCGTACCGGTCGCTGTATTCTGCTTACTGGTTATTCTGTTCAGCCGACGCTGGCTGCCCCGGTACCAGCCGCAACAACACAATGCTCAGCAACCTTATTTTCTTGAGGCCAAAGTTCAGCCCGGCGCTGCGCTGATTGGCCGCAGTATCGAACAAAACCGGCTGCGTAATCTTAACGGGCTCTATTTGCTGGAAATAGTGCGTAATGAGCGGCTGATAAGTCCAGTCGGGCCCGATGAAATTCTGGAAGAAGACGACGTACTGGTGTTTACCGGTGAAGTGGAGAAAGTACAGGCGCTGCAAGCGTTTAAGGGGCTGGAGTTGTTTGGCAGCGGGGCTGAGCAGCTGCTGGCCTCCAACCTGGTGGAGGTGGTGATATCCAACCAGTCTGCTCTGGCTGGCTGCACATTGCAGCAAGTGGACTTTCGTACCATGTTCAACGCCGGTGTGGTGGGCATAAGGCGGGGCAATAAGCGCCTTACCGGGCAGCTGGGCACCATTCCGTTAAAAACAGGAGATAGCCTGTTGCTGGCAGTGGGGCACGACTTTACCCAGCACCGCAATATTGATCGTAACTTCCACCTTTTGGGTAATTGGCAAAGACCCAAACTCAGCAACCGGCAAAGCATGCTTGCCTTTGCCGGTTTTGCAGCAGTGGTGGCACTGGCGGCCTTTAATGTGTTGCCGTTATTGAATGGTTTGCTGTTACTGCTGGCAGGACTGTTGCTGAGCCGCATATTAACACTGGGAGAGCTGCGCCGTCGTTTTCCGTTTGAGCTGGTTATTATTATTGGCTCGGCACTGACTGTGGCCAAAGCGTTGGACAGCTCGGGCGCAGCGCAGCTGGTGGCCGGTGGCATGCGCGAGTTGTTTGGTGGTTATGGTGTGTTTGGTGCCTTTGTGGGGGTGTACATTATGACCCTGCTGCTTACAGAAACCGTCACTAACAATGCCGCTGCTGCGCTGGCGTTTCCTGTGGGGCTTTCTACAGCGCAGGCCTTTGGGGCTGATCCCATGCCTTTTATTATGGCCGTGGCCTTTGGTGCCAGTGCCTGCTTTATGGTGCCTTATGGCTACCAGACCCACCTGATGGTGTATTCTCCCGGTCACTACCGCATGATTGACTTTATCAAGACTGGTCTGCCGGTCAGTCTGGCCTACTCTGCCGGGGTGATTGCGCTGGTGCCGGTGGTGTTCCCGTTTTAGCCTGCTACAACAATACCGGCGAAGGCCGGAGTCCAGGGCAGGTTGCACAATGGTCTGCAGAATGGATTCCGGCTCGGAGGCCGGAATGACGCGGGCGGTATGAATGTTGGGATTCACTGCGATCATCGCTAATCTACGCTTTTTAGCTTATAGCCCGCTACAACAATACCGTCACTCCGGCGAAGGCCGGAGTCCAGGGCGGGTTGCACTGTGGTCTGCAGAATGGATTCCGGCTCGGGGGCCGGAATGACGCAGGCGGTGTGGATGTTGGGATTCACTGCGTTCATCGCTAATCTACGCTTTTTAGCTTATAGCCCGAGACAACAATACCGTCACTCCGGCGAAGGCCGGAGTCCAGGGCGGGTTGCACAATGGTCTGCAGAATGGATTCCGGCTCGGAGGCCGGAATGACGCAGGCGGTGTGCATGTTGGGGTTCGCTGTGTTCATCGCTAATTTACGCTTTTTAGCTTATAGCCTGCTACAACAATACCGTCACTCCGGCGAAGGCCGGAGTCCAGAGCGGGTTGCACTGTGGTCTGCAGAATGGATTCCGGCTCGGAGGCCGGAATGACACAGGCGGTATGAATGTTGGGATTCACTGCGTTCATCGCTAATCTACGCTTTTTAGCTTATAGCCCGCTACAACAATACCGTCACTCCGGCGAAGGCCGGAGTCCAGGGGCAGGTTGCACAGTGGTCTGCAGAATGGATTCCGGCTCGGGGCCGGAATGACGCGGGCGGTGTGGATGTTGGGGTTCGCTGCGTTCATCGCTAATCTACGCTTTTTAGCTTATAGCCTGCTGCAACAATACCGTCACTCCGGCGAAGGCCGGAGTTCAGGAGCGGGCTGCACCGTGGTCTGCAGAATGGATTCCGGCTCGGGGGCCGGAATGACGCGGGCGGTATGAATGTTGGGATTCACTGTGTTCACCGCTAATCTACGTTTTTTAGCTTATAGCCCGCTACAACAATACCGTCACTCCGGCGAAGGCCGGAGTCCAGGGCGGGTTGCACTGTGGTCTGCAGAATGGATTCCGGCTCGGGGGCCGGAATGACACAGGCGATGGCTTACTGTTCCCCTTCGGGGGCCTTCCAGTCAACGATCTGCTTTACCAGGTTTTGTGTAGCGGCACTATGCGCGGTGGCATTACTTTTACCTGCAAGCGTGTCCACCAGCCCGCTGGCCAGCTTTTTACCCAGCTCCACACCCCATTGGTCAAAGCTGTTCACACCCCACAACACACCCTGCACAAAGGTTTTGTGTTCATACAGGGCAATCAGGCTGCCAAGGGTATGAGGCGTTAACTCTTTGCACAGGATAACCGTGCTGGGGCGGTTGCCGGGCATCACCTTGCTGGGCAGCAACTCGGAAATGCGTTGCTCGCTCAGGCCTTCTGCTTTCAACCCGGCTTCAACATCTGCGGCTGATTTGCCAAACGCCAGTGCCTCGGCCTGGGCCAGCATATTGGCCAGCAGCTTGTGCCGGTGTGCAGGAAAGTCATAAGGCGAATTTACAAAGCCAATAAATTCGGCCGGCACTACGGTGGTGCCCTGGTGCAGCAACTGAAAAAATGCATGCTGGCTGTTGGAGCCTACGTCTCCCCACACAATGGGGCCGGTGGCATGGCTGACCGGGGTGCCGTCCAGCATGACAGACTTGCCGTTCGACTCCATGTTCAGCTGCTGCAAAAACGCCGGAAAGCGATGCATTAACTGGCTGTAAGGGAACACGCCTTCACTGGCATGGCCCAGTATGTTGTGGTTCCAGATGGTCAACAATGCCAGCAGCACCGGAATATTTTGCTCAAAGGGGGTGGTGCGTAAGTGTTCATCCATGGTGTGGGCACCGGCCAGTAAGGCTTCAAAGCGCTCAAAGCCTACAGCCAGCGCAATGGGTAGTCCAATGGCCGACCACAGTGAAAAACGACCGCCTACCCAGTCCCAGAAGGTAAACATGTTCTCGGCCGCAATGCCAAACTCCACCACTTTTTGATGGTTGGTAGACACCGCGACAAAATGCAGCTGAACAAGGCTGTCGTCACCACAGTCATTCAGCAGCCACTTGCGTGCAGCAATGGCGTTAGACATGGTCTCATCAGTGCCAAAGCTTTTGGATGACACCACAAACAGGGTGGTAGCAGGGTTAAGTGGCTCAAGAGTGGTGGCTAAATGTGCCGGGTCTATGTTGGACACAAAATGAGTGCGAATACCGGTGGTGCAATAAGGGGTTAGCGCCTCACACACCATGGCCGGACCCAAGTCGGAGCCACCAATACCAATATTCACCACATCTTGAATCGGCTGGCCGCTATAACCACACCATTTACCGGTGTGTACTTGCTGGCAAAAGTGGCGGATTCTGGCCAACTCGGCATGAACAGAGGGAATAACATTAACTCCCTTGTGCTCCAGCGTGGCACCGGCCGGCATGCGCAATGCCGTATGCAGTACGGCACGTTGCTCCGTGGGGTTAAAGTTGTTGTCGGTAAACAGGCCGGCAATGGCTTTGGGCAGATTCATTTGCCGGGCCAGCTCACACAGCTGCTGCAGTACAGAAGTGCACACCTGCTGGCGGGAAATGTCTACCAGCAAATTATCACCCAGATGAAAGGTCAGTTGCTGCACACGCTGGCGGTTACCGGCAAAGTGTTCGGCCAGTGAGGGCAGATGTTGAGCGCTTTGCTGCAGCGCCTTGAACAAAGGGTGTTGGGATAGGGGCACAGTGAGTCCGGTTTTGTTAATTGTAATGTGCAGTCAGCCAGTTCTGATATTCACCGCTTTTCACATTGTTAACCCATTCTTGATTAGCAAGGTACCACTGCACGGTTTTACGGATGCCGCTTTCAAAGGTTTCTTCCGGCGACCAGCCCAGCTCCCGCTCAATTTTGGCTGCATCAATGGCATAGCGCACATCGTGGCCGGGTCTGTCCTGCACATAAGTAATCAGCCCTTTAAAGCCCTGTGCATTGGTTTGTGGATTCCCGCCTTCGCGGGAATGACTGCTGGCGTGATATGCCTGGGAATTTGGGTTCTCCGGCACCAGCTCTTCCAGCAGTTCGCAAATAGTATGCACTACTTCAATATTCTGTTTCTCGTTATGACCGCCAATATTATAGGTTTCACCCACTTCCCCCCTGGTGACAACTTCATACAGTGCCCGGGCGTGATCTTCCACATACAGCCAGTCACGAATTTGATCGCCTTTGCCGTAAATGGGCAGTGGTTTGCCTTCCTGTGCATTCAGAATCACCAGCGGGATCAGCTTTTCAGGAAAATGGTAAGGCCCGTAGTTGTTGGAGCAGTTGGTGATCAGTGTAGGCAGGCCATAGGTGCGTTGCCAGGCACGCACCAGATGGTCTGAGCTTGCCTTGCTGGCGGAATAAGGAGAGCTGGGTGCATAAGGCGTGGTTTCGGTAAACAGGTCATCTGTGCCGTGCAAATCGCCATACACTTCATCGGTAGAAATGTGATGAAAACGAAATGCCGCTTTTGCGCTGCTCTCAAGGCCATTCCAGTAGTGACGGGCCGCTTCCAGCAGGGTGTAAGTGCCTACAATATTGGTATTAATAAATTCGGCCGGGCCAGAGATAGAGCGATCCACATGGCTCTCTGCCGCCAGGTGCATCACGGCATCGGGCCGGTGCTCGGAAAATACCGCATCCAGGCCGGCACGGTCACAAATATCCAGCTTAATAAAGTGATAGCGAGCAGACTCTGCCACACTGGTAAGCGACTCCAGGTTTCCGGCATAGGTGAGCTTGTCCAGGTTAATCACTTCATCCCGGGTGTTTTCAATGATATGGCGAACCACGGCTGAGCCGATAAAGCCGGCACCGCCGGTAACCAGAATTTTACGCATAACGTCAGCTTCTTATCATTTTGTAGTGGAAGGCAGTTCTGCATCGGCAAGCAGTGGCGCATTTTGATCTTTGGCCGACAGTAGCGGGGCTTCTTGCAGAGGCCAGTCTATTGCCAGAGTGGCATCGTCCCAGCGAATGCTCCGCTCGTGCTCCGGAGCATAGTAATCCGTGGTTTTATATAAAAACTCGGCCACATCGGAAAGCACCACAAACCCGTGGGCAAAGCCCTCCGGCACCCACAGCTGGCGTTTGTTTTCTGCTGAAAGATGCACGCCTACCCAGGTGCCGAAGGTTGATGATTCCCGGCGCAAGTCCACGGCCACATCAAACACCTCGCCCAGTGAGCAACGCACCAGTTTGCCCTGCTGCTGGGCCACTTGATAATGCAGACCTCGCAGCACGCCTCTGGCAGAGCGGGAATGGTTGTCTTGCACAAAGTTTACCGAGCGGCCAATGACTTGCTCAAAGTTGCGCTGGTTAAAGCTTTCAAAGAAAAAGCCTCTGTCGTCGCCAAACACCCTGGGCTCAATAATCACCACCTCAGGAATGGCCGTCTTCACAATATTCATGCTTTGTATCCGGGTTTGATCAGTTGCAACAAATACTGGCCATAATCATTTTTGGCCAGCGGAGCTGCCAGCAGGGCAACTTGCCCGGCATCAATAAAGCCTTTGCGATAAGCAATTTCTTCCGGGCAGGCCACTTTAAGGCCCTGGCGCTGCTCTATGGTCTGAATAAAACTGCCGGCTTCCATCAGGCTGTTGTGGGTGCCGGTGTCCAGCCAGGCATAGCCGCGCCCCATGGTGGTAACAGCCAGCTCTCCGCGTTCAAGGTATATGCGGTTAACATCGGTGATTTCCAGCTCGCCCCGGGCAGAGGGCTGCAGATTGCGGGCAATATCAATCACCTGGTTATCGTAAAAATACAGGCCGGTCACCGCATAGTTACTTTTGGGATGTTCTGGTTTTTCTTCCAGGCTGAGGGCCTGCCCTTGTTCGTTAAACTCCACCACGCCATAGCGCTCGGGGTCATGCACATGATAGGCAAATACGGTGGCCCCGCTGCTCTGGTTGCTGGCCTGAGTCAGCTCCTGTTGCAGGTTGTGGCCAAAAAAGATGTTATCACCCAGCACCAGAGCACAGTCGTCTTCACCGATAAAATCGGCACCAATCACAAAGGCCTGAGCAAGGCCATCCGGGCTGGGCTGCACGGCATATTGCAGATTAATGCCCCACTGGCTGCCATCGCCCAGCAGCTGCTCAAAACGGGGGGTATCTTGCGGGGTGCTGATAATAAGAATGTCTTTTATGCCGGCCAGCATAAGAGTACACAGCGGGTAGTAGATCATCGGCTTGTCGTATACCGGCAACAGCTGCTTGCTTACTGCCATGGTGACCGGATAAAGCCGGGTACCGGAACCACCGGCCAGAATGATGCCTTTACGGGTGCTCAATGTGTTTGCTCCAGAATTTCAGTTAGCATGCGGGCCACCCCTTGTTGCCAGTGGGGCAGTGTAAGGCCAAAACTCTCTTCAAGCTTGCTGCAGTCAAGGCGGGAATTCAGCGGGCGTTTTGCCGGCACTGGCCATTGGGCAGAAGATATGGCACTGCAGGTTTGCAGGGCAAGTTCAATGCCCCTGCTGCGGGCTTGCTCAAAAACAAAACCGGCATAACCATGCCAGCTGGTTTCACCGCTTGCTGCCAGATGATAAATACCGGCAAGGGAAGGCTGTTGTAACGCCATGCGCAGGGCATGGGCAGTAACATCGGCAATCAGCTCTGCTCCGGTTGGGGCCCCGACCTGATCGCTGATTACATTCAGTTCACTGTGTTCCCGGGCCAGGTGAAGCATGGTTTTAGCAAAGTTATTGCCCCGGGCTGCGTAAACCCAACTGGTGCGAAAAATTAAATGTTGCGGACAATGCGCGAGGACAGCCTGCTCACCGGCAAGCTTGGTTGCACCATAGTGATTTAATGGACTGGTTGCGTCTTGTTCTGACCAAGGGGGGCCATCAGCGCCGTTAAAAACGTAATCGGTAGAATAATGCACCAGCCATGCACCAATTGCCGCTGCCTCTTTGGCCAACACCTCTACGCTGGTGGTATTTACCAGTTGTGCCTGCTCTCGCTCAGTTTCGGCCTTGTCTACGGCAGTGTAAGCCGCGGCGTTAACAATGACATCTGGCTTAAGTGCTCTGATGGTGCCAGCCAGCGCCTCGGGGCAAGATAGATCGCCACACTGCGACTGAGACTCACGGCTCAGCGCCGTTACTGTGCCCAGGGGGGCCAACGCCCGCTGCAGCTCCCAGCCCACCTGGCCGTTTTTGCCCAACAGCAAAATATGCATACACAACTCCGTGGGTGGCAAACAGGCGGCCTAAGCCGCCTGTAATAAAAGAAAGGGATTATAAAACACAGGGAAGGGATAACAAGGTTAAGCAAACCCCACCCTAACCCTCCCCTTAGCAAGGGGAGGGAACTAAGTGGCTCCTCCCCCTTTTCAAGAGGCACCATTTCAGCTCCTCCCCCTTTTCAAGGGGGAGGCCGGGAGGGGGGTTAGGAAGTTAAGTTTCGCGCCTGCTCCCACATTGCCTGCCTGGTCTGCTCACTTTCGCTTAATTGCAAAATGGCATTCACCCAGGCTTGCTGCTCCATGGGCAACAAAAGGCCATTGTGCTCATGGCGTACCATAGCGCGATAAACCGGGTGATTCGCATAAATACCAACGGCACCAGCCTGAGTAATATCAAAAAATTTGGTGGATGCCCGAGCTGCGTTAAAACGGCTTTCAAGCAAGGGAGCCAGACCAATGGTTCGGCCCGGGCGTGCCAGCAAGGCCTGGTAGGCGGGCCATGGCATGGGGTGCAGCACATGAGTTCGGGGCAAAGCAGAAAATTGCTTGCGGACCGCATGATTACCAATCAGCTCCACACTCAGGCTGGCATCTTGTTCCAGTACCTGTTCAAACACCGGGTAAAGCCACTCAAACTCTGCGCCGTGAGATGCTGAGCCGTGATAAAACAGCGTTTTTTGCGGCCCGGCGTTTGTATAAGGCGATTGTGGCTGCAGCACCTGTGGTGACCAACTGGAGTACTTTTTTGCCAGCCAGGGGGTAGATACCCACAGCTCCGCGCCCATACGCTGTAGCCAGTTTTTATGTCGCCGGGCCAATTTCCAAAGTTTATAGCGGTATCGAAATGGCAAACCAGCATGGGTGTTCATATCGAGCAGATCATCGTCCATAAAAAACACCAGCTGGCCAATTTGCGAACGGTTATGTTCAACCCACTTGCACCAGGCTGGCGTTAAATAACGAACAAACACCACTCCTGCAACAGGTGTGCTCAAAGGTGGGCTGGGGCTGTGCAGGTGAATTTCTGTTAAAGCTGTACCTTTACCGTGCAGGTAAGGCCGCACAAAAAAATCGGCAGAAGGGTTATCCCCCTGTTGTACCATCAATATGGTGTCAGGGGTTACCACGGCCAGTCTACCCTTGGAATTTTGCCCAGTTTGAAATCTGGCTGTGAGTAATTGAGATTGGGGTTATAAAATGGATCCCGCTCAATAATATGGCCCCAGCGGTTATGCATATAGAGTGTTTCTTGCTGGGCCCGGGCTTTCTTTTCTGGTGAGTCATCTTTGCCACGAGATATTGATTCGTGGTGATAAAGCTCGGCATAGGGCGTATAAATGACACGTTTGCCCGACTCTCTTACTTTCAGGCAATAATCCACATCGTTAAACGCTACGGTAAGGCACTCTTCCAGCCCGCCTAGCTGTTGATAAAGTGTTTTATGAGTTACCAGGCAGGCTGCAGTCACGGCCGACAAGTCTTGGGCAAGCACAGCTCGGTGCATATAACCCGGGTCATCGCCGTCGAGAATACCATGTAAATGAGTGGCACAACCGCCTGGGCCTAACACATCACCGGCATGCTGAACCCGGCCATCGCTAAAGTAGAGACGGGTTCCAACGACACCAGTGCCAGGCTGTAACAGACGAGACACCATTTCTTCCAGCCAGTCAGCACTAATAACTTCAGTATCGTTATTCAGTAAACAAATCACATCCCCACTGGCTTGTTTAACCGCAAAGTTATTGATGGCAGAAAAATTAAACGGCTTATCGTAGTGCAGTACCTTCACCTTGCTGTGGCTGGATATTTCATCAAAATAGTTAAGGGTGGCGAGTTCACTGCTTTGGTTGTCGACCACCAGCAGCTCATAGTCGGGCCAGGTGGTTTTTTCTAGCAAGCTGTCTACACAGGTTTTTAAATAATGCAGGGCATCACGGGTGGGCACCACAATTGAGACCTTGGGCAGGGCTTGTGGCAGTTTGTAATGCGCCCTTAGAAACTTACCTTGCTCATAAACAGCTGCATTGATCTTGTGCCGTTTGAAGTGCTTTTCCAGCGTTGGGAGGCATGGCGCTATATCGTAAGTGGCGGGATGGTGGAACAGCACAGCTGGTATATGACATACAGCATCATCAGTGAGCTGCACTGTGGCTTCCAGCATTAACTCGTAAGCAGAGTTAAACTGGCAGCAAGCAAGTGCGCTGGCCAGCACATCACTGCGCATCGCAAACGTTGTGCCTACATAGCCAGAGTTGCGCGCCAGCTCTGGTGACCAGTCTGGTTTGAACTGTGGTCTTTCACGCTTTTCAGTCGGCCAGTAATCATGATCTGAATAAATAAAGGCATGAGCCGGGTTGCGGGCTTCAGTAGCAAGCCAGGCCAGCGCCCAAGGTGCCAGGAGTGTTCCTGCTTGCATTAGTAACACCCAGTCACTGCCATGCGCTTCATTTAGTTCATCAGTAGTAATAAGACTGGAATCCGGTTTGGTTTTCCACTCACTTTTCTGGTCTGGGGTTACCAGTATGCTCAATGAAGCTGGAGTAATTTCCAGTTGTTGTTGCAGTGAATGCAATGTTTTCTGCACCATGACGGGGGTGCTGTCAACCCGAGCGTCAATGATGACATTCATGCTCACGGTGGTTAAAGCGTGTCTTTTTACCGAGCGCTTCAAGCGTCTGGCCACAGAGGCTGTAAAATTTTCACTTTGAGCAATCCACTGCTCATAAGAGGGTGAGGCGGTAAAATAGCGGCTTTTACCAATAAGCTGATAAGCCCTATATGGGTTCAGGAGCATTGCTATCGGGTGAAGATTAAGCACCCTCCGTTGCTTGGGGGATGCTGTTGTATAGCTGTTGTATAACCGGCGCCCCATTAAATAGCGTGCGGTCATCCTGCTTACTTTTTGTATGGCGATACTATCCAGGTCTGCTACTGCACCCTGGCTTTTAATTTCCAGCCATGCCCGGGTAACTGCTGGTAGCTTGATAAGCTCATACAGCTTTCCTTTAAGCGTTACTGGCAGGTTCACCTCTGTGCAGATGCCGTGTCTTTGCTCGAAGAGCAGAGAGACTTCCAGCTCTGGGCCATTGTAGTTAAGCTGGCCACTGATCAGTGCCCAGCCAGATAAAGCAGTTAACTCAATGCGCTGTATGTCTGACATGTTAATTACGCAACCGTTTCAGACCTTGCGCCAGCATAGCGCTTAAGGTAGCAGGTTGTGCTACTGTCACAGCAATATGTGTGAGGGGAATACGAGCATTATTGATTATCAGCCCTAGCTCCATGCCGGCCTCCAACCAATCTGCAGGTACCTCACAGGAAAAGCCGCAAGGGTGCTGTTGCCAAAACTCCGGTATATCTTCAGCTTCCCCAAAAATGGCACTTAACACATCAGGTCTGCTTTTTGATGGAGTAAAACGTTTCTCCTGTTCAGACGAGGTAATGTAAATCTGATGGTCGGTTTGCAAGTACCCAAGTGTCACAGACCAGCCACTAACGTTTACCGGCTCTGCCGAGCTGAACCACTCTCCTTTTGCTGGTGAGTCAATATGAAACTTAATAACAGACTTTAATTCACTGCTTAACAGTCTATCCACTTTCACAAGGTGGGCTGGCTGTGTGGTTTGTTGTTTTAGCAGATGCTGCTCATATTGCCTGGCTTTACTAATAACAGTTTGTGCCGTGGCCAGAGGTGTAGGATCCTCCCACGTCAGTTCAACAGGGAAGTAACCAAGTTCAGCAAATGCCTCTTTCAGCTGAGACCGCTGGCTTTCAGGAATGTAAGAATCCAGAGCGAAGCTATTAAAACTTGCTAATCCAGCCCATAGCTCAGCAAGCTCTTTCGTCATGTTGTTCTGGAATAACTTTTTGGTTGTCCTGCCAATGGTAGAAGTTGAGAAATCTTCGGTTACCAGGGCGCGTAACGTCTCCGATACGTTATGCCTGCCTTCGGTAATCTGGAGGTAAGTACGATCGCCGGAAATAACAGTAATATCTTTTCGAGTACTAAAAAGCTGCCGGGTAATAGTAGATTTCCCCGTTGCCGGATCCTGCATTAATAGCCAGACGTAGGGTTTTAACTTTCGAATGTGTACTACATAGCGGGGCAGGGGATCACCGGCTTGCATGACACTGTGGCCTATCACTTTCCAGGCATAATCTTTAAGAATTTCTCCCAGCTTTATTCGGGTAGGAAACCACCGTTCATCAATAGCGCGCTCTATCTTTACCCAGCCTTGCTTTTGATTTGGTGCAATACCTATTTCCAGTACCAACAGGCCATTGGGTGACAGGCGGTCAACCAGGTGATGAATAAGCGCTTCCTGGTCTTCTGCGTAATGCAGTGCCGAAAGCAAGGTAATAACATCAAAAGGGCCTTCCGGGAGAGTGTCCCAAGACTGGTTTAAAAACTCCGCATCCGGAAAACGTGCTGTGGCTTTGCTGATAGCCTGGGCAGATTTATCCATGCCAATGACATGGCTGGCACCTTCAAACAACGCATATCCGCAAAAAAAACCTTCATTACAACCTACATCAAGAAAGCGCTTTCCTTTGAGAGACGGCAGACGCAGGGCGGTGAGTTTTTGTGATGATGCAGATCCCCCTTTAACGCCAGGGAATGACTGATATTGCATATAAAATCTCTTTATTTATTATCTGACCCAGTAAGCTCGGGTAGCAGTGCGGCAAATGCTTGCTGCATGTTTTGTATGCTGTAACACTCACCGGCGCGTTGGTGACCGGCTTTGCCCATGGCAGCGCGCCTTGCGCTATTTGCTGCCAATTTAGCTACATATTCCGCCACCTGGTGCACATCCCCTTTGGCAGCCAGAAAGCCGTTCTCTTCGTGTATTACCAGCTCGGGCAGTGCTCCCCAGTCGTAACACACTACAGGGCGGCTGGCGGCCATGGCCTCCAGCACGGTGCGGCCAAATGATTCCTGAAAATGTGACAGATTAACCAGCACATCCAGTTGTGCCAGCGCTCCCTGTGAGGATGCACTGTAGCCTGCAAATTTAAGGTTAACCGGAGAGGTTTCTTTGCCAAATAATACCCGAGTGTGCTCATTTTCCGGGCCAATCAGCACACAGGTTGCTGGTACACCCTGTTCATGGAGCAAGGCCGCGAGTGCCACAAAATCATGCAGGCCTTTCTTAGGTAAATTACTGCTGATCATACCCACTTGCAGCTGCCTTTTATTTGGCAGAGGTACCTTAAAAGTCTGCGTCTCTATTACATTGCCGATAACGTTGACTCGTTCGGGAGCATTCAGATAGCGGGCTACAACCCGGGAGTTGGCAATAAAAGTATCGCAATGCTCCAGCAAGTGCTGGCGAATTTGCTCAGGGTTGGAGTTAAAGTCTGCGCACAGTGCTTCATCGTGCTCGGGCAGTTCGCGTACATGACTTACACTGGGCACGGAGCACTCTCGGGCAGCCAGTAATGGCTCCAGCAACGTCAGCGTGTTGCAATATACCAGGGCGACATGGTGCTGTTTAATCAGCCGGGAAAAATGCGCTACGGTAGCCTGTTCTGCACTACGCCCGGCTTGCCACCAGTGATAGGGAAAAATGGTGAAGTGCTGGCAGCGCTCTTTAATCTGCTCAACATATTCGATGTTCTGGGCTGAAGGCAGAGTTACCAATACATTGTAGGGCAGTTGGCTGCATGCACTGAGAACATCCAGAAAACTGCGCTCGGCACCATAGGTTTTGTCGCTGACCAGGTGGGCGCATAGCAGCAGCACTGGCCGATTTGAATGCCATTTCAGTGCACCTTTCAGCACTGGCTGTGAGTATTGGTGCACTGTATCGGCACTCAGCAAATGTAAAAGCGGGTTTTGCTGTCGTGCCTCGGGCACTGCAAACTGATAACCCGAACCACTGAAATCCGGCCCCGGATCACGCCCTTCAAGGTGTCCAAAACGAAGGTAATGCTGTAAGGGGTCCATGCCGGCGGCGGCAACATCCGGATAGCGGCGTAAATACCACTCCTCATTAAACAGATCACATTGTCTGGCCAGCAAGGTAAGGTTGTGCTCTTTGGCCTTGGCAGAACCCCGGCACATAGGAGCCGGAGCCGGGAAGGGACGCTGAGCCGGGTTGGCTGGCATATAGAGCTTGCGGGTGCTTTGCTGCCATGCCAGTGCCGCTTGGTGGTAACGATTTCTCAGACCATTATCCTGATAATAACTACTCAGGTGAGTACGGCTTTGCTGGGTAAGTGAGCCTGCTTCCACCCGGCCAAAGGCAAGAGGCACGCCAGGTAAGGTTTCGGCTATTGCGGCAGAGCCAAAGGCCTGAATAATGCGGTAATACAACTCAGTATCGGCATTTACGGAAACACGATCCCAGAATCCAAGCTTGCGGTGAACCCGACGGCGAAACATAAGTGACGACACATTGCGTTGCACCCAGACAGGCTCTTGTCTCCACACAGAGATATTTAACTGTGAAGAACAGCGCACCCAGTGGCTGGTGCACGCGACCAGCTGTTTATTGTTTTGCAGCAGTGTAACCTGGTGTTCAATTTTCTGCGGATGGGACCAGTCGTCACAGTCGTGAGTGGTTATAAAAGCACCTCGGGTTTTGGCCAGCGCGGTGTTACGCGCGGCGTAAGCTCCCTGATTACAATGATGTTTAAGCAGTTTTATACGCGGGTCTTGCCTGGCAAGCTCGGCTACTATGTTTGCAGAGTTATCTGTGGAGGCGTCATCCACCACCAGAATTTCCAGGTTGCTCCAGCTTTGTTGTTGTAAGCTGCGCAGTGCGGTGGCAATGGTAGTTTCGGCATTATGGCAAGGCATGATGATGCTAACCAAAGGCTTGCGTTGCCACCAGTGCCCTGCGGCTACAGGCACTGCAGGTGCGTTGAGGTTATCCAGCTCCAGAGAGCAGTGCTCATTATACAGTGCCACTGTGCACAGGCCGTGGGCCTGATAAAACGCATTCAGCGTGGGAAGTGTGTGGTGCTCTGGCAACATAAACCGGGCAAGCGCATGATCCGGCACCTGCGGCCATCCTGGGTGATCCAGCCAAGCTTTAGCCTCTTGCATTTTGCCCAGCATCCGCAGGGCGCTAAACATTAACAGCCATGGTCCGGCATGGCTGACTAATACTCTGGCTGTAGTGTTAGAAAAAAAGATATTCAGTAACGGTTCAGCAAGAGCATATTGGCCATTTGAAGCATGCCAGCGAGCCAGTACCCAGGCTGCTACCGCGGCGTCCGCTCCATCTTCGCCAGCCAGTGCTTGCAGCTTGCTCAGCACATGTTTATGCCCCCGCCAAAGCTCGTCCTGCAGTGCCAGCGCCGCACTGGGGCAGGGGTGGCGCTGCTCCTGAAAACCATGGTTAATAAAGTGCAGCCATGGATCCATACCAGCTGCAGCTACATCAGGGTAGTGCTCAAGATACCACTGTGGGTTGAACAGTCTTTTCAGTGCCTGTTCACAGTCAGTATGCGTACTCACATTCATTAATACAGTGGCCGCTTTTCAGCCTGACCAAAGCGCAAGTAATGATACAGCGGATTAAAGCCGGCGGCGGCTACATCCGGGTTGGCATCCAGGTAATCCTGGCTGTTAAAGCCCGGGCTTGGGTTACGCCCTTCAAATCCGCCGCATTTCAGGTAGTGCAGTGCCGGATTGCTGGCAAACACCTTGTCGGCAGCTACATCGGGGTATTGTTTAAGATACCAGTCGCCATTAAACAGGGAAGATGCAGCGAGCTCGGCAGCACGGCGCTGCTGCTGTTTCTTTTCAGCCCGTTTTTTCATTTTGCCTTTAAAAGAAGATGATTTAACCACAGGCTGATTCGAGGCAGGCTCTTTGGGGGCCACAGCTGGAAGCGGAGCAGAAAGGGCAGGGGATAAATGTTTCTCCAGCTCTTCCTGCACGGTAAATAGTTGTTCCAGCAGCAAGGTATTCTCTTGCTTAAGCTCAGATGCAGCTTTGGCACTGCTGCGAGCCTGGTCCCGCTCTTTGCTTAATGTGCTGGCTTGTTTTTCTGCAGCAGCGAGACTGGCTTTTAGCTGAGTACACTCTTTGGTTAACTGAGTAATCTTTTGCTCTGCTGCTTTGTGCTGCTGCTCCAGGGTAGTGTTTTGCTGCAGGTTGGTTTCCAGAGCTTCCTGTACCTTGTGCAATTGCTCAAGCAACAATTCGCTTTCTTGTTTCTGCTCTGCCAAGGCCGACTGAGCTGCGTTTTTTTCATGGTTTAGCCCGGCAATGCGTTGCTGTTGCTGTTGCAACTGCTGCTCTGCGCTTTTCCAGTTTACATGGGCGTGTTTGCCAGCTTCAAACTCTGCCATCAGCTCATTCAGCTCTGTGATAACTAACGGTGCAGAAGACGATGTGGCCAGCGGTTGTGCCAGTGCGGTGAGTTGTTGCTCAAGAGAACAGAGTTCAGGATGTTTCGCAAGCAGGTGCTCAGCCATTAAACGCTGCAGAGTTGGTGTGTTGTGCTTAATAGCCGGTAATGTTTGCTCGTTGACTGGCAGAGCCGGCCAGTGCTGAGCACTGAGTGTTTTAAATAACTGTGGTGCAGCCAATACATCGGCCAGATTAAACAGCAGCACCTTGCCGCGCATTTTTTTGCAAAAGCGAGCCAGCAAGGCCGCATTGTGCTGCCACAATGCCATGGCCTGAGATGGTTCTATGCTATCTTTCGCGGCCTGCTCCAAAGCCATATGCAACGGAGCATAAAGCAATGCGGCGTTACCGGAAGTGCTGGTCAGTTGTTGCTCAAGCTCTTCCATGGTAGCGGCACTGGTTAAAGCGATAACCTCCAGTTCCTTGCAAGGGGCAAGCTGATGCAACACTGATGAGGCAGGTTGCCAGTTGCAAAGTGCCGCAGCGGCAAAGGTTAAATTCATGGTTGCTCCTGCAAATAAAGTCATTGTGCTCTTGGGTTAGTTCTGGCCAAAAATATCCCGGGTGTATACCTTGCCGGCCACGCTCTGTAAATCGGCGTGTTGCCGGTTGGCCAGAATTACGTCGGCTTTTTGCTTAAACTGCTCCAGCTGGTTAACCAGTAAACAGCCGTTAAACTCGCGCTGCTCCAGGGTGGGTTCATAAATAACGACAGTGACACCCTGCTGCTGTAACCTGCGTAACACGCCCAACATGGCGCTGTGACGGAAGTTGTCTGAGCCCTGCTTCATCATCAGCCGGTAAATACCCACCACTCCAGGCTGCCTGGCCAGCACCTGACTGGTAATAAAATCTTTACGGGTGCGGTTGGCATCTACTATGGCACCAATCAGGTTGTTGGGCACATCCTGGTAATTGGCCAGCAGCTGGCGGGTGTCTTTGGGCAGACAATAGCCCCCATAACCAAAAGAGGGATTATTGTAATGCTGGCCAATGCGAGGGTCTAATCCCACCCCATCTATGATCTCTTTAGCATTTAAGCCGTGGCTTTCGGCGTAGGTGTCCAGCTCGTTAAAAAAGGCTACCCGCATGGCCAGGTAGGTATTGGCAAACAGCTTAATGGCTTCGGCTTCGTTACTGTTTACCAACAGCACAGGTACTTCTTTGGTCTCTGCCCCTTGTTGTAGCAAAGCAGCAAAGTGACAGGCATGCTCGCAGTGACCGCCGACCACAATACGGGAAGGGTGAAGGTTATCGTACAAGGCCTGGCCTTCACGCAAAAATTCTGGTGAGAATAAAATGCGCTCATATTTCAGATGCTGGCGCAGACCGGCGGTAAACCCTACCGGTACGGTAGACTTAATAACAAACACCGCAGTGGTGTTGATGGCCAGAGCCTGCTCAATGACAGCTTCTACCGAGCTGGTATCAAAAAAATTGGTGAGCGGATCATAATCGGTAGGGGTGGCCACTACGATGACATCGGCATTGGCAAAGGCCTGTTGCGGACATGATGTGCAGTTCAGTGCCAGCGGCTGAGTGGCCAGAAAATGGCTGATGTCATCATCCTGCACCGGGCTTTGCCCCGCTGCCAGCTGCGCAACCCGCTCAGGGTTAATGTCGTAGGCTGTTACCGGATTATGCCGCGCCAGCAACACCGCATTGGCCAGCCCCACATACCCCAGCCCAACCACTGTAACTCTTGTTTCACTCATAAGTGTACAACTCAGCCCACCTTTACTTTCCCGATAAACCGGTGCTTAAAAATATCACTCCGGCCGACTTTTACGTTATTCCGGTCCACTTTTACGTCGTTCCAGCCCACTTTACGTCATTCCGGTCCACTTTTACGTCATTCCGGCGAAGGCCGGAATCCATGCCGCAGCCAACGCTCAACTAACAAGCACCCCACAAAATACCCGAACACCACCACTTACAGCTTACGGCTTAAATAGCTTCCGCAATATACTCTGCCAGTTCACTCACCAGGCTGGCATTCTCACCCTCTACCATCACGCGGATAAGCGGCTCGGTGCCTGATTTGCGCAGCAGTACACGGCCGTTGCCGGCAAGCTTAACTTCCGCTTCACTCACCCGCTGTTTAACCGTATCGCTTTCCAGCGGGTTGCTACCGGGGGCAAAACGGACGTTTACCAAACGCTGTGGGAATAATGTCAGGTGACTACGCAGTTCATTCAAGGTTACCCCTTGTTCTACAGCAGCCTTAAGTACCTGTAAGGCGGCAATAATGCCGTCTCCGGTACTGTTGTGATCCAGGCTGATTATATGGCCTGAGTTCTCGCCGCCCAGCTTCCAGCCATGTTGCTGCAGCTGTTCCATGACATAGCGGTCACCGACCTTGGCCCGTATAAAGGGAATATTGTGCTCGCCTAGTGCCAGCTCCAGAGCCATATTGGTCATTAACGTGCCTGCAACACCGCCACCCAAAATGCCCTGGCGGTTAGCGTGTTGTGCCAGAATAAACAGCAGTTCGTCACCATCCAGCAGCTTCCCGGTGTGATCTACCATGGCCAGGCGATCACCGTCGCCGTCGAAGGCGATGCCCATATCGGCGCGATATTGTTTAACCGCTGCAACCAGAGCGTCTGGCGCGGTGGAGCCAACATTATCGTTAATGTTCAGGCCATCGGGGCTGGTACCAATAGTAATCACCTCGGCCCCCAGCTCCTGGAATACTGCCGGGGCAATGTGGTAGGTGGCACCATGGGCACAGTCCAGCACAATGCGCAAACCTTCAAGGCTGAGCTCGGTAGGGAAGGTGCTTTTGCAGAACTCAATATAACGGCCGGCGGCATCGGTAATACGGCGGGCCTTGCCCAGCTTGTTTGATGCCACACAATCCATGGGCTGCTCCATCATGGCCTCTATGGCCAGCTCCACCTCGTCCGGCAGTTTGGTACCGTTATGAGAGAAGAACTTGATGCCGTTATCGTAATAGGGGTTGTGTGAGGCGCTGATTACAATGCCGGCCTCGGCCCGGAAAGTGCGGGTAAGGTAGGCAATGGCCGGTGTAGGCATGGGGCCCAGCAAAGCCGCATTTAAGCCTGCAGCAGACAAACCTGCCTCCAGCGCCGACTCCAGCATATAGCCGGAAATACGGGTGTCTTTTCCAATCAACACGGTTTTGGTTCCGGTTTGCGACAGCACTTTGCCGGCGGCCCAGCCCAGCTTCATGACAAATTCAGGAGTAATAGGGTAATTGCCGACCTTGCCGCGAACGCCGTCGGTGCCGAAATATTTTCTGGTCATAATGTGCTCGGTGTTGTTAGCCCTTGGCCTGCTCTTTGGGCTGGGAGAAGTCCAGCCCTAGAGCCCGTTCGGGGTGTTCCTCATGTGAATCTTGCAAAGAATTCCTTACCTTCTTCTCTGCCAAACACTCCCTCAATATTTCACTTTCCTCTTGAGCAGCGTTGATTTCACTCTTTAGTTTTTCGCAAATGTCAGCATGATGTTCTACGAGCGAATAAAGTTGGTGTTTTAAAGAAGCAGGGTCATCACCTGAGGTCATTTCAACCCCTCTTTTCATCCATGGTTTTTCACCATGTTTTTTTGCTACCATGCTGCAAGCTAGATCCACCAAAGAACCTTGGAAACTATCAATTTTCTCTTGACTAATGGCAACGTCTTTCTTGACTTCCGAAATACTTTTGACAAAGCCATCCTTCATGTCCTCGACCTTGGATAAAGTGGCCTCTAAAGGATAGTCGCCATCATCCAAGATAGATCTGGCCACTCCCTGAGCTACAGGAACAACATTATTAAGATTAAGAACGTTACAATAATTATCTAGATCCAGCATTGAAAACAGGCCAGGCATTTTGTGCCCATGATTTTCAAAATAAACACCATAAGGTTTTTTACCAACCACCATACCCATTATTAGCGCATGGAAGCGTGAGGCCACAACACAGCCAACAAAGCTCAGCTTGTTAAGATAGTCTTGGACGCCGCTTGGCTCGTTGTGAAAAACCCTACCTGTCGATGCGTACTTCTTTTCTAGCGCAATATTCAGCTTTTTATCAGCGAGCGTTTGAGAGAAAAGCACAATATTCTTGTTGCTATTTACTAGCAACTCGTCAACAAGAGTACAAGCAAATTGATAAGAGACAGAATTTACAAAACCTTCGCTGACATGTTGCTTATTTTTCTCCTTCCTCTCACTATCCTTTATCCTTATCCCCCAGTCTTCAAGCCGCATTACCAAGGCAACAGCGTCCTCACTAGGAAAGCCTAAACCATTCCTATTACTTTCATTAAGCTCTAGAAAAAAAGCAGGATCAGGAGCAATAGAAATATCGTACCCCTCATGACTAGATAATGAAAGTTCGTCATTCACATAGTCAAGGCTACACTTCTCTCTGACATACGCCTGAGTACAACAAGACAAAAAAGCCTTGAAAAGAGCTTTGGACTCATCAGTTATAAAAGGGCCCACAGTAGAGGGAAAAAAGACAACTGGTATTTTTTTTCTTACAGCTACAAATGCTGGAAGAAGCCGCCAAAAAAGGGAATAGTCATTTTCGCCATGCTCATACTGGAAAAAATGCTCGCCAGAGTTAATTATTATCATATCACAGCTTTCGACAAGGCTAGGCTGTAGCTCAGACATGATTGTAATAGTTAAAGAATCAGCTTCTCGGCCAGATAAAAACTGAGGGCTCAAGTCTTTGGGCAAAGACTTTTCCAGGTGAGGGCTATCTTTTCCGTCTAGAATAAAGATGTTTATTTCTGTGTTCCGAAAATTATTTAGTATTTTTAAAAGCCCTTCATTTATAGCTAGGTCACCTATATTGCTAGCCACATGATAATAGAATAGATGGATTCTCTTGGGGGTTCTCATAAGGTTTACACACTTTAAAAAGGAAGGTTTAACTAAAATAAATCTTATGGGCTATATAGGTGGAATATTTAGAGTTACAGCTCATAGGAGCATCTGATGGCTATTGTAAACATGAAGATGCTCCCCGCAGATTTCAGAAGAGAACTCCTATAAGCAACTTTATCATCTTGGATTCTATGGTTAAGTAAAGTCTATTTCCAACAACTCAGGCCAGTTAAACTGAATTAACTTTTTATGTATCTCCTTTGTTCGCCTTAAGTCTTGCCTGATTGACAGGAACTCCTTTAATATTTTTCTGTTATTAAATGGAACAAAAGTATCAGCTACCATATCGGTATCGGACATTCTCGCTCCCAACCAAGCCCCGTTTCTATGCTCCCAATAAAGCAAGTCATATGGGCAATACCCGTACACCTCTTTCATCTGGGGGTTATGTATGTCAATAAATTCTTGCCATGCATCCTTAGTCAGATGAACTAAAGACCTCTTATACAGTCGGCAAAGTTTATCTAGAGACAATACTCCGTCACGATTGATGGGGTTTTTTGTAAAGTAGCAGTTAAATACCTCGGGGCCATAAGACATATAATGCACAGTGGAAGGGTCTTCCACGCCCACCAGATAAAGGGCAATCATATCTGAAGACGACTTTTTTATATTGCAATTGACTATTTTTTGTGATTTGTCTAAAAAATCACCCAACAAAAGGTCTGACTTCTTTACATTTATTGTAGAAAACGAAGTAAGGTGAGCCTGTTCAGCAATTTTCGGCGCTATGCTGATGTCTTTTTTATGAGATTGATTTCCGTTTATAATGTAAGTAAATACTTTATCAAGTCTTTCTGTGTGATTTTTTAACGTTGCTAGAGAAATTCTGCTATCGAGACCTCCAGTTAATGATAAAACAACTTTAAATCGTTTTGTAAGCATTTCATTTTGCCTACAAAGTACTTTTGAAATTTTTTCAACAAACTCATCTGTAAGTTCATTTCTTTCGAGCTCTTCTCTTGGAAAAAATCGATGTATAGAAATAGTTCTCAGGTCGATAAAAGTGTTCGGTAAGAGAGGTCTTACTTGACTAATAGCCGTCATCAAACCCGGAAGATAGTTCCCTCCCATAGAATAATTTTCTTGTGTAGATATATGGAAGGCTTCTTCATTCAATCTAAAATCAAAAACAGATTGAAAAAGCGATGTATGAGAGGCAATCATAAATCTTGTCGGATCTGTAGAGTAAAGTGCACAACGATAGCCCATTGCATCTTGAAGCAAAAACTCTCTATCTTCTTTTTTACAAAGCAGTAAAAACCGTCCGGACAATTGATCCAAATAGTCAAAGAAATTAGACTCATCTTCGCTTAGCAATTTGGCTAAATGTTGCGCAATTCTACTGTTGTCATTCGCACCTGTAAATGGATTAAGTGCATAGCCAATCAAACAGACCCCTGTATTCTTTCTACTTATTAGGAATTTATTGACATCTAAAATATTATGTGAGTATACATCATAATCAAAAAAGCTATTGATTAAAAAACAACTTGGTATTCTTGGCCGTAAATCATTTCTTTTATCTTTTTTAAGAATTATAAAATCTCTTCTATACATATGTTTTTCTGAGCTTTTATTCATCATCTTAAAAACAATCCTTTCGTGAATGATTTTATGTAAAATGTAATTTCTTTTGTAGAAGTTAAGGTGAAGGTCCTTAAGGTTGAACCAAAAGTGATTAAGAGAGCTTGTCTAGAAATATATTAGCAATACTGCTCCAGGTCCTGTTTTCACGAACCCAAGCTCTGCCATATTTACCAAGTTTCTTTCTCTGCGCAGAGTCAGCTAACAAATTTGACAGCTCTTTGGATAAACTGATGATAGAGCCTTTCTCAAAAATAATGCCTGTTTCACCATTGATTATCATTTCAGACAGAGCTTTAACGCTCGACACCAGAACAGTCTTCTCCATTGCTAATGCTTCTAAAGGCTTCATTGGTGAAACCATCTCACAAACAGGCCATGATTTTCTAGGGAAAGGAGCAATGTCAACAACCGAGTAGTATTCCGATGCTAAAGAATGTGGAACCCTACCCGTTATGATAATTTTATCTTTTACACTACTATTTTTAGCCAGATCGCAAATTTGCTTATAATATGGACCATCCCCCACCAACAGCAGCCTGTAGTCAAGATCCGGTTTTCTGTCTGACAAAATTTCGCATGCGGCAATCAAGTCATCCAAGCCTTCATAGTCTTGAAAAGATCCAATATAGCCTATAACTGGAGTTTTTTGACCGATGCCAAGCTTATTAAGCAGGCTCTGCGATTTTTCGCAAGGAAAAAATTTATCAGGATTGGTGCAGTTCGGAAGTATTGTTATCTTTGAGCCATCCACACCACGTGAGATTAGCTCATCCTTCATTGCCCCTGTCAAAGTAAATACAAGGTCTGCTTTCTTTGCGACCATTGTTTCAAGATGGCGTATTTTTTCTGTTTCGTGCTTTCTCTGGGGTGCTGTATCTCGCGACTCATGTACAATTTCCCACAATCCAGACACTTCGTATATAAAGGGTAAATTGTTTTTCTTTGCAGCAATTAATGCAGGCAATGATATTTGATATGTAGAGCGACCATGAATATAGCCCGGTTTCTCTTTTTTGATCACTTCATCGAATGCTTCAACACAATCCAGCATATAGCTGGCTTCATCTCTCAACCTGACGGATTCACAATTTGTTTTATGGTAGGTGATATTATCAACCTTGACAGAGTTGTTTTTTGTGGGAATTTCTTTTTTAACGTCGTAAGGAAAGTTTGGGCGTGTATAGGCTCTTACATCCAAGCCTTTTTTTATTAAAGCGTTAGCAAGTCCGTGGGCGCGTGTGGCATAGCCACCAGAGAAGTAAGGTAAAGAGCTATGCAAAAAGTATACTGATTTATTTTTGTTTCTTTCGTTTTTTTTGATAACTCTTTTGCTGACATTAAAATACTCATCAAAGAGAGCAAGATAAGACTGACTCATCTTAAAAAAACGAGTTACTTCATGCCCCAAATTATCTCTTTTCTCACATAACCTGACAATGTGATCGTATTTCTGTGCTGAAAATAATGCTTTGATGTAAACTTTTAAAGAGTAATGGTTTTTATTTTTTTCATATGTATATTTAGCTAGTGCTAAAGCATTGCTTATATGGCCAATAGATAGCTCAAGTTTAGTAAGTTCTCGAATTTCTTTTTCTTCATTAAGAGAAAGCCTTTCAGCTTTGCAGTGGATTACTCTCCTGAAAGCATCCTCTGTTCTGTCAATGTTATTTTTGTAGGTTATATTGCTGCCAAAAGAATGATTCAATAACTCATTTTTAATCGCTGTAACTTTATGGAATGGGTGATAAAGTTTAGATTTATCATCCTTGTATTTTCCACATTGAGTGTAAGGGAGAATGGATTTTATAGTGTCTAACAGTTTTCCTTCTTTATAAAAAACTGCATTATTTAGGTAGTCATTTACGGCCGCCTTGCAATATTCTGGCAATAATATTGGCAGGTTAAAATATGATGCTTCCAAAAACTTTGTAGGTTGAACCAATTGGCACACTTTATCATTTTTGCGTGGAATTACGACAACATCAATCAGTGCGTAGTAGTCGGGAATCTGTTCATAGGGTACCCGGCCGGTCTGGATCAGCCAGGAGTTTTTATCAGGTTTGGGTAATTTTTCATTCCTCTGAGTTACTGGATGGTCATCACCTACCAGCAGCAACTTTATATTTTCACCCTGCTTAGTGAGTTGCTCGCAAGCTTCAATCAGGGTCTCCAGTCCTTCATAGGCGTTGAAGCTGCCAACGTATCCAATGACTTTTTCATTTTTATTAATTCCCAGTCTCGCCTTTAGTCGAGGGTCCGCTGGTCTAATTTCTGACAGCTTGCTTACGCCATTGGGCACTATGGCAATGTTATTTTCGGCTATGCCTCGTTTTGACAATTCATCGGCCATGGGCTGATTAAGGGTAAATACTTTTTGCGCCTGCTTGGCCACAAACGTGTCACGCAGGGCTTCTGCTTTAAACTCGGAGGTATTGGCATAGCCGGGTTCACGTGCGTCACGGCTCAGCTCCCAAAAGCCGCGCACTTCATTATAAAAAGGCAGGCCCAGCCGCCTGGCAGCAATCCAGGCGGGCAGGCCCACTATGTAATTGGAAGCCGCCAACACCACTTGCGGACGATATATCCGGAACAACTCAGTAAACCGTTGCACGCTTTGCTCAAGGTGCGCTTGTTCATTTGCCGGCTGTTCATCGTTAGACCAGCGGCTGTGAATATAGCGCACACCATCTACTGTGCTTTCTGGCTGCATAGTGGCACCTAGCTCCCATGGGCGGCCGGGGCGCACAAAACACAGGGTGTCAAAGCCATGCTCGTTCAGGGCTTTGGCAATGCTTTGGGTGCGAATGGCGTAGCCGTTGCTGGCGTAGCTTTGGCCATGGCTAACCACATAAGCTATGCGGTTTTTGATGGGCGCAATAAGTGGCGTTGCCGGTTGGCTGGCAAGCGTGAGAGCGTGTTCTATGAGTTGATCCATGCTTGTTCTTTTTTGTTGGTGGCGGAATGACTGTGCGTTTAAAGACTCCGGCTTGCGCCGGAGTAACGTTTGGTTAGCCGGTCAGGCCAACGGCATCCACCAGATGTTTGCACTCGGCCACTTCAGCCACCTGGCTGATAAAGGGTTTGTGTTTTACCAGCACACAGACTACATCGGCCTGGGTTAGCGCCTGGTGCAGGGGAGTAAGGCTTACATTCTCGGCCTGCAGTTTGGCGGGCAGTGTTTCTATGTTGGGCTCTACAATTTGCACCTTGCAGCCAAGGGCAGCCACTTGCTGGGCAATGCCAAGGGCCGGGCTTTCACGCAGGTCGTCTATGTCCGGCTTAAAGGCCACGCCTAAGCAGGCAACGGTAATGTCACTACGGGTTTTTTCTGGCTGAGTGCAGTGAATGGCGTCCAGCTGTTTGCGCACCTGCTCCAGCACCCATTGGGGTTTGCCGTCGTTTACCAGGCGGGCGGTGTGAATAAGCTTCGCCTCTTCCGGGCAGCTGTCCACAATAAACCAGGGGTCTACGGCAATGCAGTGGCCGCCTACGCCGGCACCGGGCTGCAGAATGTTTACCCGCGGGTGGCGGTTGGCCAGGGCAATGAGCTCCCACACGTTAATATCCAGCTTGCTGCAGATAATGGACAGCTCATTGGCAAAGGCAATGTTTACATCACGAAAACTGTTTTCAGTGAGCTTGGCCATTTCAGCGGTGCGGGCGTTGGTAATTACACATTCACCCTCTACCACAATTTTGTACAGGTCTGCTGCGGCCTGGCTGCATTTGGGGGTCATGCCGCCAATTACGCGGTCGTTTTCTACCAGCTCGCGGATTACATGGCCGGGCAGCACCCGCTCTGGGCAGTGGGCAATGCGAATGTCGGAATTTTCGCCGTGGGTTTGCGGAAAGGTGAGGTCGGGGCGGGCTTCCGCCAGCCAGGCGGCCATGCTTTCGGTGGCACCCACCGGGCTGGTGGACTCCAGCACTACCAGGTCTCCGGCTTTCATCACCGGAGCCAGGGCTTTGCTGGCGGCCTCTATATAGCTGAGATCGGCCTTGTGGCTGTTACCGGACTCATCGTGGATAAAGGGGGTGGGCACGGCAATTAAAAAGGCATCGGCTGGCTCGGGTTTGGTGGTGGCATGCAGGTAACCTTCGGTTACGGCGGCGTGCACTACAATGTCGAGTTCCGGCTCAACAATGTGAATTTCACCTTTGTTGATGGTGTCTACGGCGTGCTGGTTTACGTCTACGCCAATCACTTTTTTCTTGCGAGAGGCAAATACGGCGGCAGTGGGCAGGCCAATGTAACCAAGGCCAACTACGGAGATTGTGTTGTAAGACATGATGTTCCTGTGTGGTAGCCGTCAGCCTTAAGCTGTCAGCTGTAAGTTAAAACAGATGGAGATCCTGACCTTCGTCAGGATGACGGCAAATTCTTATTCTGCTAAGAGCGCGTCCATGATGCGGGCGCAGGCTTTGCCATCGCCGTAGGGGTTGTGGGCAAAGCTCATTTGCTGATAGGCAGCTTTGTCTGTGAGCAGAGTGTTCAGCGCTTCTGTAATCACGTTTGTGTCTGTGCCTACCAGTTTTACCGTGCCGGCGGCTACCGCTTCGGGGCGCTCTGTAGTGTCGCGCATTACCAGCACGGGCTTGCCCAGTGAGGGAGCTTCTTCCTGAATGCCGCCCGAGTCGGTAAGAATGATGTGTGAGCGGTTCATTAAATAAACGAAGGGCAGGTAGTCCTGCGGTTCAATAAGATGAATATTGTTTACTTCGCTTAACAGGCGGTTTACCGGCTCACGCACATTGGGGTTAAGGTGTACGGGGTAAACAATCTGCACGTCCGGGTGCTGTTTGGCGGTGTTGGCCAGGGCCTGGCAAATGCGCTCAAAGCCGCCACCAAAGCTTTCCCGGCGGTGGCCGGTTACCAGCACCATTTTTTTATGTTCATCCAAAAAGCTGAAGCGGTCGGCAAGCTCAGCGGCCAGCGGCTGATTGGTGTCGAGTTTTTTCACTACTTCCAGCAGGGCATCGATTACCGTGTTGCCGGTTACATAAATGCGGTTGGTATTTATTCCTTCGTTCAGCAGGTTTTGCTGAGAATTGTCAGTGGGGGCAAAGTGTTTCTCGGCCAGAGCGCCAGTGAGCTTGCGGTTGCCTTCTTCCGGCCAGGGAGAGTAGATATTGCCGGTGCGCAGGCCGGCTTCTACGTGGCCTACCGGAATTTGCTGATAATAAGCGGCCAGGGTGGCGGCAAAGGTGGTGGCGGTGTCGCCGTGTACCAGCACAATGTCGGGCTTGAACTCGGCAAATACGTTTTTCATGCCCTGCAATATGCCGGTGGTTACATCAGTCAGGTCCTGGCCGGGTTTCATCAGGTTCAGGTCAAAGTCGGGCTTCAGCTCAAACAAGTCCAGCACCTGGTCCAGCATTTCACGGTGCTGGGCGGTAACACATACTTTGGCATTAAAGCGTTCATCTGCAGCCAGTTGTAAGGCCAGTGGTGCCATTTTTATGGCTTCTGGACGAGTACCGAACACGGTTAAAACTTTCATGACTCTTCCTATTATAGTTAACGATCTTGCAGCTGATATTCCAGCTCTTGAGTGCGGGTGTAATAGTGTTCCAGCAGTTGCTGAGTTTGTTCCAGTTGTTGCGCCAGTGCCTGGCTGTTCGAGGAGTTGGTTTGCGCTGTGCTGCTGGCAGCAGGCTGCAGTGTCTTGCCGTTCAGTTTTTGCTCGCACAGCTGCAGGTTGGCTTTAAACAGGTGCTGGCCATATTTGGCGGCGGCTTGTTGGTAGCTTTTAAGGGCTTGCTGATAATCGCCCTTGCGGTAATGCTGCACGGCTTGTGCAACCAGCAAAGTTTTAGTAGTCATTATGTTTGCACTTAAGAGTTAATGGAAAGTAGCAGGGCGCTTTTGTCACCGGCCCAGGTGTGCTCTTTAAAGCTCAGGCTGCGTTCAGCCAGCTGGCTGCGCCATTGCTCTGCGCTGTGTTGTTCACTGTCGCGGTGGTGGTCATCCAGCACCACGTCCAGCCGGTGGCGGGCAAAGTGGTTCAGCAAGGCAGGCAGAGCAGGAGTGCGGCTGTGTTCTGTTGGTTCAGCAGAGGGGCCATCTACCAGTACCAGAATGTGTTTTTCTTCGTTTTGCAGCAAGTCGGCCAGTTGCTTGAGATTTGCCTCGCAGTCGTAAAACAAATGCTCCGGGCTAAACGTGCAGTTAACCAGCGGTGCATGCACCAGCTCTACTACTTCGCCAAGTCCTTGTTGTTTAATGCTCTGAAATGTTTGCTGATAGTAAGTTTTGTTGTGCTCAAAGCTGATGATGCGTTTGGGCAAATCATGCTCGCTGGGGGCCAGGTGTGTTTGTGGTGTGCCGGCGTTGTGTTCTTGCAGGGCCAGGCGCCCACTGCTTTGCGAGCGTTGGTGCTTGCCGAGCAGAGTTCGTGCCAGCAGTGAGGTAGAGTGGCCGCTGCCAAATTCAATAATCAGGTCGTAGTTATTGTTTTGCACCAGTGTTATCAGGTGCTGTGCCAGCTCCGGGCTTATGCTGGTGTCTGAAAACTGCAGTGGTTGTTCACCAAAACTAAGGCTGTGTTGCACGGCCAGGGCTACCTGCCACTGGCGGTTGCTGCTGGCATGCATTTTGGTTACATGCTGGCCCAGAGCGTTGGTGTTTTGCCGCAGCTGCTCGGCCTGGCTGGCAAACAGCTGCTCCATTTTTTGCTCCAGCTCGCTGAGTTTGCTGCCAGCTTGTTGTTGTTTTTGCAGTTGCTCCTGCAGTTGGTTTATTTGTGCGTTGGCATGGCTGAGTTGCTGAGTGAGATCGGATATTTTCTGCTCGGCGGCTTCGTGCTGTTTTTTGCGGCTTTGAAAGTAGCTTTTGTATTTGGTGAGCTTTTCTTCGCTGCTGGCAAGCAGAGCCTGTTTTTCTGCCAGTGCTTGTTCCAAGGCAGTTAGTTTATTTTGTGCGCTTTGTTGAGCTTGTTGAGAATTTTCAACGCTTGCTTTCAGCGCTGCGATTTCTTTTTGTTTTTGGAGCTGTAGCGCTTTTGCTTCGTTGAGTGATTGCTGTAAGCCGGAGAGCTGTTGGCTGGATTCTGCATGTTGGGTTTTTAGTTCAGCCAGCTGAGACTTAAGTGCATCTGCATGGCGGCTGCTGGCAATATGTTTGGTTTGTTCTTGCTGCAACTGAGCCGTTAGCTGGGTAATTTCTTTTTCTTGTGCTTGAATCTGGGCAGACAGTGCCTTGTGCTGTTGCTCAAGCTGATACGAAAATTCGTTAAACTGCCAACACTGCATATGAATGTCCGGATCTTCCGTAATTTCCTGAACCAGCTCAAAATGGCTGGCCTGCAGTTGCTCAACGTTACTTTCTCTGCTGTACAGTACCGAGGTTGGCAGGGCCAGCTGTACTTGCTTAAATTGCTGTAAAAGCCCTTGTTGTACCAGCTCCCGAACAATGGCTGTTTCTTCCCCATTGGCTTCCACTATCAACAGGTGAAATTCGTGTTCTGGCAGGTTCAGCTCTGCCATCATGGAAGCCGGGGTTTTGGTTTGAACCTGGTGTTGCCGTACGGTTTTTATGCCGGGGTATAGTTGCAGCAGCCCACTGGGCTGCTGCAGGCTGCTTGCCTCACTCATGTTAAATTCAAACAGAGTAGCGGGCTGATTATTATGCTGGCAGCTGATGGCCAGTTCCCAGACTTCTGTATTTGGATGATTGCGGCGCAAACCATCAGCATGGGATGGCAGTGGTTCAATTAGCACAGTCCGCACAGGAGCGGCATTACTGGTTAGCTTTGATAACTGGCAGCCATTGCCAGCACCAATGTGCACCAGGGTGTGAACAGAAGCTGAAGGCATTTTATTAATCCCGATGGTCGCGAATGATTAACAGCATCATATTGGCAATAAAGGCCAGGAACAGGGTGATAATGGCAAACATGCTGGCGTTGTAGAGCCGCTTGGGCTGAGTAGCATATTCCGGCTGCAGCGGGCTTTGCAGCACGCTGACTTGTTTTAGCTTACGGGCAGCTTCTATGCGGGTGCTTTCCAGAGCAGCCAGCGCGCTGGAGTAGGTTTGCTGAGCAAACTGGGCTTTCAGCTCCAGTGCCTGGTAGCCGGCAGAAATCTGGTTGAGTGCGCTGCCGGTCTCTTTGGCCAGGCGGTTTTGTTCTTTGCCAATTTGTTGCTGCAGGGCGTTTATTTCGGCTTTTATTTGCACCAGTTCGGCAGAGCGGGTGCTCTGGTAGCTTTTGGCGGCGGTGTAGCGTGCCTGCAGACGGGCCAGTTCACCTTCCAGTGTGCCTACTACCTGGTTAAGGCTTTCTACCGTGTGAATGGGAGAAATCAGTCCGTGTTCGTTCTGGAACGCCAGCAGGTTGGCGCGGGCTTCATCAAGCCGCTCGCCCAGACGGTCGGTTTGCTTTTCAAGAAACTTGACCTGCTCTTCTGCCAGGCGCTGACCCATGTCGTTCATGTGGTTTTCGCCTGCGTTCAGCAGCAGCTGAGCCATATCGTGAGCAAATTCAGGAGTAAAGGCCTGTACCTCTATGTTCAGTACGCCGGCATATTCATCCAGTTCAACGCTGATACGCTTTTTATAGTATTTGTGCAGTTCTTCTATGGGCGCATCTTTGTTCCACAGGCTGGCGAACAGATCGCCGTTCTCGCTGTAGTGCTCCCGAAAGGGCAGTTGCTTGAGCACTGTGTTAAGCATATCGGTAGAGAGCAGATGTTCGCGCAGCAGCAGCAAGTCGCTGTGGTCGCCGCCGCCTTTTATCAGGCTGGCAAAGCTGAACTCGGGAGCAGCAATTTGCGGGCTTTCCAGCACCACGGTGGCGCGGGATACGTAACGGTCCGATGCCCAGGCAAACCAGTAAAAGGCAACGGCCAAAATAGCCACCAGGGCGGCGGCCCAATGAGGCAGGGCAAGATTACGAAAGCCCCAGCCCTGACAGGACTTGCGACAGGTAAGCGGTATTTCGACTTGCCCGTTTTTGTTTACGTTTGATACCAGCCTTGAAGCTGGTATCACTGTTCAGGGCATTGA
>NZ_NQJF01000021.1 GCF_002245495.1 Oceanimonas baumannii
ACCTTTGGGGCTGTGCAATACCAGGGTGGCGGGCTGTTGCAGCAGGGTGCCCAGGGGCGGCAGCGGGGCAGAGCACACCAGGGTGAGCGAGAGGGAGAAACAGCGGCTGAGGGCTTCTTCCCCCCGCCAGTCATAAACGGACTGTGCGCCCAGCTCCCCCAGGTACAGCCAGGCCTGGTGCGCATTGGCAGCAGGCGCAAGTTCAATTGTGTTCATGAATGTCGTGCTCATTTTAATTATTGCGTCAAAAATTGTCGTTATTTCATTTTCATGACATCAGCAAGTGCTGACGATATTACCTTACGCCCGCGACAGAACCTGTCATTACCTGCCACCAACTGCGTAAATCAATGCCACAACACGCATGAAAAAGAATTAAACGATCACACAAAGAAATTTGAAAACCTATTTAAAGCCACCCTGACGCCAGCACCGAATCGCACTAACAAAATCAAGGAGATTCAAAACAAAACCATAAAAATCAATAACTTATAAAAACTAAAAAGTCACTTGACGAATAACCTTAAATCATAATAAATGAAATGTTAATACCTTCTCCCTGCTGACCAACGCGTCATTTTATTGACTATCAAAAAATCAGAATTAAGTGTTGGATTTTCCCTTCAGATAGGTAGAATCCAGCCAGCACTGGATTCACACGAAAATTATTAACTTTATAAAGCATCGTCAGATACTTATTTCAGGACATACTAAATGACCTCGTGGAATACGCTTATTGAGCCTGTTCCCGGTGAGCATCTTTGCGGTGAAGATTGCCGTTACGAAGATGATTTTGAGCTGATAGAGCGGGAGATCGGTAAGCTCAATAATCTTTATCACCGTGAAGAGCCGGACTGGCAGTGGATTGCCGACCAGACCCAGGCTCTGCTCATCGAAAAATCGAAGGATTTACGTCTCGCCTGCTGGCTGGTCCGCGCCTGGTGGAACCTTGAAGGTACTGCCGGGCTTGAGCGGGGCTGCCGCTTTCTGGCGGCGCTGTGTGATCATTTCTGGTCCGGGTGCTTTCCTCGTAAACCCCGCGCCCGCCTGGCTGCCCTGCAGGGGCTGCTGAATGTGCTGGACAGCGAATTGCGGGACGAAGCCCTCAACAGTGGCGAGCAGTTAAAAAACCTGGAAGCCGCCCTGGCGCAGCTGGATGAAACCCTCTCAGCGCTGCTGGATACGTCGCCGGAAGAACTGGCGACACTGCTGCGTCGTTGCCGGCAACAGGAGAAACGCCTGGCGGCCACGGCACAGCCAGCGGCGGTCCACGCTCCGGCCAAGCCCTCTCCGGCTCCCGCCATGACTCCGGCACCTCTGCTGCCGGCACTGGATGAGCCGGTGGCGTCCGCTGTGGCCAGCGAGCGCGATGCCGCCAAGTTACTGCGCCAGCTGCAAGATTCGGCCCGTCGCCTGGCCAGCTTCTGGCAAAAAGACAATCCTGCTGATGCACGACGATTCAGGCTGGCTCGGGTACTTACCTGGTCAGCCATCAGTGCCCTGCCTGGTGCCGATCACCAAGGCCGCACCCAGCTAAAGCCCCTGCCCGCTACCAAGCTGCTGAACTACCGCGATCGGTTGCAGCAGGGTGACGTTGCCGTCCTGCTGGACGAACTGGAGATCAGCCTGACCAAGGCACCGTTCTGGCTTGATGGTCACCATATGAGCTGGCAGTGCCTCAACGCCTTGCGCTGGCAGGCCGCCGCCGACGAAGTACTTGGCCAGGTGCGCCACTTTACTGGTGTCTTCCCGGCGTTGCTGGAACTCAGCTTTGACGACGGCACCCCCTTCGCCGACAGCCACACCCGGGAGTGGCTGGGCAGTACCACCGGGCAGGAAACCTCCGTCCCCGCCGTCAGCCTGCCTCAGCTGCATTCCGACGATCTGCAACAGGCCCTGACCACAGCCATGGAACAATTACCTCAGTTGGGGCTGGGCCCTGCCCTGCAGCCTCTGCAGCAAGCAGCGCGCCTTGCCGGCAGCGGACGAGATGCCGCCGGCTGGCGTCTTGCCATGGCACGGCTGTGCGTGCTCGACAAACAATTTGGTGCAGCGGTGTCTCTACTCAGACCCTTGTATCAGGAGTTTGAGCAACGCAGCTTGTGGCAATGGGAGCCCGCGCTTGGGCTGGAGCTGTGTCAGTTGCTGCTGGCCGCACTCGACAACCTGCCCCGCAAGGAAGACGCGCCGGCATGGCGGCGGGAAATACACGAGCGCCTGTGCAACGTGGATGTTTGTGCAGGACTGGAATTTTAACCCCTGAAGGAGAAGCCCCATGGCAAAAGAAGGTAGCGTCGCCCCCAAGGAACGCATCAATGTCACGTTCAAACCGGCCACCGGTGATGCTCAGGAAGAAATGGAGCTGCCGCTCAAGCTGATGGTGCTTGGTGATTTCACCCAGCGTGAAGACGATCGCCAGATTGAAGAACGCAGCCCGATCAGCATCGATAAAAACAATTTCAACGAAGTGCTGGCCAAACAGGAGCTGTCGCTCAGCCTGTCGGTGCCCAACACCCTGGACGACACGGATCCCGATGCCGAGCTGCCGGTGAATTTGTCGTTCAGCGAGCTGAAAGACTTCAACCCCGCCAGCGTGGTAGAGCAGGTACCTGAACTGAAGGCACTGATGGAGCTGCGCGATGCGCTGGTGGCCCTTAAAGGTCCGCTTGGCAATGCGCCGGCCTTTCGCAAGGCCATTGAATCGGTGCTGCAAGACAACGACGCCCGCGAAAAAGTTCTGGCCGAGCTGGGCCTGGGCGACCCTCAATAACAAATAAGGAACGGGACTGATGACTGAAACCGCCCGGCTGGACAGCCAGCAACACGCAGAAAGCACCGGTATTCTTGAGCAGATTATTGCCGAAACCCGGCTTAACCCCAACGATGAGGCTTACGGCATTGCCAAGCGCGGTGTGGGTGCCTTTATTGAAGAACTGCTGAAACCGCACAACCAGAACGAGCCGGTGAAGAAGGCCCTGGTAGATCGCATGATCACGGAAATTGATGCTCGCCTGAGCAAACAGGTCGACGCCATTCTGCACCATGAGCAGTTTCAGAAAATGGAGTCGGCCTGGCGCGGACTCAAGCTGCTGGTAGATCGCACCAATTTTCGGGAAAACATCAGTATCGAACTGCTGAACGCATCCAAAGCCGACTTGCTGGAAGACTTTGAAGACGCGCCGGAGATCACGCAAAGCGGCCTCTACAAGCACATCTATACTGCCGAGTACGGTCAGTTTGGTGGTGAGCCCGTGGGTGCCATTATTGCCAACTATGAGTTCGGTCCGTCCGCCCCCGACATTAAAACCCTGCAGGGTGTGGCCGCCGTATCAGCCATGTCTCATGCACCTTTCATCGGTGCTGCCGGTCCGCAGTTTTTTGGTCTGGAAAGTTTTGAAGGCCTGCCCGACATGAAGGATCTGAAAGATCACTTTGAAGGGCCGCTGTTCACCAAATGGCAGAGCTTCCGCGAGCAGGAAGACGCCCGCTACGTGGGTCTTACCCTGCCCCGCTTTTTGCTGCGCCAGCCTTACGATCCGGAAGCCAACCCGGTTAAAAGCTTTGTCTATCAGGAAGACGTGTCGTCTTCTCACGAGCATTATCTGTGGGGCAACACCGCTTTTGCCTTTGCCAGTCGCCTGACCGACAGCTTTGCCAAATTCCGCTGGTGCCCCAATATTATTGGCCCGCGCAGTGGCGGTGCGGTGGAAGATCTGCCACTGCATCATTTTGAAAGCATGGGCGAGATTGAAACCAAAATACCCACCGAAGTGCTGGTATCGGACCGTAAGGAATATGAGCTGGCAGAAGAAGGCTTTATCTCGCTCACCATGCGTAAAGGCTCCGACAACGCGGCATTTTTCTCGGCCAACTCCACCCAGAAACCCAAGTTTTTCGGCATTTCGGAAGAAGGCAAAGAAGCCGAACTGAACTACAAACTGGGCACCCAGCTGCCTTATTTGTTTGTGGTCAGCCGTCTGGCACACTACATCAAGGTATTGCAGCGGGAGCAGATTGGCAGCTGGAAAGAGCGCTCTGATCTGGAAGCCGAGCTCAACACCTGGATCCGCCAGTATGTGGCCGACCAGGAAAACCCACCCGCCGAAGTGCGTGGCCGTCGTCCGCTACGCGCCGCCCGGGTGCAGGTTGAGGACGTGAGTGGTGAACCGGGCTGGTACCGGGTTAACCTGTCCATCCGACCCCATTTCAAATATATGGGTGCCGACTTTACGCTGTCGCTGGTCGGCAAGCTGGACAAGGAGTAATCCGTGAGATCCGGCAGCCTGTTTGAGCGTTTAACCGGCGAGCACGCCGGCAGGGAAAACCTGCCGGCGGAAGATGCGCTGGCTGCGTCCATCTCCAATCATCTGGCCAAATTGCTGAGCACCCGTGCTGGCTCGGTCATGACACAGCCTGATTATGGCCTGCCGGATCTGAACCAGATCCATTTAAGTGTGCACGACGCCATGATAAGCACTCGTGCTCACATTGAGGATACCATCCGCCGTTATGAGCCCCGGCTGCATCACCCCAGCGTCAGGATGGAAGCCAACCCCGCCTCTCCTCTGAAAATGCGTTTCCATATCAGTGGCAACGTCGAGGTAGATGGCAGCCGTTTTCCCATCGCCTTTGATGCCGACCTTAGCGGCGGCGGCAAAATAAAGGTGTATTAACATGTCGCTGAACCGTTATTACCAGGACGAGCTGCAGGCTCTGCGGGAACAGGGCAAGGCGTTTTCAGAACGTAACCCGGCGCTGGCTCCGTTTTTGGGCCATGAAGGCCGGGATCCGGACGTTGAGCGGCTGCTGGAAGGTTTTGCCTTCCTGACCGGCCGCCTGCGCCAGCGCCTGGATGATGAGCTGCCGGAGCTGAGTCATTCTCTGATGCAGCTGCTCTGGCCCAATTATCTGCAGCCGGTACCGTCATTAACCATGCTGGAGTTTGAGCCGCTGGAAGATCTGACCAGCGCCCGGGTAGTACCCCGGCATACAGAAGTCACCAGCACTCCCCGCCATGGCATCAGCTGTCCGTTTCGCACCTGTTACTCCACGCAACTTTACCCCTTGCGCCATGAACAGCTGGAGTTTGCGCCTGCCGGTGATGGCGGTGTCCTGATTATGCATCTGCATATTGCGGAGCAGGCGGATCTGCCGGGGATGCAACTTGACAGCCTGCGTCTGCATCTGGCCGGAGACCGGATGGTCTCGTCGGCACTGTATCTGAGCCTGCTGGAATACCTGGAGCAGGCCGAACTGCATCTGTTTGATGAACACGACGAGCTGCTGCAGCGCTATTCTCTGGGCCGCCAGTGCATCAGCCCCGCCGGCTTTGGTGAAGATCAGGCACTTCTGCCCTACTCCCTGAATACCTTCAGCGGTTACCGGCACTTGCAGGAATATTTCTGTTTTCCCGAAAAACTGATGTTTGTGGATGTGAACGGGCTGGAGATGACCCGCCATAATACGGTGGCTCACCAGGCCTGCCGCCGGCTTGAGCTGCGTTTTAACCTGAGCAGACTGCCGCTGGCCCGCTTTGCACCTCACCGGGATCACATCCGGCTTTACTGCACACCGGCCATCAATCTGTTTGAACATGATGCCGTGCCCATCCGCATGGATCACCGCCAGACACAATACCGGCTGCTTCCGGCTGCCCTGCCACCGGAATACAGCAGCGTGGTCAGCGTGGGCCGGGTTCAGGGCTGGCAGCCAGGCGGCCGCAACTGCCGGGAATATGTGGCATTTGAGTCGTTTGAACACAGTGACTACACCAACAAGCCGTATTTTGGCGTACATCGCCAGCCCGGGCTGGATCCGCGCAAACTGGAAACCTGGCTCAGCTTTCATCAGCCCGGCATCGAGTTTTATACCGAGACCATGTCGGTAGAGCTGCAGTGTTGCAATCAGGACCTGCCAAGCGAGCTGGACGTTGGTGAGATCTGTGTTGCTACCGACACCACCCCCGGGTTTGCCCGCTTTAAAAACATTCGTCCGGCCACCCGCTGCTATCCGCCGCCTCTGCAGGGTGAAGGCTTATGGCGGCTGATCTCCAATATGTCACTTAACTATATTTCCCTTACCAACCCCGATGCCCTGCGGGTGGTGCTGGAAACCTATGATTTCTGTGCGCCTTTTGACGAAGCCGCGGCCCGCCGCACCCGCCACATGCTGAACGGCATTCAGGCCATTAATCATCAGCGCACCGACCGGCTGTGGCAGGGCCTGCCGGTACGGGGCACCCACACCGAGCTGACGCTGTCATCGGCCCACTTTTCCGGCCTCGGCGAGCTGTATTTGTTTGGTGCGGTACTGAACGAGTTTTTTGCGCTTTATGCCAGCCTTAATTCGTTTCATGAGCTTTCTGTTAACACCACAGACGGAGCCCGTTTTACATGGACGCCAAGAATGGGACAACAACCCATATTGTAACGGGGTCACCTGGCCCGTTTACCGGCTCCGTAAGACGTTACAGCCTGTTCAAGGCACTGGAGCTGAGCTGTCGCTGGCTGATGGCCCGCAATGACAACATGACGGAAGCCCAGGCCTTTGCGCAGATAGAATTCCGGGCCAATCCGTCTTTTGGTTTTGCCGGCGCCGATGTGGAGTCAGCCCGCTTTTATCAGTCCCGGGGCCGCTGGCATGCCTGCCTGGTGCTTAACCCCATCGGACTAATGGGAGCAGGCTCGCCGTTACCGGCCTTTTATACCGAGCCGCTGGCCCAGGACGACAACAGCCAGGATGCAGCCCGGGAATTCCTGCAACTGTTCAACAGCCGGCTGCACCGGTTGCTGTTCGCTCTGTATCAGAAATACCGCTATGCCGCGAGCTTTCGTCAGGGGGCGGGCGATGTGTTCTCACAGCGTATGTTTGCCCTGATGGGACTGGGCAACCGGATAACCGGCCTGGATGACCGGCTGCAGTGGCAACGGTTGTTGTCTTATCTGGGCTTACTGGGCCAGCGCGCTCATTCCGCCGCACTGATTGAGTCGGTGCTGCGCTATTACCTGAAGCATCAGGATATTGAGCTTGAACCCTGCGTTACGCGCCGGGTGCCCGTTGCGCCCCAACAGCAGAACCGGCTGGGGCAAGCCAACAGCAGCCTGGGACAAGACTGTGTAATCGGCACCGAAGTACACGACCGAAGCAGCAAGTTCCGCATTCATATCCGCCATCTCGACTGGCAGCAATTTTACGAATTGCTGCCCATTGGCAGCCGCTATCAGGAACTGAATGAGCTGGTGCGCTTTACTCTGCGCGACCCGCTCGACTACGACATTCGGCTGGTGCTGAAACCAGAAGAAAAGAGAGCACTGGCGCTGGCCGAAAACAACGAGTGCCGGCTTGGCTGGACCACCTGGCTGGGCAGCGAACGCGCTGATGGCACCATTACTATTTCCGGGAGCTGATTAAATGATTAACGCTGATTTGCACCAGCTGGTGCGCGCCCTTGAACCCACCGCAAGACAGGCACTGGAGCAGGCTGCCGAACGCTGTGTGGCCCGCGGCGGACGGGAGATTCTGGTAGAGGATCTGCTGCTGTGCCTGGCCACTAATGAGCAGAGCTTTCTGAATGCGGCCCTGCGCCAGTTCCAGCTGGATCATGCTGCCCTGCTCACGGCCTTGCATCACGCCGGCGAACGCGCCGTCCCCGGCGAGCACAGCCCGGTGTTTTCAGCCGATCTGGTGCAATGGCTGCAGGAAGCCTATCTGCTCAGCACCCTGGAGCTGCACCTTGAACAGGTGCCGGAAGGCTGTCTGTTGCTGGCCCTGCTCAACAACCCGGGCGATCATGCTCACCGCCGCTGTTATGCGGTGCTGGCCGACATTCCAAAAGACAAACTGAGACAACTGATTGGCGGCATGCTGGAAAGCCAGCCTGGCCCCTCCTCTGCCGTCAACAGTGCCCTGCAGCAGTTCACCACCAACTTCACCCAACTGGCCCGTGACGGCAGCATCGACCCGGTGCTGGGACGGGAAGGTGAAATTCGCCAGATGATCGACATTCTTGCCCGCCGGCGCAAAAACAACCCCATTGTGGTGGGTGACGCCGGTGTGGGCAAAACGGCGGTAGTGGAAGGGCTGGCGCTGAAAGTGGCTTCCAATGAAGTACCGCCGGTACTGGAAAACGTGGAAATTCTGGCCCTTGATATGGGCCTGCTGCAGGCCGGTGCCAGCGTAAAGGGGGAATTTGAACGCCGGCTGCAGGCAGTCATTGAAGGAGTGAAAACATCGGCCACGCCGGTTGTCCTGTTTATAGATGAAGCCCACACCCTGATTGGTGCCGGGGGGCAGGCCGGCGGCAACGATGCCGCCAACCTGCTGAAGCCGGCCCTGGCCCGGGGCGAGCTGAGAACCATCGCCGCCACCACCTGGTCGGAATATAAAAAATACATTGAAAAGGATCCGGCCCTGGCCCGGCGCTTTCAGCCGGTACAACTGGATGAGCCCGATCCGGCACAGGCCGTGGCTATTTTGCGCGGGCTGGCCCCTCACTATCAGCAAACCCACGGTGTCTATCTGCGGGACGATGCCGTGGTCGCCGCCGCCGAGCTGTCGGCACGGTACATCAGCGGCCGGCAACTGCCTGATAAAGCCGTAGACGTGCTTGACACCGCCTGTGCCAGAGTGCGCATCAGCCTGAACAGCCGTCCGGCTGAACTGGAAGCGCTGCATTATCGTCAGGCGGGGCTGCAGCGCGAGCTGGATGCCCGCCAGCGAGATCATCAGGCCGGCCTGATGCAGAATGAAGAAGAACTGAGCAGGCTCGCCGAACAGGTGACCAGCCTGGCCGGGCAGGCCGAGGCCACCGAGCAGTTATGGCAACAACAAAAAGCACTGGCAGAACAACTGCTGGCATTACGCCGGCAAGACACCCCGGATCCGGCACAGCTGCAAGCTCTGCAACAACAGCTGGCAGAACTGCAGCAGTCTCAGCGACTGGTGCATTACGAGGTGAGTGCCCGGCTGGTGGCAGAGGTGATTTCCGCCTGGACCGGTATCCCCGTGGGGAATCTGGTGCAGCAGCGTTCACAACAGGTCATGCACTTCGGCGAACATATGCAGCAGCGCATTCGGGGGCAGCAGCATGCCATTGACGCCCTTAACCGTTCGGTACGTGCCAGCGCCACCGGCATCAGCAACCCGGATGCACCCGATGGCGTGTTTTTACTGGTCGGCCCCAGTGGCACCGGCAAAACCGAAACGGCCTTGGCCATGGCCGATTTGCTTTATGGCGGTGATCGCTTTCTCACCACTATCAATATGTCGGAATTTCAGGAAAAGCACACGGTATCACGGCTTATTGGCTCTCCTCCCGGTTATGTGGGATTTGGAGAAGGTGGCATGCTCACCGATGCCGTGCGTCAGCGTCCTTATTCGGTAGTGCTGCTCGATGAAGTGGAAAAAGCCGACAAGGATGTACTCAATCTGTTCTACCAGATTTTTGACAAGGGCATGGCCAACGACGGTGAAGGCCGGGCCACCGACTTTCGTCATTGCACCCTGCTGCTCACGTCAAACCTGGGCTCGGACATAATAGAGCAACTGTGCCGGCAGCAGCCCCGCCCCGATCCGGCCGAGCTGCTGGAGGCCATTCGTCCTGTGCTGACCCGTCATTTCAAGCCGGCGCTGCTGGCCCGCATGACGGTGGTGCCCTATTACCCCATTGATGACGGCACCATGGCCGAGCTGGTGAAAATAAAACTCGATCGCCTGGGCCAGCGTCTGCGCGAGCGCCGTATCACCCTGGCCTGTACACCTGAGGTGATCAGCGCCATCAGCCAACGCTGCACTCACAGCGACAGCGGCGCGCGCAACATTGATCATGTGCTGCGGGAGCAGCTGATGCCGCTGATTTCCGACACCTTGTTGCAGGCTCAGGCCGATAACCAGGCATCAGACACCCTGGTGCTGAGCTGGCATGAAACCGACGGTTTCGCATGCCGTAGCGGGCAGCAGGAGATCGCGTAATGATGCCGGTGCCCGTGGAGCACAGCCCGGTAAACAGCAAGGCCGAACTGGCGTTGCTGCACCGTTTGTGCAAAAGCTCATCGGCCTCGGCGGTGCTGGCGTTGTGGGCCTCGGGGCTGCAACAGCTGACCGGCTGTGACCGGGCAGATATCTACCTGTTGGATCAGAGCCACAGCTTGCTGGTGCGCCAGATAAGCGCAAGCCCCGAAGGCACCCGCCAGGACAACAGCTACAGCGAGCCGGCAGACTACCGCCACGACAGTCTGCTGAGTGCCGCTCTGCTGGGGCAAACGCCACTGCACCTGAACACAGCGCAGGCAGACGGACATTTCAGGCTGGACTTTTTGCAGGCCGGCCACACGGGTCTTCCCCCCCATACCATGATCACCGCTCTGCCTGTACGTGATGCCGCCAATCACAACCAGGGGGTATTAGTACTGCTGGGGGGGCGTCATGATGACAGCAGTCAGCAACACACTGCGTCTCTGACCGGTTTGTGCACCAGTTTCTGGCTGCAATATTGCCGCCATCAACAGCTGGCGGACTGCGTCCGTCAGCGCACCCCGACACCGGCTCCCCGACCGGTACCGCTTAATCACAGCTATGGGCTTACCGGCAACAGTGAAGCCATCCGGCAACTGCGCCGGCTCATCAGCAAAACCCTGCACAATCAGAGCAGTGTGCTGATTACCGGTGAAACCGGAACCGGCAAGGAGCTGGTGGCCCAGGCCATTCACCATCACGGGCCCCGGCGTTCCTTTCCGTTTCAGGTGCAAAACTGCGCCAGCATTCCCGAGTCGTTACTGGAAAGCGAGCTGTTCGGCTACTGCCGAGGGGCTTTTACCGGGGCCGACAGAGAACACATGGGGCTGATCCGCTCGGCACAAGGCGGCACCCTGTTTCTGGATGAAATCGGTGACATGCCACTGTCACTGCAGGCCAAGCTGCTGCGGGTGTTGCAGGAGCAAAGTGTACGGCCGTTGGGTGATACCCGCAGTTATGCAGTGAATGTACGTATTGTGGCGGCCACCCATCAGAACCTGCCCGACATGGTGGCCAGCGGCCGCTTTCGTCAGGATCTGTATTACCGGCTGGCCCAGTTCCCCATCGCCCTGCCCCCGCTGCGAGAGCGCAAAGACGACATTGCCTTACTCAGCCAGCACTTTGCCGACGAGTTTGCCCACCATGCCCGCTTACCGGCTCCGGTGCTTTCGCCTGCCTTGCTGGAACGGCTGGAAAGCCACCATTATCCCGGCAATGTGCGCGAGCTGAAAAACATGATTGAGCGCACCCTGCTGATGCATGGCCATGAAGCCAGCCTGCAGCCGGGCCACCTGCCCCCCGAGCTGTTTGAACAGGCCTGTGCCGATCAACAGACGGAAGTAGAAGATCTGGGAGCCGGAAAACTGGACGAGCGCCTCAATTACCTGGAATGCCGGGTACTGGAGCAGGTGCTGCATAAATATCACGGCAACCAGAAGCTGGCCGCCCAGGAGCTTGGTCTCTCTCGGGGCGCCATGAATTACCGACTGAAAAAACATCAAATTAACGCACGGAACTGGAGGATATGACATGCCCCTACTGACCACGGCACTGGCCGCTTTATTACTGCTGTCGGCCTGCACCAACACCGATCATTATCGTCCGCTGGGTGAACCCGCTCCCCGGGAACAACCCGAAATCATCAAGCAGCAGTAACAGGAAAGCGATCCATGGAACTGACTTTTACCATTAGCGGTGCTCCGGATTATCCCCATGATCTGCGCTCATCTCACACCTTTCGCCAGGCAGGAGGCACCATAGGTCGCAATCCACGCTGCGACTGGTCCCTCCCCGATGACCGCCGGCATCTTTCCGGTGTACATGCAGAGGTTACCTTTGAAGATGGTCGTTTTTTCCTGACCGATCTCAGCACCAACGGCACCTTTGTACACCCCGGCCATGAACGTCTGCCTGCCAACCAGCCGGTACCGGTGGTACACGGCACCGCATATGTATTTGGTGAATATGTCCTTCAGGCGCGACTGAGTCAGGATCTGGCCATGTATCAGGACATGGCCGGCCAGCCCCGCACCGATGACAACATTATTCCTGACGACGACTTTCTCGATCTTGATCCAATCAAGGCGCTGGGCCGCCAGCAACACCATTCCGCCATGGCAGACGACTGGCAGCAGGGCCTTCCTCCCCAAAACGACAGCGCGGCATCCTTGCTTGATCAACCCAGCCTTGCCGAAAGCACAGAGCACATGACCGATGCCGTGCCACCTCCGGTGTTCACCAGACCGCCAGAGCCAGAGCCGGCCCCGGCCAGTCCTCCACCACAACAGGCAGAGCCAGCAGCCGCTCCCACCCCTATGGCAGACAGTGAATGGCAGGTGTTGAGCAAGGCGCTGGGGGTGGAGCTGAGTGAGGTGCCCAGTGAGCAGCGCAGTGAGCTGCTGCGCCGGCTGGGGGCCATGGTCCGCCTGGCAGTGAGTGGCACCATGCAGGGCCTGCGCACCCGCGCCGACATTAAAAATGAAATGCGTCTGAACATGACGGTGGTGCAGAGTGAGGGCAATAACCCACTGAAATTCTGCAGTGATTATCAGCAGGCCATGGAGCTGATGCTGCTGCATCCCCGCGCCGGCTATCTGCACGGCGAACAAGCACTGCGCCAGGGTCTGCAGGAACTCCAGTCTCATCAGGTCGCCAGCCTGGCAGCCACCCGTGCAGCCATTAACGGCGTGATCGAACAATTGTCACCAGAACGGCTGGTGTACCGTTTTGAACAAAAAATCAGTAAACCACGTTTTGGCAAGGCCGACGGCCACTACTGGCGCGCTTATCACCAGTTTCATCAGAGCCTGAGTGATGATCAGGAATGGCGGCAATCGTTATTTTCCCGCCACTACAGTGCTACCTATGAAGAGCAGGCTCAACTGCTGACCACCGCGACTTCGCATTTCGACTAACAGGACTCAACATGATACGCGCTTCTTTCTTTTTTGCCTTGTGTCTGGCCATGGCCGGTTGCAGCCATCAACCACACCACGCCTTGCTCGATTTGAGCCTGGTGGCCAGTGAAGAGCAGAACCCCGACGTCAACGGCCGCCCTTCTCCGATGATCATTAAATTAATGGAACTGAAGAGCGCCTCTGCCTTCAACAATGGGGATTTCTTTGCGCTCTACGGCGCGGCGGCAGACACCCTGGGCACCGATCTTGTTGCCATGGAGTCGCTGGCAGTGCGGCCCGGTGAAACCGTGAAACTTCAGCTGCGCCTGAAGCCGGACTCCAGATATGTGGGAGTGGTGGCAGCGTATCGCGACCTGGATGGCGACAACTGGCGCTATCTGCTGCCCCTGAAACAAGGCAAACAAAATGTGATTGAACTGGGCCTCACCGAAGATCAACTGGTGCGTATTCAGCCCGGCAACAAGGAGTAAGGCCCGATGGACAAAGTGATCTGGCACGAAGGCATGCTGCTGCGGCCCCAGCACTTTCAGCAACATGACCGCTTTTTGCAACATGAACTGAACCAGCGCAGTTTATTTTCCCGCCGTCACGGCTGGGGATTTTTCCAGCGCGAACTGGATGCACAATATCTTCAAATGGGAAAAATTGTGCTGAATGCCGCATCGGGCATTCTGCCGGACGGCACCCTGTTTGACCTGCATAACAGCGAGGAACCGCTGGCACTGGATGTGCCGGCAGGTGCCACCGACAGTCTGGTATGCCTGGCACTGCCGCTGCAGGCAGGAAACACCGTGGAAGCCCGCCGTGCCGATCAACAGGATGTAGTGGCCCGTTATGTCGGTTACAGCCGGGATGTAGCCGACTCCAATGCCGGTGAATATGGCCAGACCCAGGTGATGTGCGGCCGTCAGGGATTCCGGCTGATGCTGGAACAGGATATTGCTGCCAACTGGGCCAGCCTGCCGGTATGCCGGCTGCTGGACCTCAGCCCCGACGGCGTGGTCAGTCTGGAGCGTGACTACCAGCCAACCGTGCTGGATATTCATCACTCCGAGCTGCTCAGCGGCTATGTGCGGGAAGTGATCAGCATGCTGAGCCACCGTGCCGATCAGCTGGCTCAGCGCATCAGCAGTGCGCGCCAGCTGGGCGGCAGTGAAATGGGTGACTTTCTGATGCTGCAGCTGATAAACCGCAACGAACCCCGGCTGCGCCACTTGCTGGCCGAACCCCAGGTACATCCGGAGCAACTGTACCTTGAGCTGCTCAGCCTGAATGGTGAGCTGGCCACCTATAACGGCGAACAGCGCAGACCCAACAACGAGCATGTTTACCGTCATCAGGATCTGCTGGGTTGCTTCCGGCCGCTGATGCAGGACATCCGCCAGTTGCTGAGCCAGGTGCTGGAGCAACATGCCATTGAGCTCGCCTTGCAGGAGCGTAAATATGGCATTCAGGTGGCTCCGCTTCACGATCACGGCCTGCTGGAAAATGCCGGCTTTATTCTGGCGGCCCGGGCCGACTGCGATCCCGACGAGCTGCGCCGTACCCTGCCCAACCAGCTTAAAGTGGGGCCTGTGGAACGTATTCGTCAGCTGGTAAACCTGCATTTGCCGGGCATTCGTCTGCGCTCACTGCCGGTGGCACCCCGCCAGTTGCCCTATCACACCGGCACTGCCTATTTTGCCCTTAATCTGACCCCCGAAGATAAAGCCCTGCTGGAAAGCTCCGGCGGCTTTGCCTTCCATACCTCGGGCCAGTTCAGCGGACTGGAGCTGAATTTCTGGGCCATAAGGAACAGCTGATATGAGTCAATCGCCCTTTGAAGACCGCACCGTGCTGGTGAGCCACTCATCCCGCAATACCAGGGAGGTATCACTGACCGAAGAGGCGCTGGGCCGGCGTCCCAATTATGCCCAGCTGGAAGACCGCATGGTCTTCGCTGCCCGTATTCGCCCCGAGCTGGAACTGCGCGTGGGTGTGAATCCGCTGGTGGAGGCAGCCTCCGTACTGCTGCTGCATCAGGCTCGGCTAAGCCAGGCGCCCAGACATCAGGACCTGACGTCTCTGAAAGACAACCTGAGCCGGGATATCAAAACCTTTGAATATCTGGCCATGTCGCGGGGCTGTGACAACGCCGAAGTGATCGCCGGCCGTTATGTGCTGTGCACCGTGCTGGATGAGGCCGTGGCCACCACGCCGTGGGGAGAAGAAGGCGAATGGTCCCGTCACAGCCTGCTCAGCAGCTTTCATAACGAAACCTATGGTGGTGAAAAGGTGTTTCAGCTTATCGACAAGCTGTCCGCCAACCCGGCCCGGCATCTTGATTTGCTGGAGCTGATTTACCTGTGTCTGAGCCTGGGCTTTGAGGGCAAGTATCGCCTGCTGCCCCGGGGCACGCTGGAGCTGGAAGCTATCCGCGACAGCCTGTATCGCCAGATCCGTCAGCTCAGGGGCGATGTGAAAAAAGAACTGTCGCCTAACTGGCAGGGGATCAGCAAGGGCCGCCCGTCGCTGGTATCACGGGTACCGTTATGGAGCCTGCTGCTGATGGCCGTGCTGTGCCTGGCGGTCACCTACAACGGGTTTAACTGGGTGCTGCGCAGCCAGACCAACGACATTGCCACTTTATACAGCCCGCTGGCCCAGCCTGCGGTGGCAACAAATAATGTGAAAGAAGGATCCGACACACCATGAATGCCCGGTTACATGCTATTGGGAACACCCTTGCTCAACGATGGTGCTGGTCACTGCTGCTGACCCTGATGTTGATCGTGCTGATTTGCCTGGCCGGCCCCATGATAGCCATTAATGAGCATAAGATACTGGCCGGCGTAAGCACCCGCATTCTGGTGAGTGGCTGTTTGCTGCTGGCCTGGGCCCTGATCATGCTGTTGTTACAGCGCCGGGACCAGCGCCGTCAGCTCAGTGATGAGCAGCGTGACGATCTGCATCAGGAACAACAGCTGAAAAAGCAGGCAAAAGATGAGCTGGGCATTATCAAAGATCGTATGCAGCAGGCCCTGCAGGTGATCCGCGATTCCAGTTTTTATGGCAAACGCGGCGACCGCTTCCGTTATGAGTTGCCCTGGTATTTGCTGCTGGGGGCCACCGGCAGTGGCAAGACCTCGCTGCTGGAACATTCCGGCGTGGAGTTTCCGGTCAATGAACAGAAAGACAGCCTGACCCACGACATCGGTCACACCCGTTATTGCGACTGGTACTTTGCCAACCATGCCATTCTTATCGACAGCGCCGGCCGGTTTACCGAGCAACAGGGCAGCGGCCCTGATGCAGACATCTGGCAGGGCTTTTTGCGTCAGCTGAAGCTGCGCCGCCGCCGGCGTCCGCTTAATGGGGTGTTACTGACGCTGGATCTGGATCAGCTGCTGCAGGACAGTGAAGCCGATCTGGAACGTTATGCCCGCACTATTCGCGAACGCATGCAGGAATTGCACAGCAAACTGACCATTGGGTTGCCGGTGTATCTGGTGCTGACCAAAACCGACCGCTTGCCCGGGTTCCGCGAATTTTTCGACGCCCTCAGCCGGGAAGAACGGGATCAGGTCATGGGCATCACCTTCAAGGAGAGCACCGAAGGGACTCAGGCAAGTGTGCTCAAGCAGGAATTTGAAGAGCTGTTGCGCCGGCTGAACAGCCAGGTGCTGCAGCGGGTACACCAGGAGCGGGATGTCGCTCGCCGTGGACAACTGCTGGAGTTTTCCATGCAGCTGGCCGGCATAGGAGAACGCCTGGCCCTGTTTGTGGAGCTGGCTTTTGGCAAAACCCGCTACCACAATGCCAGCCAGCTGCGCGGAGTATATTTTACCAGTGCTCCCGAACTGGAACCCAACCTGGATGAAGACACCGCCGCCATTGGCCGCAACCTGGGACTGCCCCGGCACTTGCTACCAACCACGGGAGCCAACCGGGGACTTTTCATTCGCCGCCTGCTGGAAGAAGTCATTTTTCCTGAAGCCGAACTGGCAGGGCTGGATAAACGCTATGAGAACAAGCTGAAATGGCGTAACCGCCTGGCCTATGCCACGGCGCTGGCCGTGCTGGTGCTGGGCGGAGGCCTGTGGGCCAACAGCTTTTTATATAACACCGAGCGGCAGCACGAAATGGCAGCCCGGCTTGAACAGGGCCATGACATTCAGCGCCAGTTGCCGTCCGTGGCCGGCCTGTCGGAAACCGCGCCCCTGCTGAATACCCTGCTGGATGCCAGCCGGGTGTACCCGGCAGATGATCAGCTGTCATGGACAGAGCAGCTTGGTCTCTATCAGGGCACGCTGCTGAACCAGATGAGTTCGCAGATTTATGATCAGCAGCTGCGTGAACAACTGCTGCCCCGTATCAGACGCCAGCTGGAAGAGCAGATTGCTGCCAACCTGGATAACCGCAATGTGCTCAGTAACGCACTGCGGGCATATCTCATGCTGAACATGCAACGCCATCTTGATCCGGACTTTCTCAAAGAATGGGTGGGCATGGACTGGTCGTACCGCTACAGCGGACAGGGGCAACTGCAGCAGCAACTGACCGATCACTTTGATCATTTGCTTAAGATTGGCTTTGACCCGGTCAAACTCGACAAAAAACTGCTGATAAGCGCCCGTAATGAGCTGCGCACCGAGCCGACCGCCGAACTGGTGTATCGCATGCTGCAGGAAGACCCGTCTCTGGTGAACGTGGCTGACTTTACTTTTGCTTCCGCCCTTACCAGCTACCCCCGGGTGTTTGATTATGATGACTACCGCATTCCCGCTCTGTATACCCGGGATGGTTACCAGCGGGTGTTTCTGGCCCGGGGCATTGGCCTGGTAAAAGACATTGTTGATAACAACTGGGTACTGGGCGACTCCACCGAGTTGAGCGAGTTCGAGATCCGCCGCATTTATAGCGAAGTGGAAGAAATGTATTTCCGTGATTATACCGAGCACTGGAATACCGCTCTGAATCAGCTGCAAATTAAATCCAGCACCAGCCTGGCCGAAGCCAGCGCCCAGCTGCAGGCCATGACCACCGGCTCTCGTCCGATCCTGGAAGTGCTGCAGGCCGTGCGCAAACACTCTCTGCTGCTCGACAATGCCCCGCAGGTCGCCGAAACGGCCGGTGAACTCAGCGGCAAACTGGCCAAAAAAGCGGATCCCAAAATGCGCAAGCTGGTGGCCAGTGGCGTGGAGTCGGCGCTGGCCGAAGCCGATGCCAACAGTGCCCGGCAAACCCTGGCCCGTCAGTTTCATGAGCTGAACGTGTTGTTGCCCGACGGCCAGACTCCGGCACCGGCCCTGCAAAATGCCATGGACGCCCTGTTTGCGGTGCAGAGCCGCTTCAATGCAGTGGCCAATGCTCCTGACCCCGGCCAGGCCGCCTACAAGCTGGCTCGTCAGCGTATGAATGGCGATGTGGACGAACTGGGTCGCTTACGTCAGGCCATGGACAACCTGCCCTCACCTGCCAGCCACTGGCTGCTGCAAGTGGCCGATCAGGGCTGGTTCTTGATGCTGAGCAGTACCCACAATTACATTCAGCAACAATATGCGGCCGAATTGTGGCGTCCCTACCGCAACAGCATTGCCGGGCGTTATCCTTTTGACCAACAGGCAGAGCAGGAAGTCGCGCTGGGTGACTTTAATGCTTTCTTTGGCAAGGGGGGCAATGTAGACGGCTTCTACAGCAATGTACTGCGCCCCTTTGTCAGCGGCAATCGTGGCCGGCTTTATGCCCGCCAGGTAGACGGTCAGGGTCTGCCGCTCTCGGGGACCTTCTTGCGCCAGATGTCTCAGGCCCATGTGATTCAGCAGTCGTTCTTTTCGGAAAATGACAGTCAGGCTCAGCTGCAGTTCAAAATGGAACCCCTCGCGCTGTCTTCAAGCCTGCTGAAGTCGGAGCTGAAACTGGATGGCAGCAGTCTGGTGTATGAGCACGGCCCCATTATTGGCAAGCAATTTACCTGGCCCGGAACCGCCAGCCGCAACCTGGCCAGCATTGCTTTACACAACCTGGCCGGCAACCATGTGCTCAGCCGCCAGAGCACCGGCACCTGGAGTCTGTTCCGTTTGCTGGATGAGTTTCAGGTGGAAAGCCAGACCGGCAGCAATGTGCTGAAAGCCAGCCTGAATAAGGAAGGCCTGACCGCTCAGTATTTAATTGCCAGCCGTCACAGCCCCAACCCGCTGAACCGGCAAACCCTGGTTGCTTTTGGTCTGCCGGCAAAACTATGACCCGGCACCTGAACTGGCACTCTGCCGCCTGCACCCATGGCGGCAAAGTAAGGGAATGCAACGAAGACGGCTACTTTAACCACAGCCCGGCCGGACTGTGGGCGGTAGCCGATGGCCTCGGCGGCTATCAAAACGGTGACCTGGCCAGCCGCATGGTGATTGAAGCGCTCAGTAGCCTGACCGACACGGAAGACACCGGGCCCTTGTCGCTGTATCAGCGTCAGCTGGCACTGCATCAGGTCCTTGAGCGGGTAAACCGGCACCTGGGTTGTGAAAAAACCCTGCATGGCAGCCAGGCCATTGGCAGCACGGTAGCAGCCCTGCTGCTCAGCCCCCAGGGCAACGCAGTATGCCTGTGGGCCGGCGACAGCCGCTGTTACTTGTTACGCCGCCGGCGGCTGTATCAGATAACTCAGGATCACAGCCTGGTACAAAAGCTGATTGAACAACGGCGCATCAGCCGGCGTGAAGCCGGCAGCCACCCTCAGCGCCATGTGCTGACCAGAGCCATTGGCGGTGCGCCTGAACTGGCCCTGGAAACCGTGGAGCTGGAGCTGGAACGGGGTGATCGTTTGCTGTTGTGCACCGATGGTCTTTATCGGGAGCTGGGCGAGGAACAAATGGTGGCCGGCCTGTGCCTCGACACGCCCGGCGCTGCCGTCACCCACCTGGCAACCGAGGTACTGCGTGGCCCGGCCACCGACAACCTGACCGCGCTGGCCGTTTTTGTGAGCTGACTATGAGCCAAGTGTTACTGACATCTGTTGCGACTCATCCCGGTACGGATCATGCGCCCACCGTGCTGGCACAGCGCTACTTGCTGCACCGTATTTTGGGGGTGGGCGGCATGGGCGTGGTGTATAAAGCCCGGGATCTGCTGCTGGAATCATTAGGCGAACCGCACCCCTGGGTGGCGTTAAAAACCCTGAACCGGGACATGCGCGAGCACCAGGGTGCCAATGCACTGCTGCTGGGGGAGTATCGACTGGGCATGCGCCTGCGCCATGGCAATGTGGTGCGCAATCTGCATTTTGATATGTGTACGCAGCACCATCACGGTTTTTTTACTCAGGAGCTGATTGCCGGCGAAACCCTGGAGGAACGGCTGTTGCAGGGGCCGCCACCGCCCCCCGTTCTGCGCCTGAAGTGGGCACGTCAGCTGGTATCTGCTCTGCAGTACAGCCACCAGCAAGGCGTTATACATGCCGATCTCAAGCCAGCCAATCTGCTGATTGATCAGCATGACGACCTGCTGCTGTTTGACTTCGGCATTGGCCGGCTGAGTGACGACAGCGACACCGCCTTCCGGCTGAACCGCGAGCAACTGGATGCTCACAGCGAACGTTATGCCGCACCCGAGCTGTTTAACGGGGCCTTGCCCTCGGCACAGACCGACGGCTTTTCACTGGCCTGCGTGCTTTATCAGCTGTTGAGCCTTAAGCACCCCTTCGGCCCCCATACCACCCGGAGTCTGGCAGAGCAGCCGTTGCAGCCCGTTCCGCCTACTCGCCACCGGCACCTTAACCGTGCTCTGCTGAATGCCCTGCAAGTGTTACCGGAAGACAGGGACAGCAGCCTGTTCCGGCTGGCCGAACCATTGCCGGCGCTCGCCGCAGCACCCGATAAATGGTTGTGTGCATGATTTTCAGTAGAAACATGCATAAATGTCTGAAAATCATGCATTTAAAAGAGAGCTCACACCGCAAAAAAATACAAGAAGTTGATTTATAAGGTTTTTTTAAAGGTGGCACGATAATCGCTTACTAACAGAGTACGGATACGTCCGGAACTCATACTTAATTAACATCAACACGAGGATATACGCTATGCCAACTCCGGCTTATATGACCATTGAAGGGGAAAAACAGGGCCTGATCACCGCCGGTACCTTCACCGAAGACTCCGTAGGCAACATCTATCAGGAAGGCCACGAAGACGAAGTGCTGGTACAGGGCTTCGAGCATCAGGTAGTGCTGCCCCGCGACGTACAGTCCGGCCAGCCCACCGGCCAGCGCGTACACAAGCCGGTAAAAATTACCAAGGTATTCGACAAGGCATCCCCGCTGATCTACAACGCCCTCACCTCCGGTGAGCGTCTGCCGACCGTCACCATCAAGTGGTACCGCACCTCTGCCACCGGCAGCCAGGAGCACTATTTCACCACCGAGCTGACCGACGCCATTATCGTGGACGTGCAGGCGCAAATGCCCAACTGTCAGGATCCGTCCCAGGCCCACTTTACCCACCTGGAAGACGTATACATGACCTACCGTGCCATCAGCTGGACCCATGAAGTATCCGGTACTTCCGGCTCCGACGACTGGCGCTCGCCGGTGTCTGCCTGATGCCGATGCCCGGGCTCCGGCCCGGGCATTTCATGCAGAAGCGTTACGACTGCTGACACAGCACGCATCAGCAGCCGTAACACTTTTGTATTCTGGGCAGGAGGACAACACTGAATGGCTAAAATAGCGCGATTGGGAGATGCGACATCCCAGGGCGGTAGCGTGCTCGAAGGAGACGGAAACATTACTCACGGCGGCAAGCCGGTAGCCCGGGTGGGAATGAAAGCCAGTTGCCCCAAATGCAAAAAGGGTCAGGGCCCCATTGTGCCCGTGGCCCCGCGCACCGTGAGTCTGCCCGGCGGCCCAGTGGCTCTGGCCGGCGATCAGGTGGCCTGCGGCTGCCCGCCCGGCAGCCACGTGCTGGTTCCAGCACAAGGAGACACCCAGGCCGCTGGCTGACGCACACGCCAGACAGTGACGTACTGCGTTCAAAACAGCGCCATTCAGGCCCCCTCTTTTTTCTCTCTTGGGTAGAATAACCCGGCGATTTTACGAACACTTCCAAAAATAACGAGCACGAACATCATGAACCCGTTTGAACTTGCGCCTGCTGCCAATGCGCACCAGGCCTGGCTGTACCTGGGGGAGCTGGGCGCACAGTCCGTTTATGACTGGCGGGGGGAAGAAGCCCTCAGCCGCTGTTTCTCCCTCTCGCTTACCCTGGTGTGCTCTGCCCCGCTGCCGCCCCTGGGCACCCTGCTGCAACAGCCCGCCACCCTGGTATTGCACAGCCCCAAAGGC
>NZ_NQJF01000022.1 GCF_002245495.1 Oceanimonas baumannii
AGCCCCTTGAAGAGCACCCTAACGATGAGCACAACCAGCTGTGGCTGATGACCGAGCTCAGCTACCACGGCAAACAACCCCAGGTGCTGGGCGAGCTGACCGACAGCCAGAGTGAGTTTCACTGTGAATTTCAGGCATTACCCGAAGCCAGTGTGTATCGGCCCCCGTGCCCGCCCAAGCCGCAGGTGCCGGGCCAGCAAAGCGCCATGGTCACCGGCCCGGAAGGGGAAGAGATTTACTGTGATGAATACGGCCGGGTAAAAGTGCAGTTTTACTGGGACCGCGAAGGCCGGGGCGATGAAAACACCAGCACCTGGCTCAGGGTAAGTCAGGGCTGGGCCGGCAACGGCTATGGCCAGTTCATGCTGCCGCGGGTGGGCATGGAAGTGCTGGTGAGCTTTATTGACGGTGACCCGGACCGGCCGATTATTACCGGCTGTTTGTATAACGGGGCCAACCGGGTGCCCTATGCGCTGCCCGAGCACAAAACCCGCTCCACCTTTAAAACCGCCTCCAGCCCCGGCAGCGACAACGCCAACGAGCTGCGCTTTGAAGACAAGGCCGGCCAGGAGCAGGTTTACCTGCACGCGGCCAAGGACTACGACCAGCTGATTGACCACAACAAAAAGACCGAGGTGCTCAACGACCGGCACACCGACACTCACGGCCACCACTACCGCCGCACGCGGGGCGACCACCACCACACGGTGAACGGCACTCACCACAGCCGCACCGACGGCGACCGCCACGAGCAGGTGGGCGGCAGCCGCCACACCGAGCTGGGCAGCCAGGAGCTGCTCAAGGCCGGCAGAGAGATACACCTCTCCTCTGGCCACAAGGTAGTGCTGGACGCCGGTGCCGAGCTCACCCTCAAGGCCGGCGGCAGCATGATCAAGCTGGATCCGTCGGGCATTACCCTGCTCGGCCCGAATATCAGAATGAATTCCGGTGGCAGCCCGGGTAAAGGAACGGGGGCGGCTGCGCTCCCCCCCCAGAAACCACTTCCAACCGAAAATATAAAACCAGGGAAGGTTCCCGTCGGAGCATCTGCCTTTGCACCGGCAACCTCCGCTGGTCATGCCACCAGAAAAACAGAAATTATCGTGGATGTTCTGGGCGGTGGGGAGCCTGCTGCACAGGTGCGCTTGCTTAAAGGGAAAACATCATGATTACCGACCTTAAACAACTCAATGATGAAAGTATTGAGCACGGCAAGCGCAGACGGGTTGAATATGAAAACCATGAAGGGGGCGAACTGGCTCTCACCATTCCCAAACGGGAAGGCGGTGAGATTAAAATCACCCTGCTTGAGCATGCACAGATCACCGATGAGCAGTATGACGATTATCAGCTGAATACGCTGCTGCGTCTTCGTCCGCTGGCCGAAATGCCACCGAATGAACAATATGGCTCAGCTGGCATCGGCATACTTCGCAAAGGATACCTTTATGTATTCTTTCATGGCCGTTTGTGGCGTGAGCTGGAGGTTGATGAACATGGCCGCATGAGTGACGTAGACCTTGACCATTATCGTCAGTGCATGGCCGATGAGCAAAATGACAGACCCTCATCGGGCGTCTGGCTCGAGGATATTCTTGTACCTGTCATGCTGCAGGGCCGCAGTGTTATGCATGATGTGCGAGTCGGGTTCAGTGAAATAGCCTGGAGCTGGGCATATATTACCTGGCTGGAGCTGAACCCGGCCAAGCTGGAGCAGCGCGTTCAGCCTGTTGGCCATGCCAGTGCCGTTGTTTATAGCGACGAACTGCGTTTTGACAACGGCTTCCCGGCTCAAAAAGTATCAACCCTGCCTGAACTGCGTGCCCGTGAGCCGGCAGCCGAGCTGATGCTGGAAAATCCGTCAGAGCAATTCACTCTTGATTACACCAGCCCGGCAGCAAACTCATTATGCGGAAAGCTCCGCAGCAAGTGGCAATTTATTGCCGATAATGCCGCCAATGCCAAATCTACAGATGGGGCTCAGGAAGCAAATCAGGAAGAGCTGGTTTCACTGACCCAAATGCTGGAACATCAGGTTGAAGCCGGTACCGATGCCCTGGCAACACTTAAAACCCAAACAGGCGTGGCAGCGGTCAAAATAGCTGATCCTTTGTTTGTGTTACGCCATGCGCTAACGCAAATCAGGCTGAGTTTTCATTATCTCGATGCCATAGAAACTTCCCTTTCTTACAAACCTCTGGCTCATTCCGCCATGCTCCTGCGCCAAAGCCTGTTTGATCGCTCCGCAGCCAAAGAAAATGAGCATCAGGAAATGCTTATGCAGTTAAGGCAGGCGCTGGACAGAAAAAAACTCGATGACGTACTGGAGAACGAGGAACGCCGCCAGACCCTGGATCACATTAAAATACAGATCAACAAGCTGAGATCCTTGCTGGACAGTGGTGCGTTTGAAGCAACTTTGCGCGATTACGCCAGCCACCACCATCTGGGCGTTATCGAATCCTTTTCCCTTGCAGGGGCCTTGCTTCATACCCTGAAGCAGGTTCCCGAGACGGTCCGCAAGCATGGCTTTGATGACAATCTGGGTACCGGGGCCATCCTCACCGGTATTTTCAAAAACGCCGCCTTGATGGCGTTCTGGTCTCCTGAAGACGCCGAAGAGCTGATGCAACAGGATCTGCCACCAAAAGGTGAAATAGAACCAAACGATGGCAGTGGCCGGTTCAGGCCTAATTTTATTCGCTCGCTGGTAGAAAGCGGCGCCAGCCTCGATGAAAAAGCACTGGCAGCCCTGCAAATGGAGGGGCTGGCACTGCTCGCCAAACAGGAGTCAGCACGTCAGGGCGGCGATGATTCTGTGCAGAAAACCGGCAAGATAAGCAGCCTGATAAAAGCAGCCATTGAGGGCTGGAGTGGTGCAATTTTGGCCAGTGTTCAGTCACTGGAAAAAGAAGGAATGATTACCCGGATTGAACTACATCGCCTGTTCTCATGCCTTGGTGCCAGTTTAAAACACGTCTATCAGGAATTTTCCGGCTTGCGCCTGCTGGCCAGAGACAGGGTCAGCCTGCAGCAATATTCCATTATTGGCGTTCACGGTGATGGCCTGCGCTACGGTATGACCGATGCGGAGCTGGCAAGCAATCATTTAACAAAAAAAACTGACTTCCTTGTAGGCGACATACTGGAAGAGCACAACGGCACCACCAAGACAGCCGCCTCAACCAGCCCCACCACCATGCATCAGGCAGACGCCGGCCCCGTTATTAAAACATCCGGCTCTCACAGTGTATTTGTCATTCCGCCCGACCATAAGATGGCAAAAAAGTTAACGGCAACCAAAATCAATCTGGCTAACAATATTAATATCCGCATAAACAGTGAAGGGATTAGCAAAGTATTTTTGGGATTTGCACTTTATAATTTAGCCAGTGAATCAAAGATGCTTTTTAAGAGTTATAAAGAAGATAGGTCATTATGGCTTCAAGGTGCAAAGTGGTTTAACGCTATCATAGATTCGTTGGCGGCCTCAATGAAACTAACAGAAGTTATACTGGGAGATGATAATAAGCTTATTAAATATGGAATTCAGAGGCCCTTATTCACAGTAGAGAGAACCCCGCTGATTGGCAAACGGCTGGCTGCAGTGGGCGGTAATACTCTGGTAAAAACCGCAGCTCTAGTTAACTTCGCTGCAGGTAGTATTGGAGTAGGTATCAGCGCCTATGAAGTCGTTAACAGCCTTGATAATGCCGACTACGACGCCGCCTTTGCTCACTCTGTAGCCCTGGCCGGCGGCATGGTGTTTTTAAGTTCTCCGCTGCTGGCCACCTGCCTGGCCATTCCCGGCTGGGGCTGGGCCGTACTGGGCATGGGACTTATCCTGGGCGGAGGGGTATGGGCTGCATTTGCAACAGATGGTCCTCTTGAAAAGCATCTTAAACTGGGGCCACTGGGCATATCGCCAGATGCAAGCGAAGTACCGGATACAGACAATGACTACTACCCCCAACTGCTTAGTCTGATGTCACCTTTTACCATTAATGCCTGCCGTGTAGCCGATGCCCCAGCAGACAACAACGAACTCCAGACCTGGTTGCAGAATGCCAATCATCAACCCGACGATATGATGATCACCCTGAACTCACCGCTCATCAGTCAGTTCCCCAGCTGGAAATCCAATGGTATCACCATCACCGCCCAGGAGCTGAAATACAGCACCCTGGAAGCCTCGGGCACCCGGGCAAGCTTTCTTAGCGAGCAAACACCTTTGGTTAACCTCAAAAGCTCGGACTTTTTACCGGAGGACAATGCCATTCGCTTTGTGGTGGGCAAGCAGCTTAAAGGCGGAACGCACACCACTGCGTATTACCGGGAGACCTATCACCTCAGGCTAAGGGTATGTATTCAGGCTCGTATAAAATCCGAGCTGGGTGAGCATGTATTCCCTCAGCCTCTAAGTAAAAAGGATCTGCCTTACAACCCGGATAAACATGCATCGGCACCGGCCAAAAAAACGCATACCTATCACCCTGCACCTAACGAGCAGGCACCTTTCTGGTTTATCAAGGAAATTGACGTATGACCATTCAGCAATACCGGGGCAACGCCATCCCCCCGCTGCCCGCCGCTCCCAAAAGCCGCCATCGGTCCATGCAAACGCTGATGGGATTTGGGGATTACGCCAGTCTGGATCCCAACACCATGCAGCAGGAAGATGCCGACTCGGTGCAATATGCCGAAACCCAGGACAAGGAGTTCTATAAAAAGGACTGGTGGTGGGATCACCAGCGCATACGATTTTTAAATGATGGCGGCATGATTAAACTGATATTATTTATCATCCCTGGATTGATATGGATTTTATTTAATGCAGCAGGATTTTTCCTAATCATTGACTTCTTTGAAGATACAGACTTTTCAGCTGAAGTTTTCTTTTTATTGATAACTTTTTATTTTCTAATATGGATTACACTTCTTGTAATCTCTTTTCCAGTTATTTTTTATGGTTCCTTCAAAATTTTTGAAACACTTTCAAAACCATTTCATAAACAGGTGGAATCCGGCCTGGATCGGGCACTGGAGAAAAAATGCAGTGAGTTTAATCGCACCGATGGCATGGTGCGGCTGGCGGTATCCGCTAAAGAGAAATTTGAAGCACCCTTTATCGAGTTTGATCCCTACATTGAAAGCGTGGTGCAAAGCGGCGGTATGTATTACCGGCTGATGCTGGTGCATCGCTACACCGGCAAGACCTTCACCAAAATCAACCTCACCGGGCTGAGCGCCACGCAACACGAGGTCTTTGCCCTGTGGGACATGCTGCAGCGCTTTATGGACGTGACTCAGCCCCTGCCCGATATGCCTAGACTGGAGCCTTTCCGGCATCTGGATCCGCTTACCGCCGAGCACGACCAAAACACCGGCCGCCATCCCCGCTTCTGGCGCGACCTGGATCTTAAAGCCTGGGGTGATAATGAAGGCGCAAAGCGGGCCAAAGCCCAGCGAGCCTTTGAATGGAACAAGCTGAAGTGCCAGCTTACACCCCAGCTTGGCAAGATCAGCATGGAAGAGTACCGGGCTGCCACTATAAAAAACATTAACGCCCGGGCACCCTCTTAAATAAACAGTAAACCTTAACTGCCTATTATGATGAACTACTACACCCACACCGCCTATCGTTCCGATAATATTCCCGACCTGCCCCCGCCACCGGCCGGTAACAGCGGCTTCTGGGCCCAGATGGGCTTGCGTGCAGGCCGCAAGCTTCAATACAACAACAAGGAGGTGTTACAGACCGATCTGGCGCTGCGCTGGAAGCCGTCCGAGATCAGGGCTCAGGAGCAAGAGCCTGCCTCATCCATGCTGGATAATTTCTGTACTCATGAGCGGATCAGTACCGTACAGCCGCCCTTCTGGTTCAGGCTGATTATTTTTCTGGAAAAGTTTGCTCGCTGGGGTATTGGACCAATAATAATTGTTATGTTCTTAGTAGAAATCACAATATATTCTTTAAATATGCTTCCTAATGTTGACAAGTATAACACTCTGTCCATCAAAACATTTCAAGTTACCATAACTTTTATTTTAATAGCATTTACTTGCGCACTCCCTGCTTATATTATCGGCGAAGTCTTTCCCCGATTAAATATAAAGCTCAACGCATTTCCCGTATTTGAACTTAATCGCCGCACCGGCATGGTCACTGTGTACCGTAAAGGAAAGTTATATTACAGTCATCCTTTTGTTGAGTTTGATGCCTATCTCGGCACCCTGGCCGACCATCAGGGCTCTCCCCATTACTTTATGAACCTGGTGCACCGCTATCATCAATATGACCGCGCCTGTGGCCTGAGTGATCTGACCTCACGCATTTATCGGGAAGACAACATCTACACCCTCTGGCCCATGATCCAGCAATATATGGATGTCACCCGCCCCCTGCCCGACATGCTGTTTCTCGAGCCCTATCGGCAGCTGGACCCCACCACCAAAGCCCATGATGCCGCCACCGGCCGGCCCGAGCGCTACTGGCGTGATATGAGTGACGAGGAATACGAGCGTATTATTCATCAACAAGACGCCGAGCAACGCAAAGCGCTTAAACGAGACGGCCTGCGATAATGAGTTATTACACCCACACTGCCTATCGCTCCGACAAGATTCCCGACCTGCCCCCGGCACCGGCCGGCAACAGCAGCTTCTGGGCTCAGATGGGCTTGCGTGCTGGTCCAGCCGGGCATCGGCCGGCAGCCGCACCTTGATGCTGATGATGCGAGAACAAGGCCATCAGGTGGGCCGGTAGCCGCTGGTGTTATCTGGCCACCATCATGGATCTGTACTGCCGTCGGGTGGCTGGCTGGGCACTCTCCCATAGACCGGATGCCGAGCTGGCAGCCAGGGCGTTGGACATGGCTTACGAGCAACGGGGAAGACCATCAGGGCTGTTGTTCCATTCGGATCAGGGCAGCCAATATGTGAGCCGTTTGTTCAGGCAACGGCTGTGGCGTTACCGCATTACACAGAGCATGAGCCGTCGGGGTAATTGCTGGGACACTGCCCCGATGGAAAGACTGTTCCGCAGCCTGAAAACGGAATGGGTGCCAGCGACCGGCTATCCGTCCATAGCCGACGCCAGAAGAGATATCAGCGATTACCTGATGAACTACTACAACCGGCAACGTCCTCATCAATACAATGACGGATTGCCACCGGTTCAGGCCGAATATCGGTCTAATTTACTGTCCGGGATTAGTTGACCACTACAGTTCAGACGAAACTCCTAATATATTGGCATTCAATCTGCTGGAAGAGCCCGGCTGGGTAAGCACGGTCAGAGACTGGCTGTCGATTCCCGATAGTTGGGGGAAAATGCCCTCATCCTCACTCACCCCCTGGAGCTTATAATCATGCAGTCAGACAGCAGTCTCTTAAAGTGTGGCGAGACTACCACCAGTAACCAGGTTGAAAGACTAGGCCTTTCACCTCTACCCATTACTACCGGTAGAAAGCCCATTGCGGTTAGTCAGTTCATTACGACCACTGAGTCCGGTTTATTAAAGATAAGATTGGTTAATGCCGATGTGCACCTGACACAGATGTTTCTGGTACAGTTTTCCATTATGAGCAGTATGATTGTATTGTTTTGGTTGAACGTAGGGGAGACATGGATAGCAGCCCTTCCTATATTTGGCTTTGGTACACTTTGCTTTTTCACCATGTACTACATTTCATTTAAAGATAACAACCAGGCGTTAGCTAATAGTCCACCTATTTTACTTCACCCACAAAAACAACAAATATTGCTGGCAAAATCACCCTCCGAACTCCCCATACCTACACCTCCTGCAGTAATAGAAGACAATAAACTAATGCTCTTAACTATAGTGGCATTTTCTGGCCTTTCATCGAGCCTCACATTTCTAATTATGGACTTTGATAAATTTAACAATGGGAATTTTGACGGGTTATCTTCAGTTATTATCCCTCTAACGCTTGGTTCTCCCTGCGCCTTATTCGCCCTCAAACCTTGGCTGACCTATTTTAAAGCTCGTCGACACTATAACGGCAATCAGGTTATTTTGGGTGTTCCTTGGGAGTCACTCTCAATAGAGTATCAACGCCATGATGGCATGAACCAGTGGGGTACCATCAGCCTACAAAATATAACTTTCACCGCACCTGCAGAATACGGTAACAATGTAGGATTTAGTCTACCGGTATATTCAAAGGAAGAAGCACTTTCGTTATTTGAACTCATACGCGACTACATGGAAAACGGAGCGGAAGGCATTGAGCACACCGCTGCAAACAATATAAAAACCAGCAGTGCCAGCTACAGTCGTGCTGGCTATCGCTGCTTGATCCTGAAACGCATGCGTAAGACCCCTTTGATATACCCTTTTTGGAGGCTCCTCAATATCGTTACCTTGCGCTATGTCTCTCATTGGTATCTGGAGTACCAGATAGATACCTTGCAACAAAAAGCACTCGACCGAGACGATGTGAAAGCCTGGCTTGCGCCTCTGCCAAAAGAACAATGGGTGGCCCAATCTGCTGAACTGACCAGGGCCAATACCCAGGCCCGCGCTCTATATAAAACGGGTGTGAGATGGGAAGACGAAGCAATGCAACGTCTGATTAAACAGTACACTTAACCCAAGTGCCCGGCCAGCAAAGCGCCATCGTCACCGGCCCGCAAGGCGAAGAGATTTACTGTGATGAATACGGCCGGGTAAAAGTGCAGTTCTATTGGGACCGCCAGGGCCGGGGCGATGAAAACACCAGCACCTGGCTCAGAGTGAGTCAGGGCTGGGCCGGCAACGGCTATGGCCAGTTCATGCTGCCCCGAGTGGGCATGGAAGTGCTGGTGAGCTTTATAGATGGTGACCCGGACCGGCCCATTATTACCGGCTGTTTGTATAACGGGGCCAACCGGGTGCCCTATGCGCTGCCCGAGCACAAAACCCGCTCCACCTTTAAAACCGCCTCCAGCCCCCGTAGTTCAGGAGAGAGCAGTGCCAACGCCAACGAGCTGCGCTTTGAAGACAAGGCCGGCCAGGAGCAGATTTACCTGCATGCGGCCAAGGACTACGACCAGCTGATTGACCACAACAAAAAGACCGAGGTGCTCAACGACCGGCACACCGACACCCACGGTACTCACTACGGCCGCACCCGGGGCGACCATCACCACACGGTGAACGGCACTCACTACAGCCGTACCGACGGCGACCGGCACGAGCAGGTGGGCGGCAGCCGCCACACCGAGCTGGGCAGCCAGGAGCTGCTCAAGGCCGGCAGAGAGATACACCTCTCCTCTGGCCACAAGGTAGTGCTGGACGCCGGTGCCGAGCTCACTCTCAAGGCCGGCGGCAGCATGATCAAACTGGACCCGGCCGGTATTACCCTGCTCGGCCCGAATATCAAGATGAATTCCGGTGGCAGCCCGGGTAAGGGTGCGGGAGCGGCTGCCGCTATTGCTGCACTTCCCGATGAGGTGGAAGAAATCATTGCAGCCAAGAAGATGCTGAAAGCCAAGCCTAATGGCCCTTCGCATCCCCCCAAGGTATCCACCGGCCCGGAGGAGCTGATTGTAGATGTATGGGGTGATCCCGGTATGGGGGCGCAAGTCACGATTGAGAAACCGGAGTCGTCACAATGAGCAGCTTCAATGACCAGACCATAGAGGAAGGTGTTCGAAAACGCACCGAGTATGAAAACCCGCGCCGTGCAACCCTGGCGCTAACCATACAACGCACCGATGGTGGTGAGCTCAAAATCCCCCTGCTCTTTGAGGCAAAAACCACGCAGGAAGAAAGCGACATACAGCAGAACACTCTGCTGGCCATCTTACCCATGGCAAGGCTTCCCGGAGAACGAGATCTGGGCTCTACTCCCAAGGGGGCTCTGCTGCGTGCCGGCAGGTTGTATGTATTTTACAAAAACCGACTCTGGCGAGAGCTTGAAACCGATGGGACCGGTAACCTGTCGGAAATAGACTTCGCTCACTGGCGTAAACAGGCCGACCAGAACAGTCCGGCGGATGAGCGCCCGCCTGTAGGGGTACCCATGCAGGTTGTGCTGGTTCCCACCATGCTGCATGGGCAGGCTGTTGGCAATGATGTAATGATGGCCTACAGCGAACAGCCCTGGACCTGGGAGTATATTGAGTGGCTGGAAGCGGATGCTCAGCGCATAGAGACGCGTTGCAGCCATATCAACCCGGCCTGGGCGGCAGCCTACTCAAGCAGAACCAACAAAACTCATGACATTTCAATATGGACCGCCAGTGATGTGTATCCCGCCATTCCGATTGACGCCGACGCTCCCGGAATGCGGGCCAGAGACTTAAGTGTGGAAACCGCGCTGGAAGAGGCCGCCGACTTTACACCGGACTTCGCTCATTTCACGGAAGATACTCTGGTGGGACGCACTCACCAGCTAAAAACTGAACTCATTGATGCCTTAAAGCGCAAACAAGATACGGCAGAAAAACCAGAACGTTCGAATAATCCAGACGACAACGCTCTTGTCATTGACCCGGCGACCACGGTAGAAGCCCTGCCCGACGTCTCGGCGGGTGAAGATGTATTGGCCAAACATAATATGCGGGCCTACCCCATGATGGCCGGGCTGATGCTTGAGGATCCGCTGTTTGAATTGCGCCACGCTGTTGCTCAGACCCAACACGCTCAGGAGCGACTTCAGGTGCTTAACGCGCTGATTCCCCATCAACATAACGGTGAATATGCGCACCTGCTTTACACCACAGTGATGCAGCGAGGTGAGCACGAGCTGGCCCAGTACCAGCACCTCATCAATAAAAGCGAGCTGGATGTCACCATTTTCGCCCATGAACGCCGGGAGATTCGCAATTATCTCAAGCGTCAGCTCAAGCGCATGATGCGGCTTGTGAATGCCCCTGCCGGCCTGCCCGCCGTGATAAACGACTGGGTATTCACGGAAGACGAGCGCTTGTTTGAGCCTTTTTCGCTGTTGGCGGAAGTGCTCAATACCCTGGCCATATTGCCCTCAGCCGCCGATGCGCTCTGTACCCTGCCTGATATCGAGCTGGAGTCCGAAATAAACCAATTAACCACCCGCTTGCTGCTGGGCGAGCATACAATGACCCGGCAACTGATAGCCACGAAGCAGGCCGGCAACCCGCAAGCCGTAAAACGGCTGCTGGTCTTGCTGCAAACAGACCGGGCCCCTGATCCCGACAAGATCGGCACCAGTACCCTGCTCCACCTGATTGACCCGCCGGGGGCCACTCCCGACAACGTGCTCACCTACCGGGGCATCTGGTCGATGGCCGATGATTTGTTTAATACCTTTATCACCGGCGTGTCGGCTCATATCGCTCGTATGCACGACCAGCTTGAAGTGATTGTGCTGCAGCGAATATTTTCCAGCAGTTTTAACACGCTTCATCAGCTGGTACATAACTGGCAAGGCATAGAGTTGGTCAGCCAGGCTGAGGCCAAAGCTCGGGGCCTGGTGATCCTGGGGGTATACGGTGGCGGCCTGCGCAATGGGCTTACGCCGGATGAACGCCAGCGGCTCACCCGCAACAATTATCAGTATGCCAATTTGCTGAATGAAACGGATGAGCGGATTGGCTCTACCAGCCCACGCCAGGCAGGCAGCCACCAGAAACTGGACTCGGTGAAAGTGGTGGCAGTGCCCAAAGATCATCCGGAAGCCGACAAAATAGCGCGCTGGAAATATAACCTGCACCGCAAGCTCAATGGTGCACTGGATACACCTGCTATTCCTGCCATTGCCTTTGGTTTTGCGCTCTATAACCTGCATGTAAATATGGCGGCCATTAAGGATTTACAGCGCGAGGGAGCAGACATAAGAGCAGAAATAGGCGCATTCTCCGCTCTTATGGACTTAAGCGTCGCTTCAGCAAGCCTGTACAGCGCCTTGGCGGGGGATTCCTCCTGGCTGGTAAGAATCATAACCGAACCCAGAATTTCAGTTGGCCACATATCAAAAGGCTGGGCCAGAAACCTGGAGAAGCAGACCGGCTCTTCTCGGCTGCCTTTGCTCAGAGCCGCATCCGGTGGCGCCATGATAGTAACCAGCGTCGTTACAGCCTGGGATGCCACACGCGCCTGGCAACAGGGTGACCAGAATGCGGCCCTTGCCTATGGGGTTTCTGCTGCAGGTGGAGCGGTATGGACGGCATCCATTCTGGGCATGGCCATCAATCCGCTGGCGCTGGTGGCCGGTGCCGTGCTGTTTATTGGCGGCTCCATACTCGGCGCCCTGCTTACCGACTCCGATATTGAAGTTCTTATGAAAAATGGCCCCTTTGGCAAAAACTTTTCTGATCCCAATGCGGAAGACCAGGATGAACGCTTTACCTACTTACAAAATCAACAACAGGCGTATACACAGCTTCAGGGAGTGCTGGGGCAGCCTCAGTTGCAGGTACAGCGTTATCAAGACTGGTGCGTTTCGGCCCCGGCACCCTTAGTGCAACGGTTAGATAAAATACAGGCCGAACGCATGCAACATTCAGGATTACGTAATTATCACCCGTCCTGTGTCTCTCCCGAAATACAGCCTTTCAGCGATGAAGACTGGGTTGTCATTATTCGCTCCCCCTTACTGGCCATGTTCAGGGGCGAGCGGGATTTTCGCTTATACGCAACCGAGCGACAATCCGTGCTTAGACTGACCGGTGCCTTTAATGCACCGCGCGTTTCATATCATGATATTGTCACCGCCAAGCTGCAGGCACTGCCGCTGGATAGCGCTAGTGTGCTCTACATTCTCCCCCATCAGCTGCCTCACGCCGAGTTGAGCCCCCTTGCCCGTCACCGGAAGAAAGTACAGCAGGGCCTGAGAATTCGCGGCCAGTTTCACCTCAGCCAGCAAGGCAATAGTGACCAGACGCTGGTGCTGCCCCAGCCCAACCCCAAGCGCTGGCGGGCCTATACCGCCCAGGACCGGCGTGTGCCGCCGGTAAACATTGATAAAAGTGATGCCCCCTACTGGTTTATTGAACACAAGGACTTCGACGCCTGATGACTCATTCTGATAACACAGCGCCCTCCGCCTTTAACAGCACAAATCTGCCGGCCTTGCCGCCGGCATCAACAGAGCATCAAAGCCGCCTTTACAGCACTCTAAATATTCCCTTGTTCTGGGGAGACTATACAAATCTGGACTCGGCAACCGAACTGGAGTTGGATTTTGAAATGGAGCGGGAACTGACCAACCATGAGCATGATAGTACCAGAAGCATTAATAATGAAAGGTGGGCCTTTCAACATGATAATAAATGGGCTCATTTTCTATACATATTTCAACTATTATCATCTGGGTTTATCCCAATGTTTTTCTTGACAACATTAACTGTAGAATTAAAAGCCAACATTATTCTATCAGGATCCATCATTGCATTTATGGCACTCGGAAATTTATCAGCATTCATGATGACCAGACCGCTATACCATATATCTTTTATGCTACTAACGGGGGTTGTTACTGCTGCCACATTGATTTGGAAACAACAAACCCTGTGGGGCTTCTGGCAGGGCCATTCCTTTTTTATTACCGGTTGTGTTTTATTCTTTCTGGCGGTGATTGGCTGTGAGTTATTATTATTCCTGCATGCTTATTTTTACCAACACGATGGCAGCCAGTTTAACCGCCGCACCGGCATGGTGCACCTGGCCGGCAAGCGCTGGCGCAAACCTTTTGTGGCCCCCTTTTACGAGTTCGATCCTGTGATGCAGGTACAGGTTATGCCCCATGGTCAGCGCGATTATGTGCTCTGGCTTTATCATCGCTACACCGACAAGAAGGTGTGCCTGGCCAACCGGATACACAGCCTGGGGCTGGATCAGAACAACCTGCGCGCCTTCTGGGATACCCTGCAACGCTATATGGACGTCAGCCAGCCGCTGCCGGACTTGCCCGTGCTGGAGCCCTGCCGCCAGCAGGATCCGGTCACCGCCGCTTATGATCAGGCACAAAACCGCCCGCCCCGTTACTGGCGGGACATGAGCGAACGCCGCTTTAAACAGGAAGTATTGCCCCGATTGCGGGAACAACTGCGCAACGCCAGCTGGCCCAGCGGCCCCGGCCTGATTGCCGCACACACCGACCCGACCTTAAGCGTGGCCGACTACTACCGCGCCCAGCAGGCCCGCGGCATACACGCCACTCCCCAACCGCAAGCGTTTGAACACACACATTCGCAAGCTGCCGTTGAGTAAACATGACTCTCTCTGCCTTTAACAGCGCGAAACTGCCGGCCTTGCCGCCGGCATCAACAGAGCATCAAAGCCGCCTTTACAGCGCACTGAATATTCCCTTGTTCTGGGGAGACTATACAAATCTGGACTCGGCAACCGAGCTGGAGCTGGATTTTAAAATGGAACAGGAACTGGCCAAAGATGATCAGGATGGTTCCAGAAGCATGAATGCGGAAAGGTGGAACTTTCAGTACGATAATAAGTGGGCTCATTTTTTATTTATTTTTCAGTTATTGTCGTCTGGTTTTATCCCGTTTTTTGTTTTTTCAGCATTTGATAGCACTACAACAGGAAATTTTTTTTTAGATATATTAGTAGTCTCATCCGCCTTGCTTTCACTGGGACTATTTATGACCGCCAAGGCAAAGTATTACATAATCTTCTTAACCCTAATTGTGCTTATCAACGCGGGCCTATTAGCTTGGCATAAGCAAACTCTATGGGGTTTCTGGCTCGGCCACTCATTTTTCATCACCGGTTGTATTTTATACTTTCTGGCGGTGGTGGGTTGTAACCTGTTACTGACACTGCATGCCCGCTTTTTTAAACACGATGGCAGTCAGTTTAACCGCCGCACCGGCATGGTACACCTGGCCGGCAAGCGCTGGCGCAAACCCTTTGTCGCCCCCTTTTATGAGTTCGATCCGGTGATGCAGGTGCAGGTTATGCCCCATGGCCAACGCGATTATGTGCTCTGGCTTTATCACCGCTATACCGATAAAAAGGTCTGCCTGGCCAACCGGATACACAGCCTGGGGCTGGATCAGAACAACCTGCGCGCTTTCTGGGATACCCTGCAACGCTATATGGACGTCAGCCAGCCGCTGCCGGACTTGCCGGTGCTGGAGCCCTGCCGCCAGCAGGATCCGGTCACCGCCGCTTATGACCGAGCACAAAACCGCCCGCCCCGCTACTGGCGCGACATGAGCGAACGCCGCTTTAAACAGGAAGTATTGCCCCAATTGCGGGAACAACTGCGCAACGCCAGCTGGCCCAGTGCCCCCGGCCTGATTGCCGCCCATACCGACTCAAGCTTAAGCGTGGCCGACTACTACCGAGCCCAGCAGGCCCGTGGCATACACGCCACGCCCCAACCGGAAGCGTTTGAAAACACACATCCGCAAGCAGCCGTTGAGTAAACATGACACTCTCAGCCTTTAACAGCGCGAAGCTGCCGGCCTTGCCGCCGGCATCAACAGAGCACCAAAACCGCCTTTACAGCGCACTGAATATTCCTCTGTTCTGGGGAGACTGCACAAATCTGGACTCGGCAACCGAGCTGGAGCTGGATTTTAAAATAGAACAGGAACTGGTCAAAGATGAGCAGGATAGTACCAGAAGCATGAATGCTGAAAAGTGGTCCTTTCAATATAACAATAGATGGGCTCATTTCTTGTTTATTAGCAGATTAATGTCAGCTTTCATGTCTGTAGTTTTATGGCACCTGACTTTTAGCGCAGTAATACAGGGTGGACTATTAATGACAGCTATTGGTGTACTACTCAGCCTGACTGCATTGACACTATTTATGACTACTAGGCCAAGTTATCATATAAGTTTTTTAACTCTACTCGGTCTTATTACTACTGGCGTAGTAGCTTGGAATCAACAAACCCTGTGGGGTTTCTGGCAAGGCAATCCCTTTTTTATTGCCGGTTGTGTGTTATTTTTCCTGGCGGTGATTGGCTGCGACTTGCTGCTGGCACTCCATGCCCGCTTTTTTAAACACGACGGCAGTCAGTTTAACCGCCGTACCGGCATGGTGCACCTCGCCGGCAAGCGCTGGCGCAAACCTTTTGTGGCCCCCTTTTACGAGTTCGATCCGGTGATGCAGGTGCAGGTCATGCCCCATGGTCAGCGCGATTATGTGCTCTGGCTTTATCATCGCTACACCGATAAAAAGGTCTGTCTGGCCAACCGTATACACAGCCTGGGGCTGGATCAGAACAACCTGCGTGCCTTCTGGGATACCCTGCAACGCTATATGGACGTCAGCCAGCCGCTGCCGGACTTGCCCGTGCTGGAGCCCTGCCGCCAGCAGGATCCGGTCACCGCCGCTTATGATCAGGCACAAAACCGCCCGCCCCGTTACTGGCGCGACATGAGCGAACGCCGCTTTAAACAAGAAGTCTTGCCCCGATTGCGGGAACAACTGCGCAACGCCAGCTGGCCCAGTGCCCCCGGCCTGATTGCCGCACACACCGACTCAAGCTTAAGCGTGTCTGACTACTACCGCGCCCAGCAGGCCCGTGGCATACACGCCACCCCACAACCACAAGCGTTTGAACGCGCTCACCCGCAAACTGCCGTTGAATAAATCACTCATGAACAAAACACCTTACCGGGGCAATGCCATTCCCCCGCTGCCCGCTGCTCCCAAAAGCCGCCATCGGTCCATGCAAACGCTGATGGGCTTTGGGGATTACGCCGGTTTGGATCCCAACACCATGCAGCAAGAAGATGCCGACTCGGTGCAATATGCCGAAGCTCAGGACAAGGAGTTCTATAAAAAGGACTGGTGGTGGGATCACCAGCGCATACGATTTTTAAATGATGGCGGTATGATAAAGCTGATGTTATTTATCATCCCTGGACTTATTTGGCTTTCATTTAATGCCTTATCCCTCCTTTCAACAAATTTACTCTTAGAAAACTATGAATTACCTGCTGACCTCGTCGTTTTCATCCTCATCATTTTCTCTTTCATATGGTTAGCATTAGCGATAGTTTCCTTCCCATTAATATTCAATGGTTTTTTCAAGGTCTGTGAAGTACTTTCCAAACCATTTCATAAACAGGTGGAAGCCGGTCTGGATCGGGCACTGGATAAAAAATGCAGTGAGTTCAATCGCACCGATGGCATGGTACGGCTGGCGGTATCCGCCAAAGAGAAATTTGAAGCGCCCTTTATCGAGTTTGATCCCTACATTGAAAGTGTGGTGCAAAGCGGCGGCGTGTATTACCGGCTGATGCTGGTGCACCGTTACACCGGCAAGACCTTCACCAAAATCAACCTCACCGGCCTGAGCGCCACGCAACACGAGATCTTTGCGCTGTGGGACATGCTGCAGCGCTTTATGGACGTGACTCAGCCCCTGCCCGATATGCCCAGGCTTGAGCCTTTCCGGCATATGGACCCGCTTACCGCCGAGCACGACCGCAACACCGGCCGCCATCCCCGCTTCTGGCGTGACCTGGACCTTAAAGCCTGGGGTGATAATGAAGGCGCAAAGCGGGCCAAAGCCCAGCGAGCCTTTGAGTGGAACAAGCTGAAGTGCCAGCTTACGCCCCAGCTTGGCAGAATCAGCATGGAAGAGTACCGGGCTGCCACTATAAAAAACATTAACGCCCGGGCACCCTCTTAAATAAACAGTAAACCTTAACTGCCTATTATGATGAACTACTACACCCACACCGCCTATCGCTCCGATAATACTCCCGAACAACCACCAGCCCCCGAGCGTACGCTGAAAGACAAGCTCGGCCTGCGCGCCGGCGAGCGACTCCCTCACGACGAGCGTGAAGTTGTTCAGCTGGAATACGCTTATAACGCCTCTCCATCTCAAGCAGCTGAGAGAAAAAAGAGCAAAATGCCGGCACCGCTAAATATGAGGACTTCTGGAATCAAGAACGCCTGCTGAAAGTAACCTTTCCTTGGTGGATTAATGCCGCGGTGCTATTATCCGGGATCGCAACATGGGGGGGGGCTGCTATTAATAACATCTGTACTAATTAGATTGTTTTCTCACTTTGATTATGGAATTGAAAATAACATCCCTTTTTGGTCCTTTGAAGGATGGTATTTTCCTATTTGGACTGCAATTGGTATAGCTATAGCCATGTTACCGGCCGCGTTGATTAATTTATTAGTCGACAGGCTAGATATTGATATTGCGACCCGCCGGGTCTTCGAGCTGAACCGGCGCTGGAGGATCCCCTCATAATTCGGAGCTCCCCGCGTGATGAGCCAGGCGCATTAACTCCAGTCTGGCCCAGTACAGCATCTGTTCAGTGATACGATAGTGTGGCCGCTTTCGGATCTCTTTACCGAGCCGGACTGATGACAGCACGGCCCTGTGTCGAATGGTGTTGGCCTGAAAGTGACGCTGCCAACCCACCTGCTGAGCAGCAAGACCGAACCACCACAGGATGATTTCAGCCAGCAAGGCGATGAGCAGCAGGATATCGTAGCGCCGTGGACAACGTGTTCGGCTGTGCCGAAGACCAAATCCGTACTGAGGACTTTTCAGATCCCGGAATGATTCTTCTATCTGCATCCTTCTGGCATAAAGCTTCACCACCTTTGCCGCACTGAACAGCGTTGACGGAAGGTTGGTCGCCAGCAACCAAGGCTCTTTGCTGCCTTTGGGATATTCTCGTTGCGCAGTGTGCTTGTTGCCTGAACGGGCAGTACGCCGATCTTTTCTTCCCTTGGCATCGCTTTTATACAAGTACAGGTCGCAGCGAATGGGAGATTTTCTGGCCAGCTTTGCTGGCCCGATAAAACGAGGTGTTTGGTTGGCATCGGAATACAGGGTTTTGTTGGAGCGCCACTGCTCCAGACCAGCTGGAGTAAAAGCCACATCACCGCGTACTCGCCCCAGCCAGTACCAGCCGTAGGAAGCCACTTCGCGAAACCAGGTATTGCGATAGCCTGCGTCGGTGATCAGTAAAGGGGCGGCCCCCGACGGCAGGATACTGGCCAGCTCATGCAAAAAGCGGTTGTGACTGCGCGGCGAGTTATAATCTTCCCAGGCAAATGCGCGCTCATAGAGCGTGATGGAACGGCCTTTGAGTACGATGGCTGCCCTGAGCGTCATATGCCGGAGTTGTTCACGAACATCAGACCAATCGATAAGGATGACCGGCATGGGGTTGAGTCCGCACAGATTTCTTGCATGCCAGCGGTATAGGGCTAATCGTTCGCGATGAAGACCCGCATTTCCCAGCAGACGATCAATCCGTTTGATGGAATGTTTGGTGGCGGTTTTCCCGGCGATATGACGGCCCAGCCCGGTCAGAGACAGAGTATCTCCTTCCAGAAGAGCAGAAGTAGCAGCCATGAGTGAATTAAGCCGCTTTTTATGTATTTCCGGGCAGTGTTGGGCCAGCAATTCTTGTAGGATATGAACATCGCGCATCCTGCATTCTCCTCATAGGGGCGTTGAGAACTAATGTGTTTTTGGCGAAATTCATTAGATCAAACGGCAGGGTGCGCGTCTACCTCCAGGGCAAGATCATGAAAAACCCTTGCGTGGCAAGGCTTTCAGCGGGGTAAAAATGAAAACATTAGTAGCCACTTTTTACACCGGAACGCGCGTTTTCTGAAGAAAAATGTCGATTTTCGAGGATCGCTTTGACGATCAGATCTCACTGTGATCATATGCTGTCTTTTGAACAGCAGCTTATCACTATGAATGG
>NZ_NQJF01000023.1 GCF_002245495.1 Oceanimonas baumannii
TATGCCTGGCGGCCATAGCGTTGTGGAACCACCTGACTCCATGCCGAACTCAGTAGTGAAACGCAACCGCGCCGATGATAGTGTGGCAGCTGCCATGTGAAAGTAGGTCACTGCCAGGCACCCAATTTAAAAGCCCGATACATACGTGTCGGGCTTTTTCTGTTTCTGCGGTCAGCATCTTGCACATGGCAAAGGTAAACCCAGCGAAGCGACTGTTTTGCAGTGAAAGTAGGGCGAGGCGGGCCAGGCACCTAATCCGAAAAGCCCTTCACGTCTGTGAAGGGCTTTTTTCGTATGGGTATTACTCTGGGATAACAGGCTTTGGATCGCATCTTCCCTTAACGTGCCTGAAAAAGTGTTGTATTTATCGTCAATCGTGCCGATTGCATGTTTTTTGAGCTTGCTGTTCATGTAAAAAAGGCATAGCGTTAGATCGTAATAAAGCTGTCATGGTCCGATGCTTTAACTGGACCATGACCATGACAAGGGCCTGGCCCGGGGAGCACGCCTATGGACGGCTACGACCGCAAACGCTTTATTCTTGACACCAACGTACTGTTGCACGAACCCCTATCTATTTATTCCTTCAAGGAACACGATGTCGTCATCCCCATGACGGTGCTGGAAGAGCTGGATCGTATCAAGGACCGGCAAAAAGATGTCAGCCGGGACGCACGTGTTGCCATTCGTACCCTGGAAGGTATTTTTCATGATGCGACACCGGAGCAGATTATTGCCGGTGTGCCTCTGGGCTTGAAGGATGACGACGCTTCCGGCCGTATTGCCATTATCTCGGATCGTCACCTGCCGGAAGGCTATGCGGTGTTTACCGATGATGAAGCTGACAACCGTATTATCAATACCGCGCTTTATCTGCAAAAGCACCATGCGGGTAGCAAGGCAGTACTGGTCACCAAAGATATCAATATGCGCCTCAAGGCCAAGGGAGCGGGTCTTGAGCATGTGGAGGATTATCGTTCCGATCAGCTGGTGGATGACATTCGTCTGCTGTCCAAGGGCTTCTGTCATATTGAAGAGAGTTTCTGGGATCGGGTAGGTGAGTGTGAAAGTGAAACTTACGGTCGTGAAGTGATCCATACCGTTTCAGAAGAGCTGCTGCCGGGTGCTCATATCAACCAGTATCTTATCGACGATACCGAAGACTTCGCCGGCCGGGTGCTGGATAAAGAAAATGGCCAGCTGCGTTTTGTGGATCTGGGGCGTGAGCGGATGATGGGCCGTAAGGCCTGGGGTATTCATCCCAAAAATATCTATCAGGCGATGGCCCTTGATGCTTTGCTGGATCCCAACATTGAAATGGTGATCCTGACTGGTCCGGCAGGCTGTGGTAAAACCCTGCTGGCCATGGCATCGGCATTGGAAATGACCATCGAGAAGGGCATTTATGATCGGGTGATCGTCACCCGTAACACCCCGGAAATTGCCGAAAGCATCGGCTTTCTGCCCGGTTCGGAAGAAGAAAAAATGGCGCCCTGGCTGGCGGCCATCACCGACACACTGGAAGTACTGCATAAGCAGGATGAGTGTATGGACGGATCGCTCAGCTACATTATGGGCAAGGCCAATATTCAGTTTAAGTCGGTCAACTTTATGCGTGGCCGCAGTATTCAGAATACCTTTGTACTGCTGGACGAGTGTCAGAACCTGACGGCTTCTCAGCTTAAGACCATCATCACCCGCTGTGGGGAGGGTACCAAGCTGGTGTGCTCCGGCAACCTAGCTCAGATTGACTCCAACTATCTGACACCGGTAACTTCCGGACTGACTTACATTGTGGAGCGCTTCAAGGACTTTGAAGGCAGCGCCAACATATACCTTAACGGTGTCATGCGCAGCCGTCTGGCGTCTTTTGCCGAAGAAAATCTGTAACCTGCAAAACGGGGAGGCTTACTCCCCGTTGTTCTCCCTTCCGAGATAATGACTCAGCTCCCGGCTTTTCGGAGCCTGGAGCAGGCTGTTGTCACCTTGTTCAAAAATACAGCCATTGTGTATATAGATGATCTGATCGGCAATGCCGGCGGCTTCAGCCGGGTGATGGGTGACCATTAATACAATGAGTCCCAGTTTGTCGGTCTGTTCCCGCAGTAATTGCAGCAACTCAAAGCGCAGTGCCGGATCCAGTGCGGAAAAAGGTTCGTCCAGCAGCAATACCGGGCGGTTACGTACCAGACAGCGGGCCAGTCCGACTCTTTGCTGCTGCCCACCAGACAGTTGGGCTGGCTTACGTTGCAGCAGGCCGCTCAGGCCGACTTTATCAGCCACCTCGCTCACCCGTTGCTGCTGGGTCGGTGTCAGCTTCAGAGTCGTATTCAGGCCAATGGCAATATTCTGATAGACGGTCATGTGCCAGAACAGGTTGTTATCCTGAAACAGGGTGGTAATGGGGCGTTCAGCCGGTGTAAGTGGCAGCAGGTTCTGGCGGTTCAGGTGCAGCTCACCGGCCTCCACTCTGGCAAATCCACCGATCATGGCCAGCAGCGTGGATTTACCGGCCCCACTGGGGCCGATGAGGGCGGTGATGGTGCCTGGTGCTGCGGTCAGCGAGAAACACTGACTCTGCTCCGGGTAGCTTGCCGTAAGATCAGTCAGTGTGAGCATCTCTGCCTCCCAATACCCGCTCAATGAACAGAAACAATGTCAGGTTCAGCACCAGCAGCACCAGGGCGGTGGCAGCGGCTTCCGTCATTTGGTAATTCCCCAGTTGCTGATACAGCAACCAGGGCAGGGTCTGAAGTTGCTGGCTGCCAAACAAGGCGATAGCGCTGAGATCGCCCAGCGACAGCATCATGGCCAGCGCCAGAGTCAGGGCCAAAGGCCGCCGTAATACGGGCCATTCTACCAGCCGCAGGCGGTTCAGGTTGTGCAGAGCCAAGCTGTCACAGAGCCGGTCGTAGCGGCGGGATACCTGCTCCATGGGATGTTGCAGAGTACGTAGTCCATAGGGCATGGCCATCAAGGCATTGACCAGCACTACCAGTAAGGGACCCAGCGCAAACACATCGGTAACGCCACGCAGCAGAATAAACAGGCCTGTAGACAGAACCACGGCAGGCAATACCAGCACGGCAGAGGCAGCAGACTCGATCAGACTGGCCGGCAGGTTTTGCTCTCGGCGTATTCTGAGGTGCCGGCTGGTGAGCAGCAAAGCCGCTGTCAGCAATACCGACAGGCTGCCGGCACTCAGAGCGATGGTCACGGACTGGCCGAGAGCCGACCAGAGCTGCATGGAGGTCAGTGCCGCTAACAGCCGGGCATTCATACCGGCAGTCATGATGGCCACTAATGGCGGCAGAAAGATGCCAAGCGCCACTGTCATCACCAGCGCGTCGGTTAAACGGGTTCGCCACCATGGGACATCGTGACGCAGACAGGCAGACAGGCGATCACCCCGGTATTCCGGTGGCTTGCTCAGGGTGTATTGCAGCAGTAAAAACACACTGCAGAGCAATAGCTGCAGTAATGCCAGGCTACCTGCCAGGGACAAATCGAAGTCATAACGCAGGGCCTGATAGATGGCCACTTCCAGGGTGGTTGATTTTGGGCCGCCGCCCAGGGCCATCACGGTAGCAAAACTGGTGAAACAGAGCATAAAGATCAGGCTGGCCAGCCCCGGCAGTGAGCTGCGTACAGCCGGCCAGATCAGCCAGCGAAACAGTTGACGGCTGTTAAAGCCAAGCTGGCTGGCCAGCCGCCACTGACTGGCGGGAATGGCTTCAATGTTCTGTAACAGAATTCGAGCTGCCAGCGGCATATTGAAAAATACATGGGCCAGCAAGATGCCGGTCAGGCCATAGAGGTAACTGACCGGCTCCAGCCCGAACCATTGCAGCAGCGTGTTGCTCCAGCCCTGGCGACCGTGCACGGCCACCATGCCAAACACCACCAGAATGACCGGCAAGACCAATGACAGGCCAAACAGTCGCAGTAACAGCCCACGACACGGAAAACGCCTGCGCGACAGCGCCTGGGCCACTGGCACGGCCAGTCCCAGGCTGAGCAGGGTAGACAGTGCCGCCTGATAAAAACTGAACCAGATAACATGGCGCAGGTAAGGGTCGGCAACAATCAGGCTAACGTTACTGCCACCCTGAACCAGCAGGGCGGTAATGGGGGCGGCAGTCAGTAACAGAATGGCTGCAACACCGAAGGCGCCCGGCAGCCACCAAAAGCGGAACGACATCAGCGGGTTGTTGCATTCAGCCACTGGCGCAGCCATTGCTTACGCTGAGCGGCCACTTCTTCAGCGGAAAAACTGAGTGCCTTGTCTGGAATGATCAACTCATCAAAACCGGCAGGCAGAGGGCTGTCTATGACCGGGTACATCCAGTTGCCACCGGCAATATGCTGCTGAAAGCCGGGGCTTAGCATAAATTGCAGAAAGCGGGCGGCCAGCTCGGGCTGGTCTGTGCCCTTGATTTTCCCGGCCACTTCCACCTGCAGGTAATGGCCCTCTTCAAACGCGGCAGCCCGGTACTGATGCTGTTGTTCTGCTTCGATATGGTAGGCAGGAGAGGTGGTGTAAGACAGCACCATGTCGGCCTCATTTTTCAGAAACATGCCGTAGGCCTCGCTCCAGCCCTTGGTGACCGAAACGGTGCGTTTTGCCAGGTTTTTCCAGGCTTCCGGGGCCTGGTCGCCATAAAGCTTCTGCACCCACAGCAGCAGTCCCTGACCCGGTGTGCTGGTGCGCGGATCCTGATACAGCAGGGTCAGCTCTGGGCGCTCCAGCAGCTCGGCAAAACTGGCGGGCGGGTTGCTTAGTTTCTCGCTATTGTAAATAAAGGCAAAGTAGCCGTAATCAAAGGGCAGAAAATAGGGGTTATTCCAGTCGCCGGGCAGAGTCAGACTTTCGGGCGTCAGACCATGAGCTTCAATCAATCCGGTGTCCTGTGCGGTTTGCAGCAGATTATTATCGAGCCCCAGCACAATATCGGCCTTGGTGTTGTCCCCTTCCAGCCGCAGCCGGTTAAGAATGGACACACCGTCATCCAGCGCCACCCACTCAAGGTGGCAGTGGCAGTCGGCCTCAAAACTTTTCTTAATCGCCGGCCCGGGCCCCCACTCCGATGCAAATGAGCTATAGGTATAGATGGTCAGCGTCGGTGTTTGTGCCGCCAGCGGTGCACTGGCGGTCAGCAGCAAGGCAAGCAGAGTCTGTTTCACTGGGACACTCCCTGGTTGAATGATTGTTAGCGGAACGGCTTGTGCCGGCGGCTCGAAGCAAAAAAGGAAAGGCCGACATTGTAAAAAGATTTATCTCATGAAACCAGCCATGAAAGGATGAGCTCATGTTATCAGCCAACAAGGAGCAGCGGCTGTTCAGCCGTATGCAAGTGAATGCCACCGTAATCCTGGCCACGACCAGTGAGCGTATTCAGGGAACCTGCGTGAACCTTAGCCCTGAAGGTGTATTGATGCGTGTCGATCGCGGGTACTGTGAGCCGGGCCAGGAATGGCAACTGGTATTACCGTCAGCGAGTGAGCAGGTACCGCCGTTAATGGCCGTGGCCAGGGTGCTGAGGGTGGAGCAGGAAGATACCTGTGATCTGGTTGCCTTGTATCTGGAAGATGTGCACTAACACGAGAGGATGAATAAAAACGCCGGCACAGGCCGGCGTTTTATATGGTGTATGAAGGTTACAGCCAGGACGGCTGTTTTTCCTCATAGGCGTCGATCTGATCTGCGTGTTGCAGGGTCAGGCCGATATTGTCGAGGCCGTTAAGCAGACAATAGCGGCGGAACTCATCGATTTCGAAGGAGAAGGCATGTTCGCCGGCCCGCACTTCACAGGCTTCCAGATCCACGGTGATCTCGGCTTCTTTACTGGCGGCCACATATTGGAACAGGCTTTCGACCTGTTCGTCGGTGAGACGCACCGGCACCATGCCGTTGTTGATGGCATTGCCGTAAAAGATATCGGCGAAGCTGGGGGCGATCACCGCCTGCAGACCGAAGTCGGCCAGGGCCCAAGGCGCGTGTTCACGGCTGGAGCCACAACCGAAGTTTTCCCGGGCCAGCAGGATTACCGCCTCGTTGTAAGGGGCCTGGTTCAGCACGAACTCGGGGTTCGGCTGCTCGCCGGCGTCATCCAGAAAGCGCCAGTCGTGAAACAGATGCTTGCCAAAGCCGGACCGGGTCACCTTTTGCAGAAACTGCTTGGGGATGATCTGGTCGGTGTCTACGTTGGCCGCGTCCAGGGGGGCGGCGATACCGGTTAATTGCTTAAATCCGCTCATGACTATTCCCCTTACAGATCCCGAATGTCGACAAAGTGACCGAACACGGCGGCGGCGGCGGCCATGGCCGGGCTCACCAGGTGAGTGCGGCCACCACGGCCCTGACGGCCTTCAAAGTTACGGTTGCTGGTGGCGGCACAACGCTCGCCCGGCTGCAGCCGGTCGTTGTTCATGGCCAGACACATGGAGCAACCGGGCAGGCGCCATTCAAAGCCAGCTTCGATGAAAATTTTATCGAGGCCTTCGGCTTCGGCCTGAACTTTCACCTGCTGGGAACCGGGCACCACCAAAGCCTGAACGCCGCTGGCTACCTGGCGGCCTTTGGCGATGGAGGCGGCAGCGCGCAGATCCTCTATACGGCTGTTGGTACAAGAGCCGATGAACACCTTGTCGATTTGTACGTCGGTCAGCTTGCCACCGGCGGGAATGTCCATGTACTGCAGGGCCTTGGCTGCGGACTGACGCTCAACGGCGTCGTCAAAGTCTTCCGGCGCCGGAATGGTGCCATTGACCGGCATCACCTGGCCCGGGTTGGTGCCCCAGGTTACCTGCGGTGCAATGTCGGCACCGTTGAGCTCGACCACGACATCAAACTCGGCACCTTCGTCGGATTTGAGGGTGCTCCAGTAGGCCACGGCCTGTTCCCACTGCTCGCCTTCCGGCGCGAAGGGACGACCCTTGAGGTAGTCGAAGGTGGTCTGATCGGGAGCGACCAGGCCGGCCTTGGCACCCAGCTCAATGGCCATGTTACAGATGGTCATGCGCGCTTCCATCGACAGCGACTCGATGGCGCTGCCGCAGAATTCCACCACATAACCGGTGCCGCCGGCGTGGCCGACCTGGCCGATGATCGCCAGCACCACGTCCTTGGCGCTGATGCCCGGATTGAGCTCGCCGTTGACCTGGATCTTCATGGTTTTGGCCCGGCCCTGTTTCAGGGTCTGAGTGGCCATGACGTGTTCTACTTCGGAAGTACCGATGCCGAATGCCAGCGCGCCAAAGGCACCGTGGGTGGCGGTGTGGGAGTCGCCGCAGACGATGGTGGTGCCCGGCAGGGTCAGGCCCAGCTCGGGACCGATGACGTGGACGATCCCTTGGTACTTGTGGTGCAGGTCGTACAGAGGCACGCCGAACTCTTCACAGTTTTTGGCCAGGGTTTCCATCTGGATGCGGGCCATTTCACCGGAAGCGGCGATGTCGTTGGTCTCGGTGGACACGTTGTGGTCCATGGTCGCCCAGGTGCGGTCGGGGCGGCGCAGCTTGCGGCCCTTTTCGCGCAGGCCGTCAAAGGCCTGGGGCGAGGTGACTTCGTGTACCAGGTGGCGGTCGATATAAAGCAGCGGGGTTTCGCCGGCTTCATTGCGTACCAAGTGGGCATCAAAAACTTTCTGATAAAGGGTCTTGGCCATTACTTTTCTCTCCGGATGCGGGACACGATCTGCTCACCCATCTGACTGGTAGACTGCACCGGATGTTCGGCATGGTCGCTGTACAGGTCGCCGGTGAAGTAGCCGGCGGCCAGGGTTTCGGCCACGGCGCGCTCGATGGCCTGGGCCGCTTCTTCCTGTTTGAAGCTGTAACGCAGCATCAGGGCGGCAGACAGGATCTGGGCGATGGGGTTGGCAATGCCCTTGCCGGCGATATCCGGGGCGGAGCCGCCGGCCGGCTCGTACAGGCCAAAACCCTGGTCGTTCAGGCTGACGGATGGCAGCAGACCCATGGAACCGGTGATCATCGCCATTTCATCGGAAACGATGTCTCCGAACAGGTTGGAGCACAGCAGCACGTCGAACTGGGACGGGTCCTTGATCAGCTGCATGGTGGCGTTGTCGATGTAGATGTGGTTCAGGGTCACATCCGGGTAATCCTTGGCGATCTCGGTGACCACTTCGCGCCACAGAATGGAAGCCTGCAGGACGTTGGCCTTGTCGACGGAGGTGACCACGCCGCGACGGCCCTGAGCGGCCTCGAACGCCAGGCGGGCGATGCGCTCAATCTCAAAACGGTGATACACCTCGGTATCAAAGGCCTTTTCCTCGGGGCCTGAACCTTCACGGCCCTTGGGCTGACCGAAATAGATGCCACCGGTGAGCTCGCGCATACACACAATGTCAAAGCCCCGGGCGCTGATGTCGGCGCGCAGCGGAGAGAAGCCTTCCAGCCCCTGGTAGATCTTGGCCGGACGCATGTTGCAGAACAGCTTGAAATGGCCGCGCAGGGGCAGCAGGGCGCCGCGCTCGGGCTGCTCGTTAGGGGGCAGGTTTTCCCACTTGGGGCCGCCCACTGAGCCGAACAGCACCGCATCGGCGGCTTCACAGCCTGCCAGGGTGGCAGCGGGCAGGGGAGAGCCGTGGTTGTCGATGGCGATACCGCCCACATCATAATGGCTGTAGTCCAGTTGCAGACCAAACTCGGCCTGCACCTTGTCCAGCACGCGAATGGCTTCTGCCATCACTTCCGGGCCAATGCCGTCACCCGGCAATACCGCGACCTTGTAGCTTGCGCTCATGTTCACACTGTCTCCATACGTATTTTTTTCTGAATTTCTTCTTTCTTTTCCGCGACCTGCTCAGCCCGGTAAATGCAGTTAATCACGTGCACCAGTGCTTGGGCTGACGACTCGACGATGTCGGTGGCCAGGCCCATACCATGAAACTTACGGCCCTTGTACTCTGCCACAATGTCCACCTGGCCAAGGGCGTCTTTACCTTCCCCCTTGCTTTGCAATTCGTACTTGTCGATGCGGATATCGTAGCCGGTGACCCGATTGATGCACTGGTACACCGCGTCTACCGGACCATTGCCGACCGCGGCCTCGTTAACGATATCGCCACCGACTTCCATACGTACGCTGGCGGTAGACATCACATTGCTGCCGGACTGCACGCTCAGGTACTTGAGCTTGAACTGTTCGGGTTCTTCATGGATCTGGCTGAAAAACACCAGTGCTTCGAGATCGTAGTCGAATACCTGGCCCTTGCGATCGGCCAGTGCCAGAAAACTCTCGTAAAGGGTATCGAGATCATAATCCTGCTCGCTGTAACCCATCTCGGCCATACGGTGTTTGATCACGTGGCGACCGGAGCGGGAAGTCAGATTGAGCTGGTTCTTGGGCAGGCCGATGCTTTCGGGGGTGATGATCTCGTAAGTGTTCTTGTTTTTGAGCACGCCGTCCTGGTGAATACCGGAGGAGTGGGCAAAGGCGTTGGCACCTACGATGGCCTTGTTGGGCTGCACCGGCATGTTGCACAGGTTACGCACCAGCTGGCTGGTCCGGTAGATTTCCTGGCTTTTAATGTTGGTGTGTACCCCGAGCATTTCGCCCCGGGTCTTCATCACCATGGCCACTTCTTCCAATGAGCAGTTACCGGCGCGTTCGCCGATGCCGTTGATAGTACATTCGATCTGGCGCGCGCCCTGCTGTATGGCAGCGATAGAGTTAGCCACCGACATGCCAAGGTCGTCGTGACAGTGCACGGAAATTACCGCCTCGTGAATATTGGGCACCCGCTCGAACAGGGTCTGAATAATGCCGCCGAACTCGCTGGGGACGGTATAGCCCACGGTATCGGGAATATTCACGGTACGGGCTCCGGCCTTGATCACGGCTTCCACCATGCGGCACAGGTTATCGATGGGAGTGCGCCCGGCGTCTTCGCAGGAGAATTCCACATCGTCGGTATAGCTCCGGGCATGCTTGACTGCCGCCACGCTCATTTCCACGACCGAATCGAAATCCTTGCGCAGCTTGCTTTGGACATGAATGTCGGAGGTGGAAATAAAGGTATGAATACGGAACTGATCTGCTACCCGCAGGGCCTCGCCGGCAGCGTCGATATCGGCCTTGAGCGCACGGGACAGGGCACAGACCCGGCTGTTTTTGATGTGGCGGGCAATAGTCTGTACCGATTCAAAATCGCCGGGCGATGAGATGGGAAAGCCCACTTCCATTACGTCCACACCGAGCCGTTCCAGAGCCTGGGCGATCTGCAGTTTTTCCTTGACGGTCAGGCTGGCAGAAAGCGCCTGTTCACCGTCCCGCAAGGTGGTATCGAATATGATGACTTGGTTCGACATGTCGCTTCCCTCTGTGTATTCGTGCCGCCCGAGGCAAAATGAAAAAACCCGTGCGGACGGCACGGGTTTTAAAGTGTGAAACTGTGTGAGTGATAAATTACAGCTACGCCTGACCCCGTGCGCTAAAGCACCTTGTTGGTTAGTCGTAGTAGCTGAATTTGTGTTTTCATGGTCACTCACATCAGGAAAGAATCCGTTAACAACGCTATACAGATAACGATTAACAAGGGTGCTGTCAACTTCGTTATTCTCGAGCAGGGCGTCATCTGCTCTTTGTCAGACGGGGTAAATGGCTGTGAATTGGTTTTTTATACTGCTTTATTTATATTTCATTAAAATAATATTTCGTAATCCATTTGAAATGTTGTGCTGTTGTTTTGTTATTGCGGACATCTGCTTTTCCGGTCTTTTCGGTCAGGGTTTAAACACTGGTACCAGCAAGTCAGCCTGGCTGGTGCTTTTGTATAAAAACATCCGACGGCAGGCTGTTTCAGGCGAAGCCAGCAGATTTGTGAACCCCCCGTGGACAACGGATTTAAAGCAGGTTAAGGTGAATTTTCATCTTTTTCCCGCTTATCTTCAGCTTGGCTGATGTAAGTTATTGTTTTATAAATATAAAAACTTTCCTTTGGCGGTATGTAAACGTACCGGCATGCCTGCCTTATGCAAGGGAAGCAAAGTGAACGGAGCAGAGCCTGGAGGGCTTTACCATGGAGATGTTATCAGGCGCAGAAATGGTTGTGCGAGCGCTGGAGGACCAGGGAATTGATTACCTGTTCGGTTATCCCGGCGGCTCGGTACTGGACATCTATGATGCCTTGTTTGAAAACAGCAAAATAGAGCATGTGCTGGTGCGCCACGAGCAGGGTGCCGTGCACATGGCCGATGGTTATTCCCGGGCTACCGGAAAAGTGGGTACCGTACTGGTGACCTCTGGGCCGGGAGCGACCAACTGCATTACCGGTATTGCCACCGCCTACATGGATTCCATTCCCATGGTGGTGTTGTCTGGTCAGGTACCAACTCACTATATTGGTGACGATGCCTTCCAGGAAACCGACATGATCGGCATTTCCCGTCCTATCGTAAAACACAGCTTTTTGTGCAAGAAGGCGTCCGATATTCCGCTGGCCATAAAAAAAGCCTATTACATTGCGGCGTCAGGACGTCCCGGCCCGGTGGTGGTAGACCTGCCCAAGGACATTCAGAATCCGAAAGAAAAGCATCCCTATGTTTACCCTGAGTCGGTGGACATGCGTTCCTACAATCCCACGGGTGTGGGCCACAAGGGACAGATTAAAAAGGCCATGAAGGCGCTGGCCGCTGCCAAGCGCCCGGTGATGTATGTGGGAGGCGGAGCTGTTACCGCCGATGCCAGCAGCCTGGTGGTGCAACTGGCTGAGCAGTTCAATCTGCCGGTCACCAACACCTTGATGGGCCTGGGGGTTATGCCCGGTACTCACAAGCAGTTTATCGGTATGCTGGGTATGCATGGCACTTATGAAGCCAATAAAACCATGCACAACTCGGATCTGATCCTGGCTATTGGTGCCCGCTTCGACGACCGGGTGACCAACAATGTGGCCAAGTTCTGTCCTCATGCCACCATCGTACATGTCGATGTGGATCCGACCTCCATTTCCAAGACCATTCCGGCGCATATTCCCATTGTGGGCTCGGCCGATACCGTGCTGGCTCAGATGCTGGAAACCATTCGTGAGCTGGGCCTGCAGCCCGATTTGCAGGCGATGGACGACTGGTGGGTGCAGATTGAGCAGTGGCGTGACCGCAAGTGCCTGAGCTATGAGAAAAGCGATAAGTTCATCAAGCCCCAGCAGGTGATGGAGGCGGTATACCGCATTACCGAGGGCAAAGCCATCGTCAGCTCCGATGTGGGGCAGCACCAGATGTTTGCCGCGTTGTATTACCCTTATGACAAGCCGCGCCAGTGGATCAACTCCGGCGGTCTGGGCACCATGGGGTTCGGTCTGCCTGCTGCCATGGGGGCCAAGCTGGGCTGCCCTGATGCGGTGTCGGTGTGTGTGACCGGCGACGGCTCCATACAGATGAACATTCAGGAATTGTCCACCTGTATGCAATACAACATACCGGTCAAGATCATTTCCATGAACAACAATGCGCTGGGCATGGTGAAGCAGTGGCAGAAGATGTTCTATGAGGGTCGCCAGAGCCATTCTTACATGGACTCGCTGCCTGATTTCGTCAAGCTGGCCGAGTCCTACGGTCACGTGGGGATGAAGGTGACCGATCCGGCCGAGCTGGATGCGGCCCTGGAGAAGTGTTTCTCCCTTACCGACAGGCTGGTATTCATGGATATTCAGATCGATCCGGAAGAGCATGTTTACCCCATGCAAATCAAAACCGGAGCCATGGATGAAATGTGGTTGAGCAAAACGGAGCGAACCTGATGCGGCGTATTATTTCCCTGTTACTGGAAAACGAATCCGGTGCCCTGAGCCGGGTAGTTGGATTGTTTTCCCAGCGGGCCTATAACATTGAAACTCTGACCGTGGCACCTACCGAGGATCCTACCCTGTCACGCATGACCATAGTGACCAACGGTGATGAGCGGGTGATTGAACAGATCACCAAGCAACTGAACAAGCTGGTGGACGTGCTGAAGGTCAGCGATCTGACCGACGGGGATCATATCGAGCGGGAAATCGTGCTGGTCAAGGTGCGTGCCGATGGCAGTAACCGTGATGAAGTGAAGCGTACTGCTGATATCTTCCGTGGCCAGATCGTGGATGTCACGCCTCATCTCTACACCGTGCAGCTGGTCGGCACCAGCGATAAGCTCGACGCCTTTATTCGCAATATGAGCGAAACAACTGAGGTAGTGGAAGTGGTGCGCAGTGGTGTATGCGGCGTGTCCCGGGGTGAAAAAGCCCTGCGCGCCTGAGCGGCCCGCTACTGACTATTTTAAAGCCGCCCACCGGGCGGTTTTTTTGTGAGTGGGCTTCTGGTTTCACGCTTCGTCTCAAAAAAAGTTGACATTCATTACCAGCGATTGAAAATCAGTAGCAGAGATAAGGGGTGGGAGCCGGTAATGCCAATGGAGACCGGGACGGCCCGACAAGGGACGACTCAAGTATTGAACACAACAGTTACAAATACGCCGTCTACCAGGCCGGACCAGGGGCTACCGGCATTTTATACTCAGCTGGCAAGCGGTCTGGCGGCACTGTATGGCCGCCATTGCGAAGTGGTGGTTTACAGTCTGCACCAGCCCGAAGGGGTGGCGGTGCAGGTTGCCGGAGGCAATCGTCAGCCCGGGGCACCCATGACCGACACCGAGCAGCAGTTGCTGGCCGAATTGCTGAGCAGTGGCAAGGAGCGCTTGTGCCTGACTTATCAGCATCTGAGTTCGCCGGTACGCAGCTTGCTGCAACTGCTGCATGATACTGCCGGTGACACCGCCGGCGTGCTGTGTGTCCATCTGGATCTGAGTGTACCACTGCATGAACTGATGGCGGATTTGCTGCCGCCGGAAACCGAACGTCCGCAAGCTTCGGCAGAAAACTTCAGTAACAATGTTGAGGAGCTGGTGACCCTGACGGTAGAACGCACTATTGAGACCATCAATGCCGATCCTTACGTAGCCAACAACGCCAAGAACAAACAAATTGTCACCACCCTGTTTGAAAAAGGCATTTTCGATATCAAGGATGCCATTGCCATGGTGTCGGAAAAACTTAACATATCCAAACACACTGTCTATCTCTACATCAGACAGAAAAAGCGCGATGATGAAGAAGAAGTCTCATCATCCAATAACCAGGAGAACCCATGACTAAAACCGTAATCGCCACCGAACAAGCCCCCGCAGCTATTGGCCCGTACATTCAGGCTGCCCGTGTGGGTAACATGGTCTACACTTCCGGCCAGATCCCGCTGGATCCGGCTACCATGGACGTGGTGGAAGGCGGCATTGAGGCCCAGACCAAGCAGGTGATGGACAATCTGATGGCAGTGCTGGCCGAAGCCGGTGCCGATGCTTCCAGTGTGATCAAAACCACCTGTTTCCTGTCCGACATGAACAACTTCCTGGCCTTTAACGAAGTGTATGCCAGCTACTTCGCCGCCGGTGCCCCGGCCCGCTCCTGTGTGGAAGTGGCCCGTCTGCCCAAGGATGTGCTGGTAGAAGTGGAAGCCATCGCCCTGGCTGAATAAACCACTTCAAGAGCGGCTCCGGCCGCTCTTTTGCTATATGCGGATGCTTTCATGAATAACACTCCCCTTCGTTTTGCCCTGCTGGTAACCGGTCCCTGTTATGGCTCTCAAGCGGCTACCGATGCCTGGCGCTTTGCCTGCGCCGTGCTGGCCCAGGGGCATGCCATCGACAGCGTGTTTTTTTATCAGGAAGGGGTGCATAACGGTAACCGGCTGGTACAGCCGGCCAATGATGAGTTTGATCTGTACCGGGCCTGGGTTGAGCTGGCCGAGCGCCATGATCTGACCCTGGACCTGTGTGTGGCGGCGGCGTTGCGTCGCGGGCTGTGTGATGACACCGGTGCCGCCGAGGCCGGGCTGGGAGTGGGCAATGTGGTGCCGCCCTTTCGAATGAGCGGCCTGGGTGCGCTGGCGCAGGCCGCATTAACCGCCGATCGGATGGTGCAATTCTGATGAACAAGGTCGCTTTCGTATTTCGTACCTCGCCTCATGGCAGCGCCACCGGGCGGGAAGGACTGGATGCCGTGCTGGCCGCCTCAGCCTTGAGTGAAGAGCTGGCGGTGTTTTTTATTGGGGACGGTGTCTATCAGCTTAAAACGGGCCAGACCCCGGCGGCCATTCATTGCCGGGACTATGCTCCTACCTTCGGCATGCTGGAGCTGTACGAGATAGAACAAATCTACGTGTGCGCAGACTCTCTGGCAGAACGGGGGCTGAGCCTGAGCGACCTGTGTATTGCGGCGCAGGCCTGTAATACCGACGAGCTTGGCGGCTTGCTGGCCGAGCATCCCGTCCGGCTGACCTTCTGAGGAATTATGCTGCATACTGTGAAATATTCACCTTTCAGTGATCAAAGCCTGGAGCAGGCGCTGCGTTACCTGCAGCCCGGAGATCAGTTGGTGTTATGGCAAGATGCCGTGATTGCGGCCACTCTGCCGGCATGGCAGGCCCGGTTGCAACAGCTTGCCAGTGACGGTTGCCTGTATGTGATGCAGGAGGACCTGGATGCCCGTGGCCTGGTGGCTGGTGTGGGGGAGCCACTGACCATGGCGGGGATGGTCAAACTGGTTATTGAGCAGGGCAGCCCCACTGCCTGGTGATCCGGACTGTATAAATCTTGACTTGCCCGCTGGTCAGGAATAGAATTTTGCGTCCCCGCATTTGGGGATGGATTTTTTCAACTGTAGAACGACATTATCAGGAGCTGTTAATGGCAACTATTAACCAGCTGGTTCGCAAGCCGCGTAAAGCAATCGTTGCTAAGAGCAACGTGCCTGCGCTGGAAGCCTGCCCGCAAAAGCGCGGTGTTTGTACCCGCGTATACACCACCACTCCGAAGAAGCCGAACTCCGCACTGCGTAAAGTATGTCGTGTTCGTCTGACCAACGGTTTCGAAGTGAACTCCTACATCGGTGGTGAAGGCCACAACCTGCAGGAGCACTCCGTTGTTCTGATCCGCGGTGGTCGTGTTAAAGACCTTCCCGGTGTGCGCTATCACACCGTTCGCGGCGCGCTGGACACCTCTGGTGTTGCTGCACGTCGTCAGGCCCGTTCCAAGTACGGTGCCAAGAAGCCCAAGGCTTAATGGTTCTCCGTTAAGTAAGGCCAAACATTTATTTTTTAACCTGTTTTGTTTTGGGTTAATCCTGAAGCTACGGAGAGTTAGCAATGCCAAGACGTCGCGTAATCGGCCAGCGTAAAATTCTGCCGGATCCCAAGTTCGGATCCGAGCTGCTGGCAAAATTCGTTAACGTAGTAATGGTAGACGGTAAAAAATCTACCTCTGAAAAGATTGTTTACGGTGCTCTGGACATCGTTGCCGCCAAGACTAGCAAAGATCATCTGGCGCTGTTCGAAGAAGCCCTGGACAATGTTCGTCCTACTGTTGAAGTTAAATCCCGCCGGGTAGGTGGTTCTACCTATCAGGTGCCTGTTGAAGTACGCCCTGTGCGTCGCAACGCGCTGGCCATGCGCTGGCTGGTAGAAGCTGCGCGTAAGCGTGGTGAAAAATCCATGGCCCAGCGTCTGGCTGGTGAGCTGATGGATGCCTCTGAAAACAAAGGTTCTGCTGTGAAGAAACGTGAAGACGTTCACCGCATGGCCGAAGCCAACAAGGCCTTCGCTCACTACCGCTGGTAATGAGAGCGGGCGCGGCAGCTGCCGCGCCCTTTGTTGCTCACTAAGGACAATCGACCTTGGCAAGAGGATCTTATTGTGGCTCGTACAACCCCGATTGAGCGCTACCGTAATATCGGTATCAGTGCTCATATTGACGCCGGCAAAACCACCACTACCGAGCGTATCCTGTTTTATACCGGTGTAAACCATAAGATCGGCGAAACCCATGAGGGTGCCGCGACCATGGACTGGATGGAGCAGGAGCAGGAGCGTGGTATCACCATTACGTCCGCAGCAACGACCTGTTTCTGGGACGGCATGGATCACCAGTATCCCCAGCACCGTATCAATATCATCGACACCCCCGGACACGTAGACTTCACCATTGAGGTCGAGCGGTCCATGCGGGTGCTCGACGGTGCCGTTATGGTGTATTGCGCCGTGGGTGGTGTTCAGCCGCAGTCCGAAACGGTGTGGCGTCAGGCCAATAAATACCATGTTCCCCGTATTGCCTTCGTCAACAAGATGGACCGTACCGGTGCCAACTTTTTGCGGGTGGTCGAACAGATCAAAACCCGTCTGAAAGGCGAAGCTGTACCGGTTCAGCTGCCCATTGGCGCCGAAGAAGGCTTCAAAGGGGTGGTCGATCTGGTCAAGATGAAAGGCATTGACTGGAACGAGGGTGATAATGGCACCACCTTTGAATACCACGATATTCCTGCAGATATGCAGGAACTGGCCGAAGAGTGGCACCAGAACCTGGTAGAAGCCGCTGCCGAAGCCAGTGAAGAGCTGATGGAAAAATACCTGGAAGAAGGTGAGCTGACTGAGGCCGAAATCAAAGCCGGCCTGCGCAGTCGTGTGCTCAACAACGAAATCATCCTGGTAACCTGTGGATCCGCGTTCAAGAACAAGGGTGTACAGGCCATGCTCGACGTGGTGGTGGAATATCTGCCGTCACCGGTGGAAGTGCCTGCCATCACAGGCGTAAAGGAAGACGGTGAAACGCCTGATACCCGTACCGCCGACGATGCTGCGCCTTTTGCGGCGCTGGCCTTTAAGATCGCCACCGATCCTTTTGTGGGCAACCTGACCTTTTTCCGCGCCTACTCAGGTGTGGTTAACACCGGCGATACGGTGCTGAACGCGGTCAAGGGCAAGCGCGAACGCATCGGTCGTATTGTGCAGATGCATGCCAACAAGCGGGATGAAATCAAATCCGTTTGTGCCGGCGACATTGCCGCTGCCATCGGCCTGAAAGATGTAACCACCGGTGACACCCTGTGTGCCCCGGATGCGCCCATCATTCTGGAACGTATGGAATTTCCCGAGCCGGTGATCTCGGTCGCGGTTGAACCGCGGACCAAGGCCGATCAGGAAAAAATGGGCCTGGCACTGGGCCGTCTGGCTCAGGAAGATCCTTCCTTCCGTGTGTGGACGGACGAAGAATCCGGTCAGACCATTATTGCCGGCATGGGTGAACTGCATCTGGACATTATCGTGGATCGCATGAAACGCGAGTTCAAGGTAGAAGCCAATGTGGGCAAGCCTCAGGTCTCGTATCGGGAAACGATCCGTGGCTCCGTGGAGCAGGAAGGCAAGTTCGTGCGCCAGTCCGGTGGTCGCGGTCAGTTTGGTCATGTCTGGATCAAGATCGAGCCGCAGGAAGAAGGTGCCGGATATACTTTTGAAAATGCCATTGTAGGCGGTGTGATTCCGAAGGAATACATTCCTGCCGTTGACAAAGGTATTCAGGAGCAGATGAAGCAGGGCGTACTGGCGGGTTATCCCATCGAAGACTTTAAGGTCACCCTGTATGACGGCTCTTTCCATGATGTTGACTCTTCTGAAATGGCCTTTAAAATCGCCGGTTCCATGGCGTTTAAAGAGGGTTTCATGAAATGTAACCCTGTTTTGCTGGAGCCGCTGATGAAGGTGGAAGTGGAAACGCCGGAAGAGTATATGGGTGATGTCATCGGTGATGTGAACCGTCGCCGTGGTATCATCGAAGGCATGGAAGACGGTGTCACCGGCAAGATTGTGAATGCCCTGGTTCCGCTGTCCGAAATGTTCGGTTACGCTACCGACCTGCGTTCTCAGACTCAGGGGCGTGCTTCCTACTCCATGGAGTTTGCCAAGTACGCCGAAGTGCCTGCGAACATGGCCGAGGCAGTGATTGCTGTACGCCGAGGTTAATTTAATCTTTGTTAAATCTTCCCGCCCCAGCCGGGCGGGAGCAAATCAGGAAGGACTAGTCCGTGTCTAAAGAAAAATTTGAACGTACGAAACCGCACGTTAACGTTGGTACCATCGGCCACGTTGACCACGGTAAAACCACTCTGACCGCCGCCATCACCACTGTTCTGGCCAAGAAAATGGGTGGCTCTGCCCGCGGTTACGATCAGATCGATAACGCTCCGGAAGAAAAGGCCCGTGGTATCACCATCGCCGCTTCTCACGTTGAGTACGACACTGAAACCCGTCACTACGCTCACGTTGACTGCCCTGGTCACGCTGACTACGTGAAAAACATGATCACCGGTGCTGCCCAGATGGACGGCGCGATCCTGGTAGTAGCTGCCACCGACGGCCCCATGCCGCAAACCCGTGAGCACATCCTGCTGGCCCGCCAGG
>NZ_NQJF01000024.1 GCF_002245495.1 Oceanimonas baumannii
TTCAATGCCCTGAACAGTGATACCAGCTTCAAGGCTGGTATCAAACGTAAACAAAAACGGGCAAGTCGAAATACCGCTTACCTGTCGCAAGTCCTGTCAGGGCTGGGGCTTTCGTAATCTTGCCCTGGCCCGGTGTCACCCCAAGGGCGGTAGCGTGGTGAAAATGGCAAGATGCTATCGCCGTCGGCCGCGAAACAGGAGTTGTGATGAATCTTGATAATTGTATTGATGAAAAGCTGACGGCGCTGGATCAGGTGTTGTCAACGAACAAGCGCATTAAAACGTTTTTTCCGGACAAGCAAGCCTGTGGTGAGCCAAGCCCCTATCTGGATGTGGACACCCAGGATGAAATCTGTCTGCGTATGCAAACAGGAGAGCATATTACCCGGGGTGCGACGACTATTGCAGGATGGTTAGGTGGTATACCGACAATTTTATCTCTCACTTTAATAGTTGACTTCAACTCTTTTGAAGATTTTTATGGTATCCTTCTTTTTTTTGTCTTTTTGATAATTGCCCCTCTACTTTGGGATTTATTTTCCCCAATGCCTTACCCAGTAATATTTAATCGCCGCACCCAGGAAGTATATGCTTATTTTAAAGGTGAACTGTATCACACCCGTTGGGACAGGGCACGAGCCATTGCCTATGAAGATTATATGGTGAACCAATATAGCGGTAAAACCAATGTTGGTTATCTCGAGATATTACTGCAAGGCTATAATGATCCCGACAAATGGATCTGGGCCAATCTTTCCATGCCGCTGGGCCGCACCATCGAAATGCAATCCTCCCTGTGGGAGTACCTGAGATCTTATATGAATAACGGCCCCTGGTTTGATGAACACGGAAACCCAAGCGCCTCAGATCGTTATAACCGTCAGCAGCTTGAGGCTTATCACGAGACTACTCGTCAGCGGCTGAAAGCAAAACGCGCCAATATCAGACCGGATGATGCTACCTCCAGGCTGGCCTATTACGTCTACCTCATCTGGTCACCCATGGAGTTTTTAAAAGAGTGGGTATATGCCATGGCTCTGAAGCGCTCAGTACGCACCTGGCCGAAGGAAGTACAGGAGCGCCTGAAGCCCAATGGCCCCACCACCAGTCTGACCGAACTGCAGCAGGCAAAGCAGACGTGATGGAATCATGAGAACACCACCCAAAGCAGGCGATAAAAAAAGCATGTTGGGCCTGGCAAACGAGAATTTTCTGGCCCCCTTGCCGGTGCCCACCGGCCGCAAGCCCAATAACACCATGGGTATGGTATGGCGCATTAATAGCACTTATATGGATGTCAGCGATTGTACCCCTGGTTCAGCGGTTGCAACCTTACACTGTACTCTTGTGTTAACCATACTGATTATGTTTTGGATTGGCAGTGTTATGGGGGCTGATTTTTATTTAAAAGAATGGGTAGGTTGGCTGCTCGTGCTCGTGCTCGTGCTCGGGTTTGTCATTGTACCAATGTTGGCCATCATTACTCTTGTTTTTGCCAAGCCGCGCGAGCCGGTGCGCTTTAACCGCCAGCGCCGCGAGGTCTGTGCACCCAAAGAAAAGGGAGGCGACTACTGGTATGTTCCCTGGGAAACGGTCAAGGCCTCGGTGGAAGGCTTTAATATGGTCAGCCAGGCGGGAGTGAATAAAAACGGCAGCCTGATGATTGGTTTTCCCAACCCCGATTTTAATGGTGAAATTAAACTGGGCAGCAATGGATTCAGCACAAACGAAGACGCCGAACGTCACCTCTGGTTTCCAAATGTGGTGCCGGAGGTGGGTGCTGGTATGTGGGAGCTGATCCGTACCTATATGGAAGAAGGACCCGATAAACTGACTGTACATACAGATATGTTTGAAATTAAAAGTAAAAGTATTTTTGCCAGTTATATTGAAGATATCCAGTACGGTATCGAGAAGAGAGGTTTGGCAAAAGGCTTGCTGTGGGAAGGGGTTTGTGGCTTGTTTTTATTTAATCTTCCGTTAGTGGATTATATCGAGCGTAAACACCTGAACCCGCCACCGGATTTAAAGGGTGAGAAAGTACAGCAATGGTCAAAATCCCTGCCCAAGGAACAATGGGCCAGACGCTCTCCCGAGCTGGAGCAGGCCATTCAAGCGCGTGAAGCCGAGCTGGCCAGACAGTCGGCGGCATAAGGAAATAATGAGCAACAATCATCAATCTCCACACTGTCTTGAGCAACCTCACCAGGCCGGTGACTGCACCACCTTTGCCGGAGGTCAGGTCAGTTACCTGGCCCCCATGCCATTACCCACCGGTCAGCCCGCTCAGGACTATGCCCATGCCGTGGGTGAAATAAACGATACTTATCTGACGTTTGGGGTTGGATTGCCTCAGGTATTTGGCTGGCAACTTTCTCTGGGGTTGATTTTCACCGGTTGCATATTAATTGTTATGTTTTTTTTCCATTGCTCATTGCTTTTTTAAGTATATTTATCGGCTCTAGCTTTTCAAGTGTAATAGAAGGAGTCTGGCTTTTCTTTGAGTTTATGGTTTTTATTGGTTTGTCATCGGCCGCATTTTGTTTTGTTTTATCCATATCTATTTGGTATTTCAATCACAGAAAGTATAAATATGCCATTGCTGCCCGTTTTAACCGCCAGCGTCGTGAAGCCTGCTTTGTACCCGAAGGAGAGACGGACCCTGTGTTTGTGCCCTGGGAGTCACTGTCTGCCTGGGTGATTGAAACGCAGGGGGTCACTCAATACGGGGTTCAGCGTCAATATGCCATGGGGGTGGGTTTTCATCATGCCGACAGTGGCGAAGATTACTCACTGGAGTTTGAGTGTGGCGGTCTGCCCCTGGCCATTGCCAACTGGGAGGCCATTCGTGCCTACATGGACTACGAGGTGCACAGCCTGAAGGAAATACAGGACCCACTGGACTTGCAGGGTCCGGACGATCCACCCCACGAAGGGCTGCATACCTTTTATAACGCCCGTGCCCGCATGCGCCGCCGCTACCGGGAAGGCGAGGTGGGCAAATGGTACGTTGCGGGCTGGTATGCCTATCACTTCTGTACCCTGTGGACGCTGCCGTTTCACCTTACCGAATGGGAAATAGCCCGGGTCAAGCGGATACAAACCCGGGAAATACCGCCGGCAATGGCCGCCTGGTCGCAACCGCTGCCAGCAGAACAATGGGCCCAGCCCAGCGCTGAACTGCAACGCCAGCGCGAACGGCTGGCCATATTGCGGGAGCAATACCCTCAACATTCCGTGTTCAGCCTGTTTACCAAAGCCCGGGGCACCGATGAACTGATGGTGCCCAAGCGTAAAGGTAAAAAAGGCAAAAAAGCCAAAGCCGGCTGACGCCATTAACAACAGGCCTGCGCAATATCATGTGCAGTATTCAAAATCTGTTTATCACGCCATTGGAGCCCGGTGTCACCCCAAGGGCGGTAGCGTGGTGAAAATGGCAAGATGCTATCTCCGTCGGCCGCAAAACAGGAGTTGTGATGAATCTTGATAATTGTATTGATGAAAAGCTGACGGCGCTGGATCAGGTGTTGTCAAAAAACAAGCGCATTAAAACGTTTTTTCCGGACAAGCAAGCCTGTGGTGAGCCAAGCCCCTATCTGGATGTGGACACCCAGGATGAAATCTGTCTGCGTATGCAAACTGGAGAACATATTACCCGGGGGGCGACGACGATCGCGGGATGGCTAGTCGGTGTACCTTCTTCTATTTTTTTTACAGTATTTTCATCATTTACTGTACTTGAAGCTGCCCTTTTGTTTTTTTTGGTGTTGTTGCCATTACTATGGGATCTATTCTCCCCCATGGCTTACCCGGTTATTTTTAATCGTCGCACCCAGGAGGTATATGCCTGTTTTAAAGGCGAGCTGTATCACATTCCGTGGGGCAGGGCACGAGCCATTGCGTATGAAGATTATATGGTTAACCAATATAGCGGTAAGACCAATGTTGGTTATCTCGAGATATTTCTGCAAGGCTATGATGATCCCGATAAGTGGATCTGGGCCAACCTTTCCATGCCGCTGGGCCGCACTATAGAAATGCAATCCTCCCTGTGGGAGTACCTGAGATCCTACATGAATAACGGCCCCTGGTTTGATGAACACGGAAACCCAAGCGCCTCAGATCGTTATAACCGTCAGCAGCTTGAGGCTTATCACGAGACTACTCGTCAGCGGCTGAAAGCAAAACGCGCCAATATCAGACCGGATGATGCTACCTCCAGGCTGGCCTATTACGTCTACCTCATCTGGTCACCCATGGAGTTTTTAAAAGAGTGGGTATATGCCATGGCTCTGAAGCGCTCAGTACGCACCTGGCCGAAGGAAGTACAGGAGCGCCTGAAGCCCAATGGCCCCACCACCAGTCTGACCGAACTGCAGCAAACACAGAACAGATAATTAAGTAATAAGGATGATTATTATGAATCAGTTTAAAATGTATATTGGACCCGGGGGTGATGTAAAAGCGGTTAAATGTGGCTGGAACTGGGCGGGTTTTTTCTTTACCTATTTTTGGGCTGGCATCAGCAAGCTTTGGAGTCTTGGTGTTTTCTCTTTTATGTTGCACCTTGTTTTGATTGTTGTATTGCTCTTTGCAGAAAATAATATTGAGCAGGTTTTTCACCTTACTGCTGCTATCTGGATGGTGGTTAAGTTTGTTTTTGGGTTTAAAGGAAACGAACTTTTTGAGAAGTCGCTTTGTGACCTTGGTTATGAGTTTAAAGAAACCATGACTTGTGTAAATGCCGAGTATGCAGTTTATTACTTTAAAAATAAAACGTTGCAGCCAGGCAGTGCTGGTTCTTCATAGCAGCTTACCGCGACAATATTGTCGCGGTGACTGTTATTCTTTTATTTCTACCCGGCTGGTGACCTGACCATTGGCCAGCCGGGTGGTGATAACGTCATTCTCCTTCAGTTGGCTGACATCGGTAATCACGGTGTTGTTGTGCAGGGTAATGCTATAACCGCGGGAGAGGGTGGCCAGGGGGCTCATGGCGTGCAGTCGGGAGCTGGCCAGCGCCAGGCGGTGCTTCCCCTGGTTCAGTTTGGTATTCAGAGCTGCGTGCAGTCGCTGCTCCTGAGTGCTCAGCCGCTCAGCATTGTAGATCAAACGCTGGCCCGGGTGCTGGTGTGATAGTCGTAATATGGCTTGTTTGGTCCGCTGTTGCGATTGTTCCAGCCGCCGGCTTATGGCGCGCTCCAGACGCAGTTGCAGTTGATCGAGCTGCTGGCTTTGTTGCTGCAGGCGCTGGCGTGGATGCTGGCGATCCAGCCGTTGCTGCAGTTGGTGCAACCGGCTGTGCTGGCTGGTTAGTATGCGCTGCATGGAAAATGCCAGACGTTGGCCCTGCTGTTGCCACTGCCGGCGTTGTACGCCGCTGTCCTGGCTGATGAGCTCGGCTGCGGCAGAAGGGGTAGGGGCGCGCAAATCTGCCACCAGATCACTCAGGCTCACATCCACTTCGTGGCCCACGGCGCTGACCACTGGCAGGCGAGAGGCGGCAATGGCCCGTACCAGGCGTTCATCGTTAAAGCACCATAAGTCTTCAAGCGAGCCGCCGCCCCGGGCCAGCAACAGCAAATCGGTCTCATTGCGCCGGTTGGCCTCATTCAGAGCATGGATGAGCTGGGGCACCGCGCTCTCACCCTGCACCTGGCTGGGGTAGAGGATCACTTCCAGCTGGGGGGCCCTGCGGGCCAGTACGGTGAGTATGTCGTGTACTGCGGCGCCGGTGGGAGAGCTGATAATACCAATGCGGGCCGGATGAGCCGGCAATGGCCGCTTGCGAACGGCGTCAAACAGACCTTCTGCGGCAAGGGCATTTTTCAATGCTTCAAACTGTTGTTTGAGCAGGCCTTCACCGGCAGGAGCCAGGGTCTGGGCTACCAGCTGAAAGTCACCTCTGGGTTCATAAAGCGTCACTTTGCCGAAGATAAGCACCTGATCGCCGTTTTTTGGTCTGAATGTCACGCTACGGTTATTGCCACGGAACATGGCACAGCGCAGCTGGGACTGACTGTCTTTTAACGAAAAATACCAGTGGCCAGAGGTTGGCATGACCAGGTTGGAGATTTCACCGGTCAGCCATATCGCACCCATGTCACTTTCCAGCAACAACCGGGCATGGCGGGTAAGGCGGCTGACGGTGTAAATATTGGTTAACTTTTCCTGCTGCAAAATCACCTCTGATGAGTGTTTTTATTTGAAAATAAATCCTGTTGGGGAGATTTTTTCGGCTAATAAGCCAAAATAACAAAAAATTGCTTTACCCGGAGGGGGCGAGTGCCTAAAATTCTTTGGCAATATTTTTACCCCCCCAACCTATGGTGAATATTGCGATGCTTAGGATTGCCCAAGACGCCCTGACCTTTGACGATGTACTGCTGGTCCCAGCTCATTCCACTGTGTTGCCCAACACCGCGGATCTTCGCACCCGGCTGACCCGGGAAATCAATCTTAACATCCCTATCGTGTCCGCGGCCATGGACACCGTAACCGAAGCCGATCTGGCCATTGCCCTGGCTCAGGAAGGCGGCATTGGTTTTATTCACAAGAACATGTCCATCGAGGCTCAGGCCGCTCAGGTACGCAAGGTGAAGAAGTTCGAGAGCGGCATGGTGTCTGATCCGGTTACTGTTTCTCCCGATATGACCATCGGCGATGTGCGTGAACTCACTCGTCAGAATGGCTTTGCCGGTTATCCGGTAGTGGCTGCCGATGGTGAACTGGTGGGTATTATTACCGGCCGTGATGTGCGCTTTGTGCAGGATATGAGCAAGGCCGTGCATGAGGTAATGACCGACAAGGCCCGGCTGGTAACCGTACCGGCGGGGGCTGGCCGGGATCAGGTTGAAGCCCTGATGCAGCAGCATCGTATTGAGAAGGTGCTGGTAGTGGAAGGCAACGGCCGTCTGGCCGGAATGATCAGCGCCAAAGACTTCCAGAAAGCCGAAAGCAAGCCCAACGCGTGTAAAGATGAACAGGGGCGTCTGCGTGTAGGGGCTGCCGTGGGGGCTGCTCCCGGTAACGAAGAGCGTATTGCCGCACTGGTGGCTGCTGGCCTGGATGTACTGTTAATCGACTCTTCTCATGGCCATTCCGAAGGGGTACTGCAGCGCATTCGTGAAACCCGCGCGGCCTATCCCGAACTGGCCATTATCGGTGGCAACGTGGCTACCGCTGCCGGTGCACTGGCACTGGCCGAGGCCGGGGTGAGTGCAGTGAAGGTGGGTATTGGTCCTGGCTCCATTTGTACTACCCGTATCGTGACCGGCTGTGGTGTTCCGCAGATCACCGCTGTGGCCAATGCAGTGGAAGCACTGAAAGATCTGGGTATTCCGGTGATCGCCGACGGCGGCATTCGTTTCTCTGGCGACATTGCCAAAGCGCTGGCGGCCGGTGCCAACTGCGTGATGATGGGTTCCATGTTTGCCGGTACCGAAGAATCACCCGGTGAAATCGAGCTGTATCAGGGCCGTTCATTCAAGTCTTACCGTGGCATGGGCTCCCTGGGTGCCATGAGCAAAGGATCCAGCGATCGCTACTTCCAGAGCGACAACGCCGCCGATAAAATGGTGCCGGAAGGCATTGAAGGCCGGGTGCCCTACAAGGGCAAGCTGAAGGAGATCATTCATCAGCAGATGGGCGGTCTGCGCAGCGCCATGGGGCTTACTGGCAGTGCGACCATTGATGACCTGCGCACCAAGGCAGAATTTGTTAAGATATCCGGCGCGGGCATTCAGGAATCGCACGTGCACGATGTAACCATTACCAAGGAAGCGCCCAACTACCGGTTGGGTTGATCCCGGAACGCGACGAACGGGGGGCTGGTCCCCCCGTTTTTCTATTGCCGCCTGCACCCCCCACAGGCGGTGTCTGTAACGAGTAGGAAAACAATGAGCAAGAACATTCACGACAACCGGATCCTGATCCTGGACTTTGGCTCACAATACACTCAGCTGATTGCGCGCCGTGTGCGTGAACTGGGTGTGTATTGTGAACTGTGGGCCTGGGACGTGACCGAGGAGCAGATCCGCGACTTCAATCCGAACGGTATTATTCTGTCCGGGGGGCCGGAGTCGGTCACCGAGGAGAACAGCCCGCGGGCACCGGAATATGTGTTCAACGCCGGTGTACCGGTGTTTGGCATTTGCTACGGCATGCAGACCATGGCTCACCAGCTGGGTGGTGCCGTTGCTGGTTCCAGCGAGCGTGAGTTTGGTTACGCTCAGGTGCAGCGGGTAGCCGACTGTGCTCTGTTCAATAACATTGAAGATGCCATCGACGACAACGGCAATGCCTTGCTGGACGTGTGGATGAGCCACGGCGACAAGGTAGTGGCCCTGCCCGAAGGCTTCGAGAAGGTTGCCCAGACCGGCAGCTGCCCCTTTGCCGCCATGGCCGATGAAAGCCGCCGCTACTACGGCGTGCAGTTTCACCCGGAAGTCACCCACACCCGCCAGGGTGCGCGCATGCTTGAGCATTTTGTGCGTGACATCTGTCAGTGTGACGCTCTCTGGACGCCAGCCTCCATCATTGAAGACGCCGTTGCTCGCATTAAAGAGCAGGTGGGCGACGACGAAGTGATCCTGGGTTTGTCCGGCGGTGTGGATTCGTCCGTAGTGGCCATGCTGGTGCATCGCGCCATTGGTGACAAACTGACCTGCGTGTTCGTGGATAACGGTTTGCTGCGCCTGAACGAAGGCGAGCAGGTAATGGAAATGTTCGGCGACCATTTTGGCCTGAACATCATCAAGGCCGACGCCGAAGAGCGCTTCCTTTCCGCTCTGGAAGGTATCGACGAGCCGGAAGCCAAGCGCAAGGCCATTGGCCGTGTGTTTGTGGAAGTGTTCGACGAAGAGTCCAAAAAGCTTAAAAACGCCAAGTGGCTGGCTCAGGGCACCATCTATCCGGATGTGATTGAATCTGCCGCTTCTGCCACCGGCAAGGCCCATGTGATCAAGTCTCACCACAACGTGGGCGGTCTGCCCGACGACATGAAGATGGGCCTGGTTGAGCCGCTGCGCGAGCTGTTTAAAGACGAAGTGCGCCGTGTGGGCCTGGAGCTGGGCTTGCCCTACGACATGCTTTACCGTCACCCCTTCCCGGGGCCGGGTCTGGGCGTGCGGGTACTGGGCGAAGTGAAGAAGGAATACTGCGACCTGCTGCGCCGTGCCGATGCCATCTTCATTGAAGAGCTGCGCAAACACGATCTGTACAACAAGGTCAGCCAGGCCTTCACCGTGTTCCTGCCGGTACGCTCCGTTGGTGTAATGGGCGATGGCCGCAAATACGACTGGGTTGTCTCCCTGCGTGCGGTGGAAACCATCGATTTCATGACCGCCCACTGGGCCCACCTGCCATACGATTTCCTGGGCCATGTGTCCAACCGTATCATCAACGAGATCGATGGCATCAGCCGCGTGGTATACGACATCTCCGGTAAACCGCCTGCGACCATTGAGTGGGAATAAACACTCGTTAGGTAACAGCTGGCACTAACCGGCATGAAATGACACTTAAGCCCATGTTTACATGGGCTTTTTTGTTTTTATAGCCTGCACTGTCTGGCAACAATTGGCAGCGGGAAGCACGACTTGAGCGTGGTATCGAACTTGGTATTATCGGTGAGCGATGCCATAAGTGAGAGCCAATACCATGCTGCCTTAGCTTATGACCACATGGTATCAAATTTTCATAAAGCACTGTTTTTAAAGCAATAAAAAGCTGATTCATCAGGCTTCTTCAGCATGGTATCAACATCGACTAAGGACCAGACTCATGCTGACCGATACCAAGCTGCGCCACCTCAAGCCCAGAGACAAGCTCTACAAGGTGAACGACCGGGATGGCCTCTATGTGGCCGTTACGCCGGCTGGCACCGTCTCGTTCCGTTACAACTACTCTATTCATGGCCGCCAGGAGACGATCACCTTTGGCCGCTACGGAGTGGGTGGTATTACCCTGGCAGAAGCCCGGGAGCAGCTGCATGAAGCCAAGCGCATGGTGGCCGATGGCAAATCACCGGCTAAGGAGAAAGCCCGGAAAAAGGCACGGGTAAAAGACGCCGAAACCTTTGGTGCCTGGGCGGAGAAGTGGCTGCGGGGCTACCAGATGGCAGACTCTACTCGGGATATGCGCCGCTCCGTGTATGCCAGAGAGCTGGAGAAGAAATTCGGCAATCAAAAGCTCACCGAGATCTCCCATGAAGACCTGCGAGCACTGACCGACGCCATAGTAGAGCGAGGCGCACCGGCCACCGCCGTTCATACCCGTGACATTGTGCTCCAGGTATACCGCTGGGCCATTGAGCGAGGGCAGAAAGTCGAGAATCCGGCCGATTCGGTAAGGCCTTCCAGCATTGCCAGGTTTGAACCCCGGGATCGCACCCTGTCGCCGGAAGAGATCAAGCTCATGTATCAGTACATTGAGCGTATTGGTACATCACCGTCCATTCGTGCAGCGGTAAAACTGTTGCTGCTGACCATGGTACGCAAAAGCGAGCTGACCAATGCCACCTGGAGTGAAATTAACTTCAGCGAAGCGCTGTGGACCATCCCCAAAGAGCGGATGAAGCGGCGAAATCCTCATTTGGTGTTCCTGTCCCGCCAGGCCCTGGACATTCTTATTGCCCTCAAGACTTTCTCGGGTGGCTCAGACTACATACTGCCGTCCCGCTACGACTCCGACTCGCCCATGAGCAGCGCCACCCTGAACCGCGTGCTGGACCTGACCTATAAGCTGGCTCAGAAAGAAGGGCAGCCCCTGGCTAAGTTCGGCCCTCACGATCTGCGCCGCACCGCCAGTACTCTTTTGCACGAAGCCGGCTACAATACCGACTGGATTGAGAAATGCCTGGCCCACGAGCAAAAGGGCGTAAGAGCCGTGTATAACAAAGCCGAGTACCGCGAGCAGCGTGCGGCTATGCTGCAGGACTGGGCAGATATGATTGATGAGTGGACACATTGATCTTCAATAACGTTAGCTTATATTATGAAACGCTATTACGAGATAACTTTCTTTTGATTTTATCATCTGCAGCTTTTTTCTCAGAGTTGATAACCATTGCTACTCGGACACTAATTTTCTTTAGAATGCATACTTTTGAGCTAAATTGGGTTAGCTCTTTTTTAGATTTTACTTTTCGATATTTTCTGGCATATTTTTTGGCTTCTGATTCATTTATTTTTCGAGTTATGAAAGACAGTTGCTCTTTTAATCTATTTACTTGTGAGTAATCTTGTTGCTGTAGAGTGTTTATGTGTCCTCGTATAGAACGGTGCTTTTTTATAATGTCCTCTATGTTACTGTTATTATCTACCATGTATTCATATGTGAATAATAACTGCCTTACTTTAGATATTCTTTCATGAGAAGGGTTGGTCTTCTTTGAGTTAACAGTTACATCATGCACAGAAAGGCGAGATGAACACGTACTAAAATGACTTTTCTTCTTTGATCTATGTGGTCTGACTCCATGTTTTCCGAAGATTCGATAGATCTTTGATTTTAGGTGAGGGATTAGCTCATGAAATTCTTTTTTATCAGAGCTAATATGAATGTCATCGTAGTAACGTGTATATCTTAATTCTTGGCTTTGACAATATTCAACAAGCTCTGGCTCGTCTTGGTAGAATATTAAATTAGCTATTTCACCACTTAGTGGGCTTCCTTGAACTAAAAAACCATCTTTTGTACTTAGTTCACTAAGTGCATTAGATACTTCTGGTGGGAAACAAAAAAAGTGCTGAAAGATACGGTTTACTTCTTTTGTGCTAATTGATGGGAAAAAGTTTTTTATGTCTTCAGACATTAACATTTTTGAGTTGATATGAGCCTTTGCATTATTAGTGTAGCTTTTCCCCAACTGTCCTGCTGCTATATAGTCGGGGTGTTTAACCTTATCAAAAATTCTGGATTTTATAGTGTCTAAAGCAATTCTAAGTTTTTGTTTGGCTTTGTATGTTACTCTTAAACTTCCGTCAGCTTTCTCAATCTTACTAGCTATAATGTAGTCATTGTTTGATGATTGTATTAGTTCCTCTAGCTCATTTAACGTTAAATTCAATAGATTAGCTAAAGCTTTGATACTGCCAACTGGCTTCTGTGTATATTTAGGCTGTAGGTTCACTTTTTATAATTTCTCTTGCCATTGACTTTAAGTTTTCCGTAAAATCAGAGAAAGGGCTATCAGAGGGCTCTTCACACATCAAAATTAATATATTTAGAGGAACGTTAAGGGCTTTACTAATTCGAAATAACGAAGATAAGGAAGGATCTCGCTTTTCATTCTCTATTTTGGATAAATAAGATTTATCCATATCAGCTTTTTCAGCAACTTGATTTAAAGATAGCCCGCGAAGTTGTCTAAGTTCTTTAATTGTTTTACCGATAGATAGCATAACAGTATCTCTTAATGTTGGAGGATTTATTTGGCTGGTTGCACAGAGCTAGTGGGTTTTTGTTATTCCCAGTCAATGAAACCAGTCGCCAATTTTATCAAGCTCAACACCTGAACAACTACTGACAACCACTTCATTTTGTTGGGCATACTTGCCACTTTACTCATTACCTCAAGTTCCTCGATAGCATTATCGATTTCCTTAAGTGTGCTCTTGTCTACTGTATTAACGCATTTTTCACGAGCTTCTTTAAGACGCTCGATCGATTCTTTCAAACTCATAAATAATACCTTATATAGTTGCACTAATCGGATACAGGATGTACCCCTGCCAATTTGCACATCGTGGCCGAATAGAAATACAGTAGACAAACCAACCAATACCCCCAGAGAAGTGTATCTCTGGATCTCCCCTGCCATCATCAAAGTTATTCAACTAAGCGATAAGGACCATCGGCGTTCAATTAAAGCTTTGGCTTATGGCGAACGAATGCCGATAAGAATCCTCATGTGGGCTGGAAAGATAGTTCATTTTGAATTGCAACAAATGAACGGCTGCTAGGCCATATGTCAGGCTCACGATAAGGTAATTTTTGAAAGAGCGTTACAGATGATTTCATCTGCACTGTGGATAGGATAAATAGGGGTGGACTATTTGTCAACCTCTGCGGTTTTGCTAATTTTTAGAATGATTTTTAGCTGGCTTTATAGCCATTTCGCTCTCTGGTCCACGGCAGGTCAAACTACTGTAGCGACGGTAAGCCTACCTTGGGGCACTGACTAGTTTGTAAATTATTGTTTTAATTGATTTTATAGAGCTTGCCCGGGTTTAAGTCCGGGGCATAAAAAGGCAACACTTAGAGTCAAATAATCATCCCCACTTCTACCCATTGGTAACACTTCTGCCTACTTCAGCAACAGCTCTATGGCCTAGTCGGGCTATTTCCAGCGTTGCAGGGCGTCTTGCCGCTCTTCAAAGGCGTCGGAAACGTATTTCAGGAAGATAAGGCCCAGCACCACATGCTTGTAGTTGGCGGCGTCGAGGTTGGAACGCAGCTTGTCGGCGGCTTTCCAGAGCTTGTCGTCCAGCTCTTTAAGGAACTGTTGTTCTGTGTTTGGCATCTTTTATCCCTTACTGATGTACCAGCGATCCTGGAACATTTGGGGCCATCATACCTAACCCCGCGCGGCCCGTGTAGGGCATGGCGTGCTTGCAGCTGCTTTGTACTGCCGATAACTGATCCTCAGGCCGCTTTTTCTGTCAACCAAAATGATCAATTTAAAGGCTTAAGCAAGCAGCAGCGCTTGGCATCATGAAGCCCTCATTAGCAATGGGAGGCAAAAACATGCATACATTGGCAAGCAAGAGACTGATTAACAGGAAAGAGCTGCTGAAGATGGTGCCACTTTCCGACCGAACCATTTACAACCTTGAACAACGTGGTGACTTTCCTCGCCGAATTGCATTGACCAGCAGAAATGTTGCCTGGGATCTGCAAGAGGTGGAGCAATGGATTGAAGAGCGTAAGTCTTCGGGCGCTCGTCCTGTCCGGCCCGGCCATGCTATCAGGTTTTAATCATATGGCCTGTAAACCTGCAGCGAGTTTGGCTGATGGAATTAGCGCAACTGATCCCGTCAGCCAAATTCTGGCAATTCAGGAAAAAGATGCTCATAAGGCGGGAGAAGTCGGATTTCTCTCCCGCTTGTTAATACAAGCAACACTGCCGCATAGCGAGCCTGAAAATAATGAGTGGAGCCGTACTAATGGTAATTTCACTATGCACATGATAGCCCCTTCATCTGTGGGCTTGCCTTATGGCTGCTACGCACGCTTGCTGTTGGTTTGGATCACTACTCAGGCTGTAAGAAACAAGTTAAAAGTAGATAAAGGATATTTTAGTGAGCAAGAAGCGTGCAGGCTGGAGCTCGGGCATTCACTGAGCCAGTTTATGGCTGAGCTGGGGCTGTTAGTGACTGGTGGTCAACAAGGAACAATTGAGCGCTTAAGAGTGCAGATGTGTCGGTTATTCAAAACCACAATAAGTGTGACCTATACAGAACAATGTAATGGCAGCCAGTATTTTATTGAGGCTGATATGGGAGCGCGAGTGTCCGATGCTTCATATATTTGGTGGAGCGTTAAAAGTCCTGAGCAAAATGCTCTGTGGGGATCTTGGGTAGAGTTATCTCCCGGTTTTTTTCGGCTGATAACAGACAGGCCAGTGCCTTTGGATACCAGGGTTCTGAAGTTAATAAAACGCTCCCCTATGGCTCTGGATGTATATTGCTGGGCTACTTACCGGGTTAGTTATTTAAAAGTATCCACCCTGGTGCCATGGAGTAGTTTGATGAGCCAGATTGGTGCTAATTACTCCGCTACAGCTCAAGGGCGGCGCGACTTCAAAAAGCGGTTTCTGGATGCGCTGAGGAAGGTAAAAGCGGCCTGGCCGCAGCTGAAGGCCACACCCACTGAAAAAGGGCTGCTTCTGAGGCCATGTGCGCCCCATGTGGCTCGACAAAGCAAAGGGCCAGAACCCTGATCAGCCGCATTTGTGGATCGGTGGCTGGCTGTGCTGTGGAAAACCCTGTTAGCCGCAAAAGTTATCCACGCATGTTCTGTCCCGCTTTGTAGGGGAAAGTTACGCATGTTCTGTCCCGCCTTTACGCATGTTTTGTCCCGCGCTACGCATGTTCTGTCCCGCCGATACCTCTGCAGCCCAGTAACGGCGCGGGTTTGAGAGGGGGCTCCTGTAGTGTTTTCCTGTAGTCTTTCCTGTAGAAAGAGATCTCCTGTAGTTAGTCCGGCAAATTCTGTGGAGAGAATCACTCCAGGTTTCACGGGCAACCATCTGCTTGCCCGACCCGGTTCGTTTGTTTTGGCGTTCATCCTTTCCCGTGCACTATCAAGGTGCTCGGTACATCAAGAGTGAGCACCTGATCCTGATGCCGCCGTAAAGCCGCCTGTACGCCTCTTGGTGCTCTTTTATCTGCACAGGTAAGGGGGTTGTGTAGGATTCGGGCGCAAAGCGCCTTAAAACGCCAAAAAAGAAGAGATGAGTAGGCTTGTTGCCTGGCAGCAGCCAAAGCGGTGGTCAAAGGGCCATTGGCCCGGTCGCCGCCAGGCGATTGTCCACGGCTGGGCTGCTGCTAACTATAGGAAATCACTATAGGAAAAGAACTATAGGTTTAGGGGGGGTCTGATTATGCGTAGATTTGGCCGTGAAGGGGGGGCCGATTATGCGTACCAAGGGGGTCCGATTATGCGTGGATAACTTGCTGAAATAACAGGGTTATCTACAAAACGGCTAGTTTGGTGCAGTACTCAAGCCCTCCGAGTGTAGTGCTCAATCTCCTCCTTACATGCGAGAAAGACATATCGGCCATACCTGCCCGGCTTGGTAGCCGTTGTCAGTTGCGATACTGCACTTTAGCGACATGTTTAAGACACTTTAATGACGTAATAGCGACACAGGCAGGCTTTAACTGCACTTTAACGACACAATAAAGACACTTTTTAATGAAAAGGCAGTGAGGACGATTATGTGTCTTATAAGTGCGGTTAATGTGCATTGTTTAATGCGGGCAGGATGTGTAAACGGTCCACCGCCAGCAAGCTGGCAGTGTCCGTTTACTCAAAACGTATTCGCCCGGTGGGCTCAACGCATCCTGCTCTCCGAGGGAAGGGGAAGCTGCCGCTCCTGTAGAAAAAACAATCAGTGAGTGCAGTCTGTGAAGCTTTCAAACCGGGGAGTGTAGTTCCCCCGTTTTAGTGGACACCTCAGTCAAACGAAGACGAGGTGAGAAATGCCAGCGTACAAGAACCAGAAGAAGACTCGGCAATACACGAATGAATTCAAGGTCAGAGCCGTTAAGCTGAC
>NZ_NQJF01000025.1 GCF_002245495.1 Oceanimonas baumannii
GTAAAGAGATCCGAAAGCGGCCACACTATCGTATCACCGAGCAGATGCTGCACTGGGCCAGACTGGAGTTAATGCGCCTGGCTCATCACGCGGGGAGCTCCGAATTATGAGGGGATCCTCCAGCGCCGGCGTAAGCCGGCGTTGTTGTTTTTGGGCTCAGTTGACTGTGGGCCCCGAGAGCCGTCGGTCAAGAGGGACTTCTTTCCAGCAGTTGCGGCGCATCTGTAAAACCGGCAGGCAGTGCAAGTGCTTGAGGGGAGAGAAAAGGGAACCGCTCCACCGACCGATCAAATGCCATGGATGGCATTTGCCGAGCGGCCCACGGAAGGGCTCGAAGCGTGTCGGTGGGGTGGGCGCTATGCTCGACCTTGCTCGGCTCTGCAAGCGAGTTTGGGTTAGGCCTCGCCATAAATGGCCAGCACTTCCTTCGCCAGAATCTCGATGCCCGCTTTCACGTCCGCTTCCGGCTGGGCGTAATTCAGGCGAATGCATTGCTTGCTGTGGGCCCAGTGTTCGTCTTCGATCCCCGGGAAGAAGTAATGGCCCGGCACCACCAGCAGGCCTTTTTGTTTAAGGCGCTGATACAGCTCCTGACAATGTACCGGTAGATCCTCAAACCACAGCCATAAAAACAATGCGCCTTCCGGTTTGTGAATATGGAACCAGGGTTGAGGAATGGCCTGTTGCAGCCATTCTACTGCCTGCTCGGCCTTGGCCTGATAGAAGGGCTTGATGACATTGTTACTCAGTTCAATGATGTCACCGTTTTTGATCATCGGAAGGGTGAGGGCCGGTCCCATGCTGCCAGGGGCCAGGTTCACGATGCCGCTGATATTGGTAATGGCTTTAACAATCGTGGGGTTGGCAATCACAATACCGCAGCGCACGCCGGGCAATCCCAGCTTTGACAGGCTCATGCACAATATGGTGTTGTCATTCCAGAACGGGGTAGCGTCACTGAAAATGATATTGGGAAAAGGAGTGCCGTAGGCATTGTCAATCAACAGGGGAATGCCTTTGTCCCGGGCAATCTGGTCCAGGTGGCGAATTTCTTCATCGGTAAGGACGTTGCCGGTCGGGTTGGTGGGGCGCGACACACAGATAAGACCAATATCATCACCCACCTCAAGGTGATCAAAGTCCACGTAGTATTTAAACATTCCATTATCAAACTGCCGAATTTCCGGTTTGCATGCTACAAAATGGTCCTCGTCCAGAGCGCTGTCGCCGTATCCGATATATTCCGGTGCCAGCGGAAACAGCACTTTCTTTCTGCGACCGCCCCTGAAGTCACCGGCCATCAGGTTAAACAGGTAGAAAAAGGCTGTCTGGCTGCCATTGGTCAGGGCGATATTCTCGGGGCCTACCTGCCAGCCCAGCTCTTTGGACAGCAGCTCGGCCAGTGCTTGAATAAAGCTGTCCTTGCCCTGCGGGCCATCGTAATTGGCTATGGCTTTCAGCAAATCCCCGGTTTTTAGCAATTCCTGTGCCTGTCTGTCCAGATAGGCCAGTACCTCCGGAATAGCGGCCGGATTACCACCGCCCAGCATAATGGTATTAGGTGCAGTGAGGCCTTGGTTGAGATCGTCCATCAGCAGAGTGATGCCGGAGTGTCGGGTGAACTTCTGTCCGAATGCTGAGAATTCCATGTTCAAGCTACCAGTTACAATTTAATGATAAAAAAACACGGTAGCGGATATCGTCATGGGTGTCGACTGGATAAAAGGCGTGTTTCACGTGAAACAGCCAATAAAAAAGCCCCGCCAAAGCGGGGCTTAAACACGGGGCACAACTTGCCGGCTTATTGCAGCAGAGAAATATCGGCGACGCGCAGGAACAGGTTGCGCAGCTGGTTGAGCAGAGCCAGGCGATTCAGGCGAACGGCATCATCGTCGGCCATGACCATTACCTGATCAAAGAAGGCATCTACACTCTCACGCAGAGATGCCAGCTCAGCCAGCGCCTTGCTGTAGTCGCCACCAGCAAACAGTGGTGCCAGACGCTCGGTCAGTTCAGCAACCTGTGCTGCCAGTACTTTCTCAGCGTCATCCTGTAACAGGCCGGCATTGACCTCGGCAGGAATTTCACCGTCAAACTTGGACAGGATATTACCTACCCGCTTGTTGGCGGCGGCCAGGGCAATGGCAGCATCGAGTTCGCGGAAGGCACTGACCGCTTTCACCCGGGCGTCAAAGTCGGCAGGACGGGTGGGGCGGCGGGCCAGTACGGCCTGAATCACGTCGACACCGTAGCCCAGATCCTGATACCAAGAGCGGAACCGGCCCAGCATAAACTCCAGCACATCGTCAGCCACATTCTGGTTGGACAGCTTGCTGCCATAGAGCGCGCGGGCTTGATCGATCAGCATCAGCAGATCGAGCTGGTAGCCTTTTTCCACAATAATACGCAGGGCGCCCAGTGCGGCCCGGCGCAGGGCGAAGGGATCCTTGTCGCCTTTTGGGGCCTGTCCGATACCAAAAATACCTACCAGGGTATCTAGCTTGTCAGCCAGTGCTACAGCGGCAGAGACGTCCTGTCCGGGCAGATCGTCACCGGCAAAGCGCGGCTGGTACTGCTCTTTCAGGGCCAGAGCAACGGCTTCCGGCTCGCCGTCGTGGCGGGCATAGTGCATGCCCATCACGCCCTGCGTGTCGGTGAATTCAAACACCATATTGGTGACCAGATCGCACTTGGAGAGCAGGCCGGCACGCTCGGCATGGGCCTGTTCAGCCCCAATGGCCGCGGCCACATAACTGGCCAGTGCGCTGATGCGCTCAGACTTTTCTTTTACCGTGCCCAATTGCTGCTGGAACAGCACGTTGTCGAGCATCTCCAGGCGTGAAGCCAGGGTGGTTTTGCGATCGGTGTTAAAGAAAAATTCGGCGTCGGCCAGGCGCGGTCGAACTACCTTTTCGTTGCCCTGAACGATCTGGCTCGGGTCCTTGGACTCGATATTGGTGACGAAGATGAGCTTCGGCAGCAGCTTGCCGTTGGTGTCGTATACCGGGAAGTATTTCTGGTCACCCTTCATGGTGTACACCAGAGCTTCGGCCGGTACTTTGAGAAACTCTTCTTCAAAGGATGCCGTCAGCACTACCGGCCATTCTACCAGGGAGGTGACTTCTTCCAGCAGCTCTTCTTCCAGATCGGCGATACCGCCTACCACGGCAGCGGCGTCTTTTACACCGGCTTCAATGATGGCCTTGCGGCGTTCGAAGTCGGCCAGCACTTTGCCGCGGCGTTCCAGTTGCTCAAGGTAATGGTCGGCATGATCCAGTTGAAACTCCTGTTCGCCCATAAAGCGGTGGCCGCGAATGATGCGGTCGGAGCTAATACCCAAAATGGTGGCTGGCAGCAGTTCCTCGCCCAGCAGCAGGGTGAGGGTATGTACCGGACGAATAAACTGGATGGATTTGTCGCCCCAGCGCATGGCTTTGGGGATCGGCAGTTTGCTCAGTGCCTGCTCCACCATGGCGGGCAGCAGATCGGCGGCGGGCTGGCCTTTAATATCGGCCACATGCACCAGCCATTCGCCTTTGTCGGTTTTAAGACGACCGGCCTGCTCCACACTGATACCGTTACCTCGGGCCCAGCCCAGAGCGGCTTTGGTGGGGTTGCCATCGGCATCAAAAGCAGCCTGTACAGCGGGGCCGCGCTTTTCAACTTGCTTGTCGGGCTGAGCGCCAGCCAGGCTGGTCACTTGGACCGCCAAGCGACGAGGGGCAGCGAACCAGCGAATGGCAGCAAAGGCCAGGTCGGCGCTGTTGAGTTCGTTTTGCAGGTTATCGGCAAAGGCCTGACCCAGATTGCGCAGGGCCTTGGGAGGCAGCTCTTCGGTACCGATTTCTACCAGGAAATTCTGTTCAGCCATGGCCTTATCCTTCTTTTTTGCACATAGGGAAACCGAGGGCTTCGCGGGATGCGTAATAAGCTTCGGCGACGGCTTTGGTCAGGGTACGAATACGCAGAATATAGCGCTGACGCTCGGTTACCGAGATGGCCTTGCGGGCATCCAGCAGGTTAAAGGCGTGGCCGGCTTTGAGTATGCGCTCGTAGGCAGGCAGCGGCAGCGGCGTTTCCAGCTCCAGCAGGTGCTGACATTCTTTTTCGCACTGTTCAAAAAAGCTGAACAGAAAGTCGACATCAGCGTGTTCGAAGTTGTAGGTAGACTGTTCTACTTCGTTCTGATGGAAAATATCGCCATAGGTAGTCTTGCCAAGAGGGCCATCGCACCATACCAGGTCATAGACAGAATCCACGCCCTGAATGTACATGGCCAGGCGCTCCAGACCATAGGTGATCTCTCCGGTCACGGGTTTGCATTCCAGACCGCCTACTTGCTGGAAGTAGGTGAACTGGGTGACCTCCATGCCATTGAGCCAGACTTCCCAGCCCAGACCCCAGGCACCGAGAGTCGGGTTCTCCCAGTTATCTTCCACGAAGCGGATATCATGTACCTGAGGGTCCAGTCCCAGCGCCTCAAGTGATCCCAGATACAGTTCCTGCAGATTGTCAGGTGACGGTTTGATCATCACCTGAAACTGGTAATAGTGCTGCAGGCGGTTGGGGTTTTCGCCGTAACGGCCGTCGGTCGGGCGGCGGGAAGGCTGTACATACGCGGCAGCCATGGGCTCGGGGCCGATGGCCCGCAGGCAGGTCATGGGGTGTGAAGTGCCGGCACCCACTTCCATGTCCAGTGGCTGCACCACGGTGCAGCCCTGACGGGCCCAATAATCCTGCAATGTGAGGATCAGACCCTGAAAGGTATTGATATCGAATTTTTGCATGATGATAGCGCCTTGATATAGGTGCGTTTGCTGAGTGAAACTAGGTTACCGAGTATACCCGCTGGTCCGGTGTGAATATAGGCTGAATTAGGGAGGCACCATGGTGCAGCGTTGTGCCTGGGTCAATCAGGACCCGCGTTATATTGCTTATCACGATAATGAATGGGGGGTGCCTGAGTATGACAGCCGGGCACTGTTTGAAAAATTGTGTCTGGATGGCCAGCAGGCCGGTCTTAGCTGGTTTACTATTTTGTGCAAGATTCCGGCTTATCGTGAAGCCTTTGCCGGCTTTGAACCAACGCAGTTGATTTCATTCACGGCCGAGGATGTGGACCGCCTGATGCAAAATGCCGGTATTGTGCGTAACCGGCGCAAAATTGAATCCATTATTACCAATGCGCATGCTTATCTGGCCATGGAAAAGGAAGGTATCGATTTCAGCCGTTGGTTATGGAGTTTTGTGGGGGGGACGCCTGTAATTAATGACTGGAGCGATCCCGCTGCCGTACCGGTGACCACGCCGGAATCTGATGCTATGGCCCGGGCACTGAAGCGCCATGGTTTTGCTTTTGTGGGCAGTACCAGTTGTTACGCTTTTATGCAGGCCACAGGTATGGTGAACGATCATCTGCGGTGCTGTCATTGTCACCCCGGTCACGTCAGCCAATGACCGTAATGGCTTAATACGGACTTGGTGTTAGCGGTAACACAGCGCTATATTGTCGCTTACTTGTGCTTTGTTAACGGGATTAACTATGAAAAAGATTTGTCTTGCCGTGGCGGCGGCAATGGCGCTTTCCGCCTGTACGACCAATCCTTATACCGGCGAACGCGAAACCTCCAGCGCGGCTATTGGTAGTGGTCTTGGTGCCTTGGCCGGTGCTGTGATCGGAGGGGTATCCTCAGGAGACAGTGACCGCGCCAAAGGAGTACTGATCGGTGCTGCCAGCGGTGCCGCGCTGGGGGGCGGCGTGGGTTATTATATGGACGTGCAGGAAGCCAAGTTGCGTGACCGTATGCGCGGCACAGGTGTCAGCGTGACCCGTAACGGTGATCAGATTATTCTGAATATGCCCAGCAACGTGACGTTTGCTGTCTCCAGTGCCGACTTGTCCCCGAGTTTTTACAATACCCTGAGTGGTGTTGCCATGGTACTGAAAGAGTACGACAAGACCTGGGTGAACGTGGTGGGCCATACTGACAATACCGGCTCTGCCAGCTTTAACCAGGGGCTGTCTGAGCGCCGTGCCGCTACTGTGGGGCAGTTCCTGATCGGCCAGGGTGCCGCTGCCAACCGTTTTAATATTCGCGGTGTGGGCTTCAGCCAGCCGATCGCCACCAATGCTACCGAGCAGGGCCGTGCTCAGAATCGCCGGGTTGAAATTACCTTAAGCCCCATGGGCTAAGTGCCATCCGGAAGCGATAAAAAATGCCCGCCAAATGGCGGGCATTTTTATGGCAGCATATTTAGCAGCGTTATCCACAAGGGGAGTAATGCCATGGCAAGCAGTGTCTGGCCGGTGATGATCGCGGCCATCAATGAAGCATTCCCTCCCATCTGGCGAGCCAGAATATAGGCAGAGGTGGCGGTAGGCAGAGCAGCAAACAGTACAACGACTCCCAGCTCCATCGACCCCAGGCCCAGCAGTTTGCCGCCGAGCAGGGCAAGCAGGGGCAGTACCCCGAACTTGATCAGACAGGCATGCCAGAACGCATTGCCGGTGCCCCGCAGCGCTTTGGGTTGCAGGGCAACACCTACGGCGATAAGACCCAGTGGCAGCGCCGCCCGGCCGGCCAGTGCCAGGGTATCCTGGCTCCAGCCTGGCAGGCCGATACCGCTGAGGTTAAGCGCGATACCTGCTGCGCAGGCCAGTAGCAGGGGGTTCCGGATCAGTGCCTTCAGCGCGCGCCACAGGCCTGCGGCACCACGGCTGTCACTGGCAACAAACATCAATACGCAGAGAATATTTACCAGGGGGACCATCACTGCGATGGCCACGGCGGCGGCAGTGATGCCGGCATCGCCATAAAGCGCGGCGGCACCGGCCAGGCCCACATAGGTGTTGAAACGCAGGGCCCCCTGGAACAGCGAGCTGAATGACGCACTATCCGGCTCCAGCCGGTGGCGCAGCAGCCAGAGGGCGGCGGCCAGCAGTAACAGCAGGGTGGTGAGCAGGCTTATCATGCCGGTGAAGGCCACCTGGCTGAAGTCGGCGGTGGCCAGGGTGCTGATCAGCATGGCCGGAAACAGCAGAAAATAAATAAAGCGTTCGGCCGAGGCCCAGAAGGGCGGATCTGGAAAGCGTAGCAGGCGTAGCACAACGCCGGTCAGGATCAGCAGGAATAAGGGGCCAAGGGCATGGCTGACGGCAAGCATAGGGGCTCCGACAGTACGAGAGAGCCCCAGCATAGCAGGTTACTGGAGCGAGCAGCGTGCGCCCGCTCGCGGTTCAGTTCCCTTTTTGGATTAGGAACTGGTAAGGCAGTTGTTCCACCTGGCTGGACAGCAGCTGGTGCTCCATAAAGCGACAGAAGCTGGGAATGTCGCGGGTGGTGGACGGATCGTCGGCAGTGATTAGCAGAATTTCGCCGGTGGCCATGGTGCGCACCTGCTTGCGCACCATCATAACCGGCTCCGGGCAACGCAGGCCGGTGGCATCCAGGTGATGGTGGGCATCGGAAAGATAAACGGTCATATCAGTTAACTTCGTCGTAAAAACCCGCCTATCTTAATGCTGATGAAATAATGGTCAACCTTCTTGTTCTCTTATATGCGTTCAAATACGGTGGCAATGCCCTGACCCATGCCTATGCACATGGTGGCGACTCCCAGAGTGGCATCCTGCTGCTCCATCAGGTTAATCAGGGTGGTACAGATGCGGGCTCCCGAGCAACCCAACGGATGTCCCAGCGCAATGGCACCGCCATTCAGGTTTACCCTGTCATCCAGGGTATCGAACAGGTTTAGTTCTTTCAGTACCGCTAGCGACTGGGCTGCAAAGGCCTCGTTCAGCTCAAACAGCTCAATATCCTGCAGAGCAAGACCGGCTCGTTGCAATGCCTTGTACACTGCTGGTACCGGACCCATGCCCATTACTGATGGCTCACAGCCGGCTACTGCCATGGCTCGAACTCTGGCTCTGGGGGTGAGTCCCAGCGATTCGGCTTTATCTGCAGACATCACCAGCATGGCGGCGGCCCCGTCCGACAAGGCCGACGAGCTGCCGGCAGTCACCGTGCCGTTGGCCGGATCAAACACCGGCTTCAGACTGGCCAGTGATGCCGGGCTGGTGTCGGGGCGGATAACTTCATCGGTATCCAGCAGCAGCGGCGCGCCATCGGCGTCATGACCACGGGTGGCCAGTACTTCGTTCTTGAAGCGGCCCAGCAGGGTGGCTTCATACGCTTTCTGATGGGAGCGCAGGGCAAAAGCGTCTTGCTGTTCGCGGCTGATACCATGCATTTTTGCCAGCATTTCGGCGGTTAGTCCCATCATACCGGCGGCTTTGGCCACGTTCAGAGCCAGCCGTGGGTGGAAATCCACGCCATGATCCATGGGTACATGGCCCATATGTTCTACCCCGCCGATCATAAAAATGTCGCCGTCGCCCGTTCGGATCGCCCGGGCGGCATCATGCAGCGCCTGCATGGAACTGCCACACAGGCGGTTTACGGTAACCGCGCTCACGGTTTTAGGTAATCCGGCCAGTAAGGCGGCATTACGGCTAATATTGAACCCCTGTTCCAGCGTCTGCTGCACACAGCCCCAGATAATGTCTTCAATTTCCCCGGCATTCAGTAACGGGGAGCGGGCCAGTAGCCCCTGCATCAGGTGGGCAGACAGATCTTCGGCACGCACATGGCGAAAGGCCCCGCCTTTGGAGCGGCCCATGGGAGTGCGAATACAATCAACGATAACCACGTCTTTCATGATATGTCTCCTGCCGCCAATCAATAGAAGGTTTCATTATGTTGTGCCATGTGGCGCAGCCGGTCGCTGACCTGATAAAGCGGGCCCAGACCGGCATGACGATCCGCCATGGCCATATATTGTTTCAGGCCGATAATATCCAGCCAGCGGAATACGCCACCGCGGAATGGCGGAAATCCCAGCCCGAGTATCAGCGCCATGTCTGCCTCGGCGGGTGACGCGATAACGCCTTCTTTCAGGCAGCGCACTACTTCGTTGACCATGGGGACCATCATGCGGGCGACAATGTCATCGGCTTCAAAGGGACGTGATTCACCATAGGCCGTTTTCAGCAGAGCCATCCCCTGTGTATTAACGGTTTTTTGCAGCCGGCCTTTTTTGTCTTGCTGCCAGCTATAAAAGCCGTGCCCGTTCTTCTGCCCCAGGAATTGCTGCTTAAACATCAGCTCAATGGCGGAGCTGCCAGTCGGTGTCATGCGGTCGGGAAACCCTGCTGCCATCACTGCGGCGGCATGGTGAGCGGTATCTATGCCGACCACATCCAGTAGCCGGGCTGGTCCCATGGGCCAGCCAAACTGGCTCTCCATAACCTTGTCGATATCGGTGAAGTCTGCACCGTCGGCCAGCAGATGGGTGAAACCAAAGAAATAGGGAAACAGCACCCGGTTGACAAAAAAACCGGGACAGTCATTGACCACAATGGGTGTTTTGCCCATAACCAAGGCGCAAGCCACAACCCGATTGATGGTCTCGTCACTGGTTTTTTTACCGCGAATGACTTCCACCAGTGGCATACGATGCACCGGGTTAAAGAAATGCATGCCGCAGAACCGTTCTGGCCGCTTCAGGTTGTCTGCCAGGGCCGAGATGGGAATAGTCGAGGTATTGGAAGCGATGACGGCGTTTTCATTTACCTTTTGTTCTGTTTCTGTCAGCACTCTGGCCTTGATGTCCGGATTTTCCACCACCGCCTCCACCACCAGATCGGCGTCGGCCAGTTCGTCATAACTCAGTGTAGGGCGAATACTGGATAGCACGCTGGCCAGCCGTGTGCCGTCAATTTTCCCTCGTTCCAGCTGCTGATTCAGCCGCTTGCCGGCTTCATTCATGCCAAGTGACAGGGCCTTGTCATCAATGTCTTTCATCACAGCCGGTATCCCTTTTACCGCAGCCAGACAGGCAATACCGCCGCCCATAATACCGGCCCCCAGTACTGCCATCTGCTGGACGGCAGTGGTGTGTTTGGCTGCCTTTTTTGCCTTGCCCTTGACCAGCTGATCATTCAGAAAGATACCCACCAGGGCTCGGGCGGCCGGGGTACGGGTAAGTTTGATGAAATTATCCTGTTCTACCTGCAGGGCATCGTCACGGCTCATGCCGGCAGCGGTGGCCATGGTGGCGACTGCCATCAGCGGAGCGGGGTAGTGTGGGCCGGCTTTGGCTGCCACCATGCCTTTGGCGGTAGCAAAGCTCATGGTGGCTTCCGTCTTGCTCAGGGTGAGGGGGGAGGTTTTCTGCCAGCGGCGATCTTGCCAGCGGTATTCATCGGCCTGTTGTAGCACCCTGATGGCAGTTTCCCTGAGTTTGTAAGTGCTTACTACCGCATCCAGTATTCCCAGTTTCAGGCAGTCATCAGCCCGATGATCCTGCCCGGTGGTAATCCACTCCATGGCATTGTCTGCCCCCACCAGCCGGGGCAGCCGGACGGTACCGCCAAACCCGGGCATAAGGCCCAGTTTGGTTTCTGGCAAGCCTATGCAGGCACTGGCATCACCCAGACGGAAATCGGTTGCCAGAATGCATTCGCAGCCGCCGCCGAGGGCATATCCCCGGATCAGGCTCAAGGTCGGGAAAGGCAAGTCTTCCATGCGGTTAAAAATGCTGTTGGCCCGGCCCAGCCAGGTTGCCAGCTCGGCTTCAGGCAGCTCAAACTTGTCGAGAAACTCGGTGATATCGGCACCCACTATAAAGGTGTCTTTGGCGCTGGCAATCAGCAGGCCCTTCACATTTGCTGTGCGCTCCAGGGCAGTGAGGGCTGTTTCCAGTGATAGCAGGGTCGCACTATCCAGCTTGTTAACACTGCCGGGTGCATCAAAGCAAAGTTCGGCAATGCTATTGTCCATAAGGGTGATCGAGAGGGCTTCACCTTGGTAGATCATATGTATATCTCCTTGAATTCCCTGACGCAGCGCCGGAAACAACCGGGCATAATGGAATCACTATGGACAGTAAATAAGCACTTTTCAATGTCTTTTAAAACGCTCGTTTAAAAAGCGAAGTGCGTGATCCCGGCGCGGCGTGGCGCAGGAACAGCTGTGCTATGATGACCGGCCTTGTAGCATATGTACCGGCGTTAACAGCCGGCCAGAACCGTTCAGGGACGACCCATGACCGCTTCTCCCTATCTTGTTCCGGCGGCCTCTGTGGTGTGGGAACAGGAAATTAAAAAAAGCCGCTTTATTGCTTTCCTGGCACATACGCCCGATGCGGAGGCAGCCAAGGCGTTTATTGAACGGCTGCGGGACGAATATCCCGGTGCCGGACACCATTGCTCGGCTTTTATTGCGGGTGCACCGAACGACTCTCAGGCGCTTGGCTTCAGCGACGATGGCGAGCCGTCAGGTACTGCCGGCAAGCCCATGCTGGCCGTCTTGCAGGGCTCCGGTATTGGTGAAGTTACCGCGGTAGTGGTGCGTTATTTTGGCGGTATCAAGCTGGGCACCGGTGGTCTGGTGCGGGCCTATGGCAGTTCGGTGAACGGTGCTCTGGCTGAACTGACCACGGTAGAAAAAGTGATTGAAGGGCGACTGGCACTGTCCGCCGATTACAGCGATGTGGCTCTGCTGGATAATCTGCTGTCTCAAAGCGGAGCCCGCTGGGCGCAGGTGGATTACGGTGCCGTTGTCAGCGGCGTGCTGCAGGTGGACATTCGGTTGCTCGACAACCTGATCCGACAGATTAAAGACAGAACACAGGGAAGGGTGATCGCGCGCCCGCTTACCGATTAACACTTGAGCTTCGTAACAAGCATGCATATTCGCTCCATTATTCGTATTGTTGGTATTCTGGTGGCGCTGTTCAGTGTCACCATGCTGGCTCCGGCGCTGGTTGCTTACATTTACCGGGACGGCGCAGGCCTCGACTTTTTCAGTGCTTTTCTTATTTGTCTGGTGCTGGGGCTGGTGCTGTGGTTTCCCAACCGGACACACCATAAAGATCTGCGGGCCAAGGAAGGCTTTTTAATAGTGGTGCTGTTCTGGACGGTACTGGGCAGTGTTGGTGCCATTCCTTTTTTGCTTAGCGCACAGCCGCAGATGACGGTAGCTGAGGCCTTTTTTGAGTCTTTTTCGGGGCTGACGACCACGGGAGCAACCGTGATCAGCGGGCTGGATAATCTGCCCAAAGCCATTTTGTTTTATCGTCAGATGCTGCAGTGGCTGGGAGGTATGGGCATTATTGTGCTGGCGGTGGCGATCTTGCCTATTCTGGGGATTGGCGGCATGCAGCTGTTCCGGGCCGAGATCCCGGGTCCGGTAAAGGATAACAAGGTGGCACCGCGTATTGCCGAAACGGCCAAGGCGCTGTGGTACATCTATCTGGTGTTGACCATTGTCTGTGCTCTGTTGCTGTGGCTGGCGGGAATGAACCTGTTTGACGCTATCTGTCATTCCTTTTCCACCATCGCCATCGGCGGCTTTTCTACCTACGATGCCAGTGTGGGGCACTTCAACAGCCCGGTGATTAACCTGATTATCGTGGTTTTTCTGATTATTGCCGGGGTCAACTTCAGCCTCCACTTTGCCGCTTTCTCCAACAGAGGACTGCGCCTGTCGGTGTATCGGATGGATCCTGAGCTGAAAGTGTTTATTGGCGTCCAGCTGGTGCTTACCTTTATATGTATGGCCATGCTGTTGGCGCATCAGGTGTACAGCGATCCCTGGCAGGCGCTGGATCAGGCTTTGTTTCAGTCGGTATCCATTGCCACGACCGCTGGCTTCAGTACTACAGGTTTTGCCGAGTGGCCGCTGTTCTTGCCAATATTACTGATGTTCGCTTCCTGTATCGGTGGTTGCGCCGGCAGTACCGGAGGCGGTATCAAGGTGGTACGCATCATGCTGCTGAATCTGCAGGGCATGCGGGAGCTGAAGCGGCTGATCCACCCGCGAGCAGTCTATCGAATAAAGCTTGGCAACAAAGCGTTAGCTGATAGAGTGGTTGAGGCTGTCTGGGGCTTTTTTGCCGCTTACGCACTGGTCTTTGTCCTTTGCATGCTTGCTCTGCTGGCAACCGGTATGGACGAGCTGACGGCGTTTACTGCCGTGGTGGCCACATTGAATAATCTTGGTCCGGGTCTGGGCGAGGTGGCAGCCAACTTTGGCAATACGACTGATGGTGCCAAGTGGATTTTGGTGTTGTCGATGCTGTTTGGTCGCCTGGAAATCTTTACCCTGTTGGTGCTGTTTACGCCTGCTTTCTGGCGAAGCTGATTGAGGAGTATATGGAAAAACTGTTGGTGCTTTATTCATCCCGTAATGGTCAGACTCACAAGATCATTGAGGCGATGCGGAATGAATTCAGTGGTTATGAGGTGGAGCTGGTGGACTTACATACAAGTCCTAAAAAGAACCTCAGCAAATATGACAAGGTGCTGATTGGTGCCTCCATTCGCTACGGCCGTTTTCACGACAGTGTCTATAACTTTATTCATCACCACAGTGAGCAGCTGGCGGTGGCCGATTCTGCTTTCTTTTGCGTATGCCTGACTGCCCGCAAGCCCGAAAAGGCGGTTCCGGGTAATAATGCCTACATTAAGAAGTTTCTGGCCCGCTCTTCCTGGCGGCCAAGAACCATAGGTGTGTTTGCCGGTGCGCTGCAATACAGTGAATATAACTGGTGGCAGACACGTATTATTCAGCTGATTATGAAAATTACCGGCGGCAGCACAGACACCAGCCGGGATCTGGAGTTCACCGATTGGGATAAGGTCAGTGAATTTGCTAAAAAAGTAGCCAGAAGAAGCTAAGTAAACGCAACAAAATGACAACAAAAAGGCGGTTTCAGTATGTTTTTCATACGAAGCCGCCTTTTTTAATAAAAATGTCAAAAAAGCCCTTGCGCAAAATCCGCGGCTCCCTATAATGCGCATCCACTGACACGGGGCAACACGCCAACGGTCACAAACGTTGAAAACGAACAAAACAAAGTTCAAATCAACGCTTG
>NZ_NQJF01000026.1 GCF_002245495.1 Oceanimonas baumannii
CCATTCATAGTGATAAGCTGCTGTTCAAAAGACAGCATATGATCACAGTGAGATCTGATCGTCAAAGCGATCCTCGAAAATCGACATTTTTCTTCAGAAAACGCGCGTTCCGGTGTAAAAAGTGGCTACTAATGTTTTCATTTTTACCCCGCTGAAAGCCTTGCCACGCAAGGGTTTTTCATGATCTTGCCCTGGACACCGGGCTCCAATGGCGTGATAAACAGGTTTTGAATGCTGCCGGAGGTCTGCACATGATATTGCGCAGGCCTGCTGTTGATGGCGTCAGCCGGCTTTGGCTTTTTTGCCTTTTTTACCTTTACGCTTGGGCACCATCAGTTCATCGGTGCCCCGGGCTTTGGTAAACAGGCTGAACACGGAATGTTGAGGGTACAGCTCCCGCAATATGGTCAGCCGTTCGCGCTGGCGTCGCAGCTCAGCGCTGGGCTGGGCCCATTGCGCTGCCGGCAGCGGTTGCGACCAGGCGGCCATTGCCGGCGGTATTTCCCGGGTTTGTATCCGCTTGACCCGGGCTATTTCCCATTCGGTAAGGTGAAACGGCAGCGTCCACAGGGTGAAAAGGTGATAGGCATACCAGCCCGCGACATACCACTTGCCCACCTCGCCTTCCCGGTAGCGGCGGCGCATGCGGGCACGGGCGTTATAAAAGGTATGCAGCCCTTCGTGGGGTGGATCGTCCGGACCCTGCAAGTCCAGTGGGTCCTGTATTTCCTTCAGGCTGTGCACCTCGTAGTCCATGTAGGCACGAATGGCCTCCCAGTTGGCAATGGCCAGGGGCAGACCGCCACACTCAAACTCCAGTGAGTAATCTTCGCCACTGTCGGCATGATGAAAACCCACCCCCATGGCATATTGGCGCTGGGTGCCGTATTGGGTGACCCCTTGCGCTTCAATCACCCAGGCCGACAGCGACTCCCAGGGCACAAACACAGGGTCCGTCTCTCCTTCGGGTACAAAACAGGCTTCACGGCGCTGGCGGTTAAAACGGGCGGCTATTACATGCTTATACTTTCTGCGGTTAATGTACAAAACTAAAATGGCTAATAACCAAACTGTTATTGTTACAATCGAGCCGATAACAAACGTAACTTCAAATATACGCCAAAATATATCCTTTAATTCCACGATGCTGGCTCCCATCATCATAGTCATAAAGGAGATAACCAACGGGGTAGAAAACATCGTTAACAAAACACCGCCGACAATTCCCCCACCAATATTAAGTTGCCAACTAAACACCTGAGGCAGTCCAACCCCAAACGTCAGATAGGTGTCGTTTATTTCACCCACGGCATGAGCATAGTCCTGGCCGGGTTCACCGGTTGACAACGGCATGGGGGCCAGGTAATTGACCCGGCCTCCGGCAAAGGTGGTTCTATCGCCGGCCTGGTGGGGCTGGTCAAGACAGTGTGGAGATTGATGATTGTTGCTCATTACTTCCTTATGCCGCCGACTGTCTGGCCAGCTCGGCTTCACGCACTTGAATGGCCTGCTCCAGCTCGGGAGAGCGCCTGGCCCATTGCTCCTTGGGCAGGGATTTTGACCATTGTTGTACTTTCTCACCCTTTAAATCCGGTGGCGGGTTCAGGTGTTTACGATAGATGTAATCCACCAGCAAGGTATTACACAATATCAGGCCAAAAATGCCATCCCATAAAAACGCCTTGAACCAGCCGCGTTTGGCTATCGATTTCTTAACACCCTTAATGTAAGCCTCGAGAATACCTTCCTTTTGAACAGTAAAATCCTCTGTATCAACCTTAACGTGCTCCGGTCCTTCTTCCATATAGGTGCGTATCACCTCCCACATACTGGCCCCGACTTCCGGTACCACATTTGGAAACCAGAGGTGACGTTCGGCGTCTTCATTGGTACTAAAGCCATTGCCGCCCAGTTTAACTTCACCGTTAAAATCGGGGTTGGGAAAACCAATCATCAGGCTGCCGTTTCTATTCACTCCCGCCTGGCTGACCATATTAAAGCCTTCCACCGAGGCCTTGACCGTTTCCCAGGGAACATACCAGTAGTCGCCTCCCTTTTCTTTGGGTACACAGACTTCACGACGCTGGCGGTTAAAACGCATTGGCTCTCGAGGTCTGACATAAATTGATATAACAATAACTGCTATATTAGGAAGGATAAAACATAGTATTGAAAGTATTCCGAACCAGCTATACCAGAACTCTACACCGTCGATATAGACCATCCACGATAAAAAAGTATGGCTATAATCAGCAAACAGTGAACCGTTCCTACGGTACTACCTGGGGTACAGTCACTCACATCCATATAAGTATCATTAATACGCCAGACCATACCCATGGTGTGGTTGGGCTTTCTACCGGTAGGTACTGGCAAGGGAGCCAAAAAATGTTCGGAAGCTAATCCCAACATGCTTTTTTTGTCGCCCGCTTTAGGTGGTGTTCTCATGGCAATGCCTTACGCCGCCGACTGTCTGGCCAGCTCGGCTTCTCGCGCTTGAATGGCCTGCTCCAGCTCGGGAGAGCGCCTGGCCCATTGCTCCTTGGGCAGGGATTTTGACCATTGTTGTACTTTCTCACCCTTTAAATCTGGAGGCGGGTTCAGGTGTTTACGATAGATGTAATCCACCAGCAAGGTATTACACAATATCAGGCCAAAAATGCCATCCCATAAAAATGCCTTGAACCAGCCGCGTTTGGCTACCGATTTCTTAACACCCTTAATGTAAGCCTCGAGAATACCTTCCTTTTGAACAGTAAAATCCTCTGTATCAACTTTAACGTGCCCCGGTCCTTCTTCCATATATGTGCGTATCACCTCCCACATACTGGTGCCTACTTCCGGTACCACATTTGGAAACCAGAGGTGACGTTCGGCGTCTTCATTCGCACTGAACCCATCACTGTCGAGTTTAACTTCACCGTTAAAGTCGGGGTTGGGAAAACCAATCATCAGGCTGCCGTTTTTATTCACCCCCGCCTGACTGACCATATTAAAGCCTTCCACCGAAGCCTTGACCGTCTCCCAGGGAACATACCAGTAGTCGCCTCCCTTTTCCTTGGGCACACAGACTTCACGACGCTGGCGATTAAAACGCACCGGCTCGCGCGGCTTGGCAAAAACAAGAAAAACAATGGCAAGTATTGGCACAATGACAAATCCAAATATGCCCATCCAGCCCAGCCAATGACCGAAAAAAAAGCCAGCACCAAGTTCATTACCAATCCACAACATAACTAAAATGGTTAACACCAATGTACAATGCATCGTTCCAACTGCTGAGCCCGGTGTACAGTCACTGACATCCATATAGGTATCATTAATACGCCACACCATGCCCATGGTGTGATTGGGCTTTCTACCGGTAGGCACCGGCAAGGGAGCCAGAAAATTCTCGTTTGCCAGGCCCAACATGCTTTTTTTATCGCCTGCTTTGGGTGGTGTTCTCATGATCCCATCACGCCCGCTTTGCCTGCTGCAGTTCGGTCAGACTGGTAGTGGGGCCATTGGGCTTAAGACGCTCCTGTACTTCCTTCGGCCAGGTGCGTACTGAGCGCTTCAGAGCCATGGCATATACCCACTCTTTTAAAAACTCCATGGGCGACCAGATGAGGTAGACGTAATAAGCCAGCCTGGAGGTAGCATCATCCGGTCTGATATTGGCGCGTTTTGCTTTCAGCCGCTGACGCGTGGTCTCGTGATAAGCCTCAAGCTGCTGACGGTTATAGCTATCTGACTCGCTAGGGTTTCCATGCTCATCAAACCAGGGGCCGTTATTCATGTAGGATCTCAGGTACTCCCACAGGGAGGATTGCATTTCGATGGTGCGGCCCAGCGGCATGGAAAGGTTGGCCCAGATCCACTTGTCGGGATTATCATAGCCTTGCAGTAGTATTTCCAAATAGCCAAACTCGGTCTTACCACTATATTGGTTCACCATATAATCTTCATAAGCAATGGCTCGCGCTTTGTCCCACTGAATATGATACAGCTCGTCTTTAAAACAGGCATACACTTCCTGGGTGCGACGATTAAATATTACTGGGTAAGGCATGGGAGAAAACATCTCCCAGCATAAAGGGAGAACCACAAAAAAAAATAATAAGCCAGCTTCGAAGAAGGTAAATGATGAGAATAACGTGAGAAATGTACATACAGGAATAATGCCCATGCAACCACACATGGTTAACACTCCACGAGTGATTTCTTCGCCAGTTTGCATTCGGAGATAAACTTCATTCTGGGTGTCCACATCCAGGTACGGGATTGGTTCATCACAGGCTTGCTTGTCCGGAAAAAACGTTTTAATACGCTTGTTCGTTGACAAGGCCTGATCCAGCGCCGCCAGCTTTTCATCAATGCAATTATCAAGATTCATCACAACTCCTGTTTTGCAGCCGACGGCGATAGCATCTTGCCATTTTCACCACGCTACCGCCCTTGGGGTGACGCCGGGTTCCAATGGCGTGATAAACAGGTTTTGATACTGCCAGAGGCCTGCACATGATAATGCGCAGGCCTGTTGTTAATGGCGTCAGCCGGCTTTGGCTTTTTTGCCTTTTTTACCTTTGCGCTTGGGCACCATCAGTTCATCGGTGCCCCGGGCTTTGGTAAACAGGCTGAACACGGAATGTTGAGGGTACAGCTCCCGCAATATGGTCAGCCGCTCGCGCTGGCGTTGCAGCTCTGCGCTGGGTTGGGCCCATTGTTCTGCTGGCAGCGGTTGCGACCAGGCTTTCATCTCGTCGGGTATATCATGCTTCTGTATCCGTTTGACCCGGGCTGTTTCCCATTCGGTAAGGTGAAACGGCAGCGTCCACAGGGTGAAAAGGTGATAGGCATACCAGCCCGCGACATACCACTTGCCCACCTCGCCTTCCCGGTAGCGGCGGCGCATGCGGGCACGGGCGTTATAAAAGGTATGCAGCCCTTCGTGGGGCGGATCGTCCGGGCCCTGCAAGTCCAGTGGGTCCTGTATTTCCTTCAGGCTGTGCACCTCGTAATCCATGTAGGCACGAATGGCCTCCCAGTTGGCAATGGCCAGAGGCAAGCCACCACAAACAAACTCCTGAGTGTAGTTTTCGCCACTGTCGGCATGGTGAAAACCCACCCCCATGGCATATTGGCGCTGAACCCCGTATTGGGTGACCCCCTGCGCTTCAACCACCCAGGCCGACAGTGACTCCCAGGGCACAAACAAGGGTTCTTTTTGACCTTCAAGAACGAAACATACTTCACGACGCTGGCGGTTAAAGCGGGTGGGGATCACCCGTTCATATTTACGGTGGTGGCTGTAAATGGAGGAAGCAATAATAATCAGCATCAGAGACATAATGGGAACACCCAATCTTGCTCCTTCCTTAAATACTGCCAGGGCTGCTTCACCAAAACCAGACACTCCCCCGCCCACCATCATAATGACGGTTCCGGCAATTAAAGGAGATATTAGAAGTAACATCACCCATCCACCGATATAGGTGCTCACTGGCAATTGCCACCCAAAAACAGTCGGCATACCCGCACCAAAACTAAGATAGATATCATTAACTTCCCCCACGGCATGGGCATAGTCCTGAGCGGGCTGACCAGTAGGTAATGGCATGGGGGCCAGATAACTTACCTGACCTCCGGCAAAGGTGGTGCTATCGCCGGCCTGGTGAGGCTGGTCAAGACCATACTGAAGCTGGTCTTTATCTTTGTGTTGTTTAGACATTAAACTGTTCCGAGATAAGTTCAGGAATTAACGGGATCTGAATGGCCTTAGTCCCTTTGGGCTGCTGTGCAGAAGGGCTGTGCTTTCCTTCATTATTTAAGTCAAAGCGAATTCTGAATTGCTCGAAGTTATATTCTCCTTTTTCATTCAGCTTTTCTATTTTCAGTTCAACTAATAACTCATGCCTGGTTACTCCTCCGACGGCACCTTTTAACAATGGTAACGGAAGCCGAATTTTAAGAGGATTAGATAAAACCAACTGAACACCATTAGTAATTTGCTCAGAAACAGGAGACCACTGTACTTCTTTGCTGCCTTTGCCATAGTTAACCGAACGAATCACATAGGCACCAAGGTTAAGGCGAGCTAACGCACGCCCCCCTATAGGTGATTCCAATTCGGCAAGGTTTAGACCAGGCAGCTCAAGATCAAGCTCTATACCTGCAGAGGGAAGTAATATATCTTTCCACCAACTATCGTGACTCAAGTGAGTAACATTAATTTTAGGTTTACTGATTATACTAAATAATTTTTGCTGGTACTCTGGCAGCGAATGATTCTGCCGTTTTTCATCATCCTTGCTCCAGGGAGTACTTAACAGCCAGTCATCATGAGGCGTGGTGTTATGGTGGTTGTACCAAGCAGTTCCGGCGAGTTCCAATAGAGTAAAAAGAGCGCCCGCGATATTAAAACGAAAGAAAACCGCGGATAAACGCGGACCGGCTGCCGCCCATGCGGCAGTTGCAGCTTGTTTGGTTAAAGCACTCCTTGCTGCTCTACCCGCAGACATTGTGTGCCAAGAAGCATAAGCGGTATTACCCATCATACCAACAGAGCCTGCCATGGCGACTAAAGCTCCCTGCTGAGCCCCGGCGTTACCCCGGCGCGCTGCATCTGCCCAATTGCCAAAGTGATTAATACTACTTATGACCGATGCTATAAATCCAGAAGCATAATTAAAACTACCGAGTACATAGTGCAATCGGCCCATCTGCACATGAGCGGCACTAAGCGCATGCTGCTGCAAGCTGTTACTGAGTAATGCTGTTCTGGCCTTAAAGGCATTATCAATAACTCCCTGAGCAACAGAAAAGCCTGCAGTGGCAGAAGAAAAAATAGGCCCCACTAATAGGGTATACTCTTTTTTTCCTGTCGGTTGATTCCAAACTTTTTTACCAATTACCAGTAAGTTAATCGCTTGCGCAACAGCCACCGCCAGTCCAAGGCCATCCCCCAGTTTGCTGACTTTCCCGACATTGGCATAACCATTGCGGGCATTCTGCAACATACCACCAATTTCCTGTTTGGCTTCCGGTGGCAATATCAGCGTAATACCCGCCTTGCCCATTGCCGCGCCGGATACACGTATGCTGTCTTCCGGTAATGCGCCAATGGGGCTGAGGCTGGCGGCCAGTCTGGGCTCCAGCATATCAAGCTCAGTTTTAAGCTGTTTAATCCGGGCAAGTAATTCACGAGACTTTTCAGATTTATGCCCTGATTGGCTGTTGCTTATGGCGCGCTGTTTCACCGCGTCAGCAAGCGAGGCTCGTGTCTTGGTAATTGCTTGAATATCTTGCTGCAACAGCCGTATTTCGGCTTCGCTGGCCACCGAGAAGCTAAAGCCTTCTTCCATGCCCGCTTGCAATAAGCGGGCAGGTAAGGCTTTGGGCAGTGTTCGGAATAACTGATCAAGATCCGGCATTTTTGGCTGGTCAATACTCTTGAAAAAATCATCCATCAGGCGGCTGATGCCATGGCTTAATGCCGGGTCAAGTGTGCTCTGCGCGCTTTTAGCCAGGGCTTGTGTGGTTTCCGGCAACTCATCTATCGCCGGCAGCTTGCCTTCTTCAATACTTTTCAACTTTTGCATTAACTGCCCGAAGTTACTCGCTAATGTATAGCCTGCAGCATTAAATTGTGCATATTGTGCTTTAAGCTCTTGCTGAACATTCAGAGGCAGGGTATGAAAAAGTGGACGATCATATTCGGGATTTTTTTCCAGCCAGTTTAATATATTTTCGATAGCCTCATCGCTTCGGCAAATATCTTTTAAACAGGCATATTGAGTAGCAAACGCCAGACCAAGCTGCTCTGTCTGCTGCAAATCATAATACCAGGCAGCACGGTGAAAACGCGATTCCGTAAGCATGTTCTCTCGATCAGCCGTAACTTTATCAAGTAATACATTCCACCGCTCCACGTGCCGGCGCTGTGTGGCAAGAAACTGATCCATGGCAGGCCGGTCAATCAGGTCGTCAATACCCCGCTGGCCAAGGCTTGCACCATTCAATATATCTTTAACTTTACGGTTATGCTCTTTTTTCAGTCGTATAACAGTATCAATATGTTCACTGACAAAATCACTACTGGCATTGGCAGCAGACAACTTTTGAGAGAGATAATAATGATCTATCGCTTCCTGTACTTCAGTTTTAATTTTCCTTACACCATCTGCTGAGCGTACACCGGCCAGCTTACGATTAATGGCATCAATCTTTTTCCTCACCACTCTGGGAAGGGTGGGATCTCTTTCGCTAATGCCGCTGCCATTATTAAGGTAATCAATAATGACTTTTCGTGTATCACTTTGAGCCTGTTCAGGCAGCTTGCCAAGATCATCAAGCATTGCTTGTACTTGTTCATCATCAAGGTGAGTCAGTTCATCGGCTGTTATCTGAGTCAGTGACTCTATATAACAGCCGAGCATATAGTCACGCTCGTTATTACCAGGCTGCTCTCCTCCTTCGGCCCAGTCAGAAATCCAGCCAACGACTTTATCCTGAAATTGGGCCAGGTCTCGCATAACACCGATGTCATCCTGAAGCACCAGGCAGAAACAGTCGTTTTGATAGTCTTTCAAAACGGCTTTGGTCAATGTTCCAAAACCAATTTGCTTATAAGGTGTGGAGGTCGGTACTGGCTGCCCTTTATCCGGTTGCTCCCAAATATAAGGCTGACTCTCTTCAGGGTTAGCTCCTTCCGGCGTAGCCGGCTGTGCATTCTCTGCCACTTCGGCCAGCCATTTTTCTGCCTGCGCCAATGTTATAAGGTGCTTCCCGCCGGTGGCGGCATTGGCTGCGGCCAAGTTAACCTTTTGCATGAAGTAGTCGCGCTCTTTACTGCTTTCCAGCACCTGGGAGCACTTTCTTGCCGTCCATTGAATTTCGGAATAAGCGACGTACAGCAGGCTGCAGCGAGGGAAAATTAAATGCGGCTCACCCACCGTGCTGGTCCGTGAATTCTGGCCGACTTCCTTGTCTTGCCACAGCAGCTTTTCGATATTGCCATTGGTCAGTTGGTATTCGTGCAGAATATTTTTTGTTGCATCTATGATGTAAAGATAGCCATCTCTGACTCTGCGCAGCCCCAGTGGCCGGGATTGCAGAGAAAAAGGCATGGTAATTTCCTCGGAAGGGTCCAGCTCTTCCACCACGCCATATCGCAACGGCAAAAGTTGCAGTTTGGCTTTCATCAAGGGGCAGGTGCCGGTACTGGAGCGTGCATCTTCTGCGCTTTTGGCATTCGCTGCCGAAATTGGGTTATCCCGTTCATCGTTATTATTGGACATGATTCTCTCTCTGGAGCTGGCTGGAGGCTTGCTGAGCATATTGAGCTGCAATAGAAAGCCGCTGGGATGCAACAGTCCCGGAGTCTGCATACAAAAGCTGATGAATATTGGAATATTCAGCTTGATCAATGCTGTCTGTGTTCAAATAACCAAGAATATTGGCAAACATGGTGATATCCCGCTCAGACTGAAACCCTTGCTCGTAAGCCAGCTCAGCGATTGAAAGCACCCGCTTCCAGCAAGATGTTTGCCCATCCTCAGGCCGGTTGCACCACTCGGGGAAATAACGCTGCATATGTATCATCAAGCCGATGCAGACTCTTCTGAAGTCCGCTTCAGACAGCAGCGCCATGTCTTCTTCCGTGAGGCGAAGCAGGGTGTCATCGTCATTAAAGAACGGGGCTTCATTCACAAAGCGGCTTAGCTCACCGGCATAGCTGTCTATAGTGATGATCTCACTGATGGGCCCCATCAGCGCCGGGCGACGCAGTTCATTCTGTAACATGGCCGCCATAACCGACGGAGCAGCCAGCTTCAGATATACCTCTTCTCCGGATGGGTGTATCACTTTCATCAAACGGCGCAAATGCGTCGTCACCTCATGCCATGGGGCTGAAAAACAAAGCATATAGCCCCACTCGCCGCTTATTCCCTGCTCGCAGAAACGAGCGAACAGGTCATCATCGGTACTTACTGCCACTAAACAGGGAGATATGTCGCAAAGCTCATCAAGCTCGCTATTCAGATACAACAACTCAAATTCAGGCGCGCTTTGTTGTTCATAAATGAGCGTTAACAGGTTTTGCCTGGTCGCTCCATCCAATAACAGCGCAGTATGTAAGTGGCTGTCTTGTTCAAAGCCGGGTTTTTGATCTCCGGCAAACGCAGATATCTCTATCACAGCTGCTCCTTAGCCAGATCACAGATCGGGCATAGTGAACGGCCTTGTAATAACGCCTGCTTTTGTCTGATTGGATCGGGCCGCATGTTTACCAAAGGGGCAGGGCGTTTGTTAGCCACAGGAATTTTGGCTTCAGGCACCTTGCCCGCCGCCACTTCCTCTACATTCAGCGGCATCTCTGCCAGCACGGCTGCGGCACCGCTGCCCTGGCCCGGGCTGCCGCCGGTGTTCATGTTAATGGCCGGGCCCAGCAGGGTAATGCCGGACGGATCCAGTTTGACCATGCTGCCGCCGGCGTTCAGGGTCAGCTCGGTGCCGGCATCTATCACCATTTTCTGCCCCGCCGCCAGGTGTATTTCCCGGCCGGCTTTCAGCAGCTCCTGGCTGCCCAGCTCGGTGTGGCGGCTGCCGCCCACCTGCTCGTGGCGGTCACCGTCGGTGCGGCTGTGGTGAGTGCCGTTCACCGTGTGGTGGTGGTCGCCCCGGGTGCGGCCATAGTGAGTGCCGTGGGTGTCGGTGTGCCGGTCGTTGAGCACCTCGGTCTTTTTGTTGTGGTCAATCAGCTGGTCGTAGTCCTTGGCCGCGTGCAGGTAAATCTGCTCCTGGCCGGCCTTGTCCTCAAAGCGCAGTTCATTGGCGTTATCACTGCCGGGGCTGGAGGCGGTCTTAAAGGTGGAGCGGGTTTTGTGCTCGGGCAGCGCATAGGGCACCCGGTTGGCCCCGTTATACAAACAGCCGGTAATAATCGGCCGGTCCGGGTCACCGTCGATAAAGCTCACCAGTACTTCCATGCCCACTCTGGGCAGCATGAACTGGCCATAGCCGTTGCCGGCCCAGCCCTGGCTGACTCTGAGCCAGGTGCTGGTGTTTTCATCGCCCCGGCCTTCGCGGTCCCAGTAAAACTGCACTTTTACCCGGCCGTATTCATCACAGTAAATCTCTTCCCCTTCCGGGCCGGTGACAATGGCGCTTTGCTGGCCCGGCACCTGCGGCTTGGGCGGGCACGGGGGCCGATACACACTGGCTTCGGGCAGCGCGGTAAACTCACAGTGAAACTCACTCTGGCTGTCGGTCAGCTCGCCCAGCACCTGGGGTTGTTTGCCGTGGTAGCTGAGCTCGGTCATCAGCCACAGCTGGTTGTGCTCATCGTTAGGGTGCTCTTCAAGGGGCT
>NZ_NQJF01000027.1 GCF_002245495.1 Oceanimonas baumannii
AGATGTGTATAAGAGACAGAGCCAATTTGTGCAGGCCCGCTCAGAATCAAATACACCAAATACACCAGCCCTGAAAGAGATGGAAGGAGCCGGTTGAGCTCACCTGCTAAATCAAATACACTAATTACACCAAATACACTAGCCCTGAAATGGATGGAAGGAACGAAGGTGTGCAGGCCCGCTCAAAATCAAATACGCCAAATACACCAAATACACCAGCCCTGAAGGAGATGGAAGGAGTCGGTTGAGCTCACCGGTGCTGGTGTATTTGGTGTATTTGATTCTGAGCGGGCCTGCACAAATTGGCTCCTTCCATCCATTCTCATTTGAAAAGTTAGTATATTTGATGTGACTAGTAAACCTACAGAGGCGATTCGTGATTTTGCATTTGACGCTTCCAAAGGCACCGGTGCAGAGCAGAGGTACACCCTCCGGGAATGCTGAACTCATCAAAAGATCATACTGTTCGCTTAATTTTTCCTTTTCACACTTGGGGGACGACAAACGTAACAGTACATACAGACTGCCGTACTGGTTGGCAGAGTATGATCTGACATAATCTTCACGGCCAGGGCCTGCCTACGTCAATCTTTTTGTTAAATTGCGAGTCATTCTTGCATTCAATGGCAGAAAGGACTTTCACATCCTGGGCTAAAACCTGGGTTCAGCAATTATCTGCCGCAACCAGTGTGGCCTCGGTGGCACTATTTAGTATTGCGGGGGAGGCATAGTACCACCAGAGAGATTCTAGCAAAAACAGCGCGTAACTCATTCCATAAAAAGTATGCCGTCGATGAAAAAAGGCACGCCAGAATAGTCAGCGAACCTAAAAAGCTCTACAATTGGGTCACATTTCATAACATAGGACCTAGCCTCACCAATAGTGGAACTGAGCAGTGATACGTGGGTGGATGTTAATACAGCTGGTGCCTAAACCAATCGTCGCAAGATTATTGCCTAAGTAACAACAACAATGACCAGGACAACAACAGATCGCAGCCTAGCCTACGGCCTACTCGAGTCCGAAAAGTCAATTACAGCTAATATACCAACCCCTGAAACGAACCGAGGGAGCCATGAACGACTGGAACGGCTGAGTGATGCACATTTATCACCGTCATGATGATGGTACGTCACCTTTGAGCACAACATTTCACCAAATACACCAAGCCCTGAAGGGGACGAAAGCTTACTCGTCTCGTCGGTCTTGAATCAATTACACCAAATACACCAAATACACCAACATTTGAAACGGACGTAGAAAGCCGGGCTCATTTCGCCGCTTTAAATCAAATACACCAAGCTCTGAAAGGGACGAAGGAAACAGGGCTCATCTCGCCGACCTTAATTCAAATACACCAATAACACCAAATACACCAAGCTCTGAAAGGGACGAAGGCGGGCTCATCTCGCCGTCCTAAATCAAATACACCAAATACACCAAATACACCAACCGCTGAAAGGGACGAAGGAAACTGGGCTCATCCCTCCTACATACTTCAATCAAGTACACCAATTACACCAAATACGCCAAGCTCTGAAAGGGACGAAGGCGGGTTCATCTCGCCGTCCCCAATTCAAATACACCAAATACACCAAATACACCAAGCTCTGAAAGGGACGAAGGCAGGCTCATCTCTGAAAGGGACGAAGGAAACTGGGCTCATCTCTCCTACCTACCTTAAAATACGTCAAGCTCAGAAAGGGAAGAAGGAAACCGGTCTCGCCTTCCCGACCCTAAATCAAATACACCAATTACACCAAATACACCAAGCTCTGAAAAGGACGAGGGCGGGCTCATCTCGCCGTCCTAGATCAAATACACCAAATACACCAAATACGCCAACCTCTGAAAGGGATGAAAGAAACTGGGCTCATCTCTCCTACCTACCTTAAATCAAATACACCAATTACACCAAATACGCCAAGCTCTAAAAGGGACGAAGGCGGGTTCATCTCGCCGTCCTAAAACAAATACACCAAATACGCCAACCTCTGAAAGGGACGAAGGAAACTGGGCTCATCTCCTCGACCTTAAATCAAATACACCAATTACACCAAATACACCAGGCTCTGAAAGGGAAGAAGGAAACCGGTCTCGCCTTCCCGACCCTAAATCAAATACACCAATTACACCAAATACACCAAGCTCTGAAAAGAACGAAGGCGGTTTGATCTCGCCGTCCTAAACCAAATACACCAAATACACCAAATACGCCAAACTCTGAAAGGGACTAAGGAAACTGGGCTCATTTACCCGGCCTTAAATTAAATACACCAACTACACCAAATACACCAAGCTCTGAAAATGATGAAAGCGGGCTGATATTAAATACACCAATTACACCAAATACACCAAGCTCTGAAAAGAACGAAGGCGGGCTCATCTCGCCGTCCTAAATCAAATACACCAAATACACCAAATACGCCAACCTCTGAAAGAGACGAAGGAAACTGGGCTCATCTTTCCTACCTTGAATCAAATACACAAATTACACCAAATACACCAAGCCCTGAAGGGGACGAAAGCTGACTCGTCTCGCAGGTCTTTAATCAACTACACCAAATACACCAAATACACCAGCATCTGAAAGGAACGTAGAAAGCCGGGCTCATTTCGCCGCTTTAAATCAAATACACCAATTACACCAAATACACCAAGCTCTGAAAGGCAAGAAGGAAACTGGGTTCATCTTCCCGGCATTAAATCAAATACACCAATTACACCAAATACGCCAAGCTCTGAAAGGGACGAAGGCGGGTTCATCTCGCCGTCCTAAAACAAATACACCAAATACGCCAACCTCTGAAAGGGACGAAGGAAACTGGGCTCATCTCCTCGACCTTAAATCAAATACACCAATTACACCAGATACACCAGGCTCTGAAAGGGAAGAAGGAAACCGGTCTCGCCTTCCCGACCCTAAATCAAATACACCAATTGCACCAAATACGCCAACCTCTGAAAGGGAAGAAGGAAACTGGGCTCATCTCCTCGACCTTAAATCAAATACACCAATTACACCAAATACACCAAGCTCTGAAAAGGACGAGGGCGGGTTCATCTCGCCGTCCTAGATCAAATACACCAAATACACCAAATACGCCAACCTCTGAAAGGGACGAAGGAAACTGGGCTCATCTCTCCTACCTACCTTAAATCAAATACACCAATTACACCAAATACGCCAAGCTCTGAAAGGGACGAAGGCGGGTTCATCCTGTCTCTTATACACATCT
>NZ_NQJF01000028.1 GCF_002245495.1 Oceanimonas baumannii
ACCAACCAAGCTGCTGGTGCTAGAGTTACTAGGAGTGCAATGGCCAATGTTATGGTTGTACCCAGTTGTAACACCAGTTTGCGCCAGGGCTCTGTGTTAGTGGACTCGCTGAGGCGCTGGAATAACCTGGATAGAGATTTGAGAGATATTCCTAATATAAATGGTTTTAAAACCAGGTTTAAGTCTCACTGGCCTACTAGCTACAAACCGTACATGGGAGGCAGCCGCATCGCTGGAGTGCACCATACTAGGATGAGACTAGGGTTTAGCCAGCTGAACAGGGACCTGTACCTACGTGGTTGTGAAGCTAGCCCGATATGTTCCCAGTGCCAAAGCGGGTTAGATGAAACTTACGCTCATTATTTACTAAAGTGTAGTAAATATGATCTTGCGCGATCTGTGCTTATTTTTAGTAGTCTTGATTCGGAGGGGCATCCTACTTCAGTAAACCAGTTTGATGATGAAGCGCTGGTCCACCTATTGCTGAAAGGCCTGGTAGGTGAAGACAACCTAACTAACGTTCGACTTTTTAGGTCCGTACACACATATATAAGTTCAACTAAGAGGTTTTAGACTGAGGAGCCCCATGTTTTGCTCCGGAACTCTAGTGGACGTGCCCCATCTTTGCATAGTACGCTTAAGGGATCCGTGTTACAGGGACTTGTTAGGGATTAAGGGGTAAAGAATGTATGGTTAATGGGGGTAGGGGGTCTAAGTAACACGGATGCAGGTAAACAGTGGTGGCCCAGTTATTGGGCAGCCACTTAGGGGCCCGGGACTAGTATATAGTGTGCGTGTAGGTGTATTTATATGTACGTGTATGTTTTATCGATTTGCCGGGTCCCTAATAAATTCTTCATAAACTAATTGTATCGACCCACTTGCACCGGCCGGTTTAGGGACATCCAGCCGACAAGACATCTAGCCGACAAGACATTTAGCCGACAGAGACATCTATCCGACAGAGACATCCATCCGACAAGACATTTATCCGACAAGACATCTAGCCGACAAGACATCCATCCGACAAGACATCTATCCGACAGGACATCTGTCCGACAAGACATCCATCCGACAAGACATCTAGCCGACAAGACATCCATCCGACAAGACATCTATCCGACAAGACATCTATCCGACAAGACATCCATCCGACAAGACATCTAGCCGACAAGACATCTATCCGACAGGGACATCTAGCCGACAAGACATCTATCCGACAGAGACATCCATCCGACAAGACATTTATCCGACAAGATCATCCACCCATCACGAGGAGCGCGAGTCAGCTGCCAGGGGCTCGTCGGCTCAAACGCTTTTGGCGTACTGAAATGCGTTGCGTAATGACATATTCTGCGGCCCAACTGTGCAACACCGTAGCAGCAGTTGTGTTGTAGCATAAAATGTCTAATTCTCCATGATCGGTGTCGGCGGCTGTTACCCGTACTGGGTAGCGATCCATGTGAAAACCGCGTTTATCCCTACCGCCTGGCTGGTTTCGTCATTTTTCATTGCCATACATCTGCGCGCGTCCCACGCTTATTTCTCCTAGCCCTTCCCTCCAGCCCTTCCATGTGTCTGTGGGACGGTAGGCTTTCTCGATAAGTAATCAATATCTTTGCCCACCGACACTGTTATTAGTTGAAAGGCTAAGGCTAGGGGCAGTCCGCGAATCAATGAACCTATACAACCTTGAAATATTCCATGGGGAGGGGGCGTAGCTCGAGAAGGGACCTCGGTGACCATCGCGCTGCCCTGTGAAGTAGTGCGACCACTAAGCGCCAGCGGGGCGCGACCGCGCGTGAGGAGGCCCAGTTGGGCGCGCGTGACCGCGTGTAAGGAAGCTCAGTTGGGTGGGCGCGACCGCGTGTGAGGATGTACGGTCGTACAAAAGTTTCAAAAGGAAAATGGAGGTGCAATAAGACACACCCAGCAGGAGTTGAACTTGCCCCCTCTGGATTTCCTGTCTGCGGGCGCCCATTGCTCTAGCACCGCCACTGATGATGTGCCAATAATCGCACCTTCCGAGAGCGGGTGGGATACGCCTCTCGCGCGCACTGCCAAGAGGCCTTGGTGTAGTATTGCACTACCCCGCGCAGCGCCTCTTTTACCTATGCTCAGCGCCTAACCATTCTAGATAGATCACTGCGCTCACACGCGCTCAACTCTGCATACTCATACTCATACATACTCACTCTAGAGCGAACCACAAGCATGCAGCCCTAGCAATCGGCCACGTGCAGCGGGCCGGGTCACGCTTCGCTCTCATTGGCTGCTTGCCCTTATTTAGCGCGACAACGAGCCTTTTAAAAGGCCTATAGACTGGTGCCGTGAGACAATGCGCGGCGCGTCACGGCACCATTAGTCCTCGCTCCAGACGTCCGCGGTTTCCAGCTCTTCTCGTACAGTCTGCGAGACTTTTATTTGTATTCTGCGGTCCGTACTCTGTTTTGTTGTACAGTTGGACAATGTCACAAGTGTGGAGGCTGATTCCCCTCAGGTGTGATAAAGGGTTTGTTTATTGGTCCTGCGCCCCGCATGCGCGCTAGGAACCCCTCCTAATAGAGTCAGGCGCGGCAAGGCTACACTTGGTATCGCCCTTCTTACCCTAGGCTTAAGCAGCTCTCGTCTCAACGTAGGTAAAATGTCACCAGCAGTACCTCAGCAACAGTTCATGTAATGCTCAGCTACGCAAGACCCAAAAGGAGAGCTGGAACATGGCCCCCTGGCCACATGGCTGGAAGGACTCTATTATAAGCTCTACCGGGACGAGAAAAAAACATCTGTCCAGTTTTCCCTGTCGGACGAATGTCTTGTCGGCTAGATGTCCCTGTCGGATAGATGTCTTGTCGGATAGATGTCTCTGTCGGATAGATGTCTTGTCGGCTCAATGTCCCTGTCGGATAGATGTCTTGTCGGCTAAATATCCCCTGTCTCTTATACACATCT
>NZ_NQJF01000029.1 GCF_002245495.1 Oceanimonas baumannii
CCATTCATAGTGATAAGCTGCTGTTCAAAAGACAGCATATGATCACAGTGAGATCTGATCGTCAAAGCGATCCTCGAAAATCGACATTTTTCTTCAGAAAACGCGCGTTCCGGTGTAAAAAGTGGCTGCTAATGTTTTCATTTTTACCCCGCTGAAAGCCTTGCCACGCAAGGGTTTTTCATGATCTTTCCCTGAGCCCGCGGCCTCCTCTTTACTTTTAAAATGCATCATCAAAATCATAAAGATCTTCATGCTGCGAGGCAGAAATAAAGAGCCTGGAATCACGGACAAATAGGACCATTGGTTTGTCATCGTCAGTATCCTCCGCAACAACAATACCAACCGCCCCCTGCGCCGTTGAGATGGATGCCAGCCAATGGACCAGAGGCAGCGTATCTTGCCAGACTTCCTCCAGTTTTTTACCTGGCAGAGTGAGATTCACCCCCGCCTTAAACACCTTGCCACTGGCATCCTGCTCCAGCCAGTACGCTGATTTCCATGAACCGGAAACCATATTTCTATAAGAATTATGAAAACGAAACTCTGGATTAAAATTTTCAAAAAACGAATGATCAGGGAAATGATCCGGCTGAAGTCCCTGTTCATTAAAGATAAACTCCAGCACAGAGCAGTGCTCAACTGCCGAAGATACACTCAGAGGAAGCGACAGTAAAACACTGTAATGCGAAGACATAACGCACCTTAAAAAAGCATTGTTTACTAAATCAGGAAATTATCTTCCCCACCGATGGTCTGACGAATGGACTGTTGCGGCACGGTTTTTTACCGCTGCCGCATTACAGAGTAAAAATAACAAGTTGGCTGCAGCCTCAAAGCAGCTGCAGCCAACTTTGTTAATATCAGAACCAGGGTTTATAACCTGTTACATACGTCTGCTCAAACTCTTCATCAGACTTAACCAGATAAAGTATGAACTCCACAAATGCGATAATCCCAATCACCAACGAAGGGAAGCCAAGCAGAATAAACCCAAACAGGAACACCAGCAACATGATGGCACCCTGCTTGTTATAACCCAGATAGAATTTATGTGCCCCAAACGCACCAAGGAAGAAGGCAAACAAGGCGGCAGCAATTTTCTTTGATGATGTACCATTGGTGGCCGGCTCGGCATAAATAGCCTCTGCAACATCGCCGTTAGCAAAAAAATCAACCCTGCTGCCCGCTCTGGGAAGCTGACTGCCCTTCCATTCCTTTATTTCAAAATTATATCTTTTTTCATCATCTCCTGAGATAATGCCTGAGCGGCTTTCTTCGTTAAAATCAAGGATTTTACCTTTCATACCAGACTCCATCGTTAAAAACGAAATTAAATATCAAAAATAAAAATGTAAAGCTGTTTATTCATGGGTGCCACAACTGGTAACCACAGAGCGGGAATAATCCAGCATCACATCCAGGCTGGGATCACTGAACTCAGCGCGATACGTGCGGTTGAAGAGGTGCGCGAAATCCCGAAATGACTTGTTTTTTGTTCCGTCATTAACTGCAAGTATATCAAAAATTTCCATCATATTAGCGTGAATGCACTCAGTTTCTGACACAGCAGAGTCGCTACAGTATTGTATTAACTCCTGACGAGCGTCGCTGTTGTCACTACCATTGGCAATGGCAAGAAAACGAAGAATACTAATATATCGCGCACTAATTCTACCCGGATCATCGGGCAGCGACTTCATCGAGTTCAATATGAGGTTAGCATGGTCAAAGTCTTCAACCCTTTGGTCTTTTGCACCCCGAAGGATCAAAAAACGTGCAACATTACTATCTATTACATACTCATGCTTATTATCGATTTCACGTACAGTCGCAATAGCCGCATCCGCTCCAAGAGTATTGTAATGATATTCAGCCCTGCACAGCAACTCATTGATACGGTCATTACTATTACAAGCAGATAGCATCGTTAAGAAAAGGATTGAAAAATATAATCTCCAGTCGTTCATGCTGTATTTAATTCTCATTTAGTGAAATCTTCAATTATAGCCGAACAGGTTAACAAAGCATAACTTTATAATATCAAGTGAGCACTTAGAGTCCGTTAAAGCGGGTGAGATCCAAATCACTCTTAAATTGTTTGTTATGTTTACGAATTTTCAGACTCATGAATATGTTTTAAGCCTTCTTTTCTTAGGCAATGTCCCAATACAAAAGAGATTATTAATAAACCGCTAAACATAAAATAAGTATCTCTACTCATTGAGCCTACGAACTCGATAAAGCTTAAGGGATCATCTCCTTTTTCTACGGTAGCTTTAGCGATAAACCCCAACGGTACAATTGTAACTAAGAGCATCAAACCTTTGAAAATTGCCACACTAATATCAATCAGTGTTTTACCAAATACTTCCCTTGCTTTAGGGTTGTAATCTTCTACTTTCATCTTGAACTCCTGAGCCGAATTTCAGCGTAAACATAACGTCACGCTTTGCGGCAAACCGAAGCGCAGCGAATCATAGGCTAGGCGTGTCTAGTAGAGCGGGGGAAGTCCAATTTAATCTTCCCCCGATAAATCGGACACGCTCTTCAACTACCCACCAGGGCTTCATATTCAACTGGGCTCATATAATTTAGACTTGAGTGCAGTCGAAATCGATTATAAAAATGCTGGATGTATCCGGCCAGTTTATCCCGCAGATGCATCTCACCATAAAAGCGGTTTTCTTTAATTAATTCACCCTTCAGGGTATGGAAGAATG
>NZ_NQJF01000002.1 GCF_002245495.1 Oceanimonas baumannii
CCATTCATAGTGATAAGCTGCTGTTCAAAAGACAGCATATGATCACAGTGAGATCTGATCGTCAAAGCGATCCTCGAAAATCGACATTTTTCTTCAGAAAACGCGCGTTCCGGTGTAAAAAGTGGCTACTAATGTTTTCATTTTTACCCCGCTGAAAGCCTTGCCACGCAAGGGTTTTTCATGATCTTGCCCTGCCCAATGAGGTTGTTTTTTGATGAAGTGATGCATGGTGTTCCACATTTGGATTCGAATTTAGCGAAAATCTGTTGGCCACAGCTATAAGCCATAAGCTGTCAGCTTTAAGTTGCGCGGCGTTGTTTGTGGCTTCTGCGTTGTGCTTGTTTGTTCTGTGTTGTTTGGTTTAACTCCACCCCAACCCTGCCCTTAAAAAGGGGAGGGGGCAAAGCGTTAGGCTCCCCTTGATAAGGGGAGGGAGTTTTTGCTCCTCCCCCTTTTTAAGGGGGAGGTTGGGAGGGGGTTGTCTTACAGCTGACAGCTGACAGCTTAGAGCTGCCCGAAGGGCCCGTTTCTTTATGGTAAGCTGCGATGGCGTCGTTAATATCGTCATACCATTGCGCCTGGCCATTTGTGAGGTAAATGCCGGCCTGGCAAAGTTCTTTCAGAATGCCTTCGGAATGCGACACCATGATCAGGCTGGACTGACCCACCTTGTCTTTAAACGCTTTGGCGGCTTTGTCTTTAAATGCACGGTCACCTACAGCGGTGGCTTCGTCCGAGAGGTAAACATCAAAGTCAAACGCCAGAGACAAGCCAAAGTTCAGGCGGGAGCGCATGCCGGATGAGTAGGTTTTTATCGGGCGGTCAAAGGCGCTGCCCAGCTCGGCAAAGTCTTCTACCGACTTTATAATGCGGTGTACGTCCATGCCGGCACCGTGCACCCGGGCTACAAACTTTACGTTTTGTCGCCCTGTCATGGAACTTTGAAAGCCTCCCGAAAGGCCTATCGGCCAGGAAACCCGGCAATGACGTTCTACGCGCCCACGTTCGGGGCTGTCCATGCCGGCAATAAGGCGTAGCAAGGTGCTTTTTCCTGCCCCGTTGCGGCCCAGCAAGCCCACACTCACGTTTTTAGGAATCGTCAGGTTAATGTCTTTTAACACCCAGGGGGCCTCGCGACCGTCCCGGTTGTTGTAGCGTTTATAAAGGTTAGTGAGCGTAATCATTTTGCTTTTAACCTTTCTTTGTAGCGAAGGTGCATTAATAAACCCGCTGCATTCAGCCCCAAAATCCATAGCCACAAATAGAGTGGGCTGGTTCCGGGCACCATATGATAGTGCTCAAAAAAACCAGCACGCAGCAGCTCCAGGCCATGCACTATTGGGTTCAGCATTAAATACTCAAGAATGCTGTGAGGCAGGCTGTTAAGCGGCAAAATTACTCCACTGATAATCATCAAGGGCAAGCTGAGCATATTGATGATTTTGCCAGTTTCGGGGATCAGTTTAACTATGACAGAAATTACCAGAGCAAAGCCTAGTGCCAGTGCTAACAATGAGGCCCAGCCCAGTAACCCAAGCAGTACATTATCAGGGAAAATATGCAGCCCCAGCAGCATGCCACCAGCCACAAACAGCACAAATACCACGGTACGCAGCATGCCGTCTACACAGATGCGAACCATTACCGGGTCTACCGGCTGCACTTGCCGGTAAGCAAAGAGTGCTTGTGCTGAGTTAATGGCTCCCTGGCTGCGGCTTAGTCCTTCACGGATCAGGAAGAAGCCCATCATGCCGATGATCATCCAGGGAATGAAATCGGCATTTGTAATAAGCTGGCTGGTTCCCCTCAATTGAGTGCGAATAAGCACGATGATGCTAATAACGGCCACCGGCTCAAAAATCATCCAGAACCAGCCCATGCGGTCGGCCATGGTGCGCGAAACGGCTTCGCGCATAAACATGGCAAACCACACGCTGCGGGTTACCTGCCAGGGCGTGCGGGTGGGCATGGTGCTCATTAAATATCCACCGCTACTTTGGCGGCAATGGCAATCTGGTAAAGAATCTGGGTGATGGTGCCGGCCAGCTGCAGGTTTTTGGTGGGAGCCTTGGGCAGCACCAGAATTTCATCACCCGGGCGCAGGGTAACATCGTCTGCTTCTCGCACTTCGCCATTCTGGCGCACCACCAGAATGCGGCTTTCATTGGCGTGATCGGTAAAGCCGCCGGCACCTTCTATATAGTCTCTGGCGCTGCGGTTGGCGTTAAACACCACCGACTGGGGTACCAGTACCTCGCCGCTGATCAGCACTGAATCGGAGGCTTCCGGAATGGTAATCACATCGCCGTCTTGCAGGCGAATGTCGCTGATCTGGCCATTGTTGGCCAGCACCAGGCGGCCATTGGGCTCTACTTCACGGGCGCGTTCAATAAACTGGCTGATCAGTTCGGCTTCACGTACGCGAATTTCGGCTTCTTCCGGGGTAGAAGAAGAGGCTCCCATATAGGTGGTTTCCAGCCTGGCCAGGCTTTCATCCAGGGCTTGCTTCTGGCGCTCGGCCACACTAACCCGTTTCAGCGAGATGCTGTTGGTGTCGGTCATGTTTTGCGGCACGGCCACGGCATTCAGCAGCTCGTGCAGGCGGGCATCGCGGGGCAGGGCAAAGCGTGACGGGCCATAGTAGCTGCCTTCCAGCTGCACCACTATGGTGTCATCCCGCAAATCGCTGCTGAAGATCACCTGATCACCGCTTTTAAGTGACTGCTGGCCAAGCTCGTTCAATTCTACATAGCTCGAAACGGGGCCTTGAGTACGAACGCCGCGCAGCAGCACATGAGTCACGTTGGACTTAAGCCGGGCCAGGTTAAGCAGTGCTTGTCCGCTCATGTTGTTGGGCAGCAGCTCGTAGCGGTAGGGGCGGGCGACATCACCGTCTACGGTGACGGTGGGGCCACGCTCTTCCACTACGATGGTGTCGCCGTCTTTCAGTTGCAGGTTAGGCAGGGTGCCGTTCAGCAGAAAGGCATAGAGGTCGGCGGTGGCCTGGGTTTTGCCGTGGCGCTGCACCCGCACTTTGCGGTAGCTGCCGGTGGCGCTGTCGATGCCGCCAGCCTGATCAATAAAGTAAAGCAGCGAGTCACTGGGGGTGCCGGCAAAGCGGCCGGGGTTTTGCACATAGCCGGTTACAAATACAGATACCGGCTGCACGCCCTGCAGGTTGGTGTATACCTGCACGTTATTGGAATAAATAGAGTTTACAGCGCTACGTACTTTGGCATCCAGCTGGCCGTGTTTGATGCCCTGCACCTTAATGGGGCCCACGCCGGGAATGAAAATATTGCCTTGCGCATCTACCGGCAGCACCCGGTCTATTTCTACTGCACCCCACACCCGCAGGGTAACCTGATCACCGGGGGTGATGATGTAGTCGGGGTTGAGGCCATCGGCCCGCACTCCGCTGAAACCGCCGGTAAACAGGTGGCTGCCAAAGCTGGGGTAGTCTTCTTGTGCCATGGTGGCCCCGGGCACGCCATAGCGGGCATTACGCCATTGGGTGTTGCTGTTCTGAGCGGCCTGATCGGAGGCAGACGGGGCATTAAAGCGGCTTTGCTGTTCGGCCGGCAGTTCACCGGCGTTAACACCAATAAGCTGGGCCTGGGCGGAGCCCTGGCCCGCTAAAAGTGCGAGCAAGCCGAGAGGTGCGGCGAGTTTTTTTAAGGACATGGTTTGTTCTCGGAATTTTGAAAACAGCCGTCAGCTATCAGCTATCAGCTGTCAGCTTTCAGTTAAAGATGGCTGCGTGTTGTATGCGGATATCGTGCTGTGCTTGTGTATAACTCCCTCCCAGCCTCCCCCTTTGGTAAGGGGAGGGTTGAGGGGGGATTGTTTTTAACTTACAGCTTAAAGCTCACCGCCAGGTGCGGTGATGGCTCGTGAAAGCTGCCACTGACCATTCTGCGTTTTGCAGGCAATGTGCTCTTCCTGGCTGCCGGCGGCCAGGGTAACTTGCAGCGGACGGCAGGTTTTGCCACTGGCTGCAAAATAGCTGACACCGGTGGTTACCTGCACATTATCCCCCCAGGGGCTGGTGGTCAGCTGGGTGGCGCTGTGGCTGGCGGCATTGTTCAGAAACTGATTCAGCGGTGTGCTGTTTACGGTGGTGTCGCCGGTTTGAGCAGGCTGACTGGCGCAGCCAGCAAGGGTGGCCAGGGCCATCATGGTAACTAGCAGAGGTTTATTAACAATATGCATGGGGTTACTCGTGTGATTGAAAAAAGGCACGCTACCGCCCTTGGGGTGCGGCTCCCAATTCGCCGATTGAGCATGATGTAAACGCCGTTGCAGTTTGCATGGCCAGCGTTATTTTTTGCGGGCAAAAAATACTACCACTTTGTTTATGGTGTATCGATGACACAGCTCCCGCGCTCAGCCGAGTGAGCAAGAAGTGAGCGGTTGCTTATGCGACTTCTTTTTTCGCTTTTGCTGTTATCGGCTGTTCATGCGCAGCCACCAGCCTTGGCCGGTGACGCATGGGGGGCACCGCCAGCTGCTGCAGCCGCTGCCATATTTGCTGACAGGTGCTGCCGGGATGGCAATAAAAACTGCCATTCAGCTGGGTGTGCTGCAGCAAAAAAGCCCGCAGGCGTTTAAACAGCTCGTCGTTTACCGGCTGAGGTGCCTGCCAGAACTCATTAAGCGAGCACTGGCTGGTGAGGCCGGGCACATCATAAAGCGCTTTGCCCAGGGTAATGGTGGGCACATGGTGCAGCAGGGCAGACATACCTACCGTGCTGTTAACGGTGACCACCCCTTTGCAATGGCGGTATACCTCGGGCAGGCTGATCTCAAAGCCGTAAAACACCCTCCCGCTCAGGCCGTGCTGCTCGGCCAGGGTGCGAATGAGCTTGGTGTAGTTGGTATAGCCGCGATCCATGGGGTGATGTTTAAACAGCAACACGTCATCCGGTGTCGCATTGTTTGCAAATGAGTCCATTATGTGGTGAATGGACCCTGCCACGTCGTTAAACGGCGAATGAGCTCTTATCTGAAAGTCATCAGCAACCTGCAGCGGCACTAAAAAGATATGCTGAGAGTGTTTGTCTATCAGTGTCTGCAGCAGGCCTTTGTCGTGGGCGGTATGCGTGTATTTGGTGTACCAGCCTTTTAGCCAGGCAATGCCTTCTTTCCAGTAGGGGCGGTGCCGGTGGTGCACATAGTGCCGGAAACGCCAGCGGGAAAAATGCATGCTGAAGTAATAACGCATGGCAAAGTAAATACGGCGTTTAAAGTTGGCTTTTATATCGAACTGATGATGCACCCGCTCGGGGTTTTGCTGGGGCAGCGCTGTGGCCAGCTTGCCAAACCAGGGGCTGTGGGCATTAACGCCGTTTTGTTCCAGGGTGATGTAGTGCGGCCGCAGGTAGCCTTCTTCGAATACAAAAAAACGAATATTGTGGCTCTGGCAATATATACGTGCCACGGCGTGATACTCACGGCAGTCACTGTAGCAAAAAACGGTATCAATTTCGTTTTCACTAATATAACTGTGCAGAAAATGCCGCCATTCCGGCAGGCTGCCGGTGTAATGCACATTGCTGCCTTTACAGGGCCAGCAGCCGTCACCGCCGTTAAAATGAATTTTGTGTACGGCAATGCCTTGCTCACTCAGAAAGCGAGAAAAATGCTGAAAAAATGGTCCTAATGGTCCCTGGAGTAGCAAGGCTGACTTCATTCAAATCCCGTGAAATTTTTTTGTTATTGCTCACTTTCTTGGCGACCGGATGGTAGCACAACTGAAAATTGGTATTAATCAAAAAGTGTGTACGCAAGGCAGGGGGAAGGGAATGAAAGCGTTTCGTGTGGCGGGTTGTGTCGCATGTGAGTCTGGTTTGCCGGCTCAGCTTTTGTGTGGTGCCGTTCCCCCGTGAGCCCCTGCAGGTTGGGACGAATCCCAACATTCTTGCCGGCGGTGCAAATGTCGGGGTTCGCTGCGTTCATCACCAACCTGCGGGCTACAGCAGTTACTTGATGGTTTGCTTGTGCAGACCTTTTTGCAGCATAAGGTCTACCAGGGGTTGTTCGCGCTTGTTGGCGCGTTTGCAGTGGTCTTGCTGAAAGTGGTTGGTCAGCCAGATCACAAAGCGGGCCCAGCGTTTGTTATCGCGCTCGCGCCAGGCGTGGGAAGACACCGATTCCCACGCGTAGCCGTTAAAAACGGAAGCATTCACAAAGTGGTCGAGCGCGCGCACGCCGGCACGACCACGTTCTACCCGGCCCACAAAGCCCACATAGCAGATAATGAGGTAGCCCACGATGGCCAGGGGTACCACGGCACACATTAAAATAAAGCCGGCAATGCGTTCTTTCATGCTGTTTGTTGGTTCCTTGGGGTCAGGTGCAGTTGCAGGCCGTTTTCGGAGCGAATGGTCAGCCGGCCTACGGGTTGCGGTTCAAAGCCTTGCGGCATGGAAATGTGATAGTGCTGCAAAATGCTGGCGAGTATAAGGCTGGATTCCTGCTGGGCAAAGGCCGCACCAATACACACCCGCGGTCCAGCCCCGAAGGGAAGATAAGATTTGCTGAGCGGTGTTTTCAGTTGCTTGCTGGTAAAGCGATAGGGGTCAAACTGGTGCGGGTTGTGCCAGTAATCCTGATGGCGGTGGATCAGCCAGGGAGAGATCATCACCGAGCTGCCGGCTTTCATGTTCTTGTTTCGCATTTCAGTGGCATGAGCGCACTCGCGTGATAAAAAGCCCACCGGCGGATACAGCCGCAGGGCTTCACGGAACACATCACGCACCAGCACCATTTTGCGCAGGGCTTCCACGCTCATGGGCTGTTCGGCCAGTACCTGGCTGACTTCATTAAAGGCGTCTTGCTGCACTTGCGGGTGTGAAGCAAGCAAATACAGTGACCAGGTCAGAGAGCTGGCGGTGGTTTCGTGGCCGGCCAGAAACAGCATGGAAATTTGATCAACAATTTCATCAAAGTTAAAGGGCTGGCCGGTATTGGCGTCTGTGGTCAGCAGCAGGGAAGATAAAATGTCCTGTTGCTGTTCCAGTGCCTCCCGGGCGTTGGGGCAGCCGGCCCGGGCGGCTTCGGCCTGTTGATAGCGTGGCCGGATTATGTCTTCTATGGTGCCGCGAATTTCTTTGGCAGCAGCCATGCGTTTGCGTTCGCTGGCACCGCGTTGCATAAAGCCGGGCAGGCGGAACATTTTTTTCAGGGCCAGCTTGGGTGACTCGGCCTGAAACAGGATAAAGGCGTCGAGAATGCGGTTGGCCTGCTCGGTATTCAGCCTGGCCGACATAATGGTACGGAAAATAATGTCGGCGGTAACAAAGGTCATTTCCGGATCTATGTCTTGTCCGGGGCGGTGCGTTTTCAGCCGTTCCATCATGTCGCCGGCGGCGCTTTGCATCAGCCCGAACACCTGTTGCACCCGGGCATGTTTAAAGGCCGGGTCCAGCATGTTGCGCTGCTTTTGCCATTGTTCGCCATTGGTGGTGAAAATGCTTTCTCCCAGCAGGGGCTCAAGAATGTCGCCAAGCAGGCGGTTCTTGGGAAAGCTGGCCATGTTCTGCACCATCACTTTTCTTACCAGCTCGGGCTGGTTCACCATATACAAGGTGAGCCCGGGCAGTTTGTATTCGCCCATTTTCATGCCATAGCTGCGTTCATAAAGGGCATCAAGCCAGGAATGGCGTTTGGTGAAAAACACTTTCCACAACGAGGCTTTGTTTTTGGCGGGTTTGGGAAACACCGGGCAGCTCATGTCCGCTCCTTGAGTTGTCTGGCAATGGCATCGGGCCCGGCGGTAAAGGCAAAAAAGTCGTAGGGGCCGGGCTTGTCGGCAGCCATTAAGTATAAAAAGTGCATGGTATACCAGGCGCGGCGCAGTTTTTTATAGCGCGCAGGATGATACAGAGTAAAAAAGCGGGGCGAGAGCATGCGTGGCCCGGCATCGGACGCGCTGTGTTCGCCGCAGGATGTAACCGGGTTAAGCAAAGGGAAACAGGCGCCGTCGGTGGGGGCGGTGTAGTCCAGCCACAGCAGCTGTGGAGTATGGGCCAGGCTGCGGATGGCCGCTCTGAACCGGGTGGCTTGCGGATGAAAGCTGATCAGCGGAATGCAATGCCCCAGTGTGATCAGTACTACGCGCTGGTTGTGCAGTTTGCTTTTGTCTGCCACCTGCTCCAGGGCCTGAGCCAGGGCAGGCACCACCATCATGGTGCCCACACTATGGGCAATAATCACAACTTCATTGTTATTATCGTCGTTAATGGCACTGGCAATTTGCCCGGCAAAGTGGCTGATGCGGGGTTCCAGCTCCGGTATTTTGCCGTTGGCCCAGCGTGCCGAAAAGGCGTAAATGCGCAGCAGCCAGAATACTGCCAGCTTGTTGCCAGCCAGCTTGCTGCCATGCATCAGCGCGGCAAACAGCACCAGCCCGGCCGGCCATTGTGCGGCCTGCCATGGCAGCTGTGCCGCCAGGGTGGTGGATAACCACAGCGACAGCATCAGACTCAGCAGCATGAATAACGCAGGATAAAGCCCGGCCATCAGCTGTTTGGGAGCCGCAGTAATATAACGGAGCGCGTTGGGGGTAAGCACATAGCAGCGCATAAAACACAGCACGTCACTGAGAATATGGCCCCAGCCTTTGGTCCAGTGCTGGCGCACAATATCGTCCCAGCTTAAAAAGCAATAGTGGCTTTGGGTGCCGCTGGCGTTCAGCTGCCAGTGGTGGCTGTGCTCGCCCTGTCGTTTACGGGCAGACACCTTGATATGCAAATTATTGACCGAACTTTGCTGCTCAGCCTGTTCGCGGTAAAGCCGGTGGTAATGTGCGGCCCCGCGGGGGTCGAAGCCGTGAAGGTAAAACACCTGACGTTGTTTTATTGGGTTCAATCCATATTCCTGAGCCGGGTTGTGCGGGTCACAGACTACTCAAAAACGGGGGCTGAGTCATTCTTATCAGCCACGGCTTCCCTGTTATCAGGCAGTTTTTATGCTATGGGCCATGTGGTAGTATCTGCCCGCCTGTTTAAGCGGGAGCATGCTGATGCTTAAAGTTACTAACTGGTTGTTGTTACAAATAATTTACGCTATTGGCTTTCCCGCAACAGCAAAAAACGGTGTGTTTGAAAAGTAACCAGCACTCTGGGGGCTGCAACCCAGGGGCGGTAGCGTGCCCGACGTATTTCGGGTAACAGAGTCGCGTTGGGAGCGCAGTAACATGGGGTTTGACGGGGTTAAGCAAAAAGCGTCTGTGCTGCATTCGCTGGTGGTTCGGGAGCTGCATTCCCGTTTTAAGGGCACCACCCTGGGCTTTTTGTGGACCATTCTTAACCCGTTAATGATGCTGGCCATTTACTCCACTGTTTTCGTGCTGGTGTTTAAGGCCAAATGGCTGTTGCCCGACGGCGGCACCGCCAACTATGGTCTTATGCTGTTTGTGGGCATTTTGTGTCACATTTGCCTGACAGATGTTATTTCTTCTGCCGGGGTGATTATCCGCTCCAACACCAACCTGGTTAAAAAGGTCATTTTTCCGGTAGAACTGCTGCCGTTGTCCTGCGTGCTGGTGGCATGCGTGAATCTGTTGATTGGCCTGGCGCTGGTGTGTGTGTATGCATTGTTTACCGGCGCTGAACTGAGCCTGCTGAGCATTGGTTATATGCTGCTGGCGGTGTTTATTTATTTTTTTACGCTGGCGGCGTTTGCATTTTTGCTGGCAACCCTTGGCGTATTTTTGAAAGATGTGGCACAAATCACCCCGGTGCTGGGCATGGTTCTGTTGTTTACCAGCACGGTGTTTTTCTCCGTTGAAACAGCCCCCGACGGGCTGGCCACCTTTTTATATCTCAACCCCATCAGCAGTGTGGCCGATACCATCAGGGCAGGTTTTACCGGCCAGAGTGTAATGGTGGAGCACCTGGCTGTGCAGTTTGGGTGCTCGTTGCTGGCGCTGGTGCTTTTCTACGTTTTCTTTAAAAAGATGAAAGCGGTTTTTGCAGACTTGCTGTAATGCTGCCTGAAGGTGAACTTTGAATGACTTTGTTTCTTGGTGAAATTTTGTGTGAGCAGGGCCTGCTTACGCAAAGTGATGTAGACAATGTGTTAAGCATTCAGCAGCAGGCAACGTCTGTGAAGCGGCCTTATTTCGGAGAGGTCTGTGTTTCTCAGGGATATTGTACCGAGGCAGACATTCTTCAGGCGCTGTCGGTGCAGCTTGAGCTGCCGTTGTTGCAGCCGTTTCTGGATGAACATTGTGGTGGTGAGGCCCCCGCCGATGAATTGCTGACGCGTTTTTTCAGTGAGGAGTGGTGGAGTCAGCAGCAGGCATTTCCGGTGTTTGTTAATGAGCAGCAGAACATGCTTTATATCGCTCAGCTGGATATCTGGGATGAGTTTGTGGCCAGCTCTGTTGAGCAACATTATGGCTTGCAGACGCACCCTCTGCTTTGCTCCAACTATGAGCTGCGCCAGTTGTTCTCCGGTGTTGAGGAGAATGCCGCCATGCATGGCGGCAGCATTCTGGAACAGGAGAGCTCTACCGCTCCGGTGGTTAAATTTGTCAATGAATGTATTCAGCGGGCCATTAAAGAGAAAGCCTCTGATATTCACTTTGAAATAAACCGCAATAAATTCAGCGTTCGTTACCGGGTAGACGGTGTGCTGAGAACGGTGGATCAGCCCAGTGTGTCACAGCATGCTGCGGTGTTGTCACGTATCAAGCTGATGGCCGGGCTGGATATTTCTGAAAAGCGACTGCCTCAGGATGGCCGTATCCGGGTGCGGTTGTCGGGTATGCAGGTGGATATCCGGGTGGCCACCACTCCTACTGTGTATGGCGAGAATGCGGTACTGCGTTTGCTGAGCAACGAGCAGCAAGACACCTCTGCCTCGGTGAAGAAACTGGATATGTTTCCGGATCACCTGGCCGCCATCGACAAAATTATTTCGCTTAAAAACGGTATTTTTCTGATCACCGGCCCTACGGGCAGCGGTAAGACCACCTCGCTTTACACCATTCTGCACAGCCTTAACGACGATAATAATAAAATTATTACCGTTGAAGATCCGGTGGAATATCAGATGAAGGGGCTGACGCAAATTCAGGTGAACAGTGATATCGGGCTGGATTTTGCCACCGTGTTGCGTTCGGCGTTGCGACAGGATCCCGATATTATGCTGATTGGTGAAATGCGGGATAAAGAAACGGCTCAGATTGCCATTCAGTCTGCGCTTACCGGTCACTTTGTGCTGTCGACTTTGCACACCAACGATGCGCCCAGCAGTTTTGTTCGTCTTAAAGATATCGGCATTCCCGATTACCTGATTAAGTCTACCTTGGTGGGCGTCATGGCGCAGCGCCTGGTCAGAAAGCTGTGTCCGGTCTGCAGTTCGCACGATCATGCCCAGGCATCGCGGGCAGCAGAGCTTGGCTGGCAGGATGTGAGCAAGCGCTGGCCGCACATTGCTCCGGTTAGTCCCGAGTGGAAGGTGCCGGTGGGCTGTGATCATTGTAACGGCACCGGTTATAAGGGGCGGCTGGCCATTTTTGAGCTGATGGAGTGGTCTGCCGAATATGATGTAAATATTGATATTCAGGCCCTGCAAGACATCGCTGACATCCAGAACATGCGTAATCTGCGTCAGGATGCCTTGCTGAGAGCTGCGTTCGGTGAAACCTCGATAGATGAAGTATTGCGGGTGGTCGGATGAAGCAGTTCAGGTATATTGCCAGAAAAAAAGATGGCAGCCTGGTTGATGGCTGGATGAACGAGGCCTCGGAGGAAGAGGCCCGCAAAAACCTGAGTCGCCGGCAGCTGAATATTGTGTTGCTGAAGCAGGAAGATCGCTCGGTAACTTATAAAATCAGCCGGGAGTCGTTAATGACGACCTTGCGGGAACTGGCAACGCTGCGCTCCAGTGGCATGGCCATTGATGCCTGTTTGTTCCTGCTTACTGATACCTCGGATGACAAAAACGTTTATAGGGTGTTTAAGCGTCTTTATGATGATGTGTCTTCCGGCATGAGTTTCTCGGATGCGGTGGCGGCCCAGCCCGATGCGTTTCCGTTTTATGTGAGCTCCATGCTGCGCCTGGGCGAGGCCAACGGCAATATGTCGGAAGCGCTGCTGAGTGTGGCTGAGCGGATTGAGCGCGAAGAAAACCTGGTGTCTGAAGTAAAGTCTGCGCTTACTTACCCCGCTTTTCTTATCTTTATTTGTGTCGCTGTGGTGTTTTTTCTGTTCTCGTACGTTATTCCTAACTTCGAAAGCATGGTGTCGGACGACTCGCAGCAGGGTGCTCTGGTCCGCTTGCTGGGCTGGGCCCGGTTCTTTAATGAAAATGCCACCTTTATCTATGGGTTGCTGATTGTTGCAGTGGGGGTGTTGTTTCACCTTTACCGGCAAGGTGTACTGCAGAGCCAGCTGATGTCACTGATGGCCCGGCTGCCGTTTCTGAAAGATCTGGTGTCGTCCTGGCACATTGTTAACTTTTCCAGCAGCATGCAGAAGTTGCTGGAGTCGAAGGTGGAAATTACTGAAGCGGTTGAAATCACGCTGAGCAATGTCTCCGACAGTAATATGTCGAGAAAGCTTAACCGGGTGGTGGGCATGATCAAGGAAGGCCACACTCTGGGCGGAGCGCTGGAGCAGCAAAACATTTTTCCGCCCATGGTCATCCGGCTGGTAAAATCGGGGGAGGCAGGAGCGTCCTTGCCCAAGAGTTTCAAAGAGATTAACAACCTTTATGAGCGCCGCTTAACCAGAGGGATTAAGCGGGCGCTCTCTATTTTAGAGCCGGCCATTATTATGATTATGGGGCTGCTGGTGGGCTCCATCATGGTTGTGCTTATTTCCGGCATTATTTCTGTTAACGATATTGGATGGTAAACCTGATGAAAGTGGCAACGCAGATGAAGAAAAAAAATAAAGGCTTTACGTTGATCGAGCTGCTGGTGGTACTGGTACTTATTTCTTTGCTGGCTGGTCTGGTGGGGCCCAGCCTGTTTAATAAGGTAGGCTCTTCAAAAACCAAGGTAGCGGAAGCGCAGATCGAGTTGCTGACCTCAGCCATTAATACTTACCGCCTGGATAATGGTGATTTTCCCACTACTCAGCAAGGGCTGCAGGCACTGATGACTGAGCCGCAGGATGCACTGTCCTGGGATGGTCCCTACCTGAGTAAAGAGGTTCCTCTCGATCCCTGGAACAAGCCTTATATGTATGAACTGAAAGACAATGGTCAGTTTGCACTTTATACCCTTGGCAAAGATGGCAAAAAGGGTGGTGAAGATGAAAATCAGGACGTTGGCAAGTTCTGATCACTGATGAGCAGGCAGAAAGGTTTTACCTTAATCGAGCTGCTGGTGGTGATGGCCTTGCTGGCCATTATGGCTGCGGTGGTGGTGCCCGGTTTGTGGGGGCAATATACCCGGTTTAAGGAACAACAGCAGGTTGAACGTTTCTGGCAGGAGCTTTCTGCTTACATTCGTACTGAGCGCAGGCAGGGCCATAATGTGACGCTGCATCAGCACAGTGCCGAGCTTGAACAGGCAGCGGTAATGCATGAGCTGGCGGCGACCATAAAGGTGCCCGTGATGTTCCGCAGCGACGGTATGGTCTCGGGCGGTGAAATAAACGTGATCACGGCAGCCGGCCGGCATTGGGTGATTTTTGTATTGATGCCCGACGGAGAGGTGTTGATTGAAAAACGCTAGGCACAGCTCCGGTTTCACCCTCATTGAAGTACTGGTGGCCATTACCATTATGGTAACCGTTATTTCAGTGGCGTTTCCGATGTTTAATCAGGCTCAGCTGCAGCACGTCAAGGCCGATGCAGTAAGAGAAAAAGCCATGTTCGAGGAAAACATGCGCAACCAGATTTCGTTAATTAACCCGGGCGAGCAAAAGCAGGGAGCCGGGGACCTGGGCGAAGATCTGCAGTTTGAATGGAAAGCTGAACCGGTGAGTGCCGCCATGTTGATCAGGGGGGAACTGACCAGTGATTCTGAACAGTTTCTTCAGCTTTATAAAATAGCTGTTGCTTACCGCAGTGGTAACAACAGTGGCGCCTTTGAATTTGAGCAGCTTGGCTGGTATGACAAGTAAACAGAGCGGTTTTACCCTGATCGAGCTGCTGGTCGCCCTGGCTGTTTTCTCTATGGCGGTGTCGCTGATTATGATGGGGTTTGAGCAGGGGCGGCTTAACTGGAGCAAGAGTATTGATAAAACCAGTGAGATAAGGAAAGTTTATAACCGCTATCAGTGGATTCAAAATACATTTTCTCAGGCTAATACCGCCAATTTCTCGACAGGTATTTCCGAAGCCACGCCTTACTTTGAAGGTGACCAGTATCTTCTTTCCTTTATTTCTAATGCGCCGGCCATCAGCGGGCCAGGCACTTATGCCAGAGTGGAGTTTGAGTTCAAAAGTGAAGTGAGCCGCTATGCGCTGGTTTATCGTGAGAGTGTAAACCAGGATCCTTACTTTGGTTATTATAGTAACGTTGAGCCTCAAGAACTGGTGCTGTTCGATAATATAAAAAGCTATAACATTGACTATCTGGCTCCGCCTAACTTTGAGGATGCGCTGGCCCGCTTCAGAGATGTTTCCGATATTCGTTACGAGCCAACCTGGGTTAAAGAATATCAGGCCAACGAAGAAGGGTTGCTGCCGTTGAGTGTTCATCTTGAGCTGCATTTCACTAACGGAGAAGTAAAAGACTGGTTTTTTCCTATCCCGGTTTATAGCGTCAGTGCCGACATCAGTGCCGATACGGTGGTGATGTGAACAGGCAAAAAGGCGTGGTGCTGCCACTGGCACTGATCGTGATCACTATCATGGTGACCATGGCGAGTATTTTGCTGGTGCGCTCCAGTGCCGAAATTGACGAGGCTGCATTGGTGCAGGAGCAGTGGCAGGCAAGGCTGAAAATTAATGACGCCGAACAGGAGCTGCTACTGTCCATGTTTGTGGGGGAGCAGTTACCGGGTGGCTATAACGTGGGTGACTTGTTTGTGCCGACGGATGGCAAGTTTATCAAGCTGAAAAATGGTGTGGAAGTCGCCGTTCAGGATCTGGCTGGCTTACTCAGCCTGCATTATCTGCGCAAGGCTGAACTGACCAGGCTGTTTACAGCTTATACCGACGAGCAGCATGCCGCCCAAATTGTAAATAATATTATTCGCTGGCAGCAGGAAGACTCGGATGATGAGCAGCGGCTTGAGCGCAATGCACCGTTCAGAAGTCTGGATGAGTTAATGCTGATCCCCGGAATTACGCCGGAGATGTTTAATGATAATCACGAACGTCCCGGACTGCGTTCTTTGCTGGCGCTGTCAGGCTCAAGCTTTGTTAACTTTGCGACCGTCCCCGATTTTTTGCTGGTCCATGCTTTTGGGCTGACCGAGTCGGATTTGTCGCGGATGAATACTCTGAAGGATCGTAGCCGGTGGGATGATATCTCCACCATGATTTTTGATCTGGGTATTGCGGTGGATCAATCACTTATCCCCAGCTCTCGTTATCGGGTTTTGTATAAATATAAAGGCTTCACTGCCCGTGCCGAATATCAGGTGAGAACGACGATCCCGCTGCCACCGAGAAAGCGGCTTTGGTATTTTCCGGATCATGAACGGCATTTTTTAATGAGCACGGCACAGTAGGCCGAGAGGTATTTGTGTTAAATAAAATTCAAAAAGAGCACTTGCTTTGGCCATTATCCTGTTCTGACCAAAAGACAGCGCTTGCTGTGAAGGTCGGACGCTTTGATCGTGTCATTGGCCTTGTGCCGCAGTCTGTATGTTTGTTTAAGCAGTTTCAATATGAAACTGACATTATTGCTAAAAGCGATATTGCAAGCTGCGTTGAAAATGAGCTTAAAACATTAGTGGAGTGGCCAGATTACGATTTTTATTTTCTGGTTAATGAAATAAACCATCATTGGCAGGTGTCGGTATGGATTTGGCAGAAAAAGCAGGTGGAATTCACCGCTGAGATAACACATGTTATTCCTGCCATGGCGTATTATCTGGGCATGATGAATATATCTGGCCGGAAAAGTGTGCTGTTTTATAAAGAAGGCAATGCTATCTGGACCTGTTCAGTGTCTGCTCATGATGCCATAGAGCGGGTTGGCTCACTGAGAATGGCACACCAGCGTCACCTGGTTCTTTCCTGCCAGCGTGATCAGGTAGTGTGTTTTACCAATGACCCGGAACATATTGGTCTGGAGCTTGAGTGGAGCGCATTAAAAGAGAAGACCAGCTGGCGGGTGCTGCAGGCGGGCAAGCGTGCTGACAAACTCGACCTTAGCAATCCATTGCCTTTATATCGTGTGCTCGGGGTGCTCTCTGTGCTGTGGCTTGTTTACATGGCGATGGATTACACCTGGCTTAACAGCAAGCACAGTGCCATTAAGGACGAGGTAAATGTGCTGCAGGCAGATGTACAGGATGTGTTGGATGCCCGCCGTCATTTCCAGGATGTTTCTGAAAATATGGAAAAGATTAATGGTGCGCTGGACAAGCAACAACAGCTGGTCGGTTATCTGGATGAACTGCTGTCTGCGCTGTCACCCGAGGTGGTCATCGAGCGCATTTCTTATAAAGAGAATGTCGTGACGCTGAGAGGTGCTGCCACCGATAGCAACCAGTTTCTTGAGAGCCTGACTTCCATGAACTCGGTGGAGACCGCCCGGTTGTTGGGCGAAATCACCTTTAACAGCGATGGCATGCAGGTGTTTCGTGCTGAAGTGAGGCTGAAAAATTCATGAGTATCCTCGACAGTTTACCTCTTAAAAATACCGAAGAGCTGAAGCGTGAACTTTCCAGCCCGCTGGTGCAGTGGACGGGACTGGCTATTCTGGTAATCGTGGTCTTTATGTTTATGGTGTTGCCCTATCTGCAATGGCGGGGGCAGTTTATTGACACCATTAAAGTGGATTCAGCTCAGCTGATTAAACTTGAGTCACTGAATGCCAAGCGTGACAGTGTGAATACCATTCGTGAGAAAGTGGATGCGATTCATGAAAAAGCGCAAAGCCATTTGCTGCAGGCCCGCACTTATAACGGCGCAATTTCTGAACAGTTAACCATGCTTGAGAGCATTTTCCGGCCCTTAGACATTAGCTTTGAATCCCGTCGCTTTGGTGAGGGGGCTTATGAAAGCTGGCTGGGCGAACGGATTCATACCGAGTGGGTATTTGTTGGCAGTAGTCAGAGCCTGCTGGACTTTCTGTATCGTATGGCAGATGAAGACATTATTATCATTCCTGATGATATGGAAATGATCCCTTATCAGGTGAGAGGCGAAGCTAAATATAAGTTATCCGGAAAGCTGATTTCTTACAGAAAGCTTGCTGTTGACCAGCTTAAGCAACAGGAGCGCCTGAAATGAGCTTTCTGAAGCCTCTCGATATTAAGTTGATTGCTGGTTTTGTGGTGTTTGCCGTGCTGTCGACCGTGGCGACATCTCTGTCTATCAGCAGTGATGCCGAAGAAGATGCAGCCAGTGGCAATAACTTCCGGTTTTCGCTGAACGAATATGAACCATTACCGGAGCTGGCGCCCGGCAACTTGTTTGTCAGTGGCCGGAGCCGGAATGATCAAGACAAGAAGGCAGAAAAGCAGGAAGCGGCTGAAGAAGCGGTGTCTGGTGAGCCGGTGCTGACCACCATTATTACCCGCGGCAGCGAGAAGTATGCTGTTTTTCTGATCGGTAAAACCAAAAAAATGGTGCAGGTAGGAGATAGTCTGGATGAGGTTGCCAAAGTGGTAGCAATTAATGACTATACCGTTACCATTTCCACCCCCGATGGCACCAGTGATTTCGTTATTTTTCCATCCTCCAGTGACAAGCTGAACCAGGTTTCTACAGATGCGTAAATTTAGTAATAAGGAATATACCCCCGCATACAGCAAGTTGGCGCTCTGTGTGCTTTCCGGCCTTGTGTTGTCTGGCTGTGTTGTGCAGCCGGATATGACGGTGAAGCCCGTGCAGGCAACCAAAATGAATGATGCGTCCAGTCAGGTCATTGTTAATGAGGCTGAAGGGGCATTGTCCGGTCAGGGCGGGCGCGGGATTAATCCGCGCAGCAATGTGCCCGGAGCTCCTTTGCTGCAAAAAGCAGAAGCAAAGGCCACCGAGCGTAACAACATTGCCTTGCCGGAAGAAAAAGTCAGCATCAATGCCGATGGCATGCCACTGAATTACTTCATTAACCTGGCGTTGGGGGATGTGCTGGGGCTGGATTATATCGTTGATGAGTCTCTGACCAGCAATGAACAGCTGGTCACGCTGCGGGTAACACAGCCGGTAAGCAGTGAACGTATGCTGGGCCTGATTGAAGAGGCACTGCAGGTTAATAATGTAATGCTTACGGTAGAAGACGGCCTGGTGACCGTTATTCCTGCCTCCAAGGGGGAAAAGGGCAATATCTCGATGCTGGCTGAGACCGTCGGTCCCAAGCTTAAATACGGCAATGTGGTAGAAATTATCCCCATCTATTATTTGCCAATGATTGAAGCCAGCAGCATGGCTGAGCGTATTGTGCGTGAAAGCCAGGGCACCGTGCTTATTCAGAACAACCTGAACGCCCTGATGGTCATCTCCCGCCGGGATGATATTGAGAAAATTCATCAGTTGCTGTCAAAACTTGACGTACCCAAGCGAGTATCAAACCACATGACAGTGGTGCAGCCTTCCTATCTGACCCAGGAAGAGCTGATGGAAGATCTGCAGCGGGCTCTGAAAGCCGCCGGTGTGCCGGTATATGAAGAAGAAGGCAACAACGGCGTGGTGCTGGTGCCCATGTCGAACAATATTTTGCTTATTTCTTCTTCTACCCGGGCCTGGCTGGATTACACCCAGGATTGGGTAAGCCGGCTTGACCGGCCCAAGCCGGTGGGCAGCGGCGATGGTGTGTATGCTTACTATATGAAGAACACCAAAGCTGCCGATGCCTGGGAGGTGGTCTCGGCGATTTTCGGGGCTCAGCAAGAGATGGGAGAAGGGGGGCAACCCGGTGCCGATTTACTGGCCAATGCCAACAAGGAAATTGAGCGCAGCAACAGCAATATGGTGACTCCCAGCTATCCGCTGCCTGGTAACCGTGGCGGTATGCGCGACAATAACAACAGTGGCCGTGCTCAGAACATGAGTGTGGTCACTGATGAATACCGGGTAGTGGTGGATGCCAAGCGTAATGCGCTGATTTTTACCGGTCGTTACAGTGATTACCAGCGCCTGGTTGAGCTGCTTAAGTTTGTGGATCAGCGTCCGCGTCAGGTGTTGTTGCAGGCGGTGATCGCTGAGGTATCGTTGCAGGACAGCACCAGTCTGGGGGTAACCTGGGATATTACCGATGGCAAAATTACCGGTGGTACCAATGCCCTGAGCGAGGCCGGCTTCCTTAACCTGACCGGTGTGTTTTCCGATGTGACCGCCAAGCTGAATGCGGCCCTGACCAATAGCCAGGCACGCATTCTGTCTACTCCGCGTATTATTGCGCTGGATCAGGAGTCCGCCAGCATTAATGTCGGTGATCAAATCGCGGTGAAAACCGGCCAGATTGGTGGTAACGACAATAACCAGGAAGTGGCGACTTTCCAGTATATTTCCGTTGGTTTGACCCTGGATATTACGCCTTCCATTAACCAGAACGGTCTGGTTGAGCTGACCGTCAGTCAGGAAGTCAGTGTACCTGGTACAGCAGGTGGTGGTGATACCCCTCCTATCCAGACCCGCTCACTCAACACCAAGCTGCTGGCCGACAGTGGCGATACCGTGTACATGGGGGGACTGATAAGAAGAAATACCTCTACCACAGAGCGCAAAGTGCCCTTCTTTGGCGATATCCCCGGCCTGGGATATTTGTTTAAACATCAGAAGGATGAGGTGAATGTTACCGAGCTGGTACTGCTGATCACACCTTATGTGATTAACTCCCGGGACGATGCCGAGTTTTATACCAATGAGTTCCGTACCATCACCGGCTGGAACCCCTTTGAGCCGCAAGGCGACAGCTGATGAAGCTGATTTCATTACACCTGCCCAAAACGGCAGGTTCCAGTTTCAGGACCACACTCGAAGATGTGTTTGCTGAACGTTTGTTGTCCGATTACGGTGACAAAAGCATCAGCAAGCCGCCATTGCAGCGTCACAAAGAGGTGCTGATATCTGCACAGTCTGTTGCTGAGCAGGGAACAGATGAATTTGACTGTATCCATGGTCATTTTCTGCCGCTTAAGTACCTGCTCCTTGCCGACTGTGAGCCCTGTTGTTTTATTACCTGGATGCGCCATCCCGTTGAACGACTGATCTCTCATTATCATTACTGGCAGCAAAGCTACCATCCGGAATTTGCAGCTCCTCACCACAAGCGGGTGATAGAAGAAGGGTGGTCGCTGGAGCAGTTTTGCCTGAGTGAGCAGTTCCGTAATATTTATGCTCAGTATTTATGGGGTTTTCCGCTGGAAAACTTCACTTTTGTGGGAATCACCGAGCATTACAATGAAGATCTGGATTACTTTGCCAGGCATTTATTAAAACAACCGCTTAACAAGCACAGGGTGAATGTGACAGCCCGGAGCGACGCCAGAGAGAGGTTGCCTCCGGACATACAGCGGGCAGTGGAGCGCTTTCATGCCGCTGATATGCAGCTGTATGAGCTGGCGTTGCAAATGCGGATAAAGCGGAACAATGACTAATTAACAACAAAGCGGACCACTGGGTCCGCTTTGTTGTTTTTGTGTTAAGAGAAGAAAGTTTTGCCAAGTTCCATTTGGTGCTCTATGGTACAGGGGCTTGTGACAAGTAAATGTCGCGTGGCCCGGCTCTTTATTCTTTTTAGCAATCTTATTTCTCTTTAAAAAGTACTTTTGGATCTAGCACGGCAGCTATTCCGTTGCAGTTTGCAAAAACAGTGATCTGGATGAGTCTTTCGACTGATGCAGGTTGGGATTTTTCGTGTCTCAACTTGTTGACACTCGCGCCAGACTTCAACTATCCTCGCTTGGCGCACTTCGGAGTACAGTGTTACATCTTTGCTACCATTTGGCCGAGCACGGTGGTAGTTGAGTTTGTACGCTCAGTGCGCCGAAGGTTGATGAGGAACAGGGAGCGCTTGCAGTGGTGTAAGTGACTCATTTCCAAAAAGCAAAATGGATCCAAAAGGAAACAATAATGTTTAAAAAGACTCTGATCGCTGCAGCGGTCTCTATGGTTGCAACTGCTCCGGCTTTTGCTGATGTTGATATCCTTAACGAAAGCACTTGGCAAGTTACCAAGATCGCTAACGTGTCCAAGCAGTCTGCTCTGGATTTCTCTACCGCCGTTGAAAATGTTGAACTGCGTTTCGACAACGGTACTGTTGCTGCCGACCGCGAACTGCGTAACAACGGTTTCCTGGTAATCGAAATCAACGAAGAATCTGGCGCGACCTTCAACGCTCCGGAAGTTCGCCAGTGGCTGACTACTGAAGCCCTTGCTACTTCTCTGGACGGCCTGTCTGTATCTACCCAGAGCGGCGGCGTTGAGTCCATCACCACCGTTAACGACCTGGCTGAACTGCAGCGCTTCTTCAAAACCACCCAAGACGGTGACTACACCACCATCGTTCACAACCTGGACAAAGATGGCCGTCGCCTGCGTATCGCGCTGACCAACACTGTTGAAGCCGACGTATTCTCCAACGCTCGTGTAGATGTGAACCTGTCTGAAGGCAACAACATCTTCCGCCTGCTGGAAGCTTACAACACCGAAGTTGAAGACGTGATCCTGACCGTTGGTGCTCAGCAGAACGGTTCTTACACTCACGACATCATGGAAACTCCGGTTGTATTCAACCAGGAGCATGAGCTGTACACTCTGACCCTGAACAAGCAAGGTCAGGCCACTGCTCTGGTTGACACCTTCTTCGAAAACTACAAGATGGGTCTGAACAACGCTGCTTCTAACCACGATGGCTACGATTCTATCGATCAAGCTTTTGATGGTGTTGACGCTGACATCGTTGGTCGTTTCACCATTACCAACGCCACCAGCAACCAGAACATCCAGAAAGGCCAGGTTCGTCTGACCATGACTGGTGACTTCTCTGGTTTCCAGCGTAACGCTCAGAACTACCTGCTGCGTGCCGATGGCTCCGCTACCGAGTGGAAGATCACTTCTACCGGTACTGCCCGCCGTCTGGTTGACGAGGTAGGTACTCTGCAGAGCCCGACTCAGCCTTCTCAGCTGATCGAGTCTGTCCTGTACAACTTCACCCCGAACGACGGTACCGGTACTGCTGGTAACACCAACAACGATACCCGTCCTGGCTACGGCGACGTACAGAACAACGGTGCCATCAACGGCGGCAACTACGATGTTACTGCTGACATCGGCCAGTTCAACCGTGAGACTCTGGAAGCCGAAGCTAACCAGACTGACTCTTACTATCCGTTCGACGCCAACCTGGCCAAGGTTATCATCGTTGATCGTGACGGCATGAAGTTTGACACCATCACCACCGGTAGCTCTGCTTCCAACAAGATCTTCATCCGTGACATCTCTAACCGTCTGGGCACCAGCGGCGGTAAGATCCTGGTGACTCTGGTTGAGTACGACCAGCACGGCGCTCACCAGGGCGGTAAAGGCACTGTTCGTGCTGACCGTCAGCTGCTGAAGAACGTAAGCCTGCCTAGCGGTGGTGCTGTTACCCTGACTCCGGCTTCTGTAGCTGCCGATCTGGGTATTGATATTGCCCCTGGCCACCAGGCTCGCTTTATCTTTGAAGTTCAGACCAACCAGGGTGAAGTGGCTATCAAGAAGTCCAACTCTGAAGGTGTTGACATCAAGAACGGTACCCGTAACGTTAACCAGCGTAACGGTGACAACGGCAACATCGTTGACTTTACTCTGTAAAGATAACTTTTTTGCTTGCAAAGGGAGCTTCGGCTCCCTTTTTTAATGCATGCCAGTTACTGGCATGCTGTTTTTTTGCTGACTCAACATGGGGGGGGGGCTCTGGTATACTGCATTCTTTTGTGCCGAGAGCAGAAATATGGCGGTTATCAAGGTTGATCAGGTATCCAAGTCGTTTGTGACCACCCAGTCACCTTGGGCGTTGATTAAAAAGCACCTGCTTAACATAGATAAAGTTCCTTTATTTCAAGCACTTAAAAATATCAGCTTTCACGCTGAAGCAGGCGAGACGATCGGTATTGTTGGTCACAATGGTTCCGGTAAATCGACACTGCTGCAGATTATCTGTGGAGTGATGCAGCCCGACAGCGGTGAGGTACAGGTAAATGGCCGGGTAGCGGCATTGCTTGAACTTGGTTCCGGCTTTAATCCAGAGTTTACCGGGCGTGAGAATGTTTACTTTAACGCCACGCTGCTCGGCTTAAGTACCCGGGAAGTTGATAAAGCCTTCAATCACATTGTTGAATTTTCCGGTATCGGTGAATTTCTTGATCAGCCGGTAAAAAGCTACTCCAGTGGCATGATGCTTCGTTTGGCATTTTCCGTCATTATTCACAGTAACCCTGATATTTTGATTGTTGATGAAGCGCTGGCAGTAGGAGATGAGGCGTTTCAAAGAAAGTGTTATGCAAAACTAAAGCAGCTACAAGCTTCTGGTGCAACGCTTCTTTTTGTTTCTCATTCGGCCGGGCAAGTGGTAGAGCTTTGCGACAGAGCGGTACTGTTGGACCATGGCGAGATTTTAATGGTGGGCAAACCTAAGCAAGTTGTTCACAGCTACCATAAATTACTCCATATGGAATCTGAACAGAAAAAGCGCTTTCGTGCTCACCTGAAAAATGAGGGAGCTCCGGAAAGTTACCAGCCTGATGAAGCCGAAAATAAAGAATCCTCTGTAAATAACACCGGGTCTTCAATTGAGCGGCTAAACCATCTTTTGCAGCCAGAAACGACAGTTTGGTTTTCGTCTAATGGTGCTTTGTTAAGTAACCCTCATATAGAAAATATGCAGGGAGAAATAGTTAATTTACTTGAGTCTGGTCAACGTTATCGCTATTGCTACCATGCTGCTTTTGACGAAGAAGCATTTGAAGTTGGTTTTGGCATGATGATAAAAAGCGTAAGTGGGTTAGCAATAAGTGGATCGACAACGATTAGAGATCATGTTAATCGTATTCCTTATGTTGCAGCTGGTAGCCAGTTTAAAGTCAGCTTTGAGTTTGACTGTTTATTAAGAAATGGAACTTATTTTTTAAATTGTGGCTGTTCCAAGCTTGTTGAGGGTGAACGGATATCCTTGCATAGAGGCGTTGATGTTGCCATGTTTCAAGTGGTAGGCGAGTCAGCATCCGTAACAGGAATGATTGATCTTGGTGCTAAATTTTCAGTGCAATCATAAGCAGGGGGGATAATGCCAAAGGTTAATCTTTTTATTGTCGGAGCACAGAAAAGTGGTACCAGTGCGTTGGCGGAGTTTTTAAGTTTTCATCCTGAAATTTGTCTTGTGAAAGGTAAAGAAGCGCATATTTTTGATCGTGATGATATCGGGAAGCTGACACCAGGCGATATAGATAAAGCTTATGGCGATCTTTTACCTCATTATAATAAAGAGCAGGTGTGCTGTGATGCAACGCCGCTATATATGTTTTACCCCGTTATTGCTTCTCAATTGGCTAACTATAACGCTTCTGCAAAGCTGATTGTTCTATTGCGCGACCCCGCCGAGCGTGCATTATCACAATACCAGATGGAGAAAAGAAGAGGGTATGAATCATTAAGCTTTGGCCGAGCTTTATTAGCAGAAAAGTGGCGTTTAAATAAAGATATGAATGCTCTTCATTTAGACTCTGCATGGCGCCGGTACAGTTACCGCAGCCGTGGCTACTACAGTCATCAATTGAATAACCTGTATCGTTACTTTCCTCGTGAGCAAGTATTGGTTCTGAGGAATTCTGACCTGCTTAATGAACACCAAGATACTCTTGATAAGGTGACATCTTTCTTAGGCTTGGATAGTGCCAAATGTACCGCAAAGAATATATTTTCTGGTGACTATAAGGTTAGCGTTAGTCAACGTTTGGCACTGAGCTTGCTTCGGCTTTATTATTTTCCTGAATACATTCGCCTGCGTTTATATCACGGGATTGTTTTTTGACAAAAATAATCAGATTGGATATGTCAATGAATAAAAAAGTATGGGTGGTGCTGGGTATGCACCGCAGTGGGACCAGCGTTCTTAGCAGGGCTCTTGCCGTTTTGGGAGCGGAGCATGGTGATAAAAGCCGGAATGCCGCTGCTGATAATCCCAAAGGCTTCTGGGAAGATGAAGATCTGGTCGCATTCAACGATGGTTTACTGGCTGAGCTCGGAAAGAGCTGGTTTGATCTGGCTCCAATTGAGCCTGAGATATTTAATCAGCCGGAGTGGCGGAAGAAAAAGGATGAAGCTAAAGCCCTCTTTCAGAGTAAATTATCCTCCTGTAACATTTTTGCTTTAAAGGATCCTCGCCTTAGCTGCTTGTTACCGTTCTGGAAACCGGTATGGGATGAACTGGCACTTAATGTTCAGTATTTATTTAGCATAAGAGAGCCAGAAGCAGTCGCTCACTCTTTGAATAAACGTAATGGATTTAGTACTGCCTATAGTGCAGCCTTGTGGCTTCGCTATCTTGAAGATAGTCTGACAGGTCTTGATGAAGCGCAGGCGTTAATAGTGGATTATCAGCACCTGTTACATTCCCCTTATGCTGTACTGTCTGAAATGGCTGGCTTTCTTGAGGTTGAGCTGGAAGACAATGCATTAAACTCTTTCAGTAATGAGTTTCTCGATAAAAACCTGGATCATGGCTCTCTGGATGATGTATCACCTATCTTAGCGTATGCGAAAGATGTTTATCTTAGGTTGGCTGCAGAAAAGTATACATCGTCTGAGTTGCTTAAATTATGTGAAAGTAAGTTGCTTGATGATTGTAAAAAATGGCCTCGGGAGGCTCGTCATACTGAAGCTTTACTTGAAGCAAACAGCCTGATAAAAAAAGCCGAAGATTTTAATCAGATGCTTTTCGATACTGATAGTCAGCTTACTCGACTGGATTCTGATTTTGAACAAATAAGACTGCAATGTCATCAGTATGAATCCTGGCTGCGTCAGCAGGCGGAAACACAAAATGGAATTGTATCACAGCAAGAACAATATGAACTCTGGCTAAAGCAGCAGGCTAACGCCCAGGAAGCATTGTTCTCACAGCAAGAAGAATACTCTTCATTATTTAAAATAATGGAGCGTGTTCAGAATGATATGGCAGAGCAGCAAGAGAAATTAAATTCTTTGTTGCACCAGCCTGAGGGAACGGAGTCCGTTCGCCCTGAACTAATTGAAAAATATGAGAGTAAAGTGAAGGAAGTAGAGACGCTTTATGAGAAAAAGGTTCAGGAGCTCTCTGATGAAATTTCCATACTTAAAAAAGACCAAATGGATCTTCTGGCTCGTTATTACTGGAAGCGGAAAATGATAAAAAGAATGCTGGTTTCTGGGTATAGCAATTTAAAGCCTAAGCTTGGTTTTGTTTCAAGACGCATGCCTGCTGCATGGAAACAACGCATCAAAATAGAACTGGAAAAACGGCTTTTTAACAGCAGCTCTGTTGAGATTAAAGCTAACTCGAATATGGCAGCGAATGAGGCAAAAAATCCCGAGCTTCTCGCTTCTGTGTTAAATGCCGGCAAGGGAAGTGACATAGTTGTTTTCCCTGTTATTGACTGGTCTTTTCGTATTCAGCGGCCGCAGCACCTTGCCAGAGAGTTAGCAGCAGCCGGGCAACGTGTATTTTACTTATCTACCACGTTTAATCCTGAAAATGAGCCGGGCTTTGTGCTGCTTGAGCAGCCAGCTGAGAATGTGTTCTTGTGTCAGCTAAATTTGCCTGGTCCTCATCCAGTTATTTACCAGGATGTGCCCGAAGGTGAAATGCTACTCGCTTTGCGGCGCTCCCTTAATATGCTGGCCCAGCAAGTCATATTGAGACAGCCTGTGGCTATCATTGATTTGCCGTTTTGGCACAAAGTGGCGGATGCCTTACCCGGTGCGTTGCAGGTATACGACTGCATGGATCATCATGCCGGTTTTTCCACTAACAGTGAGCAGATGCACGGCCTTGAGAAACAGCTGCTGCACGAAGCTGACCTGGTAATTACCACGGCCTCCCGCCTGTCTCATATTGTTGGGCAGGAACGCGATAATGTAGTGATTCGTAACGGTGCCGAAGTGGCCTTTTTCAGTACGCCCTGCAAGCATAAGCTGTACCAGAGCGAGAGACCGGTGGTAGGTTATTATGGAGCTATTTCCGAGTGGTTCGATATGGAGCTGGTGATCGCCTCGGCCAGGGCTTATCCGGAATGGGATTTTGTTCTGGTAGGAAATACCTTTGGTTGCGATACTGAAAAAGCCGAAAAACAGCCGAATATTTATTTTACAGGAGAGGTTCCATACACCGAGTTACCTGGTTACCTGGCCGCTTTCGATGTTTGTACAATACCGTTCCAGCTGATTGAACTCACCCTTTGTACCAATCCGGTAAAGGTTTATGAATATCTTGCTGCTGGCAAACCTGTGGTGACTACAGCGATGCCAGAACTACAGCTGATTAGTGAGATGGTGCACGTTGCTGACAACGAAGAGAGTTACATTGCTGCGTTGTCTTCAGCAATGGATGAGGTCGGTGATGCGCAGCTTGCTGATGAGCGCAGTATGTGGGCCCGGCAGCATGATTGGGCCAGCAGAGCGGCTCAGCTGAAGCAGGCCATAGACGAGAGCTATCCTAAGGTAAGTGTGATTGTACTTACCTATAATAACCTTGAGTTAACCCAGGCCTGCCTGAGCAGCATTGAACGTTTTAGTGATTACCCTAACCTTGAGCTTATTCTGGTAGATAATGCATCCAGCGATGGCACGCCTGACTTTCTGCAGAAATATGCTGCTGACAAAGAACATGTGAAAGTTTGCCTTAATGATGAAAATTTAGGGTTCTCTGCAGGAAATAATGTCGGGCTGGCTGCTGCAACCGGTGACTATCTGGTGATCCTGAATAACGATACCTTTGTGACTCAAGGCTGGGTACATGGTTTGGTCCGGGCTTTAAAGCGTGATTCTTCGCTTGGGTTGGTGGGCCCTGTTACTAACAATATCGGTAATGAAGCTCGCATTAACATTTATTATTCGAATATGGAGCAGATGGCTGAGCAGGCGGCTCAATACACTCAGTCTCATGCCGGTGAAGTTTATCCTGCCCGTTGTGCCGCCTTTTTCTGTGTGATGTTCAGTCGCGAAACTTACCTTGCTGTTGGCCCAATGGATGAAGATTTTGGGGTCGGTTTCTTTGAAGATGATGATTATTGCAACCGGGTTCGTCAGCTTGGTCTGAAGGTTGGTGTTGTAGAAGATGTATTTGTTCATCATCATTTGTCGGCCAGCTTCAATAAATTAAAAGCTGGAGCCAAACAGGCTTTGTTTGAACGTAACAAGGCAATTTATGAGTCTAAGTGGGGGGAATGGCAGCCGCACACCTACCGCCCCGGAGTGAATTGAGCAGGAGTGAGCATGAAGAAAGTAATGTGTGTTATTGGTACACGTCCGGAAGCCATTAAAATGGCTCCGCTGGTGCAAGCTTTTTCTGCCGCACCCGATTTTGAAGTGTGCGTACTGGCCACTGCTCAGCACCGTGAGCTGCTGGATCAGGCCTTTGCCCTGTTCAACATTAGTGCCGATTATGATCTGAACGTGATGATGCCCGGGCAGACCCTGCCCGAGCTGACCGCCAGGCTGATGACCGGTCTGGACAACACTCTGGCGGAGGCCAGGCCTGACATAGTGATTGCACAAGGTGATACCACCACGGTATTTGTGACCGCGCTGGCCTGTTTTTACCGGCAGATTCCCTTTGCGCACCTGGAAGCCGGGCTGCGTACTCATGATTTGTATTCCCCTTTTCCGGAAGAGGCTAACCGCGTTCTTGCGGGTAACCTGGCCTGTTTGCATTTTGCTCCCACAGAGGTGTCACGTGGCAATCTGCTACGCGAAGCCATGGCCGAAAATACCATTTTTGTAACCGGTAATACGGTGATTGACGCGCTTCTGCAAACCGCTGATAAGGATTTTGATCTGGGGTTTGAATGGCCCAGAAATAAGCGGGTGATACTGGTTACTTCTCATCGTCGGGAAAACTTTGGTGAGCCAATTGAGCATATTTGCCAGGCGTTACTGGAGCTGGTTGAAACCCATCAGGACGTGTTTGTGGTGTTTCCTGTGCATCCGAACCCGAATATTCGCAAGGCGACCGATCATTACCTGCAGGGCCATGATCGCATCAGGCTGGTACAGCCCTTTGACTACGGCCCTTTTGTGACCGCCATGAAGCGAGCTACCCTGATTTTGTCCGATTCGGGCGGAGTGCAGGAAGAAGCGCCCGCGCTGGGCAAGCCGGTACTGGTATTGCGCCGTGATACCGAGCGTCCCGAAGCCGTGACTGAAGGTGTGGTAAAACTGATTGGTACCAACAAGGAAGATATAGTGCGAGAGGCCAATCGCCTGCTGACCGACCCGGCTGCCTATGCCGATATGGCCAGGGGAGCGTCACCCTATGGTGACGGTCAAGCCAGTGAACGGATTGTGGGTATAGTGCGTGATTATTTTGCCAGCCGCACTGCATGAAGCTGGTCTACCTCTCACCTGTGCCCTGGCGCAGCATCAGCCAGCGACCGCATTTTTTTATTGAGCAGGCTCTGGCTCAGGGGGTGACCTCTGTGCTGTGGATAGAGCCTTACCCGGGACGGCTGCCGGTGTGGCAGGACCTGATTCCCAGTCGTCATGCTCCCGAACCGGCGGGACTGGAGATGCTACCGGGGCTGCAGCTGGCCGGCCGGCGCCTGCTGCCGGTAGAGCCGATTGCGCCATTGTTTCGTCTTTTTAATGGTGGCTCGATTGCCGGGCTGGTGCAGCACGTTGCCGAGTTTTTGGCCGGGGAGCCAGCTCTGCTGGTGGCGGGCAAACCCAGCCGTCTGGCCCTGGAATTATTTGACAAGCCCTGGTGGTATGAGCGCTGGTTTGATGCCATGGACAATTACCCGGCGTTCTACCGGGGTCTGTCCAGGCGCAGTATGGCCAGCATTGAACAAACGCTTGCGCGCGAAGTAGATCGGCTGCTGTGCTCCAGCCATCCCTTATTGGAAAAGTTTGCCGGGCATCCCAATACTGGATTGTTTTTGAATGCCTGCACCAGTTATATGAAGCCAGCGGAAAAGGTAGCGGAGAAGGAGCTTTGCTTTGGCTATATAGGTACCATTCACGAGTGGTTTGACTGGGGCTGGATTATTGCTCTGGCTGAGGCTTTTCCCGGGGTCCCGATCAAGCTGGTTGGGCCACTCAAGGTGCTGAAGCCGCGTAACCTGCCTGCCAATGTGCAGTTGTTGCCAGCGGTAGCTCATCAGCAGGTGCCTGCGTTGCTGGCTACCTTTAGTGCCGGTTTGATCCCGTTTGTGGATAACGACATTACCCATTATGTTGATCCGGTTAAGTATTATGAATACCGCGCCGCCGGCCTGCCGGTGTTGTCATCGGAGTTTGGAGAAATGCCCTGGCATGCCCAAAGCAGCCCGTTGTATATGGCGGCCCGGCCGACGCGTGACGGCGTCACTGCGTTTTTGACAAATCAGCTGCAGGCGGAGCAGGCGACCTGGAAGCAGCGTTTTGCCGGGGTATTTGAGCCTTTGCTGAGCAAGACTGCAGGAGCACCATGAAACAAGCGTTGATTATGCCGTTATATAATGCTGCTGCTTATTTACCGGCATTGCTTCCGGTGCTGAAAGAATGGGTAATGCGTGCCGGTGAGCGAGAGCTGCTGTTTGTGGATTCCTGCTCTGGCGATGGTACGGTGCAGTTACTGGCCGAGTTTGGTCTTGGCAGGGTGCTGACGGTAGACAGCAGTCAGTTTGATCACGGCGGGACCCGGGCCTGGGCGGCTCAGCAAGTGAAGGCGGAAGTGCTGGTTTTTATGACCCAGGATGCATTGCCCATCAGTGCCGAAGCGATTGAGCAGTTGACGGCTGTGTTTGCCAAACCGGCGGTTGCGGCTGCCTATGGCCGCCAGCTGCCTTATGCCGGCTGCCATGTATTCGGGCACCATCTGCGGCTGTTCAATTATGGTGAACAGTCTTATCTGCGTAGCGCTGAAGATACCGGCCGCTACGGCATTAAAACGGCGTTTTTATCCAATTCGTTTGCCGCATACCGGCGTTCAGCTCTTGCAGAGATTGGCTGGTTTAAAGACGGTTTAATTCTCGGGGAAGACAGCTATGCTGGTGGAAAACTGCTGTTGGCTGGTCACAAACTTGCCTATGTAGCGGAAGCCCGGGTTTATCACTCCCACAGTTACACAGTGTGGCAGGAATTTAAGCGTTATTTCGATATTGGTGTCTTTCATGCCATGGAGCCCTGGTTACTTGAGCGGTTTGGTAGCCCTGAGGGGGAAGGCTATCGCTACATTGTGTCAGAATTTAACTTTCTGTGCGGGCAGAAAGCCTTTCATCTGTTACCGGTTTTCCTGGTCCGCAATGCCATGAAATGGCTTGGCTACCGCTTGGGCAGGCGTTACAGGGCATTGCCTTCATGCTGGGTGAACAAGCTGAGCATGCACAGGCGCTGGTGGCAGCGCAGCCGCCCCCTTTGCTAGAATGGCGTCCGCCTTTCTTGCGGATACCCTTTTATGACAAAGCCTCAGAGCATTACTGAACGTTACCCGGCCAGTGTGGTTGTGCCCTTGCTGGATGCTCTGGCTTTACTGGGCGGCGCTGTCCTGGCTCATGTCTGGCGCTTTGGTCATGTTGATCTGCATGATCGTTACTGGCTGGCTTCCGTGATGATGATCCTGCTGGTCACACTGTGTAATACGGCTACTGGTGCCTATGAGCGCTGGCGTATCACTCGTCTTTCTTCGCTGCTTGCCCGCCAGTTGATGGTGTGGCTTGCCGTGGCAGTGATGTTTACTTTCATTCTTTATGTCACGCATGCAGCAGATCGCTACTCCCGTTTATGGATGGGAGGTACCCTGCTGTTTTCATTTTCCCTAGCGGCTGCAGGGCGTATCGCTATTCAGCTGATGCTGCGCCAGGCTCGCCGTATGGGGCGTTCAGCGCGTTCGGTATTTCTGGTGGGGCCCGTCAGCAATATATTGAAGGCGGGTTATGGTATGCGTGGTGCGCCGGAAGAAGGATATTGCATTGCTGGCATACAGCGGTTGAAAGAAGGCGTCAGTGAGGAAGGACTGATTAACCTGGCCCGGCGAGTTGCCGGCTCGGGGGCACAGGAAGTATGGATTTGTGTACCGTTAGAGATGGGGGCGGCAGTAAGGGCGATTTTTCAGGCATTACGTAATCATACGGTAGAAGTACGCTTTATCCCTGAGTTCAGGGATATGCAGTTGCTGAATCATCGCACCAGTGAGGTAGCAGGCCAGTTTGCTTTTGATCTGAGTGTCACGCCGATGAAAGGTCTGGCTCACTTTCTGAAGCGCCTGGAAGATATTGTGCTGGGTACCATGATAAGTATTCTGGTGCTGCCTGTGTGCCTGCTGATTGCCGTAAGCATCAAGCTGAGCTCTCCGGGGCCGGTGCTGTTCAAACAATATCGTACCGGTGTTAATGGCAAGGTGTTTAAAGTATATAAGTTCCGCTCCATGGTGGTACATGAAGAGCCGTCAGGAGAAGTGACTCAGGCTTGCCGGAGCGACAGTCGCTTTACTCCCATCGGGGCTTTTTTGCGCAGAACATCATTGGATGAGCTCCCTCAGTTTTACAACGTGCTGCAGGGACGCATGTCGATTGTGGGGCCCCGCCCTCATGCTCTGGCGCATAATGAGTATTACAAGGATTTGGTTGAGTCATATATGCGTCGCCATAAGGTCAAGCCCGGCATTACCGGCTGGGCTCAGGTGCATGGTTTTCGTGGTGAAACCGACACCATAGAGAAAATGGAAGGCCGGGTGGAGCACGATCTCTGGTATATCGATAACTGGAGCCTGTGGCTGGACTTGCGCATTATCTTCTGGACCATTTTTAAAGGGTTTATCAATAAAAATGCCTACTGAGCAGACGGTTTACGATTCTCCCCGGCCTGGCGTGCTGCCTTGCTTCAGTGGCCGCAATTACAGCAGTCTGGCTGTGTTTTTAATGGGAGCCATCGCACTGGTGGTGGATAGCGGCTACACCTATGGAGTGGTCTTGCTGCTGCTGGGCAGTCTCAGCCTGTTATGGCGAACGCCGGGGTTTTCTCCTGGTGGTGAGGACAAGCTGTTAATGGCGGTATTAGCCGCTTATTCATTAATTTTTATGCTGCAGTTATGGCTGGGAGCAGCAGGAGCCTCTGCGTATGACAGGCCCAGCCGTTTTATGTTTGCAGTGCCGGTGCTGTTGTTTGTACTGTCTTTTCCGCCCCGCCTTGGCTGGCTGTGGGGGGGGCTGGTGGCTGGCAGTGTGGCCACCGCCGGCTGGGCGGTATGGCAAAAACTGTTTCTGGGAATTGAGCGGGCAACCGGCCATACCTATGTGATCCAGTTTGGCAATATCAGCATGTTGTTTGGCCTGTTCTGCCTGGCGGGTCTTGGCTGGGCAGCAGTACAGCCTAATGCTCGGCGCTGGATAGTGTTGTTGTTACTGGGAGCCGTGTGTGGCGCTCTGGGCTCTTTACTTTCTGGCAGCCGGGGAGGCTGGGTAGGTCTGCCTTTTGTGTTTCTGGTGCTCTATAAAGCCTATGGCGGGGTCTTGGGCAAGCGTTTGACCTTGCTTGCCGTTGCTGCTCTTGCTGGACTGGGAGCCTTGGTATATGCCTTGCCACAGACGGGGGTTCAGCAGCGTGTACAGCAGGCGTTTGTGGATATTGAACGTTATCAGCAAGGAGACAGAGAGAGTTCTCTGGGGTATCGTTTTGATATGTGGCAGGGAGCCATTGCGTTAATTGCTGAAAGGCCGTTAACCGGCTGGGGCACCGAGGGGTATCGTGAACGCATGCAAGAACTGGCGGTTCAAGGAGTGATCACGGACTATTCTGCCAATACTCACGCCCATAATGAATACCTTGATAATTTTGCCCGGCGCGGAATAGTCGGTTTGTTATCGCTACTGGCGCTGTATCTGGTTCCCCTGAAGCTGTTTGCCCGGCGCTTGAATAGCCATAATTTTGAACTGCGTGCGGTGGCGACTGCGGGGGCCATATTGCCGGTAGCTTTTATGGATTTCGGGCTTTCTCAGGTATTTTTTGCTCATAACAGTGGTGTGATGGTATATGCCTTTTGGCTGGCGGTGTTGTGGGGGACGATGAGGGCCATGGAGCAAGCTCCGGCGGAGAGCCGTAAACTTTAAGCCATCAGCGGTAAGCTAACCTGTCCGCTTCTCATTTTCCGACACGATTCCCGCCTGCAAGGAGCCTTCTATGTTGCATTGGTGCCGTTGGCTGGTTACCGGGAGCTGCTTAGTGCTGGCAGGTTGTGGGCCGTCAGAGCAGGCGCGCTGGCTGGGCACGCTGGAGCGTGATCGCATAGAGTTGCTTGCTCCCGCCAGTGAGTTGCTGGTTGAGCAACCGGTGGCCGAGGGAGAACAGGTGAATGCCGGCACCCTGCTGGCGCAGCTTGATCCGGAGCGCCAGCAACTGGAAGTAAACCGGCAACAAGCCTTGCTGCGTCAGGCCGACGCAGGGCTCGCGTTGCTGCTGGCTGGCAGCCGGGCTGAAGATATCAGCGCTGCCCGGGCCGAACTTGAGCAATTACAGGCGTTACTGCCGGAAGCCACGCGAAATCTTGAGCGGGTGCGTTTGCTTGCAACGCGGCAGCTGGCCAGCCAGGCAGAGCTGGACCGGCAACAGACGGAGGTTGCGCGTCTTCGGGCGCAAATTGAGTCGGCACGTCAGCACCTGAAGCGGACGGAAGCGGGCAGTCGTCTTGAAGACATAGAAGCCGCCCGGGCGGCACGGGACGTAACCCGGGCCGGGCTGGCACTGGCCCGTTTTAATCTGAAAGAGCTATCGGTGGAAGCCAGCCGCAACGGAGTGGTGGAAAGCCTTCCTTACCGGATCGGAGACAGGGTGAAAACTGGGGCGGTGGTGGCGGTACTGGAAACCGATACCGCTCCCTATGCCGAAGTGTATGTGCCGGCTCCGGCACGCGCCACGCTGAAAACCGGCGATGCCATGCTGGTTTGGGTAGAAGGCGTAACCAGGCCGTTTACCGGACAGTTAAGCTGGGTGGCCATTGAACCGGTGTTTGGCCCTTATTATGCGCTTAGCGAAGGCGAACGCAGCCGTCTTATGTATCTGGCTCGTGTGCAGCTGCCTGCCGGAGCGGCGGATTTGCCATCCGGTTTGCCCGCACAAGTGTTGCCGGAGCGGCCATGAGTAAACTGGCCATTGAAACTCGGGGACTTACCCGGCGTTTTGGCGACCTGGTGGCAGTTCGGCAGCTTGATCTGACCATTCCGGCCGGCACTATCTACGGTTTTCTTGGCCCTAACGGCAGTGGCAAATCAACCTGTTTACGCATGCTTACCGGCCTGTTGCTGCCGTCCGATGGTCAGGTGAAGGTACTCGGGTTGACGGTACCGGAACAGGCTGAAGCCCTTCGCCGGCGGGTGGGTTACATGACTCAGCGCTTTTCTCTCTATGAAGATCTGACGGTACACGAGAACCTGACCTTTGTGGCCAGGGTTCAGGGGCTGAGCAGACGCCAGTCCCGGGAGCGCATCAATGAACTGCTTAAAAACTATGACCTTCAGACGTTGTCGGGCCAGTTGGCCGGGTCTTTAAGCGGTGGCCAGCGTCAGCGTCTGGCTCTGGCGGCAGCCATTGTGCACCGGCCCGACTTATTGTTTCTGGACGAGCCTACATCTGCGGTGGATCCGGAAAATCGTCGTAACTTCTGGGAGAAGTTGTTTGATCTCTGTGATGCCGGTACCAGCATTGTGGTCAGCACGCACTATATGGATGAGGCTGAACGTTGCCATGGTCTGGCCATTCTTGATCAGGGAATAAAACGGGCCGATGGCTCGCCGGAGCAACTGATGAATGATCTCGGGGCCTCCGTGGTGGAAGTGCTGGCCGACGGGTTGCGTGAACTGAAACGGGAGCTGTTGACGCTGAGAGAGGTACGTTCTGCTGCTCAGCTGGGCCTGCGTTTGCGGGTGCTGGTGGATGGCCGGATAGTGCAGCCGGAACACTGGTTGCGCCAGCAGTTGCCCGGGCGTTTGAACGGGGCTGAGCTGACGCTGGTGCGCCCCAGCCTGGAAGATGTGTTTGTCAGTTGTACCGGAGAGCGCTTATGAGCCTGACGGTGCGTCTGGGGCGAATTCAGGCAGTCATGATGAAAGAGTTTCGCCAGTTGTCCCGGGACCGGCTTACTTTTGCCATGGTGATCATGGTGCCGTTGCTGCAGTTGTTGCTGTTTGGCTATGCCATTAATACCAAGGTGCGTCATATTCCGGTGGCACTGGTGGATCAGGCGCAAACCGGGGACAGCCGTGGGCTGTCAGCCAGGCTGGAAGCCAGCGGGCTGGTTACCTTCAGCGAGCGGCTGTTGCTGCCATCCGAGGCCGAATCGGCCATCAAAGCAGGGCGGGTCAGGGCAGCGCTGGTGCTGCCGGCAGATCTGTCCCGCCGGCGTCAGGACGACCGGCCTCTGGGGCAGTGGCTGGTGGACGGCACCGATCCGCTGCTGGCAGCAGCGTTGCTGCGTCAGGCTTCGTTACCGGAAGTGCCAGAGAGACCTGACGCTCATGCGTCTTTTGCGGTGACCTTGTTATTCAATCCGGAGCAGCGGGCAGCGGTGAATATTATTCCCGGGTTAATCGGCGTTATCCTGACCATGACCATGGTGTTGTTTACCGCTCTGGCGGTGGTAAGGGAGCGGGAACGGGGCAACCTGGAGTGGCTGATCACCACACCGGTTACTCCGATGGAGTTGATGATAGGAAAAATAGTGCCTTATATTTTTGCTGGCCTGGTACAGCTGGTGATTATTCTGGTACTGGGGGTCGTGTTGTTTAACCTGCCCGTCAACGGCAGCCCGCTGCAGCTTTTGCTGGCGACCTTGCTGTTTATTGCTGCCAGCCTGGTGCTGGGGCTGGTTATTTCCACTCTGGCCCGTAACCAGCTGCAGGCCATGCAGATGACGGTGTTTGTGTTAATGCCATCCATTTTGCTGTCGGGTTTTATGTTTCCCTACGATGGCATGCCTGAAGCCGCCCGCTGGCTGGCAGAAGCTCTGCCAGCCACTCACTATATGCGGCTGGCGAGAGGGGTTCTGTTGCGGGATGCGGATCTCGCCACCCTGGCCCCTGACGCGCTCTGGCTGGCTGGTTTTACTGTGCTGGGGCTGATGCTGGCTGCCAGCCGCTTCCGTAAACGGCTGGACTGACCGGACTGTTATTCCTCTCCTTAAATTGTCATTCCCGACTATCAGATTGTCATTCCTGCGAAGGCGGGAATCCATGAGCAAGGCAACTAATGTAGCGGCTTAAATATGGACCCCCGCCTTCGCGGGGGTGACAAACGTTTATCTTTCTCGTCCAGCGTCGTATGTCTCACGTTTTAACAGTGCTGGCCATGCGCGCATCAGCACAAAGCCTGTGCCCATGACCAGCGCGTAACCTGCCTCCAGCCCCAGGTAGATAAATACACCGGCACACAGCAGGGTGGCAGCAACGGCAAGGGCGCGCCAGAAACCGGAAAGCAGTTTCACGCCGGCGATCATGGCCAGCAGGTATACCAGCACAAAGTTGCCATTGGCATAACGCATCAGGGTTTCCAGGGGCAGCCGGAACAACCAGGCGGCAAGTACGCACAGGGTGCTGGCACCGACTACCCAGCACAGGGCCTGAAAGGGAGCGCCATGCCGGTTAAGCCGGCCCAGACTGGCAGGCAGTTTGCCTTCATCAGCCATGCTCCACAACAGCCGGCCAAAACCCTGAACATAGAGGTTGAGACTGGCAAAACAGGCGGCGTAGCCTACCAGTGCGGCAGCCCAGCGGCCGGGTTCACCAAACAGCATGTCCAGCAGCACCGGAAATGAAGTGGTGTTGGTACGTTCGTCACCAAATAGCCCGAATTTCACCACTGCCATGGCATAGGCAAAATAGATAAACCCTGCCAGCAGGACGCCAAACAGCAGCGCCAGTGGAAAATCCCGTTCAGGACGGCGAAACTCTTCCCCCATGTGGGTGAAGGCTTCCAGCCCGACAAAGCACCAGAACATGACTGCCAGTACCGCCGGCAGTGTATTCCAGCTAACGGTTGATGGTGCCGGCAGGGTCGCCGCGGCGGAAGTGGCCAGATCGCCCGCCAGCCACACTGCGGCGAGCAGAGTGACAATGGTGATGGCAATTAGCAGCTGTACAAGACCGGATGCCCCGCTCGGACGGCTGCCCAGTATCAGCACCAGACCGAGGGTGCCCAGCTGGATCAGCAGATCTCCGGTGTCATTCAAGGGAAACAGTGCATGCCAGAAGCCGGTAGTCAGGGTCAGCATGGCTGGCAGACCTACCGGCAGCACTGCAAGAAACAGAAAAGCTGCCAGTTTTTCCATAGGCAGCCCCAGCGCCCGGCCAATAAGGTGGGGAGCACCGCCGGCGTGAGGGTAGGCTCGGCCCAGACGGGCAAAAGTAAAAGCCACCGGCAGCACCAGTACCATCAGTAGCAGCCAGGCCCACAACGAGTCTGCTCCGGTCAGGCTGGCGGCCACTGCCGGCACGACAAAAATGCCGCTGCCCAGCAGAGAGGTTGCCATCATGCCGGTGCCGTAACCCAGCCCCAGTTCTTTATGTAAACGTCCCATTGAGTTTTAAATCCGTATTCAGTAATTCTGATATATTACCGCCACGATCTATCAACCCCACTTGGCACTATGATGCTTTCAGCCGGCGAAACGTCACTTTTACCCGACGTTTGTGCGGCGGTGTGAAAAAGAGGTAACAGTGGACAAGTTTGACCAGAAAATTCTGTCTTTGTTAACGGAAAACGCCCGTATGGCGGTGGCCAGCATTGCCCGTGAGGTTAATCTGTCACGTTCGGCGGTGTCGGAGCGTATCAAGGGTCTGGAAGAGCGCGGCATTATCAAGGGATACCATGCCCGTCTGGGACGCCCTCAGGGATTGGTGCGGGCATACTTTGCTCTTTGCTACCATGTACGTCAGTGCGAACAGTATGCCGAGTCTCTGCGTGCCGTACCCGAGATTAAACTGTGCTATACCATCAGCGGTGAAACCGACATGCTGGTTTATGTGGAAGCCGAGTCCATGGAACGGCTGGATGCCATTCGTCATATTATTGAACACACTCCCCATATCAAGACGGTACGAACTCACATGATTTTGGGTGAGGTTATTAACACCTTGTCTTAAGGCCACATTATGCCTATTTGCAAGGCTCACTGGTTGGGCCAGCTGTTTAACCATCCTTATCTGGCGGTAGAAGCGACCGCTGAGGGGCCTGTGTTGCATATCAGGCGCGAGCAACATGCGCTGGGCTGGAAAGAGCTGCTGACACCGCCGGTACTTGAACGGGGACGGCTGTTTCGCCAGCTGGTGCTTAACTGCCGGCAGGGCCAGCTGGTATGTGCCTGGCTGCCTAATACCAAGGCCGGGGTGTTACAGCAGCAGCTGGCGCAGGGATGGTTTGAGTATCATGCAGCCCGGGTGGTGCCACTGGCAGAGCGCTGTCTGGCACTGCTCGAACAGGGGTATTTGCGTCACTCCCGCTGGCAGCAATTGCAACAGTGGCTGGTGCAAGAGCCGGTGCAGTGGGGAACGCTGACCTTACCTGAAGAGTTAAGCGAACGGGTCAGAGCCGCTTTTGAGCTGGTAGCCACGTTGCAACAGGCCGACGACCACTGGCGCAAGCAGTGTCTGCAGGAGCACTGTGAACAGGCCCTGATCGAATACAAAACCTTGTTCGATACCCTTGAAGAACATCCGCTGACGCAGGCTCAGCGTCTGGCTTGTGTGACTGATGAGGATCATAACCTGGTGCTGGCTGGCGCCGGATGCGGAAAAACCAGTGTGATGGCGGCCCGTACCGCTTTTTTGCTGGCGTCACATCAGGCAGAGCCTCATGAGCTGCTGTTACTGGCCTTTGGCAACGAGGCTGCGGCGGAAATGCGTGAGCGGCTGGCGCGCCGGCCCGAAAATACCGGTGTGCAGGTAAGCACTTTTCATGCGCTGGGGATGACAATAATCACTCAGGCCACGGGGCAGGCACCGGTACTGAGTCCGCTTGCCCAAAATGAGCAGGAAAAGCAGCGTACCTTTGCCAGGTGGCTGGCGCAGCTGGCGGAAGATGAAAATTATGGCATACAGTTGCTGGCCTGGCTGCGTCAGCATCGCTTCCAGACCGTGCCGGCCCCCGACTATGCTCGCCTGGCCCGGGAATGGACTCCGCTGGTGGCGGCACTCAAAGTGTATGGCGAACCTGATGACATCTTGCCGGGGCAGGGTGAGCAGCTGGCGTTGGTAAAACCGTTGCTGCTCCGTTACCAGCAACATTTGCGCGATGCCGGTTATATCGATTTTGACGACATGATAGAGCAGGCCACAGAGCTGGTACGCAGTGGTCGCTTTGCGGTGCCCTGGCAACATATCCTGGTGGATGAATTTCAGGACATCTCGCGTAGCCGGGCGGAGCTGTTACTGGCGTTGCGAAACGCTGCATCCGTGCTGTCTTTGTTTTGTGTGGGCGATGACTGGCAGGCTATTTATCGCTTCAGCGGGGCTGATGTTTCCCTTACTACCGACTTTTCGGGCTTTTTTGGCGCGACGGCGATGACGGCGCTCGATACCACTTTTCGCTTTAATAATGTGATTGAACGGGTTGCCAGCCGCTTTGTTACCCGTAATCCGCAGCAACTGCCCAAAGAACTGAGTACCCTTAACCGCACCGAAGGCCCCTGTGTGCATGTGTTGCCCGTCGCCGATGACGAGAGTATGGATATGGTCGCCCGGCTGCTTGGCCAGATTGCCGCTCAGCGCTCCGGCGCGTCCGTGTATCTGTTATCCCGCTTTCGCTTCAGCTTGCCGGACGATGATTTACTGGAGGGCTGGCGCAAGCGCTTTGCCGGGCTCACCCTTCATGCCCAGACATTACACGGGGCCAAGGGCAAAGAAGCCGACTGTGTGATCATGTTGGGCCTTGCCCGCGGTCGATACGGCTTTCCGCCGGAGAAAAAGCAGGCTTCTTTACTTGATATGCTGTTACCCGCCGAGGAAGACTTTCCTTACGCCGAGGAACGCCGGCTGTTCTACGTGGGTCTTACCCGGGCTCGTGAGCAGGTATTTCTGCTTGCAGACCGGCAAATACCCTCGCCTTTTGTAAAAGAGCTGCTGGAAGGGGGGTATTCGGGGGTGAGCCGGTGGCAGGGCTAATCTGACCCCACCCTGACCTTCCCCTTGAAAAGAGGAGGGAATAATTGCTCTTTTCCCTTTTAAGGGGGAAATTGGGAGGGAATAATTGCTCCTCCCCCTTTCAAGGGGGAGGCTAGGAGGGGGTTATCAAGCTGACACGCTCCATAATCACGGCCAGAACACCATCCAGGTTATGCATGACTTCCTGGTTGGTGAACCGCAGCACATCAATTCCCAGCCGGGATAAATACCGGGTCCTTTCCAGGTCGTAAATTTGGGCGGCCTGACTCATAAAGTGACTGTCGCCATCCACTTCCAGCACCAGCCTCAGTCTCGGGCAGTAAAAATCAACGATATAAGGGCCTATACCATGCTGACGTCTAAATTTGACGCCTGTCTGTGTAGCTCTTAATTGCTGCCATAGTAATCGTTCCGGTGCTGTCATCTCTTGCTGCAGTGCTCTGCGAAAAGGTAACTGGGATTTTCGGTTGAAGGTGTTCTTCATTGACACTGTTTGCTGGTGGGTTTGTGTGTGAGTGTAGTTTCATCTGAGGTTAACCCCACCCTAACCCTCCCCTTGAAAAGGGGAGGGAAGAATAATTGCACCTCCCCCTTTCAAGGGGGAGGTTGGGAGGGGGTGATCAAGATGGCCCTTCCCCTGGAGGGAAGGGCTGTAATCATTTCTTTACACCCGCTTTAACCCTCACCCACCTGCCAATGCCGCCGGCTCTATACTTAATCCGCAATGTACCGGGGGGAGGAGGGCGTTATGGATGTAAACAACAAGGACCTGTGGGAGAACCCGCTGGGCACCGACGGGTTTGAGTTTGTGGAATATGCCTCTGCCGAGCCGGAGCGACTGGCACAGCTGTTTGAGCAACTGGGGTTTGTGGCCGTGTCGCGCCATCGCAGCAAGAATGTGACGCTGTACCGCCAGGGGGACATCAATTTTATTCTCAACGCAGAACCCGACAGCCAGGCGGCACATTTTGCCGAACAGCACGGTCCTTGCGCCAACGCCATGGCATTCCGTGTCAAAGACGCTGCTGCGGCTATTCGCCGGCTGCAGGCGGATGGTGCCAGAGTCGTGCCTTCCGGTGCCGGCCCTATGGAGCTGCAGATCCCGGCCATTGAGGGTATTGGCGGCTCACTCATTTATCTGGTGGATCGCTATGGCGATCACAGTATCTATGATGTGGACTTCCGGCCGCTGGAAGGGGTGGATCGTCATCCAGAGGGGGTGGGGCTGCTCCGTATTGATCACCTGACTCATAATGTGGCGCAGGGACATATGGATACCTGGTCCGGGTTTTATCACCGGCTGTTCAATTTCAGGGAAATCCGCTATTTCGATATTGAAGGCAGGTTAACCGGGCTGCGTTCCCGGGCCATGACCAGCCCCTGCGGCAAGATCCGTATTCCCATCAATGAATCGGCCGACGAATACAGCCAGATAGAAGAGTTTCTGCATCAGTATCAAGGTGAGGGCATTCAGCATATTGCCCTGGGTACGGATAATATTTATCTCACCGTAGAGCAGCTGCGTGCTGGTGGCATGCATTTTATGGATACGCCCGATACCTACTATGAGCGTCTGGATGCACGCTTGCCGGGTCATGGAGAGGATCTGGCCCGGTTACAGAAAAACCGTATTCTAATGGACGGAGCCCCTACGGAAGGGCAGGGGCTGCTGCTGCAGATTTTTACCGATACCGTGATAGGCCCCATTTTCTTTGAAATTATTCAGCGCAAAGGTAATGAGGGCTTTGGTGAGGGTAATTTTCAGGCACTTTTTGAATCTATTGAGGAGGATCAGATACGCAGAGGCGTACTGAAGGCGGATTAATCTTCACTTTTTAACCTAAGCCGTTTTTTATTTGAGCGCAAGGTGGCAAAATAGCAGGACATGCTGTCAGCCATTCTTTACACCTTTAGCCGGGGTGGCTGATGTCGCCAACAGGCTAGAACAAAAACGGAGTGGGTGTGGTTAACAGTGTGCAGAAAGCCGGTGCAAGCCCGGCCCAGTGGTCCAGTCGGTTTGCTTTTATTATGGCCGCTGTGGGCTCGGCAGTTGGGCTGGGAAATATCTGGAAGTTTCCTTACATCACCGGCGAAAATGGCGGTGGTGCTTTTGTGCTGGTGTATCTGGGCTGCATCGCTATTATCGGTATTCCCATTATGATGGCGGAAGTGATGCTGGGCCGTCGTGGTGGTAAAAGCCCCATTGGCACCATGCAGGTGCTGAGTAGAGCAGAGGGCCGGTCCCGTGGCTGGGTGGGGATTGGTATTCTGGCCACCCTGGCCTCTTTTCTTATCCTGTCTTTTTATAGTGTGATTGCCGGCTGGACCATGCCCTATATTGTGTCGGCAGCCAGTGGGGAGCTGAGCAATATCAGTGCTGAAACCTCCGGAGCGTTGTTTGAAGGCCTGCTGGCTTCTCCTGGGCAGTTGCTGCTGTGGCATTCGGTATTTATGGGGTTGACGGTGCTGGTCTCTGCCGGCGGTGTGCGTCATGGCCTGGAGCGGGCGGTGACCAAGCTGATGCCGGCGCTGTTTGTGCTGCTGCTTATTTTGGTAGGTTATGCCACCACGACCGGCCATTTTGGCGAAGCGGTCAGCTTTTTGTTCCGGCCCGACTTTTCCAGCTTAACTGCCGAAGCCGTACTGGTGGCGCTGGGTCATGCCTTTTTCACCCTTAGCCTGGCCAGTGGTGCCATGATGGCGTACGGCGCTTACCTCAATAAAAAGGTCTCTATTGTTCGCACCTCGTTTACCGTGGCGATTCTGGACACCTGTGTGGCGATGCTGGCGGGACTGGCCATTTTTCCGGTGGTATTTGCTCACGGGCTGGCAGCCGGTGAAGGGCCGGGGCTTATTTTTGTGACCCTGCCGGTGGCGTTTGGCCAGATGCCCGGCGGCAGCTTTTTTGCCCTGTTATTTTTTGTGCTGCTGCTGTTTGCAGCCTGGAGCTCGTCTATTTCCATGCTGGAATCGCTGGTCAGCCATTTGCATGAGCGGGGCATCAGCCGTGTTAAAGCGGCCATCGGTGGTGGCCTGGTGGCCTGGCTGATCGGCATTACTACGCTGTTGTCGTTGAATGTGTGGTCGGACTTTGCGCCGCTTTCCATGTTTGAGCGCTTTGAGGGGAAAACCCTGTTTGATTTGTACGATTACTTTACCGCTAACATTATGATGCCGCTTTGTGCCTTCCTGACTGCCGTTTTTGCCGGCTGGGTGATGAAGCCTGAGCATTCTGCCGCCGAGCTGGGACAGCGCTGGCATGGTGTCTGGTATGCGGTGATGCGTTATTTCACTCCCATAGCGGTGCTGATCGTGTTTTATACCAACCTGGGTTAAGGGCTGCCCCCCCCATTGGGCTTTAATCAGTAATACGACGCATGGGCGCAGAGTTGAAAATGGGTTTTTTGTGCTTTAAGTTTCGTGTATGTTGCAAAATGGGATGATAAATGACGTTTCTTCTCTTTTTGAAACCATTGATGTCTTTTCATTAAATAAAAATACGAGAGCTAATAAATGAAAAAAACCATGATTGCTGCTCTGGCAGCCGTTGCCGGCCTGTCAGGCTGTGTATCTAACGATACCAGTGGTCTGTTGGGCGCGGGTATGACCGCGTTTGAAGGGGTCACCTTGTCCAAGGCTGAACTGCAGGCCGAGGCCAGCTTGTCGGCCAAGCAAATGGACACCGAGAACAAGCTCTCTGCACCCAATAGCCGTTACAGCAAGCGTCTGGCCCGCCTGACCGAAAAGCTGACCAGCATTGATGGCACACCGCTGAATTTTGCTGTGTATGAGTCTGATGAAATCAACGCCTTTGCTATGCCTGATGGCACCGTACGTGTTTATTCCGGCCTGATGGACGTGATGGATGACAACGAACTGATGGCTGTGATCGGGCATGAAGTCGGTCACGTCAAGTTTGAGCACTCTCTGAATCAGTATAAAACCGCTTATCTGACCGAAGCTGCCAAACAGGCGGCGGCGTCTACCGGTGGTGTGCTTGGCTCTCTGGCATCGTCTCAGTACGGCGATATCGGTGCCAAGTTTCTTAATGCCCAGTTTTCCCAGCAGGACGAACTTGAGTCTGATTCTTATGGTGTAGAAGTCTTGTGTCAGCTGGGAATGGACCCTTATGGTGCCATGCGTGCCCAGGAAAAACTGATGAAGCATGCCGGCAATGGCGGCGGTTTGTTCTCCAGCCACCCGGCTACCGATACCCGTATTGAAAAAGCCCGCAAGGCCGCGGCTGAATCAAGCTGCGGCAGTTGAGTCTGTTTTTATCGCTTGTAACATGCCGGCGTTCAGCGCCGGCATTTTTTTACCTGCGTGCAGACCTCTGCCTGGCGTCGTGAATCATACCGGGTTACAGGCCGTATCTTTCTATTTTCTTCAGCAGCCCCTGTCGTGACAGTCCCAGTGTCTGGGCGGCGTGGGTGCGGTTGTTATCGTGGCGGGCGAGCGCGCTGGTGATCAGTGATATTTCCAGTGCCCGTACCTGGGCATCCAGGGTGTCGCCAGCAGACAAAGGCACTGCGGCATGGCTGTCTCTGGCATCGGGATAGAGCAGCGCTATGTCATCCAGGGTAATAATGCCACCCTGGGCGATGGCGGCTACGCTATCCAGGGTACTTTTCAGTTCACGAACGTTACCCGGCCAGCGCCGTTGAATAAACCAGTTAAAGGCGGCGGTGTCCGGGTGCAGGGGCGGCTGGCTGCAACTTCCGGCCTGCAATTCGAGAAAGTGGCTGATGAGTAGCGGAATATCTTCCGGTCGCTCGTCCAGCGGACGTGTTTCAATCGTGACTCCCTTAATGCGGTAAAACAAATCCTCACGAAACTCGCCGTTGGTCACCCGGTCTGGCAGGCTGGCGTTGGTGGCGGAGATCACCCGCACATTGATGGTTTCAAGTTCTCGTCCTCCTACCGGGTAGAAGCTGCCTTCCTGCAATACTCGCAGCAGTTTGACCTGCATGGCCAGAGGCATATCGCCGATTTCATCAAGAAACAGGGTGCCGCCATCTGCCAGTTTCAGCAGGCCAACCTTGTTGCGATCGGCACCGGTAAATGCCCCTTTGGTATGACCGAACAGTTCACTTTCCAGCAGTTCGGCAGGAATGGCACCGCAATGGACGGAAATAAAGGGGCCGTCAGCCCTGTTGCTCAGGTTGTGAATGGCACGGGAGATCACTTCCTTGCCGGTACCGGAGGGACCGGTGACCAGCACGCGCACATCGGTGGGCGCAATACGGCTGACCAGAGCACGAATGGTATTCATGGCCGGTGAGGCACCAATCAGGGTGGTAATGGGATTTTGTTTGCTGATGCAGGTTTTCAGGCTGTTCAGCTCCCGGACCAGTTGATGCTTGGTAATGGCACGGCGGATCACCACCGCCAGCAGATCCGGATCCATGGGTTTGGCCAGCAGATCCCAGGCCCCCTGGCGCAGCGCCTCCAGCGCCAGCTCCCGTTCGCCATGGCCGGTAAGAATGATTACGGGCCTGTCGGTGAACTCGGGCAGGGCGGCAAGCGTATGATGAGGATCAAAGTGAGGAGGCATGGACAAGTCCAGCAGGATCAGGTCTGCATCAACCCTGGCCAGCAGAGTGCGTAACTCATCCAGACTTGCCCCTGTGTGTACCTCGTAGCCTTCGGCCTGTAACCATTGGGCACCGAGTGTGCGAAAGGCGGGCTCGTCGTCAATTACCACAATACGGGCAATGTTCATGATGTGGGCTCCTCAGGAAAATAAAGTGCAAACGTCACCGGCCAGCCGGCATCATTGCGGTAGTGAATATGACCTCCGTGGGCTTCCATAATCCGCTGCACAATGGCCAGACCCAGCCCGCTGCCACCGGCGCGGCGGCTGACAAAGGGGCGGAACAGCCGGGACTGCATGTCGGGTTCGATAGACGGTCCGTTGTTATGCAGCCACAGCACACCGGGGTTATCTCCGGCCTCCAGCCGAAGCCGGCCGTCGGACTGATTGCGTAAAAACGACAGGGCATTGTCGAGCAGATTGGTCAGCACTTGCTGCAGCCGGTAAGGGTCGGCATACAGCTGATAGTGCTCGGGCAGATTCAGTTCAAGCCGGACCTGCTGCCAGTCAAATTGCGGCTTCAGGCTGTTAATCAGCGGTAGCAAAGCAGTATGCCGGGGCTGAATATGCAGCTGGCCGGAATAGGCCAGCATGTCAACGATCAAGCGATCCGCCCGTTTAAGTTGATCCTGGATCATGGCTTTCCGATCCGGATCCAGGCCGGCGGTGGCCATGGAAATAATATTCAGTGGATTGCGTAATTCATGGGCCATGGCTGCCGACAATCCGCCCAGCTCTACCAGGTGTTGCTCTGATACCCGTTTTCGTTCGGCCTCTGCCAGTTGTAGTGAGCGCTCCAGCAGGCCACAGCGGGTAGCCAGCAAAGAGCCGAATACCTCGGCGGTAAGACGCATTCCCGGGGTTACATCGTCAAATCCCTTCAGTCGGAATTGCCAGTCGTTACGCTGATGCAGGCACCAGAGCTCAAGTCCGGATCCGGGTTCAAAGCGGGGAGGGGTAGTCAGTAGTCGAACCGTTACCGGCTGGCCCATCTGCCGGGCCAGCAGTTGCTGGGCTTCGTGTGCCAGCGTGTGCCAGTTATCGGTGTCGCGCAACCGGGCCAGCCAGGTATCTAGCAACTGCTCGTCAAGCCGGCTGCCCGGATAAATCAACCGTTCAACCAGTTTGCTGACTGGTTGATACAGTACCAGTGCCAGCATCAGTAACAGCAAAGAGTAAAGCCACAGCTGCCATTGTGGCACCGCTGCCAGTGCCTGCATGCCAAGACGGCCGGCCATGGCACTGAATAATGCCATCAGCCCCAGCAGCAAGGTGGTCATCAGGATCCACAGTAATGCCCGGTTGGCCCAGGCATTCACTTCCAGCATCTGGTAGCGGACCACACCATAAACCAGTAACAACACATAGCTGGGCAGTAGCAACATGGGCCAGGGATACCACAGCAGCCCCAGAGAGGGAAAAATAAAACTGGTGGCCAGCAACAGGCCCCAGGCACCGGCAGCAAACATGGCGGCAATGGAGCGGCGGCGATTCCCCTGCTGGTGGATAAAGCCCCACAGCAGCAGGGCGTGCGCCAGCATACCGATAAAAATGGTGTAACCGATGTTGAACCAGCCACTGCCATGGAACACAAAATAGTGCTCAAAGGGCCCGAAAGCGATGATACTGCCGCCTCTCAGCCACAGGGTGCTGAGGCTGATCAGTACCGCAACTACGTACATCAGGCCGCGATAACGGGCCAGGCGCGTCAGCCACAGACGCTGTGCCGGCCCCTGATTGACAAAACCAATGGCAAAGTCGAGAAAAAAGGTAGGCATTAACGGATTGGCCAGGATCAGTGCCATGCCGGTGATATGCCAGCCATAAAACACGGCTACATGGCCTGCACACCATAGTGCCATCATGATGCCAAAGCCCGCCAGGGCCTTCATGCTGCGCCGGCGCCGGGCCCGCCAGAACAGCCAGGCCGATACCAGCAGAGCACAGCCGCTGGTGAGCATCATCATGAGTTCAAAAGCGAGGTCCAGGGGCATGGAGGTCGTCCGATGTAAATAAGGTTGACATTTTTGCGGTAAAAAACTGTAAACCTAGTTGTCAGTTAACACAAGTTTTGAGCACTTTTTTGATCCCGGGCAAGGAGAATGCTGGTTTCTAAAAGGCTGGCATAGTTTGTGCTTGGTTAGGGTAACCAGACTAACGAGTGAGCAATATAACAATGAACCTGATCACCCTGATGATGGAATTTTCCGCTATTCTTATCGTTCTTTTTATGGCTGGCCTGCCAGCGCTGGTTCGCCGCCAGCTGGCCCGATAAGGAGGATTCATGGAACTTGATGCCGCCATACTGTCGCGAATACAGTTTGCATTCACTGTCAGTTTTCACATTATCTTTCCGTCTATCACCATTGGCCTGGCCACTGCCATTGCCATTTGGGAAGGCCTCTGGCTGAAAACCCGTAACCCGGTTTATTTTCAGCTGGCCAAATTCTGGATAAAACCCTTTGCCATTACCTTTGGTATGGGGGTAGTAAGCGGCATTGTGCTGTCTTACGAATTTGGTACCAACTTCTCCCGTTTTTCCGAAATCACCGGCTCCGTACTGGGGCCACTGATGGCGTATGAGGTACTGACCGCTTTCTTTCTGGAAGCAGGCTTTCTCGGGGTCATGCTGTTTGGCTGGCAGCGGGTGGGGGAGAAACTGCACTATTTTGCAACCTGTGTGGTCGCCATCGGTACCTGGATTTCGGCGTTCTGGATTATTGTGGCCAACTCCTGGATGCAGACACCGGCAGGCTATGAGCTGGTGAACGGACACTTTGAAGTGGCCAGCTGGATGGAAGTTATTTTTAACCCTTCCATGCCTTACCGGCTGACGCATATGCTGATGGCTTCCATGCTTAGCGCCACCTTCCTGATTGGCGGTGTCAGCGCCTGGTATCTGTTTAAAAAGCGAGATCAGGCCTTTGGCCGCAAGGGACTGTCCATGGCACTGTGGGCCGCATTGCTGCTGGCGCCGGTACAGGCGCTGGTGGGTGACTTTCATGGTCTGAATGTAAAGGAGCATCAGCCTGTCAAGGTGGCGGCCATGGAAGGGATATGGCCTGAGCGTGAAGCGGGGGCCCCCCTGCTGTTGTTTGCTGTGCCCGATATGGAAGCGGAAACCAACCATTTCGAGATTAAAATCCCCAAACTGGCGTCTCTGATCCTGACTCACGAACTCGACGGTGAGTTGCAGGGACTGAAATCGGTACCACCAGAAGATCGTCCCAATGTGCCTCTGGTGTTCTATTCCTTCCGCGTTATGGTGGGTCTGGGCGTGCTGATGATCGGTGCTGCGTTATGGGGGTTGTGGCTGCGCAGAAAAGGCGGACGCTTCGAGAGCACTGCTTTTCAGTGGCTGATGATGCTGATGATCCCTTCCGGTGTGATTTCCACCCTGGCTGGCTGGTATGTAGCCGAAGTCGGCCGGCAGCCGTGGCTGGTACATGGCCTGGTGCGTACCATGGATGTGGTGTCGCCACTGCCGCCGGAGCGGATCCTGTTCTCGCTGACCCTGTTTGTGCTGACCTACAGCCTGCTGTTTTTCGTGTACCTCTATTTTATGGCCAAGTTGGTGCGTAAAGGGCCGCCGGATATGGCGCGGCTGGAGCAACACATGATTGGCGTGAATGCCCCCGGTTTTGCCCTGGAGTGGGTGAAAAAACTGCAACACGAAGTGGTGGAGAACTGATATGGATCTGGCGCTGTTTTATTATTTGCTGCTGGGCTTTGCGGTACTGATGTATGTGGTGCTGGATGGTTTTGATCTGGGACTCGGCATTCTGTATCCGTGGTTTCGCAGCGAGGGGGAGCGGGATCACATGATGCGCTCTATCTCCCATGTCTGGGACGGCAACGAAACCTGGCTGGTATTTGGCGGCGTGGTACTGTTTGCCGCCTTCCCTGCTGCTTATGCCGGCATTCTGGCAAGTCTGTATACGCCCATTATCATTATGCTGATTGGCCTGATATTCAGGGGGGTTGCCTTTGAATATCGTTTCAAATCGCACCGCTCCAAGCCTTGGTGGGACAAGTCTTTCTGGCTGGGCTCGACGGTGGCGACCTTTTGTCAGGGGGCAGTGCTGGGTGCCGTGGTGCAGGGAGTGGATGCCGCTCCAGCCGAGCAGGGGGCGCTGGCCTGGCTCAGCCCGTTCAGCATTTTTACCGGCTTTGCGCTGATGGTCGCTTATGCGTTGCTGGCCTGTTGCTATCTGGTGCTTAAAAGTCGTGATCGCATGCTGGCGAGGGCGGCCCATCTGGGACGCCGGCTGGTGCTCATTGTAATGGCCATTTTGCTGGTGCTGAGCCTGTGGATGGTCGTGGCCAACAGCGAAGTCAGTGATCGCTGGTTTGATGGGCTTAACTTCTTGTGGTTGTCGCCGCTGCCCTTGATGAGTGTGGTGCTGGGCGTGCTGTTGTACCGGGATCTGGACGGAGAGCCCCACGAAACCCGGCCCTTCTGGCTGGCCTGCGGCGTATTTCTGCTGGGCTTTGGTGGCCTTGTGGTAAGCCTGTTCCCTTACCTTATTCCGCACCAGCTGACGCTGTGGCAGGCCAGTGCGCCTGACTCCAGTCTTAAGTTTTTGCTGCCGGGCATACTGATTTTTTTGCCCCTGATCTGCGCCTACACCCTGTGGGGTTACCGTATTTTCTCCGGCAAGGTAGAAGACTTTGAGGAGGGTTATTAATGGCGGCTAAAAAAGGTTGGCTGTGGTTTGCCGGCCTGTACCTGGCCGGCGTGGTCATTATCACCCTGGTGGGCATGACCCTGAGATGGCTGCTGGGTATCTGATCCCCTTCGGGAGCTGTCAGTTTTAAGCTGTCAACCATAAGTCAACACCATAACCTGCAGGCATTATAGGACGCCTGCAGGTTAGATTGGGCGGCTTACAGCTGCTTATAGCTTGGTGTTGTTACATCATCCAGAATCCGGCTATCAGCAGGGCAACCAGCGTGATGGCACCGCCAATCAGTGCGTAAGGCAGCTGAGTGATGGCGTGATCCATGGTATCGCAGCCGGCCCCCTGTGCCGACAGCACGGTGGAATCACTGAAAAAGCAGGCGTGACTGCCAAAGGCCGAGGCCGACAGCAGGGCCCCCACCACCAGTGGCATGGGCACGTTCATGGCCTGACCCAGAGGGACCACAATGGGCAGTGAGATCACAAACACGCCCCAGCTTGATGCGGTGCTGAACACCACGGCGGCCATCACCAGGAACACAATAGCTGGCAGTAATGCCGGTGTGATCAGCGGAGTGACGGTGTCGATGATGTAACGGGTCATGCCCAGCTGATCGTTTACTTCCTTCAGAATAAAACCGGCACACACGGTGGCCAGGGGATAGAGCATCACCTTGAAGCCGTCCAGCGTCGCATCTACCTGCTGCTGAAAAGACAACAGCCGCTGCACCGAATAGAGCACCATAGTGACACCAAGGGCGACCAGCACGCCTTTCAGCAGATCAATGTCGTAATACACACTGGCCAGCACCAGTACGACCATGGGCAGCAAAAAGTTGGTCAGACCCAGCCAGCCTGGTACTTCTTTGCCGGGGCCGGCAGTGGGCTCATCCTGCCAGCCCGTGGGCACCGGCTGACCGGCTCTGGCCCGGGCTTCGGCCTTTTTCATGGCTCCCAGATCCGGCAGTTTACGTGCCGCCACCAGCGCCACGACGGCCAGCGCGGCCCAGCCATAGAGCATCCAGGGAATACTGGCCACATACAGTGACATGCCTTTGCCACTTTCGGCTGCGCCCGAGTCTTCCAACAGAGAGGCGAAAAAAACTGCCCAAGTGGAGACGGGGACCAGAATACAGATGGGCGCGGCGGTGGAATCAACGATATAAGCCAGTTTTTCCCGGGAAATATTAAAGCTGTCGGTGATGCGCTTCATGGAAGATGACACCGCCAGGGAGTTGAGGTAATCGTCGATAAACACCACCAGCCCCAGGCCCACGGTACCGACCATGGCACTTTTCGGCGTTTTGATAATACGGGTCATCACGGCACCGAAGCTGTGCACACCTCCTCCCCGGGCCAGCAAATTAATCAGCCCGCCCATCATGCCGCACACCAGGATCAGCCAAGCGATGGTTTCATCCATCATTACCGCCAGAGTTACATCCGCCAGCGGGCTGACCAGATCCCCGGGGTTGAGCAACAATAATCCCAGCAGGCTGCCCGCCAGCAAGGATTCCACGGTTTTACGGGTAAGCACTGCCATAGTGATTACCAGTGCGGCAGGTAATAAACTGAGCGCCCCATAGTCACTGTCCGGCTGGTGATTGATACCCAGCCAGGCGAATACCATGGCGGCAATGGTGGCCACCGCCAGGCCACGCCAGAGCGGTGGCCATTTGACACTGGGGGTGAGGGCAAGGGTGTCGGGTTGTTCCATCATCATTTTCCTTTTGGTTGGCAGAGGGCGGCACCTTTTAGTGGTGCTCTTTTACCTTGGTATTGAAATCAGGCGTTTTTCAGCATCCATTCCAGCTCAATGTCGGTAATGCGCTTTTCAAATTCGAGTAATTCGTCATTTTTGCAGATGCGGTAAACATCAATAAATTCGTCGCCCAGATAATGCCTTAGCGGCGTGTTTCCCTCCAGCCGGGCAAGGGCACTGCTCTGACGTGTAGGCAAGGGCAGGCCTTCCTGCTCCAGGCCGTTCCCCACCACTGGAGCCGGCAGTGGCAGTTCTTGATTGTCCAGACCGTGAAGCAGACCGGCCAGTATGGTGGCGACCACCAGATAGGGGTTGGCATCGGCACCTGGCACCCGGTATTCAATACGGCGGGCCTCGTCGTCGCCACAAGGAATACGCAGCGCCACAGTACGGTTGTTGTGACCCCATGAAGCCTGTACCGGCACATACATGCCTGGCTGGAAGCGGCGAAATGCGTTCATGTTGGGAGCCAGCAACGCCATGCTGTCGGGCATTAAGTCCAGCAGGCCGGCGAGGGAGTGCTTCAGTAACGGGGAGTCTTCACCCTGCTCGTCGGCAAACAGGTTCTCGCCTTGTTCGTTGGTCACACTGACATGCACATGCAAACCGCTGCCCGGGTGCTCTTCATAGGGCTTGGCCATGAAGGTGGCGTCCATTTCGTACTGTTCTGCCACCAGCTTGATCAGCCGCTTCAGTGCCAGTGCCTGATCGCAGGCCGCCAGCACGTCACTGCCATGATGCATGTTGATTTCGAACTGGCCCGGAGCAGCTTCCGCCACGGCTCCGTCGGCAGGCAGCCCCTGCAGCACGGCAATGGTGTCAATATCGGTGAGAATTTCTGAAAAATTGTTGAGGTTGTCGACTGAATATACCTGGCTGTAAGTATCCCGTTTTTGTGTGAGCGGTGAACAGGGGGGTTGCAGCTGACCTTGATCGTCTCGCTCCCTGTCAACCAGGTAAAACTCCAGTTCCAGTGCAATCACCGGGGTCAGGCCTCTGGCTTTTACCTGTTGCCAGACCCGGTTAAGCACGTTGCGGGGCTCCAGTGCAAAGGGCTGCTCGTCTTCATCCACCATGGTCAGCAGCAGCTGAGCAACTGTTTCCGGATCTGAAGCTGAGGGCACCAGGGTACCGGCAATGGGGTAGCAGGGAAGATCCGGTTCACCGATGTCCTGGCCGATGCCGGTTTCTTCCACTACGTTGCCGCGAAAGTCCATGGCAAACATGGAGGCGGGGAAAAAGCAGCCGTTTTCAAGTTTGTCGAGCGCGCTTGCCGGTAACCGTTTACCGCGAAAAATGCCGTTAAGATCGGTCAGTAAAACGTCCACGTACTGGGTTTCAGGGTGGCGGACAAGGTAGGAGGCCACCTCTTGCTCAAAGGGAGTTAAGGCCGGCTCACCGGCGGAAGGAAGAGCTGTAACCGTTGTATTCGCTTGCATGATTTCACCACCATCTGGCCGTTAAATATAATTTACGGTGATAACTTAGGTGTGTTTATTATGTTTTGCAAGTGTTAAAAATTATTGTGCTTTAAAATTATCGATGCTAGATTTTCACTCTATTCTTTACGAACTCATCGTAAACTGGATAACGTGTTCAGAATTTAGAACGGGTGGACGAGCATGGTGATGGTTCATATATTTAACAAACCCTGGGTGGGCATTATCTTGTGTGAGCAGCAGCTGGGGCCTCACCGGGGCTTGACGGTACAGCAGAAATATCTGGATGCCATTGTGGCTGCCGGGGCGGTGCCTGTACCTCTGGTGCATCAGCTGGGGCAGGACGAAGAGAGCCTGGCGGCCATGCTGTCACGTCTGGACGGTATTCTGCTCACCGGCAGTTACAGCAATATGGAGCCACATCATTACGGGGAGTCCGGTGACGAGGCGCATACCGACCGGGGCCGGGATAACCTCAGTCTGCAGCTGATTGCTGCTGCTCAACGCATGAAGCTGCCGCTGTTGGGCATTTGTCGTGGCTTTCAGGAAATGGTGGTGGCCAGTGGCGGCAGCCTGTACCGGCAGTTGCATGAAACCGGCCTGTTTGCCGAGCATCGCGAAAATAAAGATCTTCCGCTGGCGCAGCAATATGCACCGGCGCACAGTATTCAGCCTGCTGCGGGCGGTCTGCTGGCACAGCTTGCTGGTGAGGATGAGCACAGGGTGAACTCGTTACATATGCAGGGTGCGAAAAGCACGGGTCCAGGTGTGCGGGTGGAAGCGACCGCGCCCGATGGTCTGGTAGAAGCCATCAGCCTGCCGGATCACCCTTTTGCGCTTGGGGTGCAGTGGCATCCGGAATGGCAAAGCCGCGACAACGGCCTTTCCCGCGCGTTGTTTGATGGCTTTGTGATTGCCTGCCGTGATTATGCCGGCCACAGGAATTCAGTGTGAGCGCCGCTCAGGAACTGGCTCCGGGGAGCAGGCTGGCCAACATTCGCCGGCAGCTGGGGCTCAGCCAGCGCAGAGTGGCCGAGCTTTCGGGGCTGACTCACGGTGCCATCTGTACCATCGAGCAGGATAAGGTCAGTCCGGCGGTCAGCAGCCTGCAGAAACTGCTCAAGGTTTACAACATGTCGCTGTCGGAGTTTTTTTCCGAGCCCCGGCCGCTGAAACGCAACAAAGTGGTGGTAAACGAAAGCGAGCTGGTGGAAATCGGCAGCCAGGGCGTGTCGTTCAAACTGGTGCACAACGGTAACCGACAGCGGGCGCTGGGCTTTTTGATTGAATGTTATGCCCCGGGCACCAGTACCGGCGGCCATCTTAAGCATCAGGGCGAGGAAGTGGGAACCGTGCTGGAAGGGGAGATCGAGTTGACTGTGGACGGTGAGCATTACCGGCTGACAGCGGGACAAAGCTATGTGATTGACACCGGACTGCCTCATACCTTTACCAATTCATCGGATCGGGAATGCCGCATTATCAGCGCTCATACCCCGGCCAATCTGTAATTCAAGGCGGAGATAAATAATGGACTTCAGAACCAAGGCCCACTGGCAGGCCGAAGCGGAAAAGCTAAAAGCCGAAACCCGGCTGTTTATTGAAGGTGAATATCGCGAGGCGGCAGACGGCGGGCACTTTGAGGTGATTAATCCGGCAAGCAGTGCCATCCTGGCCGAAGTAAGCCGGGCACAGGAGGCTGATGTGAACCTGGCGGTGATTGCCGCCAGGGCCAGTTTTGAGGCGGGTGCCTGGTCACAGACGTCCCCTGCGGGGCGTAAGGCGGTATTGCTGAAACTGGCAACGCTGATGGAGCAACACCGCGAAGAGCTGGCGCTGCTGGAAACCCTGGATACCGGCAAGCCCATCCGTCACAGTCTGCGTGATGATATTCCCGGTGCCATTCGCTGTATCCGCTGGTATGCCGAAGCGGTAGACAAAATTTACGGTGAAATCGCCCCCACCGGTCCTGATGCCCTGGCGCTGGTAAGCCGGGAGGCCATTGGCGTGGTGGCGGCGATTGTGCCCTGGAACTTCCCGTTGTTACTGGCTTGCTGGAAGTTGGGGCCGGCACTGGCCGCCGGTAACTCGGTGATCTTGAAACCTTCGGAAAAATCGCCGCTGTCGGCTATCCGTCTGGCTGCGCTGGCAAAAGAAGCAGGTCTGCCCGATGGTGTGCTGAACGTGTTGCCCGGGTTTGGCCATGAGGCGGGCAAGGCACTGGCCCTGCACGATGACGTGGATTGCCTGACCTTTACCGGCTCTACCGGGGTGGGCCGGTTGCTGATGGAATATGCCGGTCGCTCCAATATGAAACGGGTGTGGCTGGAAGCCGGCGGCAAGAGTGCCAACATTGTGTTTGCCGACTGTCCGGATCTGGCGAAAGCCGCCAGGGCTTCTGCCGCCGGCATTTTCTATAACCAGGGACAGGTGTGCATTGCCGGTACCCGGCTGCTGATAGAAGCCAGCATTAAAGATGCCTTTATGGCCGAGCTGAAGAAAGCCGCTGATGGCTTCAAGCCGATGGATCCGCTGGATCCGTCATCGACCATGGGCACACTGATCGACAGCGATCACCATGGCAGCGTGTGTCGTTATATTGCCGAAGGTCTGAAGGAAGGTGCGCTGCTGGGGCTGGATGGCCGGGATCAGGCAGGCAACTTTATCGGCCCCACGGTGCTGGAGCAGGTTAACCCGCACATGGCGGTTTCCAGGGAAGAGATCTTCGGCCCTGTGCTGGCTGTTACCACCTTTGAGCGGGAAGAGGACGCCATAGCGCTGGCCAACGACAGCCAGTATGGCCTGGGAGCCGGGCTGTGGACATCGGATCTACGCCGGGCTCACCGGCTGGCGCGGCAGCTCAAGGCCGGCTCTGTATTTATCAACAATTACAACGACGGTGACATGACGGTGCCCTTTGGTGGGGTGAAGCAAAGTGGCAATGGTCGTGACAAGTCATTGCACGCCTTTGATAAATTTACCGAACTCAAGACCACCTGGCTGGCACTGGATTAAGGAGCAGTATGTTATGGAGCACGTAAACAGCTACTACGCGGCCACTGCCAACGAGCACGCCTCCTGGCCGCAACTGACCGAAAACATTCAGTGTGATGTATGTGTGGTGGGCGGTGGTTACACCGGCCTTTCCACCGCACTGTTCCTGAGTGAGGCTGGCTTTGATGTGGTACTGCTGGAAGCAGGGCGCATAGGCTTTGGTGCCAGTGGTCGTAATGGTGGCCAGCTGGTTAACTCCTATAGCCGTGATATAGATGTGATTGAATCCCGCTATGGTCACGATACTGCCCGTATGCTGGGCAGTATGATGTTTGAAGGCGGTGATATTATTCGCAGTCGCATTGAGCAATACGATATTCAATGCGATTTTAAGCCCGGCGGTATTTTCGCGGCCCTGAATCCTCGTCAGCTGCACGAGCTGGAAAGCCAGAAAGGCAACTGGGAGCGTTATGGTCACGATGGTCTGGAGCTGCTGGATGCGGGCAGAGTGGCGCAGGAGATCGACAGCCAAAACTATGTCGGGGGTTTGCTGGATCATCGCGGCGGCCATATTCACCCTCTTAATCTTGCTCTGGGTGAGGCGGAAGCCATCCGTAAGCTGGGTGGACGCATTTTTGAGCAGTCTGCGGTCACCAGCCTGACCTATGGCGACCCGGCCCTGGCGAAAACCGATAAGGGCAGTGTCAGTGCCAGGTTTATGGTGCTGGCAGGTAATGCCTATCTGGGCAATCTGGAGCCCAAGCTCTCGGCCAAAGCCATGCCCTGTGGTACCCAGATTGTGACCACAGAGCCGCTCAGTGAGGAGCAGGCCAGCCGTCTGATTGCCAATCAGTACTGTGTGGAAGACTGCAATTATCTGCTCGATTATTACCGTATCACCGGTGACAACCGGCTGCTTTACGGCGGTGGCGTGGTTTATGGCGCCAGGGATCCGGATGACATAGATCGACTGGTGTTGCCCAAACTGCTGAAGACCTTTCCTCAGCTGGAAGGGATCAAGGTGGATTACCGCTGGACCGGCAATTTCTTGCTGACGCTGTCGCGACTGCCGCAGTTCGGACGGCTGGAGCCCAACGTGTATTACATGCAGGGATACAGCGGCCATGGCGTTACCTGTACCCATCTGGCGGGCAAGTTACTGTCGGAAGTGCTTAAGGGACAGGCCGAGCGTTTTGACGCTTTTGCCAGCCTGCCGCATCTGCCATTTTTCGGCGGTCGCCGTTTTCAGGTGCCGTTCAGTGCCATGGGAGCGGCCTACTACAGCCTGCGCGACAAGCTGGGGGTTTAAGCTCCGGTTTTTTATGAAGCAAGCCAGGGTTCGAAGCTAACCCTGGCTTGCTTTTTTCTGTCGTCACTCTCGCGAAAGGACGTCATCTTCCCGAAGGCGGAGATGACTATTTCTTACTTCCGTTTACGGCTCAAGCAAGCCGTCCGTCCGCGCCGCCATAATGAAATCGTTGCGGTGCAGGCCACCGATGGCATGTGTCCACCAGGTGATGGTGACCTTGCCCCATTCCAGCAAAATGGCCGGGTGATGAAACTCGCTTTCGGCCAGTTCGGCCACCTGGTTGGCAAAGGCCCAGGCCAGTTTGAAGTTCTTGAACTTGAACTCCCGCTCCAGCTGCAGCACACCATCCCGGGCCAGCGGAGTCCAGTCGGGAATTTGTGTCATCAGCTCGGCCAGCTCGGCGTCGCTGACTTTGGGCGCATCGGCCCGGCAGGCCTCGCATTGTTGTTGGGCCAGTTGGGTCATGGATTCTCCTTAAACGGCGGTTTGTTTGGGTGTAAAGGTGGGGGCAAACAGCCCCATTTGTTGCGCCTTGTGAACCTCGGCCATGATATTCATACCGGCAATGGCAAAGAGATCGTCCAGGCTGTCCAGTACATAGTAGATGGGCTGCATGATATCGATGCGATAGGGAGTGCGCAGCACATCCAGCATGTTAAAGGGGCGGAATTCGGGCTTATCCGATTCGAAGGCATACTGAGTTTCACCTGGCGAAGACAGTATGCCGCCGCCGTATATGCGCCGGCCTTCGGGGGTGTTGAGCAGGCCGAACTCTACGGTAAACCAGTACAGCCTTGCCAGAAAGCCACGCTCTCTGGGCGTCGCGTTCTGGCCGAGTTGCCCGTAGATATGGGTAAAGCGGGCAAACGCCGGGTGGGTGAGCATAGCGCAGTGGCCAAACAGCTCGTGAAAGATATCCGGCTCTTGCAGGTAATCGAGATCTTCCCGCCGGCGAATAAACGTGGCCACCGGAAACTGCTGGCTGGCCAGCAATTCAAAGAAACGATCAAAAGAGATCAGGGCCGGCACTCGAGCCACACGCCAGCCGGTGGCGGGCTGTAATACCCGGTTAATCTCGTCCAGTTGCGGGATGCGATCCCGGGGCAGGTCGAGACGTGCCAGTCCCGTCAGGTATTCGTTACAGGCCCTGTGCTGCACGCAGTTGAGCTGACGTGTCATCAGCGTCTGCCAGACGGCATTTTCTTCCTCCGTGTAATGAATGTTGCCGTCGGGCCCGGGTTTACGGGCCACGTAGGTGGAGGCAGTCATGAAACATTGCCCTTCGTCAGTGTGGTTTTGCCTTTTAATTTAGAGACATCAACGCGTACTGAGAAGGGCAGTCTGGCAGTTTGGCTTTACGCTGGTGTCAGTTTTTATTTACAACTGGCGGCTGCACGCCAAATACCTGGGACAAATAGGTCAGGTAACCGTCATCCTCGCACATGGCTTTGCCCGGGCTGTCTGACAGCTTGGCGACCGCCTGGCCGTTGCAGCGGGTCATTTTAATCACCATGCTGAGCGGTGTGGTGTCAGTCACATCGTTGGTGATATAGGTCCCTATGCCAAAGGCCGGCCGGCACTGACCGGAAAAGCGCTGGTAAAGCTCCAGTGCCTTAGTGACGGTGAGCGAGTCACTGTAGACCAGCCGTTTGCCATTTGGGTCAACCTTGAGCTTGCGGTAATGGGCCAGGGCTTTTTCGGTCCAGACCACCGGGTCGCCGGAGTCGTGACGCAGGCCGTCGAACAACTTGGCGTAGTAGAGATCAAAATCTCGCAAAAAGGCATCCATGCCGACGACATCAGTAAGGGCAATGCCAAGCCGGCCGCGATATTCTCCTACCCAGGCATCCAGTGCGGCCTTCTGGCTGTCGATAAGGCGTGGGCCCAGAGCCTGAAACGCTTGCAGGAACTCATGCGCCATGGTGCCCATGGGCGGGCGGCCAATCAGGCGTGATAACGCCAGGTTGCTGGTGCCGGAAAACTGTTTGGGCAAGGCGCTGGCCAGAGTGTGCACCACTTCCTTTTGCCACTTTGCTGAAAAACGCCGGCGGGTGCCGAAGTCGGAAAAACGAAACCCTTCTTCCTGGGTGATCTGGGCGATTTTTTGCTGTGTTTTTTCGCGTGCTTGCTGCCAGTCCGGGCAGGGATAATGATGGCGGCAATACACTTCGCTGATGATGGCCAGCAGCGGCACCTCAAACAAAATAGTATGCAGCCAGGGGCCACGAATGCTGAGTTCCAGCCGGCCATCTATGCATTCCAGCTCTACAAAGCGACGGTCTAGCCGGAACAGGCGCAGAAAGTGAATGAAGTCGGGCTTGAGGTAATCGAGTTCGGCCAGGTAGTCGAGCTCGTCGTCGGTGAGCTGAAGGGTACAGAGATGGTCGATTTCCCTGCTGATGTCGTCGAAGCAAGCGGAGAAGTCCACATCCGGGGTCCGGCAGCGAAACCGGTATTCCACTTCGGCGGCCGGGTGCTGGTGCAGCACGGCTTGCATCATGGTGTATTTATACAGATCGGTATCGAGCAGAGTGGTGATCACGGGCTCAGTCATCGCTTTGCTCCAGATCGTTGCTGTCGTGCACAAAGTGCGCCCCCAGCTGGATCATGTCGGCAATAGCGTGCCGGCTGCTGTTGTCGGCCACGCCCCGGGTGGCAGCGCGGTTGACGATCACATTAAAGCCGGCGGCCAGAAGCTGTTTTACCGTATGAAACACGCAGTAGTCGGTAGCCAGGCCTCCCACCAGCACGGTGTCGATATGATGACAGCGCAAATATTCAATCAGGCCTGTGCTCTGGCGTTCGGCCAGATCGTGGTAGCAGGCTCCGTAAGGATGCATATCGGGCTCGACACCTTTCCAGACAAAAAAGTCGTAGTCGGCGGGGTGGGGCAGTTCTTCCAGCAGTTCAAACCCTTTGGTGCCGGGTACTGCATGCAGGGGCCAGCGGATATCAAGGTTATCGCCTTCTACCTTACTGAAAGCGGGTTTATCACTGCTGGCCACCCAGTGGGCTGCCGGTGAGTGTGCGTCCTTGGAGCCCAGGCGAAGGCCCGCAAAAGACGCCTGATGGTTCAGCTCGGCGGCAATGGTATCGCCGCCGGCGACCGGCAGCTCGTCGGGGCAAACGGGGGTAAAAGTATACTGGGCATCTACGTCCAGACTGGCTACCCTGTGTTTGGCGGGCAATTTCATGTGCCGTCTCCTGTTTGTCATGTGCGGCAAGAGCCACTGCATAGCACGGTTTTTTAATATTGTTTTGATTGAGTCTAATGTTAATTTGGTTCAGTATCGCCCCCAATCGGGGTGTCTTCCCCTCATTAAGCCAAAGGTGACCGTAATGAGCCAGCTCCACCAGCCAGAATACCAGCGTTTTATCGATCAAGTGAAAGCCGACAACCTGATGTGGGGGCTTCGTTTCGGAGACGAATGGGTGGTGTGTGATTCCACCGAGTTTCAGGATACCGAAGTGATGCCGTTATGGTCTACCAAAGCAGAGGCCCAGAACCAGTGTGTGGACGAGTGGGCCCAGTATGAGCCCTTTGAAATCACCCTGGCCGAGTTTCTGGAAATCTGGGTGGAAGACCTGTCGGAAGACGGTGTGCGCATTGGTCCTAACTGGAACGAAGAGCTCGACGGCATCGAGCTGGATGTACTGGAAATGGTGAAAGAATTCGCCTGATTTACTTTGGGTTGTAACTCCTGTTCTCTCGTCACACCCGCGAAGGCGGGAGTCCGGTGCCAACGGCCGGGAATCTTCAGAATGTGAAGGTGACAGGGTTAAACAGGCATGACGAAGAAAAATAATTGACGACCAGGGCAGGGGTGTCCTTGTTATCAGGCTAACGGCACTTTAAACAAGTGCCGTTTTTTGTGCCTTGTGGTTGGAACACCCTGGCTCACCACGGCATGATTATCGTGCCCATTGGCTATGCTGCTCCGGAAGTGGCCGATACCTCCAAAGTGGGCGGCGGCACTCTCTATGGCGCCAGCACCCTGGCCGGTAGTGATGGCTCGCGTCAGCCCGATGAACGGGAGCTGGCCATCGCCCACTACCAGGGTAAAATCGTGGCGCTTTCGAAGAAGCTGTTTGGATAATCCCTTCGGGGAGCTGTAAGCCGTCAGCCTTAAGCTGTAAGAGGCTGCTTCGGTATACCTTTTGTCACTCCGGCAAAGGCCGGAGTCCATTTGTCAGACGATGAAAATGTTGGCGTTCGTCGCACTTATCTTCAATCTGCGCAGCTGCGCGCTTACGGTTGCCTTTCCAACGTCCAGTTTAACTGCTGCCAGCCCCGTTCGGCCGCCAGCGCATTGAGGGTCTCGTCACCGTTGATCACCGCGGCTTTATCTACGTATTCCAGCAGCGCCAGATCGTTGTGGGAGTCGCTGTAGCCGTAGCAGAAGCCGTGCTCAAGACCCTGCTCCTGCAGCCAGTGACCCAGGCGCACGACCTTACCGTGCTGAAAGCTGAAAATACCGGTTGGGCGACCGCTGTAATGGCCGTTGACGATATCGGTTTGCACACCAATGGCATCCGCTACCCCCAGGTATTGAGCAATCGGCCTGACCAGGTGCTCGCCGGTGGCGGAAATGACCAGGCAGCGATGGCCCTGGGTGCGATGCCAGTCCAGACGTTCCCGAGCCTGCGGATAAACGATGGGGGCAATGTGCTGTCTGATAAACTCCGTTACCAGTGGGACCACCTCTTCGGGGCGCTGACCTTCCAGCGGTGCCAGGGTCAGCGCCATGTAGGCGTTCATGTCGAGGGTGCCGGCGTAATAGTCTTCCATTAGTCGCCGCTCTTCGGCCAGCAGGGCGTCGCTGACCAGGCCACGCTTGGCCAGAAACTCCAGCCATAAAGTGGCAGAGTCACCGGCAATCAGGGTTTCGTCCAGATCAAATATGGCCAGCTTCATCAGGCAACCTCTTTCAGTTCATTTTTGGGCAGCAGCAGCTCGACCCGGCTTCCGGCAGACAGTAATGAGGCCGGGCCCCGGTTAAGCGTATCCACCTCCAGGGTGGCGTGGGCAAGTCTCATGCGATAACGGATCACGTTGCCCAGCAGCTGGTGGTGTTCCACGTGGGCGGGTAAAGGCGTTGTCATCGGCATACCATAATCGCGACCCGGCTCGTGAATGTAAATGGTCTCGGGGCGAATGGCCAGCCGGCCGCGAATGCGCATGCCGAACAGGGCGGCAGCCTGCTCGGGGCCAAGCAGGTTATAGCTGCCCATAAAGCCCGCCACAAAGTCATTGGCGGGGCGGGTGTAAACGCCCTCGGCGGTGTCGGCCTGTACGATACGGCCCTGGTTCATCACAAAGACGCGATCCGACATGGTCAGCGCCTCTTCCTGATCGTGGGTCACGAATACGGTAGTGAGCTCGAGCTGTTGCTGAATGCGTCGGATCTGCTCGCGCAGTCGTTTGCGGATTGGGGCATCCAGCGCCGACAGCGGCTCGTCCAGCAGCAAAATACGCGGCTGTACCACCAGAGCCCGGGCCAGGGCTACCCGTTGGCGCTGACCACCGGAAAGTTGTGCGGGGTAGTGGCTTTCCCGGCCTTCCAGGCCGACCAGTGCCACGGCATCTGCCACCCGGCGGTTCAGCTCGGCTCTGTTCATTTTTTGCATGCGCAGGCCAAAGGCGATGTTGCCGGCTACGGTCAGGTTGGGGAACAGGGCATAGCTCTGAAACACCATGCCGATGCCCCGTTTCTGGGGCTTGAGGTGAGTAATGTCTTCACCGGCCACGCGGATATGGCCGTGATCCGGGTTCACCAGGCCGGCCAGGCTGCGTAGCAGAGTGGACTTGCCGCAGCCTGAGGGACCGAGCAGGGTGACCAGCTCTCCCCGGCGAATATCGAAGTGAATGTCACTGAATACATGAGTATCGCCAAAGGATTTGGCGAGATGGGCAACTTCCAGATAGAACATCAGGTGCTCCGGGATTGCAGGCGCAGCGCCACCCAGGTGGCGAGGCCGATAAACAGGAAATAGGACATCACCATGGCGCTGGTGAAGTGGCCGCTGGTGGTGCGCTGGCTGTACAGATAAACCTGCAGGGTTTCAAAGCGGGTGCCCACCAGCAGGTTGGCAAACACGAACTCCCCGAACAGGAAGGAAAACGCCAGAAACAGGGCGCTGAGCAAGCCGTTGCGCAGGTTGGGCAACACCACCTGTAAAAAGGCGCGGGTGGTACCGGCACCCAGCAGATGAGCGGCGTCCATCAGATCGGGCAGGTTAACCGCTTCCAGGTTGTTGGCCAGGGCCCGGTACATAAAGGGCAGGCTCAGGGTGAAATAGCACAGCACCAGGATCCAGGGGGTGCCTACCAGAGGCAAAGGGCCGCCGGCGTACAGTTGCAGCAGACCCACCGATGATACTACCGGCGGCACCGCAAAGGGCAGCAGCACCAGCAGGTTCATCAGGCCCTTCAGCCGGGGGAAGTAGTAAAACACCACGAACAGCACCGGCAAGATCAGCACCAGACTGAGCACAAGCGCTGCCAGACAGACCAGCAGCGAGCGGCCAAAGGCGGCCAGAAAGCGGCTGTCGCTCCACAGCCTGGCATACCACTCGGCGCTGAACCCTTGTGGCAGTATCTGGGCTCCCCAGCTCTCGGCCAGGGAGTAGATCAGCGTAATGACGATGGGGGCGGCCAGCAGAGAGACCAGGGTCCAGACCATGAGGCGGGCGGACAGGGGAGGCTTAGACATGACGACTCCGGGCAACAAGCCAGTGGTTAACGGCGGTGACCAGCAACAGCAGTGCCATCAGCAGTAATGACAGCGCCGCCGCCAGCTGGGGCTCGAGGAAGATGTCTCCCGCCACCAGCCCGGCAATCTGAATGGTGACCAGGTTATAGTTGCTGGTCATCAGCGCATAGGTGCTGGCGTAGGCACCCAGGGCATTGGCGAGCAGAATGATAAAGGTGCCGAGCAGGGCCGGGCTCAGCACCGGCAGTACTACCCGTAGCCAGTATTGTACCGGGCCGGCACCCAGCAGGGCGGCGGCGTCGCGCCAGTCGTCGCGCACGGCGTCGAATGCCGGGTAAAGTAACAGCACCGCCAGCGGGATCTGGAAGTAGGTATAAAGCACCAGCAGGCCTGTACGGGAGTAGAGATTAAACTGCTCGGCCAGCCCCAGCTGTTGCAGTAAGAGAGTCAGAGTGCCGTTCATGCCCAGCAGCACAATAAAGGCAAAGGCCAGGGGCACGCCGGAAAAGTTGCTGGCCATGGTGGTAAAAGCCACCACAGCGTTTTGCAGCCGGCCCGGTACCCGTCGCAGCGCTGCCGTTCCCAGAGTGGCAATGGCCAGTCCAATCAGGCTGGACCAGAACGCCAGATCAAAACTGTTGCCGAAGGATTGACGGTAGTAGGGGGAACCGAGGATCTCCCGAAAGTTGGCCAGGCTCCAGTCTCCGCCGGCCTGAAAGGCATTAATGGCCACCCAGGCGATGGGGGCCAGCTGAAACAGGGCGAACACCAGACCAAAGGGCAGCAACAGCAACAGCGGCAGCCGGCGTTGCCAGTGAGAAGGGCGGGTGGCCGGTGTGGTACTGGTGATCTCCGGGGCTGCCGCTTTTAATGAGCGGTCGGTGGTCAGGGTATGCTCTGTCATATCAGCAACTCCCGGCACAGGGGCTTGTGATGATCGATGCCAAGCAGGCTGGCCAGGGTGCCGCACAGCTCGGTCTGGCACGGGTGGGCGTGCCTGTCATGAGTGAACGCCGAACCCAGTACGAACAGCGGCACTTCCCGCTCTTCCGGCAGGGTACCGCTGTGGCTGCGATCCCGGTTCATGCCATGATCACTGGTGATCATGATCTGGTAACCTTGCTGCAGCCAGCGTGGTACGTAATCGGCCAGCAACAGATCGAAGTGGCGTGCGCTGTTGCGGTACTGGGATGAATCCAGGCCAAATTTGTGGCCGGCATCATCCACGTTCATCGGATGGATCAGCAGTAAATCCGGATCTGCACTGCGGCGCAGCCATTCGGCGTCGACCAGCAGGTGGCTGTCGGGGTAATCGTCCTGGTGGTAAAAAATACCGTGCTGAATGGGCAGTTGTTCATCACGGGTGAAGCGATCCCGCACCGGATCGTAGGGCGCGCGGTTATAGAGTTCGCTTACCCAGTGGTAGGCTGCTGCCGCAGTGGAAAGCCCGGCCCCGCGGGCCAGGTGGAACAGGCTGGTCTCGTTGCTTAAACGTACCACTCCGTTGTGTACTACACCGTGATCCACCGGCCGGGTGCCGGTGAGAATGGTTTCATACAAGGGGCGTGACAGCGCCGGCAACTCGCACTGTAGTTTGTAGCTGGTGGCGCGTCCTGCTTCGGTCATGGCCAGCAGGTAGCCCAGACTGTGCCGGGCTACCTCGTGGGCCAAACCGTCAATGATGATCAGTATGACCTTGTGCATGCTTACCTCTGCTGGTGCACCAGCACTTCGCTTTGCCACTGACGCGGCAGGCGCTTGGTGCTTTGCTCCCAGGTAGCGAAGTCTGTGATGGGGCGGGCATTGGCGTACATTTCGTTGGGCAGCAGCTGGGCTTGTACGTCTTCGGGCAGGATGACATTAGTGCGGATAGGACGGGCATAGCCCCGGGCCAGGTTGATTTGGCCGGCATCGCTCAGAATGTATTCCCGTGCCAGTTTGGCGGCATTGGGGTGTTTGGCGTATTTGTTGATGATGGTGGCATAGCCGGAGATCAGAGAGCCATCCGACGGAATCACCACGGTAAAGCGATCACGGTCGATTTGATCCCGGTAGTTGAGGGCGTTGAAGTCCCACAGCACCGCCATTTCAATCTCGCCTTTTTCCAGGTTGGCGATATTGGTGTCCACCGGTGACAGACGTCCCTGACGGGCCAGGTCCGCGAACAGGTCCAGGGCCGGTGCCAGGTTGGACTCATCACCGCCCAGGGCAAAGGAGGCAGCCAGAATGGCGCTGTTGGCCTGAGCGGCTACACCGACATCACCCACGGTGACCTGATAGTCGCCGTCGCGCAGACCTTCCCAGGAGGTAGGTACCTTACTGACCAGCTCGTTGTTAACGATAAAGGCGATGGTGCCGGTGTAGCCGAGCATCCAGTGGCCGTCTGCATCCTTGGCCCAGTCGGGGATCTCGCTCCAGGTGGATGGTTTGTAGGCTTGAGTTACGCCCTGCTGCACGGCGATAGGGGCGAAAGCGGCACCCACGTCACCGATGTCGGCGGTGGCATCTTCTTTCTCGGCGGCAAACTTGGCGATCTCCTGAGCCGAGCTCATGTCGGTGTCCTGGTGTTTCAGGCCGTACTGGTTGCCCAGATCCCGCCAGGTGTCCTTCCAGTTGGCCCAGCTGTCGGGCATACCGACGCTGTTGACCTGGCCTTCGGCCCGGGCCTTGGCTTCCAGTTCGCTGAGATCGGCGGCCTGGGCGCTGGTGCCCATGGCCAGGGTAAGCAGACTTGCGGTGAACAGCTTTTTCATGAGTGTGATGTCCTCTGGACTAGGTCAGGTTCAGACTCATGCTAGGTTGGATAGATGACAATAAGGCTACAGTCAGGCGACACTTGTATGGCAGTTTTGCGGCGGTTTGATGGAAATATCATCTCGTGCCGTCATCGCGGTGTCATTTTATCTCGCCATGCTGGCGCTACCCATTTCTGGACCAGTCCACATACAGCCTTGACGACTTCATCCCTGAACTCCCGGATCATTGATACTCTGCGCCGGCAAATTGCAACCGCCACCCTGGCGCCAGGTCACAAGCTGCCTGCCGAACGGGAACTTGCCACCCTGTTTGATACGACCCGCATCACCGTCAAAGACGCGCTGTCGATGCTGGAGACCGAAGGGCTTATCTACCGGGAGGAACGTCGCGGCTGGTTCGTGTCATTACCCCGTCTGGAATACAATCCGGCCAGCCGTTCTCATTTTCATGAAATGGTGCGTGCACAGCAACGGCAGGCTCAGACACAGGTGCTGTCCTGCGAGACGGTGGTGGCCCCCTGCGAGTTGGTGACGGAAATGGGGCTTTCCCCCCTGAGTAAACTGATCCGCATTTGCCGGGCGCGGTGTATTGATGGCCGCACCGTGCTTTATGTGGAGCATTTTCTGCGGCCCGAGCTGTTCCCGGGGATTGAACAGCAGGATCTGAGTCAGTCATTGACAGCCCTTTACCAGCGGGAGTACGGGCTGGAATACAGTCGCTCACGATTTGATATTTGTCCCACGGCGGTGCGGGGAGAGGCGGCCAGTACGCTTAATTTGTCTCAGGGCAGTCCGGTGCTGGCGGTGAGCCGTATTAACTACGATCAGTTCGATCGGGTCATCGACTGTGACAGAGAGATCTGGCGGCATGATGCCGTGCGCATTCGCGTGGAAAGCCTCAGTTTCTGAACCTGTCATTTTTCCCGGTTGGTGAACACGCTGTGCCCGGAATGAATCCGTTATGCTAGGATGCTTACATTCGCCGGGGTGGCGCGCCCCATGAACATTGTCGAGGATGCTGGGCATGCGCAAAGTAACCACGAGCGTGACATTGTTGCTGCTTTTGGGGGTAATTTGCCGGGAAGTGCCGCTTTCTTACGGTGCGGGCGGCGTCAGTGCCGATTTTACCCGTCTGCATCATCTGATGGAGCGCCGCTACGGACGTGACCGTGTTGAGGTATCCCGGGACTGGGAGCGGATGCTGAGTGAGGCTGGCACGCTGCCGGAGCAGGCCCGGTTGCAGCAGGTTAACCGTTTTTTTCATCGACACCTCAGTTACCAGCTGGATCAGTCTTTATGGGGTAAAGAAGATTATTGGGCCACACCGCTGGAAACATTGGGGCGGGGCCTGGGTGACTGTGAAGATTATGCCATCGCTCAATATATCAGTTTACGTATGGCCGGGATTGATGATGATCGCCTGCGGTTAATTTATGTCCGGGCGAAAATTGGCGGCCCTCGCAGTTCTATTTCTCAGGCCCATATGGTTCTCGGTTATTACGCCACCCCGTCTTCGGACCCTTTGCTGCTGGACAGTCTGACATCCGACATCCTGCCGGGTTCGCAACGCCCTGATTTGACCCCCGTTTTTAGTTTCAACAGCCAGGGGCTATGGACTCCGGGGGCGACGGCATCGGCTGCCAATCCGGTTGACCGGCTATCACGCTGGAGGCTGGTACTGGAAAAAATTCGACAGGAAGGAGTGAGTTGGTGAAACGCATCATATCCGTTCAGGTTCACAGGGAGAATGTGCCATGTCTCTGAACAAACAGCTATGGCTGGCGATTGCGGTACTGATGATGCTGGCATTTATCAGCAGCTTTACCATCAGTACTTTGAGCGCACGCAATTATTATCAGGAACAGTTGCAGCAGAAAAATATCGACAACGCCAATTCACTGGCGCTGACCTTATCCCAGGTGGAAAAAGATGAGGTTACCGTTGAGTTGTTGGTAGCGGCTCAGTTTGATACCGGCCATTACCGGCGTATTGAGCTGATCGCTCCTTCAGGTGGTGTGCTGCAGCGTAAAGTGTCTGCATTACAGGCGAAGCAGGATACCGTGCCAGACTGGTTTGTGAACCTGGCGGAATTATCGGTGCCAGCAGGCGTCGCGCAGGTACAGGATGGCTGGCATCAGTATGGCACCCTGTATGTAGAAAGCCAGACTCAGGTGGCCTATGCCGCCTTGTGGCACACTACGTTACGTCTGACATGGTGGCTGCTGCTGGTTGCTTTGGCATGTGGTGCTTTGGGCAGCTGGCTGCTCAGGCAAATAACTCGTCCTCTGAAAGATGTGGTGAAACAGGCCGAAGCCATTGGCGGACGCCGTTTTATTATGTCAAGCGAGCCGCGCACTCTGGAGTTTAGCCGTCTGGTGCGGTCAATGAATCAGCTTTCCGGTCGTGTACGGGACATGCTGGAGAGTGAGTCCCGCCGGCTGGAAGCGCTGCGCTATCAGCATCAGCATGATGCTGTTACCGGGTTGGCCAACCGCGATACCATTAACGGCCAGCTGGATGCTCTGCTGAGTGAAGATGATGGTCATCATGCGATCATTCTGGTGCGTATTTCTGAGCTTGCATCCATTAACCGGACCCTGGGACGTGAGCAGACGGATAGGTTATTAACGGAGTTTGCCCGGCTCTTACAGGAATGGCCGGCATCGGAGCAGGCCATGTTTGCTGATGTTCGTGTGGGCAGACTGAATGGCAGTGATTTTTTGCTGCTGCTTACGGATACGGAAGAGCTTGCCTCTCTGAGTGTCTCTCTTAACCAGCGCCTGCAGAACTGGAGCCAGGGCTGGCTTAAGGCTCAGCCGGTATTACCCCAGGGGGCTTGTTACTTCCTTGCGGGTGAAAGTCGAGGGGAGGTGATGAGCCGGGTTGATGGTCTGCTGGCTGCAGCTGAGCAACGGGGCATCACCTGTGTTGAAGCCAGAGAAGCGGTGACAGCGAACAGCCACCGGAGTGAAGGGGAGTGGCGTCAGCTATTAACTCAGGCCATGGCAGCAAACGCCGTAACCTCGGTGCGTTTTCCGGTGTTGCAGCTGGCTGGTGATGTGCAGTTACATGAAGAGGCCATGATGCGCCTGCACTGGCAGGGGAACACCTGGCGTGCCGGGGACATTATGCCCTGGGCCCGGCGCATGGGAATGATGCCGGAATTTGATGTTGCTATGGTCGAGCATGTCATTCATGCCCTGCATGAAAAGGCTGAACCGGTTGCGCTGAATCTGTCGATGGAAACCTTGCGCCAGGCTGCGAGCCGGCAGCGCCTGATCTCCTTGCTGAGTGAAGCTGGCGAGCTTGCCTCACTGCTTTGGCTGGAGTTTTCTGAACGGCATGTTATTGCTGATCTTGAGTTGTTCAGGGCGTTTTGTATTGAAGTGAAACCATCAGGCTGTCACCTGGGCATGGAGCGGGCCGGACGTGACTTCGCCAGAATTGCTCATCTTGAGGAGCTGGGGCTGGATTACCTGAAGGTGGATGGTTCTTTGTTCATCGGGCTTGATAGCAATGACGGTAATCAGGGCTTCTTGAGAGGCCTGTGCAGTTTGGGGCACTCCATTGGCCTGTGCATGATTGCAGATGGCGTGCAACAGGCAGAACAACGCGAGTTGTTGATGGCTTTGGGATTTGACGCTGCGGGGGGCCCGGGGATCAGGCCGGAGAAAAAATAGCGCTGTTTTTCAGATCATGGGGATTTGCTCGTCGTCTGCATCATTGTCGCCGAGCAGGTCCAGCCTGCATTGGGTTCTCAGGCTCTGGCGGGCCAGCAGTTTTTGCTGAGCCATGGCCGGCAGCTCGGTGAACTGGATCAGTTTTTTATCGATAAGCAGATCGATCAGATCTTCCAGTACCCGCGACATGGCCAGATCTGATTCACGGAGTGGATCGAGCTCCGGCAGCGGATGTTGCTGTTCCACTCCGATAAACTTGGCCAGTTCTGGCGAGCTGCCGGAAATGGGTTCATTGATATCCGGTGTTTTTTCAAGGCTCGCAGCACATATGCTGCCGGTGGTATCTCGCTTTACAAACATCATCACAGCTCCTGTTCACGTGCCAGCAACATCAGGTGCATGCGATCCCGGGCACCCAGTTTTTCAAATACCGAGCTCAGGTGAGCTTTAACGGTTCGTTCGGTAATATTGAGTTCCAGAGCAATACGTTTGTTACTGCCGCCTTTCAGCACTTCATGAACGACCTCGCGCTCCCGGCCGGTGAGACGGTCAAGAACTCCGCTAGCGGTTGATGTCTCCTTATTAACAGAAGCGTTTTTTTCCATGATGGGAGACAGGAGGCCAATCATGTGGGTGACAAGTTCAGCCGGCAGCCACATGCCGCCGGCGCTGATGGTCTGCGCCGCCTGGGAAAGAATGTGATGACTCGATAAGGCTTCCAGGTAGCCCCTTGCTCCGGCGGTGAGCGCCAGCCTCAGCTCGTCCATCTGTGGCTGGCGAGTCAGGGCTACCACTGTATGTCCTTGTGCTGTCAGGTGCTTAACTTGTGCTTCCCAGTCGGGGATACCGGTCAGAATCCAGAACAGCCCGGGTTGTACAAAAGGCTCTGCGAGCAGATCAATATCTACAATCGTGGCGTCGGGAAAGGCCTGGCACCAGCGCGGGCTGTAAAACCCTTTTTCGGTTATAAACACTGCATGTTTCATCGTTCTGTCATCGCTTTTGAAGTGGCTCGAAGTACAGGTTTAAGCAGGTATTCCAGTACGGTTTTTTTTCCGGTCAGAATATCGACCTCGGTGATCATGCCCGGGATAATGGCCAGATCGCTGGCAAGGCCGGCACGTTGGGTGGCCAGGCGTACCAGGTAGTGGCTGTCACCCTTGTCGTCTTTAATGGTATCGGCACTGATGTGTCTGACCTCGGCGTCCAGCCCTCCGTAAATCGCGAAGTCATAAGCAGTGAATTTGATCATGGCACTTTGCCCGGGACGAATGAAGGCGATGTCCTTCGGCTGAATTTTGGCTTCAATGATCAGTTCATCATCCAGCGGGATCAGTTCCAGTACTTCCCGTCCCGGAGATACAACTCCGCCAACGGTATTAGCAAACAGACGCTGTACTGTGCCTCGTACCGGTGCCCGTATTTCGGTTTGCTGCACCCGGTCTTCCAGCGCAGACTCGGCCTCACCGAGGGCATCGAGTCTGGCCTTGGCGGCCAGGTAGTCGCGACGCCACTGATTGGTCACGTTGAGTTCTACTTCTCTGAGTTTGTTCTGGGCTTCTTCAATGGCAGCCTTACTACGGCTGATGGATGCACGAGCCCGTTCGGCTTCCCCACGAGAGCGGCTGATTTCCCGTTGTATACGCAGAATATCGACATCGGAAACCGCACCCAATTCGAGTAAAGGGCGGGTTACTTTTAGTTCTTGCTGACTAAGTGCCAGCGAGTGGGTGTGTTGCTTCAGCTCGGCTTGCGCTTCAACCAGATCCTGCTGGCGCTGGCTGAGCTGATGATTATAAATGGCAATCTGCTCTTGCAGCTCTTCCTGGCTGGCACGGTACAGACGCAGCTCCCGACTGATCAGATCGGGCGCCTGCTGATGCAACTCCTCGGCAAACTCCGGTTCGGTCTGATCGATCAGGGCCTGTAAACGTGTTACCTCAGCACTGGCTGAAAGATACTGTACCTGGCTTTCGCGCAGGTTGGATATTGAGCGGGTAGGGTCAATGCGTAAGAGTACTTCACCTGCTTCAACGGTCTGGCCTTCTTTCACCAGAATTTCCTGGACGATGCCCCCATCCAGTGACTGCACTACCTGCAACTGTCGGGACGGAATAACACGGCCCTCACCACGAGTGACTTCATCAAGGGAAGCAAACGCAGACCAGATGATCAAAGCAACCAATATCGCTCCCATGGAGTACAGCAGAGCCCGCGTACGAACCGGTTCCTGCTGAAGGCGGGCCCACTGGGCGTCCAGTGCCCAGTTTTTACTGACATGAGGCTCTCTGTCGGGGGTCATGCTGCACTCCCTATTTTGCCTTGTCTGAGCGCTTCCAATACTTCTTCTTTGGGGCCATTGGCAACCAGCTGGCCATTATCTACCACGATAATACGATCAACCAGAGACAGTAGTGCGCTGCGATGAGTGACCAGCACCAATGTTCTGCCATGAGAGCTGTGCTGAAGGCTGTGCTTTATTTGCTGTTCGTTGCGTTGATCCAGCGAGCCGGTGGGTTCATCAAGTAACAGAATGGGAGATTCCTTGATAAGGGCTCTGGCAATGGCAACCGACTGACGCTGTCCGCCGGACAACAGCTCTCCACGTTCACCTACCTGCATATCAAAGCCTGACGGGTGAGTATCAACAAAGTCGGCCAGGCCGCTTTGATTGGTTGCATGCACAATGCGGGCATCATCAACCTGAGAGATACCCATAACCAGGTTGTCGCGCAGGGTACCGTAAAACAGCGAGACATCCTGGGGAACATAGCCCATGCCCCGGCGCAGTTCGGCCGGATCCAGCTGACGAATATCGACACCGTCAATCAGTATGGTGCCGGCGTCGGGCTCATAAAGACCTAATATCAGGCGTTCAACGGTACTTTTCCCTGAGCCGTTACGCCCCAGGATGGCAACGTGCTCACCCGCATTAATTTTAAAACTGATGTCGTTCAGCGCCTGCTTTTCCGCATTCGGGTAGCTAAAGCTGACCTGGCGAAATTCAATCTCTCCCCTCAGAATCGGACGGTTGAGCCGGTGACGCCCTTCGGGACGCTCGGTCGGGCTTGCCATAATCCGGTTTAATGTATTCATGGCGGCGACCGCATGGTGATACTGAGACAGCAAGGAAGCGGCGTGGCCCACCGGGCCCATGGCTCTGGAAGATAACAGGTAGGCCGCGATCAGTCCGCCTTGGGTGAGTTGACCTTCCCGGATCAGATAAACCCCGAGAATAATCAGGCTGACGGCCACTACGTGCTGTGTCCAGATAGCTCCGTTACTGACGGACGAAGCCAGCAGACGCATACGTGCTGTAAGCTTGGAAAGAAATAAAACGGTACTTTCCCAGGTACCCTGCATTTTACTGGCGGCACCGGTGACCTTGATGGTTTCCAGGTTACTGAGGCATTCGACCAGGGTAGCGTTACGCATCGCGCTTGCCTGCATCATTTTTTCAGAAAGACGCTGCATGCGGCGCTGGGCAATAACGGCATAAATCAGCACGGCCAGCGCACCGATAATAATAGGAATAACCAGTAGCCAGTTGATCAGCGCAATAATAGCGCAGAATAGAAAAATAAAAGGCAGATCGACCAGGGCGACCAGCGTGACTGAGCCAATAAAACTGCGGATGGATTCAAAAGACTGCACGTTACTGGCGAAGGAGCCTGCTGAGGCGGGCCGCTCAGACAGTCTCATGCTGAGAATTTGTTCCATGATAGCTGCTGACAACCTGATGTCGGCCCGGTTTGCTCCCATATCCACAAACCAGCCGCGCATAAGGCGCAAGCCCAGGTCGGCACACAAGACGACGAACACGCCCGCAGCCAGTACCCATAAGGTGTGTGTGGCATGATTAGGAACAACACGATCATAGACGTTCATCACAAACAGCGGCATGGTGACTGCCAGCAGATTTATCATGACAGCAGCAAAAATAATGTCACGATACAGCGCCCGGTTTTGCTTTATTACGCTCCAGAACCAGTGCCCCCGGGCACGAAAACTGCCGCCGGAGGCTCGTTCATCAAAATGAAACTCCGGCTGAGCATAGATAAGGCTGCCAGAGTATTGCTGCGTGATGGTATCGAGAGAAACAGTGACTTCAGCATCGGCCAGGTCAGGCCAGATGACCCGGGCGGTATTCTGTTCCTGATTAAGGCTGGTGACCACACAGGCACTGTTATTGTTCAGTAACAGTACGGCAGGAAGTAGCGATGCATTGATGTCGGACAGTTGATGATCTGATACCCGGCTGGTAAGACCTGCTCGCCGGGCGGCACGGTGAAAAACCGATGGTGTCAGTATTCCATCAACCAGCGGTAATCCTGCCAGGGCGGCATCGCTGGTGAGTTTTCGCTCATGCAAGCGGCATAAAATAAGCAGGCAACCCAGCAAGGGGCCGCCTGGTTGTGTTTGGTGTATTGCTTGTGGCATCTATATTTCCGTTTATTCCCCGGCAGCGTTGCCACCGGGGCTGTGATAAGCGGTCAGCCAGAATATTATCTCAGAAAGACGGGCCGTTTTGCGAGAGAGCCGATTTCTTCAGCCGGGCAGGCAGAGTCCACATCCACGGTGATGGGCTCTGCACCAAGGTCGCTTAGAGAAGGCAAATCTTCTTTGACCACATTCAGTGCCGGCAACAGTTGCCCCATGGCCGTCAGTGTTCTGGCGATGGCGGTGCCCCTGTCATAGGCTGCATTGGTATAGGCCCGACTGGCCTGGAAATATTCATTTTGAGCATCCAGTACATCCAGGAGGGTCCGTTCGCTGATGTTAAACTGACCCTGATACGCCGCCCGGACACGATCGGAAGACAACCTGTGCTGATTGAGGATCGGGAGCTGTTGATCGAGTTTCTGAACATCATTGTATGCAATTTGCAGAGTCTGTCGCATGTCTACGCAGGCTTTATTACGCTGATCTCTGGCTCTGTCCGCTTCTTCATAGGCTTTGTTGACACTGGCTTGATCGCGTCCACCGCGGTAAAGGTTGTAACGGATATCAAGGCCTATGCGACCTTCATTACGGCGTTCATCTACCTGACTATCTACATAATCCTGGGTGCCGTATCTTGCATTCAGGTTAAGCTCAGGGTGGAAAGCTGCTTTTTGACTTTCAACTGCGGCTTCCTGGGCATTGATATTGCGCAGGGCTGCATGAAAATCAGGGTTACCCTGATAGGCCAGTCGCATGGCATCTTGCAGGGTAAGCGGAAGTTCACTGTTATTGAGCTCCAGAGCTGTCAGATCTGCTGGCGGCAATTCACCGACGATGCGCAGATAACGGGCGGTGACATCATGAAGGTTGCTCATTTCTGTTAATACATTGGATTCGGCAAGAGAAACACGTCCGCTTACCTGTTCCAGATCCGCTCTGCGTGCTACTCCTGCACGGGCACTGATTTCTATCTGTTTATATACGTCAACATGATTGGCCAGGTTTTCTTCAGCCAAGCGAACCAGTTCGCGATAGCGCATGACATCCTGATAAGCTCTCAGGGTCGACAGGGCGGTATCGTCCAGAACACTTCTCAGTTCAAAATAGCGAACCAGCTGGGCATTCTCAAAACGTGTTACATCGTTTGACGTTTTAAATCCGTCATAAACCATCTGAACCAGAGAAATTTCGGCTGCACTGCCCGTAAAATCTTTGGGATTTGTGTAATTACGCCACTCTTTACCATAGCCGGCGGTTACATCGACAGTCGGGAGATACCCGCCTTTGGCAAAATCAATATCATACGCGGCCGCATTAAAAGTGCGCCAGCTTGCCTGAACTTCAGGATTGGTTGAAATGGCTTTTTCTACAACACCAGCCGCGTTATTGGCTGTCCCCTGGGCGTTAACGGCAGAAGTCAGGACACACAGGCTGGCGAGCAAGATTGAACGTGGCTTTGATAATTGCATGGTCGGTGGCTTAGTCCATTGAAGCGGTACTGTAAGGAAATAACATGAACATATTCATTTTCATTACAGAATGTTAACCGGATTGGTTGAATGTTTTTCTTCATTTGAGGCTGATTTAATCATTACATACTAATACTTTGTATGAAAAGACATACTGTACCTCCGGACAATATTTTTATGACATCACTGTATTATTATGTAGCGATTATCACAATATTCAGAAGGTTGGCAAGGTATGAGCGTAGCCATTGCAGTGATCACCGAGGTTTCTGGTCAGGTAGCCGTTAAAGCGCCTGACGGTGCCGTTCGTCAGCTGTCCGTCGGCGATACTTTATTTGTCGGTGAGGAACTGATAACCGGAGAGAATGGCCGGGTTTCGCTTGATTTCGGAGACAGTGTACCGATGTCTTTTGGTGAAAACCAGACACTGCAACTGACTCCGAATATGCAGGTATCTGCTGAACCAGCTACGCAAGAAAGTGCCTTGCTTGACCCCAGTGTAGAAGCGGTATTAGCAGCACTGGAAAACGGTGACGATCTTCTGGAAGAGCTTGAAGCCCCTGCAGCCGGTTTGGCTGGAGCGCCCACTGGCGGCGGCGGCTCTTTTGTATTGTTAACCAGGGTGGCCGAAGAAGTTGATCCTCAGTCGTTTGAGTTTGGTATCGAGCCGGTAGAACCGTTTGAACTGGAAGCCGGAGCAGGTACAGACGAGACGGAAGTCGATGCTGACTCTGATGCTGACGCCGACTCTGATGCGGACGCTGACGCCGATGCGGATGCGGATGCTGATGCCGATGCCGATGCCGATGCGGATGCAGACGCTGATGCCGATGCTGACGCTGATGCGGATGCGGACGCTGATGCGGATGCGGACGCTGATGCGGATGCCGATGCTGACGCCGATGCGGATGCGGACGCCGATGCTGATGCAGATGCGGATGCAGACGCCGATGCCGATGCGGATGCTGATGCAGACGCTGATGCTGACGCCGATGCAGACGCTGATGCCGATGCCGACGCGGACGCCGATGCAGATGCCGATGCCGATGCGGACGCCGATGCTGATGCTGACGCCGACGCCGACGCTGATGCCGATGCTGACGCCGATGCGGATGCGGACGCCGATGCTGATGCGGATGCTGACGCGGATGCTGACGCCGATGCGGATGCCGATGCGGACGCGGATGCTGATGCGGATGCCGACGCGGACTCTGACGCGGACGCCGATGCCGACGCCGATGCCGATGCCGACGCCGATGCCGATGCCGATGCCGACGCCGATGCTGACGCCGATGCGGATGCCGATGCTGACGCCGATGCGGATGCCGACGCGGATGCAGATGCAGATGCAGACGCTGACGCCGATGCAGATGCGGATGCCGATGCCGATGCTGATGCTGATGCCGATGCAGACGCCGATGCAGACGCCGATGCAGACGCTGACGCCGATGCGGATGCCGACGCCGATGCGGATGCGGATGCGGATGCTGACGCGGATGCCGATGCAGACGCCGATGCGGATGCAGATGCCGACGCTGATGCGGATGCCGATGCTGACGCCGATGCCGACGCTGATGCGGATGCCGATGCTGACGCCGATGCGGATGCGGACGCTGATGCAGATGCCGACGCCGATGCTGACGCTGACGCCGATGCGGATGCTGACGCCGATGCGGATGCCGATGCTGACGCCGATGCCGATGCGGATGCTGACGCCGATGCGGATGCTGACGCCGATGCTGACGCCGATGCGGATGCTGACGCCGATGCCGATGCCGACGCGGATGCGGATGCTGACGCCGACGCCGATGCGGACGCCGATGCAGATGCCGATGCTGACGCCGACGCCGATGCGGATGCGGATGCTGACGCGGATGCCGATGCTGATTCGGATGCCGATGCCGATGCTGACTCCGATGCGGATGCAGATGCCGACGCTGATGCGGATGCGGACGCCGATGCGGATGCCGATGCTGACGCCGACGCCGATGCTGACGCTGACGCCGATGCTGACGCCGATGCGGATGCAGACGCCGATGCGGATGCTGACGCCGATGCGGATGCCGATGCTGACGCCGACGCCGACGCCGATGCTGACGCCGATGCCGATGCCGATGCTGACGCCGATGCTGACGCCGATGCTGACGCCGATGCGGATGCAGATGCTGACGCCGATGCGGATGCGGATGCCGATGCTGACGCCGATGCTGACGCCGATGCGGACGCTGATGCGGATGCAGATGCCGACGCGGATGCGGATGCGGATGCGGACGCCGATGCGGATGCCGACGCCGATGCGGATGCGGACGCCGATGCGGATGCCGACGCGGATGCGGATGCAGATGCTGACGCCGATGCGGATGCGGATGCGGATGCTGACGCCGATGCCGATGCCGATGCAGACGCCGATGCGGATGCAGATGCCGACGCGGATGCGGATGCTGACGCCGATGCAGATGCCGACGCTGATGCAGATGCCGACGCGGATGCGGATGCAGACGCTGATGCCGATGCGGATGCAGATGCTGACGCCGATGCGGATGCTGACGCCGATGCTGACGCCGATGCTGACGCCGATGCGGATGCAGATGCCGACGCTGATGCGGATGCGGATGCGGACGCCGATGCGGATGCCGACGCCGACGCCGATGCGGATGCGGACGCCGATGCGGATGCTGACGCCGATGCGGATGCTGACGCCGATGCGGATGCCGATGCTGACGCCGATGCCGATGCCGATGCTGACGCCGATGCGGATGCGGACGCCGATGCTGATGCAGATGCCGACGCGGATGCAGACGCCGATGCGGATGCCGATGCAGACGCTGATGCCGATGCCGACGCGGATGCAGATGCGGACGCCGATGCGGATGCGGATGCAGATGCGGACGCCGATGCGGATGCCGATGCCGACGCGGATGCCGATGCGGACGCCGATGCGGATGCAGATGCTGATTCGGATGCCGATGCTGACGCGGATGCGGATGCAGATGCCGACGCTGATGCGGATGCGGACGCTGATGCGGATGCCGATGCTGACGCCGATGCGGATGCGGACGCCGACGCCGATGCCGATGCTGATGCCGATGCGGACGCGGATGCTGACGCCGATGCCGATGCGGATGCGGACGCCGATGCGGACGCTGATGCAGACGCGGATGCAGATGCTGACGCCGATGCGGATGCCGATGCTGACGCCGATGCAGATGCAGATGCAGATGCAGATGCAGATGCGGATGCAGATGCTGACGCCGATGCGGATGCTGACGCCGATGCGGACGCCGACGCCGATGCGGATGCAGACGCTGATGCGGACGCGGATGCCGATGCCGACGCGGATGCCGATGCGGATGCTGATGCCGATGCCGACGCTGATGCAGATGCCGATGCGGATGCGGATGCAGATGCAGATGCTGATGCGGATGCTGACGCCGATGCGGATGCTGACGCCGATGCAGATGCCGACGCGGATGCTGATGCAGATGCTGACGCCGATGCGGATGCAGACGCTGATGCCGATGCGGATGCTGATGCCGATGCGGACGCCGATGCGGATGCGGACGCTGATGCGGATGCCGATGCTGACGCCGATGCGGATGCGGATGCAGACGCCGACGCGGATGCCGATGCTGACGCCGATGCGGACGCTGATGCGGATGCGGATGCGGACGCCGATGCGGATGCCGACGCTGACGCCGACGCCGATGCGGATGCCGATGCTGACGCCGATGCGGATGCAGATGCTGATGCAGATGCCGATGCGGACGCCGATGCAGATGCCGATGCGGATGCAGATGCGGACGCTGATGCGGATGCCGATGCCGATGCTGATGCTGACGCCGATGCCGATGCGGATGCCGACGCGGATGCGGATGCCGACGCGGATGCGGATGCAGATGCTGACGCCGATGCGGATGCGGATGCTGACGCCGATGCTGACGCCGATGCCGACGCGGATGCGGATGCCGATGCTGACGCCGATGCGGATGCGGACGCTGATGCAGATGCCGACGCGGATGCGGATGCCGATGCTGACGCCGATGCGGATGCGGATGCGGACGCTGATGCAGATGCCGACGCGGATGCGGATGCGGATGCGGATGCAGACGCTGATGCGGATGCAGATGCCGACGCTGATGCGGATGCTGACGCCGATGCGGATGCCGACGCCGATGCGGATGCCGATGCTGATTCGGATGCCGATGCCGATGCTGACTCCGATGCGGATGCAGATGCCGACGCTGATGCGGATGCGGACGCCGATGCGGATGCCGACGCCGATGCTGACGCCGATGCTGACGCTGACGCCGATGCTGACGCCGATGCTGACGCTGACGCCGATGCGGATGCTGACGCCGATGCGGATGCCGATGCTGACGCCGATGCCGATGCGGATGCTGACGCCGATGCGGATGCTGACGCCGATGCTGACGCCGATGCAGACGCCGATGCCGATGCGGATGCAGACGCGGACGCCGATGCCGATGCCGACGCTGATGCGGATGCAGATGCCGATGCTGACGCCGATGCGGATGCCGATGCCGACGCTGATGCCGATGCTGACGCTGACGCCGACGCGGATGCAGACGCCGACGCGGATGCGGATGCTGACGCCGATGCGGATGCGGACGCCGATGCGGATGCAGATGCTGACGCCGACGCGGATGCCGACGCGGATGCAGATGCAGATGCAGATGCCGATGCGGATGCTGACGCCGATGCGGATGCCGACTCTGACGGTGAATCCGAGGGCGAGTCTGACGGTGAGTCCGACAAGGGCTCTGACGGCGAATCCGAGGGCGAGTCTGACAAGGGCTCCGACGGTGAATCTGATGGCGAGTCCGATGGCGAGTCCGATAAGGGCTCTGACGGAGAATCCGACAAGGGCTCTGACGGTGAGTCTGATGACGAGTCCGACAAGGGCTCCGACGGCGAGTCTGACAAGGGCTCCGACGGTGAGTCTGATGACGAGTCCGATAAGGGCTCTGACGGAGAATCCGATGGCGAGTCTGACAAGGGCTCCGACGGCGAGTCCGGTAAGGGTTCAGACGGTGAATCTGATGGTGAGTCCGATAAGGGCTCCGACGGCGAATCCGATGGCGAGTCTGACAAGGGCTCCGACGGTGAATCCGATGGCGAGTCTGACAAGGGCTCCGACGGCGAGTCCGGTAAGGGTTCAGACGGTGAATCTGATGGCGAGTCCGGTAAGGGCTCCGGCGGTGAATCTGATGGTGAGTCCGATAAGGGCTCCGACGGCGAATCCGATGGCGAGTCTGACAAGGGCTCCGACGGCGAATCCGGTAAGGGTTCAGGCGGTGAATCTGATGGTGAGTCCGATAAGGGCTCTGACGGAGAATCCGACAAGGGCTCCGACGGTGAATCCGATGGCGAGTCCGACAAGGGCTCTGACGGCGAGTCCGGTAAGGGTTCAGGCGGTGAATCTGATGGTGAGTCCGATAAGGGCTCTGACGGAGAATCCGACAAGGGCTCCGACGGTGAATCCGGTAAGGGCTCTGACGGCGAATCCGACAAGGGCTCCGACGGCGAGTCTGGTAAGGGTTCAGACGGTGAATCTGATGGCGAGTCCGATAAGGGCTCTGACGGCGAATCCGATGCAGATGGCGACGCCGGCACCGACATTCCCGATCCGTCTATCGACATTCCCGATCCGTCGATCGATATTCAGCTCGTTTCGAAGAACGTCGTCGTTCCTCTGCCGGAACCGGATGGCTCCGAGCTTGTGATCGCCGATGGCACGCTTGAGCCGGAGGGATACACGCTCAAAGACCTGAACGACCATACCGGGGCGTACCAGAGCTTTGCCAGCAAGGAATTGCTGGATTTGAGACAGCCGACCTATCAAGAGAAAGGGTCCATCACGGGCCATCACCCGGACGGAAGCTATATCCTGTTGAGCGGATCGCCGGAGGACTATGATTTCTCGGGGCTGCAGAGCCAAGCGCTGGATCCTGCCTGGGGCGGATTGAAGTATGTCCGTGGAACGATCATCGATGAAACAAATCCCAGTTCTTCCACCGAGAACGGGCTGGTCGTCGATCTCATCAAGGGTTTCATATTCGAAGACGGTTCGGTCTGGCACGATGGCGCAATCATCGAGCCTCGCGCAGAGTACGACCTCCGGGTCGACGCCGCGCTCAATACCGACGTGGAAGATGCCATGGGCGACATCACGCTGAAACTGGATGGCGTTTCCGATAGCGATATCGTCTCCCTCGTCGACAAGAATGGCCAGCCGATCGCGTTCGACGTCGATGACCAGGGCAATCTCGTGCTGAAGGGGCTGACTGACGCTGAGATGGAGGGCATCCAGGTCAAGGTGGCTCCTCCCGCCGGTCAGGATGACTGGAGCATCACGGCGGAAGTCGTTCGCGGCGAGGATGGCCGGAGTGCGGAAAGCGTGCTGGTAAGCCAGGATGGGCAACCGGTCGGTTCGGAACAGGCGTCCGACGACGCGGAGGCGCCGGGAAGCGGTGCGGGTCAAGGGGACGAGGGGGATGACGACACGGATCAGGCCCCTGCTCCCGAGCCGGCCGACGGCAGTGGAGACGATGAAGGTTCCGGAAGCGATGGCGGTGCTGGGGATACCCATGAAGCGCCGGCCAAGCTGCCTGAACTTACTGGCAACGGCAAGGGGGCGAAGGGTAACAATGGCCACGGCAATGGTGACCAGGATGCACCCGGCAACTCCGGTGACAACAACAATGCCGAGAACAGCGATAACTCCGGCCAGGGCAACAGCGGCAGGGGTAATGGCAACGGCAAGGGGCCGAAGGGTAACAATGGCCACGGCAATGGTGACCAAGATGCACCCGGCAACTCCGGTGACAACAACAATGCCGAGAACAGCGATAACTCCGGCCAGGGCAACAGCGGCAGGGGTAATGGCAACGGCAAGGGGCCGAAGGGTAACAATGGCCATGGCAATGGTGATCAGGATGCACCAGGCAACTCCGGTGATAACAACAATGCTGAGAACAGCGATAACTCAGACTGGGATAACAGTGGCAAGGGAGGCGGTAAAGCCAAGGCACTGAGCCTTTTCTCTGATGGAGAGGATGAACTGGTTCCTATGCCTGTAGCCGGTGAGGAAGATAAGCAATCAGGTCCTGAACAAGCCGGAGATCAGCAAGGTAAAGCGCTTGATATGGATAGCGTCTTGTTCGGAGATGAAGAGGATCTCGGCCTGGGTGGTCCTGCTGATGAAGGGAATAAGTCATCGGGTGATTCAGGTTATGCAGGCTCTTCTTCGGAAGATGGGTTTAATGATGTTGCTGGCGGGCAGCAGATGGAAGATCCTTTCGATCTCTCCAATAATCCTGGCGGGCTTGATCAGTAATAAAGTTTCATCTTATCGCTAGTATGCAAGCGTAACAGAAGGCCCTCTTTACAGAGGGCCTGATTTTGTTTGTAGTGTTAAGGTAGATTTCTTGGTTTAGCTCCAATGTAGTGAAACTCAGACACTGAGAGGTTTGAAAGTGCCGGATGCATTACTTAAACAGGCCTATGACGAGCTTGTTCATTTATTTAATGGAAGTGCAGTTATAAAAATTGAAAACTTCGGGGCTAAAGATGATAGGGAAAGTCCTGCTCTTCCGGAAGTGATACTTTTTTTCTCTTTAAGTAATGTCAGAGATAAAGCGTGCGTGATCTCTGTGGCAGGTTCTTCCTTTGAAGAAGCCTGGAGCAAAGGTGTTGATAAGTGCCATCAAGCAGCGAACAATGATGAACTCTCGATAAAGTGGCTACGGGTCGACTGGGTAACCAATGTTCGCCCGATGCGGCAAGCTCAGTTGGATGAGTTATTGAGCCGGACGAAGAGAAATTATTTTCGTTATGGTATTTCTTTTTCACATAACTTTGAGCAGGCACTTCTTGAGCAGGAGCTGAATGCCAACGCGATTCTCTACGGTGGTAGTAAAATCGCTCATGCTTGTCTGAATAATAAAAATCTTGTAGCGTATGCCAGAAAACGTTTTAGTGAGCCTCTTTCTTTTAATATAAATAGCGATGCTATTTTATATGTTTTTTCTACCAATGGACGCTTCTACTCTCGGGATTCAAGTATTAATGACCTGCCGGGATCAAGTAATAAGGGGATCCCTCTGGCAGGCCCCGGACGTAATGGCGGCCGGCGTCAGCCTGGGCCACTGAATGCAGAGAAGGTGTTCAGCCTGGTTAATCGCGGTGCGTCTTTTCTTTCCCGCCAGGTTATGCCATCGGGAAGGTTTATTTATGGTTATTTTCCCTGTTTTGGCCGTCAGATTTCCAATTACAATACGCTACGCCATGCCAGTACGACTTACTCCATGCTTGAAGCATGGGAGCTTACTCAATGTAATGAGCTGAAAAGTGCTATTGATCGTGCCCTGGAGTATCTTGCCAATGAGCTGATCCATACTTATTCGTTGAGCGGTACCCAGCAAGCGGCTTATCTGGTAGATACCGGCAATGAAATTAAGTTAGGAGGGAATGCTGTTTGTTTGCTGGCCATGGTTAAGTATACCGAGTTGACCGGCGATGAACGCTACCTCTCCCTAATGGAGTCGCTGGCGACAGGAATTGAACTGATGCAAGATCCTGGTACCGGGAAACTTGTACATGTGCTGAATGCTGAAGATCTTTCTATTAAAGGTCACTTTCGTATTATTTATTATGACGGTGAAGCAGCATTCGGGCTGATGAGACTATATGGTATAACAAAAAATGAACGCTGGCTGACGTTGGTGGAACGTGCTTTTGATTACTTTATTGATAATAAGCATTGGCAAGCACATGATCACTGGTTGTCTTATTGTGTTAATGAACTGACTCGTTACCGGCCAAAAGAAAAATATTTTCGCTTTGCCGTTAATAATATTTCCGGTTATCTCGATTTTATCAAGAGCAGAAGAACTACCTATCCGACGCTGCTTGAACTGAGTATGGCTTTTCACCATACCCTGACGCGGATAAAAACGATGCCAGAAATGCAGCATTTGTTGCAGGGATTTGATGAGGGAGAGTTTTATAGCGCATTACATGCCAGGGCTAACTACCTGATGAACGGCTTCTTCTGGCCAGAGTTTGCGATGTACTTTGCTAAACCTGACACCATACTGGGCAGCTTTTTTATACGCCATCACTCATTCAGGGTAAGGATCGATGATGTTGAGCATTACCTGTCTGGGTATGTAGCTTACTGGGAGTTACTCAGAAGCCAAAAAGAATGTAAGTTACTTTTCCCTCTTTCAGCTAAACAGGAAGATGACTCTGTGTTACTTGCTTGGGGAGGTGATGTCAATCTGGGCCGGAGGCAGCATTACCGTACCGCAGAGCTTGGAGCATCGAAAATACTGGATATTCCGGCACTTAAAGAGTCCCACCTGAGCATTGTTAATCTGGAGTCAGTAGTGACAATTCGGGGGGAGCAGGGTGCGGATAAGAGTGAGGGAGGTCCTTACTACTATCGTGCTCGTCCTGAGATGCTGGAAATACTGGGCCTGGCAGGAGTCGATGTTGTCAGTACAGCTAACAATCACAGTGGTGATTACGGTTCGGACGGTTTGCTTGATCAGCAGCGCTGGCTGGCTGCTGCCGGCATAGAGCAGATTGGGTCGGGCATCAACCGGGAAGCGGCATTTTGCCCTTTAATCCGGAGAGTGGGAGCACTACGGATCGCGATGATAGCGGTAGATTCTACTCAGCCTCATTTTGCTGCTACCGAAACAACTGCTGGTACAGCTTATCTGCCGTTGAATGATATAAAATCATGGCAGCAGATGAAGCCGAAAATTGATAAGTGTAGGGAGCTTGCAGATATCGTTCTGGTGTGTGTGCATTGGGGTGATAACCATGCGACAAGTCCTTCTCAGGCTCAGGTAAAAGCTGGGCACGCGCTGATTGAGGCTGGAGCGGATGCAGTTTTGGGCGCTTCCGCACACCGTTTGCAAGGGGTTGAGCTGTATCGACAGAAGCCAATTATTTACGATGCTGGAGATCTGTTGTTTGATGCTGTGCGATCATCGCCCAAATACGGAGGCCTTTTCCAGCTTGAATTGAGCAGAAAAGGGGTTGTTCGCATTGTTTTTGTGCCGGTTGAAGTAGGGTTTGGCCAGTCATGGCAGGCTAAGGAAGGGAAGGCTGAAACCATACTGAGCCTTTTCAACAAAAGGTGTCAGCCCTTCAATACCAAATTTGAACTGAGTAACAACGGTACTGCGGTTTTAGAAGTAAAAGGCGGGTCAGAAAATACGTGTGTTGCACTTCTGCCAACTAAGGTATTCAGGCCGTCTCCTAATCTTTGGGGGGCAGTACTGGATCCAGCCTGGACAGTAGAGCAGGTGCCTGATGATGCGAAAATTGAACCTGTTACTTTGGGGCCTTTTACCTTATTGGGGCTCAAAAGTGGCCCTCGTTGGATCGATGAACGCCAGATGATTTGGGTTGAAAGCTTCTGGCGCATAGATACTCCGGTGGAAGAAGACTGGCGTCTGGAAGTCACTGCGGTACCGAGTTGGGAAAAAGAGAGTCCATCTTGGGGAAGAGGGATGGATCATGATTTCTGTGACTGGTTGCTGCCCACCAGCCGCTGGTGTTCCGGTGTTATATACCGGGATTTCTATGGCATTCGCCCACCATTAAAAAAGGACTGGATTAATACTGAGCTGAATCTCCAGATGAGGCTTATTACTGGCTCAGGAGCCGAGCAGGTATGCATCAGGCTTCCGGTATATTTCGGTCTGGGATTGCCAGAAAAGCCGGAGATGCGCTGGCCCTTTATTCAACAAAGCTACCGAAGTGATTTTTCTTGGTTGTCTTTGAAAAAAGAACAAAAATATAGCTGGGATGCCCTCCAGTTGCAGGCTGTTACCGGAGGGCGTTGGATTACTCCCCCTTCCGATGACTGGCATGTTAACTCGGTAATACGGGCGCGTAGCCATGCGGCCATGCTTCCGTCTCCAACTCTGTATGTGGCATCAACTTCGCTTGACTTAGCTCATCATGAACAATTTTCTACGATTGCCAACTGTTACCGTCGACGCTGGGACAGTCACGATGTACTGAGTACCTTGCCTGCTGGTGTCGTCGGAGCGGTTGTGAGTCGTCCGGTAGCTAATTTACCAAAAACGTTGCCCGTACTGATTGTAGAAGATCCCATTAAGGCACTGATTGAGATGGGTATTGCTGCTCGACAAAGACTATCTTGCCCGTTGGTAGCTGTGACTGGTAGTGCAGGTAAGACAACATTAGTGTCGATGATCCAGCAGTTATTATCAGAGCAGATGGAAGTGCATACTACCTACGATAACTACAATTCTCGTGTTGGTATTTTTACAGTAATGGCGAGTATACCTCCGTCGGCACAGCTGGTGGCATTAGAAGTAGCCGTGTCGGCTATTAACGCCAGGCAATACCAGAACATCAAGCTGCTTGCACCGGATGTCGCTGTGATCACTAATATTGGCCCGGCGCATTTACGTGACGGAGAAGATACAGCGTCTGTGGCAGTAAGAAAGTCAAACTTGTTTCGGGGAGTGCGGCGAGGCGGGCTGGCTATAGTGTGCAGGGATACGGATCATTATGATGAGATTGCAGCCAGAGCGAAGGCAGAAGGGCTTTCCTTGCTTACTTATGGTGAGCATGAACAGGCTGATTACCGGTTGCAGGCCTTTGATGCCAAACAAGGTGTGGTAGAAGCTGACTGTCAGGGAGATAAACTGAAATATACCCTGGGGATGAGTGGTCGACACTTTGCAGTGAATAGCCTGGTATGTCTTATTCTGGCACGGCACCTTGGGCTTCCTTTACAGGTGATTACTGAACGTTGTTCGTCCTTAAAACCGATTGAAGGGCGAGGGGAAGCATTACAGTTATGCGTTGATGGCAAACAATTGACGGTGCTGAATGACAGCTATAATGCTAATCCGCTTTCCATGTCGGTAGCATTACAGCAGGTGTCGGACCTTAATCACAGCGGGCGATCTCTGCTGCTTCTGGGTGATATGTTGGAGCTGGGGCAGCAAGCACAGCAGTATCATCTAGAATTGTCACCGGATATTGTCAAGTGTTCCCCTGAAAAGGTATATCTGGTTGGAAAGCACATGCAGGCTGTCGCCGAAAAATTGCGCGAGCAGGGCATTCCATGCCGCTGGTTTGAGCTAGCTGGAGCCGTGATGAGTAGCCTTCGTCAGGATTTACAAGAAGGGGATTTGCTATTGGTGAAATCCTCTAATGGTACTCGTCTTAGCGAAGTGGTTACTGCGCTTAAGAACCTTTCACAACCTGTTTCACTTAAAGGGTGATGAGTTCTATGTATATAGAGAAAAACGAAAGGTATTCAATATCAAGGACATACCAGAATGTTAATTCTGAAGAAAATAAAAAATTCTGGGATTATTCTAGTAAAAAAGTAACCTGGGGGAATGTGGATGATTACTCTGTTGGCAGGGTGCTGGGTAAGGGGAATTTTTCTACCGTTTACAAAGGTATTCATAAGAGTACCAAAGAGCATGTCACCATAAAAATACTGGAAAAAGACAGGGCCGATAAGATCCGGAGGGAGATTTCTGTTCTCAGACGGCTGAAAGGTGGCAGGAATGTTGCTCACATTTTCGATGTTGTCAAAGATTATAATGTCAATAAAAAGTGTATTGTAATGCACTTTTATAAAAATGATAACTTGATAACAAGAAACACAACACTTGATGAAAGAGAAGTTAAGCTTTATATGTATCAACTACTTAATGGACTGAATGAAGCCCATGGAAAAGGGGTGATACACAGAGACATCAAACCATCAAACATTGTAATCAATAGAAAAAGGATGCGATTAAAAATAATTGACTGGGGAATGGCAGATTTTTATCACCCATATAAAGAGTATCACCTGCGAGTTGGCTCTCACTACTACAAAGCACCTGAGCTGTTGCTGGGGATGAAGCAGTATGATTATTCTCTGGATATGTGGTCTTTTGCGTGTTTGTTTTCTGGTCTTATTTGTAACTCTTTCCCTTTTTTCAAAGGGAAAGAAGAACCTGATTTACTCAGAAGTATCTCAGGTTTTTTTGGTAAGTATGAATTGTTAAGTTATATAGAAAAGTACTCTTTGAGTGAGCCATGCAAAGAAAACCTTGAAGCCATTTATAATGGTAGTGAGGAAAGCAAGATGGTATTAGAAAGCTCAGGCTCCAGTTTTAAATCTGAGCTGGCGTTGGATCTTATATCAAAAGTGATGAGGGTGGATCATCAGGAAAGGTTGACGGCTAAAGAGGCCATGGAGCACCCCTATTTTGATGAAGTTAGAAATATATAACTAAGTGGTTGGTTATTTTTATAACATTATGGCTTAATAGCCTTATTCCTTTTTAGCCCGAGTCCGCCATGACTGTGTTATCTCCCCATTCTGCTTATCTTGCTGCTCTGGAGTCAGGGTTTACCGATGACGATGCTCAGCGGCATGCCATTGAGTGGCTTGAGTGCTGTTATCGGAGTTTGCTGGCCAATGAGGCAGTTGTTCAGGGTGTGTACTTATGGGGGCCGGTGGGCCGGGGTAAAACCTGGCTGATGGATCGATTTTTTTATAGCCTGCAATCCGCCGGAGTGTCTGCCCGGCGGCTGCATTTTCATCATTTTATGCAGCAGCTGCACAGGCGCCTGTTTCAGCTTACCGGCACCGAAGATCCATTGAAGCAACTGGCACAGGAGCTAAGTTCCGAAATACGGGTATTGTGCCTGGATGAGCTGTTTGTGAGTGATATTGGTGATGCCATGCTGCTGGGGCGGCTGCTGCAGCATCTGTTTGAGCAGGGACTGGTGCTGGTGGCTACGTCCAATCAGCACCCCGAAGGTTTGTATGAGAGCGGTTTCAACCGGGAGCAGTTTTTGCCGGCAGTGGCATCCATGATCCGGCACATGCGGGTAGTGGCGGTACACGGCAGAGAGGATCACCGTCTGCACCCGGGGCTGCAACACCAGCGTTACTGGATCAACGATCCCGGGGCCCTTGCCGGTGTTTTTGGGCAACTGGCCGGCGCGGGAAAAGAAACCACGCAATTTATGCTGGGTAACCGGCTCATTCCGCTGCTGGGATGCAGTGAGCAGGTGCTCTGGTGCCGTTATGCAGACTTGTGTGAGCAGCCGCTGGCAGCGCAGGACTTTATTGTGCTGTGCGACAGGTTTGATTATATATTGCTGAGCGAGGTGCCCCGTATTAGCTGCAGTAGCAGGCAGGTTCCCATTGCCAGAGGTACTGAGGATGGTTCGACTCAGGTGGCTGCCGGTGACCGCATGTTACCAGTACTGTCCCGCCAGGATGATGGCGGCCGTCGCTTTATCGCGCTGGTGGATGAGTGCTATGACCGTGGCATCCCCCTATATATTGAAGCGGCGGTACCCATGGATGAGCTCTATACAGATGGTGCATTAGCATTCGCGTTTCGCCGGACTCTTAGCCGCCTGAAGGAAATGCAGCTGGCACGGTTTAAGGGGCGGGGGTAATCCGGGCTATTCCTTTTCCTGGTAATGTTTTTGCATTTCAACCAAGTATTGCAGGCTGGCTTCGGTAGATGAGGTGAGGGTGTTGGTAGCCAGAGCGGTAATCATCAGGTTGCCGCTCTGCTCTCTTTTTATCAGCCCCATGTCTGCCAGCTTTGCTACTTTTCTGCGAACAGTTTCTCTGGCAATACCGCTGCATTCTGCTACTGACTGAATATTAATGGGCCGGCTGGCAGGAAGAGGACGGTCACCAGATATAAACTGGGCGTAGGTCATGGTATTCGTCTGACGTGATGGCTGACTTCGGGTACCGATAATAGCCAGTATCAGCATTAGATCGAGGTCACCGTCAAAGTGTTGTCTCAGTTTGATCAATAGCTCGGTCAGAGCCTTAACATGAGCCGGCCATATACGTCCGAAGTGAGTGGTGATGTGCTCGTCATTGATTGTCATGGTTTTTATGTCGGCATGAGAAACTAATACCCATTTTGGGCGCTGCGGGTATTGTTAGCAAGAAAAGTTTGGTCAACACTAAACCATGAATAAAACCATTCGGTATCGTATTCCCACATTACAGATTTTAATGCATGAGAGTGAAAGGATATGGGATTGAAAAGTACCATGTTGTGCCTGCTAAGTGCTGCTGGTCTGATGACCAGTCTGACCGCTTGTGATCAAAACGCACCGCCGACCAGTACCGAAGAAGTTGTACGGCCGGCACAAATTATGCGAGTTGATGCTGGCAGTGGCGACAGCAGTCTGCGTTTCCCGGGTAGAGTTCGAGCGGTACAACGGGCCGAGCTGGCCTTCAACGTGCCCGGCCGCATTATAGAGCTGCCGGTGCAGGAAGGTCAGCGGGTAGAACAGGGCACACTGGTGGCCAGGCTGGATGGTGAAAACTATCAAATCCGGCTCAATTCTGCCGAAGCAGAATATAATAAAGCCCGTACTGACTATAACCGTGTTAATCGTATCTGGCAGCAAAGCCAGGCGGTGGCCCGCGCCGAGGTGGATCAAAAGCGTACCGCGATGGAGGTGGCCAGGGCCAATTATTTGGCTGCCCAAAAAGACATGGATGACACGCGCCTGCGAGCACCGTTCAATGGCGTTATTACTCGCCGGCAGGTGGAAAACTTCAGCAATGTGCAGGCTAAACAGCCAGTGTTAAGTTTACAGGATACTGAAAATCTTGAGATTGTGATTAGTGTGCCTGAGCGTGTAGTGCGTACTGCCCCTAAACAGCTGGAAGGCCTGGCAGTGTTTGCCGATCGACCAGAGCAACCGCTGCCGGTAAGACTGAAGGCATTTTCTGCTGAAGCCGACCCGCAAACCCAGAGTTATGAAGCTGTGCTGGCACTGGACGCCGGCACCGACTTTACCATGCTGCCAGGCATGTCGGTGGAAGTGGTGCCCAATGCGATGGAGCAGGCTGCAGCCGGTTTGATCACTATTCCTCTTCGGGCGGTAGTGGCTGATCCTGATGGTGGCACGAGTGTGTGGAAGGTTAATCCCGAAAGTAGCCGGGTCGAACGTCAGCCGGTCAACCTTGGGGCTATTCAGGGCGAAAACGTGGAGGTCAGCAGTGGTTTGGATCGTGGTGAGCGTATTGTGACTGCTGGTGTCAGCCAGCTCCGGGAAGGCCTTAAGGTACGGCCGATGCAATCTACTCCCTGAACAAGGACTTCTTCGTGAATATTGCCGAACATACTCTTGCCAGGCGCACTATTGCCTGGATGGTTTGCCTGCTGCTACTGGTAGGTGGTTACATCAGTTATCAGAGCCTGGGCAGGTTTGAAGATCCGGAGTTTGTCATTCGTCAAGCGGTGATCTCCACACCGTATCCTGGTGCTTTACCGGAACAGGTCGCGGAAGAGGTGACCGAGGTGATTGAAGAAGCTGTGCAGCAACTGCAGGAGCTGAAGGAAGTCACTTCGGTGTCGCGCATGGGTGACTCACTGGTTAAAGTGGAGATCGACATGCGTTTTGCTCACAGTGCCCGGGAGCTGGAGCAGGTGTGGGACAAATTAAGGCGTAAGGTAAGTGATGCTCAGCGTCAGTTACCTCCGGGAGCAGGCCCCTCTGTAGTCAACGATGACTTTGGTGATGTGTATGCACTGTTTCTTGCGGTGACTGGAGAAGGTTTTACGTTGCAGCAGGTGAAAGATTATCTGCGCGAGCTGGAACGGGAACTGCTACAGGTGCCCGGAGTAGCGAGGGTTGCAACTCTTGGTGCCCCGCAAGAAGCCATTTACCTGGAAATTTCTGCTGCTCAGGCAGCCCGGTTGGGAGTGCCGCTCAGCAGAATTTATCAGACCTTGCGCCAGCAAAACGTAATAACCGACGCTGGCGATCTGAAAATCGGTCCTCAACGAGTGTATTTCAGTCCCACTGGCCAGGCGGATTCAGTAGAGGCATTGGGGAACCTGGCGATCACCTCTCAGGATGGTGATCGCGTGGTGTTTTTAAAGGATCTGGCGACCATTACCAGGTCTGAGAGTGAACCGCCCCGGGCGCTGATGAAATATGACGGCAATCCAGCCATTGGCCTGGGTATTTCCCAGGTGGCGGGTGGCAACGTGGTGAACATGGGGGAGGCGGTACGGGCCCGGCTGGCCCAGCTGGAAAGTGAGCGGCCCATCGGCATGACATTGCATGAAGTGTCTTACCAGTCCGAATCGGTGCGCGAGGCAGTAAATGGCTTTGTAGCCAACCTGGTGGCCGCAGTGGCCATTGTTGTTCTGGTGCTGGTGCTATTTATGGGGTTGCGTAGCGGGATCATTGTGGGTGCCGTTTTGCTGCTGACCGTGGCTGGCACGCTTATCGCCATGAGGCTCGATGGCATTGCCATGCAGCGAGTTTCACTGGGGGCACTGATCATCGCTCTGGGTATGCTGGTAGATAACGCCATTGTGGTTACCGACGGTATTCTGGTGCGTTTGCAGAAGGGAGAACGGGCCAGCCAAGCCGCTGCCGCTGTGGTGCAGTCTACCCAATGGCCTTTATTGGGCGGGACCGCCGTGGGAATTCTGGCATTCAGCGCGATTGGTCTATCGCCTACTGATATGGGGGAATATGCCGGGTCATTATTCTGGGTAATCCTCTATTCCATGCTGTTGAGCTGGCTGTTTGCTGTCACGCTCACGCCGCTGTTTTGTGTTGCGTTGTTGAAAGTATCGCCCTCTGCTGAAAGCACCCCTGAGTCGAGCCTGCTCGTGCGCTATCGCCGTTTACTGAGCATGGCACTACATTACAGGGCCATTACCGGCGGGCTGCTTTTGGTATTGCTGGCTGGTGCTATCTTTGGCTTTAAGTGGGTACAACCAGGTTTTATGCCCGAGTCGGCACGGCCTCAATTTGTAGTAGACATGTATCTGCCTCAGGGAACGGATATACGGGAAACAGAGGCCGAGTTAACGCGCATGGGGGAGTTTGTGCTGCAGCAAGATGGGGTAACCCATGTGACCAGCTTTATCGGTCAGGGCGGGCTGCGTTTTATGCTTACCTACGGGCCGGAAGATCCCAACACCAGTTATGGTCAGTTACTGGTTGATGTGGATGAGCCCAGGCAGATTGCTGACATGGTGGCGAGGCTACAGCAGCAGCTTTCGGAGCGACATCCCTTGGCTGATATAAAGGTATGGAAGTTTATGCTGGGGCGGGGAGGCGGCAAAAAAATAGAAGCCGCTTTTATGGGGCCAGAACCGGCGGTGCTGCGCCGGTTGGCTGAAGAAGCCAAGGCCATTATGGCGCAGGACGATGGCGCTATTGCTATTCAGGACGACTGGCGTGAAAAGGTACCTGTGCTGCGTCCTGTGGTAGATGAAGTTGCTGCCCGTCGAGCCGGGCTGACCCTGACCGATATCAGTCAGGCGATTAATCGTGCCTTTAGCGGAGAGCATATTGGTGTGTATCGTGAAAGGGACCAGCTAATCCCCATTATTTCCCGGGCACCCGCAGCCGAGCGTGTGAGCGCCGATATGGTGGAAAATGTGCAGGTTTACAGTCCGGCTGCTCAGCAGTATGTGCCGGTAAGCCAGCTGGTTACTTCAGTACAGCTGGAGTGGGTAGATGCCATTATTCGCAGAGTAGACAGGTTCCCCACCATCAAGGCCCAGGCCGATCCGCAGCCCGGTGAGTTGTCGGGACCCTTGCTTGAACGGTTACGCCCCGAGATAGAAGCGATAACGCTGCCACCTGGATACCGGTTGGAATGGCATGGAGAGGATAAAGCTTCAAAAGAAGCCAACGAAGGCCTGACTCTGTCGGCACCTTATGGCTTCGGCGCCATGATACTCGCTGTGGTGGTGATGTTTAATGCCCTGCGTCAGCCCTTGGTTATTTGGCTGACCGCTCCACTGGCGATCATTGGTGTTACCTTGGGATTAGTGTTGTTTCAGGTTCCGTTTGAGTTTATGGCCATACTGGGTCTGCTCAGCCTGATAGGTATGCTGGTGAAAAATGCCATTGTACTGGTGGATCAGGCGGATATGGAAATTTCCGGAGGTAAACCTGGTTTTTCCGCAGTGGTAGACGCTGCCGTAAGCCGGGCCCGTCCGGTGTTTCTGGGGGCTCTGACGACTATTCTAGGTGTTGCACCATTGGTGATGGATCCCTTTTTCAAGAGTATGGCGGTCACCATCATGTTTGGTCTGGCTTTTGCCACAGTACTCACTCTGGTTGTAGTCCCTTTACTTTATCTGGTTATTTTTCGCATAAAATAAAATTAATTTATTAAAAATATATAAAACGCCTGCTCCGTTGGAGCAGGCGTTTTTACTCAGACACTACCTCGCTGAACTGATATAGTAGCTCGTTTTAGTTTTCCGACTGAGTGGCTCAGTCATATAGAAGCAGGCGATAACGGGAACAATATGCTACAGCGTTTTGTATTATGGGGATGTGTGTCCTGGGTGTTGCTTGGGCTGGGCCTGTGGGTGGGGAAAAACGTTTATGATAATGGTCTTAAGAAGCAGGCACTGCAGCGCCATCAGCATTTGACCAAGGCTGCCCGTACCATGCTTCACGAGCACTTGATGGTATCAGTGCAGGATACTCAGCAACTCTCTGCCGTGGCTTATGAGCTGGGCTTTCTTGATCAACCTAATGCAGAAAATCAACAGAAACTGACGCAGGTTTTTCTCAACACGGCTGCTATTTATGGCCGCTATGATCAAATTCGTATTATCGATCTTGATGGTAAAGAGCGCATTCGCATCAATAACACGAATTTAGGTACGTTTGTGGTGCCTGAACATAAATTGCAGGATAAAAAAGACCGTTATTATGTACAGCGGGGCCTGAAGCTGACACCCGGCCAGGTTTATTTGTCGCCACTGGATCTGAACAAAGAGCAGGATAAGCTGGAAACCCCTTTCAAACCCACTATACGGCTGGTGCGCATGATGAAAAGCGTCACCGGTGAGCCGGCCGGGCTACTGGTACTGAATATGAAGGCCGCTGGTATGCTGAACCAGTTTATTGAATTGTTTCCCAAAGGGGACAGGGCCATGTTGCTGAATGCCGAAGGTTACTGGATGGTGAATCACAAGCCGGCTAATGAATGGGGCTGGATGCGTGACCGGCCGGATCTGACAGTGGCCAGCTGGCAACCGTCATTATGGCAACAATTGCAAAGCAGAACCGCTGGCTCGGTCTATTTGGACGGCAGCCTGTTCAGTTTTAGCTGGCTGGATATTGCCAATATTTATGAAGGAACCAGCAGTGCTCGGTATGTCTATGATCTGGGCGTTGTCAGCGATCTTCAGGCATCCCAGTGGGCCATTTTAATAGAATCTGAAAAACAGCGGTGGCAGGCTGCTGCGATTTATCACAAGCCAGGGTTCAGGGGTGCGTTGGCAGCCGTGTTTCTGCTCACCTTGCTGGCTGTATATCTTTTGATACGTAACCGCCAGCAGGCCCGACAAAATGCGGCTCTGGAGCGGGAGCAGCTGGAGAACTTTAAGGATCTTTATGAAAACGCTCCCATCGGTTATTTGACGCTGACTCAAGACGGACGAATTTCCAATACTAATAAGCGCACCCTGGAGTATCTGGGGTATCAACGGGAGGAGCTGGTACGCCAAAAAAGCCTGGCTGAACTGATTGATGCAGAGTCTTTTGAACAAGCTCATGCTTTACTGAGTACCATGATGCAGGATGAAGAGCATCACAGACGTATCCGTATCAAAGCCAAGAATGGTGACATTCTGGTCATGTCCTGCAGCGTATCATCGCGTTTAAGCCATGAGCGGACGCTGGAGCTGGGCCGTTTCAGTATGCAAAATGTCAGCCATCAGGCCCGGCTGGAACAACAGCTAAAAGAGCTGGCCCATAAGGATCCGCTGACCGGTGCCGCCAACCGGCGTTGGTTTGACGAACTTGCCGAACGGGAACTGGCCCGGGCGCACCGAGTTGGTATGCCATTGACGTTGATAGAGCTGGATATTGATCATTTCAAGAAAGTGAATGATACCTATGGTCACGATGCCGGCGACGAGGTGCTTAAGGCGCTGGCAGAGCACTGCCAGAATTCACTCAGAACCACTGATGTGCTGGCCCGGTTTGGTGGCGAAGAGTTCGTGATCCTGCTGCCCGATACCTCACTGGAGCAGGGGACACACAAGGCTGAGCAAATTCGCCAGGCCCTTGGCCGGCTGCGCGTAATAGTGAGTAATAATATTGAAATTCGTTTTACCGTATCGCTAGGTGTGGCTACCTTGTCGGAGGCTCACGGGAGTATTCAAGCGCTGCTTAAATCTGCCGATCAGGCACTTTATAAGGCGAAAAACAGTGGTCGGAATCAGGTTTGTGCGGCCGGTGAGCCGGGAGAAAAAGGCAACTTCGAAATTTAAATGAACTTGTGGCCTGTGTAACTCGAATACACAGGCTGGTGCATAGCTCTGTTCGTATTCATTGTTGGTGGCCTTAAAGAGGTTCCATTACAGGTAGCCTGCACACAGTGCCCAGTGTGTGCTGCACGCTGAGCAGCCGGATAAGTCTGATCAAATGCAATCGGATAGTCTTTCCTTGAAAAAATCCTTTATCTCCTGGGTAACCGCTTCTGCTACAGGAGTGGGTGAAAAATGGTGAGAGTGAGCGAGTACCAGTCGCTGCGAGGGTAATGCATTCTCAATGGGGCGGCACACCAGCCGGGAGCCATCATGTGTTTGTTCTGCTAGCGACTGGGTAATCAGTAAAGCAACCCCCAGCCCCTGAGCCACCATGCCGCGCACCATTTCCAGCGAGGTGGTGCGATAGGCAATACGGGGTTCCAGCTGGTACTGCCAGAATGGGGACATCAGAAATTCGCGGCTGTGGGGCAAGTCAAACTGGATGAGAGTTTCTTGCGCCAGCGCTTCCAGCGACACGGTTTGTTGCTGTGCCAGAGGATGTTCTGGGGGCAAGGCAGCGTAAAACTGACACTCTTTCAGCAGGTGCACCCGCGGGCGTTCGGTCATGCCCAAATCATAGGTCAGCGCCAGCTCTACCTGGCCGGTTTCCAGCATGCGGTTGATAGAGCCCAGATCTCCGTCGCGCAGTTGCACATCCACACCGGGCAACCTTTCTCGTAAATACCGCAACAGGCCAGGTACATAAGGTGGCCCCAGAGAGTTGAAATAACCGATGATAATCTGGCCGTGCAGCTGACCTCCGGCATCCTGAGGTTCGGCAAACATCTCGGCTATAGAGAGTAAGGTTCGGGCCTCTTCCAGCTTGGTGCGGCCAAAGGGGGTGATGGACAACCCGCGTGGCGGATTGCGAATAAACAGTTCGGTCCCCAGCTCCGCTTCAAGGTTACGTACCGTCAGTGAGACCGAGGGTTGAGACAGGTATAAATGGCGTGCGGCGGCAGCGGTACCGCCACTTTCGGCAACCGCCACAAACACTCTGAGTTGATGTAAGGTTATCACTACTAAAAAAACCTATATTTAATATTTGCAACTAATGTTTTACCAAATATTAACCCACTGACAAACTCAGAGCCAAGACCTAACCAGAACTCTGAGGCCCATATCATGGAACAGCCACACCGCCGCCAGCCTTTGGCCGGAATCAAAGTCATCGATCTTACTCGGGTATTGTCCGGGCCATTTTGCACCGCCCTGTTATCGGATCTGGGAGCCGAAATTATCAAGGTGGAGCCGCCAAGCGGCGATGAATATCGTTATGTGGGACCCTTCGCGCAGGGAGAAAGTGCACTGTTCACCCTGATGAATCGCAATAAAAAGGGCATCGTTGCCGATCTGAAAAATCCCGATCACCTGGCCCGTTTACTGGAGCTGGTACGCGAGGCCGACGTGCTGGTGGAAAACTTCAAGCCGGGGGTAGCCGAACGACTGGGAGTGGGCTTTTCGGCTATCAAAGCGATCAACCCCGATATTATTTATGCCAGTATTTCCGGCTTCGGTCAGCAAGGTGAACTGAGCGGGTTGCCAGCTTATGATCTGGTGGTGCAGGGGATGTCCGGCATCATGTCCATTACCGGTGAGCCTGATGGCGAGCCGACCAAGGTGGGAGAGTCCATCGCCGATCTGGCGGCGGGGCTTTATGCCTCCTGGGCCATATTGGCCGCCTTGTTTGATCGTCAGCGCAGTGGCCAAGGGGTTCACCTGGATATAGCCATGCTTGACTGCCTGTTTTCTCTGATGCCAACGCCAGTGGCGCAATGGATGTTTGGTGGCGAAGCGCCGGGGCGTGTCGGTAACCGTCATCCGCTGTCCACGCCGTTCGGCTCGTTTAATGCCGTGAACGGACGCGTCATTATCGCCGTGCTCAATAACCGGCAGTTTGCTGCCTTGTGCACCGCCATGGGCCAGCCTGAGCTGGTACAGGACGAACGCTTTGGTTCAGATGAAGCCCGAACTCGCCATGAGCCCGAGTTACGTGATCTTATCGAAACCTGGCTCTCCGGCCACAAGGTGGAGTCGGCCATCGCCAGTCTGGCGGCGGCCGGCATTCCCGCCTCGCCGGTACTGGAAATGGGGGAGGTACTGGCACGGGCCCAGCAGGGGGAACGCCGTCTGCTGAAGACCCAGCAACATCATCGTCTGGGGGAGGTTCCCATGATGACCCAGCCGGTGCAAGCCAGCGCCTGGGCTACCCCGACACCGGCAACGGCTCCCGTGCTGGGTGAGCACAACGCCGAGTTGTTTAACCCCTAAACCTGCGGCTTATTCCCTACGTCATTTTGCTACGCCGGCGCAGCCGGTGGGCCCTGCTGCGGCCTGCCTACAGGAGGCCGCAGCAAAACCGAGAACCCAAGGAAAGGATCATCATGAATATTACCATTACTGAAGATGACCGCATGCTCGCCGACGCCATGCAGCGTTTTTGCCAGGAAGTCATAGCGCCGGCGGCGGCGGAAATTGATGAAGGCAGTCAGTCGGCCACCCGCCATCGGGCGGCATTGTCCGACATCGGCATCATGGGCATGAACCTGCCTGAGCTCTGCGGCGGCACCGGGGTGTCGGCCGTGGCGCTTTATCTGTCTGTGGAGCAGCTTGCCGCCGCCTGCGGTTCTACTGCCTCCATGGTGACGGCCCATTTCCTGGCCACCGACTCCATTCTGCTGGGCGGTACCGAGGCGCAGCGTCAGCGCTGGCTGCCGGGTGCCGCCAGCGGCGAACTGCTGGGCGCCTTCGCACTGACCGAGCCCAATGCCGGCTCCAACCCGGCTGCCATGCGTACCACGGCGGAAAAGACCGAGACAGGGTATCGCCTGCGTGGCGTTAAGCACTTTATTTCCAACGCGGCCGAAGCGGATTTTATGGTGGTCTATGCCAAAACCGATAAACACGCCGGTCACCGGGGGATCTGCGCCTTCATCGTCGATCGCCATACGGCCGGCATCGAGGTGAGCTCACCCGAGCGCACCATGGGCCTGAAAGGCGGACACGTGTTCGAGGTGGCACTGGACTGCGAAGTGCCGGCCGACAGCCTGCTGGGTGGTGAAGAAGGCAAAGGGTTTCGTACCGCCATGCAGGTACTGGACAACGGCCGGGTGGAAATTGCCGCCAGTTGCACCGGTATTGCGGGGGCGGCTCTTGAGGCGGCCCTGCACTGGGCCAAAACTCGCGAAGTAAATGACCATCCCATTGCCGATTTTCAGGGTCTGCAATGGATGCTGGCCGATATGGCCACGGATCTGGAAGCTGCACGGATGTTCGGCCTGCGGGCGGCCAGCAAGCGTGAGCAAGGGGAGCGTTTTTCTCAGGAGTCGGCGATGGCCAAGCTTTATGCCTCGGAAGCGGCCGGCCGTATTACTGACAAGGCGTTGCAGATCCACGGTGGCTATGGCTACACCCGTGAAATGCCGCTGGAACGTTACGCACGGGACGTGCGCATTATGCGCATCTACGAAGGCTCATCCGAGGTACAGCGCAACATCATTGCGCGCACCATGCTGAATGACTGAGGAGCAAGCAAGATGAAGATACTGGTCACGGTGAAAAGAGTCATCGATTACAACGTCAGGGTCAGGGTCAGGTCCGATCGGCGCGATGTTGACCTGGATAATGTCAAGATGGCGATGAACCCCTTTTGTGAAATTGCGGTGGAAGAGGCGGTTCGGCTAAAGGAAGCGGGCATCGCTTCCGAGGTGGTGGTGATATCGATCGGTCCCGACGAGGTTCAGGAACAGATCCGGGCAGCCCTGGCGCTGGGGGCTGACCGCGGGATTCATGTACGTACCGAGCATTTGCCCGAGCCGCTGTCGGTGGCACGACTGCTGGCCCGGCTGGTGGAGCAGGAGCAGCCCGGGCTGGTGATCCTCGGCAAGCAGGGCATTGATGCCGATCACAACCAGACCGGGCAGATGCTGGCCGCACTGACCGGCATGGGGCAGGGCACCTTTGCCTCGGCGGTGAACATCGAAGGACAGGAGGCCCTGGTGACCCGGGAGGTGGATGGGGGCCTGCAAACCATCGCATTGCGGCTGCCGGCGGTGGTGACAACGGATTTGCGACTTAATGAGCCGCGCTATGCATCCTTGCCCAACATCATGAAAGCCAAGAAGAAACCCCTGGAGTCCTGCACGCCTGATGCATTGGGCGTGAGCTTGAAAAGCCATAGCGAGCTGCTCAGCGTGACGCCGCCGGCGGAGCGCCAGGGAGGGATTATGGTGAGCTCGGTGGAAGAGCTGGTCGACAAACTGAAACACGATGCGAAGGTGATCTGATGGCAATTTTGATCGTTGCGGAACATGACAATCATTCTCTCAGAGGAGCAACCCTGAATACCGTGGCGGCCGCTCGCCAGCTGGGTGAGAAGCTGATACTGCTGGTGGCCGGGCAGGATTGCCGGGCGGTGGCGGAAGCCGGTGCACAGATCGACGGGGTAGCCAGAGTCTGGCTGGCCGATCATGCCGTATATGCCCACCAACTGGCCGAAAACCTGGCGCCGCTGGTGACCGAACTGGGGCGGGAATGCAGCCATATCCTGGCGCCAGCCAGCACCCAGGGCAAGAACTTGTTGCCGCGGGTGGCCGCGTTGCTCGGCGTGGGCCAACTGTCTGACATCACCTCGGTAGAAAGCGCCGATACCTTTCAACGTCCCATTTATGCCGGTAATGCTATTGCGACCGTGCGTTCCCTCGATCCGATCAAGGTGCTGACGGTGCGTGCCAGTGCCTTTGCGGCCGCCTCAGCTGCAGGTGGTAGTGCCTCGATTGATGAGTTGGATTCGGTGCACGACAGTGGCCTGTCGCGGTTTGTGGCGGAAGCGCTGTCAACATCGGATCGCCCCGAGTTGGGGGATGCCCGGGTGGTGGTGTCGGGCGGACGCGGGCTTGGCAAGGCGGAGCATTTTGCCCTGATAGAAGGCCTTGCCGACAAGCTGGGGGCGGCAATAGGCGCGTCCCGTGCCGCCGTGGATGCCGGCTTTGTGGCCAATGATCGGCAGGTCGGCCAGACCGGCAAGATAGTCGCGCCGGAGCTCTATATTGCCGTGGGCATTTCCGGTGCCATCCAGCATCTGGCTGGCATGAAAGAATCCCGCATTATCGTGGCCATCAACAAGGATGAGGATGCCCCCATCTTCCGCATTGCAGACTACGGCCTGGTGGCAGATTTGTTTGAGGCAGTGCCACGCCTGACAGCGCAATTATCCTGACTCTGATAGCAAGGGCGGAAAGAACGAAGGAATGGAAGGTCGTCGTAGATGACGACGCCTTATCGAGGGAGTGACTCGCGAGGGCGGGTTCGGCTTTATCCTGTCAATGGAGAGGAAGGATGAATAACGTCGAAGTAATTCAAGGAAGACGCGGAGGCGCTTTCAAGGCGCTGTTGGGCAGTTTCATCGGACTGTTTATTTTTTTTATACCTCTGTCGCTGTGGGGAGACAAGGCGACCATCCCCCTGGTCAGCCTTATCGGGGCGATCAAGGGCTCGCTGGGTGATAACCTGAAGTATCTGACCCTGGCGTTAACCCTGTTGCTTGTGGTGACCTGGCTGGCTTCGCGGCTGACCAGTAATGTTGCGTTGAAAAAATACCATCACAAGGACAACCTTCTGGTGGGGTTGTTGTTCCTGCTGGGTGCCGTGTTTGCGGGGCTACTGGTCTTTCAGATCGGTCCCGAGTGGTTTCTGCACAAGGACGTGGGAGGACTGGCTCTTTACCTTGGCGGGAGTGTGTTCCTGACGGTGGTGATTGCCGGTTTTCTGGTGCTGTTCCTGACCGAGTTTGGGTTTCTTGAGTTTGTAGGAACCCTGATGGAGCCCCTTATGCGTCCATTCTACCGTTTACCCGGTCGCTCGGCGGTGGATGCGGTGGCCTCGTTTGTTGCTGCGCCGGCCGTGGGCATTTTCATTACCAACAAACTGTATCGCAGTGGCCACTATACTCAGCGGGAAGCCGCCAGCATCGCCACCAATTTCAGTATCTGCAGCCTGGGCTTTTTTGCCCTGCTCGCGTCCATAGGTGGCATCATGGAGTATCTGCCTCACATGATTGTTTCGTCTTTTGTCATTAACTTCTTGCTGGCGGCCGTGGTTACCCGGCTGCCGCCGCTGAGTCGAAAGCCGGACTGCTACTTCGACGGCCGCATGCAGCGGCAACAGCGGGCAGATGATAACCCGGAAGGTTCTATTCTGGCGCGGGCCTGCCAGGCCGCCGCCGAGCGCGCCGCGACCACCGGCCCCGAGGTATTTGGCCGTTACTTGTGGGAAGCAACGACCTTTGCCCAGAAGATAGTGGCGTATATTCTGTCAATCGCCACCATCGCCCTGGTAATCGGTACCTACACCCCCGTGTTTGAGTATCTGGGCGTGGTGTTTGAGCCACTGCTCAACCTGCTACAACTGCCGGATGCCGACAAGGTTGCTCCCACCGTGCTGCTCTCCATTGCCGAGATTGCCTTACCCGCCATTATCATCGCTGGGGGGGATGTGGCTCCGATGAGTGTGTTCTTTGTCTGTACCCTTTCCACCATTCAGATCATCTTCTTTACCGAAAGTGCCAACGCCATGCTGGAGTCGGATATACCGCTGTCGGTGAAGGATCTGGTGATTATTTTTCTTATTCGGACCTTGCTGGCCATTCCCCTGGTGGCGCTGGCTGCACATTTGATTTTCTGAGTCTGGAGCGCAGGGGCGGAGATTTCCGTCCCTGCCAGATTGACGGGGAGTAGTAATGAATAGAGAAATCATGGACGTTGATGTGGTCATTGTCGGTGCCGGTCCTGCGGGCCTGTCGGCAGCCTGTCGGTTGATGCAGCAGGCGAGAGAGGCCGGGCGCGAGCTGAGCGTGTGCGTGGTGGAGAAGGGCTCGGAAGTGGGGGCTCATATCCTCTCCGGAGCGATTATCGACCCACGGGCCCTGAACGAACTCTTTCCGGATTGGGCTGAGCGCGGGGCCCCGCTGACGACCCCGGTTGCTGACGATGAGCTTTACTGGCTACAGCAGAATGGAGCGGCGCATCGTATCCCTGGCTGGCTGGCACCGCCCAGCCTTCACAATGAAGGCTGTTATGTGGCCAGCCTGGGCAAGCTGTGTCGCTGGCTGGCGGAGCAGGCCGAGGCTCTGGGGGTGGACATATACCCGGGCTTTGCTGCAAGCGAAGTGCTTTACCACGATGATGGCACTGTCAAGGGCATTGCCACCGGGGACATGGGCATCGGCCGGGATGGCAAGCCCAGAGCCGGCTATATGCCCGGCATGGAGCTGCATGCGCGCTATACCCTTTTTGCCGAAGGCTGCCGCGGGCATCTGGGCAAGGAGCTGATCAGCCGTTTTCAGCTGGATAAGCAGGCCGATCCTCAGCATTACGGTATTGGCATCAAGGAGCTGTGGGACATTGATCCGGCCAGACATAAGCCGGGGTTGGTGGTGCACGGTACCGGCTGGCCGTTGACGGGAAATGCCGGTGGTGGCAGTTTTCTCTACCACAGCGAGCACAACCAGGTGGTGGTGGGGATAGTGGTGGATCTCAACTATACCAACCCCTGGCTGAGTCCCTTTGACGAGTTTCAGCGAATGAAACAACATCCGCTGTTTCGTCAGTATCTGGAAGGAGGAAAGCGGGTGTCTTACGGAGCCCGGGCCATCGCCAAAGGAGGTTTCAATTCCCTGCCCAGGATGACGATGCCGGGTGCGGTGCTGCTCGGCTGTGACGCAGGCACCCTGAATCCGGCTCGCATCAAGGGCACCCACACCGCCATGAAGTCCGGTTTGCTGGCTGCGGAAGCCGTGTTCGAGGCTCTGGCCAGCGGCACGGAAGGGCGGGAGCTGGTTTCCTTTTACGAAGGTTTTCGAACGTCCTGGCTATACGATGAGTTGTATCAGAGCCGTAACTTCGGTCCGGCATTGCATCGCCTGGGGCCCAGGCTGGGCGGTGCCTTTAACTGGCTGGAGCAGCGGATGTTCGCTGGCCGCCAGCCCCTGACCTTGCATGATCGGCGGCCGGACCATGCCGGGCTGCGAGAGGCGGCATATTGTCCAGTCATTACCTATCCCAAACCGGATGGCATGCTGAGCTTTGACAAGCTCTCTTCGGTGTTTTTGTCCAGTACCAACCATGAGGAAGAGCAACCCTGTCATCTGCAGTTGCAGGAGCCGGCGATTCCGCTGACACAAAACTTGCCGCGCTGGGCGGAGCCGGCCCAGCGATACTGTCCGGCGGGGGTTTATGAGATTGTTGAGCAGGAAGCGGGAGCGCGATTGCAGATTAATGCGCAAAATTGTGTGCACTGCAAAACCTGCGATATCAAGGATCCATCCCAGAATATTCGCTGGATGGTGCCGGAAGGAGGCGGGGGCCCCAATTATCCGAATATGTAACCGAGATTTGACGTCAACAGGATAGATGCGAAAATGCGGCCTCCTCATATGTGCTGTTGAGGTCCCGGCTCTGGGTGCTAAGGTAGTCTTAAGCTATATAGTTTTAATAAAATCAAAGAGATAAGTTCAATATGCTGCTGATGATTGATAATCGACATTCTAGTCCATTGGTGTCCATTAAGGTCTCTCAGTAAATCACTAAAGTATTTAATATCAGTATTTTAGCTCCATTTTAGATTTTTGGTGTCTATTGCCATCCATGAACATTGCGGATATTTTTGCGGGTATCGAAATCAGGATACCCGCATTATGCCGCTTACCGATGCCAAAGTTCGTTACACCAAGCCTTCCAGCAAACCCCAGAAGCTGGCCGATGGACAGGGCCTTTACCTGGAGGTTAGACCTTCGGGATCCAAGCTGTGGCGGTATCGTTACCGGATTGCCGGTAAAGAGAATGTCTTTGCCATTGGTGAATACCCAACCCTGAGCCTGGCTGGTGCTCGTACCGAGCATGACAAGGCGAGGGCCCTGGTCAAGCAAGGGCTCCATCCGTCACATCAGCGGCAAGCCGAACGCCTGGCGAACCAGGCAGCGAATGCCAGCACCTGTGAATCGCTGGCGCGAGAGTGGATAGATAAGAAGTCTCCCGGCTGGACGCCATATTACCTGCGCCAGGTTGAACGCTTTCTGGCGGCGGATGTGTTCCCGCATATCGGAAAGCTTCCCATTCGTAATGTGGCTGCAGCCCACCTGCTGGAAATTATTCGGCGAGTAGGGGAGCGGAAACCGTGGCCCTGCTTATCCGGCAGTGGTCGTCTGCCATTTTCCGTTATGCAGTTGCCACCCTGCGTGCCGACCATGATCCTGCCGCAGCTCTGAAGGGCGCTATTCATCGGCCCAAGGTGGAACACCGCAAACCCCTTACCCGAGAGCAGATTATTCAGTTCATCAAGGCGCTGGACGAATATGGTGGTTACAGAACCACTGTGATTGCGTTGCGGCTGATGTTGTTGACTTTTGTTCGCACTGTAGAGCTGCGTAAAGCAGAATGGCACGAGTTTGACCTGGACCGAGCCGAATGGCGGATCCCGGCTGAAAAAATGAAGATGCGTCAGCCCCATATAGTGCCGCTTTCTCGCCAGGCAGTTGAGCTACTGCGAGAGCTGTATACTCTCACTGGTGGCCGGCCGTTGTTGTTTCCTAACCTGCGTAACCCGGATACTTACATGACGGCAACTACCCTGAACCGGGCTCTGGAACGTATGGGATTCAGCGGCAAGGGCAGCATTGGCTTTTCGGCTCACGGTTTTCGGGCCACTGCATCTACCTTGTTGAACGAAATGGGTTACCGTTCAGATTTAATAGAGCGCCAGTTGGCGCATGCCGAAAGAGACAAGGTAAGAGCCAGCTACAACCAGGCCCAGTACCTGGATGAACGTAAAGTCATGATGCAGGAATGGGCGGATCTGATAGATGGGTTAGCAGGTAACGACTTGCCTGCAGGGAAGGTGTAATGACACGCCGTAGAACAAAAAACAAGCAAATTGAAAGGCATACGGTTTCGTTATTGAGCCATGTACAAACAATGCATTTTGATAATGATGCCTATTCAAAGCCGATAGCGAGGCGGTGATGGTCCCACAACAACCAAAAATTTATCATATTGTTCATGTAGATAGGCTTCCTTCGATCATCACCGATCAGCATCTGTGGTGCGATGCTGAAATCGTCAGGCGAGCGTCACAGGGGACGACTATTGGCATGAATAGCATCAAGCAGCGGCGGTTGCATCAACTCACCCTGACGAGTCATCCAAGATTGCATGTGGGAGACTGTGTACCATTTTACTTCTGTCCCAGGTCAATAATGCTTTACCTGATCTACCAGAGAAATCATCCTGAACTGAGCTATCGCAGCGGACAAGGACCTATTATTCATCTTGAAGCTGATTTGCACGCTTCTGTTAACTGGGCAAACCAAAACCGCGTTTGTTGGGCCTTCACGCTGTCAAATGCTGGGGCTACCTACTTCGAAGATCGAGCCAGTTTGGCACAGCTAAACGAAATAAACTGGGATGCTGTTCAGTCCAACCGCTGGAGTGGAAACGGAGTTGCGGCAACAGTAAAAGAAGGCAAACAGGCCGAGTTTTTGATGGAGCAGCGTTTTCCATGGCATCTGGTCGAGCGTATTGGCGTACAATCTCATGCTGTTCACCAGCAGGTGATGAGTGCACTGACTGCTAGTGGTCACATGCCCAGCGTTGAGGTTAAGCCTGAGTGGTATTATTGAAGGAGTCTGCGAGGATGATTGAGTACAAAAATGGCGATATTTTTCAAGCAGATGCCGAGGCACTGATCAACACAGTGAATTGTGTTGGTGTTATGGGCCGTGGTTTGGCTCTTCAGTTTAAGCACGCTTTCCCTGAGAACTTCAAGGCATATGCTGCGGCATGTAAACGTGATGAAGTCCGGCCTGGGCAAATGTTTGTATTTGATACCGGCCAGCTGAGCGGCCCACGTTACATTATTAACTTTCCTACCAAACGGCACTGGCGTGGCAAGAGCCAGATGGAAGACATAGAAGCAGGGCTTCAGGCGTTGGTTGAAACCATACGCCAAAACAACATCTCATCTATCGCTATTCCGCCACTGGGAAGTGGCCTGGGGGGCCTGAAGTGGGAGGAGGTCAGATTCAGAATAGAAGCTGCTCTGCAACCGCTTGAAAATGTAAAAGTGGTCATTTATGAACCTGCAGGCGCACCTGCCCCCGAGAACATGATTCATAAGCGTGAAGTGCCAGCTATGACAGCCGGCAGAGCTGCCTTGGTTGAACTGATGCGCCGCTACCTTGGGGGCTTGCTCGATCCGTTCGTGACCCTGCTGGAAGTGCATAAGCTGATGTACTTTATGCAGGAGGCGGGTGAGCCGTTGCGTCTGAAATACAATCAAGCACCTTATGGCCCTTATGCAGAGAACCTGCGTCATGTACTGAACGTGATTGAAGGGCATCTGGTATCTGGCTATGCCGATGGCGGAGATGCGCCCGACAAGCAGCTCACCTTGATGCCCGGTGCTGCCGAGCAGGCTTCCGAGTTTCTGAAGCGTTCACCCGAAACCAGAGCCCGTTTTGACCAAGTTGCTGAATTAGTGGAAGGGTTTGAATCATCCTTCGGCCTGGAATTGCTATCAACAGTGCATTGGGTAATGAAGCACAATACGGCAAGCTCAGTAGATGATGTGGTTCACCAAACTTATGCGTGGAGTGAACGCAAACAGCAATTTAGCCCTCGTCAAATTTCCTTGGCAGTTAATGTATTAACTAAAAAGGGGTGGATTACTGCTGCCGCCTAATAATGGATGAAGGGAATAGGTTGTAATTGGGAGTGATTTGATTTCTGTCTCACTCCCATTTTTACCGTCTTGAAGCTTACCCTTGCTTTACCAGCCGATAGGTAGCGTTGTCCCAGGTCCAGGTTTCATCAACCTTTCCCGGAAGTTCCATCACAATTTTGCCGTTTTCCACTTTGGTTTCAATCATGTCGCTGCAGTTACCAAACGTTGGCGTGAGCAGGGGCTGGCCATGATAATGAGATACAAGCAGCATATGATCAGCTGGACAGCCGGTACCGCCGGTCAGTAACTGAATTACGGATACCTTGTTATCACTAGTGGTATACTCTTTTAGCACTCGGGCACTATAGTAATCATTGACGGAAAAAGCAGGCCTATCGTCCAGAAAAATATGGGTAACGCCGTCGTCATTAGTGCTCAGGCTGACTTTGAGGGCCGGCAAGGCAGCGGCTTGTTCAAACTTGGGCTCAAAGTAGGTATGGCCATTGCTGTAGGTAACAGAGGCACCATCAAACCGCACTTTCTGCCCCACCTTATCAATCAGGTAGTCGTAGACTTCATCGGTATCTGCCAGGTCGATGGTGTCTCCATTGTCTGTTTCCAGCCAGAAGTCCATAGAGGCATATTTTACCGTGCCTTCTGCAGAGCCTGGGATCTTGGACTCAATCGTCAAGTCAGCCATGGCCGGCGCACAAAGCAAGGTAAACGCTAAACCCAGTGCAGAAATTTGTGTTTTCATGTGCTCATTCCTTGTTTGCATGTAGGGGACCGCAATAACCCAATACGGCCCGGTATTAATTACAACTGCTGGTTCTTTTCAATCAACACCAACAACTGGCTGTAGTGCTCCAGTTGTTGCTGATGCTGGCTGAAGTCGTGTTTGAGCTTGTCGAGCTCATTACGCAGATCCTGGGTCAGGCTACTGGCCAGCGTAGCGGATACTGTTTTCAGCGCATCGCACAGCCGGTTTTCGCCCTGGCGCACACTTTGCCCAAGCCGTTGAAATACCTGGCGCAGGGTGTCGGCCAGAGTGCTGCGCAATGCATTGATGTCGTTGCCTTTAACCTCTCCCTGAAACCGGCTGCTGATCATGTCGGCCATATTGCCGGTTTCCAGCTCCAGGGTGGGTAGCTTCAGCTTTTCGATACTGTGATCCAGAATGGTACGAAAGCCCTGAGGATCAAAGTGCTCACTCTTGGTATCCAGCACGTTAATCAGGCTGGCTTTCAACTCGTGTTTAAGAGTGCTGGGGTTTATCAGCTGATTGAATTTATGTTCGATATCCTGTTTGCAGCGTTGGGCATATTTGCGAACCTGCTCGGCGGCATCGGCACTGCTGGCAAACTGGTAGCTTTCGTAGTCGGTATACCAGATGGTTTCACTGCTGCCCCAGGAAAAGGGGTTATACCATCTGGAAGTGCTTACCGTTCTTGAACGCTGAATGGATTTGGTTCCGGTTTGGGTATGTACCTGCTGGTAGTCTGCCGCCTGTTGTTCAAGCGACGCCATCAGTTCGCTGGTGGCCTGATTAATTCGCTGAATATTCTGGCGAATGTGCTGTTTGAGCAGCATGTCGAAATTGCCAATGCGTTGTTCACACTGTGTTTGCTGCTGCAGGCTGTTGATGTCTCCTGTCTTCAGCTTGTGATGGCGACTTTCCACCGCTTCTTTCAGCAACTGCAGCCGGTGTTGCCACTGTTCCTGAGTATGGCTGGCAATGCTGTTGCGCTGTGCATCCAGCAGGGGCTGGCGATCAGCTCGGGCCTGTTCATAGGCTTTTTGCAGGGTGGCGAAGTTGCCAATGCGCAGCCAGTCTTGCTGAGTAAACTGATAGTTGTTCCACTTATCTTCGGCCATCTCGGTCAGCTCGCTGTGGCTGTGATGCATGGCCTGGTTCCATTTCTCATGGGGCAAGCAGGCAAAGCCGTGAGCGAAGGTGCTGGCAAATACTGGCTTTTTCATTTCACTCAGCATGGCGGCAATTTCGGTCTGGCCCCGTTGTTCGCGCTGATTTACCAGATCCTGAATCTTGTTCTCGGCTCCCCGGCCCAGACGGGTAAGAATATTTTCTTCCGTTTCGGCAAGCGAGGCTCTGTTGTCGCCATCATCGAGAATAGTGGCGTCCAGCTGGCCGGCCACCAGCACCATGCGTTTCACCCCTTTGCCAGGTAGTTGCTCACTCAGCAGGTTCATATCGGACTGATCGAGAAACTGGCTGGCCCGGGACAGGAAAAACACCACATCGCACTCGGCCATGTAATCCCGGGTTTTTTGAGTGCGGCTTTGAATGGGGTCATTCATGCCGGGAGTATCGACCACCTCGTAGCCCCGCAGTTCTTCTCGGGGCAGATAGAGGTGCGTCATTTTGACCAGAGCGGTATAACGACCATTTTCACCCACATACTGATTAAGCAGGGTTAACAGCTCTTCATTACTGGCAGCAGAAAGGGGTTCGACATTGCCGTATTGCAGCTTCTGTGCCACGTTGAGTTGGTTTTGTTGCGCCAGCGCTATTAGCTCTCTGGCTACCTTGGCCTGGGCGCTGTCGCCCGGCTGAGCGGCGGCCTTTTCCAGCGCTTGCCATTCTTCCAGACTGTAGTATTCCACCTCCAGTCTGGGCTCTTCGCCGTAGGTAATGCGCGTCAGGTTGGCGGTTTTGGGCGTGGCCGCTTCGGGCAGCACCGGCTCGCCATTAAACAGCAGGGCGTTTAAAAAGGTGCTTTTGCCGGCCTTTACCTGTCCCATAATGCCAATGCTCAGGCACTGCTCTTCGGCGGAAAACCGTGCAGTTTTATCCGCCAGCTCCTGTTTTAGGTCCAGCAGGCTCTCGGTTTCGGTGAAACCACTGGCTTGTTCGGAGAACAGCACACAGAGGTCGGTGACTTTATTCTGCAGATCATTTAAGTTGATATTCATTGTTGTGCTCACTATTAGAAGTCGTCCCACCAAGATTGATAAGGTACCTTTCCAGATGTTCCTGAAAAAACACCTAAATATACTCTGTTAATGCTTTTTCTTGCATTTTGCTCGCAGTATATGTGGGAGCTGCTGTCATCAACTGCTAGCGTTGAATCTAACATTTTACAATTTCTCATTAAGTCATAATGTTGTTTAAATACTACTTTGACTGATGAATCCTCGAATTCACATTGTTCTATATCATGCTCACCTTTAATGTTGTTTAGAAATACACCGCCGGCATTATGACCAAAAGCAACAGATTTCTCTCTATTTTCTAAATCAAAGTCACATTCTTTTATATATTGGGAATTGCATTTTTCAAGTTTGCAGTTTTTTATGTCTGCGTGTGTCGCCCTAATTCCGCCGGCGATTTTTGCTTTGCAGTTTGAAAAGCTTGTTCTGATTATACATAGTATCTCTGCGCGGGAGCTGACTCCACCTCCAACCAGCTCAGAATTGCCACACTCATCAAAGGTGCATTCTTTTATTTTTATTTTTCCGCTAATTGCGCGGAGTGCTCTTGCGTCTTTTGTTTTGAAGTGAGTGCGTTCAATTGTGGATGTTAACCCATCTATAGTTAATGCGGATAATTTTTTGTTTTTAGGATAAGCTCCTTCTATTTTGCAGTTATATATAGAAAGGTTCCCCCAATCATTTTTATGAATTGATATAACCGGATTTACTAAGAGTAAATTATTTAGATTTATGTCACCAATTGCTTTTACAGTTAACTTTCCATTCTGGGTGAATACTATTTTAATGTTATCAAGTGTAAAGGGGAATTCAATACTTAGCGACTTGGAAATGCGCCAATAACCATTATGGACGCCGGCTTGCAGATGCTCCGCTGTAAGTTCCCGGTATAAAAACTCTTCCCAGCAGTCCAGTTTGAGTGGATCCGGGTTGAAGTTGCTGGGCAATTTATCAGCTTGGGGCAGGCCAAGAATTAGAGCCGCGACTTGGGAAAGATGTTCCATATCGGCATGATGCAACTCAAGCAGGGCGACCAGCTCGGCCAGGATCTGGCATTGATCCTGGTTAAGAGGCTGCTCCAGACGGCATAGAACCAGCGTATCGACAATAAAGGTTTTGGTGAGCTCTTTTTCCTTTAGCTGCTCAATTCCGGTTTCCAGATCTTTCTGTTCAAGCTGCTGAGCCCGAGCCATGAGGGTGGGTAACTTGCTAGCCAGCCCCATGGTTGGTAACAGTAATTGCAGCAAGCGCTGCTGGTTGGCACTGATACTTCCACCGGCCAGCAACAACATCGCAAGCTGGCAAAAATAAAGCTCTCTGTCGTGCTCCGGCAGCTCTGCAATGGCATGGCAAGGCAGAGAGAAGTGCTTTAGCTTGATGTTATCAAACTGGCTTAATACTTGCTGAATGTTAAGGCATTTGTCAAGTTTTACAGGTGCGTTCATTGTTGACCTTCTTTAATAATTATTTCGAAGTCAATAAAATCCACCCAAGTTAACATGTTTTTTGGGTAACTTACTACAAACACTCTATCAGGCTGGTTTTTTATAAATATTCCTGATATTTTTGAGTTGGCGAAATTTTCTTTGTGGATGCTTTCTATTATCTGTTCGTCGCGCTCTATAAAGCTCTTGTTTTCTTTTTTTATGTTCCAGGAATTAAATTTTCTCGACCAGTGATTAGATGGTCTTTTGTGTTTTTTTATTCGGGGTTTGAAGTCTAGTTTTATTGTTTTTAGCTTTAATATATTGTGTAGCCAGAATGTCGCTGACTTTATTTTTGTTTCATTAATACAAAACAATGCGGTCAACTCAGATAGCATGCTTAAATCTTGAGGTGCGAGGGGGCGACTTACTCTTAAAATTATTAATGCATCCAAGAGAAACGCGTCCGCCCTGCCTGACTGTTTAACCAGTTCAATACACTCCAGCAGCTCTTCACTACTGAGCTGACCGCCCTTGCTCAACAGTTGGGCTTGCTGACCATCCAGGTTCATGGAATGCAGCAGGCGTCGGAACAGCATGTCCTGCTCGGCGCTGATGCCTGGCTGGCCACGCAAAATAGCTGCCAACAGGGTGGCGTAGGCCTCAATAACCGCAGGGCTCTCTGAAGTAATCACATGTTGGCGCAAAGGGAACAACTGGTGTTTTATGCTGTTTAATTTTTGTTCCAGTGGATGTGCGGGAGCGTTCATAACACCTCAGGGCAACAGATTTTCAATGGAAGAAGGGGAGGCAGGCTGGCGCAGCAACTCGGCCAGGCGCGTTACCGGCTGTGGCTCGGTGAGTTCCTGCAAGGCGGGATGCGGCTGGGTGCGCAGCAGCAGTTTATCCAGGTTCCCCAGTGTGCCGGCCTTGGTCAGATCGTGCAGGACATCGCTCAAATCCAGCTCGGGCAAGTCACGGCGTTCACGAAGCTCCCGCAACATGGCGGCCATGTCCTGAATAACAGGCTGAAGCAAATCCATTGCACTAGGCTCGGGCATAGGCATGTTCAGCACACCGGCCACCAGCCTTAGTTGTTGAAACAAGCGATACTCAATATCGGTGAGGGTTTTGCCCAGCTCCTCGGCCTGGTCACATTCTTGCTGAGCCATGCTTTTCAGATCCTGAGCGTCTTTCATCAGCACGTCATTGTCGGCCAGGGCCAGAATGCGGTTAATTTTGTGCAGGCGGCGGCCGGCATGGCGACGCCACTGATCCAGGAACAGACGATAATTGAAAAACAGCTTGCTGAAGTTAATGGCAAAGGTGGGAGCCTGAGGGCTTTGTTCCCATTGTTCCAGCCAGGCCTGAATGGGCTCTACCGGATAGAGCCGTTTTTTGCGGCTGGAGAATGGCAGCACATCCAGGGTGGTAATACCTCGGGCTGCCAGAGTATCGCTTACCAGCCGGGTGATGGCCTGAATGTCTTCTTCCGGTTTTTTGTCGGCACGGCTAATGACCACCAGCAGCGGAATATCACGGCGCAGGGTAGCCAGAAAGGCCAGATCATTCTCACTGATCACACCGGCATCAGCCTGCACCAGCCAGACAATATACTGGCAGGCGTTAAGTTGACTGCGGGCAATGTTGGCATCGCTGCTAAGGTGGCCGCGCTCGTCGTCAGGTTTGGAGTAGCCGGGAGTATCCAGCAGGCTGAGGTGCCGCCAGGGAAACTCAGGCAGGGTGAGGTACGCCGATTTGAGCAAGGCGCTTACCTGGCTACCGTAACGAACTTTTTCTTCATGAGTGAGCGACAGAAACTCTTCCTGAGTCAGACCAACCCGGCGATGAAACAAATTAAGCGCGGTGATCTGCTCCTGCTCGCCCCACATCAGGTGGCTGGGCAGGGCGGTGGTTTCATCCACTTCGGTGGCCAGCCGTTTGGGGCCGCCAAGCAGGGTATTAATAAAGCTCGACTTGCCGGTACTGAAAGCACCGCCAATGCCGACGACGACCTTGCTGCCCAGATCCGGAAACTCGCAAAAGGCTGCCAGACGCTGATATTCCCGGCTCATGTCGGCCAGCAGGTCGGCAATGTGATCCGGGCTGCCCTGGCGGGCCAGCTCCGGCAGCTCCTGATGAATGAGGTCATCCAGTTGCGACAGCGCCTGCTTGATAGCCGGTGGCAGCGGATGTTCATCGGGATCCGGATGGCTGGCGCGGCAGAGCAACTGATATCGACTGCTCAGCGTGGCGGGATCAAGTTCTGACAAGCTCATTGGCCGTTCTCCTTGGTGCTAAACAGGGTTATCCACTGCTTCACGGTGGCCAGGTCGGTGAGATATTGCTGACGCTTTTGCTCAAAGGCCGCTTCACCCTGCTGCAGTTGCTGTTCCAGCTCTTTCAGGGTGTTTTGGTTGTTTTGCATAAACGTATTGGTTTCGCTGGCGACCTGTTCTTTTATGTTCTGGGCCTGTTGCTGAATTTGCTGGCGCAGTTGAGCTTCCACCTGATTCATGACAGCAGGAATGCACTGGTTGCGAACCTGGGACTCGGCGGCTTCCTGCTGGCGTGCTGCTTCCAGCTCTTTATTGGTTTTGTTAAAAAAGCTGCGGGCCAAATCGGTGAGCAGCGCACCCACTACACCCAGCACTTTTACCGGCAGCCCAATGGCAGGGATCATCAGCGGCAGCATGCTGACCAGAGTGGTGGTGAAGTTGTTGAATGTATCGTCGGAGATCTTGAAGCCATCGGTGCTGGCATTGAACTGACTGCTGACGGTAATTCCCTGAGGAACGTCATTGGCCACATTGTTCAGGTAGCGACTGATGTGACCGGAAAACTCTTTTTCCACGCTTTCTGCCAATGCCAGCCGAACAATGGTCATAATGTTGTCTTCAAGGCCGGATGCATAAATAAGATCACTGGCCAGGCTTTGCGTGTTACTCAGCAGTCGGGAGCGCACATGGCCAATTACACGTTCAACGCCCTGTTGCAGATCCTTATCCAACTGTTGCTCCTGCAATTGCAGACGCTGACGGAATTGTTCGGCTTTCTGATCCAGTTCTTGCTGTTCTGCTCGAACTTTCTCTGCATCCAGGTTCTCTGTGTTTCTGAGCTGCTCCAGACGAATGCTTAGTTGCCTTAGCTGATCGTTTACCGGCACCAATACCGCCTGCTGAAAGCGTTCATCCATTTTGTCGTGCACGCTGGCAAGGGCTGCTGAAAACTCTGCCACTCTTTTTTTACGGGCGCTGACCACGGCCAAGGCGAGGGGAGGCTGGCCAAGCAAATCGGTAGCTTCGGCATGCAGTTTTTCAACCACGGCGCTAATGTCTTCAGCCGGCTTTTTATCAATTTTGGTAACGATAAGCAGAGCAGGCATATGGCGGAGTGCAAGCTCCTGCAAAAAAGTTCGAATGGAGTCACGCAGCGTGCCTTCTTCAGCACTCACCACAATGGCATAGGCCAGGCTGCGGTTAAGGTAGCTGTCAATGGCTTTGGAGTGCTGATTAATGCCCGAATCCCAGCCTGGCATGTCTACCAGGGTCAGGTAGGGAAAGTTAGCTAACTGCTCTGCAGGCAGCCGCGCTTCCAGCCAGCCATCGGGCAGAATGGCATCGTAGGCTTGCTGCAGCATTTCTTCCTGTGTGTAGGTTAAGGTATTGCCCTGACTGCCATGACCGGTAAAGGCTACCTGCTCGCCGTAGCTAAGCTCTACCGGCAGGCTGGTTTCAGGGTTTACCTCTACGGCAAAATATTTTTGCCCCAGCAGCGCATTAATGAGAGACGTTTTACCACTGCTGAAGGCTCCAACTAGGGGAATACGTACAGTGAAGTGCTTCGCTTCATTTACTTTTTTGAGAAAGGCATCAGTGCCCAGTTCATAGCGTTGTAACAGGGCTTCTATGTCTTGTGCCTGATGCAATAGTTCTTCCTGTAACGCGGGCTTGGCAATATTCTCCGCCATGGCTACCTCTGTAATATTATTTTTTTGATGAAGATGTCAGGAGTCGGCGAGCTGACTCCAGCAGGGATGAGCGTCTGAATTGCAAGTCAGAATTGCCACACTGCGGGCACTGCCTGGGTACTCCAAGAAGCACGTCTCCCGCAGGTGGGCAGGCTTTTTTCCAGCCACATTTGGCGCAAAAAACCGTAAGAGAAGGCAGCTGTGTTGGCATTTTTATCCCGGTGCTTGGAGCATGTCTTTTTGTTGCGTTTTAGTCTGACATGGCAGGCGACACTTGGTGTCGCTTTGAATTTTTTATCTGTTGAAACTATGCCAAAAAATCACATGGCTGGTCCAGCCAAATTGGCTGGGAAGGGGGAGAGTGGGACGAGAATGGCGTTATTTTAACTTTTTTGTTTAAAAATAATTTTGGAGTCAGAATTTATAATTGAAGAATGTAAAAAATATCTGTCTTGTTCAGTGGTGCCAGTATCTCAACTCTGTTGAGCAACAATGACAAAATAACGGAGCAGGGAATGGCACTGACCCACGAAATTCTTAAAGCACGTCAACGTAAAGAGCGCGACAGCCATCCAGAAGCGCTGGCACTGCGGGTGCATAGAGCACTGAGCTGGCTTGACCGGGCCGAACAGTGTGACGACGAAGATGGCCGTTTTGTATTCCTGTGGATTGCCTTTAACGCCGCCTACGCCAACGAACTGGGCGAGCAGCGTATGTTGGAAGACGAAAAATTCAGTCGCTATCTCACCCGATTGGTAGATCTGGATTCGGAACAGCAGCTTTACAATCTAGTCTGGCAGCGCTACTCAGGCGCTATCCGGGTACTGCTTGATACCCCTTATATCTATCAGCCGTTTTGGGATCATCGTAATGGTCTGGCAGTAGGAGAAAACTGGGAAAGCCGTTTTGTCGCCGCCAAGCGGTTTGCGAATACGGCGCTGGCCGGCAAAGATACGGCCAGTGTGCTGGCGGTGGTGTTCAACCGATTGTATACCCTGCGCAACCAGTTGATTCATGGCGGAGCTACCTGGAACAGCCGCATGAATCGCAGTCAGCTGCGCGATGCCAATGCCATATTGGGAGAGCTGGTGCCGGTCATTATCGGCATCATGATGGATCATGCCGGGCTGGTATGGGGCGAAGCGAGCTATCCGCCGGTGAGCTGACACTCTTCCCGGGCGTACATGTTCAGCATCTTCTCAGCCTGCTCGGCGATGGCCATACGCCATTCCATTGGCTCCAGCACTTCCACCCGGGCACCAAAACCCATCAGCCACCACTGGGTCTGCTGATCGTTGGGCACAGTGGCGGTCAGGGTTTTCCAGCCATCGTCGGCGGGTGCGGACAGTTGTTGTTGTTCGCTGACCGGCGTTTCTGCCAGCGTCCAGGCCACACTGGGATCGACCCGGGCCACCAACTGTACTTGTTGTTTGTCCAGCGGATAACCGAAGGCCCCTTCGGCGATATAGTTTTCCACGCTGAAGGTCGGATGTGGCCGAAATGGAGATTTGCTCAGTGCCAGTTGCTGAATGCGGTGCAGGGCAAACTGCCGAATGTCTTCATAGTCGTTCACCGTGGCCAGCAGATAACTGACGCTGTGGCGTACCACCAGCCCCTGAGGGTGCAGTGTGTACTGTTTTACTTCCTGTTTTTGCCGGCTGTGGTAATTCACATCTATTGCCTGGCGCTGGAGCAGGGCATCGCTGACTCCCTGCCATACAGGCGGCGTGATAGCCGCCGGCAGCAGTGCCTTGCCGTTGGGAATGGCGCGCACCTGGCGGGCCCAGTCGGCAAAGCCGTTTTTCTGCAGGCCGTCCAGAAACTTGCGGGCACCGTGAAACTGGGGGCTGAGTTTGTCTACCGCTATCTTGGGTAACAGGCCCTTGAGATATTCTTCTGCCAGCACCAGGGTCAGAGCGGTGGCGGTATCCATGGCGGGTAGGGTACTTTTGAAGCTTGGGTCAAATGACCAGCGGTAGGGCCGCTCGCTCTGATCGCAGATAAGCGGAAAGTGGTTCGATAACGTTTCCAGATTGCGCTGAATGGAACGGAGATTGACCGTAAATCCTTGTTCTTCCAGTAAGCTCTGTAAGGTTGTCGTGGCCCTGTATTGAGGTGCGCGTGGGATCAACTGCAACATGGCAAGGTATCGAAAAAGTGTGTCCATTAGTGCTCCTGGTATTTTATTTTTTTAGTGAAAGCGCCACAGACAGGAAGTCGACCAAGATTTCTGCGGTATTTTCGCGATAACTTTGGCTGCTCTCCCTTTATTGATGCTTCAGTGCAGAGTATTTCAATATGTTTTAAGCGTTTTTATAAACCCAAAAGATAAAAGCCGGTAAATGGTCAGGTGTCAATCTTTATGACCACCTCTCTGAGTATTACTTGCAACACGGCAGGAAAGTGCATCGGTGGTGTTGGGCTATGGCAGTCGATGAGTGCCTGACGATTTGCCAGACGTGGAAAGCCAGACCATCATTGCAGTGCAAGCCGAGCGGGTTAACAATGGGAAAAACCATGATTTTGTTCGCTTTTATATAAGTTGTCGGGCACTGGATGCCAGCTTAGAACTGAAGGTGACTTGCTCGCACTGGTCGGTGGAAAACCTGCTGTACTGGATGCTGGGCATTGTCTTTGACGAAGACCGGCAGAAAAATCGGGTGGGTTATGCGGGCGAAAACTTGGGCGTCATCAGACTATGGATCCTGAATATTTTGAAGCGAAACACGGTACGCAGCCTGAGCATGGCGAGAAAACGAAAGTTGTGCTGTCTGAATGATGATTATTAGAGCGAATTTACAGGGTTGTTTAAATTATGAACTCTGTTGCGTTAGCTCTGACACCTTCAGTCGGCGTTGTTTCCTAAATCAGGGAACTATCTGTCCTACCCATGATCTGATCATCTGACGAACGGACTCGGAGCTGACAGATGGGCAAAGCGCGGCACAACATCAGTAACTGGCGGCAGTACAACCGGGCTTTGATCAATCGCGGTTCACTGACATTCTGGATGGATGAGCAAGCCATCGAGCAATGGCATTGCCATCAGCATCATGGCCGCCGCGGGCGAGGCTTCCACTACAGCGATAGCGCCATTGACGGCACTGATGCTCAAGGCTTTCTTCGGCTTGCCGTTACGGGCGTTGGAAGGGTTCATCAACTCCATATTCCAGCTGATGGACGTGCCGCTGACCTCGCCCAGTTACAGCAGCATCAGCAAGCGCGCCCAGACCGTGAACGTGAAATACCGCTTGCCCAGTAAAGGGGCGGTCACCCACCTGGTTATCGACGCCACCGGACTGAAGGTGTTCGGTGAAGGCGAATGGAAACAACGCAAGCATGGCAAGGATAAGCGCCGGGTCTGGCGCAAGTTGCACCTGGCTATTGATGCCCGCACTCATGAGGTCATCGCCGCCGAAATGAGCCTGGAGAACGTGGCCGATAACGAGGTCTTGCCGACCTTGCTAAACCCGCTTCGGCGTCAGTTAAATCAGGTCTCGGGCGATGGTGCTTACGATACTCGGGAATGCCATCAACTCCTGCTCAAAAAAGGTAGCAAAGCGACCATCCCACCGCGCAAAAATGCGGGCTACTGGGAAGAAGGACATCCGAGAAACGACGCCGTGACGGCACTGAAATCAGGAAACCTTGCTGAGTGGAAACGTGCCTCTGGCGACCATCAGCGGTCGCTGGCAGAAACGGCGATGTCCCGTTACAAACAGCTGGTGAGCCCCAAGCTCAGCCTGCGTAGCTACAACGGCCAGGTCGGTGAAATCCTGGCCGGGGTTAAGGTCATGAACAGAGTCATAGGACTCGGTATGCCTGTTCGCCAGCCGGTCAGTTAAGGGCATCAAGCCCAATAGGGACAGGCTTTCTCGGCTATGATTTGATCAACAACGCCGTTGGTTTAAATAATTTATTATTGATTTTTTAAAGTAAATGTATAGATAGAGGGTGGCTGTCTTCTTTGTTATCTCAATACAGTGTTTTCAACGTAGTGGTTGTCGGCTGTGATTAAGGTTCTGATTTTGGCCTCGATAACTCTATAGATCTGGTTTGGTGTTGTTCTTGTTGTGTCGTCGTGCGCCAACTCAGGCAAAAGATCACTTAGGTTTGACGCTAACCCCCAGCATGCGAAAATGCGGCCTCCTCATATGTGCTGTTGAGGTCCCGGTTCTGGGTATCAAATGAAATTGCGGGTATCAGGGCGGGTATCAAAGCAGTATCAGGCTATCTAGTTTTAATTAAATCAAAGAGATAAGTGCAACATGCTGCTGATGATCGACAATTACGACTCCTTCACCTGGAATCTGGTGCAGTATTTTGGGGAGCTGGGGCTGGAAGTGGTTGTGCGCCGTAATGACGACATCAGCCTGGACGAGGTTGCAGCGCTGCGCCCGGCGGGGCTGGTGATTTCTCCTGGCCCCTGCACCCCGAACGAGGCTGGTGTGTCTCTGGCGGCGATCGAGCGTTTTGCCGGTGATCTTCCCATACTTGGCGTGTGTCTGGGGCATCAGGCCATTGCTCAGGCTTTCGGGGGAGAAGTGGTAAGGGCCCGGCGGGTGATGCATGGCAAAACCTCGGCTATTCGTCACACCGGCACCGGCCTGTTTGCGGGTTTGCCCGATCCGCTGACGGTTACCCGTTATCATTCTCTGGTAGTGAAGGCTGAGACCTTGCCCGCCTGCTTTGAAGTGACGGCCTGGAGCGAGCATGAGACAGGCGGACGGGATGAGATAATGGGGATGCAGCATAAAGTCCTGCCGGTGCACAGTGTGCAGTTTCATCCGGAAAGTATTCTGACCGAAAGCGGGCATCAGCTACTGGGGAACTTTCTTGGCTTGTTGTAGGCCCTCTTTAACGGGGTAATGGCATCATCTCCGGTACTGTTACCCTAATCACTCCTGACTCCCTTTCCAGACCGTTCTCATATAACACAGACATTCCATCCGGCTTTTTGCGGAAAGTGAAAGTGGGTGACTGTTTTTTGTTCACCTATAAGTTTTTCTAATTTCATTTATCAGGTTTTCTCGTTCGTATGACACTGCCGGGAAAGAAATAATGACGGTGAGTGTTTATGCAGCCGGCAGGGAGCTGTCGCCGGCCGGAACACACGGTGGTGCGAGCTTATGCAAGATAAATGACTACAATTTTCTCAATGGCAAAATAAACAACCACAAATTTACGATTGTATAGAGACAAGTTGCGGTTACTTTGCAATAATGCTTGCATGTTTACATGGATTTAACTTTTATCGCAGAGCATGCTGCGGTAAGTGGAGGAATAAAGCATGTCTGATATGGCTGTTACCCGTGAACTGTTCGACCAGGTGATGGTGCCTAACTATGCACCTTCTAAAAGCATTCCGGTACGGGGCCTGGGAGCCCGGGTATGGGATCAGCAAGATAAGGAGTTTATCGACTTTGCCGGCGGCATAGCGGTGAACTGCCTGGGCCACTGTCATCCGGCGCTGGTCAATGCTCTGAAAGAGCAGGGTGAAAAGCTGTGGCATCTGAGTAACGTCTGGACCAACGAGCCGGCACTGCGCCTGGGCAAAAAGCTGGTAGACGCCACCTTTGCCGAGCGGGTGTATTTCTGTAACTCCGGTGCCGAGGCCAACGAAGCGGCACTCAAGCTGGCCCGTCGTTACGCCATTGAGCACTTTAATGCCGAAAAAACCCAGATTATCGCCTTTAAACAGGGTTTTCATGGTCGCACCTTCTTTACCGTCACTGTGGGTGGCCAGGCCGCCTATTCTGATGGTTTTGGTCCCAAGCCTGCCGATGTAGATCACGTTCCCTACAATGATCTTGAGGCACTCAAGGCCATGATCTCGGACCGTACCTGTGCCGTGGTAATGGAACCGCTGCAGGGCGAGGGCGGTATTATCAGCCCGGAGCCCGGATTTGTGAAAGCCGTGCGTGAGCTGTGTGATCAGCACAATGCACTGCTGGTATTTGATGAAGTACAAACAGGCGTAGGCCGCACCGGTGCCCTTTATGCGTACATGGAAACCGGTGTGACTCCTGACATTCTGACCAGTGCCAAGGCGTTGGGCGGTGGTTTTCCCATCGGTGCCATGCTGACTCGAGCTGATATTGCCGCGTCACTCAAGCCGGGCACTCATGGCTCTACTTATGGCGGCAACCCGCTGGCCTGCGCGGTTGCCGAGGCTGCCTTTGATACCGTTAACACGCCAGACGTGCTGGCGGGCGTGAAGGAACGCGAAGGGTGGTACCGGGAAGAGCTTGAGAAAATCAATGCCAAATATGGTTGTTTCTCCGAAGTTCGTGGCAAAGGGCTGCTGCTGGGCTGTGTGCTGAATGAGCAGTTTGCCGGCCGTGCCAAAGACTTTTTACAGGCATCTTCAGAAGAAGGTCTGATGGTGCTGGTCGCCGGTGCCAACGTGGTTCGGTTTGCACCGTCTCTGGTGATCACCAGAGAAGAAGTGCTGGAAGGCCTGGCCCGCTTTGAGCGTGCTGTTGCCCGGGTGGTGAACGGCTGAGGCCATCACCACTATTACTGGCGGGGCAGGGTGCCCCGCCCATTGTTGTCATAAGGAGTGCTGCATGCTGGTGATAAGACCCATAGAGCAGCGTGATTTTGCCATGCTCAAGCAGATCTCCATTGAGTCCGGTCATGGCTTTACCTCGCTGCCGGTAAACGACGAGCTGCTGCAAAACAAAATTGAGCATTCATTAACGTCTTTTGCCAGCCGCGCCAGCGGCAAGGGCGAATGCCTGTATTTTTTTGTGGCTGAAGACAGTGACACCGGTGAGGTGTTGGGTACTACGGCGCTGGAGTCGGCGGTAGGGCTGTCTTCTCCCTTTTATACTTACCTGCTGGGCAAGCAGGTGCATTGTTCCCGTAAACTGGGTATTCACAATGTCGTGGAAACCCTGACCCTGACCAACGACTACACCGGGGTCAGCGAGCTATGCAGCCTGTTCTTACGCGAGCCCGCTCGCCAGGGCCTGAACGGCCGGCTGTTATCCAAATGCCGGTTTTTGTTTCTGGCGGAGTTTCCTGAGCTGTTTGACCGGCGTATTCTGGCAGAAATGCGTGGCGTCTCTGACGAGGGGGGCAACAGCCCGTTCTGGAGCTGGCTGCAGGAGCATTTTTTCTCCATGGACTTTCCGACCGTGGATTACCTCACCGGCATTGGTCAGAAGGGTTTTATTGCCGATCTGATGCCCAAATATCCGATCTATGTGAATTTGTTGTCTAAAGAAGCCCGCTCGGTGATTGGTGAGACCCATGACAAAACCCGGCCGGCGCGACATCTGCTTGAAGAAGAAGGGTTTTCCTGGCGTGGTTATGTCGACATTTTTGATGCCGGCCCGACGGTGGAATGCGAAGTGCAGCAGATTAGCACCTTGCGTCAAAGTCGCCGGTTAACGGTGCAGATTGGTCATCCGGTCACCACGGAAAAATACCTGATCAGCAACACCCGCTTTGAAGGGTTTCGTGCCCTGCTGGGTGATATGGCAGTTAATGAACACAAGGGGCAGGCAGTCATGAGCGAAGAAATGGCGCGTCTGCTGAAGGTAGAAGACGGAGATACCGTCAGGGTAGCGGAGATGAAGCGCAATGACTGAAGCCGTGCAATACATTAACGGGGAATGGCTGGCAGGCGCGGGCGATGTGTTTGAGTCCATCGACCCGGCCAAAAATGAAGTGGTCTGGCAAGGGGCCGCAGCCAATGAAACGCAGGTAGATGACGCCGTGGCGGCAGCCCGGGCGGCCAGTGCCGACTGGGCATTCCGGACGATCGAAGAGCGGCTGTCGCTGATCCGGCGGTTTGCTGAACTGCTGGAGCAGCACAAGCCGCAGCTGGCCGGATTCATTGCCAGAGAAACCGGTAAACCTGAGTGGGAAGCCCTCACCGAAGTGGGCGCTATGATCGGTAAAACCGGTCTGTCCGAAAAAGCCTATTTTGAGCGTACCGGTACGGTGGAAAACCCCATGGCCGGTGCCCGTGCCTTTGTACGCCACAAGCCTCATGGCGTGGTGGCGGTGTTTGGCCCTTACAACTTTCCCGGTCATTTGCCTAACGGTCATATCATCCCGGCATTGATTGCCGGCAATACCATCGTGTTCAAGCCTTCCGAGCTGACGCCTCTGGTGGCTCAGGAATGCGTGCGGCTGTGGCACGAAGCCGGGCTGCCCGCGGGCGTGCTTAATCTGGTGCAAGGTGAAGTGGGCACTGGCAAGGCGCTGGCCTCTCACGAGGGCATCGACGGCCTGTTTTTTACCGGCTCTTCCAATACGGGCAAGTTGCTGCATCAGCAGTATGCCGGCCAGCCAGGAAAAATACTGGCGCTGGAAATGGGCGGCAACAATCCGCTGGTTGTTACCGACGTCGCCGATGTGGATGCCGCCGTGCATGCCATTGTACAGTCGGCCTTTATTACCAGCGGCCAGCGCTGCACTTGTGCCCGCCGTTTGTTGGTGCCCGCTGGCGAAGCCGGTGACCGGTTGGTGGCGCGGCTGGTAGCGGTGACCAAAGCAATTCGCGTCGGGCATTACGATGCCAGCCCTCAGCCCTTTATGGGCGCGATGATCTCCGAGCGTGCGGCGCGGGGTATGGTGGCCGCCCAGGCACACTTGCTGGCTTTTGGCGGTGAGTCGCTGTTGATGCTGAAACACCTGCAACCAGGCACCGGCCTGGTATCACCGGGCATTGTGGATGTCACCGGCGTGTCTCAGTTACCCGATGAAGAATATTTTGGCCCGCTGCTGCAGATTATTCGTTTTAATGATCTGCCCGAGGCGCTGAACATTGCCAACCGCACCCGCTATGGTCTGTCGGCAGGCTTGTTGTCTGACAGTGATGCGGACTGGGACTATTTTTATCGTCATATTCGCGCCGGCATTGTTAACCGTAACCGGCCCATTACCGGTGCATCCGGTGCTGCCCCCTTTGGCGGTGTAGGCGACAGCGGTAATCACAGGGCCAGTGCATATTATGCCGCTGACTACTGTGCCTACCCGGTGGCGTCGGTGGAAGGCGAAAGCCTGGAAATGCCGGGCACCCTGTCACCGGGGCTCAGTTTTTAAACAAGGAAGCAGTCTGTTATGCATACGTCCGTTAATGAATTGTTTGAGGCTCTCTGGCAGCACTATCTTACTGTGACGCCCAGTGCGCTGAAAATTCATGATTTGCTGGGAGGCGACGAGGCCATTATTAACGATCATGTGGCTTTTCGTACATTTAAGCATCCCAAGGTTGGCCTGGAAAAGCTGGCCGCCCATTTTCTGGCGTTGGGGTATGAGCAGAAAGGTGAGTATCACTTTGAAGCCAAAAAGCTTTATGCCCGTCACTACGAGCATGCTGACCCGATGGCGCCGAAAGTGTTTATCAGCGAACTGCTGCTGGAACAGTGTTCCCCTGAGTTACAGCACATTGTAGATGGGTTGATCAAACAGGTGGATGAGGACTTGCCGCAGCAGACCGGCTTTCTTTATTCCGGTGCACCCTGGCATATTTCTCATGCCGACTACAAAACGCTGGCTGATGAAAGTGAATATGCTGGCTGGCTGGCAGCCTATGGCTTCCGCGCTAACCACTTCACCGTCAGCGTGAACCACCTGAAGGACTATGACAGTCTGGAGGCGGTGAACAGCACCCTCAAACAGGCGGGGTTTCGGCTGAATGATGCCGGCGGTGAGATTAAAGGCTCACCGGAGGTATTGCTGGAGCAATCATCCACCATGGCGGACACTGCACTGGTGACCTTCACTGACGGTGAAGGGGCCTTGCCCAGCTGCTTTTACGAGTTTGCGCTGCGTTATCCCAGGCCCGATGGCGAGCTTTATACCGGCTTTGTCGCGGCCTCGGCAGACAAGATCTTTGAAAGTACTGATGCCAGCCGTGGCTGAATAAGCTCGGTTTCCACCCGGCTTTCGAGCTCGCAAGCCGGGTGGGCATATCAGGATAGCGGTGTTTCCGGCGCTGAGGTGTTGGTGGCGCTTGCTGGGCATTTCGCCCATATCCAGACTGCCAGAACCACCAGCAACACGGCGGCTCCCGCCAGAGCAATAAAGACCGCATCCAGTGAGCCGGTGGCGGCGCGCAGGTAACCGGTCAGCAGATTACCCAGGGTGCCCCCCAGGCCGAAGGTCATCATACAGGCTCCGCTGATCTGCATGGTGGCCGTTGCCGAGTAGTCTCTGCCCACCCAACCGGCCAGAATGCCCCACATGGGAAAATACATCAGGCCGTAGCCAAACCCCGCCATCAGGGCAAAACGGCCCGGATCATACACAAACGCCATCAGACCCAGGGCAAATCCGCCGAAGATGACCAGCAAGGCCACGCCGTGACCTTGTTTGTCGGCCAGTTTTCCGGCGAGCAGTCCGGCTACCATGCCGGTGACACCCACCGTGGTCCAGGTGTAGCCGCCAAGGCTGGCGGGCAGGGCAAGCTGATCCAGGTAGGTGTTGACCCAGCTGGAAAAGGGCATGGTGGTCAAGCCGGCGAGAAAGCAGGTCAGGCAGGCCAGAAAGGCGGTGCGTTCATTGAAGATGGTGAACAGCAACCGGGAAGTAGGGAGCGCCGGCTCGGGGGAAACTGCGGTTGCAGTAAGGGGCTTGTTAAGGGCTTGCAACAGCCGCCGGGTCAGGGTCACCACCAACAGGCCTGTTCCTCCCGCCAATAACCAGGCCTGCTGCCAGCCCAGCATTGGCACTATTATCAGGATCAGCAAGCCATTCAGCCCGTATCCCCAGGCAGTACCGCTGGAGATGGTAGAGAGGCAGGTTGAGCGCAGGCCGGCATGAACATGGCGGCTGACGATTTCCACCAGTGTGCCCCAGCTGATGGCGGCACTGGCGGCCAGGCAGGTCAGCACCGCCATGATGAGTAGCGGGTGCTCAAGGTAGGCCATGGTCAGCAGCAGCCCCGACGACAGGCTTCCCGTGATCAGCGCCAGACGTTCCGTGCCCAGGCGGTGACCGAATACCCCAAGCAGAAGGGCTCCGGCCAGGTAGGCCAGCTGGGTCAGCGCGCCGATGGCTGCCAGATGCCAGTGATTGAGGAGAATGCTTTCCCGCATCAGGGGGACCATGGCGGCAAACAAAAACATGCCAAAACCATGACTCACCACCTGGTTCAATCCGAATACCACGGCTATTTTCACCCTTGACGCTCCTTTATCCTGTGATGAACCGCTCATGCTCACATCCTGACCACTTGCCGGCTTTCGGTAAATCGATGAATATTCATATCTGCGTTCAATAAGGCTGAATTCTGCTCATGCGCGACTTGCCTATACCTTTGCTGCGGACTTTTGTGGTAGTGGCGGAAACCCTTAATCTGACGGTGGCTGCCGGCCGTTTGCATCGGGCACCGTCGACCATCAGCATGCAACTGAGCCGGCTGGAAGGACTGGTTTCAACCGATTTACTCGAGCGAGGACAATATGGTGTCCGGCTAACCCCAGCGGGCGATCTGCTCAGATCCCATGCCCAGCTGCTGCTGAACCAGCATGACCGGATCCTGGGCTCCTTTCTGAACGCGGAGATTGGCGGCAAGGTGCGTTTTGGTACTCATGATCAGTACGCCACTCGCAGTCTGCCGCCCTTGCTGGAAACATTTGTACTCAATTACCCCGAGGTACGGCTGGAGGTGCAGTGCGATCATCGCCCTCAGCAACTGGTGTCGCTGCTACAGCAGGGCAAGCTGGATCTCGCTCTGGTGGAGATGCCGCTGTTGTCGACGGGGGGAACGCACCTTGGTCGCGACGAACTGGTCTGGGTGCGTTCCCCCCTGCATTCGACTCATATGCGGGAGCCTCTGCCCCTGGCGGTATTTGTGGATGGCTGTTATCACAGGGATATGGCGCTGCAGGTGTTGGAGCAGTGGCAGAAACCCTGCCGAATCGCCTTTACCAGTCAGAGCCGGGCCGGGGTACTGGCGGCGGTGAGAGCGGGAATTGGCGTGGGGGTTATTCCCCGCAGTACCCTGGAAGAGGGGCTGGTGGTGGAAGACAGTCTGCCACCCCTGCCAAAGACCGACACTACCCTGTTCGTGGCCGAGCAGGTCACAGAGGCGAGTTTCCGTCTGGCACAGATTATCAGGGAAAGCCCGCAGTTTTCCTGCGCGGGGCAGGATATGGCCAGGTCGCGCCTCCCGATTGAGTAGCCCTCGGGGCCGGCTAAAAAATGCCGGCGCTGAAGGCCGGCATGACGGGGTAAATTGTGCTACAGGCTGATCTGTACTTCAGCCCACCATTGCCGGCCGGGCTCGCTGATGCGTCCGGTTACCGGGTTGTCGCCGAGCGGGTAGGCCTCTTGCTTGTTGATAAACTCGCTGTAATCCTTGTCGAGTAAGTTATCGATCCCGGCAGCCAGCTTCACCGTAGGGGTAAGCTGCCAGCCTGCATTCAGGGAAAATACGGTAAATCCTGCAGAAGGGCCGGTGTCCTGGCCAATAATATTACCCTGACCTTCGGCAAAGCGATGCTGGGCGGCCACGTTGCGCATCAGCAGCGCAACTTCCTGAGTACCATTGTCGTATCCAAGGGTGGTGTTCAGTTCCAGCGGCGGCGTCTGGCCCAGAGGGATATCGTTACTCAGGTTCTGGCCATGGGTGTAAGACAGGTTGGATGCCAGGGTCCAGTCATCGGCAACACGCCAGCTTACCTCGGCTTCACCACCAAAGCGCCGGGCATTGATATTACGGGCCTGTGGCAGAGTGGTGTTGTCTACCAGGATAAAATCGTCCACATAGCCGGCAAATACGGATACCGATCCGCTGAGGTTACCCTTGCGATAAAGTACACCGGCATCCAGCTGATGATTGGTTTCTGTGTTCAGTTCGCCATTACGGTTTCGTTCCCAGAAATCCGGGGCCCGCTCGGCCTGGCCATAGCCTGCATACCAGGTCCAGTCCTGCTGGCTGTGCTCCAGCCGTACAAAACCGGCGTGCAGATAATAGTTTTGCTCTTTCAGGGAAGAGCTGGCCGGTAGTTGCTCAAATCGGGCTTCGGTTTTATCGAGCCGGACCCCGCTGATCAGTCGTTGTTTGTCGCTCAGCAGCCAGTCGTCCTCAACAAACATCCCCATGTTGTTAAAGCTCTGGTTATCTTTGCGAGGCTGGTTACGATAGGCATTGGCGGCGGCCTTGTTCATTCCCATGGCCATGCGTACACGATGGGCATCTTGCATCCAGTCCATGCCCACCTGGGTCTGGTGCGTGCCCAGATTCAGCTCTGCCAGCAGGCGGGCTGTGTCGGTGCTCCGATCCGGGTTCATTGCCTTGTACATCATGCCTTCGAGCGGGCGCAGGCTGTAGTTATCCATCACATGATCAACCTCGCTGTGACCGAATTGCAGCTGCAGCTTGCTCAGCCAGGGAGTAATGGCCTGGCGCTCCAGTTTCACGCCCCACGCATCCCGGTCGAATTTACTGCCGTCCATACTTCTGTCTGCATAGGCAGCCTCTCCCCGGCTGCGATCATAAGACAGCTCGAGCAGGCTGAGCTCGTCCGGCGTCAGCCCCAGTTGCACGCTCTGGCTGTCCTTGTTATAGGCGGAGTTGATCCGGTTGCCGCTGCCGTCCTGGTAGTTGCCGGCCTCATTGTGGTTGGCATTCAGACGCATATAACCCATTGAATTGCCGGCCTCAAGAGCGGCAAAGGCATCGAAGCGGTCAGCACTGCCGGTGGTCATACCGCCATCCAGCATAAACCCGGGCTCGGCATAATAGCGAGGGCGGCGTTTGAACTGCACCGAGCCAGCCACCAGTCCGGGGCCCTGAGTTACAGTCTGTGGTCCTTTGGTGATCACCACTTCATCGAACGAGCGGGGAAACAGATAAGCGGTAGGCGGGTCCATACGGCCAGCACAGCCTCCCAGCACATAATTGCCGTCGCTGGTTACAGACAGGCGTGATCCCCCCAGGCCGCGTAGCAGCGGGTCTCCGGCCATGCCGCCCTTACGGGTAATACTGATTCCGGGCACGGTCTTAAGCAGGCCGGCGCCGTCGGCAGCGGGAATGGGCTGCACCGGCGAATCTGGATCCAGCCGGACTTCACCGGGGGCACTGAGCGCCGAGGCGGTAATGGTGATGGGGGTAGCCACCGTGGTGGCAGGATAGACCGGATCGTCATTTGCGTGAGCCGTCCCCAAGCCAAGCAGAGGAAGGCCAAGAGTGACAATGTAATGATGTTTCATGATAAAGGTGTGCGCTTTCAAAACGAGAACGTGAGAGTAAAACCGGCCTTAAATGAGCACAATGTGGCATATTGTCGCAGCGCTGCCACCTTGTGGCTCACCGGTGTGCGTGGGATCATGCAGCCCGGTGTTATTTGTTTATTAAAAGGAGCCGAACCATGAAACTGGCATTTATCGGACTGGGAGTGATGGGTTTCCCCATGGCCGGGCACCTGCAGAAGGCTGGTCATGAAGTCTGCGTGTATAACCGTAATTCGCAGAAGGCAGCAGACTGGGAGGCCCGTTTTGGTGGCAGCTGTGGTGCTACGCCGGCAGAGGCGGCCCAAAACGCCGACATGGTGATGGTGTGTGTGGGGAATGACGACGACGTGCGCGCCGTAATGTACGGTGAGGATGGCGTCTTGGCGGGTGTTAAAGCCGGAACCCTGCTGATAGATCACACTACCACGTCGGCCCGTCTGGCTGAGGAGCTGTCGGAGAGAGCCGGTAAGCAAGGGAGCCGCTTTATTGATGCACCGGTATCCGGTGGTCAGCTCGGGGCAGAAAATGGCGCACTGACCATTATGATTGGCGGCGCCGAGGAAGACGTGGCTGAGGCAGCTCCGGTGCTGGCAGCTTACGGCAAAAAAGTTACCCGGCTGGGGCCGGTAGGAGCCGGCCAACGATGTAAAATGGTTAACCAGATCTGTGTGATTGGTGCCGTGCAGGGGATTGCCGAAGGCCTGATGATCGCGCAGAAAGCGGATCTGGATATCCCCACTCTGATCGAGGTCCTGGCTGGTGGTGCGGCGCAAAGCTGGCAGCTGGAGAACCGTGCACAGACTATGGCTGACGACAGCTTCGACTTTGGCTTTGCCGCTCAGTGGATGTACAAGGACCTGGGTATTTGCCTGGATGAAGCCGCACAACAGGGGGTTAAATTGCCGCTCACCGAACATGTACATGAAGTGTATGAGCGCTTGCTGGAGCAGGGGATGGGGCGCTGCGATTCTACCGTAGTGATACGGGATCTTAAGTCCTGACTCGTACAGGCTCTTGGCAGAGCCCCGCAGGCTCGGCTATGCTGAGCACAACTCAAGGCTCACCTTGGGTTTTCATTTGCGGGAATGTGATATTTTCCGCAATTTCCGCACAAAACAACGGCACTTGATATACGGCCGCAAGCCAAAGGCTTTGCTTGAGGCCTGAATTTGACTAGAGTGGGCAACCGCTTAATGCCAAGTGAGAAAGGATACCCTATGAATAAAACTCAGCTTGTCGATGCAATCGCCGCCAAGGCCGACCTGAACAAGGCTCAGGCCAAGGCTGCCCTGGAAGAAGTACTCAACGGTATCACTCAAAGCCTGAAAGAAGGTGACCCTGTGCAACTGGTTGGTTTTGGTACTTTCAAGGTAAACCATCGCGCAGCCCGTACCGGCCGTAACCCGCAAACCGGTAAAGAAATTCAGATTGCAGCGGCAAACGTGCCTGCCTTTGTGGCCGGCAAGGCGCTGAAAGATGCGGTGAACTAAGCCTCAGGCTGACGTTTACGCATTCCAAACCCGGCTCTGGCCGGGTTTTTTTTACGCTGAACTTGCCCCCAGGATCATTAGGTTGTTATAACAGTGGTCAGAACCTGCCCCTAACCTGGGAGGCTGTAATGGAAGTGAATGCAATTCGTCAGGTTGCCGTGCCCTGGGCCGGAGCCCGCGGTTTAACCACCGGGCTGATGCTTACAGAGCTGCATCAGGATGTATGGAGTGGCTGCCTGGAGCTGGCCATGGGGGTACCATCCGGTATGGATACACCGCCACACATTGTGTACTGGCTGAGCTTTGGCCATCTTTATGGTTACCGCGTGCTGGAAGGGGCCGATGTTCATGAGCTGCTTGAGGATGACGATGATATCGACAGCCAGATCCAGCTGATTACCCCATCTCGTTTTTTAACCTGGTTTCATCAGGAGACCATGGGCTCGCATCTGGATGAAGACATTCAGCACTATCGCATTGCCTGCTGGGATTTTTGTGTGGATGTGCTGGCGGCTCAGCCGCCGGATGTGTGTATCAATAAGGAGTAGCATGAAAGGCTTTATTCTGGTCGCTCATGGCAGCAGACGGACTGCTGCCAATGAGGAAATTGCCGGGTTTGCCCAGCGTATGACGGCCTCAATGAAAGGCGGCTTTGATTTGACCGGACATGGTTTCTGGGAGCTGGCAGAGCCGTCACTGGTACAGGTGATTGATGCCCAGGTGGCTGCCGGAGCCCGGGACATCACGCTGTTTCCTTATTTTCTTGCCGAAGGCAAGCATGTCGTCAAAGACCTGCCTTCCGTACTGGCGGAGAAAAAAGCCCAGTACCCGGGGGTAAAACTGACCCTGTTACCGCACCTGGGGGCGATTCCGGGTTTTGACCAGTGGCTGGCAGAACAGCTGCAGGGGAGTAATGAGGTTAATGGGTAGGGCAGGTTGGCGATGAGCGAAGCGAATCCCAATATTGCCTCTGTAAGCTCAGTTCGGTATGACCGGCAAAAATGCTGGGACTTGTCCTAACCTGCTGCCTGGCATTTTCGTTATGACAGTGCAGGTGTACACGGGCAAGGACGTCATGCCCGTGCAGACGGGCATCCATTAAAGACGCCTCAGATGCCAGCATGGTATGTAACAGGTCTCGTCCCCGCCTTCGCTGGGGATGACGTTCCTTCGCAAGGGTGACCAACAATAAAAATCGGGGCCAATTTGGCCCCGTTCAGTTTTTACTGCTGTTCCCGTTCTATCGCCCGCCAGGCGATATCGTTGCGGAAAAACACATCGTCCCACTGGATCTGGCGGGTCAGTTCATAGGCTTTTTGCTGGGCCTGGCTGACGCTTTCACCCAGGGCGGTGGCACACAGCACCCGGCCGCCGGCGGTAACTACTTCATCCCCCTTGAACTGGGTGCCGGCGTGGAATACCTTGGCTCCGTCGGCCTCGGCGGGAATACCGGTGATCACATCACCCTGACGATAGGCACCCGGGTAGCCACCCGCCGCCAGTACCACACCCACGGCGGCGCGCTCATCAAACTCGGCAGTGACCGTGTTCAGCTCACCCTTGCAGCCTGCCAGACACAGCTCTACCAGATCGGATTTCAGCCGCAGCATAATGGGCTGGGTTTCCGGATCACCAAAGCGGCAGTTGAACTCGATCACCTTGGGCTGACCAGCCTGGTCGATCATCAAGCCGGCATAGAGAAAGCCTTTGTACACATGACCTTCATCCGCCATGCCGCGTACCGTAGGCATGATCACCTGCTCCATGATTCGGTCATGGATTTCCTGGGTAACCACCGGAGCCGGGCTATAGGCCCCCATGCCGCCGGTGTTGGGGCCGGTGTCCTTGTCGCCCACGCGCTTGTGATCCTGGCTGGTGGCCATGGGCACCACGTGCTCGCCGTCTACCATGACGATGAAAGAAGCTTCTTCACCGTCGAGGAACTCCTCGATTACCACCCGGCTGCCGGCGTCACCAAAGGCGTTACCCGCCAGCATGTCGCGTACTGCGTCCTCGGCTTCTGCCAGGGACATGGCCACGATCACGCCTTTGCCTGCGGCAAGGCCGTCGGCCTTGATGACGATAGGAGCACCCTGCTGACGCAGGTAGTCCAGCGCCGGCTCTACTTCGGTGAAGTTCTGATAAGCGGCAGTAGGAATTTGCTGGCGGGCCAGAAAGTCTTTGGTAAAGGCCTTGGAGCCTTCCAGCTGAGCCGCACCCGCGCTGGGGCCGAAAATGGTCAGACCGTCGGCTTCAAAGGCATCGACCACGCCCGCCACCAGCGGAGCTTCAGGGCCGACGATGGTCAGCTCAATCTGCTCCTGTTTGGCAAACGCCAGCAGGGCCGGAATGTCGGTGGCGGCAATGGCCACATTGGTAAGGGCCGGCTCAAGTTCGGTACCGGCATTGCCCGGGGCAACAAACACCCGGCTGACCCTGGGGGACTGGGCGGCTTTCCACGCCAGAGCGTGTTCACGACCGCCACCGCCGATGACTAATACGTTCATGGAATTTCCTCGCAATCAGTGGCGGAAGTGGCGCATGCCGGTAAAGACCATGGCCATGCCGTGCTCGTCGGCAGCCTGTATGACTTCTTCGTCGCGCATGGAGCCACCGGGCTGGATAACACAGCTGATGCCGGCGGCGGCGGCGGCGTCGATGCCGTCACGGAAGGGGAAGAAGGCATCAGATGCCATCACCGAACCTTCTACCTGCAGGCCTTCATCAGCGGCCTTGATACCGGCGATTTTGGCGGAGTAAACGCGGCTCATCTGACCGGCACCCACACCGATGGTCTGGCTGTCCTTGGCGTAGACGATGGCGTTGGATTTAACGAACTTGGCCACCTTCCAGCAGAACAGCAGATCTTTCAGTTCTTCCTCGGTGGGCTGGCGCTTGCTCACTACCTTGAGGTCGGCCAGGTCGACCATGCCCTGATCCCGGTCCTGCACCAGAATACCGCCGTTCACACGTTTAATGTCGAGACCCTGGGTCTGATTGTTCCACTGACCGCATTCCAGCAGACGTACGTTCTTCTTGTCGGCCACGGCGGCTTTTGCCTCGGCGCTGATGGACGGAGCGATGATCACTTCCACAAACTGGCGCTCGATAATGGCACTGGCGGTGGCCGCGTCCAGCTCGCGGTTAAAGGCGATGATGCCGCCAAAGGCAGAAGTGGGATCGGTCTGGTAGGCACGATCGTAGGCTTCCAGAAGACTCCCGCCCAGGGCTACACCGCAGGGATTGGCGTGCTTGACGATCACACAGGCCGGCTCATCGAATTCCTTCACACACTCCAAGGCGGCGTCGGTGTCGGCGATGTTATTGTAGGACAGCTCCTTGCCCTGCAGCTGGGTGGCGGTAGCGACAGAAGCTTCGTCGACGTTGTTTTCCACATAGAAGGCGGCGCTCTGGTGGCTGTTTTCGCCGTAGCGCAGATCCTGCTTCTTGGTGAACTGGTAGTTCACGGTGCGCGGGAACTTGGAGCCCTCGGTGGCCTGGTGATAGGCCGGTACCATGGTGCCAAAGTAGTTGGCGATCATGCCGTCGTACTGGGCGGTGTGTTCAAAGGCGGCAATGGCCAGGCTGAAGCGGGTGGCCTGGTTCAGGCTGTTGCCGTTGGCATCCAGCTCGGTCAGCAGGCGATCGTAGTCGCTGGCGTTAACCACAATGGCTACGTCGTTGTGGTTTTTGGCCGCAGCGCGCACCATGGTGGGACCACCGATATCGATGTTTTCAATCGCGTCTTCCAGGCTGCAATCGGCCTTGGCAACGGTATTGGCGAAAGGATAGAGATTGACCACGACCATGTCGATGGGCGCAATGCCGTGCTCGTTCATGATGGCGTCGTCCTGGCCGCGACGACCGAGAATGCCGCCGTGTACCTTGGGGTGCAGGGTCTTGACGCGACCGTCCATCATTTCCGGAAAACCGGTATAGTCGGATACTTCGGTCACGGGCAGGCCTTGTTCCGCCAGCAGGCGGGCGGTGCCGCCGGTAGACAGCAGCTCCACGCCACGGGCGTGCAGCCCCTGGGCGAATTCCACAATGCCTTGTTTGTCGGACACACTCAGCAGAGCACGGCGAATGGGTCGGGCAGTTTCCATTATGTTCTCGTTCCTTTAACGATTCATCGGGGGGTTTGGTAAAATCGGCGAGACAACGCCACCGGCTTTACCAAACCGCCTGGTACGCCAGAACGGAGGCGGCATATTCTACCCGCTTTTGCCGCTGAGTGCCGGACTATTTGGTTCGGTGTAAAGAGACTTTATGTGTAATCAAACCTGCTGTTAAAGGAGGATCGGATGTATCGTATTGGTGAGCTGGCCAAGGCCTTTGGTATCAAGGCCGATACCCTGCGTTTTTATGAAAAGGAAGGATTGCTGGTGCCGGGAGTGCGCACTTCCACCGGCTACCGGCAGTACAGTGAAGACGACAAGAAACGTCTGCATTTTATTCTGCGCAGTAAGAAAGTGGGGTTTTCCCTGAAAGATATTGAAGAGCTTCTGGCCCTGCGCATCAGCAGCTGTGAAGTCTCCTGCCGTGAGGTGAAAGCAGTGGCCGATACCAAGCTGGCTGATGTGGAAGAGCGCATTCGCGAGCTGGAGCAGTTCCGCCGTTCGTTGCGCCAGCTGTCGGACGCTTGCTGCGGCGGCCAGGAAAGTGCCGAGCACTGCTCCATTCTGGAAGCGCTGGACGGCAAGCTGGAGAATACTGACAATAACGCCCGTTAATGCCCCCTCTGAAACAGCCGTATTCTGCGGTCAGGTCAGTAGCTTTTCCACCATTGCTGTGGTGCCGCTTCCGTTGGCACCAGGCTCCCGCGGCAGCAGGAGCCTAGTGTCCGTTACCTTACTACCAGAACAGCACAGTCGGCGTGGCGAACCACTTTTGATGAGTTGGAGCCGAGCAGGTAGGTTTCGGCTCCCGGACGTGAAGCGGGCATGATAATTAAATTGACAGCCAGCTTCTTGGCCCGGGCCAGAATGGTGTCATACACCACGCCGTGACGCACTTCCAGACGGCCGCGATGCTCGTCGGGGATATGCGTCTGCATAAATTCATCCAGCTGTGCCCTGATGGCTTCGTCTTGTTTCTCCAGCAGTTCCTTGGAGTAAAACGGGGCCGCGGCATGATGCACCCGGGACGGATTCACATACAGCAGGTGAATCCGGCCTTCGGGGTGGCACAGCTGCAGTGCTGACTCCACCACCTGTGCGGACAGGTTCTCGTGCTCAAAATCCAGCGGCAGCAGTATCTCTTTGAACATCAGTCGTTACCCCATTAGTTTGTTGGGCAGCCAGGTCACGATTTCCGGTACCAGCATGCACAGGATCAGCACGCCCAGCTTGAGCGCCACAAAAGGCAGAATAGACTTGTAAATATCCATCATGGTGACGCCGGGAGGGGCTATGCCCTTGAGATAGAACAGCGCGAAGCCGTAGGGGGGCGTCTGCACCGCAATCTCGATATTCAGAATCATCAGAATACCGAACCAGATGGGGTCGTAGCCCAGGCTCACGGCAATGGGGGTGAACAGCGGGGCACAGATCAGCACGATGATCATCTCATCGATGATAAAACCGAGCAGCAGCATTACCACCTGCATCATGATGATAATGGCGATGGGGGGCAGGTCCAGGCCGGAGGCAAAATCCGCCACCATGCCCTGCACGCCCATCAGCAGGTGAAAGTTGCTGAACACCGAGGCACCCATCACAATCCAGATAGCCACACTGACCAGCAGGGCGGTCTCGGCACCGGAGCGCTTCATCATGTTTAGTTTGAACCGACGGTAAAGAATGGCCAGCAACAGGGCACCCACCACACCAATTGCACCAGACTCGGTGGGGGTGGCTATGCCACTGATAATGCTGCCGAGCACCAGAGCAATCAGCCCCAAGGCCAGAAAGCCATCACGCAGGGTGATTAACTTTTCGCGGTTATTCTTGGGTACATCCAGAGCGTGGCCCATGGGGGCGCGGCTGGGGTTGAGTTTGCAGGAGATCACCACATACAGCACCATGACAGTGATCGAAATCAGCGCCGGTATCAGGGCACCGATAAACATTTTGCCCACCGAGTTCTGTGTGGTAGAACTGAATAAAATCATGGGAATGCTGGGCGGAATAAGAATGCCCAGACCACCGCCGGCCATGATTACTCCAAGGGCCAGCTTTTTGTCATAGCCGCGCTCCAGCATGGGACGCAGGGCAATGCTGCCCGAGGTCATGATGCCGGCACCAATAATGCCGACCATGGCACCGATCATGGAGCAGACGCCAATCACGCTGATGGCCAGTGAGCCGCGAATGCGACCAATCACCAGCTGGCTGGCCTTGAACATGGCATCACCAATGCCAGAGCGGGTCAGTAATTGTCCCATATAGATGTAAAGGGGAATGGCCAGCAGCACAAAGCTGAACAGCGTGCTTTCAATGGTGGTGGGCACAATGTTGAAAATTCCGTCTCCCCAGGTGGCATAGCCCAGCAACATGGCTACACCGCCCAATGCCAGGCCCACCTGAGCCCCCATGATAAAAGACACCAGTACGCCCAGCAGCAGCAGGCCGGTGATCAGTTCAATACTCATGCTTGTTCTTCCTCATTCAGCAGGGGATCACCGGTGACCAGTTGCCAGGTATCTTTAATCATGTCTGCCGACAGCTGCATTAAAAACAGCACGGCGGCGACGGTCACCATAATCCAGAAATGGGCGATGGACGGTGCCCATTCCGACTGCCGGGTATAACCAAATTCCAGTGCTTCCACTGCCTTTTCCCAACCCTTGGTGGCAATGACCAGCAAAAAGAAGCCCCCGAGGGTATTGGCCAGCAGATCAAAGACATTTTTCCAGCGTTGGGATACCGCCAGATAGACAATATCGACGTTGATATGGGATTTTTTCAGCTGGGCATGGGCACCGCACAAGGCACCGATGTAACCAAATAAAAACAGGGAAACGTCGTAGGCCCAGAGGGTGGGGCGATCCAGTACATAGCGGGAGAACACCTCAAAAGCGACGGTGCCTGCCAGCAAGGGTAACGCCAGAGAAATGGTATGGCTGGTAGCAGATACCAGCCAGCCGACGCCTCTGCACCAGAAACTAAGCAGTGTTTTCATGATACGTCCGGGTGATTGTTATGCAGGCTGCCCCGCAGCGCGGGGCAGTGATAAGGCTTACTTCATCAGCTCAACGAGGCGGGAGCTGTATTTATCGGTTTTGCCGTAGTGGGCCCAAACGGCTTCGGCGGCGTCACGCCATTTGGCCTGATCGGCATCGGAGGCATCCGGGCTCCAGGTCAGGCCCTGCTTTTCCATATCGGCCACGGCTTCTTTTTCCCACAGGGCAGACTTTTCTGCCTGCTGCTCGGCATGCCATTTGGCGGCGTTGCGTACCACTTCCTTCAGATCGTCCGGCAGTTTTTTCCAGGCGTTCTTGTTCACCAGTACCGGCAGTGCCTGGGCACTGGATACCGGCAGCGGGTACATGAACTTGGCTACTTCGGCAAAGTTGCCGTCGCGATGGTCAATCAGGTTGGAACCGATGGTGCCGTCAATGACGCCGGTGGCCAGACTGGTATAGGTTTCCCCCCAGGCCAGGTTAACCGGAGACGCACCCAGCTCACGGAAGAAGCGGCCGTAGGCACCAGGAGCACGGATTTTCAGACCCTTGAAGTCTTCTATCGACTCAATTTTTTCTTTGGTGATCACATAGACACCGGGCTGAAAGTAGGGAGCCAGCCAGACCAGGTTATGACGGTCGTAGGCTTCAGTCAGTACGTCACTCCAGCCTTTTTCATAAAACAGCTGGTTCAGCTCTTCCAGGCTGCCATTGGATCCAGGTAACCCGACTTCAACGACACCGAAAGGAATTTCACCGGCATGCATGGGCTGGAAAGGCGCGGCCATGTCCAGCAGGCCGGACTTGGTGGCACTGATAATGCCTTTGGTGTCGACGCCTTCGCCGGCATAAAGCATATTGATTTTCATGCGGCCGTCAGAATCGGCTTCTATCTTGTCGGCAAAAGACTGGTATACATCACCAAAGGCGGTACCGCGGGAATAAAGGTTGGTAAAACGCCAGGTGACATCGGCGGCCATGGCTTCCATGGTGGCCCCCATGCCGGCAACGGCAATCAGCGAGGCGGCAATCTTGGTGCGGGCAGTGCTCCAGAGTCTGTTCATGTGTTAGTCCCTTGTGTTATCACGTTCCATTGATGTCGGGTCTGGCCCGAGGTGAGATTAAACTTGACGATATAAAGTCTGCGTCAGGTTAACGTCCGGTTAAATGCACGAAAGCGAAACTTGAGTTTGATGAGAATCAAACAAAGCCGGAAAGTCCTTGTGTATACAGTGGTTAGCACTATTTAAAAGAGGAATTACAGCAGAATCAAAGGTGGGAACTGTGAGTGTGATCATACTGTTACGCTGTTGTCAGACAAGGTAACGGTTGCGGGTTGCGGGCTGTTCTCCCCCTTGAGCAAGGGGGAGGGGCGGAGCATCAGCCTTGGCTCAGCTGGTCTTTAATCAACTGCAGAAACAACTGCCGTATGCGGCTCTGGCGGCCGTGGCTGCGGGTAATGGCGGAAATACCCAGCAAATGCGTTTTCTGGCGGGGCAGAAGGGGGCGCAGGCGACCGTTGTCCACCCAGCGGCGGGCGTAACTTTCGGGCAAAAAGCCGATGTACTGGCCCGATAAAATCAGGGCGGCACGAGGCTCATAATGATAGGCGCGTCCAGCCAGCTTCATGCCTGCCAGCTGGGCGCTGGTTTCCGGGTTGGTATGAATGCCGGGGTGGATCAGTTTGAATTCGGGCAGCCGCTCGGTGATGACATCATCGTCCTGCTCGGCAAACAACGGATGACGATCGCTGCAATACAGAAAACAGCGCACCTGATACAGGTGATGATAGTCCAGCCCTTCCAGATCCCGGTGATAATGGATAAAGCCGATATCGGCCTCGTCACTCAGCACCCGGCGCTCAATTTCGCCCATGTAGGCGACATCGACACTGACATTGACATCCGGGGCCTGTTCTCCCAGTGCAGAAAATACCTTCACCATGGAAAATTCATCTTCCAGCCAGATGCTGTCACTGGACACAATTTTCAGTTCGCCACTCAGCTGTTCGTGCAGTTCGTTCACCGTATAGCGAAATTCCTCCAGCCGGCTGAACAGCCGTTTGGTGGAGTCGTAAATGACTTCGCCGTCATCAGTGAGGGAAAAACCTGAGCGGCCACGCCGGCACAGTTTTAGTTTTAGCCGGCTTTCCAGATTGGCCATGTGTACGCTGATGGTGGAACGACTGATATTCAGCTCGGTTTCCGCGGCGGAAAATCCGCCGCACTCAACCACGGTTTTAAACAGCTTCAGCAGACGAATTTCATAATCACCAATCTGGCTGAGAACAGGTCGGTTGGTTTGGCTCATAGTTTGAACTGCCTCAATGTATATGTTGATAGGAGATAATTTACCGGACTTTGCGCCGGGGGCTAGCATGTTGTCAAACAGTGGCCCGTGCCGTTGTGGCGCTGCTCACGGCAATTGGACTTGCGGGCGAGGATGGAATCAAGATGAGGCAGCTACTATGAGCATTTCTGCAGTGAACAGTACCCTGGTAAGGGAAAGCGGCTATATTGACGGTCGCTGGTGTCAGGCCGACGGCGGTAACACCATTTCTGTATATAACCCTGCCACCGGCGAACAACTGGGCCAGGTGCCTGACATGGGAGAAACCGAAACCCGTGCCGCCATCGAGGCCGCCAGCCGGGCTCTTCCGGCCTGGAGTGCGCTTAATCCGAAAGAACGTGCTCGCCTGCTGCGGGACTGGTTTGATCTGATCATTGAACATAAAGAAGATCTGGCCCGGCTGATGACTCAGGAGCAGGGCAAACCGTTGTTCGAAACCCGGGGGGAGGTACTGTACGGAGCCTCCTACATTGAGTGGTATGCCGAAGAAGCCAAGCGAGCCTATGGTCGGGTATTTTCCGCACCTACCGGTGACAAGCGGGCGCTGAGCATTCAGCAGCCCATTGGTGTAGTGGCAGCGATTACCCCCTGGAACTTCCCCAACGCCATGATTACCCGCAAGCTGGCACCCGCACTGGCGGCTGGCTGCACCACCGTGGTCAAGCCGTCGGAAGAAACTCCATTCTCTGCGCTGGCGCTGATGGCCCTGGCCGAGCAGGCGGGCATTCCTGCCGGCGTGATTAACATGGTGACATCCAGCCAGGCGGCGGCAGTGGGTAATGTACTGACCAGCGATGCTCGGGTACGCAAGCTGTCGTTCACCGGCTCTACCCGTGTAGGCAAGCTGCTCTATGGTCAGAGCGCCGACACTGTGAAAAAGCTCAGTCTGGAGCTGGGTGGGAATGCGCCCTTTATCGTGTTTGACGATGCCGACCTCGATGCGGCCGTGACCGGGGCAGTGATTTCCAAGTTTCGCAATGCCGGTCAGACCTGTGTGTGCGCCAACCGTATTTTGGTGCAGGACGGCATTTACGATGAATTTATGGCCCGCTTCAAGGCTGAAGTAGAGAAGTTTGTTATCGGTAATGGTCTCGATGCTGCGACTACCCTTGGTCCTGTGATCAACAAGGCTGCCGTCGACAAAATTGCTGGCATGGTAGATGCGGCCCAGAGCGAAGGTGCCACCCTGATCACCGGTGGACATCGCCATGAGGCCGGCGAGCTGTTCTTTGAGCCGACCATCCTGGGGGACGTAACCCAGCAAATGGCTATTGCCAACCAGGAAATCTTTGGTCCGGTTGCACCGGTCATTCGTTTCAGTGATGAAGCAGAAGCCGTGACCATTGCCAACGATACCCCTTACGGTCTGGCCGCTTATTTTTATACCGAGAGCCACAGCCGTATCTGGCGCGTCGCCGAGCAGCTGGAATACGGCATGATCGGCATTAACGAAGGCATTTTGTCCAACGAGATTGCCCCCTTTGGCGGCGTGAAAGAGTCGGGTCTGGGCCGTGAAGGCTCCGCCGAAGGCCTGGCCGATTATATGGAAACCAAATACCTGTGCATGGGCGGCATTCGCTGAGCCGTTTTAAAGGAGAAATATCATGAGCAAGAACCAGCAACTCCAGCAACGCAAAGATGCCGTCTTTGCCCGCGGCATGGGCAACATGGCCCCTGTTTACGTCGACCGTGCCCTGAACAATGAAATCTGGGACGTAGAAGGCAACCGCTTTATCGACTTCGCCGCCGGTATTGCTGTGGTTAACACCGGACACAGCCATCCGCGTATTGTAGCTGCGGTCAACGAGCAGCTGCAGCGCTTCAGTCACACCTGTGCCATGGTCACTCCTTATGAGAGTGCGGTTGAGCTGGCCGAGCGTCTGGTGAAGCTGGCTCCGGGCGACAGCGCCAAAAAGGCCATTTTTGTCACCACCGGTGCCGAAGCGGTAGAAAATGCGGTAAAAATTGCGCGTGCTCATACCAAGCGCAGCGGCGTGATTGCCTTTAATGGTGGTTTTCACGGCCGTACCAATCTGTCCATGGGGCTGACCGGCAAGGTTGCACCCTATAAAGCCGGCTTTGGTCCTTTCCCGGGCGAGATCTATCACCTGCCTTATCCGAACGCTTATCACGGTGTGACCGAGGAGCAGTCCCTCAAGGCCCTGGATGAGTTGTTTCACTGTGATATTGAGCCGGGACGAGTAGCAGCACTGATCATCGAGCCGGTACAGGGCGAGGGTGGTTTCTATCAGGCCCCGGCTTCTTTCCTGCAAAAGCTGCGCGCGATCTGCGATCAGCACGGCATTGTGCTGATCTGCGATGAGATTCAGACCGGTTTTGCCCGTACCGGCAAGCTGTTCGCCACCGAATATGCCGGCATTGAGCCGGATCTGATGACCATGGCCAAGGGTATTGCCGGTGGTTTCCCGCTGTCAGCCGTGGTGGGCAAGGCTGAGATCATGGACGCAGCCAACCCGGGTGGCCTGGGTGGTACTTATGCGGCCTTCCCGCTGGCCTGTGCTGCTGGCCTGGAAGTACTGAAGATCATTGAAGAAGAACAGCTGTGCAACAAGGCCCTGGCCTTGGGTGAGCTGATGAACAAGCGCCTGAGTGAACTGCAGGCCAAATATCCTCACCATATCGGCCAGGTGCGCAACCTGGGTGCCATGGTGGCGATGGAGCTGGTGCACAATGGGGATGTGGATCAGCCAAACCCTGAACTGACCAAAGCGATAGTGGCCAAGGGGATCGAAAAGGGCGTGATTTTGTTGTCTTGCGGTGTTCGCGGCAACGTTATCCGTTTCCTGCCGGCCCTGACTTCACCGCAGGAGGTGGTCAGTGAAGGTCTGGATCTGCTTGAGCAGGTGCTTGCCGAGCTCGTCTGAGCCGGTAGATACGTCGATGTCAAAGTAGTTTTGGCGGGCCATGTGCCCGCCTTTTTTGTTTCATGAATGTACCTGCAAGTGCTTGTTGGCTGTTAAAGTGAGCCGAGTGTTCATGAATGGTGGGGTTTCAGTGGTGGCTGCTTTTCGTTCATTGAAAGTCGCATTGGTTCTCATGTTACTGCCTTTCTTGTTTCTGGCGCTGAGCGTGCCGATATTGGTCACGCCGCTGACCAAGTATTTATTGCAGCAAAAAATGCAGGAGATTGATTCTTATCTGGAACGTCGGGCGAGTGCGCTTGATCGTACCATTATGGCGCAACTTGCCGGGTTGAAATTTGATTGCAGTGAACAAGATATGCAACTGTTGCGTGCTCCTCAATATTACAGTCGCTATATACGTCTTATCGGTATAAAAAATGCTCTGAATATCAGTTGTTCGAGTGTCGGGCTGGCTGTTGATAACAAGTACATTCAAAGCCCGGCATCTGACGGATTTACTTTGTTGAATACTCCCCTATATGCAGGTACGGAGAGTGAGTTGCTGGTGCACTATCAGCAGCAGGGGAATGTGGTGTTCTGGGTACTGGACAGCAGCTGGAGCAGGGAGCTGCTCGAAACACCTTGTAGCGACTGTTTTTACCTTTCCTTCGATTACACTGGCACCAGGCTGGACACTCTTCAGCGCGGCAACCCTGCTATCCCCAATGAAGATGCTTCGCTGTTGATACAGCAAGATTTTATTCATCAGAGCCAGCCTCTTGTGGCCAGCGTGCAGCAGTTATGGGGCGGGCAGGCATTACGTAACCATGCTCACGGTTTACTATGGTGGTGGGGTTGTGTGATCAGTCTGGCTCTGGGAACAGTGTTGGCGGCAGGTTACCTCTATTTTCGTCGTTACCGGAACACGCTTCGCGGTCTTATTGAGCAAGGGATTAAGGATGGCGGATTTATTCCCTATTATCAGCCGGTGGTAGATAGCAGAAGTCAGCGTATTGTGGGATATGAGGTACTGGTTCGCTGGCAAAAGGGAAGTGAGTTAATACCACCGGATCAGTTTATTCCGGTCGCGGAAAGTGAGGGGCTGATAGTAGAAATTACCATGCAGTTGCTGCGTCGTGTGCTTGATGATCTTGAGCGGCTTGATACTGCGCACTGGGTCAGCATTAATTTAGTGGCTGAACATGTGGAAACGGATTGTCTGGTGCGCTGGCTGCAGGCGCGGAACTGGCCTTGGCCGGATCGTATTAAGTTTGAGCTGACAGAGCGGACACCGATAAAGAGTCTGCATCATGCGGACAGACATATTAGTTCACTGATTAAGCGAGGCTACCAGTTCAAAATTGATGACTTCGGCACAGGCTATGGTGGTTTTGTTTATCTGCAGCAGCTGAGCATAGAGGGCATCAAAATAGATAAAATGTTTATTGATACGATTGGTACCAATGATGTCAAGAGTAGCGTTTTGGACTCCATCATTTCTTCTGCTCATCAGACGAATATGACGGTGATCGCGGAGGGAGTGGAAACACCGGCTCAAATCACTTACCTGGCTCAGCGCCAGGTCTTCCTTATTCAGGGTTACGTATTTTATCGGCCCATGCCTATTTCCGGGATATTGATGCTGCGGGAACGGGGAGCATTTTGAACCTTTTTCCCAATTAAAACATCAGGTAAAGGTGGTGTTTGGTGGCTCGCTCATAAAAAATGCCGGACATCTTAAACGATGCAGCTTTTTGGGCTTGACCTTCCCCCTGTGTCAGGGTTCAAAGTAAGAGTGTCACACTTAATCAGGAGATAAAACCATGCTGACCCTTACCGTTCCCGACATGACCTGCGGCCACTGTGTGGGCGTGATTTCCGGCATTCTTACCGGGCTGGATCCGGACTGTGAACTGAACTTTGAACTGGCCAGCCGCAAGGTGAGCATCAGTTCCACTCTGCCTCGAGAAGACATTGTCGAGGCGTTGAGTGATGCCGGCTACAGCTGCGAATAAACAGCGGAGGCAGTCATGAGCACAAACACAACGGAACTTCGTCTGCCCATTGAGGGGATGAGTTGTGCCTCCTGCGTGTCCCGGGTCGAAAAGGCCCTGAACGGTGTGCAGGGCGTGCACTCGGCCAGTGTTAATCTGGCGTCCGGCAGTGCCGAGCTGGTGCTGGATAAGGGCCTTGCCACCGCTGAACTGGTGGCGGCGGTGGAAAAAGCCGGTTACCGGAGCCCGGTGGAGAAAACGGAGCTGGTGATTGGCGGCATGAGCTGTGCGTCCTGCACCGGCCGGGTGGAAAAGGTGTTAAGCCGTCTGCCCGGCGTACTGTCCGCCAATGTTAATCTGGCCGCCGGGCGGGCATATGTAGCGTTGCTCTCGGGCAGTCAGGATATCAACGCGCTGATTACTGTGGTGGAAAAAGCCGGCTTCAGTGCTGAAGCTGTCGACGAGCAGAGCGAAAATAACGAAAGTGATGAGCGCAATCGGGAGCTGGTATCACTGAAGCGTTCATTGTTGCTGTCGGCCCTGCTTACTCTGCCAGTGTTTGTGCTGGAAATGGGCTCCCATTTTGTGCCCGGCATGCATGCATGGGTGGAGCGTACGCTGGGGCAGTCTCTCAACTGGCAACTTCAGTTTGTGCTGGCCACCCTGGTACTGTTTGGTCCGGGCTTGCTGTTCCTGAAGAAAGGGCTGCCGGCACTGCTGCGCGGTGCGCCGGAGATGAACTCTCTGGTTGCGCTGGGCGGATTGGCGGCCTGGGGTTACTCCACCGTGGCTACTTTTTCCGGTCACTGGTTACCGGAGGGCAGCCGTCAGGTTTATTTTGAAGCGGCGGCGGTGATCGTTACACTCATTTTGCTGGGGCGCTTTCTTGAGGCCCGGGCAAAAGGGCGCACCGGTGAAGCCATTAAAAAGCTGCTTAGTCTGCAGGCCCCCACGGCCCGGGTCGAGAAAAATGGCAGCACCGAAGACATTCCTCTCAAGCGAGTAAAAGTCAAAGACCATGTACGGGTACGCCCTGGCGAACGTATTCCGGTGGATGGCACCGTAATAGACGGTTCTTCATGGGTGGATGAGTCCATGCTGACCGGTGAGCCGGCACCGGTTGCCAAGGGAGAGGGGGATGAAGTCACCGGCGGTACCGTCAACAACAAGGGCTCCTTGCTGGTAGAAGTCACGCAGGTAGGCAAACAAACCAGGCTTGCCCAAATCATTCGGATGGTGGAGCAGGCCCAGGGGGCCAAGCTGCCCATTCAGGCGCTGGTCGATAAAGTCACCGGAGTGTTTGTGCCGGTGGTGATGAGCCTGGCGCTGCTGACCTTTGTGCTTTGGTGGTGGCAGGGGCCGGCTCCGGCGCTCAGCTTTGCGCTGGTAAACGGGGTGGCGGTGCTGATTATCGCCTGTCCTTGCGCCATGGGCCTGGCGACGCCGACTTCCATCATGGTCGGGACCGGTCGTGCGGCCGAGCTGGGGGTCTTGTTCCGCAAGGGGGAAGCACTGCAAGGACTGCGCGCGGTCAAGGTGATTGCCTTTGACAAAACCGGTACGCTCACCGAGGGCAAACCCGAACTGACCGATCTGCATGTGAGCTCAGGACAAGACCAGGATCGGGTACTGGCATTGATCGCGGCGGTAGAGCAGCGCTCTGAGCATCCCATCGCCGAGGCACTGATGGCGGCGGCACAAGAGCGCAACCTGAATCTGCCTGAGGTCAGTGAGTTCGACACCGTGACCGGTATGGGGGTAACGGCAAAGGCAGGTGGTATGCGGGTGAATGTGGGAGCCGATCGCTACCTGAAGTCCCTGAATATGGATCTGTCCGAGTTTACCAATCTCGCCAGTCAGCTTGCCGGTGAGGGTAAAACTCCCTTGTATGCTGCCATCGACGGTAAACCGGCTGCGGTGCTGGCGGTGGCAGACAGAGTAAAGGAAGGCACGCCCGCCGCCATTGCCGCCCTGCATGAACAGGGACTGAAAGTGGCGATGATTACCGGTGATAACGCAGGAACGGCCAATGCCATTGCCAGGCAACTGGGCATTGATGCGGTGGAAGCCGAAGTTATGCCCGATGGCAAGGTGGCGGCTCTGGCACATCTGCGCAAGCAGCACGGTGCTGTGGCGTTTGTAGGGGACGGCATCAACGATGCGCCGGCGTTGGCGGCAGCAGACGTTGGCCTGGCCATTGGCACCGGTACCGACATTGCCATTGAGGCAGCTCAGGTTGTACTAATGCGTGGTGACCTGCGCGCCGTGCCTCAGGCTCTGGCCATCAGCCGGGCCACACTGCGCAACATTCGCCAGAACCTGTTCTGGGCCTTTGCCTACAATGTGTGCCTTATTCCGGTGGCGGCCGGAGTGCTTTATCCGGCGTTTGGGCTGTTGCTGTCGCCCATGCTGGCAGCCGGTGCCATGGCGCTTTCCAGTGTATTTGTAGTGAGTAATGCGCTGCGGCTGAAGCGGTTCAGGAGCACATAAAAGACCGGAGTTGTTATAATGCGCGCTTTCCCATAAAACAGGACTCCGTTATGACAACTCTGGGTACCCCCCTCTCGGCAACTGCCACCCGGGTTTTGATGTGCGGTGGCGGTGAGCTGGGCAAGGAAGTGGTGATCGAACTGCAGCGCCTTGGCGTTGAAGTGATCGTCGTGGACCGTTATCCCAACTCGCCGGCCATGCAAGTGGCCCACCGCGCTCACGTGATTTCCATGCTTGATGGTGCAGCCCTGCGCGCCGTGATTGAGCAAGAACAACCAGATCTGATTGTGCCCGAAATTGAGGCCATCGCCACCGATACCCTGGCTGAGCTTGAGCAGGAAGGGTTTACCGTGGTGCCCACCGCCCGGGCCACTCAGCTCACCATGAACCGGGAAGGCATTCGCCGGCTGGCGGCGGAAGAGCTGGGGCTGTCCACTTCTCCCTACTGCTTTGCCGGCACGCTGGAGGAGTTTCGTGCCGCCGTGGCTGAGATTGGCCTGCCCTGCGTGGTCAAGCCGATCATGAGCTCGTCCGGCAAGGGGCAGAGCACGGTTAAAGCCGAGGCCGATATCGATGCCGCCTGGCACTACGCCCAGGAAGGCGGCCGTGCCGGTGGCGGCCGGGTGATAGTGGAAGGATTTGTTCAGTTCGACTACGAAATTACCTTGCTTACCGTGCGTCATGCCGGCGGCACCAGCTTTTGCGCACCCATCGGTCATATTCAGGTGGATGGTGATTATCGTGAATCCTGGCAGCCTCAGGCGATGAGCCCGTCGGCGCTGGCGGCGGCAGAGCAAGTGGCCGAAAAAATTACCGCGGCCCTCGGCGGTCGTGGCTTGTTTGGCGTAGAGCTGTTTATTCGCGGAGATGAAGTGCTGTTCAGCGAAGTGTCGCCCCGGCCTCATGACACCGGTATGGTTACGCTGATTTCCCAGAACCTGTCGGAGTTTGCCTTGCATGCCCGGGCCATTCTCGGCCTGCCTGTCCCTGCTATCCGTCAGTATGGACCGGCGGCCTCAGCGGTGATCCTGCCGGAGGGTGAGTCAGTCCAAACCACCTTTGGCAACCTGGCTGAGGCTTTGGCACAGCCTGATACCGATCTGCGCCTGTTCGGTAAACCGGAGATCAACGGTCGCCGCCGCATGGGCGTGGCCCTGGCCCTGGGTGACAGCATCGACGGTGCCCGTGACCAGGCCCGCCGTGCCGCCGAGGCGGTCAAGGTAACGTTCTAACAGGAATTCAGGTGGTCATTGCCGCGCAGGTGGCAATCCATTAAATCCGGCACGCCCTGAGGGTTTGCCGGATTTTTTATGGTCTGAGGTTATTGAGGCTGAACGGGTTAGAGCCAGAATCCCAGCAGCATAAAGGCCGGGATCAGCAGCAGCAGCGGACAACGGAATGCCCTCAGTGCCAGCAGGCCTAGGGCCGCTGCGGCCAGGGCCGGTGCGCCGGTCACGCTGGCCACGAACACCGGCTGATACAGCGCCGCCAGCAGCAGCCCCACCACAGCGGCATTAATACCGGCAATGGCACCAGCCATACGCGGATTGGCAGCCAGCGTCTGCCAGCCATTGATAAACGCCAGCACCAGCAAAAAGCCCGGCAAAAACACCCCGAAGGTAGCGACCAGCGCTCCCTGCAGAGGGCTGGCCGGCAGTAGCTCTGCGCCCAGAAAAGCCGCCAGGCTGAACATGGGGCCGGGCATGGCCTGAGCAGCACCGTAGCCGGTCAGAAAGGCATTATTCGAGAGCTCACCGGCGAGCAGGTTCTGCAACAGGGGGAGCACCACATGGCCACCGCCAAACACCAGGCTGCCGGCCTGATAAAAGTCAGCAAACAGGCCAGCCGAGCCCGGGGGAGCTAGCAGCGGTAATAACACCAGCAAAAATGCAAACAGCAATAAAAACGGCCAGTTAATCAGAGGCTTGTTTGCCGTTTTATCGCCTCCCGGGGTAAGCAGAAGCGCACCCGTGATGCCGGCCGTCAGTAAGGCGGCAAACTGGGCTGCCAGCCCAGGCCAGATCCACAGCAGCGCAGCCGTGCCCACGGCCAGACTCAGGGGCAGGCGGCTGCGGCAAAACTGTCCGGCCATGGACAGCACGGCATCGGCCACCACCACCAGTGCAAACAGCTTCAGCCCATTGATTATCGCCAGGGTCACGGCCGAGCCGGCATAGTGCTGCCCCAGCAGTGCCAGTGCCAGCATCAGCAAAAAGGAAGGTAGGGTAAATCCGGCAAAGGCAGCAATGGCACCGCCGAGGCCGGCGCGCTGGTAGCCGATGGCAAAGCCCAGCTGGCTGGATGCCGGCCCGGGAAGAAACTGGCACAGCGCTAGAGTGGAGGCAAACTGATCCTGGGGCAGCCACCCCAGCTTTTGCACGAAATGGCGCTGAAAATAACCGATATGAGCCGCTGGTCCGCCAAAACTGACCCAGCCCAGCATAAAGAACTGCCAGAACACCGAGAGCATACAGAAATCCGCTTGAAAAAGGATGTGGCCATGATACCTGCCCGGTATGACAGTTTATACATGGGTTTTTTGTTGTTTTTGTAAAGTTGGAACGACTTTTGCTACAGGGTGACGCTAAAGGTAATGGGCCCTGTCGCATATTCGGGCGGCCGGGCAGCAGTTCAGGTGGTACAGGCCGCCCTGGAGGAAAAGGCAGTGAGCAACAAGCAGCGGGCAGCAAAGACTCCGTGCGCACCGGGCAGCGGAAAAATTCATCCTGCAGGGGAAGGGGGCTTTCCCCCTTATGACTTTTTGCAACAGGAGTCTCCCCGGGAGCAGCAGCGGGAACGCTTGCTTCAGGCCATAGAAGAATGTCGGGATGGCTGGCGTCGCCGGCTTGAAGCCATGCTTTACCGCAGTGATCTGAGCCTGAGCTGCCGGCTACAGGAGCTGTTGGAACACAACACGGACCGTCTGCATTTTGTGATGGAACATCAATGGAATGGCCGGCTGCAACCCTCTGCGGCTTTGCAGATAGAACATGGTGCCCTGTACGGGCTGGCGGAAATGACATTTGGCGGGCAGCCCGGCGAGACTCCGGCGTTATTGCGGTCAGTGTCTGAAACGGAGCGCAGGCTGGCATCCAGCCTGCTGCTGATGCTGGCAGACGGTCTGATGGCGCGAATCTTGCCGGAGGCGGTGTCCGGTCATGCCGGCATGCAAGCCGGCGCACCGGATTTTATACCGCAGACACACCTTGCTTTTGAGATCAGTTTTGCCGGCCAGCAACTGAGCTGGATGCTGGTGCTTCCGGCGTTGACCGCCGAGGAGCCGGAAGCTTTGCCCGATCCGGCCATTGAGGGGCTGTCTGCAGCCCTGAACGCCAGGCTGCCCCGGCTGACCACCCGGCTATCGGTACCGCTGGCCAGCTTTGAGCTGCCGCTGGGAGACGTGAGCGGGCTGAGGGAAGGAGACGTGCTGCCCATTAATCTGCTGCAGGAAGTGGTGGCTCGGGCCGGGGAACAGCCACTGCTGAAAGGGCGGGTGGCAGAGCGTGATGGCAGGCTGGTGTTTGCCAGTCACGGATTTATAGACTGAATATTTACGGAGCGGTAAATGACCGACATACAACAAGAAGAGAATGGCCTCCTGGCGGGCGATGATCTGGACAGTCTGTTCAGTGATGTGGCCATGGAGCCGGAAGTGGCGGCAGCCCCACAGGACACCCGGGATCTGGATTATTTTCAGCAGTTGCCGGTCAAGGTCACGCTGGAGGTTGCCAGTGCCGAGGTCAGTCTGGGTGAGCTGATGGAAGCCGGTGAAGGTGCCGTGATTGAACTGAACAAGGCCGTGGGAGAACCGCTGGATGTGAAGGTAAACGGTGCCTTGCTGGCTCAGGGTGAGGTGGTTGTGGCCAATGGCCGTTACGGCGTGCGGCTGACCCGCATTGTGAACCGGCCCGCAAGCCAGGCGGGAGCGAATGAAACATAAGTTCTGGCTGGCGCTGGGGTTAATACTGTTGCCGGGGGTTGCCCTGGCTGACATGCCGTTGCTGACGGTCACCGGCCCCGACGGCAACACCGAATACAGCCTGAAACTTCAGATTTTGCTGCTGATGACGGCTCTGGGGCTGCTGCCGGCGTTCTTGCTGATGCTGACCAGTTTTACCCGTATTATCGTGGTGCTGGCGGTGCTGCGTCAGGCGCTGGGACTTCAGCAGAGCCCGCCCAACCGGGTGCTTATCGGTATCGCGCTGGCACTGACCCTGCTGATTATGCGGCCGGTATGGCAGGACATCTACCACAACGCCTTTGTGCCCTACGACAATGGCAGCATCGGTTTTGAGCAGGCGCTGGTGACTGCCAAGGCCCCGCTGCAGACGTTTATGCTGGCCCAGACCCGGGAAACGGATCTGGAGCAGATCCTCAACATTGCGCAGGAGCCTACCGATATGGCCCCTGAAGAGGTGCCCTTTGAGGTATTGATCCCTGCCTTTGTGCTGAGCGAACTCAAGACCGCTTTTCAGATCGGCTTCATGCTGTTTATTCCCTTTCTGGTGATCGATCTGGTCGTCGCCAGTGTGCTGATGGCCATGGGCATGATGATGCTGTCGCCGCTGGTGATTTCACTGCCGTTCAAGCTGATGCTGTTTGTACTGGTAGATGGCTGGGCGATGACGGTGGGTACCCTGGCACGAAGTTTCGGGGGCTGAATGACCCCCGAACAGACAGTAGACATTATCAGTCAGGCAGTGCTGACCATTATCGCCATGGTCAGTGTGTTGATTATTCCCGGTATGGTGGTGGGTCTGGTGGTGAGCATTATTCAGTCGGCCACCCAGATCCAGGAGCAGACCCTGAGCTTTTTCCCCCGGCTGCTGGTCACCCTGCTGATGCTGATCTTTGCTGGCCACTGGATGCTGCGTGAGCTGATGGAGCTGTTTGACATGCTCTTTACCACTATTCCCGGAAGTCTTTGAATGACGCCTTTGCTCAGTCTGACCACTCCCGAACTGATGGCCTGGATAGGCAAGGGCTGGTGGCCCTTTTGCCGGCTGGCGGCGTTTTTCTGGGTGCTACCCTTGTTCGGTGACGGTCATCTGAGCCCGCAAATCCGGCTGCTGTTCGCCTTTGTGCTGGCCATGGTGCTGATGCCGTTGTTGCCAAAGGGGCCCGAAGTTGACCCGTTTTCCTTTGCCACCCTGGTCATCACCCTGGAGCAATTGCTGTTCGGGGCCTTGCTGGCACTGATGCTGCAACTGTTGTTCACCGTGGTGACCATGGCCGGGCAGATATTGTCGATGCAGATGGGACTGGCCATGGCGGTGATGAATGATCCGGTTAATGGCGGTTCGGCACCCTTGCTGGGGCAGTTGCTGTGGATATTTGTGGCGTTGTTGTTTCTGGCCTGGAATGGCCACTTGCTGGCACTGGATGTCATTGTGGAGAGCTTTCGCCGCTGGCCGGTAGGCCACAGCCTGACTGAGCTGGATTTGTCGCTGTTGATCAACCTGGCCGGCTGGATGTTTGGCGCCGCGCTGCTACTGGCGTTACCGGCGGTCATCGCCATGTTACTGGTCAATATCACCTTCGGTGTCATGAACCGCAGCGCGCCCTCACTCAATATTTTTGCTCTGGGATTTCCCATGACCATGATGCTGGGACTGGTGTCGTTATTGCTGATGCTGGCCAACATTCCTCAGCGTTATCTGGAATTCAGCCAGGACGTGTTTGAACTGATGCGCCAGTGGGGCTCATAAATGGCCGGGCAGAATTCTTCTCAGGATAAAAGCGAACAACCCACGGAGCAGCGTAAGCGCAAGGCCCGGCGCGAAGGTCAGGTCGCCCGCTCCAAGGATCTCAATACCGTCGTGCTGTTGTTTCTTGGCGGCCTGGTGTTGTGGTGGCAGACGACCGCACTGGGGGCTTTTTTTCGCCGCTTGTTTACCCTGGCGATGGAACTGCCGGCGGTGGCCACCCATGAGCCGGCGCACATGCTGGAACTGCTGGAGCTGGCGCTGATGGCCACCCTGTGGGCGCTGTTGCCGGTGTTTCTTACCCTTTCGGTGCTGCTGATGTTGTCGGGGCTGGTGCCTGGCGGGTTGTTGTTTTCCTGGGACAGCCTGCAGCCGAAGCTGAGCCGGCTTGACCCGCTGTCGGGGCTCAAGCGTATGTTCTCCAGGCAGACGCTGGTGGAGCTGCTCAAGTCCATGCTCAAGGTCACGCTGCTGGGCGGCACGCTGGCCGTGCTGCTTTACAGTCAGTGGGAGCGGCTGGTGTTTCTCGGCCGGATGCCGCTGGTCACCGGCTTTGGCCAGGGCCTGGGACTGCTGATACTTGCGGTGCTGGCGCTGTGTGCGGCACTGGCCGTGATTGCGCTGCTCGATGTGCCTTTTCAGAAGTGGTCGATGAACCAGAAACTGAAAATGACCAGGCAGGAAGTCAAAGACGAGCAAAAAAATACCGAAGGGCGCCCCGAAATAAAGCAGCGTATCCGGCAAATTCAGTTTCAGATGGCCACCGGCCGTATCGAGCAGCGGGTGCCCGACGCCGACGTGGTGATCGTCAATCCCACCCATTATGCGGTAGCACTCAAGTACGATCCCGAGCGTGCCGAAGCGCCTTTTGTGATTGCCAAGGGCACCGATGCCCTGGCCGCACGTATTCGCGAACTGGCCCGGCTGCACGATCTCGACATTATCAGCCTGCCGCCCCTGACCCGGGCCCTGTATCACTCCACCCGGGTGGATCAGCAGGTACCGGCGGGCCTTTACAGCGCGATGGCCTATGTACTGACTCATGTACTGCAGCTGAAGGCCTGGCGTGAAGGGCGGGGCCGTCAGCCTGGCGACCTGCCCGATTTTCAGATTCCGAAGAAATACCAACATTAAGAGGTGAAGTGTGAACTGGAAAGGCCTTGGTCGTCCTTATATGGCCGTCCCCTTGTTGCTGATTGCGGTGCTGGCCATGGTGATATTGCCGTTACCGCCCTGGCTGCTGGACGCGCTCTTTACCTTCAATATTGTGCTGGCCATTCTGGTGCTGCTGGTGGCGGTATCGGCGCGCCGTCCGCTGGACTTCTCGGTATTCCCCACCGTACTGCTGGTGGCCACTTTGATGCGGCTGACTTTGAATGTGGCCTCGACCCGGGTGGTCCTGCTCAGCGGCCATGAAGGGGCGGGGGCCGCCGGTAAGGTGATCGAAGCCTTTGGCGAAGTGGTGATCGGCGGCAACTATGTGGTGGGCATGGTGGTGTTCGTTATTCTGATGATCATCAACTTCGTGGTGATCACCAAGGGCGGCGAGCGGATCTCGGAAGTGGCCGCCCGCTTTACCCTGGATGCCTTGCCGGGCAAGCAGATGGCTATTGACGCTGATCTTAATGCCGGTGCCATCGATCAGGAGCAGGCCCGTAACCGCCGCCAGGAGGTGGCCCGGGAAGCCGATTTCTACGGCTCCATGGATGGGGCGTCCAAATTTGTACGTGGCGACGCCATTGCCGGCCTGTTGATCCTGTTTATCAACCTGCTGGGCGGCTTCATGATCGGCATGTTCCAGTATGAACTGAGTGCTGCCGAAGCGTTCCAGCGTTTTGCCCTGCTTACCATCGGTGACGGCCTGGTGGCCCAGATCCCTTCATTGCTGCTGGCCACTGCCGCCGCCATTATCGTGACCCGGGTCAATGACGACAGCGACATGTCGACCCAGGTAGGGCAGCAACTGCTGGCGTCTCCCCGCGTGGTATGGACCGGGGCTGCGGTCATGCTGATCCTGGGGCTGGTGCCCGGCATGCCGACTCTGGTGTTTTTACTGTTTGCCGCCGTGCTCGGTTATGTGGCCCGTCGCTTGCAACAGGCGGAGGACAGCAAGAGTGACTCTCTGGTGCAGGCCGAGTCTTTGCTGGCCCGGGAGCAGGACAGTCATGTCTCGTTTGGCTGGCAGGACCTGCCTCAGGTGGATCTGCTGACGCTGGAGCTGGGTTACCGGCTGGTGAGTCTGGTGCATGAAGAGCAGGGCGCTCCCTTGCTGGGGCGGATCCGGGGGGTACGCAAGAGTCTGTCGGAGCAGGCCGGATTTTTGTTACCGGAGATACGGGTGCGTGACAACCTGCAACTGTCGCCTCAGGAGTACCGTATCAAACTGGCCGGGGTGGTGATGGCCAGTGGTAAGGCCGATGGTGAACGCATGCTGGCCATCAACAAAGGGGAAACGTATGGCGAAGTCGATGGCGAGCTGACTCAGGAGCCAGCCTATGGCATGCCGGCGGTGTGGATTGAACCCGGTAACAAGGCCAGAGCACTGAACTACGGTTATGCGGTGGTGGACTCGGCCAGTGTGGTGGCCACTCACGTCAGTAAGCTGATGCGCGAACATCTGCCGGAGCTGCTGGTGCTTGATGATGTCAGTCACTGGCTGGAGCGGCTGCAACAGCAGGCACCGAAGCTGGCAGGTCTGCTGGGGGAAGCGGTACCGCCGGTGCTGCAGCTGCGGGTGTTCCGTTATCTGCTGAAAGAGCAGGTCAGCCTGGCGGACGTGGTCACCATTGCAACAGCGCTGGTGGAAGGGGCGGAGGTCACCAAGGATCCGGTGTTGCTGGCGGCGGACGTGCGTTGTGCTCTGAAGCGGGTGATTGTGCGTCAGATTATGGGAGAGCGGAGCGTATTAAGCGCATTCACCCTGGCCGACACCCTGGAGCAGACCCTGCTCGGTGCCTTGGGGCAGGCCCAGCAGCAAAATGCCAAGGCCAGCATCGACAGCTTCCCGGTCGAGCCTAACCTGTTGTCTCAGTTGCAGCAAAAAATGCCGGCAGTGACCGAAACCCTGCAGGAGCAGGGCGTGCCTGCGGTGTTGCTGGTAATGCCTCAATTGAGACCTCTTTTGGCCCGATACGGGGCGGTCTTCGCCAAAGGGCTTAAAGTACTATCCTACAACGAAGTGCCCGAGCACATTCAGATTGATGTGGTGGGGACACTGGGCTGAATGAGGAGTGAACAGGCTGCGTATGTTTCCTGTTCACTTCAGCAATACCCACAGTAAAAACGGTGTCTTGGGGTTGAAACCGGTAGCTTTATTTAGTCAAATGTTGACGCACTGAATTTTTATTGCTGATGACAAGGGCAAACTGCATGAAAGTGCAGGACGCAAAGCCTCCGGTCTAAGGGAATATTTTCCTACGATAGCGGGGCTGCCAAGGCAGGTTACCTTCCGGCGTTTCGCCACCTGTAAACCTTTCTCAGCGTTACTTCACATCCTGGCCTTGTGCCGGGCCGGTATTCTGATGCCGGCAGAAAATGACAAGAAGCAACATGAACAACCTTGCAAGACTGAAAGGCATGGCCTGCCTTGGGGTCATGCTGGGCAGCTCCGGAGCATCGGCCGATTACGTGACCGAGCTGGACAAGGCTGCCTGGCATGCTGAGCGCAAGGCCTCCCGTTGTGTGCTGGAGCACCGTATCGGACAGGTGGCGATGGCCCGTTTCAGTGCCAGCGGTAAAGACCACCCGGTGCTGACTATTGACTGGCAGGCCCGGGGCATACAGGGGGGGCTGGCGACTCTGGCCGTTGTTCCGGCTCCCTGGCAACAGATACCTGAACAGCCACTGACGCAAAGCCACTGGCAGCGTCAGCAATTGCACTTCAATCAGCAAATGCCGGAGGCACTTAATGCCCTGGCCAATGGTCGCTGGCTGGCGACCTCTGAGTCGGGTAATCCCCACCGTATGGTGATGCCGAGTATTTATTTTCAGCAGGCATATAGCGAGTTCCGGCGATGTCTGGGGCTGGGCAGCGCAGAGCCCACCTTTAACGGCGAACGCTTGACCCTGCATTTTCAAGGTGGTGCGCGGGTACTTTCCGATGGCCAGCGTCAGCAGCTGGCGGCGTTTGCCGCACATATAAGGAAGATGCAGCCGGCCTCCTTACTGCTGGAGTCTTATACCGACAACAGCGGCAGTGACGCGCTGAATCTTAAGCTCTCCCGGCAGCGGGCTGAGCAAATCGCAGATTTATTGCGTCATTATCATCCAACCTTGCCAATGTCGATTCGTGCCTTTGGCGAGGCCCATCCAGTGACGGATAACACCACCCCTGCCGGACGTTATCAAAACCGGCGCGTTGTTATTTCTATTATCAAGGCAGAACAAGCATCATGAAACCAAGTTGTCACTCTTCTTCTTTGCTCTGGATAATCTCAGATAGTGGCGTGCCGGATCTCTGTTGCGAGGCGCTGGTAAATGAAGGATATCGGCCTGAGCGGGTGAGCATCGCCGCTCGCAGCGAGCAAAAACCGGGCGTTATCCTGATCGACAGTGATATTGGCAGCGGTTTCACCGGCCATATTCAGACGCTGATCAGTCGTTTTCCTCAGGCTGTGATTCTGGCCATGGTCGCGCATGGTGAAAGTGCGCTGGCCAGCGAGGCGTTGCAAGCCGGTGCCAGTGATTATGTGCTTAAGCCGTTTCAGCCCAGCCAGCTGTTGCGGGTGCTGGGGCAGAGCCTGGCATTACGCCACAGCACCGGCGACATGGTGGTGCGCTCCCGCGCGGGTCTGCAGGTGCTGCAGCTGGCCTACCGGGCGGCGCAAACTCCGGCAGCGGTGCTTATTGGGGGGGAGTCCGGTACCGGCAAAGAGTGTCTGGCTCGTTATATTCATCAGGTTTCCGATCGCAGCGATGGCCCCTTTGTAGCGGTGAATTGTGCTGCGATTCCCGAAAGCATGCTGGAAGCCGTACTGTTCGGTTACAGCAAGGGAGCTTATACCGGCGCTGTCCAGGCCCAGGCAGGCAAGTTTGAGCTGGCCAACGGCGGCACCCTGCTGCTGGATGAAATTTCAGAAATGCCCCTGGCACTGCAGACAAAACTGCTGCGCGTGTTGCAGGAAAAGGAAGTAGAGCGCCTGGGCAGTCATCAGAAAGTACAGCTTAATGTGCGTATTGTTGCAGCCTGTAACAAGGATCTGCGGGAAGCAGTAAGCGCCGGCGAGTTCCGTGAAGACTTATTCTACCGTCTGGATGTACTGCCGCTTGGCTGGCCGCCACTGCGTGAGCGGGCGGAAGACATCATGCCGCTGGTCCGTCATTTTTTACAGAAATACGGTCAGGGTGAATCATTCGGCGTGAGTCCGGAAGCTGAGCGGGCGTTGCTCTGCCATGACTGGCCCGGCAATATCCGCGAGCTTGAAAATGTGATTCAGCGGGCATTGATCCTGGCCCGCAGCGCCATTATCGATGTGGTGGATCTGATGCTGCCCAGGGCCGGTCAGGGGCGGGTAGCCAACCCTCTTTTATCTGTCGGTCAGCCGCAACCGGAAACCGCGCCTGATGGTTTGCAGGCTAGCCGCCAGCGCGCTGAATTCGACTATGTATTACAGATTTTGCGCAAATACAGCGGCCATCGCTCCCGCACGGCGGAAGCCCTGGGACTGACGACCCGGGCGCTGCGTTACAAATTGGCTGCCATGCGTGAGCAGGGCATTGATATTGACCGTGTCATAGGAGCCTGAACATGAATATTTCACCGGAAAGCACGCAGCAGGCCATGCTGGTACGTCTTGGCCAGCTGCAACACCAGGCGCAGAGCGGTGTTGCTATTACCCCGGCCGCGGAGCAGGGGGATTTTGGCATGCTGATGAAAACCACGATGCGGGCCATCAATCATGAACAGATGCAGGCTTCACAGCTGATGACAGCAGTGGAAACCGGCGCCAGTGATGATCTGGCCGGTGCCATGCTGGCCAGCCAGAAGGCAGGTCTGAGCTTTTCCACCCTGGTGCAGGTGCGCAATAAAATGATGACGGCATTTGACGACATCATGCGCATGCCGCTGTAAGGAGTTGTTATGGCACAAGCAAGCGCACTGATGAGCGCCGGTCAGCCGCTGAAAGCCGGCTTTGGCAAGGTAAGGGAGTACTGGCTGGGGATGTCGGCTCATCATCGCCAGGTCATGCTGCTGGGCAGTCTGGCGGTTATTATTGCCGCCGCCGTAGTGATGTTTTTGTGGCAGGCCGGACGCAGTTTCGTGCCTTTGTATGGCAAACAGGAGTTGTATGATCAGTCCCGCATTGTCGAGGTGCTGGAGCAGGAGCAAATTCCCTTCCGTCTGGATCCTAACAGCGGCCAGATTCTGGTAGAGGAAACGCAACTGGGCCCGGTACGCATGCGCCTGGCATCCCAGGGCGTCAGGGCGGTGCTGCCTGCCGGTATGGATGAGCTGGCTCAGGGCTCCGGCTTTGGTACCAGCCAGTTTATGGAAACCCGCCGTTACCGCCATGCACTGGAAGGGGAGCTGTCACGTACCATCATGGCGCTGGATTGGGTACGTCAGGCCAGGGTGCATCTGGCCATGCCTGAGCGCACGCTGTTTATCGGCCGTGCCGAGCAAACCCCTACCGCATCGGTGATGCTGGATGTAGTGCCGGGACAGGAGCCGGATCCGGCTCAGGTAGAAGGGATTGTGAACCTGGTGTCTGGCAGTGTGCCGGGAATGACCCGTAAAAATGTTTCCGTGATTGACCAGCGTGGTCAGGTGCTGAGTGACGAGTTGGCAGTGAATGGTCAGAGCCGGGGCCTGAGTCTGCGTCAGATGGAATATACCCGTCAGCTGGAACAGCAGCTGGCCCAGCGCGCCCGGGATATGCTCTATCCGGTACTGGGGGCCAGTAACTTCCGGGTGCAGGTAACGGCCAGCCTTGATTTTAACGCAGTGGAAGAAACCCGTGAAAGCCTGGATCAAACCCCGGTATTACTGCGTGAAACCAGCAGTGAGAATCTGACTCAGAATCGTCTGGAGCTGGGTATTCCGGGGGCCTTGTCCAACACGCCGCCGCAAACCGACGCCGATGGTGAAAACACCGAGCCCAAGGATAACCAAAGCCAGCATGAACAGCGGGAATATCAGCGTCAGTTCGAGAGTGGTCGTTCGGTGGTGCACACCCGTTACCAGAGCGGGCGTATTAATCAGCTGAGCGTGTCAGTGCTGCTGAATAACAGCGCCGCACCGGAAGGTGGCTGGGATCCGCAGCAACTGACCCAGTTAGGGCAAATGGTGCAGGGCGCGGTTGGCTTCAGCCCGTCCCGGGGAGACAGTTTTGCCCTGTCCAGCTTTGATTTTGCCCCCGCAACGGTGCTGGCGGAATTTCCGGAGCCGCTGGCCTGGTGGCAGCAGCCGGAAACCCAGACCTATGCCCGCTATCTGCTGGGTGCCTTTATGGTACTGGCGGTGCTGCTGCTGGGGGTTCGCCCGCTGGTACGTCATCTGGGAACCAATCAGCAAGCGGCCGCCATGCGTGAACTGCAGGCAGCCTTGCCCGCAGCCACCGAAGACGAGGCAGCCCTGGCCCGGCTGGGCAGGACAGAGGAGGGGGAACGTGCCGGCCCGCATACCACCTTGCCCTGGGAAGCCGATGAGCTCGAGTGGCAGCTGCCGCCGCCGGGCAGTGAGCTGAAAGTTCAGGTGACCCATCTGCAACTGCTGGCGGAGCGGGAAACCGACAGAGTGGCGGAAGTTATCAAGCACTGGATAAAAGATCATGACTGAGCAACTGACTGAACAGGCTGCAGGCCTGAAGCTGATAGAAACCGAAAAGGCTGCCGTGCTGTTGCTGAGCATGGGGGAAAGTGCCGCCGCCCGGGTGTTACAGCGCCTGGACCGGGAGGAAGTCAACAAGGTGACCACCGCCATGGCCAGATTGTCGGGAGTCTCGGCCGAATCTGCCAGGGGCACGTTGCAGGAGTTTTTTGATCTTTATCGTCAGCAGAGCGGCATCAATTCCGCCTCGCGGGAATATCTTGAACGCACGCTGGATCTGGCGCTGGGTGAAAAGCTGGCCCGTGGGCTGCTGGACTCCATGTACGGGGATGTGGTCCGCCATGAAATCCAGCGCCTGCAGTGGGTTCAGCCTGAATTGCTGGCGCGTTTTCTGCAGCAGGAGCACCCTCAGATGCAGGCGGTTATTCTGGCATTCTTACCTGCTGACTCTGCTGCCGCCGTATTGTCGCTGTTGCCGGAAGAGAGTCACGACGGCTTGCTGCTGCGGGTGGCCAATCTTAATGAAGTCAGCGAATTTGTCGTGGCAGAGCTTAAAGCGGCCCTTGCCCGGTGTATGGAGTTCGTTGCGCACAATGCAGGTGCCCGTGTCGACGGGGTGCGTCAGGTGGCGGATATCGTTAACCGCTATCAGGGTAACCGCGGCCAGCTGATGGAATCTATCAAGCAGCACAATGCGGAAAAAGGCGGCGATATTGAGCGCAATATGTATGACTTTACCAGTCTGGCCCGGCAAACCCAGGAAACCCTGCAGCGTATTGTGCAGGATCTGCCTGTGGAAGTGCTGGGGCTGGCGCTGAAAGGTGCCGACAGTCAGGTGCGCAGGGTCATGTTGGAAGCCATGCCCCGGCGCATGGCCCAGCAGATGGAGCAGGATATGTTGCGTCAGGGTGCGGTGGCGGTCAGCCGGGTAGAAAACGCCCGGCAGGAGGTCATGGATCTGGTGCGTGAACTGGCAGAGCAGGGTGAGTTGGAATTCCAGCTGTATGAAGAGCAGGTGGTGAGCTAGTGAAACGACACTTAAATGACGGGCGTATGCCGGTTGCTTATCGCCGTTATCGGTTTCCGTCCCTTTACGGAGAGCCGCAGCAGCCGGAAGTGACTCCGGAAGAAGAACAGGCCGAATATCGTCAGAGCCTTGAACAGGGTTACCGGGACGGCCTGGAGCAGGGCCAGGCTGCCGGGCTGGAACAGGGCCGGAGTGAAGGCCTGAAACTCGGTATGGAGCAGGGCATTGAGCAAGGGCGAGAACAAAGCCTGGTGCAGCTGCGCGAGTTACAGCAAAGCCTGGCCGACGAACTGCGGCAGTGGCAAAGCAGTGCCGATCAGCAATGGCAGCAGTTGTCGCTGTCGGCGCTGCACCGGCAGCGGGAACAGCTCTGTGAGCTGGTGGAGCAGGTCGCCCGGCGGGTGATCCGTGCCGAGCTGACCCTGAACCCGGGGCAGGTGCTGGCCATTGTGGAAGAGGCCCTGGCGGGGATTGATGCCCGCACGCAGGAACTGCAGTTATTTGTGAATCCGGATGATCGTGCCCGGCTGAAAGAAATTGGCATCACCGAGTGTCAGGGCTGGGCGCTGCATGAGGATGCGGCATTGGCGCCGGGAGATTGTCGCATCGAAACCGAAACTCTGACGCTGGAAGCCCTGACCGAAGAGCGTCTGCAAAAAGGCATGGCGCGGGTGGTACATAGTCTGGATGCCGCCGATGAGCCTGCTTGAGCAGCGGCTGCAGCTGGCCCGGGCCGCACTCAGTGAAGATCTGGATATTGGCCAGGTTTATGGCCGGTTATTAAAAGTCACCGGTAATCTGCTGGAGGTGTCCGGCTGCCGGCTGGTGATGGGGCAGCGCTGCTGCATTGATACCGAAGGCGGTGGTGAGCTGGAAGCCGAGGTGGTGGCGCTGGACCGGGAGCAGGCGTTATTACTGCCATTGAGAGCTCCTTCCGGGCTTTATACCGGGGCCAGAGTCCGACCCTGTACCAGCGAGTCCAGCTTCTCGATCTCCCCCTTGTTGCTGGGGCGCATTGTGGATGGGCTGATGCGGCCACTGGACGGGCTGCCGCCGATAAAGGGGCAGCCCGTGTCCTGGCAACAGCGGGTGCCCAACCCGCTGTTACGTCGCCGGGTCAGCGAGCCGCTGGATGTGGGCGTGCGTGCCATCAATGGCCTGCTCACCCCGGGTAAGGGGCAACGGCTGGGGCTGTTTGCCGGCCCCGGAGTAGGCAAGAGTGTGCTGTTGGGCATGATGGCCCGTTACACCCAGGCCGATGTGGTGGTGGTCGGACTGATTGGTGAGCGGGGCCGGGAGGTCAGGGAATTTATTGACGATTGTTTGGGCGAGCAGGGGCGGGCCAAAACCCTGGTGATTGCAGCCCCGGCCGATCAGAGTCCGTTAATGCGGGTACGGGCAGCAGAAAGCTGTCACCGGGTGGCTGAATATTTTCGTGATCAGGGCAAAGACGTGCTGTTGCTGATGGATTCACTGACCCGTTATGTGCAGGCCCAGCGTGAAATTGGTCTGGCGGTAGGAGAGCCGCCGGTGGCACGGGGCTATCCGCCCTCGGCATTCAGCTCACTTACCGAGCTGGTGGAGCGGGCCGGTAACGGTGAACAGGCCACTGGCAGTCTCACCGCATTTTATACCGTGCTGGCAGAGGGGGACGATCAGCAGGATCCGGTGGCTGATGCAGCCCGTGCCATTCTCGATGGCCACGTGGTGCTGAGCCGGCAACTGGCCGAGCAGGGTCATTACCCGGCCATTGATATCGGTGCCTCCATCAGCCGGGTGATGAGCAAGGTTGCTGGTCCTGAACACCTGCTGCAGGCGGTGCAGTGCAAACGCTGGTTTGGCCTGTATCAGCAGGTGCGTGAGCTATTGCCTCTGGGAGGAATTCAAAGCGGTAAAAGCCATGAAACCGATGAGGCCATTGCCAACTATCCTGCACTGGCGGCGTTCCTGCAGCAGCATGAGCATGAACCGGTGAGTCTGACACAGGCGCTGGAACAACTGGCCCTGTTAAGCGGAGGAATGTATGCGCAAGCACCTGATCAACCAGCAGCGTGAACAGCTGGACAGTCTTATCCGCCAGCGTGACCGGCTGAATGAACGGGCCGGGCAGCTGCAGCAGCAGCAATGCTCACTGGAGCAGGCCAGAGCGGGACTGAGCCAGGTGCCGGCGGGCACCGGTGCCATTGGCCTGCTGAATCAGGGGCACCTTCGTCAGCAGCTGAACAGCGTTATCGAAGGGCATTCACGTCAGCTGGAAGCGGCCTGGCAGGACAGTGAGCGTCTGCAACGGCTCAGCCGGCAGCAGGCGGGCAAGCTTAAGGGGCTGGAATTGCTGGAACAGCGCCGGGTACAGCAGATACGTCGTGAACAACAGCGGCGCGAGTGGGAAAACCAGCTGGAGTGGTGTGTCAGGCCGGCTGATAAACCGTTTCGCTGACGCCTAAATGATGCTCAAGCCATTCTTTCTGACTGGCCAGCAAACGGCCATTGCTGTCATTCAGCGCCTGGCACAGGCGGGCCTGTTGCTGCAGCTCCTGCCAGCGTCCGTCGATCCGGGCTGACAGCGCCGCAGGCAGCTGCTGACAGAGTTGCTCAAGGCTGGCCGCTCCCAGGCTGGCCTGCAGCTGCTCCCGCGTGGCTGCCAGCTCTGCGAGTTGCCGGGTGAGTGCCATTTGTTTGGGGTTATGGCTGAGCAGACCCTGATGATCCTGGCCGGTCAGCAGACGGGCCTGATGTTGCAGCAGACGATGCAGATGTGCATACCCCTGATGTTCCTGCTGTAGTGCCTGCCAGAGCGTTTGCAGTATGACCTTGCTCATCGGCGGTGCAGCTCAAGCACGGCCTGAGACAAGGCGTCGAGATCCAGCGGCAGCTCATTATTGGCGATGGCCTGACGCAGTCTGGCGACTTTTTCCAGATCCACATCGGGCATGGCGTCCAGCTTGTCCCTGGCCTGTTGCAGCATACCCAGCTCGGGGCTGAAGGCTGTTTGCTCCTTGGGAGCTGCCTGAGTTTTTCCGGTGTTGCTGGCAGGCATATCTCGTTGTGATACCTGGCTCAGCGACGTGATGCGATGAGGGCTGACTTTCATATGGTGATCCATGGTTTATTCGGCTGTCTTTAATTAACGTCCCGGCACAACAAAAACTTTAGCGTAAACTTTGTACCCGGTTTCCGGCCACGACCCGGGCCTGAATGATCTTTTCAGAGTCGATATTACGTACCCTGATTAACTCACCCTCGCTGCCATTTGTCAGAGCCAGCCCCTGGGTGGTGACGGTAAAACCATTCCCTTGTGCCTCAATCACCACCTGTTCATTTTTTTTTACCAGCCAGCGCGGTGCCAGCAGCGCCGGATAAAGCGGCTCTCCGGCGGGAAGGTCCCGCAACAAGCGCTGCTTTGGTGGCTGACGACCGGCAATAAAGCCCCGGTGCAGCCGCTCCAGACTCAGGCTTTTAAGCTGCAGCACGGACGCACTCAGCTCCTGCTCCCGCCGCAGCCGCTCACGGGCCACCCAGACCGGCAGGTGCACACTGACCTCTACCCGGGCACGGGTGGTCCAGCCGGGGTCGTCCGGGCAGTGAATCAGCCAGGGTACCCGTCCCCAGGGAGCGTCGCCGGCCTGTGCCGGTTCAAACCGCACTGGCTGGGCGCACTCGGGCAGGCGGGATGCCCCGGCGGGCAGCCAGGGGCTGAACCCGGCCTGATAAGGCAACCAGTCATGTTCATTGGCATAGTGCGCCAGCCGTTGTTCTGCTGCCCGGGATAACTCCCCGGCCAGATCGGCCCGGACGGAAAACGTCATGGCAAGCAACAGCAGCAAGACGCTTTTTCCGGGGGGAAAACGCCTTTCCCGAGTCGCGCCGTCATCGGCTGAGATTTTCTTGTAACTCATTGAATTAAATTTATTTTATTTTTTGGCATGAATTTTGTAAGGAAATACTGAAATCAATACGGGTGAGGTGAAAGGTACAACAAATGGCGCTGGGATTCGACAAGGCTCTGGGCATTCATCCTCATGCATTATCGCTCCGGATGGACAGAACACAATTGCTGGCCGGCAATCTGGCCAATGTGGACACGCCCGGTTACCGGGCTCGGGATATCGACTACAAGGCAGTATTGCAACAGACCGAAAGCGCGTTGCGCCAGGGAATAAGCAAGCCGGGAATGGCGGCAGAAAGTCTGTATCGCGTGCCCTATCAGCCTTCAAAAGACGGTAACACCGTGGAGTTGTCGGTAGAGCAAACCGCCTTTGCCGAAAATGCCATGGACTTTCAGACCAGCCTGACTTTTCTGAACATCAAGCTACGTGGTCTGCAGCAGGCCATAGAAGGACGTTAATCATGTCGTTTCAACGGGTATATGACATCGCCGGCAGTGCCTTGCAGGCACAGACCAGCCGGATGAACACGGTCGCGTCCAACCTGGCCAATGCCGGCTCGGTGGCGGCCAGTGAAGAAGAAGCCTACCGCGCGATTAAGCCGGTATTTGCCACTGTCTATCAGCAGACTCAGGCCGGTGAACTGGCTGGTGCCGGTGTGAACATTGCCGGGGTACTGCCTTCGGACCGTCAGCCAGAGCAGCGTTATCAGCCGGATCATCCCCTGGCCAATGACGACGGCAATGTGTATTACGCCGGGGTGAATGTCATGGAAGAGATGGCGGACATGATGTCTGCTTCCCGTAGTTTTGAGTCGGCAGTGGAAGTGATTGGCCGGGTCAACAGCATGCAGCAGGGCCTGCTTAACCTGGGGCAGCGTTAATCATGGCATTGGCAAGTATCAACGGCCTGGACAATGCCATCAGCAGCCCGGAAAGTGCTATTGCACCGGCGGCAGATGGCGGTATCAGCGGTCTGCGCAGTGAGTTTCTGCAAATGATGGTGGCGCAGATCAACAACCAGGATCCTCTCAACCCGCTTGACGGCACGCAGTATGTGACGCAACTGGCCCAGTTCAGCATGGTGGAAGGGATTGAACAGATGAAAATCCAGGGCCAGCAGCAAGCAACCTTGCTCGACACCCTGCAGGTGCTGGGCAGTACTTCACTGATGGGAAAAAGCGTCACGGTGCCGGTGCAGTCCATCAGCCTGGCAGCGCCTGAAAGCCTGAATGGCACCATACCGGTGCCGGCGGGTACCGACGCTCTGACGCTTGAGGTGTATGACCAGAGCGGCCAGCAGGTACATCAGCAGGAATGGCATTCCCCTGAGGGAGAGCTGGCATTTTCTCTCGCTGAACTGCCTGCTGGAGATTATGAGTTCAGAGTCTCCGCCAGCCGGAAGGGGGAGACCCTGACGTTGTCGCCCTATATGGCGCGGACCGTGGAAAAAGTCAGCCTGCCTGCCGGTGGCGGCGACATCATGCTGGAACTGGCCGGGATCGGCCAGATGTCATTGTTTCAGGTGACCGAGTTCGGTCAGTCTTAACCGCTTAAGGAAATCAGTTATGTCCATGAGTATTGGTCTGAATGGTCTGCGGGCCACCAGCGAGTCGCTGGGGGTGATCAGCCACAATATTGCCAACGTCTCTACTGCCGGCTTTAAAAGTGCCCGGGCGGAGTTCGCTGCCATTTATGGGGGCGGACAGCCAAGCGGAGTGCAAGTCAGCAATGTCACGCAGAACTTTGAGCGCGACGGCGATGTGGTGAACACCGGCCGGGCGCTGGATCTGGCCATTTCCGGCAACGGTTTTTTTATGACCAGCCTGAACGGCCAGACGGCTTTTACCCGTGCCGGCACCTTTAACCGGGATGCCAATAATTACATTGTAGGTGGCAATGGCATGCGTCTGCAGGGGTATGCGATCGATGAGGCAGGCCAGCTGCAACAGGGGGTGATTGAGGATCTGCGGGTAGATGGCGGCGCTTTGCCGGCCGAAGCCAGTACCCGGGTTGAGTTTACCGCCAATCTCAAGGCCGATGCGGAAATTCCGGAAGCCAATTTTGCTCCGGATGATGCCACCAGTTACAACTTTTCTCAGTCCAGTGAAGTGTTCGACTCACTCGGTTCCCGCCATGTACTGACCCAGTACTTTGTTAAAACCGGTTCTAACGAGTGGCAGCAGCACTTTTATATCAATGGTGAGCCCCTGAACAAGGACCCGGCTTCACCTCCGCCTCCGGAAGCTCCGAAATCACTGCCCGGCGCAACGTTGGCCTTTGGCAGCGATGGCAAGTTTACCGGGGTGACCGGCACCAATGCTGTGGTGGATGCCGACAACGCCAAACTCAGCAAGATTGAGCTGGCCTTCAGTCCGGAAGGAGCTGAGCCGGTCAAGATTACCCTCACTCCTGCTGACATGACCCAGTATGCCAGCGAATTTAGCGTTTCCCGTAATCAGCCCGACGGTTACACCGCCGGTGAGCTGGCCGGCATTCGTTTTGAGTCCAACGGCGATATGTATGCGGTATTCACCAACGGGCAGGAGCAGATCAAGGGGAAGGTGGTGATGGCAGCGTTTGCCAATCCCAATGGCCTGCGTCAGGGAGACAACACCAGCTGGCATCAGAGCTTTGCCTCGGGGGCTCCGACCCTGGGGGAGCCGGGCACCGGTACTCTGGGCAGCCTGACTGCCGGCGCTTATGAAGGATCCAATGTCGAGCTGACCGGTGAACTGGTTAACCTGATGACCGCTCAGCGTAATTATCAGGCTAACTCCAAGAGTATCAGCGCAGCTGACAAGATGACACAGGTGCTGTTTAACTCCTTCTGAGGTGGCTGAATGGATCGTTTGTTATATACCGCCATGTCCGGTGCCCAGCACGCCATGATGGCGCAGGGCATTCGTGCCAACAATCTTGCCAATGCCAACACGCAGGGGTTTCGTGCCGATTATGAGCAGGCATCGGCCCGCTTTCTGGAAGGTGATGGTCTGCACACTCGGGCCCTGGCCCAGAGCTTGCCCGCCGGCACCAACATGGCGGCGGGTCCTCTGCAGGCCACCGGCCGCGATCTTGATATCGCCATTCAGGGCGAGGGCTTTATTGCGGTGCAGAGTGAGGGAAATGACGAAGGCTATACCCGGGCCGGCAATATGCTGATCAGCCCGGCAGGAGAGCTGACCATCAATGGCCGTCCGGTGGTGGGGGAAGACGGCCCGCTGGTGTTGCCTGAATTCAGCCGGCTTGAGATTGGTCGTGACGGCACTGTCAGTGTGACGCCGCCCGGAGGTGGAGCCCAGATTGAAGGCGGTCGTATCAAGCTGGTGCGGCCGGATGAAGGGCTGCTGAAAAAGGGTCTGGATGGCCTGTTCTATCCGGAGCAGCCCGGTGCCCTGGCAATGGACGAAGAAGTGGTGATCAAGCAGGGCCATCTGGAAGGGGCCAACGTCAATGTGGTGGAAGAGATGGTACAGACCATGGCCCTGGGCCGGCAGTTTGAACTGCAGGTGCGGGCCATGAAAACCGCCGACGATCAGGCCCGGGCCGGTGCCAGGCTGATCCGGGGCAGCTGATCCCCTTGATGTCATTTATTCAATATAGTTAACAGGATAAACAATCATGCATGCAGCCCTGTGGGTAAGCAAAACCGGTCTGAGCGCTCAGGATGCGCGTATGACCGCGATTTCCAATAACCTGGCCAACGTCAATACCGTCGGTTTTAAACGGGATCGGGTGGCTTTTGAGGATCTGTTTTATCAGGTTCAGCGTCAGCCCGGGGCTGCGGCGGATCAGCAAAACCAGATCCCTACCGGCATTCAGATGGGTAACGGCGTCAAGGTGGTCGGCACCCAGAAGGTATTTACCTCCGGCAGTTTTCAGAATACCGGTCAGGAGCTGGACATGGCCATTGTTGGCCAGGGTTTTTTCCAGATTGAGCGCCCGAATGGCGAACTGGTATATACCCGCAACGGCCAGTTTCACCGCAACGCCGAAGGTATGATGGTCAATGCCGAAGGTTTACCGCTGGTGCCGCAGATAGAGATTCCGGAAAATACCGTCAAGGTGACCGTGGGCACCAACGGTATTGTCAGTGCCACCCTGGCGGGACAGGTAGAGCCTCAGGAGCTGGGCCTGATCACACTGGCTAACTTTTCCAACCCCGCCGGTCTGGAAGCCATGGGCGGTAACCTCTATCGCCAGACCGGAGCGTCCGGTGAGCCGATGGAAGGCCAGGCTGGTGACGATGCCCTGGGTACCCTCAAGCAAGGCACACTGGAAGGCTCCAATGTCAATGTGGTGGAAGAAATGGTGGACATGATCACCACCCAGCGTTCGTATGAAATGAATGCCAAGGTGGTGTCTGCCGCCGATCAAATGCTCAAGTTTGTCAGCCAGGCGTTGTGATGATGCTGCGCCACTGTCTGGCCGCCGCCCTGCTGATGCTGAGCGGTTGCACCACCTACGAACTGATCCCGCCCGAGCCGGGTGAAGACGACTGGGCTCCTACGCCTCCCGCAGCGCCGGTGCAGCAGCAGGCTCGGCATGGCAGTGCCTTCAGTAACGGAACCATGATTGCCCTGTTTCAGGACAGGCGAGCCTTTCGTGAGGGCGATATGCTGACGGTGCTGCTGCAGGAGCGGACTCAGTCCAGTAAAAAAGCCGATACCAGCCTCGGTAAAAGCAGCAGCCTCGACATTCCGGCCCCCCTGGTGGGGCGCACACTCAGAACCAACCTGACCGCCGAGGCCGGTGTGGAGCGAGATTTCAGCGGATCGGCCAGCACCAGCCAGCAGAATACCCTGTCCGGCTCGATCACGGTGACGGTGTCGGAAGTGCTGCCCAACGGGGTGCTCCGGGTTAAAGGAGAAAAATGGATCCGACTGAACCAGGGGGATGAATATGTACGCCTGCAGGGGCTGGTGCGCATGGATGATATCGACAGCCAGAACCGGGTGCCATCGCAGCGCCTGGGCGATGCCCGTATCACTTATGCCGGTCGCGGTGCCCTGGCCGACACCAATCAGGCCGGCTGGTTGTCGCGCTTCTTTAACAGCAGCTGGTTTCCCCTTTAGGAGTCGTTATGAGATTCAGGCAATTGCTTCATGGGCCGTTCCTGCACCGGTGTTCCTGGTTCAGACTGCGAACATGCCGGGAGGGAAGGCGAGGTGAACCACATCAGCGGCATAGTCTGTCTTTCCGGGCTGGCGCACTGGCCTTGCTGCTGGCGTGTGTTCTTCCCGGCGGCACCCGGGCCAGTGAGCGGCCGCTGCTGGACGTGGTCGATATACAGGGCATTCGTGACAACCAGCTGGTGGGCTACGGTCTGGTGGTGGGGCTGTCGGGCACCGGCGACCGCAGCCAGGTCAAGTTTACCGGTCAGTCGATGACCAACATGCTGCGCCAGTTCGGGGTACAGCTGGAAGACGGCACCGATCCCCGGCTGAAGAATGTGGCCGCGGTGTCGGTGCATGCCACCCTGCCGGCGCTGGCCGGACGTGGCCAGACTCTGGATGTGACGGTGTCATCCATTGGTGATGCCAAAAGCCTGCGGGGAGGTAGCTTGTTGCTGACCCCCCTGCGTGGCGTTGATGGCCAGGTCTATGCCGTGGCGCAGGGCAACCTGGTGGTGGGGGGCTTAAAGGCTGAAGGCAACAGCGGATCTTCCATTACCGTGAATGTGCCGACCGCCGGGCTGATCCCCAACGGCGCGCTGATTGAACAGGAAATTCCCTCCAGCTTTGTCAGTGAGCCGGTGGTGACCCTGAATCTGAAAAATGCCAATTTCCGCAGCGCCCGAAATGTGGAGCAGGCCATTAATCAGGTGTTTGGTCCCGATGTGGCTCAGGCCACCGGGCCGCGGGCCATTGAGGTAAGGGCACCGGCGGATGCCCGTCAGCGAGTGACCTTTATGTCGATGCTGGAAGACGTTCGTGTAGTAACGGGTCCCAAACGTCCGAAAGTGGTATTTAACAGCCGTACCGGCACCGTGGTGGTCGGACAAAATGTGAAGGTGCGGGCGGCAGCGGTCAGCCACGGCAGCCTGACGGTCACTATTACCGAACGTTTTAATGTAAGCCAGCCGAATGCCTTTGCTCAGGGTCAGACCGCAGTGACCCCTGAATCCGATCTCAAGGTGGAACAGGAGCCGGGCGAAATGTTTGTCTGGCCAGAAGGCACCGCACTGAATGAAATTGTACAGGCGGTCAACAGTCTGGGGGCCAAACCGGATGATCTGATGTCTATTCTGCAGGCACTGGATGAAGCCGGTGCGCTGGAAGGCGAGCTGGTGGTGTTGTAGAGAGAGGGAAAATAATAATGAAAATAGAACAGAGCCAGTATCTGGACTGGCAGGAGCTGAACACCATCAAACGTCAGTCTCCGCAGCAGGGGCTGGAGCAGGCCGCCGAGCAGTTTGAAGCCATGTTTTTGCAGATGGTGCTGAAGAATATGCGCACCGCCACGGATGCTTTGCGGGATCCCGACAGCCCTTTTACTCCCGGCCCCCAGCAAACAATGATGCGCGATTGGCACGACGGCCAAATTGCCATGAGCATGGCTTCTCAAGGACAGACCGGCCTGCGGGAGTTGATGGTTAACCAGCTTGGGGGCCTGTTAAAGAGTCATGCCGGGACGGTCGCTAATATTAGTGAGAGTTCCCTTGCTGCCTTCAGCCAGCCGCTGAGAGTGGCCAAAAACGGATAATAAAACATGGCGATGATTAACAATGGTCTGTCGGGGCTGCAAGCGGCTCAAACGGCGCTGAATACCATGAGCCAGAATGTGGCCAATGTGAATGTGCCCGGTTACAGCCGTCAGGAAGTACAGCTGTCGGCCCGCCAGAGTGGCTTCGGGGTTATGGGAGGCAGCGGCGTGCAGGTAACCGGGCTGCGCCGGGTGGCTGACGAATTTCTGACCGCCCAGCTGTGGCGCGCCGAGTCCGAAGCCGGTCAGCGCTGGCAGGTGAGTGATTACCTGGGGCAGATGGAAACCGTGCTGGGCAGTGAAGACAGCAGTCTGCTGCCTGGACTGACGTCGTTTTTTGCCGCGCTTAACGGTGCCGCAGAAGCCCCCCAGAGTACGGCTCCGCGTCAGCAGATCATCGCCTCTGCCAAGGCTCTGGCCCAGCGTTTCAATCACCTGGGAAGCCAGCTCGATGCGCAGGAGCGTCGGGTACTGGATCAGCTGGATGCCACTTCCAGCCAGGCTAACAACCTGCTGACTCAGGTGGCGGAACTGAATGAAAAAATCAAGGAGGTGGGGGCCAAGGGGGGCAATGCCGGGATTCTGGAGGACACTCGCGATGAGGCCCTGCGTCAGCTTTCCGGGCTGGTGGACATTCGTTCTTCCCGTCAGGCCGACGGCACCATTAATGTGAGTCTGGAGCAGGGACAACCTCTGGTGCTGGGTAACCAGGCTGCGCAGATCAGCCGGAATGATACCCTTATCTCGGTGGGCTTCAGCGGCCAGGATTATCCCCTTGGTGGAGGGGCCGGGGGCAGTCTGGGCGGATTGATGCTGCACCGGGAACAACAACTGCAACCGGCCAGGGAGGAGCTCGACACCATGGCCGAAGTATTCGCCAAGAACATCAATCGGCAATTGGCCCAGGGCGTGGATCTCAGCGGCCAGTCCGGTGCCCCTTTGTTTGCATTTACCGCCGGTGATGCTGCCGGCAGCCTTAAGGTGCCGGATGAGTTGACTCCGGAGCAGCTGGCGCTGTCCGGCAGTACCAATGCCGGGCCGGGAAACAACGATAATCTGCAGACCCTGCTGGGGCTGCAGGACGACAGTTATGAGCAATACCGCGGTATGGTGGGTCAGCTGGCCATCACCAGTGCCCAATGGCAGGCTGACGCGGCGGCATCAGACAATATTCGCACCGAGGCCCAGGCCCGGCGAGATGGTGTCAGTGGCGTAAACCTGGATGAAGAAGCCATGAACATGATGAATTATGTGCAGAACTATCAGGCTAATGCCAAGGTGATCGGCACCGCCGACCAGCTGTTCAACACCCTGCTGAACATGATTTAACGGGAGCCGATATGCGCGTCAGTACAGGACAAATTCAGCGGATTATGATGCAGAGCATGCAGCAGGGTGGTGCCGACTACGGCAAACTGCTACAGCAGATGAGCAGTGGTGATCGCATGCTCAAACCTTCTGACGACCCGCTGGCCACGGTGCGGCTGCAGGGCATCGACAAGGAAATCAGCGCCATTGAGCAATATGAGAAAAATGCGCTGCAGGTCACCGGTCGCTTGGGGCAGCAGGAAAGCCAGATCGACGCCATGAAAAATATCCTGCTGCGTCTGCGGGACATGACCGTAGAAGCGGGTAACGGTACCTACAACCTGGAAGAGCGTCGGGCTCTGACACAGGAAATGGACTCTCTTAAGGCGGGTCTGCTGGATCTGGTTAATGCCCGTAACGAAGAAGGGCATTATTTGTTTTCCGGCTCCCGTACCGATGTGCCAGCGGTGGCGGAAACCGCCCCCGGCGAATTTTCCTATCAGGGAGATAATTATCAGCGTCAGGTGAGCATTGCCAACGGTGTTACCGTGGCTGCCAATGACACTGCCAAAGGGCTGATGTTCAATGGCGGCAATCTGCTGCAGGAAGTGCATGACTTTATTCAGGTGCTGGAGACCACCAGCGGCAGTATCAGCGGCTCCGTGGCCGATATGCTCAACAGCCTGGACAAGGGCCTTGGCAATCTGACCCGTACCCTCACCGACATCGGCGGGCGCATTAATGGCCTGGAGCAGGTAGTGGCCACTCACGGTGAGATGAAGGTCTTTGGCCAGGGGCTGCATAACGAGCTGTCGGCGCTGGACTATGGCGAGGCGGCAATGAACATGCAGCAGATGCTGCTGGCGCTGCAGAGCAGCCAGCAGGCCTTTGTGAATGTGAACCAGCTGTCGCTGTTTAACGCTCGGTAAGGATCCCATAATGCAACTCGCCAGCACACGGCCCGGGGCAGTACAGACCAAGCTGGATCCTGCCGGTGGCGTTGCCGCCGCGCCTGGCCTGGCCGACAAGGCCGATGGCAGCAAAACGCTCATTGCTCCCGGTGCCGGCTTGTCGGCTCCGGGGCGGTTTCAGCAATGGGGCAGGCTCAGTCAGGCGCAGTCGGGCGTGGCCCGGCTGCAGGCGGCAGAGCAATCCCTGAACCAGGCCTGGCAGCAGTTGCGCTCCCTGGCTCAGCGTATGCAGGCGTCAGGCATGAGTGCCGGACAACAGCAAAAATGGGGCGAGCAGTTGTCGCGCTTGAGTGAGCAGTTGCAGCAGCAGGGCCGGCTTGATGCCCGGCTGCAACCCAAGGCTCTGGAAGGCAATGCTGCCCGTCATCGCTTTCAGCTCGACAAGGTCGACTTGCTGAGCGTAAAAGGCAGCCGGGAGCGTATTACCCTGTTGCTGGCGGGGCAGCAGCAGGCCATGGGCATTACCATAGTACCGGGTCAGCGCCCGGCCGATACCCTTGCTCAGCTTAACCGCCATGTAAAACCCCTGGGTATCAGTGCCGAGGCGGAGCAGGGCAAAGTGCAGCTGGTGGCTACCGACAGGGCCGAAGCCATATTGCGTCAGCCTATTCTGATGCAGGGCGAAGGCATACGGGTGCCGGCGGGAGAAGCTGTGTTGATTAAAGCCACCCCCGAGCCGGATGCCCTGGCGCCGTTGTTGCAGGCGGCCCGCAAGGGGGAGCTGGCCAGTGAACGTGAGCATCTGCAGCGGGTGTTGACCCGTATTCAGGACTATACCGTCCGGCTGCAGGAGCAGCGCCGCTTTATTCTGCAGCAAATGGCTGATGAATGGCCAGCGATATCAGGACCGGCGAGCAAGACCCCGCTGGATAACAGTGGCAGTCCCTTTGAACAGCTAGTGTCGGCCCTGGTGGCTCAGGCCAATGTCGCGCGCCATAATGCGGTGGCATTATTGCGTAAGGAATAAATATTCATACGATCGCACCTCTGCTGACGCAGAGGGGAGGAACGGATATCCTTGCCCCTTTATCCATCATCGAGTTGCCAGCTGATACTGTTTATGTATAAGCGCATACAGCCTCATCAAGTCACAAGGACACACACTACATGGGCGATTAAAAACGCCCCGCTTTTCTTCTTTTACTCCTTACAAAAAATTTTATTTTTCTTTCAAGTTGCTCAGGTGGGTCGCCGTTTTAAAGGAATGAACCAAGCCAATCACGCTTTTAAAAGGAAACGATTATGGGCCTGTCCATTCATACCAACTATACCTCTCTGGTCACCCAGAATACCCTGAACAGCACCAACAAAATGCTGGGCACGGCCATGGAGCGCCTGGGCACCGGTTTTCGTATTAACTCTGCCGCCGACGACGCCGCTGGCCTGCAGATTGCCGTGCGTCTGCAGGCTCAGACCAATGGTCAGGGCGTGGCCATGCGCAACGCCCAGGACGCTATCTCCATGCTGCAGACAGGGGAAAGTGCTTTTGATGAAATGACTAATATCGCCCAGCGTATGAAAGACCTGGCTACCCAAGGTGCCAATGGAACCAACTCTGCCGCCGAAAACACTGCGCTTGACGCTGAATTCCAGCAATTGGGTGCCGAGCTTGAAAACATCATGAAAAACACTGCCTATGGGGCGGGTACTAATTTGTTTGCTGCTGGTGGCAAGTTTGAGGGGGGGGCCGTTACTTTCCAGATTGGTGCCAGCACTGCTGAAACCCTGGATGTGGATATCAACGCCGAAGTAAAGGCACTGAACACCAGTACAGCTCTCACAGCTGGTGTTACTGCTTTGGGTGATCTGACGACTCAGGCCAATTCTTCTACTGCCATTGGTACTCTGAACACCTTTCTGGACGACGTAAGTGAAGTACGTGGTCAGCTTGGTGCTAACATCAATCGTCTTGAGCACACCATTACCAACCTGGGGAATATGCGTGAAAACGGTGAAGCCGCCAAGGGCCGGATTATGGATGCTGATTTCGCCACCGAAGCTTCCAATATGTCCAAAAACCAGATGCTGATGCAGTCCGGTATGTCGGTGCTGAGCAATGCTAACCAGATGAGTGGGCTGGTGATGTCTCTGCTGCGTTAAGGCCAGCTTGCTGAATTAAAGGCTCCTTAAACAGGGGCCTTTTTTATTGGCATGATTATTAAAGTCCTATTACTAACTGGTCGCTTTAGGTTTATGAATCAGCCAGTTATGACTTTTATAAGGAAACAATGATGGGCCTGTCCATTCATACTAATTACACTTCTCTGGTCACCCAGAACACCTTGAACAGCACCAACAAAATGCTGGGCACGGCCATGGAGCGCCTGGGCACCGGTTTTCGTATTAACTCCGCCGCCGACGATGCTGCTGGCCTGCAAATTGCTGTGCGCCTGCAGGCCCAGACTAATGGCCAGGGTGTGGCCATGCGTAACTCCCAGGATGCCATCTCGATGATGCAGACTGCCGAAGGTGCCTTTGATGAGATCACCAATATTACTCAGCGCATGAAGGATCTGGCCACTCAGGGTGCCAACGGCACCAACTCAGCTGCCGAACTGAAAGCCATGAACACTGAATTTCTCCAGTTGGGCAAGGAAATAGCTAATATCATGGGTAATACCAGTTATGGCGCAGGCACTAACTTGCTGACAGATGCTGGTAAATTCGGGGCCGCAGCAGTGTCATTCCAGATCGGTGCGAGCACAAGTGAAACCTTAAGTGTAGATATCAGTGCTGCAGTACAGGATATTAACGCTAAATCAGCAATTACAGCAGGCACCGCTCCTGCTCCTGACACTACAGCATTAGGTGATCTGGAAACGGATGCTTCAGCTGCCATTGATACTCTGAATACTTTCCTTGGTGCAGTGAGTGCGGTGCGTGGTCAGCTGGGTGCCAACATCAATCGTCTTGAACACACTATTACCAATCTGGGTAATATGCGTGAAAACGGTGAAGCCGCCAAGGGCCGTATTATGGATGCCGACTTCGCCACTGAAGCCTCCAATATGTCCAAAAACCAGATGCTGATGCAGTCCGGTATGTCGGTGCTGAGCAACGCCAACCAGATGAGCGGCCTGGTGATGTCTCTGCTGCGCTGATAACTAATAGCTTGTTTCGGGGAGACATCGCCCCGGGCAGTGTTCTTTGCTTTTTAACGGCTCTTGATGAGCCGTTTTTTTATTGTTTTAAATGACTGTCTTATTCAAGTCTGTTTCCCGCCACGCCGTTATCTGAAGAATAAAGATGCAAATAATGTCTTACTGCGGAGGTGGCGATGTTTGGAATGAACGGAATGGATCCGTCCTCAATGGCACAAATGCTGATGTCGGCGGACAGAGCACCGCTGGATAATCTGCTTAAAACCCAGCGCATTCAGCTGAGTGCCGAAAAAGAGGCTTACAGCCAGATCAAGGGCAAGCTGCAGGCACTGCAGGATGCGATCAAGGGACTGAATAAAGACGGCGGTCTGAGCAGCCAGTCAGCCAGTTTCAGTGCCGAAGGGTATGCCAGTGCCACCGTTAAATCGGGGGCGGCCAATGCTGACTACCAACTTTACGTCAAACAGCTGGCCCAGGCCGACCAGTATTCGCTTGCTCTGAATGAAAACTGGGCGGTGCCTGCCCAGGGAACCCTGGCGATTACCGTAGACGGGGAAGTCCTGAGCCTGGACTTGTCTGCTCTGGATCCTGCCAGCGGCATTACCGGTCTGCGGGACGCCATTAATCAGGCCGCGGACAACAATGGTGTGCAGGCCTCGCTGGTTCGTTCCAATGGCCAGACTCACCTGATGCTGACCGGTAGCAGGACCGGTGCCAGCCAGGCTATGACCGTTACGCTCAGCGGTGGCAATGGTGATGCCGCCTTTAATGAACTGCAGAATGCCATTACCAACAAAACCCGGCTGTCTGCCTCGCAGGATGCGGTGGTTGAACTGGGAGGAGCCGGCGGACTGCAGCTGACCAGTGCCACCAATACCTTTGATGGTCAGATAGATGGCCTCAGCCTGACGGTAACCAAGGCTCATGCCCGGGATGCCGCCGGCAATTACACGGATGCCCCCCTTGGGCTGAGCGTTGCGACGGATCAGGCCGCCATTGGCGAGTCGATGAAAGGCATTGTCGATGCTTATAACGGGCTGCTGACCGAGGTGCAGAAATACACCCAGAGCAAGGAAGGCAGCAGTGCCGTGCTGGCTGGTGACAGTATGGCTCGGGGCGTGCTTGGCAGGTTACGCGGAACCTTGTCTAACCCGCCGGCTGGTTTCAGTCTGGCCGAGCTGGGGATTACCACCGATCGCCACGGTAAGCTGTCGCTCGATACGGCCGCCATGGCGAAGTTGCAGGAAAACAAGCCCGGAGCACTGGAAGGTGCGTTTACCGGCAGTAATGGTCTGCTTACCCGGCTGGAAGCGGATCTTAAACCTTATCTGGATCGCAACGGTACCCTGGTACAACGGGATCGCAGTCTTCAAAGCGGGCTGGATCGCATTGCTGATCGCCAGGAAGCGCTGGACAGCCGCATGAACAAGGTTTACCAGCGTTATCTGGCCCAGTTCACCCGAATGCAAACATTGGCACAGCAAATGCAACAGACCATGACCATGTTTTAACGGAGCCAGGAGCTGACCATGTTTGATGCCGATTCCGGCCTTGATATTTACCAGCATACGCACACGGATGCCCGAGCCGCTCAGGCCTCACCCCGTGAGCTGGTGCTGATGTTAATGGACGGACTGATGGATGAAATAGCCCGGGCTGAAGGCCATATTGTGGCCGGCCGCATAGAGCAAAAGGGTCAGTCCATTGCCAAAGCCATTGATATTATTGGAGGTTTGGACAGCTCTCTGGATATGGAAAATGGCGGAGAGCTGGCGCTAAACCTGCATGCACTGTACGACTTTTGCGGCCGGCAGCTGTTTAGTGCCAGTGTGAATAATGATGTTTCACTATTGGCACCGGTGTATCGCGTGCTGACCGATCTGCGTGACGGATGGCAGGGTATGGGCACTGAGGTGCCGGCATGAAACAAGGGCGGAATCAGTTGATGCCGGCGGCGGAAACTCCCATTCCTTCCGTTGCCGGCCAGATTCAATGTGAGCGTTCCGAGCTGGCTCCGCTGTTTGCCCGGCTTCTGATATTACAGCAACGCACGGCACAGGCGGTGCAGGCCGGTCAGTGGGGCTGGCTGAACGAGCTGGACGGTCTGTTAAGACAGGTTCTTGCCGATTTAAAACCCTATCGCTCCCAACTGAATGAGCAGCAAAGGCAGCTGCTTAACCGCTTTGAGACTCAATACCGGGAACACTGGAGCAGGGTCAATGAGCAGGCCGGACTGCTGGAACAGCGGCTGGAGCGGTTGCGTGAGCAGCATATGGGCTCACTGGCCTATGACTGGATCAGTCAACTGGAGGACGAGTCGTGATTTCCCTGCCGGCATTTTTGCCGGGGAACGGGGCCAGTGTGCCGGCGAGCACGTTAAAGTCCGGTGTCAGCGCCGCAATGCCTGAGGACGGGGTTGCCGGATTTGCCGGGCGCATGCCGGCACCGGACAGTGGCCTGCCTGCAGACAGCGTTCCTGCCAGTTACGATCACCGGGCGAGTTCAGCCGGGCCTGTTGCAGCAGAGTCCGGTCTGCCCGGACCAGGCTCAGAGGCGGCGGGTGCCGGCCCGCATCGCTTTTTGTTCGGGGAAGCAGTGATGCCGGATCATGCGTTCATCCGCACGGCACCGGCTGAAAACCTGCGCACCGCTTTGCCGGCCGGCAGCATGCCGGTACCCGATGATCCGCCTGTTGCGGGTGATACGACCGGCAGCATGCCGTTACCCGAGATGCCGCCTGTTGCGGGTGATGCAGTCGTCGGTGTGCCGTTACCCGAGATGCCGCTTGTTGCGGGTGATGCAGTTGTCGGTGTGCCGTTACCCGAAATGCCGCCGGTTACCGGTGAGGTGACCGGCAACGTAGTGTTCCCCGTTGTGCCGCCCGAGGGGGGGCTGCACAACGTTGCATCATTGCCCACCGCCGTAGGGTCAGCGGAAGCGATGGGAGAGCAGAACCGTATGCCGGTGCAGTTGTGGCGGCTGCAGCAGCAGGCGCAGCAGGGCGCTCATCCAGGTGAGCAAACCCCGCCGGCAACAGCCATGGGGCAAAGGCAGGCGGCACCGGCTGCCCATGTGCCGTTACTACAGCGGCTGGGCGGTGCAGAGATAGCAACGGTACCAGCTGCGGCCGCCGGGACCGATACCAGTGCCGTGCTGCCGCTAATACCGGCAGCGGCACGTCCTGTCCTTGCTACAGCGCATGAATGGGCACCGGTGTCATTATCCTCGACAGATAAAGCCATTCTGGGTGAACAGCTGCTGAAAACCCTGAAAGATAAAGTGGAGTTGCAGCTTAACCAGCAGGTTCAGCAGGCACGGATCAAACTGGATCCACCTGAAATGGGCCGGATGGAGCTGACCGTCAGGCTGGAAGGCGACCGGCTGCATATACAGATAAATGCCAGCCATGCCGGCATACGCGATGCCATTGCCGCTCAGGCTGACCGGCTGCGTTATGACCTGCTCAGCCAGCATGGGGGCGGTGTGGAAGTAAATGTGGGTCAGCACGACCGGCAGCCGTCATCTTCCTCATTTAATAACGATATTGAAATGGGTGCGGAACTGGCTGAAGCCAGTGACGACATTCGCTTAAAAACAGCAGGCGCGGGTTGGATTAATGCTCTGGTGTGAATAAAGGAAAGAATAACGTGGCAAAAAAATCCCGATCTTATGTTTTAACAGCCCTGCTGTTGCTGGCGGTACTGCTGGCAGGTATGGGAGCCGGCACTTTTATACTGGCCGATTATCGGCAGGCCTTCGCTGAACAGGGCTGGCTGGCCATGCTGCAGAGCGAGCCCGCCCCCGAGCCGGTCAGCGAGCCGCAATTTCAGCCGCTGGAGCAGTTTGTGATCGGTTTGTCCGGTGAAAGGCGCAACCACTACATGGTGCTGGAGCTGGCTCTGATGAGTCACCGGCCAGAGCAGGTAAGTCTGTGGCAAGGGGTTTTGCCGGCACTGAGAAACACCACGCTGACCTATTTCAGCGAGTTTGATCATGAACAGGTGCAGTCACAGTTGCAAAACATGGGCAAATTCGAGGGTGAGTTACAGCAGGCCCTCAACCAGCGGCTGCAGCATTACGGCTATGCGCCCTCCGTCGAAGCCGTGTTGATTACCAAGCTGGTGATTCAATAGGAGGTGCGCATGCTAGTAGATCAAGTCTGGTCAGAAGAAGCTGCTGCCTCCGCGCCTGAAGCAGAGAACGAAAGTTACTGGCTTAACCAGTATCTGCCGCTGGTCAAGCGGGTGCTGGGGCAGCTCAGGTACCAGGTCAATACCGTGATGGATGCCGATGATCTGGCACAGATCGGCATTATGGGCTTGCTGGAAGCCCTGCGGCGTTACGGCGGTCCGCCCGATGACAGCTTTGCCAGTTTTGCCTTTAAGCGGGTACGCGGAGCGATTCTGGACGAACTGCGCCGCCACGACTGGCGACCACGGCAACTGCGCCAGCAGAGTCATCAGTGCGCTCAGACCGAGCGCGAGCTGATGCGACGTCTGGGCAGGCGGCCCACGGAAACTGAGCTGGCCGATGCGCTTGGCATTGAGATGGATGAGCTGCGCCGTATTCTCTATGCCGGGCAGCTGGAGGAAATGGAAAGCCTGCAGGAGCTGCTGGAGCATGGCCATGAGCCGTCTTATAACGACGCCATTGCACGGCTGGAGCAGCAACGTCATATCCGGGCATTGTTGACCCGTTTGCCCGAGCGGGAGCAGCGGTTGATGTCACTGTATTACCAGCATGAGCTGAATATGAAGGAAATTGCCCTGGTGCTTGATCTGACCGAGTCCAGGGTATGCCAGTTGCACAAACAATGCCTGGCCCTGTTAAACCGGGAGTTTGCCCGGAATGGAGAAGAATAATGCAGAAGCTGGTGGGAATTGCCGTCATTCTGGTATGTGTATTTGGTGGTTTTGTGATGGCCAATGGCAAGCTGGCGGCATTATGGCAGCCGGCCGAAATTGTCATTATTTTCGGTGCCGGGGCGGGGGCGCTGATCCTGGGTAACTCCAGTGCCGTTCTGAAAGGGATCTGGCAGCAGCTGAAAGCCATCAGTGGTGGCCAGAAAAATGATGCTGAACTGTACCGCCAGCTGTTGCCGTTGTTGCATCAGCTGTTGCAGGAAACCCGGCTCAAGGGACTGAAAGCGTTGGATGGCCATGTGGAATCACCGGAAACCAGTCCTCTGTTCAGCCGGTATCCGCTGGTGACCGGCAGCCCGGAGCTGCTCGGTTTCATTATTGATAATCTGCGCATGCTGGGTATGGGCAAGCTCAGCGCCCATGAATTGGAAGCGTTGCTGGAGCAGGAGATCGACACCCTGGAAGAAAGCATGCTCAAGCCCTCTCATGCCATGGCCAAAACGGCGGATGCGATGCCGGGCTTTGGTATTCTGGCGGCGGTGATGGGGATCATTATTACCATGCAGCACCTTGATGGACCGCTGACTTACATTGGCGTCCATGTGGCGGCCGCCCTGGTGGGCACTTTTCTTGGTATTTTTGCCTGCTACTGCCTGCTGAGTCCGCTCAGTAATGCCATGGAGCAATGGGTAGGGCGGCGTATTACTGCGCTGGAGTGTGTTAAGGCGGTACTGGTGTCTCATGTCAGTGGTAAATCTCCTTTACTGGCGGTGGATGCCGGGCGCAAGTCCATTGAACAGGATATTAAACCGGGCTTTATGGATATGGAGTCCTGGTTAAACGAAGCTGAAGCGGAAAGTGTCTGATGCGGGAACAGGGAACCATTATTGTCCGGCGTAAATCCCGTCATAAAGGTGAAGGCAGTCACGGCGGGGCCTGGAAGGTGGCCTTTGCCGATTTTGCCCTGGCCATGATGGCGTTGTTTCTGGTGTTATGGATCCTGTCGGTGTCGAGTGAACAAGAGCGGGAAAGTGTTGCCACCAAGTTGCGTGATTACTCGGTATTTGAAGGCAGTACCAGCCCGTATCTGCTGGGGGGCACCCCCTTTCCGGTGGATGTGCAGGGGCAGCCGCTGGCGCAGATCCCCGGGCAGGCTACCGAGCTGCAGGATATCAGCCTGGCCACCGAGCCGCTGCAAAGCCCGGCCGATTTGCACCCGGGCAGAGTGGAAAGTGAACAGGACAAGCGCCGGCTGGCAATCTTGATTGGTGAACTGGCCAGACGTGAGGGCATGGAAAATAACCTTGAGCTCAACATTGTGCCGGAGGGGTTACGTATCCGAATCCATGATCAGGCTGATAAACCGATGTTTACCCGGGGCAGCGCCCGTATGGAGCAGCATTTTGAACAATTGCTGCACGCGCTGGCACCGGTATTTGAAAAAGTAGAAAACCGGCTGGTCATTTCCGGTCATACCGATTCGGTGCGTTATGCCAGTCAGCATTATTCCAACTGGGATCTTTCCGGTGCCCGGGCGCAGAACGTGCGTCAGCTGCTGGAGCTGGCCGGTGTGCCCCGCAACCGGGTGTTGCAGGTGGTGGCTATGGCCGAACAGGCCCCTTTTGATGTGGAGAATCCTACTTCGGGCCATAACCGGCGAGTGGAGCTGCTGCTGCTGAGTAAGGAGGCAGAAAAGTTGCTGCAAACCCTGTTTGATGCCGGGTTGACCGATGGCATTTTCAATAAACAGCAACAAAGTGCCCGGGTTCAGGAGCAGGCGGCCACCGTTATTCAGTAACCGAGCCAGCCTGGTGGCGGGGCGGTACTGAACGCCGGGTTGCTCTTGTTAAACAGGCGGCCGGTGCCGGACATATCCAGTCCGGCGGCGCTGTCTGAAAACAACGGCTGCGGGCTGATGGTAATGAGCTGTTCTGCTCGGCGCCGGCCGGTGTTATCTATTAATATCGATATTTCATGTCCCGCCGGTATCTGATTACCCTTTAACGCCAGGTTGCCAGCTTTCAGGGTCTCTGCCGGCACACCCAGCCGCTGTGCCAGCGCGGGTAATGACAATGGCCCTGTTATTTTGTATTCCCGTAAGGTCGGCGTGCCTGGTCCCGGCCGGCCCAGCAGTTTTTGTGCGGCCAGAAACCGGGGAACGTAGCGGCGGGTTTCTTCCGGCAGAGGCAACTGCCAGAAATCCCTGCTGCCGCTGCGGGCTATGGCCCTGCGCACCCGACCTTCTCCCGCATTGTAGGCGGCCAGTGCCAGCAGCCAGTCGCCGTCGAAGTAACGGTGCAGCCAGGCCAGATAATTCAGTGCTGCCCGGGTGGCGCTGAGCGGGGCCAGTCGACCGTCGTAACTGTCGGAAACCAGAATGCCAAAACGCTCTGCCGTGGCCGGCATTAATTGCCACAACCCTGCCGCCCCGGCAGGGGAGACGGCTCCGGGCAGATAGGCACTTTCGATGACCGGCAGCCAGACGAGGTTGTCGGGCAGACGGTGAGCGCGCAGTAGCGGTAAGAAATGAGGAAGCCAGGGTTCCGCTCTTTTCCGGCTGCGTTCCAGCCAGGCCGGGTGGCGGCGCAGGTAATCCATTTCTTGTTTGACTTCCGGATGCGCGTACAGCGCGTTACTAAAGCTAAACGCCCGGGCCTGGCTGCTGTAAACGCCGGCAAACAGTAAAAGCAGTAAAATTTTCATGGTGTGCTGCCAAGCAATTTACGTACCTGGTTTGGTTTTTCCGGTGTTGTGCCGTTTATAGAGTTAAGAACAGCGCAAGGAGTGAATATGCATCGTGATAAAGGAAACGGAACGGCTCTGGGGCGTCGTCTGCATAAGCTCACTCTTTACCTGATTATGCTGCAACCGCTTCTGTTATTGCTTTATGCCCTGAGAGCCCGGTGGCTTGAGCTGGGAGAGTTTGCCCTGGCTGGCATGCTGTTGCTGCTTTATCACCGCGTGCTGGTTTATCTGCTCTATCGGCAGGCGAAACGCAGTAACGATGGTTATCTGGTTTACCCGGTGGTGGGGGCGGCTATTGTGCTGGCGCTGCTGACACTGTGGGGAGCAGTTGGGTGATGCCTGAAAGTGGCTATACTGGGTAGGCGCAATTCTTCACGGAGGTTTTGAATGAAAGCTTATCAATTAGTGCTGTGTTTGGCGGTGACGGCGGTGCTGGCAGGTTGCAACACGTTTGCCGGTGCCGGTAAAGACATTGAACGTGGTGGTGAAGTTGTGCAAGAGGCAGCGAGAGACGTACAGAAAAAGCTGTAGTTTAAAAGACTGATGGTAAACAGGGCCGGCGAATGCCGGCCCTGTTGTTCAGTGGCGCTTGTGCTGCAGAATGCGTCTGGCCCGGGTAATCACCGGGCTGTCTACCATATGTTCGCTGACGGCCACGACGGCACCATTATGCTGCTGCCCGGCAGCAAGTACCTTGCCGGCCCAGACGATCTGGGCTTCAGTCGGTGCCATCGCCTGAGTGGCGGGCCGTACCTGGCGTGGGTGCACCAGTAAAATGCCGTCAAAGCCCAGTTTCATCCCTTCATGTACATAAGCCTGCAGACCCTGGTCATCGTTAAAGGCGGTGTAAACCGCATCCAGCGGGGCAGCCAGGCCGTGAGCCCGGGAGCAGACGACCAGCTGACTCCGAATGGGCAGAAAGGGCGTTTCATCATAAGGCTCGCCGGCGGGAGGCGGGTAATCCATGCCCAGATCCAGTGCCATGTCCAGCTGACCAAACAGCAGCCGGGCCACGCCGTTGACGGTGGCAATATCATTGAGCAGGAACAGGGCTCTGGCAGACTCAATAAACGGCAGCAGCGGCTTGTCACAGGCATTGGCCAGCTCGGTGAGTGCACCCGGATCTTCTGCCTTGGGCACCACGATGGCAGCCACGGCATCGGAGCGGCACAGGACGGTATCCTGGTTAAACCAGGGGGTGTTGGTGCCGTTTATGCGTATCAGCACTGAAGCGGAAGGTTGTTCAGCGAGCCAGTTGGCCAGCGTGCTGCGGGCGGCATCCTTTTCTGCCGGCGGCACGGCATCTTCCAGATCGATGATAATGGCATCGGCACCGCTGTTCAGGGCTTTTTCAAACCGCTCGGGGCGATTCGCCGGAACAAACAGCAGGGTCTGCAGCGCATTGATATTCATAGAAAACTCCATTTAACTCTTCGCCAGTGCGAAGCGATGTGAAGAAGTCTTCTGTTTAAATCATACAAGGCCCGGCTGCAAGCAGCGCGGGCCTTGTTTGACAGATTAAAGTGGCGACACGGCCGGGCGGTTCACTTCTTTGGGAGCCTGATGTTGCTTTTTATTGCGATGGCTCAGTTATCTCCGCGCAGGCAGAGAGCCATTTCAGCGCAACATGCTGAATAACCGTCAGAGGCTCTGGTGCGGACCAAATACTTCGTAGTGCAGTTGCTCTTCGGTTATCCCCCAGCCGGCCAGGGTGTCCTTCACCATCGCCATAAAGGGCACCGGGCCGCAGAAGTAGTAGTGAGCACCGGGCAGGCTGATGGCGTCACGTACCCGGGTGAGATCCATCAGGCCGGTGGCGTCATAGTCTTCCGCCGGCTGATCGCAGGCCTGGGGAGTGCGATACCAGGTGTGGGTGTTCAGGTTGTCATCAGCCTGGCGGCGGCTCTGAATATCTTGTTTGAAGGCGTGCTGGCTGCCATTTTCACAGGCATGCAGCCAGTGCACGGGAGCCTGATGATGCAGGCGTTGCAACTGGTCGAGCATGGCCCGCATCGGGGTCAGGCCGACACCGGCTGAGATCAGTACCACCGGCGTATCGGGGGTGACTTCCATAAAAAAATCACCGGAAGGGGGCAGCACCTGGATGCTGTCACCCGGCTGAAGGTGGTCATGCAAAAAATTGGATCCCACCCCGCCTTGCTCACGTTTAACGGCAATGCGGTAATTCTTGCCATTAGGAGCCTGGCACAGGGAATACTGACGATATTCCTTGTGTTCCAGTTTGTCAGAAGTCAGGTGCAGGTTCAGATACTGACCGGGCCTGAAGTCCACCACGGGACCACCGTCGGCCGGGGCCAGCAAAAAACTGGTGATGTGTTCGCTTTCGGTCTGTTTCTCCTGAACCACAAAGGTACGGGGGCCACGCCAGCCACCGGTCCGGGTTTCGTTATCGGTATAGATCTGCTCTTCGCGGCCAATAAAAATATCGGCCAGGGCACCGTAGGCCTGAGCCCAGGCATCAATCACTTCCGGTGTGGCAGCATCGGGGGCCAACTCTTTAATGGTTTCCAGCAAGTGGTGACCGACAATGGCGTATTGCGCTGGCTGAATGGAAAAGCCGGTGTGTTTGTGGGCGATACGCTCTACGGCGGCACTTAGCACGGCGGGGTTGTCGATGTTTTTGGCATAGGCCAGTACGGCGGCAAACAGGGCAGCAGGTTGACGGCCTGTCTGCTGGTGGCTGAGGTTAAACACATCTTTCAGCTCGGGATTGTCGCGAAACATCCGTTGGTAAAAATGTTCGGTCAGGGCGGTGTTAGCCGATTCCAGCAGCGGAACGGTGCTTTTCACGATTTCAATGGTGCGGGCTTCCAGCATGTATACCTCGTTACTTGATCTTAAGTTGCATTAAATATGTCACTTATAGGGCGGATATTATAGGTACATTTGAAATGCATCAATGAATTTCTTCCTTTTTTGTGCTTCAGGCTCGAGCTGGGCGGACGCAGCCGGTATGATTGCGGGCAATATGTGCAAGGAATCAGCCAAATGTTGTCTTCTCCGGATTTTAAGCGGGTTATCGCCGCCATTGATCAGGTTAATGCCGAGGATCCCAACCTCCAGTGTTCTGAAGGAAAAAACTGGCCTAAAGAGCGGCTTTACAGTGAACGTATGACACAACAACTCACCCGTTTCGCCCCGGATGCCGGCGAACTGCTGCATATTGCCGCCCGCGCTCAGCATATTCGCCGCTGGGCCATTCCCCGGGCGGATTACCCTGCCGGCAGAGCCGGCTATCAGCAATGGCGCAGTGAACTGGCGCATTATCATGCGGAACTTACCACTCGGCTGATGGCCGAGGCGGGCTATGAACAGCAGGCCCGGCAGAGAGTCAGTACGCTGCTGCTGAAAAAGTGCCTTAAACAGGATCAGGATGTGCAGACGCTGGAAGATGTGGTTTGCCTGGTCTTTCTGCAGTTTTATCTGGAAGACTTTGCAGCCGGACATGAACAGGAAAAAGTAGTCGATATTATCGGTAAAACCTGGCGTAAAATGTCGGAAAAAGGCCATCAGGCTGCGCTGTTATTGCCTTTGTCAGCGGCCATGCAGGCCGTAGTGGGTAAGGCGTTGGCGGAGAGTACATAGTCTTCACGCTATGCAAACCATACAGAAAATATATTTATTTTAATTTTGTTAATGATGTTAAATATTTGTTGTGCGTCGGTCTGATGCACCCTTAACAGGATGTGAGCGAAAGGGGAGAGGATCCGATGAATGCAATCGTGTTGGCGATTCTGGTGATGGTGGGGCTGTGTCTGGCCCGGGTTTCAGTGGTGTTTTCACTGGTGGTGGCGGCGCTGATCGGCGGGCTCTGGGCCGGCATGTCGGTGGATCAGGTGATTTCGTCGTTTAATGAGGGGCTGGGCGGAGGTGCCACGGTGGCGCTGGCTTATGCCACGCTTGGGGCTTTTGCTGTGGCCTTGTCACGCACTGGCGTTACCGCCATGGTGTCGGACAAGGCTCTGGCCTGGGTGGGCGCCCGGCCCGGTACGGCCGGTACGCAGAGGGCTCCGGGGGGAGTGAAGTGGCTGCTGTTTGTGGCGCTGATTCTGGTTGGGGCAGCATCGGGCACTGTGGTGCCGGTACATATTGCCTTTATCCCCATACTGGTGCCGCCATTGCTGGGGCTGATGAATATGCTGCAGCTGGATCGACGTGCCGTGGCCTGCGTAATTACCTTCAGCATTACCATTATGTATATGACCACGCCGGTGGGTTTCGGCACGATTTTTCTGAACGATATTCTCACCAACAGTGTCAATCAGGCCGGTGAAGAGCTGGGTATGCAGGTGACGACCGCCATGGCACCCAAGGCCATGTTGCTGCCGGCGGTGGGAATGTTGCTCGGATTGCTGGTGGCGGTGTTGTTCAGCTATCGTCGCCCACGGGGCTATCAGTCGCCGCTGAATGAGGTAAAAGGTGAAAAAGTCAGCCGTCCTCAGCTCAGTCGTAAACAGCTGATAATGATTGGGGTGGCGATTGTGGGTGCCCTGGTGGTGCAGCTGACTACCGGCTCCATGGTACTGGGCGGGCTGCTGGGTTTTGCCTTGCTGTCGATGAACGGTCTGTTCAAGTGGAAGGATCAGGACGACGTGTTTACGCAGGGAATGCGGCTGATGGCGTTGATCGGCTTTATCATGATTGCCGCTTCAGGCTTTGCCGGTGTGATGAAAGCGTCCGGTGCCATTCCCGAACTGGTGGCTGGCTCGGGAGAGCTGATAGGGGATAATCGGGCATTGGCTGCACTGGTGATGCTGCTGGTGGGGCTGTTTATTACCATGGGTATCGGCTCATCGTTTTCCACCATTCCGATTATTGCCGCCATTTATGTGCCTCTGGCCATCAGTTTCGGCTTTTCTCCGCTGGCCACACTGGCGCTGGTGGGGACTGCCGGTGCGCTGGGTGATGCGGGTTCGCCTGCGTCCGATTCAACTCTGGGGCCCACTGCTGGTCTGAATGCCGATGGTCAGCATGACCATATCCGCGACTCGGTGATCCCTACCTTTATCCATTACAACATTCCGCTGGTCCTCTTTGGCTGGATAGCTGCTCAGGTGTTGTAATACGGGAGATGAGTCAGCTGTCAGTGTGCCGGGCCATGCCCGGCACACTTGTTTTAGCGGCCCTGGTAACCGGCCAGCTTATGCAACAGCCAGTCCGGGGCATCATGGGGCAGATCGTGCCCCGCCCAAGGATGCTCATCAGCCTGGATACGCCAATGCTGTGCCAGTATGTGGCTGCAGGCCGGATTAACCAGCCGATCCCCCCGGCTGCATAACACCAGCGGCGTAACAACGGGCGATGCACCGGCTACCCGGTAACGGGCGGCGGCAATCAGCTGGCGTAAAAAGTTAACATGAGACGTTGGATACTGGTTGGCATAGCGGATCCACTGGCGCAGCGTGATACGCTGGTCATCCCGGCGGGTACAGGTCAGCCGGTAAACCAGAGATTCCCGTTGTGCCCTGGGTAATATCAGGGCCAGCAGCAAGTGAGGCAGTGCTGTCATGCGCATTCGTTGCCAGGGGGGACTGAGTGTGCTGCTTGAGTTGACGAGTACCAGTCCGCGGACTTCTTGCGGATACCGCAAGGCCCATTCGGCGGCGATCATGCCCCCCATCGATAACCCCAGTACATTAACCGGTGCCTGAAGCCCGGCCTGCTGTCTTATCTGCTCCAGCATGGCGGTAATGGTTACGGGGGTTTTTTGCTGGTAACCGGTGCCGTTGCCAGGCAGTTCCAGACAGCGTACCGGCTGTCCCAGGTGCGCGGCAAGGCGCTCAGGAAAGTTTCCCCAATGACGGCATTCCCGGGCCAGGCCGCGTAACAACACCCAGCCGGCATGCTGCTTGTCTTGCATGGCGGCTGGCCGGGAACTGTTCATCTGCCTAGGTGTTCTGGTCATGGTATCTCCCAGCGACGTTCGGCACTGCGCTGATGCAGGCGTCGTTTGTCATCGGCAGGCAGCCAGTTTTGCCAGGCGTCTACCGCCCGCAGCAGAAAGTCCAGTAACAGCTGATGGCGGCGCAGTGTACGCTGATGGCGATGGGGGACCAGCGGGTTGAACAGACCGGTATAGCTGGTGAGCTGGCGCAGGTTCTTTTTTACCCAGAGCCAGGAGCCCATTTCCAGCGTTAGTGGCAAAAACACTTGTTGCTGGCGCTGATAGTGTCGCTGATAGAGGTAATCCCAGAGATCACCGTGGGTGCGGTAATGATGATGCTGTGGTTCAAACAGGTAAGGGTGATGCGGGTGACTGTGTTCGAACAGCTGTAACAGGGCGTGCAATTCGGCGGCGTGCTCCAGTAACTGGCGTCGTCCTGAGTAAGGAAACCAGATCCGGTCGCGCATACCAAAGCCCGAGTGACAGTCCAGCGCCAGGGTGAAGGGCGCGGCGGCGAGTTGCTCTTCAACCAGGCTGCAGAACGCCTGTGCCTCTGTTTGCATCGGCTGGTCCTGTTTACCCCGGTACCAGGGCAGCCATCGTCCCAGGCGATGTCCGGATACCAGCCAGGGGCTCGGTTGCTCGGCGTCAATCGGCGCATTGCGCATCAAATCGATACCATTTCCATTGCTGCGCCAGCCGTGTGCCATGCCCACCGGATTAAGCAGCGGACACATCACGATACGCACCCGCTGCAGCAACTGCTGCAGGCTGCGATCCCAGTTCAGCCGCTGAAGCAGTGTGTCCAACTGGGCCAGCAGCAGCTGAGTGCCGATACGCTCAATGCCATGCACGCCACCGCTGAGCAGCAGCACCGGTGCCGTGTGGCTGGCGCTGCCGAGCTCCAGTGCGTAAACCGGCAGGTAACGCTCACCGTCGCGCACTTCGGTCAGGATCCGGCTGCGCAAGGCAGGGGCTCCCTGCTGGAGCAGATGTTCCAGTAAATGCAGTTCGGGCAATGGTTTATGTTGATGACGTCCGGGGCGGCGGGAAGGGACGCGGTTGTCGGAAGCGGGCGAATCCAGGGGGGGGCGGGTGGTCATTATCAGCGAAAACCTGAGTGAAAAAGCTACACCACAGTGTAGCGCCCCAATGCTATTTCGCCGGGTTAAGTCACTGAAAAATCGGAAACAGCCATGATTTTAGGTGGAAAATGCCCGCCCTGTGACCTGCTCCACAAACAGCCGGGCCGGCAATGACAGCGGAAAAGATGGTGAGCGGGCCAGCACTACCCGTTGGGGCGGCACCTCATCACTTAGTGGCACGCAGGCAATGGGAGCTCCGTCGTAGCTTTGATCGCCAGCGGGGCGGGTGCAGGACAGTGCCACACCATGGCCATGGGCGACCAGACCTCGCTGCATTTCAAATGACAGGGTGTGGTGAATGCGCGCCGGCTGCAGATCCTGCTGCCAGAACAGGGACAGAAAGTATTCCCGGGTCAGTGGCATGTCTTGCAGGATCAGGGTGCATTCGGCGAGTTCTGCCAGGCTTAATGCCGGCTTGCCGGACAGAGGATGATTAACCGGTAGCAGGGCATAGGGTTTGAGCTCATCCAGCACATGAGTACTGCACTCCGGTGGCAGCCCCAGAGCATAGCTCAGTATCAGCTCGGCTTTACCCTGCTCCAGCTCCTGCCGTACCCCGGCCAGATCCTGTTCCTGCATGCTCACCTGAATACGCGGATAACGACGTTCAAACTCGCTCACCAGCCGTGGGAGATAATAGGGTGCGATATCCCGGAAGCAGCCGATGACCAGCCTGCCTTCCACTTCAGTCCCGTTCTGATGCCGGTTATCGAGCAGGTTATGGGAAAGCCTCAGAATATGCCGGGCTTCGTTAAACAAAGTCTCACCCCGCGGACTCAGGCTGACACCCTGTCCGCGATGGCGCTGAAATAATGGCTGACCCAGCAGGTGTTCCAGCTGAGTAATGGCGATAGACACGGATGGTTGTGATACATGCAGTGTCTCGGCAGCCTTGCTGATGCTGCCGTGCTGAGCCACGGCCACAAAATAACCAAGTTGTCGAAAAGTAAAGGGTATAGCCATTATTTTATGAACTTCATATTAAAACTATATTTTTATGCTATGTAAAAAAGCTGTTAAAGTCGAGCTGTTATCAATACCGGGGAAAGGAGTGAGACATGACCACAGCCATTGCCGGCAATATCTGGCTGACCGATGAGCAAATAGCCGCCTATCAGCGTGATGGGGCCATCGTGATTAAAGGCGTCTTTAAAGACTGGATTGAGCCGCTGCGAGTGGGTTTTGATCGGGTACTGAACGAACCCAGTGAGCATGGCCGTGAAAATGTCACCGGCACGGACTCTGGCCGTTTCTTTGAAGATTACTGCAACTGGCAGCGTATTCCCGAATTCCGCCAGTGGATAGAGCAGTCGCCCGGTGCTGCCATTGTGGGCGAAGCCACCGGATCTGAGGCGGTTCAGGTGTTTCATGAGCACATTCTGGTGAAGGAGCCAGGAACTTCCAAGGCCACGCCCTGGCACCAGGACAACCCTTATTATTGTGTGGATGGTGAGCAGACTGGCAGTTACTGGATTCCGCTCGATCCCATTACTCCTGAAAATGCCTTGCAGGTTGTACTGGGATCACACCGCTGGCCCAAGCCGGTGCGCCCGAGCAAATGGTCCACTAACGCGTCCTGGTATGCTGATGACAGCCCCTATATGGAGATGCCGGACATCGACAACGGCGATTTTGAAATCCTGATCCCCGAGATGGAGTTGGGGGATGCCCTGTTGTTCAACTTTAAAACCGTACACGGTGCACCGGGTAATCAGACCCAAAATAGACGCCGGGCTTTTTCAACCCGCTTTATGGGCGACGATGTGCGTTATGTAAACCGGGGCGGGCCTACTTCACCGCCCTTTGACGGCATTAACCTGCAAACCGGCGACAAGATGCGTGAAGACTGGTTCCCGGTGGTATGGCGCCGTTGAGTTCAGGCAGGTCTGCTGGATGAAGATTTCAACGGGTTATGCTTTTGGCATAACCCGTTGTTATTTTGTATTTTCGAATCTGGGCCTTGTTCAGTCGTGTCGTTGATCTTCCTTAATCATGTCGGCGGCTTTTTCTCCGATCATAATGGAAGGCGCATTGGTATTGCCGGACACGATAACCGGCATGATGGAGGCATCGGCCACTCGCAGCCCCTCAATGCCATGTACTTTTAGCCGGCTGTCGACCACCGCCATGTCATCCTGCCCCATTTTGCAGGTACTGGTGGGATGATAAATGGTCTGGCTGAACTTTCTGGCCGCTTCCAATAATTGTTCGTCACTCTGGTACTGGCGTCCGGGCACGTGCTCATCGAGGATCACCGGTTTCAGTGCTTCGGCCTCGGCAATACGGCGGGCCACCTTGATGGCGTCCACCGCCACCCGGCAGTCTTCTTCGGCCGACAGGTAGTTGGCCTGAATGGACGGGTACTGGTGCGGATCGGCACTGATAATGCGAATGCGGCCCCGGCTGTGGGGACGCAGCTGGCACACCGAGGCAGTGAAGGCGGAAAAGGGATGAACGCCTTCACCGGGCTTGTCGGCACTCAGAGGCTGCATGTGGAACTGAATGTCCGGTCGTTCCAGATCTTCCCGGGAGCGGGTAAACACACACACCTGGCTGGCGGCCAGGGTCAAAGGGCCGGTGCGTGACAACGCATACTGCATGCCCACGCCGAGCTTTTTCAACGGATGATTAACCTCATCGTTCAGAGTTTTGCAGCTGGTCCTGAAGACCAGACGGATCTGCAGATGATCCTGCAGGTTTTCACCCACGCCGGGCAGGACATGACGGCATTCCACCCCAACTGAGGCCAGGTGTGAGGGTTCACCGATGCCGGAACATTGCAGAATCTGCGGCGAGCCGATGGCGCCGGCGCTCAAGATGACTTCCCGTGTTACCCGTGCCAGCTGCCGCTTGCCCTTGTACTCAAATTCAATGCCGGTAGCCTGTTTTCCTTCCAGCAGAATTCGGCGGGTATGGGCATGAGTGAGCAGGGTCAGGTTGGGGCGTTTGAGTGCAGGACGCAGAAAAGCCTTGGCACTGCTGCAACGTAACCCTTTGTAGGCGGTCTGCTGAAAATAGCCGACCCCTTCCTGTTCGGCTCCGTTGAAATCCGGGTTGGCCGGAATACCGGTTTGCCTGGCTGCGGTGACAAAGCGGTCGGCAATTTCCCGGCGCAGGCGTAAATCGGACACCTTAAGCGGACCATTCACGCCGTGATAATCATTTTTACCTCTGGACTGACATTCAGATTTTTTGAAGTAGGGCAGCACTTCCTGATAACTCCAGCCGTCGTTGCCGAGGGCGGCCCAGTGGTCGTAGTCCTGGTGCTGACCACGGATATAGAGCAGTCCGTTGAGTGAGCTGGAGCCGCCCAGCACCTTGCCTCTGGGCCATTGCAACCGTCGGCCGTCGATGCCTTCATCCGGATCGGTCTGGTAACACCAGTCAGTGGCCGGGTTGTGCATGGTCTTGAAGTAGCCGACCGGAATATGGATCCAGGGGTTGTTGTCCTGGCCACCGGCTTCCAGCAGCAGAACCCGGATATGGGGATCTTCACTGAGCCGGTTGGCCAGCACGCACCCGGCCGAGCCGGCACCCACCACGATATAGTCGAATTCGCCGAACACCTGGTTTTGATACATAGACATGACTTATCACCTGACAAGTGGCAGTAGGCACGTCTCCAACACCAGGTCGAAGGGCCTTTTTACAAGAACTCAGAAAGTGTACTGAATCCATGGTAGTTACTTATTTTTAACTTGTAATTGTTTTTTGATACTTTTTGTATCGATTTTATTGGTTTTAACATTGACATAAATATTAATTGGTTAATATAGTCTCACTTGTTAAGTTTTTGTAACGGTTGTTTAAGCCAAGGACGAGGTTATCTTATGAAAGCAGGTTCGTTTGTTTTGTCTTCCGTCGTACTGGCCATGTCGGTCAGCTCAGCAGCCATGGCCGATTATTCAGGACCCAAGCTCAAGATGAAGCTGGCGCATACCGCGCCCCCGGGTAATCACATTACTCTGGCCTATGATAAGTTTGCCGAACTGGTGAAGGAAAAGTCAGATGGAAAAATCCGGGTTCAGTTGTTCCCGGGAGCCATTCTTGGCAGTGACCGGGTACTGGTAGAGGGCGCGCAGCGGGGTACGCTGGAAATAGGAGTAAGCTCGACCCCCAACTTGGCAAGCTTCTCCCCGTTATTTCAGGTATTTGACCTGCCTTATATCACCAGCCCCGAACACCAGGAAAAACTCTACCAGTCCCTGGATAAGGGCGGTCCCTTGAATACTTATTTTGAACAGGTATCTAATGACATTGGCTTGCAGCCGATCATGTATGCCGAGTATGGCTATCGTAATTTTGTGTCCAGCAGTAAGCCGCTTTCAGGACCCGATTCCTTGTCTGGGCTGAAAATGAGGACGACTGACTCACCGGTAGAAGTTGCGGTAGCAAAAGCCTTGGGTGCGAACCCGGCTCCCATTGCCTGGGGTGAGGTGTATACCGCCTTGCAACAGGGCACCATTGATGCGGAGGGCAATACTTTCCCTCACATGTTTGGTGCCAAACATCATGAAAATCTGAAATATGCCGTCACCTCGGCGCACAACTATGGCATGCAAGTGGCCATGGCCAACAAGAAGTGGTGGGACTCCCTGCCGGTGGAGGCTCAGGAAGTCATTGAAGCAGCTGCTCAGGAAGCGGTGACCTATCAACGTACGCAAGCCTACCCTGCAAATGAGGAAAAAGCGCGCCAGGGTATGATTGATGCCGGGATTGCGATTCACCAGACCACGAAGGAAGAGCAGGCAAGGTTCCGCGAGTTGACCAAGCCGGTATTTGAAGAATTTGCAGCCAACCTGCCGGACGATTTGCTTGAATTGGTTCAGGAAACCCAGCAGTAAACGCAGCGTTTCTGCATAAAAGTGCCGGCGTCACGATCACTGACGCCGGCGTTGAGCCTGGGGGGGATGATAAGGTCCGCCCGTTTTATTGGCTGAAGGACTGTGCCGGAGCGGCCTTATGGAACTGTTAAAACCTCGTGTCAGTCAGGCGGAAATAAAAAGCGCATATCCACTGGCAAATATATTTAATAACGTTGAAAAGCCTTTCCTGTTTATTGGTTTGATAGTGATGATTTTCATCATTAATTATCAGACTTTTTTCAGGTATGGAATATCTACCCTGCTGGAATTGATTGCTACACCGGGCTTTGAACGTATGTTCGGTCACTGGCTGGATACCGAGGCCTTGCGTGTCCGGGTAAAAAGTGCCGTCGGTTGGGGTGTATGGACCGAAGAACTGGCCCGCTACATTTTTATCTGGATTTCCTATCTTGCCGTGTCTCTCTCCATCCTGAACCGGGGAGGTATCCGGGTGGATGTATTGCACAACCGGCTATCAGCACACTGGCAAAATATCCTCTGGGTCATGATTGATTTCTGTACTCTGATATTGGTTTGCCTGTTTGCATACATGGGGCTTGACTACGTCAGGATGCAATTAGAAATGCCACAGACCACGCCGGCGTTGCAAATCGGATACTACATTCCTTATCTGATATTGCCTGTTGGTTTTGGCTTGATGGGAATACGTACCCTGCAGGCATTGTGGCGACAAAGCAGGGGCATGACGTTGCCGAGTGTAGCCATGGGGATGGCACTGTCGGTTTTACTGTTTTTGCCCGTCATGCTCTCCGATGACTGGAGCGCTTCCCTGTTGTTATTTGGCTACTTTACCCTTTTTCTCGTATTGGGAGTGCCTATTGCCTTTGCTCTGGGATTGGCGGGACTGACCACGGTATTGGGGGCCGGAACCCTGCCGGTCGATTACCTGGCGCAGATTGCTTTTTCGTCCATCGACTCCTTTCCCATCATGGCCATTCCCTTCTTTATTGCCGCCGGCGTCTTTATGGGAGCGGGTGGTCTGTCACGGAGATTGCTGGCACTGGGAGATGAACTGGTGGGGGCGTTGCCCGGGGGCATGGCTCTGGCCAGTATCATGACCTGTATTTTCTTTGCCTCTATCAGTGGTTCGGGCCCGGCTACCGTCGCAGCCATCGGATCTATCACCATTCCGGCCATGATTGCCCGGGGTTACGACAAGTATTTTGCCGCGACAATTGTGGCCTGTGCCGGTGCCATCGGGGTGATTATTCCCCCCAGCAACCCCTTTGTGGTGTATGGCGTGTCGGCTCAGGTATCCATTGGCAAGCTATTTATCGCCGGTATTATCCCCGGGTTAATCATGGGGGCAGCATTGATGCTGGTTGCCTATCTGATTTCCAGAAAAAATGGCTGGCATGGTGAAATCCGTGAGCGCTCTCTGAAAACCTTTATGTGTGCGGCCTGGCAAGCCAAGTGGGCACTGATGGTGCCGGTGATTGTGCTGGGCGGGATCTATGGCGGCATCATGACACCGACTGAGGCCGCAGCGGTCGCCGCGCTTTACGGGCTGATTGTGGGACTTTTTGTTCACCGGGAGCTGTCATTGAGCAGCTTGTGGGGGGCGAGTCAGGAAGCGGCGAATATCTCTTCCATTATTATTGTGCTGATGGCTATGGCGACTATCTTCGGCAATATCATGACCATAGAGCAGATCCCTGAAATCATTGCCGAGGCTATCCTGGCGCTGACGTCCAGTAAGCTGATCATCCTGATTATGATTAACATCTTCCTGCTGTGGATTGGCATTTTTATGGAAGCGTTGGCCGCCATTGTGATCCTGACGCCCATATTACTGCCGTTGGTGACCGCCGTGGGAGTAAACCCGGTGCATTTCGGGGTCATCATGGTGATGAATCTGGCCATTGGTTTTATTACGCCACCGGTGGGGGTCAACTTGTTTGTGGCCAGTGGCATTGCCAACGTCAGTATCGGTGGCTTGGCCAAAGCCGTCTGGGTATATCTGTTGGTAATGATTGCCGTGTTGCTGATGATTACCTATTTACCGGAAATTTCGCTGTTGCTGCTGTGATTTTTTATTATGCCCAAGCGATGCCTTCTGGTTCCGCTTGGGCTTTGGTGCACACTAAAGAATCAGGATGTATTTTGAATATCAACTTCATGGCATGGGCAGGTGTTACTCTGTCTATGGCCGAGCGTATTGCCGAAGACGGCGGGCGGCCACTTTGTTTCGCGATTGTAGACAGCAGCGGTTCTCTGGTTCATCTATACCGTATGAATGATGCGCCTCAGCGGTTGGTTACAATTGCCATGGGCAAAGCCTATAGCTCAGCAAAAATGGAGGTGCCGACGGTTTTATTTCGGCAACGACTACTGGAAGAACAACTTTCATTGGGTGATTTCAAGGATGATGGCCTGACCTCGCTTCCTGGCGGCCAACCCTTGTTTGATGACGGTAAACTGATTGGTGCCGTGGGAGTCAGTGGCAGGACGTTGGAGGAGGATGAGGTTCTCAGTCTGCAGTTTGCGCAGCGTATTCAGGCGGCACTGTGATAAAATGCGGTTACATTCATCCGGGAGGGATTATGAGCACTGCTGCCAGCACAACCAATTCGACTTTGCTTCGTGCCTTTGCCTTGATCGAAACAATGCTGAAGGAAGACAGGGCCATCACCGCGGCCGAGCTTTGTCAGCGACTGGATGTGCCCAAGCCGACGGTGCACCGGATTATCGGACAGCTGGAGCAGGAAGGGTTACTGCAGAGGGAGCCGGATGGTCGTTACCTTAGCCCCGGCCCCCGGTTGCGTAAAATAGCATTGGGTGTGCTGGCGCAGAGAGGGGTAGGTGCGGCAAGACGAGCTGTGCTGCAGAAGCTGGCGGATGAGCTGGGTGAAACCTGTAACATTGCATTGCTGGATGGCCATGAGCTGCTGTATTTCGAGCGGATAGAAACCAACTGGCCGGTGCGCATTCAGCTGCATCCGGGCTCACGCATGCCTTTACACAGCACAGCTGCCGGCAAGCTTCTGCTGGCGTTGATGCCAACACACCGGCGTAAGGCGCTGCTGTCTGCTTTGAATCTGGAGCCTCATACACCTCATACCATTACCGACAGGGAGCGGTTGGAAAGGGAGCTGGAACAGATTGCTGAAAATACCCTGAGTATTGATAACGAGGAAATGTTTGAAGGCATGGTAGCCATTGCGGTTCCTGTCTACGACGAGGTAGGTCAGGTGCGTGCGGCGCTGGCGGTGCATGCTCCTACGGCCCGTAAGCCGCTTGCCAGCCTGATGGAATGGGCACCTGCCCTGCGCCGGGCGGCGGTGCAACTGGAAAAGGTACTCGATCTTTAATATCCGGGCCTTGAGCCTGGACTATATCCCTTCTTTCTCCTGCTTTTTCGCCAGCTCGGCCTTCACTTCCGCCAGCAGCCGGATACCGGGTTCGATGCGATCCAGGGGAATGGCCGAGAAGCCGAGCTTGACCGTGTTGGTCGGCAACCCAGCTCCTATGTGATAGCTGTCGCCACTGATGATCAGCAGGCCATGGTCGGCCGCCCGTTTTTTCAGCTCCGTACCGTCCAGCCCGGCCGGCAGTGTCAGCCAGCAGGAGGAGCCGCCGATGGACGATGCCCTGCAGTCAGGCAGGTGTTGTTGCAGGGCATCGCTCAGGCAGCGGGCGCGCTGTTCAAATTCCCGGGCCAGTTTTCGTACCAGAGTGTCGTGATAGCCGAGCGACAGAAACAGGGCAACGGCGCGCTGATTGTTGAGCGGCGGGTGACGTAGCATCAGCTGGCGCAGGTTGCGTGCTTCCCGTATCAACGGAGCCGGACCCACCAGAAAGCCCAAGCGCAGTCCGGGTGCCAGGGTTTTTGACAAGCTGCCGACATAAAGTACACGCCCACGGTTATCCATGCTTTTCAGCGCCGGGGTCGGGTGGCTGCCGAAGTTCATTTCCATTTCATAGTCGTCTTCAATGAGCAGGAAGTCGTGTAGTTCGGCCTGCTCCAGCAAGGCTTGCCGTCGTTCCAGTGGCAGGGTAACCGTGGTCGGACACTGGTGGCTGGGAGTGAGGTAAATGGCTCTGCAGCCGGACAGGCGGTCGTTGATGACCAGTCCTTCCTTATCGACCGCCAGGCTTTGTACTCGGGCACCAAACAGGCGGGCGATGTGGGCCGCGCTGGGGTACCCGGGATCTTCAATGCCGAAGCAGGATTTTTCATCCAGTAGTAGCTGGGCCAGCAGATAAAGCGCCTGTTGGGAGCCGACGGTGATCAGGATTTCGTCGGTGTGGGCCTGAATGCCCCGGCCGGGCAGGATACGTCGTTGCAATTGTTCAAGCAGCAGGGGATCGTCGCTGTCGTAGCGATCCGAACTCCAGTCCTTGATGGCCTGCACACTCACTGCATCGCGCCAGCATTTGCGCCAGTGGTCAAGAGGGAACAGACTACTGTCGAGCTGGCTGTAGACAAAGGGGTAGCGATAACGTTGCCAGTTGTGGGACAGACTGGCATTGGGCTGCTGGCCCGGGCTGACCTTGAGCCGGTGTGTCCAGTCCAGGGCAGGGAGTGAGCCGTGTCCGGTACCGGGAATGGCGGGCTGGGCTGCCGGCAGATCGGGATTAACAAAATAGCCACGGCGTTCGCGGGCAATAAGGTAACCGTCAGAAACCAGATCGTCATAGACCTGAACGATGGTATTACGTGCCACATTCAGGTTTTTTGCCAGATTTCTGCAGGAGGGCAAGGCCCGATCAGCCGCTATAAATCCGTTGAGAATAGCGTTAACCAGGTGCTCCCGTACCTGTTGCTGCAGGGTTGAAGGGGCGTTTCGGTCCAGCGGAAACAAGGCGGGCATATGAACTGTGCTCCCATGTCAGGTTTGGTGGGACGGTTCGTCACAGCATAGCCAATAATTAATAAAAATGAGACTTTTTGTTTCGTTTTTAATTACAGTATCTGCCGCCATAGTGCCGCTGTCAGCACGCCGGCGGTGATAGCGGGCAGCGGCTTTTTAAGCACCAGCATCACCAGGCCGGTGGCCAGCAGTGCAGCCCGGGCACCGTCGTCGCCGTTGACTGCCTGGGGGGTAAGAATGGCGATCAGCACGGATCCCGACATGGCGCTGATAAAGTTCTGCACCCGGCGGTTAATGGGAATAACGGACATGATCAGCACACCACCCAGCCGGGTGAACAGGGTAACCACCGCCATGACAGCGATAATAAGCAGGGTGCCGCTGCCTGTGGTTTCCAGCATCATTTCCCTTTCTCCATCCAAATTGCTCCTAATAGTCCGCCGGCCAGCGCACCTACCACCACATGGCTGTTTTCCGGCAGCCACCAGTACGCAGCCATAGAACTCCCCCCGGCTACTATCCAGATGACCAGGGTACGAAGATCCTTGCGTGCTCCCAGCGCCATGGCCAGCAGGAAGCAGCCCAGCACCATATCGAGGCCGATGCTGACCGGATCTTCAATGGCGCTGCCGAAACGGATTCCGAGCCAGGTGCCGACCATCCAGAAGCCCCAGATCGCCATGCCACCGCCAAATAAAATCCCCAGAGCCCGTTCACCCTTGTGAAAATGCTGCATTGCCAGGGCCCAGTTGGCATCGGAGGCAAACAGCATAATACCGTAGCGCCTGGCTGGTGGCAGATGGCGCAGCCAGGGGTAAAGAGTTGCTCCCATCAGCAGGTGACGGGCGTTGATGGCAAAGGTGGTTATCATTAATGGTACCAGCGGCACCTGCAGCCCCCAGACGTCGAGGGCGGCAAACTGGGAGGTGCCGGCAAACACGGTGGCACTCATCAGCACGATGCTGCCGTCGCTGAGGCCGGTCTGGTGTGCGGCCAGGCCAAACGCCAGACCAAAGGCGGCCACAAAGAAGGAAAGGGGCAGCAGCTGTTTAAAGCCCTGCCAGATATCCTGCCGGTCCAGCTGGGCCTGGGCCGCATAGGTGTCCATAAAAATTCCGTGTGTGAAGACGTAAAACAGACAGCATACCATAGGGGGTAGTAAGGGCGAGGTGAAGGATCACAACAATAAAAAAGACCCGCACGAGGCGGGCCTTTGTCAGCACAGCTACAAGCCTTACTTAATGATGCGCTTGTACTTGATACGCTTGGGCTGAATCGCCTCGGCACCGTAGGTTTTCTTCTTCCACTCTTCGTATTCGGTGAAGTTGCCTTCGAAGAATTCCACCTTGCCTTCATCCTTGTAGTCGAGGATGTGGGTGGCGATACGGTCGAGGAACCAGCGGTCGTGCGAGATCACCATGGCGCAGCCGGGGAATTCCAGCAGGGCGTTTTCCAGCGCGCGCAGGGTTTCCACATCCAGGTCGTTGGTCGGTTCGTCGAGCAGCAGCACGTTGCCACCGGTCTGCAGCAGCTTGGCCATGTGCAGACGGCCGCGCTCACCACCGGACAGCTCGCCAACCCGCTTCTGCTGGTCGGTGCCCTTGAAGTTGAACCGGCCCAGATAGGCACGGCTGGGGATCTCCAGGTTGCCGATGCGCATCATGTCGAGTCCGCCGGATACTTCTTCCCATACGGTCTTGTTGTTGTCCATGGCGTCGCGGAACTGCTCAACCGAGGCCAGCTGCACGGTATCACCCAGGGCAATGTTGCCGGAATCCGGCTGCTCGGCGTTGGTGAGCATGCGGAACAGGGTCGACTTACCGGCACCGTTGGGGCCGATGATGCCGACGATGGCACCCTTGGGAATGCTGAACGACAGATCGTCAATCAGCACACGATCACCGTAGGACTTGGTCAGGTTTTCAACGTCTATCACTTTGTCACCCAAGCGCGGGCCGGGCGGAATGAACAGCTCGTTGGTCTCGTTACGCTTCTGGAAGTCCTGGTTCTGCAGCTCTTCAAAGCGGGCCATACGGGCCTTGGACTTGGCCTGACGGCCTTTCGGGTTCTGACGCACCCACTCCAGTTCTTTCTGGATGGACTTCTGACGGGCGGCTTCGGAAGAAGCTTCCTGAGACAGGCGCTGATCCTTTTGTTCCAGCCAGGAAGAGTAGTTGCCTTCCCACGGAATGCCTTCGCCCCGGTCCAGCTCCAGGATCCAGCCGGCCACGTTGTCGAGGAAGTAACGGTCGTGGGTAATGGCCACTACGGTGCCTTCGTAGTCATGCAGGAAGCGTTCCAGCCAGGCCACGGACTCGGCGTCCAGGTGGTTGGTGGGTTCGTCCAGCAGCAGCATGTCGGGCTTTTCCAGCAGCAGCTTGCACATGGCTACGCGGCGGCGTTCACCACCGGACAGCTTGCCGATCACGGCATCCCAGGGCGGTAGGCGCAGGGCGTCGGCGGCGCGCTCGAGCTGGTTGTCCAGGTTATGACCGTCGTGGGCCTGAATAATGGCTTCCAGCTCACCCTGACGCTTGGCCAGCTTGTCGAAGTCGGCATCCGGATCAGCGTAGGCGGTGTAAACGGCGTCCAGCTCTTTGAGGGCGCCGGCCACTTCGGCCACGCCTTCTTCCACTTCCTGACGTACGGTGTACTCGGGATTGAGTTGGGGCTCCTGAGGCAGGTAGCCGATTTTGATGCCGGGCTGGGCACGGGCTTCGCCTTCAATCTCGGTATCGATGCCAGCCATGATGCGCAGCAGGGTAGATTTACCTGCACCGTTCAGGCCCAGAACGCCGATTTTGGCTCCGGGAAAGAACGACAGAGAGATATTCTTCAGAATATGACGCTTGGGCGGAACCACCTTGCCCACGCGGTGCATGGTGTAAACAAATTGAGCCATTTCTATATTGTCCTGATAAATCAGTGAGTTGACAGGCCGTTTTGACAGATCATAGGGCTGAGTGTGAAGCAGCCCGCGGCCAACGCAGGGCCATGGTGCTATATGGTACTTGGCTGGGCGGGGAATGCCAGTGGCGAGTAGGATGAAAAGCGAAGATCCTTGCGACCTGAAACGGCGGTAATGCGAAGCAGGCACTTATTGTCCTCGTGAGTACACGTCACTCCCGCCTTCGAGGGAGTGACGATATAGTGCGCAGGAGTGATAACAGAGAAAGATAAGGCTTTCCCGATCAGGATTTGTTCTTCAGGGTTTCCTTGAAGGACTGCTCCACAAAGTCGCCGGTAGCGGGGTGGAACTCCTTTCCTTCATAGGTGGTTTTCATGGTGATCTCGCCGCTGATTAGCTGCTGAGCCAGTTCATCCAGTTTTGCCTGCACCTCGGGGGATACGTCGTCTGCCAGAGTTAGTTTAACCACGTCGCCTTGGCCTAAGCCGATTTCGGTGATCTGGTCGGGCTTCCACTGGCCGTTGGTGAAGTCCTGGGCGGCATTGAGAATGGCCACGCTGGCGTCGGCTACTGCCGAGCCGACGAAGGTCGGATCAACCTGGGTCCAATCGGATACATTACCAATGTGACGCACCTCACTATTGTGTTTCTTAACCTCATCGATCACCCCCTGGCGGCCGCCGTTGAGCATGGTGTAGATGACATCTGCACCATGCTTAATCTCGGCACCGGCGGTGTCGGCGTTGATTTGGGTGTTGTCCAGATCGCCGGTGAACCAGGTGAGGAACTTAGCGTCCGGATTGACGTGCATCAGGCCGTCATAAAAGGCGGCACGACCGATCAATCCCGGCTTGGGCCAGGCACCGGAAATATGGCCTACTATATTGGTCTCCGTAGTCAGGCCTGCCAGGGCACCGGCCAGCCAGGCGGAGTCTTCCTGGCGCACCACGTAGCTGGACAGGTTGGGGCCTTGTACATGGCCCTGAATGACCACAAACTTGATGTTGGGGAATTCCTGGCTCACGGTTTCGGCCGGGCCGTTGCACTGGCCGCCATGGGCGATAATCATGTCGGGGCCTTTTGTGGCCAGCTCACGCATGGCTTCGGTGAGTAATACCGGATCCGAGGTGGCGGAGATATTGGATACAAAGCTGGCATTTACATCCAACTGATCACGGATTTTTTCGTAGCCCCGGTAGGCCGCCTGCATAAAGCCGCCGTCGTCATGCTTTCCGGGGATCAGTACGGCAATGTCGGTTTGCTCGGCGGTAATGGCCTGAGCCAGAGGAGTTAGCGCCAGGCCGGCGGCGACCAGCAGGTTGCGAGAGATCTTGTTCATGGTTTCTTCCTTGATTGTTTCTATATCTGTTGTTAGTTGTAAACTTTATTGGTGAAGAAACCCTATTCTTTTGTCTTATGTGTGTTAAATATTTGTTTCGTTTGTTGCGGGGGAGGTCACAAAAAAGAAGGTAGAGCGAGGAGAGGTGGGGTGTCAGTCAATAAAACCGCATCCTTGCGGCGGCAAATTATTCCGGATCGCGGTTATTACACCATCGGGTGAGGCAGGCGGAAGCCACTGTGTTACCAAAAAAGGCCCAGTCCATCCAGACTGGTTTTTGGGTGTGCTTGTCGATGGCTGCAGCTGATACCAGCAGAGGCATCCACAGTGCTGCTAACAATACGCAAGAGAGCAAGCCTTTTCTTATTTTGATTGTTTTCATAAGTACACTTTCAGCTAGAAGAAGGAATGCTTATAGCATGGTTGGCAGGCAGTCAGAAGTGGGAAAAATAGCTGTTTCTTTATTTCACATCAGCACGGCATGGCCGTCAGGGCTTTGCAACAGCTGCGTGCGGTAGCCAAAGTGTTGCTCTACCCGGTCCGGTGTAAGCACTTGCTCTGGCGTGCCTGTACAGCTTATCCGGCCATCCTGCATCAGAACCAGGCGATCGCCGTAGCGGGCCGCCAGGTTGAGGTCATGCACAATAACCAACACCGCGGTGCCGCCGGCGGCAAGGAGCCTGGCTTCTTTCAGCAGGCTGTGCTGCTGGCCCAGATCCAGCGCTGAGGTGGGCTCATCCAGCAGCAGCAGTTGCTGCCCGTGCTCGCCGGCCAGCTGGGCCAGTACCCGGGCAAAGTGTACCCGTTGCTTTTCTCCCCCTGACAGCCTGGGGTAGGCGGCGTCTCTCAAATGCCACACATTGGCCTGTTGCATGCAAGTTTCTACAATACGTTGGTTTTCCTGGTTCAGGGTGTCGTGGGGAATACGCCCCATGGCAACCACCTCATGGGCCAGAAACGGAAACATCAGGCTGGACTGTTGCGGCAGAACCGCCAGCCGGCGGGCCAGTTCCCGTTTGTTCCAGTGTTCACGCAGTCGTCCTAACAGGCGCAGTTCGCCTTCATGTTTCATCTCGCCGGCAATACAGTGCAGCAGGGTACTTTTGCCGGCCCCATTGGGGCCGAGCAGCACGGTGACCTTGCCGCTTTCTATTTCAAGGTGTATGTCGCTCAGCAACGGGCGGCGGTTGACCGACAGCGACAGGTCGTGGATCTGTAGGGGAGATGTCGTCATGCCAGGCCCACCCCTCGTTTTTGTTTCAGTAGCAGCCACAGGAAGAAAGGCGCGCCCAGCAGGGCGGTCACAATGCCTACCGGCATTTCTGCGGGGGCGGCCAGGGTGCGTGCCAGCATGTCGGCCAGCAACAGCAGCCAGGCCCCCAGCAATGCCGACAGCGGCAGCAGGCCGCGATGATCAGGGCCGGCCAGCAGTCGCACCAGATGCGGCACCACCAGCCCGACAAAGCCGATGATACCTACCGCCGCCACGCAAATTCCCACCGCCATGGCGGTAGTCAGCACCAGCCGTCGTTTGAGTTTTTGTACTTCAATGCCGAGGTGCCGGGCTTCCGCTTCCCCCAGGGTCAGGGCGTTCAGCGCCGTGGACTGGCGGCCGAGCACCACCACCAGGAGCAGGGCTGTGGCACATACCAGTATCAGCTGCGGGACACTGCTCTGGGTCAGCGAGCCCATCTGCCACAGGGTCAGATCCCGCAGGGTCTGATCGTCGGCCAGGTAGTTCAGCAGCCCCAGCACGCCACCCGACAGCGCGGCAATGGCCACCCCGGCCAGCAGCAGCACGCTCACCGAGGTACCCTGCGGGGTACGAGCCAGCCGGTAGATCACCAACGTCGCCACAAGGCCGCCGCTGAAGGCCATTAACGAGGTCAGGCCGGTACCCAGCCAGGCAGGTATGGTCGCCGCCATCGGAGACATCAACACCATGGAGATGGCTGCGCCCAGAGCGGCACCGCTGGACACACCGATAATGCCGGGATCGGCCAGGGGATTGCGAAACAGCCCCTGCATAACGGCACCACACATGGCCAGTGTGGCTCCGACCGCCAGACACAGCAGGGTGCGGGGCAGGCGAATGTGCAACAATACCAGCTGTTCGGTGTCGCTCAGTTCAGCGGGCGCGAGCAGGCTTCCCCAGTTCAGGGCCATCGGGCCGGTGACCAGCGACCCCAGCCCGGTGGCCACCAGCAGTGCCAGCAGAACGGGCTGCAGGGCGGGGTGGCGAATCATGGCTGGCTGAACCACTCATGGTGCAGGCGTTCGGCTTCATCCAGGGTAGACAGCCCGAGGCCCCCGATCAGTGCTCGACCGTTAATGGCCACAATGGCGTCATTGGTTGCGGCAGGGGTTTGCCCCAGCAGTGGAAAGTTCCGTAACAGCTGGGCAGGGGTACCCTGTTGATCCAGATGGCGGCGGCTGATCAGAATCACCTCGGGCTGCATGGCCACCAGGGCTTCTATGGCGACCGGCTTGTAACCTTCCAGCTCAGTGGCAGGGTTGCTGCCGCCGGCCAGAGTGATCAGGCTGTCGGCCAGGGTGTTGTGGCCGGCCACCTGGATCCGGTTGCCATCGCTCAGCAGCAGAAAAATGGCCTTTTTGCCGTTGGTGCTGCCGTGCAGCGCATCGGCCTGTTGCTGCACTTTTTGGTGCAGGGCACTGGCTTGTGGCTGCTTGTTCAGCAATTCACCCAGGCGAGTGATGTTTTGCTGCAGTCCGGCTACCGTGAGTGCTTCGGGCAGTTTTTCCACCGCTACACCGGCACGGCTGAGCAGCTCCAGGGCATCATCGGGGCCCATTTCGGCACTGCCCACCACCAGATCCGGGTTGGTGGACAGCATGCCTTCGGCGCTGAGCTGGCGATGATAGCCAAGTTTGGGCACATTAAGTCCTTCAGGCAGGACGCTGGTGCTGTCGGTGGCCACCAGCTGGTCTCTGGCATCCAGCGCCAGAATCAGCTCGGTCACGCTGTTGCCAGCACTGAGCACACGCTCCCCGGCGGTCGCCTGGCCGGCGAGCAGTAACAGGGAAGCGAGCCACCAGCATTTCATTATTCTTCCTCCATCAGGATCTGGGTGGCCTGGATTTCGTGTTCCTGTAAAAAGGCCAGCAGTTTCATCATGTTGTCCACTGTTACCATGCCGTCGGAGGCAAGCATGAGTTCGGCCTTTTTCAGGGCTTCCAGGTTGCTTTCCAGCACCGGTTTAAATGCCGCCCAGTCTTCGTATTTTTCTCCCTGCAGCGCCCAGGCCGGGCTGCCTGCCATCATGTTGATGGTCATGCTCTTTTCGTCCTGGACCGCAGACAGCGCCTCACTGTCTGTTTTGGGCAGATCCACCTCAAGGGACTGCAGAGGAATATTGGCAGTCAGCAGCAGGAACACCAGCACGATAAAAATAATATCGAGCAGGGGAGTAATGTCGGGGGTCATGGCTCGCCAGGCGGACTGGCTTGCCTCAGGACTTTTGATCATGACCGGCCTCCCAGCCCCAGTCCTTCCAGATGCAGGTTGCAGCGGTTCAGTTCATGGGTAAGGCGGTCGAGCAGTCGATCGGCCCAAAGCCCGAACAGCTGGGCACCGGCAATGGCGGGCAGGGCGATAAGCAGACCGGCGGCGGTGGTGCTCATGGCCAGGCCAAGTCCATCTGCCAGCAGGGTCGGGGTGACAGGCTCACCGCTTTCGCCGATGCTTTTAAACATCTCCATCAGGCCCAGCACCGTACCCAGCAGGCCCAGCAGCGGGCTGATCACGCCCACCAGAGTCAGTACCCGCAGGCCGGAGTGCAGCCGGCGGCGCTGGTGCTGTAACCAGACGGCGGCCAGATCTTCACGAATCGATTTGGGGCATGCCTTGTGCTGAACCAGCAGCCGGCACCCTTGCAGCATCACGGAAGCGGATTCTTCCGAGTGCTCTCCGGGGTATGGGATCTCCTGGCTGCGCAGGCGGCGTTTTTCCTGCTCGCCGCGCAGGCTGATCCACAGCAGGCTCAGGCCCCGTTCCAGCCAGATGGCCAGGGTGATTACGGAGCAAACGATCAGGGGCCAGCTCATCAGGCCCAGTTGTTGATGCAATTGATTAAGAAACGACATGATTTAATCCAGTTTGAAACGAATGGGGATCTGTACACGGTGGGCCAGTGCCTTGCCGTTTTCCACATAGGCGGAAAAACGCCATTTGGCGATGGCCTTAAGTGCTGCCTTGTCGAGCACACCAACGCCGGAAGAGCGGGCCAGTATGCGCTTGGTCTGTTTGCCTTGCTCATCCAGCCACACCTCTACCACTACCGTGCCTTCCAGACCGCGACGGCGGGCCTGGGTGGGGTAGGCGATGGGAGACGGCTGAGTGCGGAAACTCGGTTTCTCAATGCGTTTGGGCGCACTGTCTCTGGCCTGCTGGGGCTGAGGTTTGGGCGGCTGCTTGACTGGCTCAGGCAGAGGCTCCGGTCTGGGCTCCGGCTTTGGCTTCGGTCTGGGCTCCGGCTTTGGCTTGGGCTCCGGTTTGGGCTTCGGTTTTGGCTCCGGTTTGGGCTTCGGCTTTGGCTCCGGCTTTGGCTTCGGTTTTGGCTTCGGTTTTGGCTCCGGCTTGGGAGGTTCCGGCTCCGGCGGTGCGGGCTCGGGGGGCGGAGTAAAGGCCGGCGGGATCATTTGCACACTAATAGGTCCCGGACTATCGGCGGGAGCCAACGCCATTTCGAGCGTCTGACGATCCATGGCCTGAGCCAGCAATCCATGCAGCAGCAACGAAGTCACAACAAAGAGGCCGTAGCGTTTCAGGCTCACGATCCATCCACCTTCAAAAATCAGATAACAATGAGGCCCTCAGCATACGGATTTTTCTGCCAATGTCTATTCAAATGATAATGTGTTGCATTAGCCTGTAGATGAGTTGTTGATTATGCTAATGATAATGCGTTGCATTGATATTTGTTGTGAATTAGCCTGTTCATCGTCTTCTATTACTTTTTTCTGAAGAGAAAACCATTGTGAACAGAGCGAATACTGTGGCGTGTTTATCGGGGAGGAAACTGTCTCTGGTGGCGCTGGCTGTTTTGGGGCTGCCGGCTCAGGCGACAGACATCAGCCAGCTGGACGAAGTGCTGGTTCAGGCCAGCCGTGACCAGTCTACGCTGGCCGGCAGCAAGCACAGCGCAGCGGTTGTCACCCGTCAGCAACTTGATGAGCAGCAACCCGACAGCGTGGCTGAGGCATTTAAGTATCATCCCAATATCGATATCGGCGGTGGCCCGCGCAGCAGTAATCAGCAGCCGGTGATCCGTGGCCTTGATGGTAACCGGGTGCTGCAACTGGTGGACGGTGCCCGTCAGAACTTTGTGGCCGGGCACAGGGGCTCTTATCAGGTCGCCCCCGAGTTGCTGAAGCAGGTTGATGTCATTATGGGACCTGCCGGCAGCCTGTGGGGCAGTGGTGCCATCGGTGGGGTGGTCGCCCAGACCACCCGGAGCGGCCGGGAGCTTCTGAGCGAAGGTCAGAACCTGGGAGGTTATATCACGCAAAGCCATGGTACGGCGGCGGAGCAGAATCGTACCAGTGCGGCCTTGTATGGTGCCGGTGAGCAGCTCGATCTGCTGTTGAATGGCTATTACCGGGACCAGCACGATACCCGCCTGGGAAGCGACAGCAACCTGTCCTATTCTGCGGAGCGTGAACGGGGCGGCTTGATTAAATTGGGCTGGCAGCTGGACGATGCCCAGCGTTTAACCCTGAGCCACCGGCAAAGTGAAACCACCGGTGCCGTGCCCGGTAACCCGGAAGCCAATGTCGACTCCAGCAGTCCTTTGGTGGAACGGGAGTCTGCTGACCGCGGCAGCGTACTGGGATACCGGCTGAATCCGGACTCCGGGCTGGTGGATCTGGAGCTGACCCTGTATCACAACCGCACCGAGGTAGATGAATTTCGTGTGCTAAAAAACCAGCGCGATCACACCGACTACCGAACCCTGGGGCTCAGCCTGGTCAATCGCTCGCAACTGGACTGGGGCAAGCTGACCTACGGGTTGGACGGTTATCAGGACAAAAGCCAGGGCAGCCGGGAAGGGGCTAACCGGCCCACACCGGCGGACGGTCGTTCCGACATCATAGGCAGTTTTGTACAGGTCGAAGTACCGCTGGGCGATGCATGGCTTTTGCTGCCGGCCCTGCGTTATGACCATTTCTCCACCGAGGCCAAAAACCTGGCTGGCTCAAAGCGCAGTGAAAGTGAGCTGTCGACCTCGCTGGCGTTAAGCTGGCAGGCCACCGACTGGCTGGAGGTGATTGCCCGTTATGATGAGGCGTTCAGGGCACCGACCAGCGAAGAGCTTTATACCAGCGGCACCCATTTCTCCCTGGGACCGATAGGAAATAATGTTTTTGTACCCAATCCGGATCTGCGTCCGGAAAAGGCCGCCAGTAAAGAGCTTATTGTCCGGGCCGGTTTTGATGACGTGCTGGCGGACAACGATAGTCTCAGGCTGAGCGCCAGCATGTTCCGGAACGATGTTGATGATTTTATCGAGCAAAAGGTCATCATGGATTTCAGGAATGGCGTGTTTGAAACCCGTTACGACAACGTCCAGAAGGCGGTGCTCCGGGGAGGAGAGCTGAATCTGGATTACGCCTGGCAGGATCTGGAACTGGGGCTGTCATACGGCCGAACCGCGGGCAAAGACAAGCACACCGGGGCTGATCTGGAGGGGATCCCCGCCGATAAATGGGTAGCCCGCACCGATTACTGGGTGTTTGACAGCCAGCTTAAACTGGGGGCCCGGATGACCTATGCCGGCTCGGTTCACTTTGAAGACCGAGCCTATGACAGCTACACCCTGCTGGATCTGGGAGCCCGCTGGTATGCCGAGGGGGCGCTCAGCGGCCTGGAGCTGGGGGTGACCGTGGACAACCTGACCGACAGGTACTATCGTCGCGCCTTTAATGAACTGTATGAACCGGGCCGCAATATCAAGCTGAATGCCCTTTACCGCTTCTGAACGAGGAACAGGAATGTCTGAGTTGACTGCACAGGTTAATGAATTGCTGGCTGCCGAGCCGGCCCTGCGTCCGGTGGAAATGGCCAGACGACTGGAAGTCAGTGAATGGCAGGTAATGCAGTGCCTGCCCGCAGAGCTGGTCTGTCTGCTTTCCGGTGATCAGGCGCAACACCTGCTGGAGCAGGTCGCAGGATGGGGACCGGTAACCACCATTATTGAGGTGGCCGGCTCCGTTTTTGAAGTGAAGGCCCCGCTGCCCAGGGGCCGTAGCGGATATGGCTATTACAATCTGTTCGGTGCACCCGGTGAGCTGCACGGACACCTGAAACTGGATGCCATTGGCCATATTGCACTGCAGAGCAAGGCGCACCGGGGCAAGGAGGCTCACGCCATTGTTTTTTACAATGACGACGGCCACTGTGTTTTTAAAATCTATCTTGGCCGGGACGACAAGGGAGTGCTGTTCCCTGAGCAAGTCGCCGCCTTTCACGCATTAAAGGAGTTACAGCATGGTTGAACACGCCGAAAAACAAGCGCGCTTACAGGGGCGGCTGGAGCCGGAAATCCGCGAGTTCCGCGACAGTATGAAGACCTTGCTGCTGGCTACGGTGGATGCTGAGGGCGCCCCTAATGTCAGTTATGCTCCGTTTGCACTGCGAGAGGACGGGTATTACATCCTGATCAGCGAACTGGCCCGTCATACCCGCAATTTGCTGTCTGTCCCCAGCGTTTCGCTGATGATGGTGGAAGATGAGCAAGGCTGCCGTACCCTGTTTGCCCGTAAACGGCTCACTTTTGATGCGCGTCCGGAGCGGGTGGAGCGTGATACCGAGGCCTGGCTGGCGGGCATCAGAGCCCTGACCGAGCGCCACGGTGACATGGTCACCGGGCTGGCCGGTCTCGGCGATTTCCATCTGTTCCGCCTGGTGCCGGAGCGAGGACTGTTCGTGAAGGGATTTGGTCAGGCCTTTGCGGTAAGCGGCGATGATCTGGTTGATGTACTGCATCTGACCGATGGCCACAAGGCGGTGCCTGCGCATCAATAATACAGTTAACTCCCCCATGAGTGCCCGCGAATACGTGATTTTCGCGGGCTTTTTGTTTTTTGTTGCAACCTGTACGGCACTGTGCCAAAACAGGGAACATACTATTGTTTATCGTGATAAACAGGAAAAAGGAAGTTTCTCATGGCGTTAGAACGTGTTTGCGACATCATGACCCGCGATCTGCTGACACTGGATCAAACCGCGACCCTTAAAGATGCGCATGATCTGATGCGGGAAAAAAGTATTCGTCATATTCCTGTGGTGGATCCGCTGACCGGCAAACTGCTGGGTGTGCTCACTCAGAAACGCATGCTCGCCACCATTATGGGGTTGTTGTCTGATTATGGGGTCAGCGCGCTGGAGCGGCGGGAACGTCAGTGCCGGGTGATGGAAATTCTGGATTCCGATCTTGAAAGTGTGGATGCCCAGGCACCGCTGACCGAAGTGGTGCAGTTTTTTCTCAGCAACAAGCACGGCTGCCTGACGGTCGTTGATGAAGAAGGCCGGTTACAGGGCATGGTCACTTCTTCCGACTTTGTACGCTTATGTGCCGGACTGCTGAAAGAACGGGGCTGATTTGTTACTGAGGTAATGATCGTTTAGGTAATAAGGCGCGGCCCGGCTGCGCCTGTTTTTTTGGAGTCCCCATGTTCAGTTTGTCTCACCTTTCTGCGGGTTTTATTGCTGTGCTGGTTGGTTACAGCAGCTCGGCCGCCATTATCTTTCAGGCGGCGGCGGCTGCCGGGGCCAGTCAGGCCCAGACCAGCTCCTGGATGTGGGCGCTGGGGCTGGGCTCGGGACTGACTACCCTGCTGCTGACCCTGCGTTACCGTCAGCCGGTGCTGACGGCCTGGTCTACTCCGGGAGCAGCTCTGCTGGTGACGGCCCTGGCCGGCCTGCCGATGAATGAGGCGGTGGGAGTATTCTTATTCAGCTCTCTGCTGTTGCTGGTATGCGGTCTCACCGGCTGGTTTGATCATATTATGCGGTTACTTCCCGGTGGTCTGGCGGCCGCCATGCTGGGCGGGGTGCTGCTGAACTTTGGGCTGGACCTGTTTGTGTCGGTGCAAAGTGCGCCGCTGCTGGTGATAACGATGCTGGTGGTATACCTCGGTTTGCGCCGGCGCTTGCCCCGCTATGTGATCCCGCTGTGCCTGCTGGCCGGGCTGGGCCTGGCCAGCGGAATGGGGCTGATGCAGACCGAGCAGCTTGACTGGCAACCGGCCATGCCCGTGCTGACCTGGCCTGAATTCAGCCTGACCAGCCTGATTGGCATTGGTATACCGCTGTTTATGGTGACCATGGCGTCACAAAATGTGCCCGGGGTGGCGGTACTCCGGGCGCACGGTTATGACGTGCCGGCTTCGCCGCTGGTCAGTGTGACCGGGCTGGCCGGCGTGCTGCTGGCCCCGTTTGGCGGTTTTGCCTTTAATCTGGCGGCGATCAGTGCGGCTATCTGCATGGGGCCGGAGGTGGACAGCGCGCCTGAACGGCGTTACCGGGCCAGTCTCTGGGCTGGCCTGTTTTATCTGCTGATGGGCATCTTTGCCGCCACCGTGGTATCGCTCTTTGCAGCTCTGCCCAAAGAGCTGATTATGGCCATTGCCGGCCTGGCGTTGCTGGGTACCATTGGCAACAGCCTGACCGTAGCACTACGTGATGAACAGGAACGGGATGCGGCCCTGCTGACCTTTATGGTCACCGCCTCGGGTGTTTCCCTGCTGGGTATCGGCAGTGCGTTCTGGGGGCTGGTGGTGGGGGGCGGGGTGCACTGGCTGAACAGCCGGCACCGTCGTTAACATAAAAAACCCGGGGCAAGCCCGGGGTTTTGTTGTCAGCTGTTGTGCTCGGCCTGAGGCCGGGGCTGGCCGTCACGGCGCGGCCGGCGACGGGGAGCCCCGGTACGCTGACCTTCACCATTGCCGCCGCTGCGGTTGCCCGAGCGTTGGCCGTCAGAGCGCTGACCGCCCCCATTGCGGTTACCGCCGTTGCGATTGCCGGAGCGCTGGCCACCAGACCGCTGGCCGCCACCATTGCGGCCACGGTTGCCTCCGCGTGAATTTTCAAGGGGCGTAACCGGGGCGTTGGGGTCGGGCTCAAAGCCGGGCACCTGCTCCAGTTCGGCGCTTTGCTTGATAAGCTTTTCAATGGCCTTCAGCAGTGGTTTTTCTTCGGCACTGACCAGTGACAGTGCTTCACCGTTGCTGCCGGCCCGGCCGGTGCGTCCGATGCGGTGCACGTAATCTTCTGCCACGTGGGGCAGCTCATAGTTCACTACATGGGGCAGCTCGCTGATGTCGATGCCACGGGCGGCGATGTCGGTAGCAACCAGTACGCGAATGCCGCCGTTTTTGAACTCACTCAGGGCCTTGGTGCGGGCACCCTGACTCTTGTTGCCATGAATGGCCATGGCCGGCAGACCGTCTTTGCCCAGCTGCTCGGCCAGGCGGTTGGCACCGTGCTTGGTACGGGTAAACACCAGTACCTGACGCCAGTTGTGATGGCCAATATGGTAGCTGAGCAGCGCCCGCTTGCGGCCCTTGTCCACGTCAAAGAAGCGCTGGGAAATGGTCTCGGCGGTGGCGTTGCGGCGGGCAACCTCAATGTGCTCGGGCTTATGCAGCAGATCTTCTGCCAGTGCCTTGATGTCATCAGAAAAGGTGGCGGAAAACAGCAGGTTCTGACGCTGTTTGGGCAGCAATGCCAGAATGCGGCGGATATCACGGATAAAGCCCATGTCCAGCATACGGTCGGCTTCGTCAAGTACCAGCATTTCTATGCGGGACAGGTCGATAGAACGCTGGGATACATGATCAAGCAGCCGGCCCGGGGTGGCCACAACCACGTCGACCTTGCGGCCCAGGGCTTTCATTTGCGGGTTGATGCTGACCCCGCCGAACATGACCAGGGTACGCAAACCGGTATGTTTGGCATAGGCGCGCAGGTTCTCTTCCACCTGAGCGGCCAGCTCACGAGTGGGGGTAAGTACCAGAGCGCGTACCGGTGCCCGGCCATTGGCCAGAGGGCGTGCTTTGGTTTCACCCAGGCGTTGCAGCATGGGCAGGCCAAAGCCGGCAGTTTTGCCGGTGCCGGTCTGAGCGCCGGCGAGCAGGTCACCTCCTTTCAGGACCAGCGGAATGGCTTGCTGCTGAATGGGGGTCGGCTCTGTATAGCCACATTCGTTAATGGCTTGAACGAGCTGTTCGTTCAGACCGAGAGAAGCAAATGACATGAGACTCCGAACTAACAAGGTCCTGGCGGACGATTGAGGGATTGCCGGTGGGCAAAGTGGCGGCATGATAACAGAAAAGCACCAAAAGCCATAAAAAGTGCTAATGAAGGAGCACAGAGCGGGCCAATACTCTGTCGGGGAGGTTTGCGGCGGGCGTTATTCAGGGCTGATGCTGATACCCTTGTGGATCATCGGTAAAAATCATATCCACTCCCCAGTCGGCCAGTGTGTGCATACGGGTCTTGTCGTTGACGGTATAGCAGTGCAGCAAAAAGCCGGCGGCGTTGACGGCCCGGGCCTGAGTATGAGTCAGATATTTATGATTGCAGTGCAGGGCCATGCAGCCCAGTCGCAGTAATTGCGCGTGCCAGTCGTGGGGCAGGCGTTCTACCAGCAGACCACGGGCAATGGCGGGGGCAAGTTGCTGCAGGTGTGCCAGACAGGCAGGTTCAAAACTTGAAAACAGCAGGGTATTTTCCGGCAGAGAGAGTTGAGCGATAACAGCGTGAACGTGCTGGCACAGCCGGCGAGGGTCGTCACCGGCGTGAATTTTGAGCTCAATATTCACCTTGATGCCAAGCGCATGGGCCAGGCCAAGGTAATCACTCAGCCGGGGAATGGCTTCGCCGTAAAACCCGGCGTCAAACCAGCCGCCGGCATCCAGCCTGGCAAGCTCCGGCCACTCCAGTTCGCTCACTTTGCCGCGGCCGTTGCTGCAGCGGTTCACGGTATTATCGTGGATCACCACCACTTCATCATCGCGGCTGAGTTGCACATCAATTTCTACCCATTCAAGCCCGAGCCTGTAAGCAGTCCTCAACCCGGCGAGGGTGTTTTCCGGTGCCAGGGCTGCCACCCCGCGGTGTCCGCATAACAGCATGGTTTATATCCGTCTACACGTTTTGTGGAGTGACAGGCTATCACCTTTTTATGACAGCCGGTGAGTGGATGATTCACTGATTAAGGCCCTGCCATCAAGGTGTTATAAAAAACCTACAAAAGATTCATATTTGTCCTTCAGGCTGATGACCTCAGATACCGTATTTCATTGTTCAGTGAGGACTCATCATGAATGTTAAAGCAATCAGTCTTGCCCTTTCCGGTCTGTTTCTGAGCGGCCAGGCGGCGTCGGCAACCCAGATTGCATGGTGGCATGCCATGGGTGGAGAGCTCGGAAACAAGGTCAATGAAATTGCCGGTAAATTTAATCAGAGCCAGTCTGAGTTTGAGATTAAGCCGGTCTATAAGGGCAGTTACAGTGAGACCATGACCGGGGCCATCACGGCATTTCGAGCCCGGCAGCAACCTCATATTGTTCAAGTATTCGAAGTCGGTACGGCGACCATGATGGCGGCCGATAATGCCATTTATCCTGTATATAAGCTGATGCAGGATGCTGGCAAGGCATTCGATCAAAGTAAATATCTGCCGGCGGTCACCGGCTATTACACAGACAATGACAACAACATGTTGTCCATGCCTTTTAACAGCTCCACGCCGGTGCTTTATTATAATCGTGATCTGCTTGCACGGGCCGGAGTGGAAGTGCCCACCACCTGGCAAGAAATGGCGCAGGCAGGGCAACGGCTGAAAGAAACAGGTACTGACTGTGCCTTTACTACCAGCTGGACACCCTGGGTGCAGCTGGAGAACTTTGCTGCCCTGCATGATATTCCCTTTGCCACGGCCAATAATGGTTTTGCCGGAACCGAGGTGGAGCTGCTGGTGAACCGTGCTGAGTATGTGCAGCATATTGAGCAGCTGGCCGAGTGGGGTAAGAGCGGTCTGTTTAAATATGGCGGCCGCCAGTCCGACAGTCTGCCTTTATTCTACTCCGGTGAGTGCGCCATGTTTATGGGATCATCCGCCTCTTATGCCGGTATTAAAAACAATACCCCTGATTTTGAGTTCGGTGTCGGCCTGCTGCCTTACAACGAAACGCTGATTAAGCAGCCACAGAACTCGATTATCGGCGGCGCAACCCTGTGGGTATTGCAGGGGCATGAGCAAGAAGAATATCAGGGTGTTGCCGAATTCTTTGAGTTTTTGTCCTCACCGGAAATTCAGGCCGACTGGCATCAGTTTACCGGTTATCTGCCCATTACCCATGCCGCTTACAAGCTTACCCAGGAGCAGGGCTTTTACCAGCAGAACCCGGGTACGGAAGTGGCCATCGAACAGATGACCCGGACCGAGCCGACGGTGAACTCCAAAGGTATCAGGCTGGGTAACTTTGTGCAGATCCGCGATATTGTGGATGAAGAGCTGGAAAAGGTCTGGGCAGATCAAAGTGAACCCCAAAAGGCACTCAATACCATTGTTGAGCGTTCCAATGCCCAGCTTGGCCGGTTTGCCAAAGTGAACTGAGTGTAATAGCAGTGAAACACCATTATTTTCGTCAGCAGGGGTTCCCCCTGCTGTTGCTGTTGCCTCAGCTGATCATTACGCTGATCTTCTTCCTGTGGCCGGCAGGCCAGGCCTTCTGGCAGGCGTTGTTGCGTGAAGACGCCTTTGGCCTGAACAGTGAATTTGTCGGCCTGACGAATTTTGTCATGCTGCTCTCAGAGCCGCGTTACTACACCACCTCATTGACCACGCTGGGCTTTAGTTTGGCCGTATCGGTGCTGGCGTTATCTGGCGGCTTGCTGCTGGCGGTACTGGCCAACCGGATCACCCGGGTTGCCGGCGGGTTTAAAACCCTGCTGATCTGGCCTTATGCAGTAGCGCCGGCGGTGGCCGGCGTGTTGTGGTTATTTATGTTTAATCCCGGGGTCGGCCAGGTCGGGCGCTGGCTGGTGAGTATGGGCATAGACTGGGATCCGGCCCTGAACGGAAATCATGCTCTCTGGCTGGTGATTCTGGCATCGGCCTGGAAGCAGATAAGTTACAACTTTTTGTTTTTCCTTGCCGGCCTGCAGAGCATACCCGGCAGCCTGGTTGAAGCCGCCGCCATTGACGGGGCGGGTCCTGTCCGGCGTTTTTTCAGCATCGTATTCCCGTTGCTGTCACCCACCGCATTTTTCCTGCTGGTTATCAATCTGGTGTATGCCTTTTTCGATACATTCGGGGTGATTCATGCCACTACCCGGGGCGGGCCCGGCAGCAGCACCACCACTCTGGTGTATCAGGTCTATACCGATGGTTTTGTCGGCCTGGATGTGGGGGGCTCTGCCGCACAGTCAGTTGTGCTGATGATATTGGTGGCAGGATTAACCGTGGTGCAATTTAAATACATTGAAAAGCGGGTAGCGTACTGATGGTAGAAAACCGGCCCTGGTTATCTTTTTGCTCTTATCTGTTGCTTATTCTCGGTGTGATTGCAGTGGCGTTGCCGGTGTGGCTGGCACTGGTGGCGGCAACCCATCACAGTCATGAAGTCATGAGTGGACAGGTTTCCTGGCTGCCGGGAGAGCTGGGTCTTTCCGTTTTTGCCGAGGTGTTAAATGGCGAGGCCAGCCGGGAGCTCGGAGTGCCGGTGGCCGGCATGCTATTCAATTCCACCCTGATGGCGTTATTGATTGCCGTGGGTAAGCTGAGCATTTCCATGTTGTCGGCTTACGCTGTGGTCTTTTTCCGCTTTCCCGGCCGCATGCTGTGCTTCTGGCTGATTTTCATCACCTTGATGCTGCCGGTAGAAGTCCGGATTATGCCCACCTTCAAAATTGTGGCTGATCTGGGATTACTGAATTCCATGACCGGTCTGACGCTGCCACTGATTGCCAGTGCCACTGCGACCTTTCTTTTCCGCCAGTTTTTTATGACGCTGCCGCCGGAGCTGCTGGAAGCGGCGCGCATGGACGGGGCCGGACCCTGGCGGTTCTTCAGGGACATAGTATTGCCGCTGTCCCGGACCAACCTGGCGGCTTTGTTTGTGATCACCTTTATCTACGGGTGGAATCAGTATCTCTGGCCACTGTTAATCACTACCGATGACAGTTATTACACCATGGTGATGGGTTTGTCCCGTATGCTGGCGGTAGATAACGGCGATATCGCCTGGAACCGGGTCATGGCAGTCAGTCTGCTGGCCATGCTGCCACCGGTAGTGGTGGTGCTTGGCATGCAGCGATTTTTTGTAAAAAGTCTGGTGGAGCCGGAAAAGTAATGGCGAAGATAGAACTCAAAGGCCTGCAAAAAACCTATGCCAATGGTCACCGTGCCGTGCAGGCGCTGAATATAGATATTGATCACGGCGAAATGCTGGTGCTGGTAGGGCCATCGGGTTGTGGCAAGTCAACGCTGTTGCGCATGATTGCCGGCCTGGAGCCGATCACCGAAGGTGAGCTGCTGATTAATGGCGAGCGGGTGAATGAACGGGAGCCCGGTGAGCGTGATATTGCCATGGTATTTCAGAACTATGCGCTCTATCCCCATATGACCGTGTTTGACAATATGGCGTATGGACTGAAAGTGCGCGGGATGGCACGCGCAGCCATCCGGGCCCGGGTAGAAGAAACCGCGTCTTTGCTGGAGCTGGAAGCGCTGCTTGAACGGCGGCCGCGTCAGCTGTCCGGCGGCCAGCGTCAGCGGGTTGCGATGGGCAGGGCGATTGTGCGTAATCCGCGGTTATTTTTGTTTGATGAACCACTGTCGAACCTGGATGCCAAGCTCAGGGGGCAGATGCGGCTGGAAATTAAACGGCTGCAGCGCAAGCTGAATACCACTGCGGTTTATGTGACCCATGATCAGGTCGAGGCCATGACCCTGGCCGACCGGCTGGTGGTGCTGAATCAGGGGCGGGTGGAGCAAGTCGGACGACCGATGGACATATACCGGCGTCCGGCCAGTTTGTTTGTGGCGCAGTTTATCGGTGCACCGGCGATGAATATTCTGCCTGCCAGCGTGGAAGGGAATAGTCTGCTGCTGGAAGACGGCCAGAGGCTGACCTTGGCGCAAAGGTATCAAGAGGGTAAGGTGATGCTGGGCCTGCGGCCCGAGCAATTGCGGTTGCAGGGGCCGGGATTACCGATCAGCATTGCTCCGGTAATGACCGAAATGCTGGGGGCAGAGTGTCTTTATTATTGCCGGTTGCCGGGTACCCAGCAGCAGCTGGTCGCCAGGCTCGACGACATCAGTGTGTTGCCTCAGCCACAAAATCTGGTGATCGGAGCGGAACACTTGCATTTGTTCTCGGCGGAAACTGGTCGCCGGCTGGAGCCGGAGATGCTGATAAGTTAAAAAGTGAATGACAAAATTTCATGTGATAATCTGCCTCTGAATTTAAATCATGATATAGCCCCCACTGTTTTGATGGTTTTTTATCAAGCTGGTGATGATAGAAATCATTTAAATTCAGGTGATAAATGAAGTTATTAAGTTTGCTTTTCTTACCACTGTTTGCATTGGCAGGGTGTTGTATCAATACAAACACCAGACTTTATGTTCACTGCGAAATATAAAAATTCAAAATGCTGCCTGAATTAGTGCCCGCCGGTTTTTGACCATAACTGTATTACGGCCACACCGGCAATAATCAGCCCCATGCCCAGCAATGCCGCCATATCGGGGATCTGGCGGTAAAACAACACCGCCAGCAGTGTAATCAGCACAATACCGGCCCCGGACCAGATAGCATAAGCCACGCCCACCGGCATGGTTTTTATCACCATGCTCAGTAGCCAGAAAGCCAGGCCATAACCGGCCACCACCAGTAATGAGGGCCCGGGTCGGGTAAAGCCGGCCGATGCCTTGAGTGCCGTGGTGGCGACGACTTCGGCAGCAATGGCCAGGGTCAGCAGCAGATAAGCATTCATTATGTTGCTCAGTAACAAAAGAAACCATCAGTGAGCCGAGTGTATCAAACGGACGGGCACATTGGTGCAGGTTACCGGACCTGGCGTGAGTTTTTATCTTGTTTGCGGTAATATATAGCCAAATACTGAAGTAGCTCCTCCTTATGTTAAACCCTTTCGATTATGGCCAGTCCCAGTGGCTGCAAATTCTTCATGACTATTCACCGGCGCTAAGACATGAAATGCGTGAACTGGTGCAGGCGCACAGCCGGGAACTGGCGAGCAATTTTTATCAGCAAATGATGGAACTGCCGGATGCCCGGCGTTTTCTGGAGCACGAACAGGTAGAGCAACAGCTGAAAGCGTCCATGAGCCGTTGGCTGGATCAGGTCTTTTCGGTTCAGGAGCCTGCCCAGATAGGGCCGTCCGTGGAACGCCAGTTTGAAGTGGGCCGGGTGCATGCCCGTATTAATCTGCCCATCAGTTTGGTGTCGGCGGGAGCCCGTCTGCATAAAAAACGTCTGCTTGAGCATGTTACCCGGCGCTGGTCCGGGCCCGATGACTGGCTGCAGGCCGCTACCTATCTGGCCGGGGTTATCGATCTGTCGCTGGAGCTGATGAACCTTGCGTTTGTTACCAAAGCGGATACCAAAAGTCGGGCAGCCGAGGCCTACCGTCTGCATAATCTGGGACTGAATCTTTCAGTAGAGCGTGAGCGCCAGCGGGCAGCTCTGCTTGACTGGAGCCAGGAGCTGATGTTTACCCTGCATCAGCCCGGCATGTCGTTGCAGCCGCTGCGACAGTCGGAGTTCGGGCTCTGGTTTTATCACCAGGCTGTTTCGATGTTTGAAGGTGCAAACGAGCTGGAAAAAATTGAGCATATCCTTCACCGGATTGACGAGCAGCACCTGCCGGCACTGATACCGGTGCTTGAAGACAGGGCTGCACTGGCAGAAAACATGGCCGCCTTACAGCAGCAGCTGAGATCGGTCTCTTATGTACTGACCAAGTTGTTTGATCGTTTTATCGAGCTGGAGCACGGCCGGGATACGCTGACCCGGTTGCTGGACAGGCGTTTTATGCCGGCGGTACTCAACCGAGAGGTGAGGCTGGCCATGCGTGGCGGCGGGAGCTTCTCCGTGGTGCTGTTTGATGTTGACCATTTCAAGTCCATTAATGATAACCATGGGCACAAGGGCGGAGACATGGTCTTGCAGCAGGTGGCAAGGCTGGTGGCAGAAAACATTCGCAGCAGTGATTTTTGTTTTCGTTATGGCGGTGAAGAATTACTGGTGGTGCTGGTGGAAGCCAATATCAGCAATGCACTGACAGTGGCTGATAAAATTCGTGAAAAGTTGCTGAGCAGTGAGCTGGAATTGCCCGACAATCAGAGTCTGAAAGTGACCATCAGCGGTGGCGTGGCCAGCTTTGACGGTCATCCTGATTATGAACAGCTGATTAAACGTGCCGATCAGGCGCTTTATCAGGCCAAATCTGCAGGCCGTAATCGCTGTGTTGCTGCCGGGTAATCACAGGCATTCGGGGAGTTCCATTTTTATAGCCGGGAATGGTTCACCGTCCAGCCGGGGAGCGGGCAGGGCCTGAACCTTCAGAGACCATAACGGCGCGTCTGGCGCAGCCTCACCGGACAAGACCGGGTAGATAAGGGCAATATTCAGCTTTGGCATGCGTGCTTTCAGGCGCTGGGCGGTTCCCATACCATCGGCAATATGGAAACGGCCAACGGTCAGCATGATTCTGTGCCCCGGGTGTGTGGCCAGATAGGCTGCCATGCTTTCTGCCATGGTGTCGTCCCAGGCGGTCTGGGCGGCAAACTGACGTTCGTCGGGGCTGTGGCCATGAAAGCGGGTGTTCATAAAGCGGGACTTGTATTCGTCTTCATCCAGCGTCAGCCGCCCGGCCACCCAGCCCCGCTCGGTCGCCGGCAGTTTGTCCAGATAGCCGGGACCTTGCTGGCCAATGCAACGCACAATGTGGCGGGGCGCGTTGGCAGCAATGACATCGATACCGGCCGACTTGGCCAGCTCTATGAGCGGGCGATAATCGTGGCGATAGGAAGGCCAGGCATCGGCCTGCTCAATAAACGCATCCTCTCCCAGCTTGCCGCTCAGGTAGGCGTTCAGTTCAGCCTGATGATTCCGGGTGAATTGCTCCATGGCCAGTGCCAGCGGCTCAGGCTGTTCCAGCAGGGCGGCCAGCAGTGTTGCCTGAAACCGGTGCACCCCCGGATGCCCGTGCAGCTCACCCACCATAATGACATCCATGCCGGCCAGCCGCTCTGCCGCCGTTGCTGCGCTCAGCATCTGGCCTCTGTCATCTGTCAGGGTAAAATCGTAAAGGGTGGCGGGGGCAGTTGCGGCACCGGTATGCACCTGACAGCCGGTCAGCAGCAGAGCGCACAGCAACATACTTATCTGTCTCATCAGAGGCCCTTTTATTTAATACGGTTTGGTAACGGTAATTCACCATTAAAGGCATTATCATAACCAGCATGTTGATTCAACTGAAACCACTATGACGCCTGCACGCTGGCTGGCATTGTTTTTTGCCCTTTATTACTTTGGCTACGGCACCTTTTTACCTTACTGGGCGCTGTGGCTGGGAGACGCCGGTGCCGGCGCCGGGCTGGTGGGGTTACTGCTGGGGCTGGGCATGGCGGTGCGCTGTGCCGGCATTCTGGGGATTATGGGCCGGGTGCGGTCGGCCCGGCATTTGCTGCCGGTCATGCAGGGCCTGAGTGTGCTGAGTCTGCTCGCCTTTATGGCCTTTTATGGCTGGCAGTCCACCGTCGGCCTGCTGGTGCTGACGCTGGCGGTAAACCTGGTGTATCCGGCCCTGATCCCGCTCAGCGAGGCCATGGCCAGCCGTTATATTGTGCAGATCCGGCTGGATTACGGCAAGGCCCGGCTATGGGGCTCTGCGGCCTTTATTGCCGCCAATCTGGCGGTGGGCATGCTCAATGAATACGGTGGTAGCCAGTGGATACTGCACAGCATGGTGATGTCGCTGGCTCTGCTTATCCTGTTGACCTTGCTGCAGCCCCGGCCTGCCCCCGCTGAGCAGCCGGCCGGGCGTGGCGGTGATAGTATCATGCGGGTGCTGCAGCGGCCCGGGGTGGGACGTTTTTTGCTGATCACGGCCTTGTTGCAGGGCAGTCACGCGTTTTACTACGGGTTCAGTGCCCTTTACTGGCAACAGCAGGGTTACAGTACGACGGTGATCGGTTATTTGTGGGGGCTGGGCGTACTGGCCGAAATTATGATATTTGCGCTGGACCGGAAGTGGCTCGCTCAGCTGACGGCGCGCGTACTGCTGGCGGCCGGCCTGCTTTGTGCTCTGTGCCGCTGGTTAATGCTGGGTGCCACCACCGAGCTGATATGGCTGGTGCTGGCGCAGTTGCTGCATGCCGGCAGTTTCGGGCTCAGCCATCTGGGTGCGGTGCGTTTTATCAGCCGCGAGCTGGATGAAGCGGCTGTATTTGGTGCCCAGGCGCTGTATGCCTCCATTGCCCTTGGCATGGTATCAGGCATACTGCTGATGTTGTCGGGGCAGCTTTATCCGGGCCTGGGCGGACATACTTTCTGGTTAATGGCAGCGCTGGTGCTGCCGGTGGCCTGGCTGCTGGCCAGGCCCTTGTCTGAGGAGCAACAAGCGAGATGATGCAGGGCTGGACCGTTATTAATATTGCACTGGTCTACCTCGGGGTGCTGTTTTTGCTGGCCTGGCTGGGAGACCGGCCGAGCATGAGCAACCTGGTACGCCGTATGCGGCCCATGCTGTACAGCTTGTCTCTGGCCGTTTACTGCACCTCCTGGAGCTTTTTTGGCACTGTCGGTCAGGCCAGTACCGATGGCTGGACCTTTTTCACCATTTATCTTGGTCCCGTGATTATTTTCACCTTCGGCGGACGCTTTATTGCCCGTTTGATTGAAGTGGCCAAGCGGGAACATATCACCTCCATTGCCGACTTCATTGCTGCCCGTTATGGCAAATCGCAACGGCTGGCGGTGTTTATCACCTTGATCGCGATAGTCGGGGTGCTGCCCTATATCGCGCTGCAACTCAAAGCCATTGTGATGGGGCTGAGCCTGATGGCGCCTGATGTAGTGGCCGGTGCCGGCCGTAATGCCGGTGAAGTCGCGCTGATGGTCACCTTGCTGTTTACCCTGTTTATTCTGCTGTTCGGTACTCGTCATATTGATGCTACCGAGCATCAGCGGGGCGTGATGGTGGCCATTGCCGCCGAATCGGTGGTGAAGCTGATTGCCTTTATTGTGGTCGGCGGTTTTGCACTCTGGCTGGTGCTGGCCTATCCCAGTCAGCACAGGGTGATGGTGGCAGAAGATTTCATCGGCAGTCTGAGCACGGTAAGCGGCGGTCATCTGCTGGATATCGGCGTGTACACCCTGTTGTCCATGAGTGCCATCATTTGTCTGCCGCGTCAGTTTCATGTGGCGGTAGTGGAGCATCACAGCGAAGCCGATCTGCGTCTGGCCCGTCGTATCTTTCCGGTTTATCTGCTGTTGTTCGGCCTGCTGGTGTTGCCGTTGTCGCTGGCCGGCCAGCAGTGGCTGTCACCGGGGACGTCTCCCGATACCTATGTTATCAGTCTGCCGCTGGATCTTGGGCATTCCTATCTGGCCATGCTGGCCTTTATCGGCGGGGCATCGGCCGCCACCGGTATGATGATTATCTCCACCATCGCGCTGGCCATCATGATCAGTAATGATCTGGTGTTGCCGATGATACTGCGCCGGCGTCAGTTGCAGGGGGCGGGGTTTGAGGATGTGGCGCAACTGCTGCTGAACGTGCGCCGCACCGCCATTGTGGTGATCATGGCCACGGCCTGGCTGGTGTTTTTATGGCTGGGCGACATCAGCAGCCTGTCGCGTATCGGCTATCTCAGTTTTGCGGCCATCGCCCAGTTTGCTCCGGCACTGGTGCTGGGGCTGTTGTGGCGAGGTGGCAACCGGCGGGGGGCCTACTGGGGGTTAAGCCTGGGCATGCTGATGTGGCTGCTGAACCTGATGGCGGAAACCGGCCTGTTTGCTGGTGATGCCAGTACCAACGTGGTGCTCTGGTTGCTGACGCCGCCGGCACTGGGGTGGCTGGCCGAGATGAGCCCGGTGACCTGGGGTATTTTACTCAGCCTGGGGTGTAACCTCGCTGGCTATCTGGCGGGCTCCTGGCTGTCGGTGTCATCGATGGGAGAGCGCTTTCAGGCTGCGGCCTTTGTCGGCCGGCATCAGAAAGATGATGGTGATGTTTACCGGGCCAAGGTGACGGTACGGGATCTGGAGCAGCTGGCATCGCGTTTTGTGGGCGAAGCCAGGGTCAAGCGGGCTTTTGCCCGTTACGCCGGAGAGCAGGGTACGCTGGAAGGCAGCATGCAAGCTCCGGCCAGCTTAATCCGGCATACCGAGCGGGTGCTGGCCGGGGTATTTGGCACCTCATCGGCCCGTCTGGTACTGGCGTCAGCAGTGCAGGGACGCTCTATGGAGCTGGAAGAGCTTGCGACCATTGTGGACGAAGCCGGTGATGTGTTTCGTTTCAACCGGGGTTTGTTACAGGGTGCCATCGAGCACATTGGTCTGGGTATTTCGGTGGTGGACAAAGAGCTCAGACTGGTGGCCTGGAACCGGCGCTATCTGGAATTGTTTCAATACCCCACCGGATTGGTACGGGTGGGCCGGCCTATTGCCGATATTATTCGCCATAATGCCGAGCAGGGTCTGTGCGGCCCGGGTGAGGTTGATAAACAAGTCAACCGCCGGGTGTCTTTCATGAAAGCCGGCAGCCGGCATGTGTCGTCCCGCACCCGCCCCGATGGCCGGGTGATTGAAGTGCAGGGTAACCCCATGCCCGGAGGCGGATTTGTGATGACCTTCAGCGATATCACTACCTTCCGCAAGGCCGAGCAGGTGCTGAAAGACGCCAATGTTATGCTGGAACAACGGGTGGCCGAGCGGACTCAGGAGCTGTCGGCAGTGAATGAGCAGTTGCTGGAAGCGAACCGTCAGGCGGAGCTGGCCAATGCCTCCAAAAGCCGTTTTCTGGCTGCAGTGAGTCATGATCTGATGCAGCCGCTAAATGCGGCCAAGTTATTTGCTTCTTCCTGGCTGGAAACTTCCGGCGACGAGGAGAGCCGGCGGCTGGCCGGGCATATTGATCGCTCGTTAACGGCGGCGGAAGAACTGATTGGTGACTTGCTGGATATGTCGCGGCTGGAGTCGGGCAAGCTGGTGCCCCGGTTTCAGGATTTTCCCATTAAAGGACTGTTCGATACCCTCCAGGCGGAGTTTGGCGTGCTGGTAGAGCAGCAGGGCGGCGCGTTTGCCGTGGTGAACAGCAAAGTGGGGGTGCACAGCGATCCTCGCTTGCTGCGGCGCATTCTGCAGAATTTTTTAACCAATGCCCTGCGTTATACCAATGGGGGACATATTGTGCTGGGTCTGCGCCGGCTGGGTGACCAGGTACGCATTGAAGTATGGGATAACGGTCCCGGCATACCTGCCGACAAGCTGGATGTGATCTTTGATGAGTTTATGCGGCTGGAGCCGGGGCAGCGTCATCAGCAGGGACTGGGCCTTGGACTGGCCATTTCGCAGGGGCTGGCGGGAATACTTGATCATAAGCTGGGGGTGCACTCACAGGAGGGAAAAGGCTCGGTATTCAGCGTGACGCTGCCGCGTTCCCGTCAGTTGCCAGGCACCATGGTGCCGGCCCCCGTTGCCGTGGCCGGCGGCAATAACCGGCTTGCTGGTTTGCGGGTGCTGTGCATTGATAACGAAGCGGATATTCTGACGGCGATGAAGAGCCTGCTGGAACGCTGGGGATGTGAGGTATCGCTGGCAGGCAGTGCAGGCAGTGCTCAGGCGCTGTGTCATGAAGGCCTGGTACCTCAGGTGATCCTGTCTGACTATCATCTCGATGATGGTGAAACCGGTGTTTCCGCCATCAATATGCTTCGCCTGGAATTTGGCTGTATTCCTGCCGTGGTGATTAGCGCCGATCGTCAGCCTGAGCTGCAACAGCAGTTACAACAGCTGGATTTAAGTTATCTGAGCAAGCCGGTCAAGCCGCTCAAGCTCAGGACGTTGCTGCAGCACCTGGTGAAAAGCGGAGGATAGGGGTGTCAGGGCAGTCTGTGGGCTCGCTGTCTGCCGGTTCCGAGCCCGCCAGGTCAGAACTCGCCGCCTTCCAGTTGTGACAACGCGATGACCGCCTGAGTACGGTTTTTCACGTCAAGCTTGCGGAAAATAGCAGTAACATGCGCCTTGATGGTGGCTTCCGATACATCCAGTTCATAGGCAATCTGCTTGTTCAGTTTGCCTTCCGACAACATGGTCAGCACCTTGAATTGCTGAGGCGTGAGGCTGGCCAGACGGCTGGCCATGTCGTCTTCGGGGGCATCATCAGGATTAATGCCTTCCGGAAACCAGCCGTCGCCTTCCAGCACTGTATTCAGCGCATTGACCAGCACCGGCATGGGGGATGATTTGGGAATAAAACCCACGGCCCCGAGACGCATAGCCTGTTGTACTACATTGGTTTCTTCACTGGCCGATACCACGACTACGGGCAGTGACGGATACAGTGCCCGTAGCCGGGTCAGGCCGGAGAAGCCACTGGCGCCGGGCATTTTCAGATCCAGCAGCAGCAGGTCTGTGTCATCGGTTTCTGACAACAGCTGCAGCAGGCTGTCGATGCTGTCCACTTCCTGCAGGTGAACTCCCTGCACGGCCAGCTGCACGGCCTGCTGCAGTGCGTTGCGAAACAGGGGGTGGTCATCGGCAATGATAATGCGATAGCCCGAGTCCATGATGCGTTCCTTGTGTCGGTAAAGTATTCAATGGAAGCTCGTTCCATTTTAAATTGTATGATAGGGCTTTGCAGCGTGGCTGAGAACTCTTTGGCCCTATTTTCGTGATCACGTAGATTGAGCCGGAACATGTTTGAAAGCAAATCAGAATCAGAGCGCGGCTGGCTGGCCCGCCTGACAGATAATGATGAAGATGCTCGCATCTGCAAAGATATTCCCGATGATCAATGTCATCAGGCGGTGGGTAACCGGCGCAGATTGATTCTGGCTCAGCTGGCCACGGCACTGGCCGAGCTGATGATGAATGCCAAAACCGTTCTGCCCTGGCTGTTTCAGGCTGTAGGGGCACCGCTCTGGCTGATTGGCTGGCTGGTGCCTATTCGGGAAAGCGGCTCCATGCTGCCTCAGCTCTTGCTCGGGGCCAGGGTGCGGTTAATGCCGTTGCGCAAGAGAGCCTGGTTATGGGGGGCCGGTTTGCAGGCCGGCTGTCTGGTACTGATGGCCATGACGGCATGGCTTTGGTCGGGCTGGTTGGCCGGGGTACTGTTATTGCTGCTGCTGGCCCTGATGAGCCTTGCCAGAGGACTTTGCTCTATTGCTTCCAAGGACGTGCTGGGTAAGACCATTCCCAAACAAGAACGGGGCAAGGTGACCGGTGCCGGGGCCAGTCTGGCTGGGGGAGCGGGGCTGATATTCGGCTTGCTGCTGACGATACCGGATTCTCTGCCGCTGTGGGGATATGTGCTGATTTTGCTGACCGCCGCGGCCATATGGGGGCTTGGGATCTGGTGCTACAGTGGTATTCAGGAGCTGCCCGGAGCCACCGAAGGGGGCGTTAACGGCTGGCAGTATGCGCTTGCCAGCCTGAAACTGGTCAAGCAGGATCCTGCGTTCGGGCGCTTTCTGCTGGTGAGAACCCTGCTGATGTCCACGGCGCTGGTTGCACCCTATTATGTGCTGGTGGCGCAGGATTATAACGGGGGCATACAGGTGCTGGGAGGGATGGTTATCGCTCAGGGACTGGCCCAGTTTATCAGCAGCTGGCTCTGGGGTAAGCTGGCCGATGTTTCTTCACTGCGGGTGTTGCAACTGGCCGGGTTGATTGCCGCCGTGCTGGGGCTGGTCGTCTGTTTTCATCTTGCTCTTGAAGACCGTGTGCCAGCGGGATATTTTGCACTGGTTATCTTTATCCTCAGCGTGGCTCATGCCGGTGTGCGGGTGGGCCGAAAAACCTTTCTGGTCGATCTGGCCGGAGGTGACAAACGCACCGATTATGTTGCCGTGAGCAATACGCTGATGGGAGTTCTGCTGTTGCTGGCAGGGGCGCTGAGTATGTTGCTGGGGTTGCTGTCGGCGCTGGCGGTGATACTGGTGTTTTCTTTGTTAACACTTCTTGGTGTATGGTTGGCACAGGGCCTGCCGAATGTTCAGGACGACTCATAAGAGGATACATCATGTTGCAAAAATGTCTGCTGGCGCTGACCGGCCTGTTACTGGCAAGTGCGGCCACCGCTCGCGATATTGACCATATGCGGGCCGAATTTTCGGTCATGCTTAACGGTGATGCGACCAAGGGAGTAAACACCCTCAGTATTGATCGCAACCGCGATCAATATCATGTCCACTTTTCATTACGTCACTGGCTGCTGGATGTAGACCAGAAAGCAAGCTTTACCTGGCATGACTGTACTGCCAGTCCCGAGACCTTCAGCTATAAAGCCAAAGCTCTGGGAGTGACCCGGGAAGAGCGGCTGGTGTTTGATAAGGGCACCGACATGTTGCTTTATCAGGATAAAGACGGCGACAAGCTGCTGTCGGCAGAAGGTGGTGTGTTTGATCCGGTCAGCTTTTTCTTTGAGGCCCGTTGTGATCTGATTGCCGGCAAGCAGGCCTTTGAGTACAAGGTAGCGCGTGATGGTGAGATAAAAAGCATGCCTTTCAAAGTGGTGGGAACCCAGGCGCTGAAAACAGGCATCGGTACGCTCGACACCCTTATTGTGGAACGGGACCGGGGCAACAGTAAACGTAAAACCCGGTTTTGGGTTGCCCCTGAGCTCGACTATTTGCTGGTGCAGATAAGTCACGAAGAAAACCGTCAGCTGGCGGTGACGGCTACCCTCAGCAAAATGGATTACCGGCTGGCAGACGAAGGCTGAGCCGGCTTTTATTGTGCTTACTGGCGGTATCTGGCCAGTTTGTCGTACAGGGTTTTTCGCGGGATCCCAAGCTGCTCTGCAGCCTGGGCTACCTGATTCTGGCTTTTATGCATAGCATCAAAAATCAGCTGTTGCTCCAGTGCCGCCAGTTGCTCCGGCAAGGTCAGGGGAGACTGAGCTGCTGTGACTGGCAGGACTCCCAAAACATACTGTTCCGCAACATGGCGTAGCTCGCGCACATTTCCGGGCCAGTCACGGCAAATGAGCTGTTGTAACAGCGCATCCGGCGGCGGTGCGGCATCCCGGTTATATTGCTCTTTTGCCTGTTCTGTAAAATGCAGAAACAATAACGGAATATCGGCGCGTCGCTGACGTAACGGAGGCAGAGCCAGGGTGACCACATTCAGCCTGAAGTAGAGATCGGGGCGGAACAGCCCGGCACGGCCGGCTTCCTGCAGGTCAATTTTGGTAGCGGCAACGACTCTGGCGTCAACGTTTATCAGCTGGTTACCTCCCAGTCGTTCCAGAACGGACTCTTGCAGCACCCGCAGCATTTTGGCCTGCAAAGGCAGGGGCATGCCCTCAATTTCATCAAGGAACAGGGTGCCATTATCGGCATGTTCTACTTTCCCGATACGCCTTTTGGTGACACCGGTAAAGGCGCCGGGCTCGGCACCGAACATTTCACTCTCAAAAATGGACTCCGGCAGGGCGGTACAGTTAACGGCAACAAAATGTCCTTTGCGTCCGCTGCCCTGATGCAGGCTGCGCGCCACCAGCTCTTTGCCGGTGCCGGTTTCGCCCAGGATCAGCACACTGGCACTGGTATCGGCGATATTGTCAATTTGCCGGCGCAGCAGATCCATTTCCGGTGTATGGCCCAGCAATAAATCAGGCTGTTTGCCTGCTGCCAGGCAACGGCGTAACCGGCGGTTATCGAGCACAAGTGCTCGCCTTTCCATGGCCTGGCGCAGGCTGTGCAGCAGCTGCTCCGGCTGATAGGGTTTTTCAAAAAAGTCCTGGGCCCCCATCCGCATGGCCTCAACGGCCATCCGGATATCACCATGGCCGGTCAGTAACAGCACCGGCAACTCGGCATCATGTTTCTGCAGTTGCCGCAGCAAGGACAGCCCGTCCATACCGGGCATGCGTACGTCACTCAGCATCACCACCGGAGCATCCGCCGTCAGTGCCTTGAGGGCGTGCTCCGCGCGGGAAAATCCACGGGCAGGCAAATCCGACAACTGCAGCGTCTGCAGCAGGGTCTGACGTACGTCTTCATCGTCTTCAACCAGCCATATTTCAATGGGGGGTCTGGTCATGGGGGCTCCAGTCAATATGAAACAGGATCCCGCCCTCGGGCGGGTGCTGAATCGTCAGCCGGCCGTCGCTGGCTTCGGCCAGGTCGCGCACAATCGACAAGCCCAGGCCAAGGCCCTGACCGGCCTGCTTGGTAGAGAAAAATGGCTCGGTCACCTTGTCCTGTAATGCCGGTTCAATGCCCGGGCCATTGTCCCGGACCTGCAGCCAGCCCGGGCCGGCGCTGACCGTGATCGTGCCCTGGCTGTGATGATCCAGCGCATCCAGGCTGTTGGCCAGCAGGTTGGCCAATATCTGCTCAAGAGCATGCAGCTCTATTGGCAGCTGCACAGTATCGGAGTACTGCCGACACAGCTCAATGCCCTGTGTCGTAAAGCGTGACGACAGCCAGCTCATTACGTTGTCCAGCGCTTCATGAAGATCACTCTGGCCTTTGGTAATGCGGCGGGTGGCGGCAAACAGCTTTAGCTGTGAAGTCAGACGGGCAATCCGGTTGATCAGTCGCTCCATGGTTTGCAGGCTGGTTTTGACTTCATCATATCTGCCGCGTTCGCTGAGCAAGAGCGTGTTGACCGACTGATTTCTCAGCGCCGTCAGCGGCTGGTTAACTTCGTGTACCACCCCTGCGGCCATCTGCCCCAAGGCGGCCAGCCGGTTAATCTGTATCAGTTCATGTTGCATGGATCTGAGCCTGGCTTCTGCCTGGGTTCGCTCCTGCACTTGCTGTTCAAGTTGATAATTGGTGGCGGCCAGGGCGGCAGTGCGGGACGTGACCTGTTGTTCCAGCTCACAGCGTGCCTTTACCTGCATACGGTAGTAGCGGCGGCGTTGCCGCCAGTAAAGCAGTAGTAACAGCAGGACGATCAGTCCGAACCCGGTCAATGTTGTCAGCAGGGTGGCATTGAGTGACAACTGGCGGCTTGGCCACCATAACTGCATACGCCACTGCAGTCGTGGCAGCGACAGCTCGCTGGTACCATAGAGCCTTCCCTGCCATTGCATTTGCTGACCGTGCCGGGTGATGGTCACGGGGGCCAGGGACATGGGAGTATATTGCCGGGCCAGCTCCAGTCGTTGCCGGGCCTCGGTAGTGAGGGGAGCAAGGGTTTTAAATTTGAGCCGGGTATCAGATGCCAGCGCGATAACCTGTTCTTTATCGACCACCAGCACTTTTTCGCCGGAGAGTTGCCAGTTTTGCTCCAGCTTCTTCAGGGTGATTTTTGCCGCCAGAACTCCGTTAGCACCGCCTTGCCCGCTCATGTGCAGCCCAAAAAAGTATCCGGGAGTACGGGTGGTGGCACCCACGGCATAAAATTCGCCGATATTGCCGTTCAGGGCGTCATTGAAGTAAGGCCGGAAACGGTAACTTTGTCCGACAAAACTATAAGGGGTGTGCCAGTTGCTTGCTGCCAGAGTGACGCCGCCGGCATTGATAAGATACAGGGCTTCAACGCCGGTATCATCAGCCAGTTGCTGCAGCAGGCGGTTGGCTTTGTCGCTGGCATGGTTGTTGTCGGGTTGTTCCAGCGCCTGAAGCAACACCGGATGAAACTGTAATGCCCGGGGAATGTTTTCAAAACGGGCGATTTCCGATTCCAGTGCCGCCCGGTAAACCTGCAGCTGTTGCTGTGCCCGCTGCTCTTGTGCCATGGCCTGATGTTGCCAGCTTTGATGCCAGACCTGCAGTAACAGCAGGATAAAAAGCAGTAACAGCAGCAGCCAGCCGGCCTGTTTTTTTAACGGTAAAATCAGTCACCCTCCGGACGACAGGCTGAAAGAATGACCTGTTGCCCTGTATCCAGCCAGTGGCTGAGCGGATGGCAGCGGCCGGCGGCAAAACAGAGGGTATATTCGCCGGTAAACTCCGAACCGGCAAGTACCACTTCTTTTACCTTCAGATCCGGCTGCCAGTACCAGCGGCCATTATGCAGCTGGGCGTCAGAGGGAGGCTCCATGCCGGCCCCTGAGCCCAGCACGCTGGCACCGGTAAGGTATAAATAGGGGGGATGAGCCTGATACTGCTCTTCCCAGCGTATTTTTTCTACCGAGTGCTGCCAGCTTAAGGTGATGCTGCCGGTCAGCAGCATCACCAGGGTGTTTGCACCAGACAGACAGATCATGATGCCGTCATTAACGGCTGGCGGCGGCGCTGTTGCCACCAGTGCCGGCCCAGCAGCAGGGCAGCAAGGCCCAGCCCCAGTTCGTCAGTCATGGGCAGAGAAAATACCAGCAGGGCAGCGGCACCCACTGCAATCAGCCGCTCGACAAGCGTGAACGGTTTCAGCCAGTAGCCAATGGCTCCCATCCCCCATAAAGACACGGCCAGCAGTGCCTTGAAGATGACAAACAGGGTAGCTGCGATGCCGGCATCGCCCTGCAGCATCAGTTCGGGTGTGTAGACCGCCATATAGGGCACCACAAATCCGGCAATGGCAATCTGTAACGAGCGCATACCAATGCGCAGGCCCGATGCGCCGGCGATGGGGGAGGCGGCGAACGCTGCCAGTGCCACCGGAGGGGTCAGGTCAGCCATAATGCCGAAATAAAATACAAACATATGCGAGACGATCAGCGGCACACCCAGTTCAAGCAGGGCCGGCGCAGCAATGGAGCTGGTAATAATGTAGTTGGGTATAGTGGGAATCCCCATACCGAGCACCAGACAGGTAAGCATGGTCAGTGCCAGTGACAGCAGCAGGCTGTGCTCTCCCAGCTGAATGATAAAACCGGCTACAATAGTGGCGGCACCAGTCAGGGAGATTACGCCGATAATCACGCCCACCAGGGCACAGGCAACCCCTACCGGCAGGGCATGCAGTGCGCCTTGATAGAGGGCGTTGATCACTGTGCTTAAAATGTTCTGTTCACGCTTTACCAGCAACAGCACGGTCAAGATGGCCACAATGACAAAAATGGCGGTAATGCCGTAGTGATTGAAGGTGGCGCAGGCCAGCCCCAGTAATACCCAGAACCCATAGCGCAACCCTTTGGCACTGATATGCCGGGCCAGGCCGTTGCCCATAATCAGCACCACCGTCAGTGCCAGGCCCATCATGCCGGCAAACAGGGGCGTGAAGCCAGAGAACAGCATTACGACCAGGGCCGCCAGAGGGAGCAGCAGATACCAGCGCTCTTTTAATGCTTTCAGCGGGTTGGGGCATTCTGATTTGGGCAGTCCGTTCAGGCCGGCGCGTCCGGCTTCCAGGTGTACCATCAGAAACACCGTGAAGAAATAAAGCAGGGCCGGGATCAGTGCGGCTTTGGTGATCTCCACATAGGGGACATTAATGGTTTCCGCCATAATAAATGCCACGGCACCCATTACCGGCGGCATGATCTGGCCGCCCATGGAACTGGTGGCTTCAACCGCACCGGCAAAGTCGGCCCGGTACCCGAATTTTTTCATCAGCGGAATGGTAAACTGGCCGGTGCTGACCACATTGGCGACACCGGAGCCATTAATGGTTCCCATCATGCCCGATGACAGCACCGACACCTTGGCCGGCCCGCCTCGGGTATGGCCAACGGAGCCAATGGCCACATCATTGAACAGCCTGAGCATACCGGCCTGTTCCAGAAAGGCACCGAACAGAATAAACAGAAAAATATAACTGGATGAAACATAAGTGGGAGTACCGTAGATCCCCTCTGTGCTGAACGCCAGTTGTGAAACAACCTGATCCAGGCCATATCCCCGGTGCATAAGGGCATCGGGCAAATGCTGACCAAACAGGGCGTAGCCGGCAAATGTCAGGCAGATAAGAGGTAGCGCCCAGCCCATCAGGCGGCGGGCGGCATCGAACACCATCAACAGAGTGACACTGCCGATGATCCAGTCTGTCTGGTTCATTTCACCGGCGCGGTAGATAAGATCCGCTTCAAACCACCAGTGATAAAAGGCAAATAACAGCGCGACCGTGCCCAGTAAGGTGCCCCATACCGAAGGTCGTGTTAAAGACTGGCCCCGGGCACCATAAAGCTGGTAAACCAGGAACAGTAAAAAGCCCACGTGTATTGCCCTTACTACAGTGGTGGACAGCGGGCTGAACGCGGCGGTAATGATCTGAAAAACGGAAAAGCACAATGCTCCATAAAAGATCAGGGCGTGCCGGTTCTGGTAACTGCTCATTGTTGTCTCCCGGCCCGAACCGCCCGAAAGGGCGGCCGGACTTGTTGTTATATGGAATTACTTCACCAGTCCCTGTTCGCGGTAGTAGCGCTCTGCTCCCGGGTGCAGCGGTAATGGCAGGCCGTCGACGGCGCTGGCAGGATCAATTCCATTGGCGGCATTATGCGCATTACGCAAGGCCGGCAGGTTTTCATATACCTGTTTGGCCATCTGGTAGGCGGTGTCATCGGAAACATTTTGATGGGTGATCAGCAGGTTGCTGATGGCCACGGTAGACACATCTTCGTCCTGACCGGTATAGGTGCCGGCGGGGATCAGGCCGGGGCGGTAGGCATCATTGCCGATTTTGGCGACCAGTTCAGCTGGGATGGAAATAAACACGACCGGCGCATGAGAGGCCAGATCGCGGAAAGCCGCCATCCCCAGACCTGCCGATTGTAATGTGGCGTCAAGCTGGCGGTTTTTCATCAGTTCGACCGACTCGCCAAATGGCAGGTATTCGGTGCGGGAAAAATCGTCGTAGCTCAGACCGGCCGCCTTGAAGATGGTGCGGGCGTTCAGCTCGGTTCCTGAACGGGGAGCGCCGACAGAAATGCGCTTGCCTTTAAGGTCTTCCAGGCTGGTGATGCCGCTGTCGGCCCGGGCAACAATCTGAATGTAATTTGAGTAAGTAGCCCCCACCGCTCTGAGTTTGTCCAGCGGGGCGGGAAAGCCTGCTTCTTTTTCACCGTTCCAGGCATCTGCCACACTGTCGGCCAGGGCAAAGCCAATTTCGCCCCGTCCTTTTTGCAACAGGGTCAGGTTTTCAACCGACGCTCGGGTGGCCTGAACCTGAACGCGGGAGTCAGGAATATGTTCATCGTAAAGCTGAGAGATGGCCACGCCGAGCGGATAATATACGCCACTGGTGCCGCCGGTCAGCACGTTGATGAATTCCGCTGCCTGAGCGGTGGTGGCGGACAGAGCCAGAGAGGCGCCGAGCAAACAGTGTTTAAACATCTTCATTGATTTGGCTTCCTTGGTTGTGGGTTTGCACTCATTGTGTTGCACTTTTGATGCCACAAGTTAAACAGGTGTTTTTTATTTAAGTTGTTGATTTTTATAGGTGGGGTGGCAACCTTTTTCTGTAATTTCAGAATATGGGCATCCCGTTGTCTGAATATTCAGAATGAATGTGCGTCATGTCGCCTCTCTGGTAACCTGAATACGGATAAGGCAAAGAAGAGAACAGGTAATGATTTGGACTATGGCAGTGGCCACGCTGGTGCTGGCAGCCTGGCGGGTGAACTGGCCGGCGTTGATGGAAGACAAACAACGGCAGCATTTGTGCTTTGGCGGGGCCATTGCACTGGTGCCGCTGTGGATGTTGCAGGCAGGCATTCGCGATGGCCAGGAAATTCATTTTCTTGGTCTGACCACCCTGGCTCTGATGCTGGGCTGGCGGCTGGGTCTGCTGATGGCCACGCTGACCCTGGTGCTGATCACTGCGTTTGGTTTTGAAACCTGGCCGGAGTTCGGGGTAAATGTGTTGCTGGGCGTCATTTTACCTGTTTCGTTCAGTTACTTTATTTTTCTGCTGACTTACAGTTATCTGTACCGTCATTTGTTTGTGTATATCTTTGTGGCGGGCTTTTTTAACGCGGCCCTGACCATTGCCGTTAAAACCGCAGCGTTGGCAGGGTATATGGTGTGGTCGGGAGACTACAGCTGGGCGATGGTGCAGAACGATTACCTGACTATTCTGCCGTTATTACTGTTTCCCGAGGCACTGCTTAACGGCATGGCCATCACCCTGCTGGTGGTGTTTCGTCCCCAGTGGATGTGCACCTTTTATGACAGGGATTACCTTATCAATAAATAGCGGGGCTTCTGAAGCCGTGCTGGCTCTGGTAGGCTGTGCAGATTGATTGCGCTAAAGCGAGAATAAGATGAAACATCGTACACTGAAAATACTGGCCCCTCTGGTGGCCCTGAGCCTGCCCATGATGGCGCAGGCGGAGATGAGTCAGGAAGAGTTTCAGAAGCGGGTGCGGGAAGCACTGATGGCCGAGCCGGAAATGCTACGGGATGCCATTATCAAGCTGGAAGAAAACGACCGGGTAGCCCAGCAGGCGGAGTTCTCCAAACAGCTGAAAGCGCAGTCTGCCCAATTATTCGCCAACAACACGGACGGCGTAATAGGCAATCCCGATGGCAAAGTGGAAATGGTGTATTTCACCGATTATAACTGCCCTTACTGCCATCGCCTGAACCAGACGCTGCTGGAAGTGCTGAAGACTGAACCCGAGCTGAAAATTATCGTAAAGGATCTGGGCATTCTCGGTCCGGACTCCGTACAAGCGGCACGTCTGGCGCTGGCCGCAGCAAAAGAAGCACCCAAGCAGTATGCTGAGCTGCATCAGGCCCTGATGAGTCAGAAACGGGTTCAGGCCGCCGCCCTGGCCACCATTGCCGATAAAGCCGGCCTGGACGCCAAAAGCCTGCAGAAAACGGCCGGCAGCAAGGATATCGCCGACAAGCTGAACCAGAACCTGACCCTATTCCGAGCCCTCGGCCTGAATGGCACACCGGCACTGGTCTTCCCTGATGGCACCCTGATCCCCGGTGCCATTGATGAGGAAGGCCTGAAGAAAATTCTGGAAGAGCAGAAATCCTGAGTCAGTGCAGGGAGCGGATGTGATCAAAAAGACCCGGGCTTTGCCCGGGTCTTTTGGTTTAGCTGAGTACCGGAGGAGATCCGGATATTACGCCCAGCTTGCTTCGCGCTTTGCTTTCTGCAGCTTCTCGTAGGTAGCCAGCAAGGCCTGATGAGTGCCAAAGTCTTTCAGGCTTTCATCGGCGGCGGTCAGGCCATGAAAGCGGGCGCTGCCGTCTATCTGAGCCCAGGCGGCGGTAACCGTGTCTTGACCAAACATGCGGTCAAAGGCAGCACGATATTGCTCTGGCTTACGCTCTTCAGACAGGTGCAGCTCCAGTGAGGCTTTCAGACAGCGATAGTAGCGGGCGCGCGCTTCACTGAACACGGACGCATTAAAGCTTAGGGTCCAGTCGGCATAATCGAGTGCGCTTTCCAGCTCACCGGCGGCCAGGGCCAGCATGCATTTCAGCTCGCCAACCCGCAGGGTATGCCAGGCAGTACCTTTATCGGGGGCAATACCAATCAGTTCGCGTACCCGGGTAAAGTCATCCAGTCCTTCCTGCTCCAGCTGATCATACAGTGCCATCAGTTGCTCGCCGTCGGCATCGCTCTGGGGCAGGCTCAGCAGAGTCGCTCGCAGATGCGCGCCCATATTGTTATTGGCCAGCTCCAGATCTTCTACCGGGTAAATATCCGACATTCCCGGAGCCAGAATACGACAGGCGTAGACGCCAAGGTGCTCATAGTCAGCAATATAAACCGGCTGTTCCAGCTCGTTGAAAATACCCAGCAGATGGTTGAACTCTTCTTCGGAGCTGCCGCTGAAGTCCCAGTCGGCAAATGCGTAATCTGCCTGCACCTGGAACAGATCCCAGCTGATCAGACCTGAAGAGTCGATAAAGTGGGTTTCCAGGTTATGGTGATCAGCCACTTCGTCATCGTCAAAAGAGGGCGGGACGAACACGTCCAGATCTTTCAGACCGCGGCCCTGCAGCAGCTCGGTCACGGTGCGTTCCAGTGCCACGGCAAAACGGGGATGGGCACCAAATGAGGCAAAACAGGTACTGTTGGCCGGGTTGAACAGCACTACGCAGATCACTGGATAGCGGCCACCGAGAGACGCGTCATAGGCAAAGATCGGGAAGCCTTCCGCTTCCAGGGTAGCGATGGACTCCTGAATATGCGGATAACGGTTCATCACCTGCTCAGGAATTTTGGGCAGGCTGATGCGTTCGGCAATAATGCGGTTTTTAATGGCGCGCTCGAATACTTCCGACAGCCCCTGTGTCCGGGCCTCGGTTTTGGTGTTACCGGCGCTCATGCCGTTGGACACATACAGGTTGCCCACGATATTCATGGGAATATAAACGGTTTTATGATCGCCCTGACGTTCAAAGGGCAGGGCACAGATACCCCGATCTTCGTTGCCGGATTGCAGGTCTATCAGCATATCGGCGGTCAGTGCTTTGTCCGGATCGTAAAAGCCGCGGGTATAGTCATCCAGCAGGGCCGCAGGCAGCTGATTGTCCGCAGGAACGGGAAACCACTTTTCATTGGGGTAATGCACGAAATCGCCGTCGGCGATGTCACGGCCAAGGTAAAAATCGGCAAAGAAATAGTTGGTGGCCAGACGCTCAAAGTATTCACCCAGGGCTGAGGCCAGAGCCGCTTTTTTGCTGGCCCCCTTGCCATTGGTAAAGCACAGACCGCACTCTTTATCGCGAATATGAACCGACCATACGTGAGGTACCGGGTTCAGCCAGGAGGCCTCTTCAATATCGAAGCCCAGCGCCTGCAGTTTGTTCTGGAAGCGGCTGATAGAGTCTTCCAGCGCAGCGTCTTTGCTGGGGATAAAGGTTTTCATGAATACCTCTGGCGGGTTCGGCAAAAAAGGGGCTGATCCTAACCCGAGGTGATAATTTGAACAAGCACAAAGCGGGTTGCCACCAATAAAAAACGCCCGCATGAGGCGGGCGTTTCAGGTAATCAGCGAAGCGCTTATGGCAGCAGGTGCAGCATACGACGCAGGGGCTCGGCGGCACCCCACAGCAGCTGATCTCCGACGGTAAAGGCAGCCAGATATTCCGGACCCATGTTCAGCTTGCGCAGACGGCCAACAGGAACGCTCAGGGTGCCGGTGACGGCGGCCGGCGTCAGTTCATCCATGGACTGCTGGCGATCGTTGGGGATCACTTTCACCCAGTCGTTATGGGCAGCCAGGAGCTTCTCCACTTCCGGAATGGAAATATCTTTCTTCAGCTTGATGGTGAAGGCCTGGCTGTGGCAACGCAGCGCACCGATGCGTACGCACAGACCGTCTACCGGAATCGCCTGTTCAATGCCCAGGATCTTGTTGGTTTCGGCCTGGCCTTTCCATTCTTCACGGCTCTGGCCGTTTTCCAGCTGAGAATCGATCCAGGGGATCAGGCTGCCAGCCAGCGGTACACCAAAGTTATCGACCGGCAGGTCACCGCTGCGGGTCTTCTCGGTGATCTTGCGTTCCAGCTCCAGAATGGCTGAACCTGAATCGGCCAGTTCATCGGCTACTTCGTCGCGCAAAATGCCCATCTGGGTAACCAGCTCACGCATATGACGGGCACCGCCACCGGAGGCTGCCTGATAGGTGGATACCGATACCCACTCAACCAGATCCTGTTCAAACAGGCCGCCCAGTGCCATCAGCATCAGGCTCACGGTGCAGTTGCCGCCTACAAAGGTTTTGGCACCGTTGGCCAGAGCTTCCTGAATTTGCTTGCCGTTTACCGGATCCAGCACAATCAGGGCATCGTCATCCATGCGCAGGGCAGAGGCGGCATCAATCCAGTAGCCATTCCAGCCTGCGGCACGCAAACGGGGATACACGTCTTTGGTATAGTCACCGCCCTGACAGGTCAGTACCACATCCAGCGCCTTCAGCGCTTCGATGTCATAGGCATCCTGCAGTGTGCCGGCGTCTTTGCCAAAGTTGGGGGCAGGCTGCCCGGCCTGGGAGGTGGTGAAAAAGACGGGATCAATACGAGAAAAGTCACCTTCTTCTACCATGCGGCTCATCAGTACGGAGCCGACCATACCGCGCCAGCCGACCAGACCTACTTTTTTCATCATTCAGTGTCCTTGCTTTGAAAGAGAATCAAAAAACCTGCCCAACACAATACCGATTGCAGCCAAAGGTGCAAGGGGAAAGCGAAAAAGAAAGGTCGTTTTTTGTACAGCTTGCCGTTATTCAAAGGGCCATGACAGCGCGACTGTCAGCCGGAGGTAAACGACAGAAAGCCTAACATGAGCACCGGACCTGCCAGGCTCAGCACAAATCCTGAGACAATGGCTACCGGTACAATGGCCACCCCGCCGGAGCGTTGCAGAACCGGCAGGGTAAAATCCATGGAGGTAGCGCCGCCATAACCGATGGCGCAGGAGGGGTGACGTCGCATCAGAGCCGGAATGATCATGATGGCGATCAGCTCCCGGGCCAGATCGTTAAGAAAGGCAGCACTGCCCATGACAGGCCCCAGTTTGTCACCGATTAAAATACCCGACAGCGAATACCAGCCGTTGCCCGAGGCAAAGGCTAGCCCCTGAGTCAGTGGCATGTTCATCAGCCAGGCCCCCAGCAAACCGCCGACCCAGGAGCTCACCATTACGGTCAGAGCTATGGCAAGACCCCATCGATTAAGTAGAATCTGGCGCAGCTTCATGCCCGAATTGCGCAGTTGTACGCCAATAAGCAGCAGCAGCAGCATCAGTGCCCACTCGCTCAGGGTATCTACCTGAAACCACTCGGGATCCAGAAACTGGCCGGCACCGAGCCCGGCCAGGATCACCAGACATAGCTTGGCTGAGTCCAGCAGCAGTGCCCATTTGCTGATAACTGGCACACCCCGTTCACCGCTCAGTCGTCCCCGGCGCAGATCCAGCAGCCAGAGTCCGGCCAGGTTGCAGAGCGTGATGCAGGCCAGAAAAACGCCACAAAGAATAAAAATTGTGCCCAGATGAGTACTAAGATTATCTACAAAAGCCAGACTGATCCCCATCAGAAACAGGATCAGGTACACCATGCGCTCAACGGCCACATTAATAAAGTGCACCAGCGATTGGGAGCGGCAGGGAATGCAGTAGCCAAGAGCAAGGGGCAGTAATACGATAAGCATGCCGGAGTACATGGTAATTATCTTCCAGTCAGGTGGTCAGGCACAACTTTTGACCATTAATCTATGTTGCGACAGCATACGTGAGCAATTCGTTAAAAAAAAGCGAACGCGGTGGGCTTTAGTGAATAAGAATGTGATCTGCTTGCTGATTAAACAGCTGAAAGGCGGGGAAGAGTATATCTGAGTGATACTTTATTCCGGTTTTATGCATATTTTTATATTGTTACAGCCGTTATGTTAGTATAAAAAACCAACATTAATGGTTTTTTGCCGCTGATTATGTTGTTATTGGGCCAGTCTGGTGGTAACTTTTTCCAGAAAGGTTAACAGGCTGTTAACGTACAGGAAAGGAACAGGATCCCATGATGGGCTCCGGTAATAAAAGGTCTAACGGATGAGCAAACCCGCCCTCGAAGTCACGGGCCTGCATAAGCATTATGGCTCGCTGGAAGTACTTAAAGGCATTGATCTGACTGCCGAAAAGGGAGACGTCATTTCCATTATCGGCTCTTCCGGCTCTGGCAAATCCACATTTCTTCGCTGCATTAACCTGCTGGAAATGCCCTCAGCGGGTGAGGTGCGCCTGCACGGCGAGCTTATCGCCATGCAGACCAACCGGGCCGGTGAGCGTGAACCGGTCAATATGCGCCAGGTGGAGCGAATTCGCTCCCGCCTTGCCATGGTGTTCCAGAGTTTCAACCTCTGGTCACACATGACGATTTTGCAGAATATTATTGAGGTACCGGTGCATGTGCTGGGTGTCCCCAAAAAGGACGCTGTTGCCAAGGGGGAAGCCTTGTTGCAGCGGGTGGGATTGTATGAGCGGCGGGATTATTACCCGGGCCATCTTTCCGGCGGTCAGCAGCAGCGGGCGGCGATTGCCCGTGCCCTGGCGGTAGAACCTGAAGTCATGCTGTTTGACGAGCCGACTTCGGCGCTGGATCCGGAGCTGGTGGGAGAAGTGCTGGGTGTCATGCGGGCGCTGGCAGAAGAAGGCCGCACCATGCTGGTGGTGACGCACGAAATGAGCTTTGCTCGGGATGTATCCAACAAGCTGATGTTCCTGCACCAGGGCATGGTTGAAGAGCAGGGCAACCCTAAAGAGGTCTTTGCTAACCCCTCTTCTGAACGGTTCCGGCAATTTATTTCTTCGGTTTACTGAAACAAACGATGCATACAAGGAGAACGTCATGAAAAAACTGTGGATAGCAGGTGCCGTGATGGCAGCGCTGGCGACAGGGGCCGTACAGGCAAAGGAATGGAAAACCGTGCGTTTTGGTATTGAAGGGGCCTATCCGCCGTTTTCATGGACTGATGAAAACGGGGAACTACAGGGCTTTGATGTTGACATGGCCAATGCCCTGTGTGAACAGATGCAGGTGAAGTGTCAGCTGGTGGCCCAGGACTGGGACGGCATTATTCCGGCCCTGCTGGCGCGTAAATACGATGCCATTATTGCGGCCATGTCGATCACTGAGGAGCGCAAGCGTACCGTGGACTTTACCGGTAAGTATGCCCTGGTGCCGAACAAGTTTGTGGCGGCCAAAGGTACTGAGTTCGAACTGTCCGTGGAAGGCCTGGCCGGAAAGAAAATCGGTGTGCAGATAGCGACCACACACGACAAGTACCTGACCGAGAATTTTGGCGATGAGGTGGGTCTGGTTCGGTATGGCAATGCCGACGATGCCTACCTGGATCTCAAGGCGGGCCGGGTTGATTATGTGTTTCTCGATGCCACTGCCATTGAAGAAGGTCTGCTGAATAAGGAAGGCGGTGATGCCTTTGAATTTGTTGGTCCGTCAGTCACTGATGAAAAGTGGTTTGGCGAAGGCTTTGGCATTGCCGTGCGCAAGCAGGATAAGGATCTGAAAGCAATGCTGGATCAGGCCATTCTGGATCTGCGCGAAAGCGGTAAATATCAGGAAGTGAACAACAAATACTTTGATTACGACGTTTACGGCAAGTAATCGGTCGGGCCGGTCCTTGGCGGGACCGGCTATCACAGGACGTGGCGATGTTCGATTTAAAAGGTTACGAAGGAGCCCTGCTGGAAGGGGCCTGGATTACCCTGCAGGTGGCATTGCTGTCATTACTGCTGGCGGTCACTCTGGGTCTGCTGGGAGCAGTGGCCAAGTTGTCTTCGGTGCGGCCGGCTCGCTGGCTGGCCACCCTTTATACCACGGTAATACGCGGGATCCCCGATCTGGTGCTGATGATGCTGATTTTCTTTGGCGGCCAGGTGTTACTGAACAATTCACTTTATTCACTTAACGAATCGCTGAATGAATGGCTGGGAGGCGGCGATCCCGGTCATGAGTGGACCAGCTATGTGCCGGACTACATTGAAATCAGCCCCTTTATTGCCGGCATAGTTACCATTGGCTTTATTTTTGGTGCCTATATGGCGGAAACGTTTCGTGGTGCCATTCTGGCGGTGGACAAAGGAGAGCTGGAAGCTGCCCGCGCCTATGGCATGAGGCCATTGCTGGTGTTCCGGCGAATATTGTTTCCCCAGATGATGCGGCATGCGTTGCCCGGGCTGGGCAACAACTGGCTGGTGTTGCTGAAAACCACGGCACTGGTGTCGATTATCGGCCTGGATGACATGGTGCGAAAAGCATCATTGGCTGCCGGGGCCACGCAGTTGCCTTTTACCTTTTATATGGCGGTGGCACTCATCTTTTTGCTGTTTACCACGCTGTCTACTTCCATGTTGCGCTGGGCTGAGCGCCATTATGCCATTCCGGGAAGGTAAGCCATGGATTTCTCAATTGTTTTAAACGAGTGGACGGTGTACTGGCAGGGGCTGTACACCACCGTCTGGCTGGTGTCGCTGGCGCTGGTTCTGGGGCTGCTGCTGGCAGTGCCCATGGGGATTATGCGTAACAGCCATTCCTGGCTGCTGAAAGGACCGGCCTGGGCTTATATTTATTTTTTCCGCGGTACGCCGCTGCTGGTGCAGTTGTTTCTGATTTATTACGGTGCTGCCCAGTGGCAATGGCTGAAAGATTCCACCGCCTGGGAATGGTTCAGCCAGGCCTGGTTCTGTGCCGTGCTGGCCTTTACCCTTAATACCGGTGCTTACACGGCCGAGATCATTCGTGGTGCCATCAGTGCCATGCCGAAAGGGGAAATAGAAGCTGCCTATGCCTTTGGCATGAGCCGGCTGACTACCTTGCGTCGCATTATTCTGCCCAACTCCTTTCGCCGGGCGCTGCCGGCCTACAGTAACGAAGTGATCTTTATGCTGCACGGTTCAGCGGTGGCAGGGGTGATCACTATCGTGGATCTGACCGGTGCCGCGCGCATTGTAAACTCCCGCTATTACTCACCGTTTGAGGCCTTTCTGGCGGCTGGTTTTTTATATATGTGCCTGACCTTTCTACTGGTCTGGGGCTTTCGCTGGCTGGAAAAGCGTTGGTTCCGGCACTTGCTCCCGCGTAAGGTGTAGACAGTCCCCGTCATGGCCGGCTACTGTGCCGCTGCTTTGCAACACGGTGGCCGGCCAATGCGGTTAATCTTTAAAACTGGCCCAGATAGGTGCGTGATCAGAGGGCTTTTCAATGCCGCGCAGTTCATAATCGATGCCGGATTCTTCTAGCTGCGCCATCAGCGGCTCGGTGGCCAGGATAAGATCGATGCGCAGGCCTCGGTTGTCATTAAAGCCTTTGCTGCGATAATCGAACCAGGAATAGGTTTCGGCATTTACCGGATTCTGCGAACGCCAGGTATCCGTCAGGCCCCAGCCCAGCAGACGTTCCATCCACTCTCGTTCTTCCGGTAGAAAAGAACACTTGCCATCCCGCAACCAGCGTTTTCGGTTGGGCTCGCCGATGCCAATATCCAGATCGGTATGAGATATATTCATATCACCGATCACCACCAGTGCCTCACCTGGCTGGTGATGCGTATTCAGGTAGTGCTGTAAATCCTGATAGAAGCGCTCCTTGGCCGGAAACTTGGTTTCATGTTTACGGTTTTCCCCCTGCGGGAAATATCCGTTCAGCACGGTGAACAGGCTGCCATCAGGGCGGGTAAAACGGCCGATAATCATGCGTCGCTGGGCATCCTCATCATCGGTCGGGAAACCATTTTGTACGCTGACGGCCGGCTGTCTGCTCAGCAGGGCGACACCATAGTGGGCTTTCTGACCATGAAAATAGACGTGATAGCCCATCGCCTGTACGGCTTCCAGCGGAAAGGCCTCATCGTGTACCTTGGTTTCCTGCAGTCCGATAATATCAGGGTTGTGCTTGTCGATAAGGGCCTGCAGCTGATGCAAGCGGGCGCGAAGGCCATTGATATTAAAAGAAATAACTTTCATAACACACGGAAGTTGAGAAATTTGAGCACATGCTAGCAGAAAGCCTCGCCATCGGCAGCCGGTGAACGTCACGGCCAGCTTTTCATCCGGCACTGCCGGGATGGGCGGAGCGTCTGCCGGGATTGTCACATTTTGTGACAAGGTTGCGTGACATTGACATAGTCTGGCTGTGCCAAACAGGTACACTGGCGGTAATGCGTGTTTGGAAGCAAGTACATGAAAAAAAATTATTATTCCCTGGCGGCGGCCTGGTTCCTGCTTTTATTTTCTGCCGTGGTGCCGGCTCAGCAAGGGCCTGTGATCAGGGCCGTTACCGTTACCGAGCAGCAGCTGCCGGCCCGGCTGCAACTGGTAGGCACCCTCAAGGCCAGTCAACGGGTGGCCATTGCGCCTCAGGTCAGCGCCCGGGTCACTCAGGTCCATTTTGTGCCGGGCCAGCAAGTCGAGCAGGGCCAACTGCTGCTGAGCCTGGACGACAGGGCAGCCAGAGCGGCAGTCAGTGAAGCCGTTGCCGGGCTGCGTGACGCCAGACGCATCCTGACCAATTTTCAGACACTGTTTAAGCGCAAGGCCGTTACCCAGACCGAGCTGGAAGGCCAGCAGGCTGCCGTGGCCATGGCGGAGGCCCGCTTGCAGGCGGCCCGGGTGCAGCTCGATTACCTTAGCCTGAAAGCGCCTTTTGCCGGCGTGATGGGGCTGAGCGACGTGGCACCGGGTAGTTTGCTGGGGGCCAGTGAGCCGGTGGCTGAGCTGTATGATCTCAGCCTGCTCAAACTGGATCTGGCCGTGCCGGAAAAACATTTTTTGAAATTAAAGGTGGGCGATATCTTGCAGGGCACCACGGATGCCCACGGGGATCGACGGTTTGACGGCCGGCTGGCGGTGGTGGCACCGGCGGTGGATCCCGCCACCCTTAATGCTCAGGTTCGGCTGGAGTTTGATAACAGTGACGGCGCTCTGGTACCGGGAATGCTGATGCGGGTGCAGCTGGTGCTGAGTAATGGCACCGGTCTGGCGGTGCCGGCCAGCAGCCTGCTTTATGCCGGTAACCAGCGTTATGTTTATGTCGTGGATGAGGCGAATAAGGTCAGCCGGCGCAGTGTCAGTGTGGGCCGTAATCTGGGGGAATGGGTGCAGATAAGCACCGGCCTTGCTGTCGGAGAGCGGGTGGTCAGCGAAGGTATCGTCAAGTTGCGGGATGGCATACAGGTGGAGGTGGCCGATGCGGCTCTCTGATATTGCCATTGCCCGGCCGGTGCTGGCCACGGTGCTCAGCCTGATGCTGTGCGTATTCGGCCTGATTGCTTTTTTTGAGTTACCGCTGAGGGAAATGCCCGACACCACATCACCCATTGTGACCGTGCGCACCGACTACACCGGTGCCAGTGCCAGCGTAATGGAAAGCCAGGTGACCAAGCGCCTGGAAGATGAGTTGTCCGGGATCAGCGGTGTCAAATTTATCAGCTCTGCCACCAGTGATGGCCGATCGAGCATTACCGTTGAATTCAACCCCGAGCGGGATCTTGATAATGCCGCCAGCGATGTACGCGAAGCCGTCTCCCGCGCTTCCCGTCAATTGCCGGATGATGCCGATGCGCCTGTGGTTACCAAAGATACCGGCCGTAATGATGTGATCCTCTGGGTTACGCTCCGCTCTACTGGCATGTCGGCTCTGGAACTGGGGGATTATGCGGAAAACGTGCTGGCTGATCGCTTCAGCCTGCTGGATGGTGTCAGCTCGGTCTGGGTGGGCGGACGCAAAGAGCGGGTCATGAATGTACGCCTGAATACTGCCGCCATGGCAGTACGGGGCGTTACCGTGGCCGATATCGCTGCCGCTCTGCGCAGTCAGAATGTAGAGCTGCCGGCAGGCACACTGGAAAATGATCAGCAGAATTTTGCCGCCCGCATTGAACGCGGTTACAACAGTGCCGCCGATTTTAATAACCTGGCCATCCGCAACCTCGGTAGTGGCGAGCGTATTTATCTGCGGGACGTGGCAGAGATATGGGAAGGGGAAAAACCGGAAGACACCCTGTTCCGCTCCAATGGCCAGAGTGTGGTGGGCCTTGGCATTGTCAAACAAACCCAGGCCAACACCCTGGAAGTGATTGATGAGGTAAAGCGGGCGGTGCAGGCTCAGCAGCCCTTTTTGCCCGACAATACCGAACTGACCTGGACCTACGACAGCTCGGTATTTATTGAAAGCGCCATTGATGAGGTTTATCAGACGCTGATGATCACCATGGCACTGGTGGTGCTGGTGATTTATCTCTTTCTCGGGCAGGTTCGTGCCACCCTGATCCCGGCGGTGACAGTGCCTGTTTCGCTGATCAGCGCCTTCATTGTGGCCATGATCATGGGCTTTTCAGTCAACCTGATCACATTGATGGCGCTGATTATGGCCATTGGCCTGGTGGTGGACGATGCCATTGTGGTGCTGGAAAACATTCATCATCATCTGGAACGCGGCCGTTCCCCGCTGGCAGCGGCCTGGCACGGCACCCGTGAAGTGGGCTTTGCGGTCATCGCCACCACCCTTACCCTGATTTCGGTGTTTTTACCCATCGTGTTTATGGGCGGAATTATCGGTCGTATTTTTACCGAGTTTGCGGTACTGCTGGCTGCTGCCGTGGGCTTTTCCTCCCTGGTGGCCTTGACCCTCAGCCCGGTCATGGCGGAGAAACTGCTGAAGCCTGCACAGTCACCCAGCCGGCTGGCACGCTATTTTGACGGGGCTTTTGCCCGGCTTGAAACGGGCTACCGCCGTTTGCTGGTGCGGGAACTGCGTCATGGCTGGTGGGCACCGCTGGTGATGGTGGCGGCACTGGGGGTGATTGCCGTGCTGTTTCGGGAAGTCCCTCAGAGCCTGACACCTGAAGAAGACAGAGGCGTGGTGATTGTACTGGTCAAGGGGGCCGAAGGAGCCAGCTTTGAGCGGATGAGCCAGGCCATGGGCGAGGTAGAAAGCAGTCTGATGCCACTCCGGGAAGAAGGTATTATCAGCAGCCTGACGGTTCGCACCCCCGGTTTTGGTGGCGGTGTGAATAGCGGAATCATGTTTGCCAGCCTGTCCGGCTGGGATGAGCGCAGTGTGTCATCGGCGGTAGTGGCAGGGCGTATCCGTGCCTTGACCCGTCATGTGACTGAGGTGCTGGTGATCCCCATTTTGCCTTCGTCTATTCGCAGCGGCTCCAGTACACCGGTAGAGTTTGTGCTGGGAGGAGCCGATTATGATCAGCTGCTGGAATGGGCCGAGCAGCTTCGTACCCTGGCTCGTGATAACCCCGGACTGAGTGATCTGGAGCTGGACTTTGATCGAACCAAGCCTGAGCTGCTGGTGCAGGTCGATAAGCAAAGAGCGGCCAGCCTGGGTATTTCGGTGACCGAGGTAGCTGACAGCCTAAATGTCATGCTGGGAGGCCAGGCCATGACCACTTACTCCCGCCAGGGTGAGGAATATGATGTGTTCCTCAAGGGGGACGAAAACGATTTCGGCCGGCTGGATGATCTGGCGTCGCTGTATCTGCGTACCAACGGCGGTGATCTGGTGTCTCTCGACAACCTGGTCAGCCTGCAGGAGCAGGGTGCACCGGGCTCGCTGAATCACTACAACCGGAAAAAAGCCATTACCCTCAGTGCCAACCTGGAGGGCAGTTACAGCCTGGGAGAAGCGCTCGACTACCTCGATGGGCTGGTGCGGGACAATCTGCCCGATGCCGCGACCGTCGACTATAAAGGGGAGTCGCTGGAATATCGCTCCAACCAGAGTGATGTAGCCTTTGTGTTCGGGCTGGCGCTGGTGGTGGTGTTTTTGATCCTGGCAGCCCAGTTCGAAAGCTTTGTGCACCCTTTTATTGTGTTGCTGACCGTGCCACTGGGGCTGCTGGGTGGCTTGCTGGGGTTGTACTTTTCAGGCATTACGCTGAATGCCTACAGCCAGATTGCCATGGTTATGCTGATAGGGCTGGTGACCAAAAACGGTATTCTGATTGTGGAGTTTGCCAATCAGCTACGAGACAAGGGGCTGGAGTTTGACGAGGCCCTGACCGAGGCGGCGGTGCGTCGCCTGCGGCCGATTCTGATGACGGCGTTTACCACGGTTGCCGGTGCCGTACCGCTTATTCTTGCCAGTGGGGCCGGGGCAGAAAGCCGGCAGTCGGTGGGCATGGTGGTGTTTGGCGGTGTGGCGCTGGCCACCTTGCTGACCCTGTTTATTGTGCCGGCCATGTATCGCATGCTGGCGCGGCATACCCGCTCACCGGAACATCAGCAGCGCCGGCTTGATGCCGTACTGCATGAGTCCGACTAGCCCTTACCAGCCGGAAGAGCGGCCGGGCGGGGCTACCACCCGGTAGCCGTGCCGGTAAGAACGATAGTAATTGCCGCCATGGTAGTAGTAGGGATAGCCATTGAAATACAGGCTGATGTAACCACCGGGCAGCTCGCGGATCAGGCTGCCCAGGGGTAACAGGACAGCAATGCCGGGGCCCGGTGACGCGCGGCCACGGTACAGTACCCGGGGCGGGGAATAGTAATAGGGACGCTGGACCCTTACGCGGGGGGAGACATGGTGCTTATGCCGGCGTAACCCGTGGTTCCGGGCTGCCTTATGCTGGCGGTCATGGCGGTAGCTGTTCTGGCTGCGATGTTGCCTGTCGGGGGGAGCATATTGCTGCAGCCGGTGATGCTCCCGGTAATGTCCTTGCTCTGCCTGGCTCAGGGAAGGCAGCAATAATACTGTCAGCAGGGTCAGTAACCGGACGCCGTGATACATGAATGAAGATACCATCATCTATCTCCTGTATTGCCCGGCCACGGCACTGTGTCGTGGCACCCGGAGATACTTCAAGTATGGTTCATTGGCGCAGCAATAAAAAAAGCCGGTGCTAGGCACCGGCTTTTAAATAATGGTGGAGGGAGCTGGATTCGAACCAGCGAAGGCTGAGCCGTCAGATTTACAGTCTGATCCCTTTGGCCACTCGGGAACCCCTCCACGAGTAAACTTCAAATTGTGTGGTTCAGCGCCGTGGCGATGAACTGAATAGGTGGTGGAGGGAGCTGGATTCGAACCAGCGAAGGCTGAGCCGTCAGATTTACAGTCTGATCCCTTTGGCCACTCGGGAACCCCTCCACATCAGTGGGGCGCATACTACCAAAACCGGCAGGGATGTGAACCCCTGAAAGGCAATTAATTTACTAAAATTTGGGGCTTTTCGGCCGATAAAGAGTTAAATGCCTAACTTTTAAACTTTTCGGGTTTTTTATGGCCACGCCGGTACACGCCAATTTGCTGATCAACGACAGCCAGCTGGGAGACAGCCTTAATCAGGCCGTTCACCAGGGGCGTCGTGGTGATTTTGGCCTGTTGCTGGCGATGCTGTCGGAAGATGCCCGGGATTTGCCCCGTATTGAGGAGCCGGCAGCCGGCTCGGCCGAGCCTGACTGGCGGCAGCATTTCAGCCTGCCCGCGCCCACGCCGCCTCTGTTTGCTGAACCGGAAGATACTGCCCGCGTTGCGGGGCTGAGCCAGCTTGCCGGCACCTTACAGCAAGACAGCCTGCGGTTATTACTGGCCATGCGCGGCGAGCCGCTTAAACCGTCACCTGATGAGTTGCCGGCGGAAGTGGCCTCCAACCTGGCACCCCGAGCCCTGGCCCGGATGCAGGGCAAACTGAATGCCTTGTTACCCGAGCAGCCCGGCAGGCTGCTCGAGGTACTGGAAGCGGTACATGCAACCGCCTGAACGGCGGCTGGCGAGGTTTATTGTTCCCGTTGTGCCTGTCGGCAGCCGGCAATGGCCGGAGCCAGCAGCTCCAGGGCCGTATGTTCGCACGGAGGCAGGGTGGCATCACTTTGTCTGAGCGGGGTGACCCGCTCTCCCCAGCGAATCACACCGGCTCCCCAGGTCAGGCCGGCACCAAAGGCGGCGGTCAGGAGCAGTGAGCCGGGGCGGACTCGGCCCTGCTCCAGTGCCTCACACAGTGCAACCGGCACGGTGGCCGCAGAAGTATTGCCATAGTCGGCAATATTGATCATGACCTTTTCCGGTGGCACAGACATTTTTCTGGCCAGCGTTTCGATAATGCGCACATTGGCCTGGTGCGGCAGCATCAAGTCAATATGCTCCGGGCTGACACCGGCCTGCTCCAGCACAAAACCGGCCGCGTCTCCCATGCCTCGCACGGCCCGCCTGAAAATTTCCTGGCCTTCAAAGTTCACGTCAAACAGGCCATCAATATGAGCAAAGCGGGTACGTCCGGTACCCGAGTCGGGCACCGCCAGAATATCTCTGGCTTCGGCGTCACAGCCGAGCTTGTCGGCGAGCAGGCCGCTCTGCTGCTCGCTGGCTTCCAGCACCACGGCACCAGCACCATCACCAAACAGCACGGCGGTATCACGCCGGGTCCAGTCAAGGTAATGTGTCAGGCGTTCAGCACCGATAACCAGCAGCCGGTTCATGCTGCCGGCGCGAATTAATGCCGAGCCGACACTCAGGCCATAAATAAAGCCGGTGCAGGCGGCATTCAGATCAAACACGGCGGCAGCCGGAATGCCGAGATTGCGTTGTACTGCCGAGGCAGCGCTGGGTACCAGGGTATCGGGGCTGGCGGTGGCCAGAATGATGCCGTCAATCTGCGTTGGTTCAAGGCCGGCGGCGGCCAGGGCGTGGCGGGCGGCCACGGTGGCCAGTTCGGAGGTGTTTACATGGGCAATGCGCCGGGCCCGAATGCCGGTGCGGCTTTGAATCCAATCGTCCGAGGTATCCAGAAAGGTACTGAGATCCTCATTAGTCAGCACGGCCGGCGGCAGACACTTGCCCCAGCCGGTGATATTGGCATAACGCATGATATTCCCGCTTGTTCGGTGTGGGGTCTGCCAATTATGCCCAAGGCATGACCGGAACTCTACTGCTTACAAACGGCCATCCCGTTCAAGCCGGCTACGCACCCAGGTACGGTACAGCCAGGACAGGGCCGGGCGGATCACCGGCAGACCAATGAAGAGAGCCAGGGGCTTGAGTCGTGGCACCCGTTTCATCAGCAGAATATACGCGTCCAGCTCGGAATAAATATCGCCCTCGGCGGTTTGTACATGCAGTTCTCGCAATGCCTGCTGCGGGCTGATGCCCATGCTCAGCAGAACTTCTTCTTTATCGGTAATATCGAACCAGTAAATATCCTTGCCTTGCTCGCCCGCCCAGCGTTCATAGCGGGCTCTGTCCTTGATACAGCCTTCACAGGCACCGTCATAAAACACCACCAGCCGGTGGCGTACCTTATGGTCATCCACAGTGCTTCCTCCATGGCTTCATCCGTGAAACCTGTATTGAGCATAGTCGCTTCAGCTTAAATAGCGTTGTTCCAGATGATGGCGGAACGGCCTTACCGTCAGCGCCTGGCCGGAAGCCTGTGTCAGCAGCGCGTCGGTGGATAACAGGCTGGCATGCTGCCACACGTGGTGCTGCAGCCAGTCAAACACAGCGGTAAGGTCGCCGGTGAGCAACTTCTCAAACGGGCCGAGCTGCTGCTGCATGGCCTCGGCCAGCTGAGCGGCATAAATGGCCCCGAGGGTATAGCTGGGAAAGTAGCCAAAACTGCCATCGGTCCAGTGAATGTCCTGCAGGCAACCGTTTTTATAATTATCTTTTGTGCTGAGCCCCAGATAATGCTGCATCAACTGATCCCAGCGTTCAGGAAGGTGGCGGGGCTCCATATTGCCGTCAATCAGATCCCGCTCAATCTGATAACGCAGCATGATGTGGGCCGGATAAGTGACTTCATCGGCGTCTACGCGAATAAAGCCGGGTTTTACCCTGGTATACAGCCGGGCCAGGTTCTCGGGAGCAAACGCCGGCTGCTCCCCCAGATACTGATTCAGTAAGGGGGAAAGCTGTGTCAGGAAAGCCGGATGACGAGCCAGCTGCATTTCAAAAAACAGGCTCTGAGACTCGTGCACGCCCATGGATCTGGCCTGACCCACCGGCCATTTGCGCCATGTTACCGGAAGGCCCTGTTCATAGCGGGCATGACCGGTCTCATGGATAATTCCCATCAGAGCCTGTGCCGCATCGTTCTCATCATAACGGGTGGTCAGGCGCACATCGTCGCTGACGCCACCGCAAAAAGGATGAGCACTGACATCCAGCCGGCCCCGGTTAAAATCAAAGCCCAGCTGCGTCATTATCTCCAGCCCCAGCGCTTTTTGCCTGTCGGTGGCAAATGGCCCTTGCGGCTGCAAAAAGGGTTCATGACCCTGCTTTTCCTGTACCTGTCCAATCAGCCCCGGCAGCCATTGATTGATATCATCAAACAAGGCATCCAGGGTGTGGGTGCGCATACCCGGTTCATACTGCTCAAGCAGGCTGTCATAACGGGATAACCCCAGGGCATCTGCCCGGGCACTGGCGGCGTGCCGTGATAACGCCACTACTTCTTCAAACAGGGGCAAAAAACCGTGCCAGTCATTATTTTTCCGCAGGCTGCGCCAGGCGTGTTCACAGCGGGAGCCGGCGAGAGAGCGTGCCCGTACCAGATCCGCCGGCAGCAGGGTGGCATCGCGCCATACACGCTGCATTTCTTTCAGGCTTTGCTGTTGCTGAAGCGACAGGACTTCGTTGCCGGCGTCATTAAACCAGCCGGCAAGGCGCTCATCCTGTAACTGCTGATGACACAATACTGCCAGCGTGCCGAGGGCTTCGGCTCTGGCTTCGTTGCCACCGGCAGGCATCATGGTTGCCTGATCCCAGCCACAGATGGCTCCCAGGTGCTGCAGATGGTGCAGTTGTTCAAAATGCTGTTCCAGTGCGGAATAAGACATGGAGTGTTCCTTGGGGTTAAGTTCTCAGCCCTGCCGGCTCTGCAGCCGCTCACGGGTATCCTGTTTGGCCTGTTCGCTTTTGCGCAACAATACATAAAGGCAGCCGCTGCCGCCATGCTGGCGCAGGGCACTGTGGCAGGCCAGCACTTCCGCTAACTGAGGCAACCAGCCGGAAACATAGCTTTTCAGCAGGGCAGGGGGCTGGCTGCGCTCACCTTTGCCGTGCACTATGATGACCGAGCGGATATTCCGGCGCAGACAGCCATGTAAAAAGTTCAGCAGGGCATCGCGGGCGCGTTCTACGGTGTGATGATGCAAGTCGAGGCGAGCCTCGCACGGGTATTTACCCAGCCGCAGCTTTTTAAATACGCCTTCCTGTACGCCGGCCTTTTTGTAGCTGACCATATCATCGGGGCGCAGCAGTTTGACATGATCGAGAGAAAGCGCCTGTTCAGTGGCATCCGTGTCGGTTTGTGCTGCCCGGCGGCGTTCGGCCATGGCGGCGGCATCGCCTTTGTGGCCATGGGCAGCCGGCAGGGTGTCTTGCCTGATGGCAGTGAATCCGTCCAGTTCATCGAGAAAGGACGACCAGTCAGAATGGCTCATGGCGCGGCTCCTTTTAATCCGGGATTAGCCGCAGTATAAGCAAATGAAATGAAGAGGGGAACGACGGGCCCCGGGGAGGAGGAGTGTGAGGCCCGCCGTTGTTAAATCGTTAGTTATTTGCCGGCTTCGCCATTGGGATCGGATTTCATCACCTTGTAGATGAAATACCCGGCATAAAAACTGATGAGCAGGGTAGTTGCAATGATCACCATCATCGACATAAACCCTACATCGCTGCCAAACATTAAATCGAGCCAGAATGCCATTGCCTTTCTCCTATCACGCGCTCCGTTACAGGCATACTAGCGGGACCAGTCCGGCACATGCTGATCCTGATCAATAAACGGACTTGTCCTTGACTTTACTAAGGGTATAGCCGGCATTTTCAAGCAAACTGATCAGTCCCTGTTCCCCATAAAGGTGCAGGGCACCCACCACGATGAATGCCTGCTGCGGGTTCAGCTGCTCCAGACGCTGCAGCCAGAGGCGATTCCGTTTTTCCAGCAGTTCATGCTCGATAAACCGGGTCAGGGCCGGGCTTTGCTCTTCCTGCAACAAGGCCAGCAGAGCCTGTTCGTCGCCATCAAGCCAGGTTGTTAACAGGCGGTCCAGATGAGACTGCAGCTGTGCCATTTCCAGCAGGCTGTGAGACACAAAATCACGCTCAAGGCCGCGTTCATGCAGGGAGGCCAGCAATTCCATGACCAGGGTCGGCTGTTCCAGCCCGGCCACGGGGACACTTTGTTGCCTGGCCAGCAGTCGCAACTGCATATCCACCCCCTGCCGGCTGTGAAAACCCAGCTCCTGTGCTTTCAGCTGGGTCAGTTGCAGGGCTGCAAACCAGGGGGGTAACTGTTGCAGCATAGCGTGTCCGCTGGTCGTGACCGCCTGCTCCAGTTCATCGGCAAGGGGCGTCCCCAGGCGATGCTGCCAGTCTGTACCGGGAGTGAGTACATGGGCAAAACTACTGGCGTTCATCTTGAGCGGATCTACTTCCAGCAACAGCAGCTCGCTGTTACTCAGAGCCTGTGTTACCGGCGAAGGCAGCGTCTTGAGACGCTCATCGGCAATGTGCACCGAGCCGAACAACCAGAATTGTTGTTCCCCCTTTTGCGCCAGCCACAATGCCGGCGCGGCAAAGGCGGTGCCGCACCAGAGCCACAGCCATAAATACAGAAATCGTTTCATGGGAACTCCCGGTTATTGGTATTCAGCCACCCGCTTTTAACAGTAGCCGGTCCAGTGCCTGGGTGCTCAGTACCCGGCGCAGCCAGCCCAGCATTTTGGTGGGGCGGGTGACCGGGTAGCGGGCTTTGGGGGCCGGGCTGGTTAATGCATGTAACAGCGGGGGCAGACAAGCCTCGGCGGGCAGGCTATAGCGGGAGCTCGGACCGGGCTTTTCCAGCCGGGCCAGCGTGTGTTGATAGTCTGCCTGGTGGCGGCTTTGATCCATGTGAATATGGCGTAAAAAGGCGGCTCTGGCATTGGCGCGAAATCGGGTTTCAATGGGACCTGGTTCCAGCAGGCTGACGTGCACATTGGTGTTGGTCAGCTCTAGGCGCAGGGTGTCGGTGTAACCTTCGAGTGCAAATTTGGAGGCGTTGTAGGCACCGCGATATTTCATTGCCACCAATCCAAGCACCGAACTGTTCTGAATAATGCGGCCTTCTCCGGCTTTCAGCATCAGGGGTAATACCAGGCGGGTCAGGTGGTGAGTACCGAATAGGTTGGTATTGAACTGCTCGCGCAGCGCCTGCGTTGGCAGATCTTCCAGCGCGCCGGGCTGGCCATAGGCCCCGTTATTAAACAGGCCATAAAGCTGGCCGCCGGTCATGGAAAGCGCCTGTTCCAGGCCTTGCTCTATGCTGGTGTCCTCGGCCAGATCCAGCTGAACCGCCTTCAGCCCTTCCCGGCGAAGCCGTGTTACATCCTGTGCGTTGCGGGCGGAAGCAACCACATCAAAGCCGTGTTGTTTAAGGTAGTGTGCAGCAGCGTAACCAATACCGGTAGAACAACCGGTAACAAGAACAGATCCGGACATAACATGGCTTCCTTCAAAAACGAGAAACCAATGTAGCAGAAAGAAGAGATGAAAATCGATTGAATGGCGTCCCCGGCAGGAATCGAACCTGCATCTAACCCTTAGGAGGGGCTTGTTTTATCCATTAAACTACGGGGACAAGCGAAGCACAATATTGCAAATTTCCATTTGCAGCGCAATATTGTGCCGGCCGTTTGCCGGTTAAGTAACCAAGCTTACCCTGATGTCAGGCTTACCATAGTTGTACCAGCCGGTCACCGGGGCGGGCGGGGGTGATTTTGGCCTCGTTACCGGCAGGGAGCAGTATGCTGTAGTCGGCGTGGCTTTGCTGTACTGTAAACACTGCCGTTGACGAGCTCTCACTGTAATAGCCCGGTGTGAGTTGACGCCGGTGCATCAGGGTAAAACGATCGCCGGCCTGAATGCCTTCGCGGCGGCCCAGATCCATTAACACCCCTTCTTCCGACTGCTGAACGATATTGCCTATTGCTTTAAGGCAGACCTGAGCCTGAACCAGCTCCCGGCTGGCATTTTTCAGCAACTGGGCTACGGCCATACCATACTCCGATTGCCAGAAGCCCTGTTCATGCACGTTTACCCGGTCGTGTTTGCCATAATCCCAGCTTGAGCGAGTCTGGTAATCCCGCTGTAACAGCACATCACCGGTCAGACTGTCTTCCAGCACCAGCCGCATGTGAAAGGCGCGGGGAATATCCGAGAAGGTCCACTTGCTCCAGTGTCCGTCTTCGATGCTGATGTCTTCAATGGTACCGCTGAGCAGCAGCCGTGCTTGCTGATGAGCGGCCAGGACATCCCCTCCCTGACGTAAACCGGCACTGCGAGGCAGGGCGGTATCGGTAGTCAGCGGTGCGCCCGGTGCCGACGTAATATTGACGTTTGCTGCCAGCAATGACGATAAACGGCTGGTCACGGCGGCACCCAGCTCATAAATCTGACCGGTGCTGCCTTGCTCGGGATGACGCAGTGTGATGGTGCTCAGGGCCAGTCCGGGCCGGTAACGTCCGGCACACTGCTCCCGGCGGTGTTCACCAGGCCAGATATCCGCCCGAACTGTCAGCCAGAGGCGGCCCTGTTGCTTACGCTCATTAATAATCAGATAGTCCATCAGCTCGCCTTGAGCGGAAATGTCCAGTTGCTGGCCGCTAAAGGTGCCATTTGTGGCTGATTGGGTAGTATTCAGCGATGCCCCCGATTGCAGCAATGCATCGCTCAATGCCTGCTCCAGTGCCTGCTGACGAGCGGTATCGGCTCCCAGGCTTAGTGGTGCCGAACCTTCCGCCTGGTACCAGTCAGCCCGGATGCAGGATGACCATATTAATAAAACCAGCCCGCTGAAACGGGGCAGTTTTCTGAGCAAAAGCAAAGCGGTACGCATGATAATGTTTTATTCTGGACTAGCGGTTGATGGTATATTTTAAGCAAAAAGTGCGCCATATTGCATGACTGACAATAAATGTCTAAAGTCGGTGTTTTAATGGCCGATATTTAAATATATAAAAGCAAGAGCCAGCTTCGTCTCACGCGATAAGGATAATAAATGAAGGCAAAAATGGTTGCTCTGGCCGGGCTGGTTGCTCTGTCGGGCTGTGCTGACAGGCACCAACAGGGTCATGTGCAGGGATTTGATGCGTACCATCATTATCTGCCGCATGATCACAGCGCACACTATTATACCCAGAGTGCGGGACGAGGCCCTCTTTATACTCCGTCCGGCAAACAGGAAGTGCATTATCACCAGAAAGTCCAGGCTGATGCACGGGCCATTGAGATTCGCGATGGCATTCCGATGCGTATTCATCCCGGCAACCGCAGTGTTTATCTCAAGAATGCGCCGGATGCTGATATTGGTAGCCAGACCTTGCTGCAAAAGCATATTTCCGCGTTGGCGCATCAGCTGGTGTCGAGCGTACACGGACTGAACGCCGGCTCGGGTATTGCGGTCAGTGGTTTTGTTGAGCAGGATGATTACCGCACTCATGATAGCTTCAGCCGCTTTTTATCTGAAACCATGATGTTTCAGCTGAACCAGTACGGTTTTAAAGTAGTTGATTTTAAGGCGCTGCCTTATATTCGTATCACCCCTCAAGGGGATATCAGCACCAGCCGGGATTATCGTGAGCTGACCTCCAATATCGGCGCCTCTTTCTTGTTACATGGCACCATTACCAGAACGTCCGGGGGCCGCATGGTCAATGCCCGTTTGATCCGGATGGGTGATAACACCATGGTTGCCAGTGCCCAGCAGTTTGTGCCCGAATACCTGGCATCCAGCACGCCACAGCTGAAAGGACCGGCCATGCCCTTGCAGCCAATAGATAGAAGCCGATATGCGAAATAAACTTTTTGCCGTTGCTGTCAGTATTCTGCTGGCAGCGTGCAGTTCCGGTCATGAGCAAACGGCCTTGAAAGGGACATTACATGCGGTGGGCTACGCGCCCATCAGCCTGCAACAACCTGCTGATTTTCAGCAGAAGCTGCTGCACGCCATGCGGGCTTCACGACTGGATGCTTATCGCGAGCTGAACGAACAGCTGGGAGGCGTCCGGATATCAAGTTCGAGTGAACTGAACAGTCATATTCTGCAGGACGGACCGGTAAACAGCACCAGTCGCGGGGTAGTGCGGGGGGCCAGAGTGGTCAACAGTTATCCTGACGGAGATATGTATGTCACTGAACTGGAGCTGGATCTTGCCCTGTATGAGCGACTGCGCCGGGGAGGGCGGTAAGGCCGGCGTTATACTTTAAAGCCGGTTCCTTTATTGATGCCCCGGGTATGACCTTTTTGATCATAGGTCATGCTCTGGCGTTCATGCAGGCGGCTGAGAATATTGGCCAGCTGGCGGGTCCCGGCAAGGGATTGCTCCAGTACCTGCTCTGCGACCTGGTTGCGTTCCTGACAGCGGTTCATTAATGCCCGTAATTCATTTACCCTGGACTCATACTCGCTGGCCAGCAGTGCTACATCAGGATGCGCGCACAGGCTGGCGTCGGTATCCTGGATATCCGCAAGCAGTTGTTGTTTTTGCCCGGTCAGGGGAGGAAGCTCCAGCGCTTTGCGCTGGACGATAAGCTCGAGTTCCTGCTCAGTGATATCGAGCAGGCGCTCAAGCTGAGCGTGTTGTTGTGTCAGCAGCGTATCCAGGTTCATTAATACAGTGACTCTATATCGCGTTCGAGGCTAATGATATTACCGGCCAGGCGGTCGGCATTTACTGTGTAGCTGCCTTCATTTATCGCTTTTTTAATAGCTTCCAGCCGGGCGCTGTTATCGGCACCGGTGCCGGCAGACAGGCTCTGCTGCATGCGGTTCAGCTGTCTGGCTTCGGGGGTCAGTGTGACCTCATCCCGGCCTGATACAGGGGCGGGGGTGCCGCTGGCTGCAGCGCTACCGCTCTTCTGCGGGTACTTGTTATTACTGACCGGGTTGTTGTGAAACCCGGGCGGAAGTTTGTCTATGGCCATAATGCATTGTCCTGGTTTGCTGCTGTCAGAGCGGTTATCGGCCGCCCTGACAGCAACTTTAGCAGAATTTAAAGACCAACTCTTACAATACCGGCCTCGCTGATTCGTCCCTGTATCTGCCGTCCTGAGCGACTGTTGCGGACACGTATATTTTCATTAAAAGTGCCATCTTCATCGGCGATCCCTGTGGTCCGGATGGAAAGGCCGCCGTTTTCAGCCACAATGGTGACTTTGTCGTCCTTGCATACCACGCAAAGCTGGTTGGCCAGGATGGGACGGCCAGGGCGCAGATCCCGTTTGCTCCGGGTGCCGGCCAGCGCCTGAATATTATCGAACACATCGCCCCTGACCAGCACTTCATCCTGATAGCTGAGCTGTAGTTGAGCTGGTTGCAGCAGCGTGTTGCGGGAGATGGGGGTGGCTGCCGTTACTACCGGTTTCAGCACCCGGACCCGTACCGGCACAAACAGACTCCAGCCCGGTTGCTCATGACACTGTACAAAAACATGGGTATTGCGCCGGACCTCGCCACTACCACGAATATCGGCAGTCAGCATGCCTGGACATTCTGTCAGCTGCAGACGGGTATCTATGCTGGCGGCTTCAATATTGACTTTGTCATCGGGGCCGGCATGAACAAAGTCGCGTACATATTCTTCAGCATAGCGACGAATTTCGTGATGAGGACTGGTTTGAGCAGCAAGCGGAAGTGCGGCAAGTAAGAGCACAAGCCCTGTCAGTGTCTTTTGGGTGAGCCGGGACCGGGAATAGGTTTGCCGCAAAAAACCATTAAGCATCGTTACTCCATCGCCGATAATGCTGTTAGTGATGATTGGTTCCAACTTTGCAGTACTCAAGTAGCGCTGGCAAATGGCCGGTGTTAAGCTAGAACGATTACTTTATCGCTGCATAAAGCATGCCATAGGATGCTGTGGCCGCTGAAACTCATTCCGGAGGCTGAATAATGGCGGGTGTACTCGACTCGGTAAACCAGAGAACTCAACTGGTGGGGCAAAACCGGCTGGAATTATTGCTGTTCAGGCTCAACGGCCGTCAAAGATTTGGCATCAATGTGTTTAAAGTCAAGGAAGTGCTGCAGTGCCCCAGGCTCAGTGGGCTGCCTCAGCGTCATCCGGTTATCCGGGGCGTTGCCAACATTCGTGGTCAGACGATTTCCATTATTGATTTAAGCAAGTCCATGGGTGGTCGTCCGGTAGAGCAGACCGAAGACAGTTTTGTCATTATTTCCGAATACAACCGCTCGGTGCAGGGGTTTCTGGTCAGCTCGGTTGAACGTATTATCAACGTTAACTGGGAGTCCATTCTGCCTCCTCCCAAAGGCGCCGGTCGTTTTAACTACATGACCGCGGTCACTGAAATTGACGGTGAGCTGGTGGAAATTCTCGATGTGGAAAAAATTCTTGATGAGATCTCTCCCGCCAGCACCGATGTGGATGCCGCGATTGTTGCACGCTCCCGGCAACAGTCTGCCGGGCACAAACCGGTACTGATTGCCGATGACTCTTCTGTTGCCCGCCGCCAGGTAGTCAAGGCGGTGGAGTCTCTGGGTCTGGAATGTATCGTCACTGAAAACGGCCGTCAGGCACTGAATAAACTGGTTGAAATGGCTGCGCAAGGGCCGATTGAGGAGCAGGTGTCTCTGGTTATTTCCGACGTGGAAATGCCGGAGATGGATGGTTACACTCTCACTGCCGAAATCCGCAGTCACCCAGCCCTCAAAAGCTTGCACGTGATCCTGCATACGTCACTGAGTGGCGTGTTTAATAAGGCTCTGGTTGAGAAAGTGGGGGCTGATAACTTTATTGCCAAGTTTCAGCCGGATGAACTGGCTACTGCGGTCAGTGACGCGCTATAAACTGAGGGTGTAACAAACACGGATGAAAAACTTCACTGACGATCAGTATCAGGCGTTTTGCCGGTTTCTGGAAAACAATACCGGCATCGTCCTCGGTAACAGCAAGCAATATCTGGTTAAAAGCCGTCTGTCGCCGCTGATGACCCGTTTTGGTATCGAGTCTATGGGGCAGCTGATAGAGCGTTCCATGCAATTGCGGGAACGTGAGCTGAAAACGGCGGTTATCGATGCCATGACCACCAATGAGACCTTGTGGTTTCGCGACAATTACCCCTTTACCCAGCTTAGTGAACGGTTGTTCCCCGAACTGGCCAAGCCTGGGAAATCGTTGCGGGTCTGGTCAGCTGCCTGCTCATCGGGTCAGGAGCCATACTCTATTGCCATGACCGCCCAGGAATACATGTCCCGGCGGCCGGGAGCGTTGCCGGGGCTGCAAATTATTGCCACTGATATTTCCGCCACCATGCTTGAGCAATGCAAACAGGGCATTTATGACAGCCTTTCTCTGGCCCGGGGATTGTCGCCGGAACGTCGCAGCAGATTTTTTACTGCGCTTGATAACGGTCGCATGCAATTGCAGCCCGCCATCAGAAACATGGTGAGCTTCCGGTCTTACAATCTGCTGGACAGCTATGCTTCGCTGGGCAAGTTCGATATCATTTTTTGTCGTAACGTGTTGATTTACTTCTCCCCGGAGAATAAATCCAAAATTCTCAATCAGTTTGCCGGTGCTCTGAATCCGGGAGGGTACCTGCTGCTTGGCGCATCAGAATCACTCACCGGCCTGTCGGATCGGTTTGAAATGATCCGTTGCAGTCCCGGTATTATTTATCGCCTCAGGTAGTCTTTCTTCTCTGATGGTGCCTTCGCTGCGCGAAGGCACCATGACTACGTTACTTTCTGTTACATAACGCATTAGCTGGCATGATGCAGCCTGTTTCAGGCTTAACCTGCATATTTCATTACCGGTTTTCTAATTTCTTGGCATACCTTTTGCTTATATATTCCCGGTTGTGGGTCACGATAACGCGGGAGGTGGGCGGTGACGATTTCTTTCGACAAAGCATTTGGCATTCATCAGCATGCGCTGACGGCACGTTCCGAGCGTGCCGAGCTGCTGGCCGGTAACCTGGCTAATTCAGATACGCCGGGATATAAGGCGAAAGACATGGATTTTCAGGCGGCACTCAGCAAGGCACAGGGGGCGCAGAGCTTTTCACTCAGCCGTACCGACAGCCGTCATTTTGCCGTTGAACTGGCTCCGCCCGGTACGGTGCAATATCGTGTACCCAATCAGCCCGACACCGGTGATGGTAATACCGTCGATGTGCAGACCGAGCGCGCCAGTTATATGGAAAATGCTCTGCAATATCAGGCCTCGCTGGAGTTTCTTAACAGCAAGATTTCCGGTCTGCTGAAAGCCATAAAAGGAGACTCGATGTGAGCCTTTTTAACGTCTTTGATATTTCCGGCAGCGCCATGAGCGCCCAGTCGGTCCGCCTTAATACCACGGCCAGTAACCTGGCCAACGCCGACAGTGTCAGCTCCAGCATTGATGAAACCTACCGGGCCCGTAAACCGGTATTTGCTGCCGATCTCGACAAGGCACTGTCGGATCGTCAGGAAAGTGTCGGTGTCAAAATCATGGGCATTGTGGAAACCGACAAGCCCCTGCAAAAAGAATTTCATCCGGATCATCCCATGGCGGATGCTGAGGGCTTTATCTACAAGCCCAACGTTAACGTGGTGGAAGAAATGACCGATATGCTGAGTGCCTCGCGTAATTATCAGACCAATGTGCAGGTGGCCGATGCCGCCAAGCAAATGCTGCAGCAGACCCTGCGGCTTGGTAAGGGATAATCAGCATGCAGATTAATAATGATTACTTTAACGGTCTTAAGTGGCCGGGAGAGCAAAGCCCGGCAGATAAGGCCGCTGAAAACAGCAAGGCGCAGCTCGAGCAGGAAGACTTTTTTGCCCTGCTGAGTCAGCAGCTGGCTTATCAGGATCCGTTCAAGCCGGCAGATAACTCTCAGATGATTTCGCAAATGACCTCATTTACCACCGCTGACGGCATCAGCAAAATGAGTGAACAGCTGGCCGGATTAAGTAGTGTGATGACCTCCAGCCAGGCATTACAGGCCTCCAGCCTGGTCGGTCAGAAAGTACTGGTGCCGAGTGAAGTTGCCTACTGGGACAACAGCGAGCCGGTTGAGGGTGTGGTGGTGGCCGGAGAAGGTGCCAGTAACGTACTGGTTCGTATTGAAAATGAAAAAGGCGAACTGATACGTACCATTCCGCTCGAAGGTGATCAGCGTGGTAACGTTAAATTTACCTGGGATGGTATGAACGAAGCCGGAGAGGCTGCCCCGACAGGTAAATACACAATTAAAGTCAGTGGCCTGGTTAACGATCAGCGGGAAGATCTGAGTGCGTTAGCTTTTGCAAAGGTAGACAGTGTCACACTGGGCAGTGCTGACAGTCCCACTCTGGTCAACCTGGCCGGCCTGGGTGGCCTGCCGCTTAATCAAATTCTGGAAATAGCCAGCCGCAAGGCGGCGTAAGGAGTACTTATGTCTTTTAATATCGCACTCAGCGGCGTCAATGCGGCTCAGAAAGATCTGGACGTCACCGCCAACAACATTGCCAACGTCAACACTATCGGCTTCAAGGAATCCCGCGCCGAGTTTGCCGATGTCTATGCCAACTCCATTTTTGCCAACGCCAAAACCCAGTCGGGCAGTGGTGTGCAGACCGCCGCCGTGGCCCAGCAGTTTCATCAGGGGGCATTGCAGTTCACCAATAACTCCCTGGATATGGCGATTAACGGCAGCGGTTTTTTTGTGATGTCCAATGAAATTGGTTCTCTCGATCGCACCTTTACCCGGGCTGGTGCCTTTAAGCTGAACGATGAAGGGTTTGTGGTCAACTCACAGGGTCATTACCTGCAGACCTATGCGTCCAATAAAGATGGTACGCCTGCCGGACTGGGTATTAACAGCACTCAGCCTTTGCGTATACCTGACAAGGCCGGTGAGCCTAAAATGACCGAGAATGTTTCTATCGGTGTGAACTTGCCGGTAAAAGCTGAAGCTCTGGACACTGCCAACTTCGATCCGGGAAATTCCGCGACTTATACCTCCTCCACGTCCATGACCATTTATGACTCTCTGGGAGATACTCATACACTGACGCAGTATTTTGTAAAAACAGGACCTAACCCGGATGCCACTCCTCCTGTCACGGATAATACATGGGAGATGCACGTTTATGTTGATGGCAGTGATGTCGGTGGCGGTGCTCAGCAACTGACATTCGATAATAGTGGTCAGCTGACTGCGCCTGATCCGGCGGAGTTTACGACGAGTGCACTGGGCTTTACCAATGGTTCTGACCCCGACCAGACCATCGAGTTGTCTTTAAGTTCCGCCACGCTGAATTCCGGACCTTTTGAGGTGACCGAGAATGATCAGGATGGTAATACCGTAGGCCGGCTGACCAAAGTGGATGTCGGGGCCGACGGTCTGGTGCGTGCGACTTACAGTAACGGCAGCACCGAAAACCTGGGTGTTGTGGCCATGGCACGGTTTCCCAATGAACAGGGGCTGACCCAGATTGGTGATACCCAGTGGCGGGAGTCATTGCTGTCGGGTGAAGCGGTGACCGGCCAGCCCAATACCGGTATTTTCGGCAAGGTGAGCGTGGCCTCATTGGAGCAGTCCAATACCAATCTGACCACCGAGCTGGTGGACTTGATCACCGCTCAGCGCAACTTCCAGGCAAACTCCCGGGCGCTGGAAATCAACAGCACCCTGCAGCAGACCATACTACAAATCCGCTAATATTAAGCCGGAAGCTGAAAGAAACCCGGGGCCCAAGATCCCGGGTTTTTTTATGGTTCATTTTTTACTTCTGAGCGGGCCTTTCATACTGTGGTGGCATTAATTTTGCATTAAATTCCACCATTACCAGCCGGACAACCACGGAGCTGAAATGGATCACCTGCTTTATATCGCCATGTCGGGCGCGAAAGAAAATATGCACAGTGTGGCTTTGCGCGCCAATAACCTGGCTAATGCTAATACCACCGGCTTTCGTGCCGATCTGGAGCAGGCCAGGGCCATGCAGGCGTTTGGTGAAGGTCTGCCTTCCCGGGTGTTTGCCATGACGGAACGTCCGGGGCAAAACTTTGCCGCCGGCCCTATTCAGACCACGGGCCGGGAACTTGACGTGGCGGTCGCCGGTGACGGCTGGCTGGCGGTGGAAGCGGCAGACGGCAGCGAAGCCTATACCCGTTTTGGTAATCTTCAGGTGTCGGTAGAAGGTCTGCTGCAAACCAGCACCGGCCTGAATGTGCTAGATGATGGTGGTAACCCGATAGTGGTGCCGCTGCCGCTGGAAAAACTGGAGATTAACAAAGACGGTACCCTTTTTGCCCGTCTGGAAGGCGAAGCCCCCAATGGCGGTGCCGAGTTGCAGCGTATCAAAACGGTGCTGCCGCAATATGATGCAATAGAAAAAGGTGCGGATGGTTTGTTTCGTCGTAAAGACGGTGAGGCTGAGCCAGCTTCAGCCCAGGTGCAGCTGATTGCCGGTGCGCTGGAAGGCAGTAACGTGAACCCTATTGCCGAAATGACCCATTTAATTGACCTGCAACGGCGCTTTGAAACACAACTGAAAATGATGAGCCATGCCGAAGAGAACGACAAGGCCCATGCCCAACTGCTGCGTATTGGCTAAAGGAGATCAGAATGAACCCCGCATTGTGGATTAGCAAAACCGGACTGGATGCCCAGCAGACCAATATTTCGGTGACTTCCAATAACCTGGCTAACGCCAGCACCGTTGGTTTTAAAAAAGGGCGTGCCATTTTTGAAGATCTGCTTTACCAGAATGTGCACCAGCCCGGCGGCCGTGCCACTGCCGACAGTAACCTGCCATCGGGTCTGATGATAGGTGCGGGCAGTAAGGTGGTCGCGACCCAGAAAAGCTTTACTCAGGGCAACGTGCAGACCACCGATAATGCCCTTGATGTGATGATTGACGGTCGTGGTTTTTTTGAAGTGCTGCTGCCCGATGGCACTACCGGCTATACCCGCAACGGTCAGTTTGCTCTTAACGATGAAGGCATTATTGTTACCCCCGGTAATGGCTATCCGTTGCTGCCGGAAATGCAGATCCCGGAAAATGCTCAGAGCATCAGCGTTGGTACCAATGGTGAGGTGTCGGTGCAACTGGCCGGGCAGGCCGAAGGACAGGTGATTGGTCAGATCATTGTGACTGATTTTGCCAACCCCGCCGGTCTGCAGCCCAAAGGGGAAAACCTTTATCTGGAAACCCAGTCCAGCGGTGCGCCGCTGCAGGGCATTGCCGGTGCAGATGGCTTTGGCAATCTGAAGCAGGGCATGCTGGAAACCTCTAATGTCAACGTCACCGAAGAACTGGTTAACCTTATTCAGGCTCAGCGGGTATATGAAATGAACTCCAAGGTGATCTCCGCCGTGGATGACATGCTGGCCTACGTTAACCAGCAATTGTAAGCGGAGGCAGGTGATGAAGCGTGTTCTGATGCTGAGTGCCGCCCTGTTGCTGGCGGCCTGTACATCTACGCCCTATACCCCAAAGCCCGACGACCCGGCCTATGCGCCGGTGATCCCCGGCCCCGGGAGCGAGCAACTGGAGCCCAATGGGGCGATTTTTCAGGACAACTACGCCAACAGCCTGTATTCCGATATTAAGGCGCACCGGGTGGGTGACATCATTACCGTGGACTTGTCAGAATCGACCCGGGCGCAGAAACGGGCCACTACCCAGCAGGCGAAAGACAATAGTCTGACTGTCAATCCGCTCAATATTGGTGGCCAGCCCATCAACATCGCGGGCTACCCGGTCACGGCCAGTATGTCCAGCAACAATGAGTTTGATGGTCAGGCCAATACCAACCAGAGCAACAGCCTGCAGGGCAGTATTACCGTCAGTGTGGCCAGAGTATTGCCGAACGGTAATCTGATGGTGCAGGGAGAAAAGTGGCTGATGCTGAATACCGGCGAAGAATATGTTCGGATCAGCGGCATGATCAGACCGCAGGATATCAGCTCCGACAACCGGGTGGCGTCGACCAGAGTGGCTAATGCCCGTATTTATTACGGCGGCACCGGCGATTTTGCCAACACCCAGAACCGGGGCTGGCTGGCCAAGTTCTTTAACAGTCCCTGGTTTCCGTTTTAATGAGGGCACATAAATGAAAAGGCTTAGCACATTACTGTTGAGTATGGCCATGCTGGCATTGCCGGCACAGGCGGCCCGGATTAAAGATATCAGTTCGGTGGCCGGTGTGCGGGCCAACCAGCTGGTGGGTTATGGCCTGGTGGCCGGCCTGCCTGGCACCGGTGAGCGTAACAATGCTTTTGCTCAGCAAACCTTTCGTACCATGCTGACTAATTTCGGTATTACCATACCCGAAAACCTTCGTCCCAAAATGAACGACGTAGCGCCGGTGGCGGTGCATGCCGAGCTGCCGCCTTTCTCCAAGCCGGGTCAGACCATTGATGTGACCGTCTCCGCTATTGGCGAGGCAAAGAGCCTGCGTGGCGGAACCTTACTGCAAACCTTTCTGAAAGGGGTGGATGGCAGGGTTTACGCTCTGGCTCAGGGCAGCCTGGTAGTCGGTGGTCTGGGGGCTGAGGGAGCCGACGGTTCTTCCATCATGATTAACACTCCGACGGTAGGCCGTATTCCGGCCGGGGCCATGGTAGAGCGGGAAGTCCCCAGTTCTTTCGGCCGGGGGGACACCATTACCTTTAACCTGCACCGCCCTGACTTTACCACTGCCAGACGCATGGCTGAGGTGATTAACGATCTGGTAGGGCCGGCCAGTGCGCAGGCGCTGGATGCCACCTCGGTGACCGTCTATGCCCCACGGGATACCGGGCAGCGCGTCAGTTTTTTGTCGACACTGGAAAACCTGACCGTGGACGTGGCCGATGAAGCAGCAAAAATTATCGTCAATTCACGCACCGGTACCGTGGTGATTGGCCAGCAGGTACAGCTTAAGCCTGCTGCTATCACTCATGGCGGGCTGATAATTACCATTAATGAAAATCCGCAGGTGTCTCAGCCCAATGCGCTGGCCGGCGGCAATACCGTGGTGGTGCCTAACTCGGGAATTAACGTAGAGCAGCAGGATGGCCGTATGTTCAAACTGGATACCGGTACCACGCTGGATGACCTGGTACGGGCAGTCAATCAGGTGGGAGTGGCTCCGGGCGATCTGGTCGCCATTCTGGAAGCCCTGCGTCAGGCCGGTGCCATTCAGGGTGAGCTGGTGATTATCTAGCGGGCATGGCAGAGGGTATCGCCATCTTATGCCCACGAACACGGGCATCCGGGGCACTTGGAGGCAACACATGAAAAATATCGACACCGTTCAGAACAGCCTGCTGGCCAACGACATTCAGGGGCTGGACCGGCTGCGCCAGCAGGGTTTTGCTCAGGACAGAGGCAAGGCACTGGATGAAGCCGCCCGCCAGTTTGAAAGCCTGTTCACCCAGCAGTTGTTTAAGTCGATGCGTGATGCCAACAAGGTGTTTGAATCCGACAGTCCCATGAACAGTCGTTACACCCAGTTTTATCAGGATATGCACGATCAGCAGATGAGCAGCGAGCTCAGCCGGCAGGGCAGCCTGGGGCTTGCGGATTTGATTGTGCGTCAGCTGGGGGGCGGAGACGACCAAAAGGCGGCCTCTGAAGCCCGTCATTTCAGTCTGGAAAATGTTCGTCGTATCAATGGCAAGGTGGCAAGACCCACCGAGGCCGGTGAGTCGCCGGCAACAGATAAGGCCCGGCCGCCGCTGAAGGCGGCGCAGAATACGCCAGAAGACGCAGTGACCCTGGCGGCCGGTCAAAAATTTGACTCACCGGAAGCGTTTGTGCGGCAGTTGTTGCCTGCCGCCACCGCTGCCGGCAAGCGTCTGGGGCTGGACCCGAAAGCCATGCTGGCGCAGGCTGCGCTGGAAACCGGCTGGGGTAAAAAGATTATCGGCAGAAAAAATGGGGCATCCAGCCATAATCTTTTTGGCATCAAGGCCGATAAAAGCTGGAAAGAGCAGAAAACCTGGGTCAGTACACTGGAATATGAGCAGGGGATTGCCGTTAAGGTACAGGCACCGTTCCGATCCTATGCCTCGTTCAACGACAGTTTTAACGATTATGTGCAGTTTCTGAACGATAATCCCCGTTACGGTAAGGCGCTTCAGCAAACCGGCTCACCGCATCAGTATTTCAGGGCCCTGCAACAGGCGGGCTATGCCACTGACCCGAACTATGCCAGCAAACTGAGTGCGGTTCTCGACACCGTTAACCGGCTGGCATCACAAGCATAAGGACACATTATGGCTGTTGATATTTATCAAACCGGGGTAAGCGGGCTGCTGGCAGCTCAGGCCCAGCTGGCGACCACCGGTCACAACATTGCCAACGTGAACACCGAAGGCTATCACCGGCAGCGGGCTGAACAGGCCACCACCATGCACATGTTTTCCGGTGGCAGCTTTTATGGTACCGGTACCCGGGTGACCGATGTCACCCGCATGTATCAGGAATATGCCTTTCGTGATGTGCTGGTCAACAATACCGAAAAGGCCGGGGCTGAGGCACTGTATAACCATCTTTCCTATCTCGACAAAACCATGACCAGCGTTAACAGTGGTCTGGCCAGCAGTCTCGACGATCTTTACAGTGCTATTAACGCCGTGGCCGATAACCCGGGTAACCTTGGCAACCGGGAGCTGATGCTGGCCAATGCCCAGGACATTGTCGATCACTTCAACGAATTTTACAGTTCGCTGGAGCAGGAGCAGATGATTAAAAACCGGGATATCGAATCCCGGGCCGCTCATGTCAGCTCGCTCACTGCCGGTATTGCCGATCTGAACCAGCAAATCATGAATGCCGGGCAGAACGGTACCCCCAACGACCTGCTTGATCAGCGTGACCAGCTGATCCAGGAGCTGGGCAAACAGGTGCAGATCACCACACTGAAAGACAGCAATGGCATGATTTCCGTGATGCTGGCCGGTCGTGAGCCGCTGGTATCGGGCAACCAGGCCTATCAGATGGAGGTGCGGGAAGGCTCGCCGGAGCATAAGCAAAGTGAGCTTTACCTGGTAGCGCCAAACAGTAATGGTCAGGCTACCCGCATTAAAGGCAGTCAGGCACTGGGAGGCGAAATGGGCGCGTTGTTCCATTACCGCGATCAGGTGCTGGGACCGAATCTGAGCGACATGGGGAAAACCGCCATTGCCATTGCCGATGCCTTTAACAAAATTCAGGCTCAGGGGGTGGATCTTAACGGTGACCCGGGCAAGAGCATGTTTAATGACATTAACGACCCTGATGCTATGTCCAGACGCTTTGTGGGGAGTAACCCCAATGTGACCGGCGCGGTAGAAATTACCGATACCGGCAAACTGACCGGCGGGGAATACAGCCTGCAATATAAGGGCGGTAATGAATACGTTTTAACCGATATCACCACCGGCAAGCGGCAAACCATCACTGCCACCGCCGACCCGACCGATCCCGCTGCGCAGGTATTGGATCTGAGTAATGAACTCGGATTTAGTCTGACGTTGTCGGACGAGCCCAATGTCAGTGATGAAATGCTGGTGCAGCCTACCCGCCAGGGGGCGATTGATCTGGAATTAAAACTGAATACCGGTGATCAGATAGCCGCATCCGGCTCACTGACGATCAGCCCTGACGGGGATAACAAAGGCACTGCCAAACCCTCGGTCAGCGTTGCCGAATCGGTGCCCCCCGCTTCAGCCATTGACGAAAGTGCTTATCCGCTGACCCTGAAAGTGGTGGATGACGGAGCCGGCGGCCTGCAGTACAACGTGCAGGATAAAGACGGCAATGACTTGTTCACCAATGTCACGGTAACGGATGGCAAAATGAGTTTTGGCGATCTGGAACTGACCCTGAACGGGGACCCGGAGGCCTTTGACCAGTTTGAAATTCGACAGGCCAGTGGTTCGGGGAACAATGAAAATGCCCTGGCCTTTGCCGAGCTGCAAAACAAAAAGTGGCTTAATAACGGCAAGTCCACCGTGACAGACAGCCTTAACCAGACAGCCGTGGGTATTGGCAGCCTGACCCGTAATCAGGGGGTAAAGGCAGAAGCTGCGGGAGCGGCCTACCAGCAGTCTTATGATCGTATGATGTCGACCTCCGGCGTGAACCTGGATGAAGAAGCTGCTAACTTGCTGCGTTTTCAGCAGTCTTATATGGCGGCGGCCCGGGTAGTATCTACCGCCAGCGAAACCATGAATACCCTGTTGCAGATCCGCTAAGGAGCCATAATGCGTGTTGCCAGTTTTCAGTTTATTCAGCGTAACCTGAATAACATCAGTGCCCGGACGGCTCAGGCTAACGATCAACTGGGAAAAATGTCTTCCGGCAAACGGGTGGAGCATGCCAGTGAAGATCCGGTTGCTGCCAACGGCATTCTTAACTATAAGCAGGAGCTGCGTAAGCTCGCGCAATACCAGAATAATATTAACCTGGCAGAGAACCGCTTGCGCCGGGAAGAATGGGCATTAAGCTCGGCCGAAACCACCACGCAGCAGGTCAAGGAAATTATGCTTGGGGCTAATAATCCGGCCATTACCCAGCAGGAGCGGGACGCTTACAAGGAAGAGCTGCAAAGCCGCATTGACGAAATGCTGGATCTGGCCAATACCCGGGACGAATTTGGCCAGTATATTTTTGGTGGTTTTCAGACCGACAGCTCTCCCTTTATCCGTCAGCCCGACGGCTCTGTCAGTTATGGCGGGGACGGCGGTCAGCGCGACATGATGGTCGGGGATAATGTCAGGGTGGGGATTAATCACAGTGGTGAGGTGGTGTTTGGCGGTGTGCCCAATCCCAAAGGGGATTTTATCGCTTCTTATGCGCTGGGAGGTGAAGCCCGGGAAGACAACCTCAGAGTGGAAAAAGCGGCTATTTCGGATAAGACCAGCTTTACTGACGCTCACGACTACACTATTGATTTTGTTGATGATCCAAACAATCCCGGTGGTATTGCGGTGATTGTCACTGACGACAATGGTGTGTCTGTTCCGGCGGATCCTAATAACCCTGCACCTTATGTTCCGGGTGAGAAAATCACCGTAGACGGAGTGGATATCACCATTAAGGGAGAAGCCAAAGCCGGCGACAAAATCACCTTGTCCTCCGATGTGAATGACGGTACTGGCGAGGATAGCCGTGATGTATTCGATATACTGAACCGGGCCAAAGACTGGCTGGAAAGTGACGGCCATAACCCATCGGGCCAGAGTGAGATGAGCGATATCCTGAATGAGCTGGATGCAATGGGCAGTCATTTTACCCGGGTACGTGCAGACACCGGCAACCGCATGCAGCGTATTGAAAACCAGCAGGTCACTCATGAAGACATGAGTCTGACCCTGAACAAGCTGCGTGGTGGTATGGAAGATCTCGACTATGCCAAAGCTACCGGTGAATTCAGCCAGACCATGGTGGCCTTGCAGGCCACCCAAACCATGTTCGGCAAAGTGCAGAGCATGAGTCTGTTTAATTACATTTAACGGTACCCCCTCCCAGCCTCCCCCTTAGCAGGGGGGAGGGACACAGCGCTATGTCTACTCCCTCCCCTTGTTAAGGGGAGGGTCAGGGGGGGGTTATTCGATCACACAATCTACGAAATACTGTATTTCGCCCTGGCGCTCTTCTGCCACCAGACCATGAATATAAGTTTCAAAGCCGGGGAAGCGCTGGTTAAACTCACGGGCAAAGCGCAGGTAGCTGATAATGGTGTCGTTAAACACTTCACCTGGGATCAACAGCGGAATGCCGGGCGGGTAGGGGGCCACCATCACCGCCGTGGTGCGCCCGGCCAGTTCATCCAGCGGTACCCGCTCAATCTCTTTATGCGCCATTCTGGCAAAGGCGTCTGCTGGCTTCATGGCCGGCACCAGATCTGACAGATACATTTCGGTGGTCAGTCTGGCCACGTCGTTCTCTTTATACACCGCGTGAATTTGATCACACAGATCCCGCAGGCCTACCCGCTCATAGTGGGGCTGGCTCTGTACAAACTGAGGCAAAATTTTCCACAGCGGCACATTTTTGTCGTAATCGTCCTTAAACTGCTGCAGCTCGGTCACCATGGTGTTCCAGCGGCCTTTGGTGATGCCGATGGTAAACATGATAAAAAAGGAGTACAGCCCGGTTTTCTCAATCACAATGCCGTGCTCGGCCAGATATTTGGTGACCACGACCGCCGGAATGCCTGATTCGGCAAACTGGCCTTTCATATTTAGGCCCGGTGTAAGAATGGTGGCTTTAATCGGATCCAGCAGGTTAAAGCCGGGCTCGATATCACCAAAACCATGCCAGCTGTCTTCCGAGCGCAGCATCCAGGCATCGCGCTCATCCAGGCCGTGATCGGTCAGATCATCCGGCCCCCATACCTTGAACCACCAGTCGATGCCGTATTCGTCGTCCACCTTGCGCATGGCCCGGCGAAACTCCAGTGCTTCGGCCAGGGATTCCTCCACCAGCGCGGTACCCCCCGGCTCTTCCATCATGGCGGCTGCCACGTCGCAGGAGGCAATAATGGCGTATTGCGGACTGGTAGAGGTGTGCATCAGATAGGCTTCGTTAAAGACATGGCGATCAAGCTGTGTTTTTTCCCCATCCTGGATCAGGATCTGGGATGCCTGAGACAATCCAGCCAGCAGCTTGTGAGTTGACTGGGTGGCAAACACCATGGAGTCTTCGCAGCGCGGCCGGCCCTCGCCAATGGCGTGATAGTCACCATAAAAGTCATGAAACGCCGCATGAGGCAGCCAGGCCTCGTCAAAGTGCAGGGTTTCTATTTCCCCATCGAGCAGGTTCTTTATTTCTTCCACGTTATAGAGAATACCGTCGTAGGTCGACTGGGTAATGGTCAGTACCCGTGGTTTGATATTCGGGTTTTTAGCCAGAATTTCCTTGCAGAAAGGGTTGGCTTCCATTTTTTCACGGATGCGCTCGGGCTCAAATTCGCTGCGGGGAATGGGGCCGATAATGCCGTAGTGGTTGCGGGTCGGCATCAGGAATACCGGTACCGCACCTGTCATCATGATGGCATGCAAAATGGACTTGTGACAGTTGCGATCGACCACCACGATATCACCGGGAGCCACCGTGGAGTTCCACACAATCTTGTTGGAGGTAGAGGTACCGTTGGTGACAAAAAACAGATGATCGGCATTAAAAATACGGGCTGCATTGCGTTCGGAAGCCGCTACGGGGCCGGTGTGATCCAGCAGCTGGCCCAGCTCGTCGACCGAGTTGCATACATCGGCGCGCAGCATGTTCTCACCAAAAAACTGATGAAACATCTGGCCGACCGGCGACTTCAGAAAAGCGACCCCGCCGGAGTGACCCGGGCAGTGCCAGGAATAGGAGCCGTCCTGGGCATAGTGGGTGAGAGCACGGAAAAACGGCGGAGCCAGCGAGTCCAGGTAGCTTTTGGCCTCACGAATAATATGCCTTGCCACAAAGTCGGGGGTGTCTTCGTGCATGTGAATAAAGCCGTGCAGCTCCCGCAGAATGGCGTTGGGAATATGGCGGGCGGTACGGGTTTCACCATAAAGGTAAATGGGAATATCCGGGTTGCGATGGCGAATCTGCTCCACAAAGCGGCGCAGCTGCTCCAATACCGAGTGCGCTTCTTCCCGGCTGCCGGCCAGCTCTTCGTCATCAATGGACAGTACAAAGCCGGCCGCCCGGCTCTGCTGCTGGGCAAAGGAGGTGAGGTCGCCGTAGCTGGTGTAGCCCACAACATCCATACCGGCCTTTTCAATGGCGGAGGCCAGTTCACGAATACCCGAGCCGCTGGTATTTTCGGAGCGAAAATCTTCGTCAATGATGACGATGGGAAAGTAAAAGCGCATTAATAGTCCCTTATTGCCAAAGACAGGTGCTGAAAGCGAATGTCAGAATCATAGCCGAACTGCATTCTACTGCCAGACCGGAGTACTGACAAAAGATAGTTATGCATATTGTGTGACTAAATAATGGCAGTGTTCCGTATGGCCTGAGCGCTGGAAAAACATCATTATCAAGGGCACTATCTGAGGCCCGATTGACGGTAAGAGATGCTTATGTTCAGAAAGCTTCAATTGTTCGCTATGGCCTCGCTGGCTATCACCTTGTCCGGCTGTGCCACGGCACCGCCTGATAATCCTGCCAATATCTGCTCCATTTTTGAACAATATTCCGACTGGCATGAGGCGGCTGAAAAAAACCGTGAAAAATGGGGAGCCCCGGTGCATGTCACCATGGCCATGATGTATCAGGAGAGCAGCTTCAGGCACGATGCCCGGCCGCCCATGCGCTGGTTTTTGTTTATCCCCTATGGCCGGGCGTCAAGCGCTTACGGCTATGCTCAGGCCAAAGACGAAACCTGGGCCGATTATCAGCGGGAAACAGGTAATGGCTGGGCCGACAGAGACGACTTTGATGATGCCATGGATTTTATGGGCTGGTACATGAGCAAAACCAGTCGGCTGAATGGCGTGTCAAAATGGGATGCCTATGGCCAGTATCTGAATTACCACGAAGGCTGGGGCGGCTATAAGCGAGGCAGTCACCAGCGTAAGCGCTGGCTGCTGGGTGTCTCCCGTAAAGTGGAAGCCCGTGCCAAACGTTACTCCGAGCAATACTGGCAGTGTAAGGATGAGCTGAATAAAGGCTGGTTCTGACGACCCCTTCGGGGAGCTGTAAGCGGTAAGCTATCAGCTGTAAGTTTTTCTGTTTAGGGCCTTCCGATACGAGGTGGTGTCTGAAGTTTCTGTGTGGTTTGTACAATGGATTCTGGCCTTCTCCAGAATGACAGCATCATTATCGTCGCTCCGGCGCAGGCCGGAGCCCATCAAGCAAACAGCATGTACTAAACAGGCACACCTCAAAAACCACCAGCCACTCTACTTAAAGCTGATCGCTTACGGCTTACGGCTTACGGCTTGTGCTCAGGTATTTTGCCATTTCTTCTTCAGGTACCATGCCGCCGCCGGTGGCCCAGACCAGATGGTGGGCGCGTGCCATACGGGCCGGGGTCAGTCCCATGCGTTCTTTGTAACCCTGATCTTCACTCGCAACCCGCCAGGGACCGGGCATGCCGGCCAGGGCCGAGGGCTCGAGACGAATATTTTCCTGTTGTGCCAGCAGGTTGAGCAAACTGAGCATTTCTTCATCGGGCAGGGTGTAAAAGCCATCCAGCATGGGGGCCATGACCCGGCCCACAAAGCCGGAAGGGCGCCCCACCGCCAGGCCATCGGCAGTGGTCAGGTTATCGATGCCCAGATCCTGAACCGAAATCGCATCGTGCAGGCCGGTATATACTCCCAGTAACATGCAAGGGGAGTGGGTGGGCTCGGCAAACACGCAGTGTACGGCATCGCCGAAGGCCAGTTTCAGTCCAAAAGCCACTCCACCGGGGCCACCGCCCACACCACAGGGCAAATAGACAAACAGGGGATGCTCACGATTGACGCTAATCCCCTGTTGCTCGAGCTGGGCTTTCAGCCGGAGTCCGGCCACGGCGTAACCCAGAAACAGTTGTACCGAGTTCTCGTCATCTACAAAGTGGCAGTAAGGATCATTCAGAGCGTCGGCGCGGCCTTCGGCCACGGCTACCGAATAATCACTCTGGTACTCTACAACCCTGACGCCGTGGCTGCGCAGCAGGTGTTTTTTCCACTCCCGGGCGTCTGCAGACATATGCACGCTGACCTTAAAGCCCAGTCTGGCGCTGATAATGCCGATGGACAGCCCCAGGTTACCGGTAGAGCCAACGGCAATCGCATGTTGACCAAAAAAGGCGCGAAACTCATCGCTGTCCAGCTTGGCATAATCGTCGTGCAGGTGCAGTAAACCTGCTTTCAGCGCCAGCTTTTCTGCATGGTGCAATACCTCATAAATGCCACCTCGGGCCTTGATGGAGCCGGACACCGGCAGCAGATCGTCCCGTTTCAGCATCAGGGTGCCGGCCAGTGGCTGTTCATATTGCCGGATCATGGCCTGCTGCATGCCGGGAATGGCTTGCAGGGGAGATTCTAGAATGCCATTCAGGGCCTGCGTTTCAGGAAATACCGCCCTGAAATAAGCCGCAAAGCGGTTCAGCCGGGCGGCGGCATCCGCCACATCATCGGCAGTCAGCCCGACACTGCTCAGCGCCTGCTCCAGCGGCTGGCGTTCAGGGTTGAACCAGCAGACCGGCGTTAATGCCATCAGCGGGTTAAGCAAGGGGTAATGACGGCAGAGTTCCTGAATGGCACTTTGGGAATAATGGGGCTGTGAATGCATGGGAAAATGTCCTGAATACAAGCTGTTGCCAGTATAACAGCGTTGGGCAACGAACAAAGGGCGTCGCCGTCATTCTATGGACTCATCCGCGAAGAAACGTCACCCAGGACGCGGAGGATCCATGCACTTCTGCAGGCGTTGGGTTGTGGTCAATATCTTGTCCCCATGTTCTGGATGCCCGTCTTCACGGGCATGACGAAATACTCATTTCCTGCATGGAAAGATCATCGGCGGGGTCCATGCCGCCGACATCCACTGCCAGAACCGGTCGTCACAAACAAAAAGGGCACCGCTGCCGGTGCCCTTTGTACTGGTGGTTACCTTATCAATCAGCTTGCTTTCTGCCGGGCGAAATATTCCTTGGTCAGGCGGAAGACGACCGGGCTCAGCAGCGCCAGGGCTATCAGGTTGGGAATGGCCATCATGGCATTCATGGTGTCGGCCATCAGCCAGATAAATTCCAGCGACTGAGTGGCACCAATGGGCAGAGCCAGCACCCAGGCAATACGGAAAGGCACAATGGCTTTAACACCAAACAGGAACTGCACACATTTCTCGCCGTAAAAACTCCAGCCCAGAATGGTGGTGAAGGCAAACACCGCCAGTGCCACTGAAACGATATATTCACCGCCGGGAATGGCCATGGAGAATGCCAGGGTGGTAAGCGAAGCACCGGCCTCACCGCTGGTCCAGCTGCCGGTCACAATGATGGCCAGACCGGTGACGGAACACACAATAATAGTATCGATAAAGGTGCCCAGCATGGCAATCAGGCCCTGACGTACCGGGTTGTCGGTTTTGGCGGCGGCATGCGCGATGGGCGCACTGCCCAGACCGGCTTCGTTAGAGAACACACCCCGGGCAACACCAAAACGAATGGCGGCCCATACCGCGGCACCGGCAAAGCCACCCTGGGCAGCGATAGGTGTAAAGGCATATTCAATGATCAAGCCGAAGGCGGAAGGAATGGCACTCAGGTTCATGGCGAGAACGACAATACCGGCGGCAAAATAAGACACTGTCATCAGTGGTACCAGTTTCCCGGCCACTTCAGAGATCCAGCGAATACCGCCAATCAGTACCAGGCCGACCAGTACCATCAGCACCACCCCCGTCGTGGTATGGGAAATACCGAAAGATGAATCGAGTGCGTCGGCTACCGAGTTGGCCTGTACGGTATTGCCAATGCCAAAGCCGGCAATGCCGCCGAAGATGGCAAAAGCCACCCCAAGCCATGCCCATTTTGCACCCAGCCCGTTGCGGATGTAGTACATAGGGCCACCGACATGGTTACCCTGGTCGTCGGTCTCACGGTATTTCACCGCGCACACTGCCTCGGCGTATTTAGTGGCCATGCCCACCAGGGCCGTCATCCACATCCAGAACAAGGCACCCGGGCCGCCGAAGAAAATGGCGGTGGCCACACCGGCAATATTACCGGTACCAATGGTGGCCGACAGGGCGGTCATCAGGGCATTAAAGGGAGAAATTTCCCCGGCACCGGCCTCGGTGCGGCTGAACAATAACTTAAAGCCGGTGCCCAGCTTGCGTATGGGCATCAGACCAAGGCCCAGCTGCAGATAAAGGCCGAGGCCGAGAATACCAACCAGCATGGGGACGCCCCATACCACGCCATTAACAGAGGTAAGCAGTGAGGTGATCCATTCCATCGGTGTCACTCCTGAGCAAAATAAGAATTAAAGTGTGATTAATGAGTCGTGCTGCATGGCATACAGACTAGACCCATTCAGAACATTTAGACTACTCCTAACGTGTTTCGGGTGAAACTAAAAATAGCATTGCATGATCCGGCGTAACGCCGAGATCACACTTTTTTGCCCTGCATGACCAAACTCTCTGGCCAGCACAACGGGATCGGCTCCCGGTATAAGGGCGGCCTGCAGCAGTCGTTGCTGCTGTTCATCAAGGGAGGGGCAAGGCGGCTGGCGATGCACAAAGCGGCGTAATGCGGGACGGTCTGCATGCCAGTCCCGGTGATAAAAGGCCAGGTCATGGGCTCGCTGCCGGTCCTGTTGTTCGTTAACCCGGGGCACAGGGTGGGGTAAATCGCCGGGCATATTGCGGCCCTCATCCTGAAGGTCGGCAGCAAAAGATCCCTGCCAGACGGGTAATACCGTTTGTGCTGCTGTGGTCAGCGGCCACAACATCATGGCGGCAGGCAAACCGCTGACGCCATCGGCAGCCAGCCCGGTGCGCACCAGCTTAAACCGGTTGTGATGCCAGAAGGCCAGCAGATCCGGACTGGCACCAAAGCTGGTGCCCAGAAAGTCGGCTTGCGTGTTGTGTTTCAGCCAGTGCACTAATTGCGAGCCGATTCCCGTCTTCTGGCTGTCCGGATGCACCACAATGCGCATAATGCGTTCATAACTGAACTGGCAGGCCTGTGCCTGTCCGCCATGAAAAGCCAGCGACTGAGGCAGCAAATGTCCCCGGGGGCGGCGTTGGCCACGCCAGATGGCGTCTGCCAGTGTCTGCTCCAGGGCTCCTTCTCGCTGCAATAACGCCGCGGCTACCGGAGTCCGTTGGCGGAACACCACGGCAAGGGACATGCCGGGGGCGTCCAGCAGCTGGCGCAGGTCTCCCGGGCGTGTCTGATAGTGTGCCAGGATCAGCAGGCCAAATACCTGCAGCAGCAAGGTGTCGTTATTCAGCAGTTGCTGCCGGCTTATCCATTGGATATTCAGTTCGCCAGCCGGTGGTGGTGCTGGGGGGCTGGCATTCAGGGCCAGCAGCCGGAACAGCAGTGGCTCCAGCGGATCTGTGCTGCTCCAGCGTGCCGGCATATTCATATGCAGCTTGCGCCAGTGCGGATGCAGGGCTGCCAGGGCTGGCTGGAATTTAAGCGCAAAACCAAGGCCGGTGCCTTCGTAGCCGTGTTCTGTGCTGGCAAATACGCAACAATGGCGTCGGGCCAGGGTGAGCAGCATGGGCACCGGAATGGCGGCGGCTTCGTCCACCAGGACCAGATCTGCCGGAGGGGGAGCTTTCAGCAGGGTATCGGGTGCTATAAAGGGCAGCGGAACAGGACAGTGAGCCTGGGCCTGAGCGGCGGCTCCCGGGTTGGGTGCCGTCAGCACGATGCGTTTGCCGGCCCGTAGCAAACGTGCCGCCAGCCGGCCAAGCAGACTGGACTTGCCCCGGCCCCGGTCTGCGGTCAATACCACAGGTGTGTGGGTCCGGGCGCTGTGCAGCATGACTGCCAGTGCATGGCGCTGCTGTGGATTCAGGCATCCACGGTTATCCTGTTGCCCTTGCCATAAGGTGCCGGCGGGCAGCGAAAGAGTCGGAAAAGGTGTTCCCTGTTGCCAGCTCAGCACGTGGCGATCAGCCTGCTGGATCCGTATAAAGCGGGTAATAAAACGGCTGGTCAGCCCGGCCGCCTGTTCCGGCAGGGCCACATAGCGGCGCAGATCCGGATCGGCAAAACCGGGCCAGAGCTTGAGAGGAGGGCATAGCAGTAACAACACACCACCTGCGGTCAGCGCGCCGGCGGAAGCCCCCAGTGCATCCGGATGCAAGCCACTGAAGGCATTAAATACCAGGTGCTGATACTCCCGTCCGAGGGCGGTATGATATTTGCCCGTAGGGCTGTGGGGTTGTCCGGCAGGCGCATCACCCAGCCAGAGTGTGGAAGTAGCAGCAGAAAGGGCAAGCAGCGCCTGAGCCTGCTGCTGTGCCCAGCTTTCTTCGCCGCTCAGCACCAGCAGGCGGCGTTCACCTGTATATTGCAGTTGCCGGCAAAAGCCGGGCCAGTCAGTCAAACAGCCGTTCACCGTTTTCGTCGATAAGACGCTGGGCCTTGCTTATCATCAGTTCGGCGGCCTGCTCGGCTCCGGGCAGCAGATCAGCCCGGATCAGCCGGTACTCCCGTTGTTCACCGTTCTTGCTGTGCACAATGCGCCCTTGTAACCGAAACTGCCCACCCTCGGCACCGGGCTCGGGAATAATGGTAAAACCCTTGTATTCCACCGGCTCAAAGCGGGGGCCGGCGGGGGCTTGCGGGGTAAACAGGTTTTTCAGCCAGCCAAGCATACGGTTATTTCCATACTCGCAGAATCACGTCGTCGGCTGCATTAACAATACCGCTTTCTTTTTCCAGCTCTTTTACTTCATCCATATTGGAAATGACCACGGGAGTGAGCGTGGACTTGGCTTTTTGCTCCAGCAGGGCCAGATCAAATTCCAGCACGGTATCGCCTTTTTTCACCTGCTGGCCTTCCTGTGCTATCCGGGTAAAGCCTTCACCTTTCAGCTCAACGGTATCAATACCGAAATGCACAAACATTTCCAGCCCTGAATCCGATTCAATGGAGAATGCATGGTTGGTTTCAAATATTTTGCCGATGGTGCCGTCACAAGGAGCCACCATTTTGTTACCGCTGGGTTTGATGGCCAGGCCGTCACCCACGATTTTCTCCGCAAACACCACATCCGGTACTTCCTCAAGAGGCACGATTTCACCGGAAAGCGGGGCAAATACCTCAATGGCATCGGCAACATTGGTATCGTCAGACACCATTTTTTTCAGTTTATCGAACAGACCCATTGTCTCAGCTCCTGAAGGATTTACCCGATGATGATAGCACGGCCAGAAAGTGAATAAACAGCCTGTGTCCGTTGTATTAAAGCCTGATGATATCATCACAAAAAAGGCACCTTACGGTGCCTTATGCGGTTTGTGCAGTGCTTACTGCTGCAGTTCCTGATCGGTAAAAATACCCTGGAACAGCGCTGTGCTCAGGTAGCGCTCTCCGGAGCTTGGCAGAATAACCACAATGTTCTTTCCGGCAAACTCGGGCAACTCGGCAATACGGTTGGCGGCCACTACGGCGGCACCGGAGCTGATGCCGGCCAGAATGCCTTCGTCTTTCATCAGGCGGCGGGCCATATCGATGGCATCTTCACTGGAGATTTGCTCAACGCGGTCGATCAGGGACAGGTCCAGGTTGCCCGGAATAAAGCCGGCACCAATACCCTGAATTTTATGAGGACCCGGTTTGATCTCTTCACCGGCCAGGGCCTGGGCAATGACCGGAGACTCTACCGGCTCAACCGCAACGGTGGTAATAGCCTTGCCTTTGGTGTTCTTGATGTAGCGGGAAACACCGGTCAGGGTGCCACCGGTGCCCACACCGGCCACAAACACGTCCACTTCACCGTCAGTGTCTTCCCAGATCTCGGGACCGGTGGTTTTTTCGTGGATTTCCGGGTTGGCGGGGTTATTGAACTGCTGCAGCAGCACGTATTTTTCCGGCTGAGATTCTTTCAGCTCCATGGCCTTCTCAATAGCACCTTTCATGCCTTTGGCACCATCGGTCAGCACCAGTTTGGCACCCAGGGCCTTCAGCAGCTGGCGGCGCTCCAGACTCATGGTGTTGGGCATGGTCAGGGTAATGGCATAACCACGGGCAGCCGCCACAAAGGCCAGTGCAATACCGGTATTGCCACTGGTGGGCTCAATCAGTTCTTTGCCGGCGACCAGCTCACCGCGCTTTTCTGCATCCCAGATCATGTTGGCACCAATGCGGCACTTAACACTGAAGCTGGGGTTACGGCTTTCCACCTTGGCAAACACCCGGCCCTGGCTGACCCGATTCAGTTTTACCAGAGGTGTGCGGCCAATGGTGAGAGAGTTATCTTCAAAAATCTTGCTCATTGTGGCGGTCCCTGATGTAAATAACGAAAAAGATGAAATACAGTATTCAGCTTAATCATTCCGGCAGGAATGAGAAGTGACGATTTGTTATAACAATATGTTATTAGATGATAAAATCATATTCCTATCAGCTTAGTTTTTGGCATCGTCACCGTATGCGTGATCATTATCATGATGTTTTTTGTGCCTGAATGGCTGAGTTCTGTTTATCCCGGCGTTATTCATTAATGTCAGAATCTCAGGCCTTTGCTGGTCTTTAGCAGGAGCCGAATACCGGAATTTATCAATGAAAAAAACCGTTGTTTTAACCTGGCTATGCAGCCTTTGTTTATTCAGCCTGTCGTCCCAGGCTGGGACCTGGCAACAGGAGCCCGATGCCCGTTTGCAGCTGCACCAGCTGGGGCTGGAGCTGGCGCTGGCAGATGTACATCCGGCCATTACCCAACGCTGGCAACAGGCCGTGTTGGCCGACACGGCATCAGAAACCGCCGATGATGAACTCTGGCTGGCGTTGTCGTCTTTCTGGCGCGAATGGTCAGCAATGGATTTTGAAGCTCGGCAATATTTACGTACGCGCAAGCTGCCACTGGTGGCCAGCGCAGAAGAAAGGGAGAGCCTGCTGCAGGCGGTCGGCAGCAGGCCGCAAGCCGGAGACCGGCAGGCGCTGGTTAATAAACTGGTGCCTGGCTTTGGTGATTATCACTCGCTCAAAATACAGCTGGCTCGGTTACTGGCCATGGCCGATGAGCCCTGGCCGGCGATTGCCGGTGCCACGCTCAGGCCCGGCGATGAAGCGGCTGCGGTATTGCTGCTGCGCAAACGGCTGCAGCGGCTGGGAGACATGCCCGCCGGCGAGCCTGGCCTGCATCCCGAGCTGTTTGATGAACCGCTGGCGCAGGCGGTTAAGGCCTTTCAGGCACGGCACGGGCTGACAACGGACGGGGTGGTGGGGAAGCGTACCTATGCCTGGCTTGATACCACTCCCCGCGTCCGGGCTCAATTGCTGATGCGCAGCATGCTGCGCACCCTGATAGGCGACAGCCTGCCACCTTCTTATATGCTGGTGAATATTCCCGAATATCGGTTACGGCTTTATCAGGAACAGGTGATGGTACTGGAAAGCGATGTGATAGTGGGCCGGAACAGTCGTAAAACTCCCATTATGTACAGCCAGATCACCAATGTGGTGGTGAATCCGCCCTGGAACGTGCCTCGCTCCATTCTTCAAAAAGACATAGTCCCGAAACTTTACCGGGATCCGGGCTATATTGATCGGATGGGATTTGAGGTTATCGACAGCGCCGGCAACGTGGTATCCGGTGAAGAATGGCAATATGTGCTTTATATGGAGAATCGCTTTCCGTTTCGCTTACGGCAAAAACCCGGCAGCAACAATGCGCTGGGATCCTGGAAGTTCCATTTGCCCAACAATGATGCCATTTATCTGCATGACACGCCGGCCCGCGGACTGTTCTCCCGGGATAGTCGGGCGCTCAGCTCGGGCTGTGTGCGGGTAGAGAACGCCGAGCAGCTGGCGGAATGGCTGCTGAGTGCAAACTGGAGCCGCGAAGGGCTGGCAAAGCTGAAATCGAGTAAACGTACCCGCTGGCTGAAGGTACAGGATCCGCTGCCGGTGTATATGGTGTATTGGCGGGGCTGGCTGGCAGGCAGTGAACTGCCCCAGTTCCGGGATGACATCTACAAGTTTGATCGCACGTTGTCCGATCCGTTTAAAAGCAGCCTGGCAAAAGATCAAATGAGTCTGAGCGAACGGGCGTCTGCCTCCTTATAACCAAAGGTTGTTGATCCTCAATATCGATATGGGTTAATTTTTGCCCGATACTGAACGGGGCCGGGCCGGCCGGTGAAGAAAACGCTGCTTGTTTCTTTACGGTCAGCCCGGCTTTCTTGTGCGCCTGAAGGAGGTTTTATGCTGTCGCGCCATCTTGATCGTCGTCGTTTTTTACTGGGGCTGGGTGGGCTGGGTGCTGCTGCGCTGTTTACCGGTCCGGCCCAGGCCAGTTTGTCGGCACCGGTGCGCAAGCTCAGTCTGCATAACCTGCATACCGGCGAGAAAGTCAGTGCCAGCTTCTGGGAAGAAGGGCACTACATTGACGATGGCCTGGCCTCTTTCAACCAGGTCATGCGTGATTTTCGCAGCAATGAAGTTCATCGCATCGATCCCGGTTTGTTTGATCAATTGTTTCTGCTGCAGCACCGCCTTGGCCAGCAGGGAGAGATCCAGATTATCTCCGGTTATCGCTCACCGGTGACCAACGCCATGTTGCGCAGCAAAAGTTCGGGGGTTGCCAAAAAAAGCTATCACATGAAAGGACAGGCCATTGATTTGCGCCTGCCCGGCGTGGAGCTGGCTCATGTGCGCAATGCCGCCCGCAACCTGGCTGTGGGCGGGGTGGGATATTATCCCAAGTCTGACTTTGTTCACCTGGATACCGGGCCGGTACGCAGCTGGTAAAAGTGATCCACCCACAGGGCGGTGGCACCGCATACGGCCACCGGCATGACCAGCAGGTTAACAAAAGGCAGGCTTGAACACAGGGTTACGCTGGCTCCGAACCCCCAGGTAAGCCGGCGCTTGGAGCCCAGCTCCCGTTGCATCAGAGTAAAGTCGATTTTGTGATTATCGAACGGGTAATCACAATACTGAATGGCCATCATCCAGGCGCTGAAGGCAAACCACACCAGCGGGGCAAGGGTCTGGCCCACCACCGGCACCAGAAACAGCAACAGGCAACCCAGTGCCCGGGGCAGGTAGTAGGCCATTTTGCGCCATTCCCGGCCCAGCATGCGCGGGGTGTCTTTAATCAAGTCCAGCCAGCCGCTGTCGGGCACCGGGTTGCCGGTCAGTTTCAGTTCTACCCGTTCGGCCAGCAGACCGTTAAAGGGGGCTGCCAGCATATTGGCAAAACCGGTAAACACAAACGAAAAGCCCACCGCAATGGTGACAAGGGCCAGCGGCCACAACACATAACCCAGCCAGTGCAGATAATCCGGGGTTTGTTCTGACAGCCAGCCAAACATCACTTCCAGCTGGGTGTAAAGGTAGTAAAATGCGCCGCCAAACAGCAGCAGGTTCACCAGCAGCGGAATTAACACAAAGGGGCGCAGATCCCGGTCGCTGATCAGGGATAACCCCTTCATCAGATACTGTGGCCCGCTGGCGCTATGATAACTGACAGACATAACAACTCTCTCGCAAAATGAAGCGCTTATTCTAAAGAAGGGGCAGGCGCATCGCCAGCCTCCTCCTCCGGCTAAAAACACGGCGCGAAGGTGCCTGTCGCAGCGTATTTTCCCGCTGGAAGCGGCCTTGACTGCAAAAAGGTCATGATTTTATGGGATTAGGGCCGGCCAGACTCTTGTCAAATCAGAATGGTAAACATACCCTTGTCGCAGTAATGGGATATCCCTATGGATAATGCCGGTGCCAGCGGCTCGGCGGCAAAAACAAGAGAAGCGATAATGCAGGACTTGCGAATTATCTTGATTATTCTGGGCGCCATGGCCATCGCCGCCCTGTTGATCCATGGATTATGGAGCAGCAAAAAAGACCGTCAGCCATCCATGCGCGACAAGCCCATGGACAAGGTGGCGTCGGATCCGGCATCTGAAGACAGCTTTGATCAGGACGGCATTGGGCAGGTGCGTGTGGCCAGTGCTAATAACGCCACGACGGAGCAGGATGCTACTGCTGATGACTGGCGTGAAGAACCCCGCTTTTCGGCCCTGGATGACGATGATGAGCCGGTCAGGGTACCTGAGCCGCCGGCAGCCCGCAAAACGGCTGTGCAACCACAGCCCGCAGATGAAGATGAGTTTGATCCCTTGTTCGGCGAGCCGGTGCGTCCGAAGCAGGCCGTGATGCCGGAAGCTGAAGCAGAGCCGGCCGTAGGGCGTCAATTTGAAGCAGCAGAGCAAGCTGCTGTTGTTGATGCCGATGCCGAACAGCCCGAGCCACAGGTGCAGCCTGAGCCCGTAGCAGAACCCGAGCCGCTGCCGCCGTTACGCGAAGTACCGCGAACCTGGCAGGATGTTTATGTGATTAACCTGATGGCCCGACCCAATCAGCAGATTGACGGCACTGCTCTGATGCGGGCACTGACCAGCAATGGCTTTCACTTTGGTGAGATGGATATCTTTCATCACCATCAGACCCCCGCGGGGCAGGGCAGCATCTTGTTCAGCCTGATCAACATGATGAAGCCCGGCACCTTTAACCCGAAGGAAATGATTGATTTCCGTACGCCCGGTGTTTCTATTTTTATGCAGCTGCCGCGTCCGGGGATGGCCAAAAACCAGTTTAACCTGATGGTGCAGACTGCCGAGAACCTGGCCGAAGAGCTGGATGCCCTGCTGTTTGATGCACAGCGTTCGCCTGTCAGCCCCGACTATCTGGCTCACTGTCGCGAGCAGTTACGCGATTATGACAGCCAGGTCCAATAACCCTTATTGATAACGTTAAAGTGCGGCGTCAGCCGCACTTTTTGTTTTAATGGCAAATACAGCATTTGTGTTTTGCTACCTGTTTCTTTGTAACGCTGTTGTAGCATGTCGTCATCTCCACGAAGGTGGAGACCTTCCGCCTGCGCTAGGATGCGGCTCCCTGGCTGGAATCACGACAGGAAAACTCAAAGGTTTGCCAGCAGTCTGACTTTTTGTTTATGCGGAATCCATTCATGAACGATGCCCACGCCCGTTTACTCGCCCTGCGCGAACAGCTTAACACCTGGAACTATCAGTATTACGTGGAAGACGATCCCAGCGTACCCGATGCGGAGTATGACCGCTGCATGCGTGAGCTGCTGGCGCTGGAAGCGGAGCACCCGGAATGGCGGGATGCCGGCTCACCCAGTCAGCGGGTAGGCGGTGCGCCGGTGTCGGCCTTTCCCGAAGTTCAGCATGCCATGGCCATGCTCTCGCTGGATAATGTGTTCAGCGAAGATGAGCTGGCCGCGTTTGAAAAACGTATTCTCGATCGCCTGGGGCGCAGTGAGCCGCTTGAGTTTTGCTGTGAGCCCAAGCTTGATGGTCTGGCTGTGAGCCTGGTGTACGAACAGGGCCGGCTGGTACAGGCCGCCACCCGGGGCGACGGCACCACCGGCGAGGGCATTACCGAAAACGTGCGCACCATACGCGCCGTGCCGCTGAATTTGCGCGGTGAAGGCTGGCCCGAGCGGCTGGAAGTGCGCGGCGAAGTCTATATGCCCAGAGCCGGCTTTGAGCAGATGAATGAACGTGCCCGCCTTGAAGACGGCAAGGTATTTGCAAATCCCCGCAATGCGGCGGCGGGCAGCCTGCGTCAGCTCGACTCCAGAATCACCGCCAGCCGGCCTCTGGCTTTTTATTGCTACGGTACCGGCCTGGTTGAGGGGCAGCCACTGGGCGAACGCCACTTTGATATTCTGCAAACCCTCAAGGGCTGGGGTTTTCCGGTCAGCCCGGAGATCAAGCGGGTCAGCGGGCGTGAAGGCTGCCAGGCCTATCATGACGATATTCTGGCGCGCCGGGATCAGTTGCCCTATGAAATCGACGGTGTGGTCTACAAGGTGGACGAGCTGGCGCTGCAGGCACAACTGGGTTTTGTGGCCCGGGCGCCGCGCTGGGCCACTGCCCACAAGTTTCCGGCCCAGGAAGAGCTGACCGAACTGCTGAACGTGGAATTCCAGGTGGGCCGCACCGGTGCCATTACGCCGGTGGCCAAGCTGAGACCTGTGTTGGTAGCCGGTGTGACCGTGTCTAACGCTACCCTGCACAACGCCGATGAAATTGCACGGCTGGGGGTAAAAATTGGTGATACCGTCATCATCCGTCGCGCCGGTGATGTGATCCCCCAGGTGGTGGGAGTGGTGCCGGAGCGCCGGCCCGCTTCTGCACAGGACATTACTTTTCCCGCGCAGTGCCCGGTATGTGAATCCGATATCGAGCGGATAGAAGGCGAAGCCGTGGCCCGTTGCACCGGCGGCCTGTTCTGTGCCGCCCAGCGTAAGGAAGCCCTGCGCCACTTTGCCTCCCGCAAGGCACTGGACATTGAAGGACTGGGTACCAAACTGGTGGAGCAGCTGGTGGATAACGAGCTGGTCAAAACCCCGGCAGACTTGTTTCATCTCGAGCAAGCAACCCTGATGGGCCTGGAGCGCATGGGCGAAAAGTCCGCAGTGAAACTGCTGGCTGCCTTTGACAAGGCACGAACTACCACGCTGCCGCGTTTTCTCTATGCCCTGGGCATTCGCGAGGTGGGTGAAGCCACCGCCAACAATCTGGCACGTCACTTCCTTGAACTGGAGGCGGTGATGAATGCCGAGGTGGAAAAGCTGATTGAAGTGCCCGATGTGGGCGAAATTGTGGCCAAACACATCTATTATTTCTTCCGCCAGACCCATAACCGGGAAGTCGTTGATGCCCTGGTGACTCCTAAAGATCAGGGCGGCTGTGGTCTTGCCTGGCCGGAGATGGAAGCACCCAAAGCGGACGCCCAGCCGCTGGCGGGCCAGACCTGGGTACTGACCGGCACCTTAAGCCGCATGCCCCGCAACGACGCTAAGGCCGCACTGCAGGCTCTGGGGGCCAAAGTGGCCGGCTCGGTGTCCGCCAAAACCAGCGTGCTGGTGGCCGGTGAAGCCGCCGGCTCCAAACTTGCCAAGGCTCAGGAGCTGGGCATCACCATTATGGATGAAGACGGGCTGATTGCTCTTCTGGAGCAGCACAAAGCTATCTGAATTTAACGTCGCCCCCGCGAAGGCGGGGGTCCATGCGGGCCAATGCCCGCAACTTACCGCGAAGCGGCAATCTTCATCCGTCAGTAATACCTGCCCCTCATCATTCCGGCCCCGCTCCGGAACCTTTCTCCAAGCGACATCAGTGCTTAAAGCTGAACCTGCCAAAACGTTCTAAAGCTTGGCCAAATGAAGCCGATAGCCCTTATGAAAGGCAGGGCGGCCTGAGCTACATAGCTGCAAACCTGGTGAAAAAAACACTAAAGAAGCCAGAACCCTCGCCGATACCCTGAGTAACAAAGCAATACCGGGCATACCGGAAACCTCAACGGAGAGCTAATTATGGCGATTACAGTAAACACCAACGTTACCGGCATGACCGCCCAGCGTAACCTGAACCAGTCTTCCAATGCTCTGGCCACTTCCATGGAGCGTCTGGCTACCGGTAGCCGTATCAACTCCGCCAAGGATGATGCTGCCGGCCTGCAAATCTCCAACCGCCTGAATTCTCAGGTGCGTGGTCTGGGTGTGGCGATGAAAAACGCCAGCGATGGTATCTCCATTGCCCAGACGGCAGAAGGCGCGATGAACGAGTCTACCGCCATCCTGCAGCGTATGCGTGACCTGGCGCTGCAATCTGCTAACGGTACCAACTCCGATGATGACCGTAGCGCCATTCAGAAGGAAGTGAGCGCGCTGCAAAACGAGCTGACCCGCATTGCAGAAACAACGTCTTTTGGTGGACAGAACCTGCTCGATGGCAGCTTTGGTAGCCGTACTCTACAGGTTGGTGCCAATGCTAATGAAACCATTGATCTGACCCTGAAGAGCGTTGCAGCCAATAAAATCGGTTCTCACCGTCAAACCTTGACCGCCGGTACCGCCGGTGAAGGTCTGGGTGCGGCCAGTGCTGCGGCGGCAGACCTGGCAACCGTGGCTGATAACGGTGTCACCGCATCTGGCACCCTTACCATCAATGGTCGTGAAGCGGTAGATGTAGCCGTGGCCGCCGGCGCTTCTGCGAAAGATATCGCCAAAGCAGTGAATGATGTTAGCTCTGCAACTGGCGTTAGCGCCGAAGCCAAGTCTACCGCCGTACTGTCAGGACTGAGCGCTGCCGGTAAAGTGGGTTTTGAACTGAATGGTGTTGCCGTTTCAGCAAACGTTGAAAGTGAAACAGATCTGACCTCGCTGGCTGATGCGATTAACGCCAAAGCGGCTGAAAGCGGTATTAAAGCTTCCATGGATGGTGGTGATCTGGTTCTGACCAGCGATGATGGCACCGATATTAAAATTGAAAACTTTGTTGGCAATGCCGACGGTGACACCATTAATGTTCGTGGTAAAGACATTGACGGAAACGATGCCGGCACAGCGGCCGTTGCTCTTACCAGCGGTACCGCAGCAGACGACAGCACTATTATTGCTGGCTCAGTACGCTTGAACTCCAATGACGCTTTTTCAGTAAAAGATGGTGCTGATAACGCGACCTTGGGTACTCTTGCTGCTGGTGAGTTTTCCGAACTGAAGGATGTGTCCACCATCAGTCTGGCCACTCAGGATGGTGCTCAGAAGGCCATTGGTATTCTCGACGGTGCCATCGGCATGATCGATGCTCAGCGTTCCGACCTGGGTGCCATGCAGAATCGTCTGAACAGCACTATCAACAACCTGGCCAACACCCGTGAGAACGCGGCGGCCGGTATGTCCCGTATCAAGGACGTTGACTTCGCTCAGGAAACCGTGAACCTGACCAAGCAGCAGATTCTGCAGCAGGCCGGTACCTCCATCCTGGCGCAAGCCAAGCAAATCCCGCAGGCAGCACTGTCTCTGCTGGGCTAAGCTGAACCTCAACCGGGGGGCAACCCCCGGTTTTTTCGCCGTTGAGCTTAGTGCCGCAGTATTCTGGCCATTAAGCTGAACGGCGCTTTCACATGAGGACGCAACCATGGATACGCTCCCGCTGAACCAACGTACTCCTGCCGCCGCGGCAGACCTTGCCCAAAAACAAGCACCCGTTACCACTCAGCCTGTTGGCAGCGAAGCCACGCAAACTGCGCAGGCGGTACAGGCGGCAGACAAGCCGCAGGAGAGTGAGCTGTCCGGTGAGCAGCTGGAGCAAATGGCGGAGCAGATGGAGTCGTTTATCGGCACCTTTAATCGCGGGCTCAAGTTCCGGGTTGATGAAGACTCGGGCCGTAATGTGGTAACGGTGGTGGATAACCACAGTGGTGATATCATTCGTCAGATCCCGACCGAAGAGCTGCTTGAAGTGATCAGCCGGCTGGCCGAAGCCAGCGGCGGCCTGATAGACACGAAGGCATAGGAGACATATTGTGGGCGACCTCAAACTGCCGGGCGTAGGCTCGGGCTTTCCCATTCAAAGTTTTGTGGATGCAACCGTCGCGGGCGAACGCGCGCCCAAAGAAAAAATGTTTCAGCGTCGTGCCGGTGATATTGGCATACAGCTGTCGTCTTACGGCACCCTTAAAGGCATGCTGGAAGAGTTTAAAAACTCATTAAAAACACTGGGCGATGAAGAAGCTTTTGAAAAACGCTCTACCAGTTTTTCCAACAGCGGCTTTGCCAGTGCTACAGCGGATAAAACTGCGGTGGCCGGTACCTATACCATAGTGGTGGAGCAGCTGGCAGAAGCGCACAAGGTAGGCTCCAGCGCTATTCCTAAAGCCGATGCCGAGAAAAAGCTGGGCTCAGGCTCGCTAACGCTGGGAGTGGGTGATGAGTCTTTTACCGTTTCTATTGATAAAGACAAAAGTACCCTGGCCGATGTGGCCAATGCGGTCAATAACGCGGAAGACAACAAGGGCGTGCGGGCAACCGTAGTTACCGACGACACCGGCTCCCGCCTGGTATTTTTCTCAGATAAAACCGGCACCGAGAATACCATAACCGTATCTGCATCCGGCAATGGAGACGGTGAAGGAGCTCACGATCTTTCCAGCATTGGCACTGTCACTGAAATTCAGGCCGCCAAAGATGCTCAGGTCAGAATTGATGGAGCCCTGGTTACCAGCCAGACCAACGAGATTAAGGATGCCATTCAGGGCGTTACCCTGGATCTGAAAAAGGTGAACGATACCTCTGCAGACAGCGAAAAGCCCGATACCAAGCTGACCATTGGTTATGACAAGGGCACGGTAGAAACAAACCTGCAGGAGTTCGTTAAATCTTTTAACTCCGTGATTGCCACTATCAATCAGCTCACTTCCTATGATGCCGAAACAGAAAAGGCCGGCCCGCTGAACGGTGACGGTACCGCCCGCAACCTGACATCACAGATCCGCCGCATGCTCAGTGAACCGATAGAAGGAGCCAGTGCTCCCGTCAAGTCGCTGACCGACCTGGGCATCACCACCCAAAAAGACGGTAAAATTGAGCTGGATGAAGATCTGCTGAAAAAGCAGATTGATGAAAACTTTTCCAAAATCGGTCAGTTGTTTGCATCGGAAGAAGGGGTCTCCAAAAAGCTGGACGATATGCTGGAAAGCTTTGTGGGTAAGGAAGGGATCCTGACCAAACGGGATACCTCGCTCAACGAGCAGATGAAAAAGCTGAATAAAGAGCGGGCGGATTTCGAGATCTACATGGAAAAGTATGAAGAGCGCGTTTATAAGCAGTTTACCGATATGGATATTATGGTAGCCCAGCTAAACCAGCAGCTCAGCTCTGTTGTTGCTGCTTTTGATAACATGCCAGACTTCAGTGGCGGCAAGCAATGACACTGGTTGAGCAGTTAGAAAAGCTGGATGAGAGTGTGCTTGCCGCGCTGGTCAATCCAGATGCTCTGGATGAGCAGTGGTTGTCTGAGCAATTGCAGACCAGGGCACACTTATTGCAGCAGCTTATTGAGCAAGGGAGTGTGTCCGAGCATGACTCGGCAGCCCTTATTCAGCGCTCCCGCCAGCTTAAAGCGTCTGCCGAAGCGGTTAAGCAACAGTTGGGTGACAAGCTGAAAAGTATGAAAAAGGGCCGGCGTTCGGTGCAGGCCTATCAAACCGTTAAACGAAACTAATTGTTATTCAGGAGTAAGTATCCATGCGCGGCTCAATGAAAGCCTATAAATCCGTGGCTCTGGACAGCCAGAAAACCGTGGCCTCGCCTTATAAAGTAGTGCAAATGCTGCTGGCCGGCGCACTGGAACGACTGGCCCGGGCACGTTCAGCCATGGAGCAGAGCAAGCGTGCCGAGCAAGGCGAGCTGCTTGGCTCGGCCATGACCATTGTTGCCGAACTGCGTGCCGCTCTGGATCACCAGGAAGGCGGCGATATTTCTGCCAACCTTGATAACCTTTATGAATTTATGATGGCGGAGCTGGTGGTGGCCAACAGCGAAAACAGTATTGAAAAGCTCGAGTCCATCAGCGCCTTGCTGCGTGAAATCAAGGAAGCCTGGGACGCTATTCCCGTTGAACAGCAACAAATTCCTGCCTGATTACCCTTCAGCCCGCTGCAAACAGCGGGCTGAATTGTCTTTAATGCCCCGCCATTCGTCAAAAAAATATCCACTCCTGCCCTAAACTTGATCCTGATCAATAAAAGTGGCTCTTCTGCGACTATCTTTGTCGAGTTGTTTTGACGCCTGTGTCAGAATTACGACTAAAGTTGGTTTCATGTCAATATCACCTTGGTGTGGTTATATATCACTTTAGTGTGGTTCTGATGTCGAGCCGGGAAGAAAAATCAGAAACCAATCCAATAACCAAGTGAATTTAAAGGATATTTACCCTATGGGCTTTAACGGCTGTGTCTTGATCATGGATCATAACCAGGAGCGACGGTCAAGGCTTGAGGCTATCCTTTCTTTTATGCAGGTTGAGTGGCGCAGTGGCAGCCGTGCCAGTGATCTTGCGTGGCTGCGTGAGCAGCCCAACACCATGACGGTACTGCTGGGGGAAACGGACTTTCCACTCCAGGAGCTGCTTGATGATCATTCCCACCATGTGTTTATCAGCCTGCACCCTGGTCAGTGCCAGGCCAATAATCTGCTGGGCACCCTGAAAGAGCTCACTTACGACGAGCTGACCCGGCTGTTGCATCAGGCATCGCAATGGCGTCCTGTTACCGTGAGTGATGAACAAAACGAGCAGCTGAAAACCTTGCTGGTGGGCGAAAGCGCCGGCATGCAAGAGGTGAAAGTCCTTATCCGGCAGGTGGCCGACAAGCAGGCCAATGTGTTGCTGCTGGGAGAGTCTGGTACCGGCAAGGAAGTCATTGCGCAAGCTATACATTTATTGTCACAACAGTCTGCTGGCCCTTTTGTACCCATCAACTGTGGTGCCATTCCGGCCGAATTGCTGGAAAGTGAGTTGTTCGGTCATGAAAAAGGGGCCTTTACCGGTGCTGTGGCGGCACGTAAAGGCCGCTTTGAACTGGCCGAAGGCGGCACCCTGTTTCTGGATGAAATAGGCGATATGCCGCTGCCTATGCAGGTAAAATTATTACGCGTGTTACAGGAGCGGACCTTTGAACGGGTAGGAGGCACTCGCCCGATTAAGACCAATGTGCGTATTATTGCTGCCACTCACCGGGATCTGGAAGTCATGATCCAGGAGCAGCGTTTTCGGGAAGATTTATATTACCGGCTGAATGTATTTCCTATTATTTCCCCCCCGCTGCGTCAGCGTCAGGACGATTTGCCATTGTTGCTGAGTGAGCTCGTTGCACGCCATCGTGAAAACCATCAGGTGAATATTTCTTTTTCTGCCCAAGCCGTGAATACCCTGCAGGGCTATCACTGGCCCGGAAATGTGCGGGAGTTGTCCAACCTGGTGGAACGTATGATGATCATGTGCCCGGGACAGCAGGTGGAGCCCGGGGATTTGCCGGAAAAATACCGCGGCGATTATGTGCCCGAGGTGTTCGACGAAATGGACGAGCAGGCAGCACTGGCGTCCGTTTTTTCGAGCAACAGTGACGAACCTGAAGATGACGGCGCTGCTTTTTTTGAGTTTGAGCCGGATGAAGAAATCCACACAGCGGTAAACGGTGATCTGCATATTCCTGATTTAACTTCTGAATGCTATAACCTGAAGGAAGTGCTGGCCAGCATTGAAATCGATGTGATTGGCAAGGCGCTGGATGCCAATGAGGGAGTGGTTGCCCGGGCCGCCGAACATCTGGGTATGCGGCGCACTACCCTGGTGGAAAAAATGAAAAAATATGGCATAGCAAGGGATTAATCCCCCTTACGGGGAGCTGGAAGCCGTCAGTTATCAGCTGTAAGACGATTTTAGCGAGCTGTAATGCCGAGCTCAGTCCGAGAAATGAAAGGTGCTGGCAATTAGTAATGCTGTAAGCACTGTACTTTATTTTTTGACAACTCGATCGTCTGACAGCTTACAGCTGATAGCTTAACGTTGGCCCTTAGCTGGCACGTATTTTGAATAATACCAGTCATGATACCTTTCAACTCTGCTATTGCTGTGCCCGATGCGCCTTGGTTTGATGTACTGGGGCCGGAGCAGCTGGAACAAATTCTGCACACCATGCCCGGCGGTCTGCTGTGGGTGGATGGTCAGGGGGTGGTCAGCCGGGCCAACGCCGCCGCCCGCGGGCTGTTGGATGAGCCACTGCTGAATATTCCCTGGCTTGAGGTGATTTCCCGTGATTTTGCGCCTCGGCCCGACGATGGCCTGCAGGTGTCATTGAAAAATGGCCGCCGGGTGCAGCTGGCCATTTCCCATCTAGAAGGGCAGCCCGGGCAGCTGGTGCAGTTAACGGATCTCACCCCCACCCGAGCCTGGGTTGAACAGCAGAGTCATGCCGAGCGGCTGGCGGCATTGGGCCGCATGGCGGCAACCCTTGCTCATCAAATTCGTACGCCGCTGGCGGCCGCCACTCTGTACGGGGCCAATCTAGCCAGTTCCAGCCTGAATACGGCGCAGCGAGAGCGCTTTCAGGGCCGGCTGATGGAAAGGCTGAGCGATATTGAGCGTCAAATAAGCGACATTCTGTTGTTTGCCCGTCCGGATCAGGCGGCACTGGCCGAGCCGTTGTGCGTGCCTGCATTACTCAATGACATTACCGACACCGCCGGCACCTTGTTTGCGGACAACGTCCGCCTGCAATGCCGGGCGGAGCCGGGCTTGATCATGATGGGCAATGTTAACAGTCTCAGGGGCATCATGCTTAATCTGCTGGAAAATGCCGTGGAAGCCGGAGCCAGTGAGTTGACGGTGAACGCCAGTGCGCAGCAGCAGCAATTGCTTATTCAGGTAACGGATAACGGCAAGGGAATGAGCCGCGAGCTGCAGCAGCAAGTTTTTACGCCTTTTTTTACTACCCGCAGCCAGGGCACCGGCCTTGGTTTGGCGGCGGTGGCCTCGGTAATACGCGCCCATCAGGGCAGGGTAGAAGTCAGCTCTGCAGAGGGGCAGGGTAGTTGCTTCAGCCTGTGGCTGCCATTGGCGACAGAATAATGTACACGGGTGAAAACGTTTTCTTTTCTCTGTGGTCACTCGGTGGGGACAGGAGTTCGGTGCGGTATGTCATGGATCTCCGCCTTCGCGGAGATGACGGTGGGTAAGGGTGGAGATGACGGTGGGTAGGGGTGAATATGACGACCTTTAAAGCAGAGATCTTGATGGGTTAGCCATCAAGTTGAATAGGGAAACATGATGAATATCGATATTCTGATTGTGGAAGACGATAGCGGTCTGCAGCAGGCATTGCAAGACACCCTGGAGCTGGCCGGGCTGACAAGCCAGTGTGTGAACAGCGCTGAAGAGGCCATCCTTTATTTACAGCAAACGCCGGTGCGTATGGTGATTACTGATGTGCAGATGGCGGGCATGAATGGTCTGGAGCTGCTGGAGTGGATAAATGAGCGGCTGCCGGGACTGCCGGTGCTGGTGATTACCGCCCATGCTCAGGTATCGGGAGCGGTTACCGCCATGCGTGCCGGTGCCGTGGATTATCTGGCCAAGCCCTTTACCCCAGAGGCCTTGCTGGAGCGGGTGCGCCGGTATGTGCGTCCTGAGTCTGTCGACAGCGACGACCCTGTTGCCGAAGATGTTGCCAGTCGTCAGTTGCTGCAGCTGGCGGCGCGGGTCGCCGTGACCGAGGCCAGTGTGATGATCTCCGGTCCGAGTGGTACCGGCAAGGAGGTGCTGGCGCGGTTTATTCATGCCCGTTCAGCCAGGGCCACTAAACCGTTCGTGGCCATCAACTGTGCTGCCATTCCCGATAATATGCTGGAAGCAACCTTGTTCGGCTATGAAAAGGGGGCGTTTACCGGTGCGGTACAGGCCTGCCCGGGCAAGTTTGAGCTGGCCGACGAAGGTACCTTGCTGCTGGATGAAATTACTGAAATGGATGTGAACCTTCAGGCCAAGTTACTGCGGGTGCTGCAGGAGCAGGAAGTAGAACGTCTGGGGGGGCGAAAAAGCCTGCGGCTGAATGTACGGGTACTGGCCACCAGTAACCGTGATTTGCGCAAAGCCGTATCTGAAGGGCGCTTCAGAGAAGATCTGTATTATCGCCTGAATGTGTTTCCGCTGGTGTGGCCGGCGCTGGCCGAGCGCCCCGACGATATTTTGCCGCTGGCCCGTTTTCTGTTAAATCGGCACGGTGCCATGCAGGGGCGGCATGGCATAAGCCTGTCGGCCGACGCCGAAAAACGGCTGAAAAACTGGCATTGGCCAGGCAATGTACGGGAACTGGATAATGTGATGCAGCGGGCACTGATCCTGGCTGGCGGCCATCAGATTTCCGCCGGTGATATTTTCCTGGATGATGCCGGCCCCTGTGTTGCTGCGGCTCCCCGTGAGCTTGGCGATAAACTGGAAAGCCAGGAGCACCGAATTATTCTGCAGGCGCTGCAAAGCAGTGGCGGCAGCCGGCGGGAAGTTGCCGAACAGCTGGGGATCAGCCCGCGTACCTTGCGTTACAAGCTGGCCCGTATGCGTGATGCCGGCATCGAAGTTCCGGTTTAACACGTACCAAAGATGAACTGGCCCGAGCTTTGCATTAATATGCGCGGGTTGTGTGAAATTCACTGATTGAGGAGCCATTATCATGGACATTAAAGCCGCCGCATTGCTGGCAGAAATGCAGTCACTGCAGGGGGAAGCCCGGAATATGGCTGCGGTGCAGGAAACGGCACCCCGTCAGGATTTTGCTGAACTGCTGGGTCAGGCCGTGAACAAGGTGAATGGGCTGCAGCAAACCACCGGTGATTTGCGTACCCGCTTTGAACTGGGAGACCCTGCCGTGGGTCTGGAGCAGGTGATGATTTCTGCACAAAAATCCAGCATTGCCTTTGATGCTACCGTACAGGTACGTAACAAGCTGGTGGAATCTTATAAAACCATTATGAACATGCCGGTGTAAGGAGCTGACGGGTGGCTGACAATCCGCTGGCGGAAACCGACAGACGCACACTTCCGGCCAACAGCGATGGCGCCGACATGGAAGCACAAGAGCGAAAAAGTACGCCTTTTGCGCTGCTGGGCAATGCCGATGTGTTGCGCCAGATTGTTATTGTGCTGGCGCTGGCCATTTGCCTGGCCATGGCCATTTTTGTGCTGCTGTGGGGCAAAGAGCCCGAAATGCGGCCGTTGGGGGTGTATAACAATCAGGAACTGATTGAAACCCTCGACTACCTCGATGCGCAAAAGGTTGAATATAAAATTGATGGCAACAGTGTGCTGGTACGCGCCGATCAATATGCCGACATTCAGCTCGGTTTGCGCCGCTCTGGTCTTACTCAGGCACCACCTGAAGGCGACAGCATACTGCTTTCCGATCCCGGTTTTGGCATCAGCCAGCGGCTGGAGCGTGAACGCCTTAACCTGAGCCGCGAGCGTCAGCTGGCGCGGGTGATAGAGCAATACAACAGCGTGGCCCGGGCGCAGGTGCTGCTGGCTATTCCCCGTGAAAACGTATTTGTGCGCGACAAGCGCAAACCCAGCGCCACTGTGGTACTGAATCTGCGCCGGGGCAGCAGTTTGCGCCAGGAAGAAGTGGACGCCATCGTCGATACGGTTGCCTCAGCGGTGTCTGATCTTACGCCTGGCCGGGTAACGGTGACCGATCAGAACGGACGCCTGCTCAACTCCGGCTCGCAGGATCCGCAGGCGGCCCGCAACCGGCGGGAATTTGAACTGCAGCAAACGCAGGAAGAAGAATATCGTCAGAAGATTGACGCCATTCTCAGTCCGGTGCTGGGGCTTGGCAATTATACCGCCGAGGTAGACCTGAACCTGGACTTCCGCCGCCATCAGCAAACCGTTAAAACTTTTAATCCCGACATGCCCGCGGTGCGCTCGGAAATGGTGATGGAAGACAACACCTCCGGCAACGGCCCCATTGGCATTCCCGGGGCCCTGACCAATCAGCCTCCGATGGATTCGGACATTCCCGAGCAGGCCGGGCAGACCTCGGAAAAAACCGGAACCGAGCGCAGCCGGCGCGAAGCCACCCGCAACTTTGAGCTGGACACCACCATCAGCCATACCGAAAGCGCCGTGGGCGATATTCGCCGGCTGACGGTGTCGGTGGCGGTAGATTACAAGACAGTAACACAGGCCGATGGCACGGTAGACCGGGTTCCGCTTGAAAGTGCCGAGCTGGCCCGCATTGAGCGCCTGCTGAAAGGCGGACTGGGCTTTGATGTGAGCCGGGGAGATGCGCTGGAAGTGGTGAGCATGTCGTTTAACCGGCCCGATCTCGATGCCGTGGCCGATATTCCTTTTTATGAACAGGCCTGGTTCTGGCGACTGGCGCGTATTCTGGGTGCCGTACTGGTGTTGGTGGTGCTGCTGCTGGCGCTGGTGCGGCCCATGGTAAAACGTCTGCTGAATATTGATGACAAGGCCGACGATCTGGATCTGGATGGCCAGAGTGCGCTGTCGGGCAGTGATGATCTGGAGCTGCTGGCGCAGCAGGCTGAGCTGGAAGACGGTATGTTCGGTATCAAGGACGGCCAGCTCCGGTTACCGGACCTGAATAAAGACGAAGACTTGCTGTCGGCGGTGCGTGCGTTGGTGTCCAACGAGCCGGATCTGGCGGCACAGGTAATCAGAGACTGGGTGCAAAGCGATGACTGATGATCAGGGACTGGTAATAACCGATGCCCAGCGGCAGCTGCTGTCGCGCATGACGGGCACCGAAAAGGCGGCCCTGCTGATGCTGAGCCTGCGGGAAGACGATGCTGCCCAGATTTTTCGTCACCTCGATCCCAAACAGGTGCAGCGCCTGGGCATGAAAATGGCCGCCATGGGTGACTTCAGTCCGGATCGGGTCGGTGCCGTGCACCGCTTGTTCATTGAAGACATTCAGCGCTTTACCAAAATTGGTGTGGGCAGTCAGGACTTTGTGCGTAATGCCTTGGTGGCCGCGCTGGGTGAAGACAAGGCCGGCCGGTTGGTGAACCAGATTGCCGCCGGTGCCGGCTCCCGCGGTCTCGACTCGTTGAAGTGGATGGACGCCCGTCAGGTGGCCGGCATTATTCACAATGAACACCCGCAAATTCAGACCATCGTATTGTCTTATCTCGATGCCGATCAGGCCGCGGCCATTTTGCAGCAGTTCCCTGAGCCGATGCGGCTGGATCTGATTATGCGTATTGCCGAGCTGGAAGAAGTACAGCCGGCGGCGCTGCAGGAGCTGAACGACATCATGGAGAAACAGTTCGTTGGCAAGAGCAATGCCAAGGCAGCCAAAATGGGCGGCCTGAAAACCGCCGCCGATATCATGAACTACCTGGATACCTCGGTAGAAGGGGCCCTGATGGACTCCATTCGCGATCAGGACGAAGAAATGAGCATGAAGATTCAGGATCTGATGTTCGTGTTCGAAAACCTGATCGATGTGGACGACAGGGGCATTCAGGTACTGCTGCGCGAAGTGAATGCCGAACTGCTGCAGCGAGCCCTTAAAGGGGCCGACGATCAGCTTAAAGAGAAGTTCTTCAATAATATGTCCCGCCGTGCTGCTGAAATGCTGCAGGACGATCTGGAAGCCATGGGGCCGGTACGGGTCAGCGATGTGGAATCTGCCCAGCGTGACATTCTGGCCGTTGCCCGTCGTCTGGCCGATACCGGCGAACTGATGCTGGCCAAGGGCGGCGGAGATGATTACGTATGAGCCGGGAGTACGATGCCAAAGGTCGCATCCCTGCCGGTTGGCAGTGGCCCGAGCTGAACCTGCCGGAGCCGGAACAGCCGGAGCAGGCTGCATTCAGGCTGCGCCATGAACCCGAGCCGCTGGCACCCGAGCAGGAGCCGGAAGCCGAGATGGCTCCCGAGCCGCTGACTGCCGAAGCCCTGGAAGCCATTCGTCAGGCCGCCTATGAAGAAGGCCACGCCGAGGGGAAGGAGCAGGGGCTGGCGGAAGGACGGGAAGAAGGCCGCCTGAAGGGCATGCAGGAAGGTCATGAAGCCGGGTTGCAACAAGGGCTTGAACAAGGCCTGGCAGACGGTGAAGCGCAAATGCAAGCGTTGCTTGAGCGCTGGAATACGCTAACGGAGCAGCTGCAGGCCCCGCTGGCTACTATTGATCATACCGTGGAGCAGAGCCTGGTGATCATGGCCATGGAGCTGGCGCGCAACTTGTTAAAAGCCGAGGCGACGACCTCACCCAAACTGCTGCTGGCCACGGTGCAGGAAGCGCTGCAGGCGCTGCCACATCATGAAGGCACGCTTACCTTTTATTTGCATGCGGAAGACATGGCCATGTTGCAGGCTCGGTACGACGAGGCCGCTCAGGCCAAACGGGGCTGGGAGTTTGTAGCGGAGCCCGGGCTGGAGCGGGGCGAGTTACGGCTCAACACTGCCATGTCGCAGCTGGATGTGAGTATGGCCAGTCGTATCGACGAGCTGATGGCCAACTTTATCAAGGCCAACTGGAACCGTTTTCATGACACAGACGCTGGCTGAACGCCTGCGCGCATATCAGTGCGCCGGCCTGGCTCCTTCCATGGCTGCCAGCGGCAAACTCACCCGGGTGGTGGGGTTAACCCTGGAGGCGGTAGGGTGCACTGCCGCCGTGGGCAGTCAGTGCAAGGTGCAGACCCGTTTCGGAGAAATGGATGCTGAAGTGGTGGGTTTTGCCGACGATAAACTCTATTTAATGCCCAGCGAATCGCTGAAAGGCGTGATCCCGGGGGCCAGGGTCACCCCCGCCGGCGATGGCAACGGTGTGCCTGTGGGCATGGCGCTGCTGGGCCGGGTCATCAACGGGATAGGTCAGCCGCTGGATGGTCTTGGCCCCATTAACACCGGCACTACCGCCGATTTTGTCTCCCGCCCCATCAACCCCATGGCCCGCAAACCTATTGAAGCCCCCATGGATGTGGGGGTGCGTGCCATTAATTCCGTCTTGACGGTGGGTCAGGGGCAGCGCATGGGGCTGTTTGCCGGCTCGGGGGTGGGGAAAAGTGTGCTGCTGGGCATGATGACCCGAGGGGCAAAGGCCGATGTGGTGGTGGTGGGCCTTATCGGTGAGCGGGGCCGGGAAGTAAAAGAATTTATTGATGTCATCCTCGGGCAGGACGGGCGGGCCCGTTCCGTGGTGGTAGCTGCTCCCGCCGATGCTTCGCCGCTGATGCGCCTTAAAGGTTGTGAAACCGCCCTTACCCTGGCGGAATATTACCGGGAACAGGGGTTGAATGTGCTGCTGTTGATGGACTCTCTTACCCGCTACGCTCAGGCCCAGCGGGAAATTGCCCTGGCAGTAGGCGAGCCGCCGGCCAGCAAGGGTTATCCGCCTTCCGTCTTTGCCAAATTGCCGGCACTGGTAGAGCGGGCCGGTAACGGGGGTGAAGGGCAGGGCAGTATTACCGCCTTTTTTACCGTGCTCACCGAAGGGGACGACCTGCAGGATCCGATTGCCGATGCGGCCCGGGCCATTCTTGATGGCCATATTGTGTTGTCCCGGCAACTGGCAGACAGCGGTCATTATCCGGCTATTGATATTGAAAAATCGATCAGCCGGGTGATGACGGCAGTGACTTCTCCTCTGCACCAGCAGCAGGCCCGGGCCGTGAAACAGGCTTATGCGCTTTATCAGCAGAATCACGATCTGATTAACCTGGGAGCGTATAAAAGCGGTGCCGATCCCCGTCTTGATATGGCCATTACCATCCGGCCCCGGCTGGAGCGCTTTTTAACCCAGGGCATGACTGATGTGTTTGATTACGAGGCCTGTCTGAAAGAGCTGGAAGTGGTCGCCATGCCGCTGTTGAGGGCCGGCTGATGAGCCGGGCGCTGAATCTGCTGCTGGAGCAGCTCGACGGCGAAGAGCGCAGATCCGCAGCCGAACTGAACGTTGCTCAGTTGCAACTGCAGCAAATGGAACAACAGCTGGAGACCTTGAGCCAGTACCAGCGGCAATATGTGCAAACCTTTCAGCAGCGGGGCCGCAGCGGGCTGGAAGCGCACCAGTTCGGTCATTTCCGGGGCTTTATCGACAAGCTGGAGGTGGCACAGCAGCAGCAGCAGGAAGGGCTGCAGCAGGCCCGTGAGCAACTTGCCAAAAGCCGCGATGCCTGGCTGGCGGTGCGCTCCCGCAAACAGGCCATTGCCAAGCTGATGGAGCGTGAAGCCGAGCGAAAAAAGCAGGAGGCTGCCCGCCAGGAGCAAAAAATGCTCGATAACCTCGCTATCTATCGTTACCACCGCAAACCTCTTTAACCCCCCATTCTGCAGGCCCGATGAGCGGGTGACTGTATGCTCGTCGTCCACCGGCTGCGCTTATTAAAGTTGGCTTGTATATTGCATTATCTTGCTATCAGCGTGTCAGCCAAGTGGCCACACTCTTAATCAGGTGAATCAGTATGACCACAGTCATTTCCATCCTGTCCGGCGGCATGGGTTCAGCCAGTGCCGCGATGCAGCCACAGCCAGAAGGGGAGCGGGCAGACTTTTCCGAGCTGCTGAAAACCGCTGAAGCCGATGCCAGCCAGCCGGTCACATCCACTTCCGCCGAGAGCAAGGGTGAAGTGAATGCCGGCGATAGCGAGACAACGGCCAGTGGCCAAACCGATGAGCCGGCGAAAGACGCTGCGGGCAGCGAACAGGGGCAGGATACGGAAGGCAGCGACAGGCCGGAGGCTGCCGGGCAGCACACCACGGAAACCACTCCCTCCAGTCAGGTGGTGACCGAAGAGGATGGCGGTGCTGCCCAGCTGAATACTGCTGCTGCGCCCCCCCGGGCCGGCAATTCGCTGCCGGAAGCGGCAACATCCGGCATCATAGCGCCGGCAGCTGATGAGCGCCTTCAACCAGGTCGTTCGGAGCTGCTTGTTGCGGCCAGACAACCGGCAGAGCCTTCCGTGTTGCAGCAGGTGGCCAGCGAACCGGCCGGCAGGGCGGAAGGCGGCTTTCAGATAAATGCCGGTGCGCAGGGTAAGTCCGATGCTGATAGCAGTAAGGGGAATGAGCCGGGCCGGTATCTGAGTGAGACCCCGGCAAAGGGGGCTGACGTAGTTCCGGATGACGTAGCTCCGGATAACGTGAAGGCGTCTGAGCACGGCGACAAAGGAAACCGTTCCCAAGGTGCCGGCAGCGCCGTGCAACCGCTCCCGGCCGGTGCAGCCCTGGGTAATGTGGCTGATGTTGACAGCGCTCCCTTGGCCAGTCATCAGAATAAAACAGCCGGAGCAACCGCAGAGACCGGACAGGGGGCAGTGAACACCGGTACTGCTGCCCGTCGTGATGAGCAAACACAGGCAGCAGAACAAGCCGCTGCTCAGCGCTCCGACAGGAAAGCGGCCACAACAGAGCAGAACCTGGTCCGGGCTGCGGGCCAGGGTGACACCAAGATTTTCAGCGCAGATAGCAGGCCCGTTGCTGAACAGGCTCAGTCCGTTCATGGCGGACAGAAACCGCAGTCAGAAACTGCGCCTGATCAGCACAATTCGGTGAAGGCCGTCACTGGCCAGAGCAAAGGGGAGCAGGTGCCGGCAGCAGCCGGCATGGAAAGCCAATCAGTCACGCAGCGCATTGCTCAGCCGCCTCAGACCACCGGAGCAGCTGACCTGACTCGGCCGGAAGTCACGGCTGATAACGATGATGAGCCGGCTGCGCCGTTGCGGCAGGAAAGTGTGGCTGCCGCCCAGAAAGAGAGTCAGCGTCAGACCGCTCCTCCCGACTGGCTGGCCCAGATTGAACATGGTCGCCGCTGGGCGCAGCAAGGCAGTGCCGAACCTAAAACGGATGCACCGGCAGTGACAAATGACGAGATGAGCTTGTCTGCCGCCGACAGCAGTGCCGGGGAGGCTAAAGACCAGGATGGCAGTGCCAGTGAAAACGCCGGCCGTGGTGAACGGCTGGCCGAAGCAATGGCCAATATGGCTTCGGCCGCCGGGGCAGAAAATACCGCCAAGGCGGGCTCTGAGCAGCAAAGTCAGCCTGCCGCAGCCATCACCGCGACCCGTGATGTGGCCGGCACCATACCGGAGCGGGCCGCTCAGCCTCAGGCCGACAGGCTGCTCAATCTGCATCAGGCGTCGCCTGAGCATAATGCCCGGCAACTGAGCCAGCAGGTGCAGGTGATGATCAATCAGGATCTGCAGGAGGCGGATATTCGCCTTAATCCGTCAGAGCTGGGTGGCATGCGTATTCAGCTGAAATTTGAACAGGGTGAAGTCAGCATGCATATTCAGGCGCAGCACGCTCAGGCACGGGATATGCTGGAGCAGGCCATGCCGCGCCTGCGGGATATGCTCAGTCAGCAGGGTATTCAGCTGGGGCAGGGACAAGTAGGCAGTTTTGCCGGCCAGCAGCAGGGCTCGGCACAAAATGGCGGTTCGGGGCAGGGTGCAACAGGCCGGGAAAATGGGCATAATTCTTCCTCTTTTGAGCAGGGCCGGAATGATGACGAAACGGCTTATGGCGGTTATGCGACCGATGCGCAGATTCGTGATGGCCGCATCGACTTTTTTGCCTGATGGCTCGGGTAATTGTTAAGGACACCTAATGGCAGAGAACCTCACCATCCCCAAGGTGGCATGGTACAAACGAAAACTGGTCTGGATATTGCTGCTGATTATGCTGGCCGGTGGCGGCGGGGCTGCCGCCTGGTTATTGCTGGTGCCGGCGGAGCAGGTTGCTTCAGCCGGGCAGGATACCGATAGCAGTCAGGCTATGTATGTCAGCCTGTCTCAGCCGTTTATCTTCAGCGTGCCCGGTGGCCGCCGGGACCGGCTGGTACAGATAGAAGCGCAGCTGATGGTCAGGGGGGAGGCGAATGCCGAGCTTGCCCGGAAGCATTTGCCACTGTTTGAGAGTACCTTGCTGAATGTGTTCAGCCGTCAAACCGCTGACAATTATCTGACGGCCGCCAATAAAAAGGCACTGCGTGAAGAAGCGTTGAATGAGCTGAATCATGCCACTGCCGAGGTGCTGGAGCAGCGTCTGTTCGAAAAAGTGTTATTTACCAGCATAGTGATGCAATAGGTGAGCTGTGAGCGATCTGTTATCCCAAGATGAAATCGATGCCTTGCTACACGGGGCCGACGAGATCAAGGAAGAGGAAGTTAAATCGGAAGGCGGGGTTGCTTCGTTTGATTTCTCTTCTCAGGATCGCATTGTCCGGGGTCGTATGCCGACCCTGGAAATGGTGAATGAACGATTTGCCCGCCATATGCGCATCAGTTTGTTCAACATGATGCGGCGTACCGCCGAGGTATCCATAAATGGTGTGCAGGTAATCAAATATGGCGAATATGTGCATTCGCTGTTTTTGCCGACCAGCCTGAATATGGTGCGCTTTCGTCCGTTGAAAGGGATTGGTCTGGTGACCATGGAAGCCAGGCTGGTATTTATTCTGGTGGATAACTTTTTTGGTGGTGATGGGCGTCATGCCAAAATTGAAGGCCGGGAATTCACGCCTACCGAGCGGCGGGTGATCCAGTTGCTGCTGAAGCTGGTGTTTGAAGACTATAAAGAAGCCTGGGCACCGGTGATGGACGTGGAGTTTGAATACCTCGACTCCGAAGTTAACCCCACCATGGCCAATATTGTCAGCCCTACCGAAGTGGTGGTGGTCAGCTCGTTTCATATTGATCTCGACGGTGGTGGCGGTGACTTTCATGTAACACTGCCCTACGGCATGCTGGAGCCGATTCGCGAACTGCTGGATGCCGGTGTGCAAAGCGATAAAGGCGAAAACGATCTGCGCTGGGGCAAGGCGCTGCGTGACGAAATTCTGGACGTGGAAGTAGAAATGTCGACCCGCCTGCTGGAAAAGGAAGTGACGCTGCGCAATATCATGGACTGGCAGGCCGGTGATATTATTCCCGTTGATATGCCCGAGCACTTGCTGGTGTCGGTAGAGCAGCTGCCAACTTTCAGGGCTCAGCTGGGCAGAACCCAGGAAAAGATGGCCATTCGCATTACCGAAAAGATAAAACGGCCCGATACCGTGAAAACCGAACTGCATGAAGTAACCCGCGGAGGCATACGCATAGATGGCGAAGCCGAGCTGGAAGAACTGGAAAGAACCATTGAGGACGCATAATGAGCGAGCAGAACGATCAAGGTGAACAACTCGATCAAAGCGAGCTGGATGATATTTGGGGCGACGCTATGGCGGAGCAGGAGCAAGGCGGGGTTAAAAAGGCTGAGCTGGATGACTTCAGCAGTGCTAATGACCCCATTACCCAGGAAGAGCGGCGTAAGCTCGACACCATACTGGATATTCCGGTCACCATCTCCATGGAAGTCGGTCGCACTCAGATCAGCATTCGTAATCTGCTGCAGCTGAACCAGGGCTCGGTGGTTGAGCTGGACCGTCTGGCCGGTGAAGCCCTTGATGTGATGGTGAATGGTACCCTGATTGCTCATGGTGAGGTGGTGGTGGTTAACGACAAGTTCGGTATTCGCCTGACCGATGTCATCAGCCAGACCGAACGGATTAAAAAGCTCAAATGAGGCATGCACTGCTACTGATGATGGTGACACCTGCCTTTGCTCAGGGCCCGGAGATTGACTGGAGCTCCTGGGCGCTGTCGTCCTTACTGGTTATTGGGCTGTTGCTGGTACTGGGCCAGGTGCTGCGCCGGCTGAAACTGCCGGCGTTTGGCGGTAACCGGCAGCTCAGGGTGATCTCCAGCCTGGCGCTGGGTCATAAAGAAAAACTGGTGGTGGTCCAAGTGGGTGAAGAGCAATGGCTGCTGGGTATTACGCCGCAGAACATTAACCATCTGGGTAAACTGGAGCAACCACTGTCACCACCCGAAGTCAAAAAGCAGCCTCCGTTGTAGACCCGGCATTATTCGGCAAAACAGGTTTTATGCAGCACCGGAGCAGGTTTAAATGAAAAGGAAGAAAAGGTGAGCCGTCTCAGTTATGTTTTGCCGCTTTTGTTATTATTGGCTACCCCTGCCCTGGCTCAGCAGGGCATGTCAGCGGTCACGGTGACCACCAATCCAGACGGCAGTCAGGAATACAGCCTGACGCTGCAGGTACTGGCATTAATGACGGCGTTGTCGTTCTTGCCGGCCATGGTGATTATGATGACTTCGTTTACCCGCATTATTGTGGTGCTGTCCATTTTGCGACAGGCGCTGGGGTTACAGCAAAGCCCTTCCAACCAGGTTTTGATTGGCATCAGCCTGTTTCTGTCATTTTTTATCATGTCACCGGTACTTGATCGGGTTAACGCCGAAGCGCTGCAGCCCTATCTGGCAGAAGAAATCAGCTCAAAACAGGCACTCACCCGGGCCGAGCAACCTATTCGCGACTTTATGCTGGCCCAGACCCGGGTCAAGGATCTTGAGACCTTTCTGAATATTGCCGGCGTACAGGTCAGCAATGAAGCCGAGGTGCCCCTGCGGGTACTGATCCCGGCCTTTGTGACCAGTGAGCTGAAAACCGCTTTTCAGATAGGCTTTATGCTGTTTCTGCCATTTCTGGTCATTGATCTGGTAGTGGCCAGTATTCTGATGGCCATGGGGATGATGATGCTCTCGCCCATGCTGATCTCGTTGCCGTTCAAACTGATGCTGTTTGTGCTGGTGGACGGCTGGAACCTGATTATGGGTACCCTGGCCAACAGCTTCGGGCTGGGAGCCAGCTGATGAGCCCGGAAACTTTTGTGGATCTGTTCCGCAGCGCGCTCTGGCTGGTGACGCTGCTGGTGTCGGCGGTGATTTTTCCGAGCCTGGCGGTAGGTCTGATGGTGTCCATTTTTCAGGCGGCTACGTCCATTAACGAACAAACACTGAGCTTTCTGCCCCGTTTGCTGGTCACCCTGGGCGCGCTGGCGGTGGGGGCCCACTGGGGATTCGGCATGCTGATTGATTACTTTCACGAGCTGACGGACCTGATACCGCAGGTAATCGGTTAAACGCAGCCATAAGCTTTAAGCCGTAAGCTAAACCCGTTGCTCGCAGGAACTGAGTTCTGCTCACTAACTGAGTTGATAACGGAAGGCTTGCCAACGACTCGGGCTGCTCACGGCTTATCGCTTTCTTATTCAGGAGTTTGTTTGAGCTATACCACTGCTGAGCTGATGCAATGGCTGTCGTCTTATCTCTGGCCACTCTTCCGTATTGCCGGGTTAATGATGACCATGGTGATGTTTGGTGCAAACCTGACCCCTGTGTATGTGCGTCTGTTACTGGCGGTAGCAGTCACGATCGCCGTGGCACCGGTGCTGCCGGCCATGCCGCCGGTGGCGTTGTTTTCGGTGGAAGGATTTTTGATCAGCATGCAGCAGGTGCTGATTGGTGCCGTGATTGGCTTGTTGTCGCAATTTTTGCTGCAAACGTTTGTTACCGCCGGGCAGATTATTGCGATGCAGACCAGCCTGGGTTTTGCCTCCATGGTGGATCCGCTTAACGGCCAGTCGGCACCTGTGGTGGGCCAGCTTTACCTGATGCTGGGCACCTTGTTATTTCTGGCACTCAATGGTCATTTGGTGATGATAGAAGCCATTGTGCTCAGCTTCACCTCTGTTCCGGTATCGGCCAGCGGTCTGAGGGTGGGGGACTGGCAGAATCTGGCGGGCTTGCTGACACTGTTATTTCAGGCGGCGGTAGCCATGTCTTTGTCAGCGATAGTGGCCATGCTGCTGATTAACTTCAGTTTCGGGGTCATGACCCGGGCGGCCCCCCAGCTCAATATCTTCAGCGTGGGTTTTGCCATCAGCATGGTATGTGGCTTGTTTATTATGTGGCTGACGCTGGGTGGCTTTATGGATCATTTTGAAAACCAGTGGTTGCGGCTGCAACAGGTGATGTGTGACACCCTTAGGCTGACCTGCGAAGGAGGCTGATATGGCAGAGTCAGACGGTCAGGAAAGAACAGAACAGCCCACGGAGCAGCGACTTCGTCAGGCCCGGGAGAAAGGGCAAATCCCCCGCTCCAAGGAACTGGGTACGGCTGCGGTACTGCTCAGTGCCGCTGCCGCCCTGCTGATGCTGGGAGATACGCTGGGTACGGCCATGTCGGCGGTGTTTGCACAAAGCTTTCAGCTGGAACGGGCCGCTATTTTTGATCCCGAGACCATGATGCCGGCACTGGCTTCCGCCATCGGCGGATTAATGTGGCCGTTGCTCGGGCTGTTTGCGGTAGTCCTGGTGGCGGCGCTGGTGGGCAACAGTCTGCTGGGTGGCTTTAATTTCAGTACCCAGGCGATGATGCCGAAATGGAATCGTCTGAGCCCTGTCAACGGCATTAAGCGCATGTTTGGCGTCCAGGCACTGGTGGAGTTGCTCAAGTCCATCGCCAAGGTGGTATTCATCGCCACCATTGCCATCTGGCTGCTGTGGGGGCAGTTCGACAATATTCTGCGTTTAAGCAGCGAAACCCTGAATATGGCGATGAAGGATGCGTTGGAGCTGTTGCTCTGGATGGGGCTGGGGTTATGCCTGGCGCTGCTGCCCATTGTAGCCATTGATGTGCCGTTTCAGGTCTGGAATCACACCCGTCAGCTGAAAATGACCCTGCAGGAAGTGAAGGACGAATATAAAAATACCGAGGGCAAGCCCGAGGTGAAAAGCCGTATTCGCCGCCTGCAGCAGGAAATGGCCAACCGCCGGATGATGGCGGAAGTCCCCACCGCCGATGTGGTGGTGGTCAACCCCAGCCACTATTCTGTGGCGCTGCGTTATGACAAGGACAAACCTGGCTCTGCGCCTGTGGTCGTGGCCAAGGGGCTGGATGAAGTGGCCCTTAAAATCCGGGAAATTGCCCGGGAATACAAGGTGCCGGTGATCTCTTCACCGGCCCTGGCGCGGGCAGTTTATCATTCCACTAAGCTGGACCGGGAAATCCCTGACGGTCTGTTTGTGGCCGTGGCGCAGATCCTAGCCTATGTGTTCCAGCTGAACGCCTGGCGCAAAGGGCAGGGAAACAAGCCGGTGCCGCTCAAGGATGACTTGCCCATCCCGGATGAATACCGGGTGTGACCTGTCCCCTTCCAGCCCTTCTTCACAGGGGAAGGTGTAACATGCGGACTTCTTCACGCTTTGATTTCTTCCTCTTGATAAGGGGAGGGTTAGGGTTTGGTGGGGTTGGCTCATTTTTTGCATGATTGCTGCTATGATTTTTGAACATCAGCGAGCGTCATGGAGTTAAGGGCAAGGCTTTCTCAGGTTAAACAGTGGTCCCGGTGGGTGCATTCGGGTATGGGCACGCCCTTGCTGGTGCTGGCGGCACTGGCTATGGTGGTGCTGCCCATTCCGCCCTTGATGCTGGATGTGCTGTTTTCCTTCAATATCGCCCTGGCACTGGTCGTGTTGCTGGTCGCCGTTTATACACAACGCCCGCTCGACTTCGCGGCTTTTCCTACCGTACTGCTGATCGCCACGCTGCTCAGGCTGGCGCTCAACGTGGCGTCCACCCGGGTCGTGCTGCTGGAAGGACACCAGGGCGGTAATGCTGCCGGTAACGTTATTGAAGCCTTTGGTTCTGTGGTGATTGGCGGCAACTATGCCGTGGGCCTTATCGTCTTTCTGATTTTGATGATCATCAACTTTGTGGTGGTCACCAAGGGTGCCGGCCGTATTTCCGAAGTCAGTGCCCGTTTTACCCTGGATGCGATGCCTGGCAAGCAAATGGCCATCGATGCGGATCTGAATGCCGGCCTTATCAATCAGGATGAGGCCCGTACCCGCCGTGATGAAGTCACCCGGGAAGCCGATTTTTACGGCTCTATGGATGGTGCTTCAAAGTTTGTAAAAGGCGATGCCATTGCCGGCATCATGATCCTGTTCATTAATATCATCGGTGGTTTCATTATTGGCATGGCCCAGCACGAACTGAGCTTTGGCGAAGCCGCCCGTGTTTATACACTGCTGACCATTGGTGATGGTCTGGTGGCGCAGATTCCTTCCTTGCTGCTGTCCATCGCCGCCGCCATTATCGTGACGCGGCAAAATACCCGTGAAGACATGGGGCAGGCCATGCTGGGTCAGCTTTTTGACAATCCGCGTTCACTGTCCATTGCCGCCGGTATACTGATCGCCATGGGGCTGGTGCCGGGCATGCCTCACTTTGCCTTTCTGCTGCTCGGTGGCCTGGCTGCCGGTGGTGCCTGGTGGATGCACAAACGCCGTCAGCAACAGGCACTGAAACAGCAGGAAGATGCTGCCCTGCCGCCGGCGGTGGCTGGCAATGAGAACCGTGAGCTGAGCTGGGATGATGTGACTCAGGTCGATACCATCGGGCTGGAAGTGGGCTACCGTCTGATCAGTCTGGTGGATATTTCTCAGGGGGGAGAGCTGCTCAGCCGCATTAAGGGCGTGCGTAAAAAGCTGTCTCAGGAACTGGGCTTTCTGATCCCCGCCGTGCACATCCGCGACAACCTGGAGCTGGGACCTAACGAATATCAGATCACCTTAATGGGCGTCAGCTCGGGGTTGGCCGATATTTATCCCGAGCGGGAGCTGGCCATTAATCCGGGCCAGGTGTTTGGTCCGGTGCAGGGAATCGATACCCGGGATCCGGCGTTCGGGCTGGAAGCGACCTGGATTGGCCGGGATCAGATAGAAAATGCCCAGAGCTTGGGCTACACGGTGGTGGATGCGGCCACCGTGGTGGCCACGCACTTAAGCCAGCTGTTGACCAATAACGCCTCTCAGCTGCTGGGCCATGAAGAAGTACAGAATCTGATTGACCAGGTAGGCCGCACCCAGCCCAAGCTGGTCGAAGGGCTGGTCCCTAACACCCTTAGCCTGGCTCTGGTCACCAAGGTGCTGCAAAGCCTGCTCAACGAAGGCGTGTCCATCAGGGATATGCGGACCATTCTGCAGACCCTTACCGAATATGCACCCAAGAGTCAGGATCCGGAAGTGCTCACCGCTGCCTGCCGTATTTCACTGCGTCGTTTTCTGGTGCAGGAAATTGCCGGTACCGAGCGCGAGCTGCCGGTTATTACTTTGGCACCAGAGTTGGAACAAATTTTGCAGAACTCTTTGCAGGCCGGTGGCGCTCAGGGCAGCGGCATAGAGCCGGGACTGGCAGAACGCATGCAGCAGTCTCTGTCTCAGGCCGCCGCCAATCAGGAGCTGGAAGGTCAGCCGGCAATATTGCTGACGTCGGGCATGTTGCGCACCACCCTGGCGCGCTTTGTAAAGCATACTATTCCCAGTCTGCGGGTGCTGTCTTATCAGGAAGTGCCGGATGATCGTCAAATCCGTATCGTGGCGTCGGTAGGGCAGCAGTAGCGGGAGAGAGTTGAATGAAGATTAAACGTTTTTTTGCCAAAGACATGCGGGCTGCCCTGGCCGAAGTAAAGGAAGAGCTGGGCGCTGATGCGGTCATTATGTCTAATAAAAAAGTATCGGGTGGCATTGAGATAGTGGCGGCTGTTGACGACGACGATAATACGCCGGTCGACCAGGGGCAGCGTTCACTCAGGGACGATAATGTCAGAATTTCGTCGCAGGCCCGTCAATTTGTGGCACCGCTCAATGAGCAGCAGCAGGCCGATTCACTGCAAGCTCTGCTGAGCCGTGGCAGTGCCGCACCTTCCCCCCAGACGCTGGCCGATCAGGTCGACTGGGGTCAGCCTGAGGAGCGGCGCGAGCCGGTGCTTCCCCAGCAAGCTCCTTTATTTGCCGGTGGAGAAAAAAGCCGCCATCGTCAAAAAGAAAGTGCCAAAGATAAAGAACTGAATGCCATGCGTCAGGAAATTGCCAGCATTCGCCGGCTGCTGGAGCACCAGGTATCCGGTCTGATGTGGCAGGAAGTGGAGCGGCGTGAGCCGGTGCGGGCCATGCTGATCAAACAACTGAATCAGCTGGGGTTCAGTGACGGTTTTGCCGATATGCTGGCCATGCGTGTTGATGAAGGTTCCGCCCCTCATGAAGCCTGGGCTCAGATAGAGCATGCATTAACCGGACTGCTGGTCACCGGTGAAGACGAAATTATGCGTCAGGGCGGTGCCGTGGCATTGTTGGGGCCGACCGGCGTGGGGAAAACCACGACGATCGCCAAACTTGCTGCCCGCTTTGCCGCCCGCCATGGTGCGGATCAGCTGGCGTTGATCACCACGGATCACTACCGCATCGGAGCCCATGAGCAATTGCAGACCTATGGCCGAATTATGGGAGTGGCGGTCAAACAGGCCCGAACCTATCAGGAGCTGGCGCAGGCGCTTTATCAATTGCGGCATCGTCGCCTGGTATTAATCGATACCGCCGGCATGGGGCAGCGGGATATGCGCCTGAACGAGCAGCTCGATAATCTGGTGGGAGATCGCCAGATCCGCATTCGTAATTATCTGGTCTTGCCATCTACCGCTCAGCGACGTGTGCTGCAGGAAGCCGTAGAGCACTTCCGGCGTATTCCTCTTGCCGGCTGCATCCTGACCAAGCTTGATGAAAGCCTGTCACTGGGAGATGTGCTTGATATCAGTATTCAGAACAGCCTGCCCATCAGCTATGTCACTGACGGGCAAAGGGTTCCGGAAGATTTGCGTCTGGCCAAGGCCGAGGAGCTGGTCAAGCAGGCAATGGGTGCCGTGGAGCGGCGGGAAGACCCCTATTACTGGGATGCTGCCGGGGCCGATGATAAGGATGCACGTTTTTATGAATAATTGGTTTCATGATCAGGCAAACGGATTGCGGCTTATGCAGAAAATGAACAGGGTGCAGGTGATTGCCGTAACCGGCGGTAAGGGCGGCGTGGGTAAAACCAATATTACCCTGAACATGGCCTCCGCCATGGCGGCTCAGGGGAAACGGGTCATGGTGCTGGATGCCGATCTGGGGCTGGCCAATGTCGATGTACTGCTCGGCATTCGGGTAGGGCGAAACCTTTCTCATGTGCTCAGAGGCGAGTGCAGCCTGGATGACGTTATGGTGGAAGGCCCTCAGGGTATTCGTATTATCCCCGCGACTTCCGGTAATCAGTCCATGACCGAGCTGTCGCCTCTGGAGCATGTCAGCCTTATCCGTGCCTTCAGTGAAATGAGAACCCCGGTGGACGTGCTGCTGGTCGACACTGCGGCCGGTATTTCTGATATGGTGCTGAGCTTTTCCCGTGCTTCTCAGGAGGTGCTGGTGGTGGTGTGTGATGAACCCACTTCCATTACCGATGCCTATGCGCTGATCAAGCTGCTTTCCCGGGAGCACGGCGTGTTCCGTTTTAAGATTGTGGCCAACATGGTACGCAGCCAGCGGGAGGGCAATGAGTTGTTTGCCAAGCTGACCCGGGTGACCGACAAGTTTCTCGATGCCTCACTGGAGCTGGTGGCCTGCATTCCTTTCGATGGCAATCTGCGTATGGCGGTGCGGCGACAGGCCCTGGTGGTCAATCAGTATCCCAAATCACCATCGGCCATTGCGATCCGTGCTCTGGCATCCAAGGCGCTGACCTGGCCTACGCCACATCGGGCGGAAGGCCACCTGCAGTTCTTTGTTGAACGGTTACTGATGAATCCGGCCATTGAAGCGCAAGGTGCCCGTGGTGAATAAGGTACAGGCCTATGCCCGGCACAACAGCCAGAGCCTGGTTGAACGCCATGCCGGACTGGTGCGACGCATTGCTCAGCATTTGCTGGCGCGACTGCCCGACAGTGTGCTGCTCGACGATTTGATCCAGTCAGGCATGGTGGGGTTGTTGGAGGCGTCCAGAAATTTTGATGCGTCCAAAGGGGCCAGCTTTGAGACCTTTGCCGGCATTCGTATCCGGGGGGCCATGCTGGATGAAATTCGCCGTGGTGACTGGGTTCCGCGTTCGGTGCACCGCAATGGCCGTAACATTTCCGATGCCATGAATATCATTCAGCGGCGGGAGGGCCGGCCGGCACAAGATCGTGAAATTGCCGCTGAACTGGGGGTATCCCTGAGCGAATATCACGCCATGCTGGCCGATGTGAATCATGGCAAATTGCTGGAAATGGATGAGTTTGAGCAGGGGATTGAGCATCAGGCCGATTCCTATGCCCATGCCGGCAGCCCCTTTGAGGGGATGGCCAGAGAGCGTTTTCAGCATGCACTGGCAGAAGGTATTCGCAAGTTGCCGGAACGCGAAGCCCTGGTGTTATCTCTTTATTACGATGAAGAGCTGAATCTGCGTGAAATCGGCGGCATACTGGAGGTATCTGAGTCCCGTGTGAGCCAGATTCACAGCCAGGCCATGCTGCGGCTGAAATCTCGCCTTAAAGACTGGACGGCTTGATAAAAAAACGCCAGTTAAGTTGAAAAATATCATATTCCCGTTCAGAAACGGGCATATCTGCCGACTTGTATTGAGTAGGTATTTTTACACCATGTTCAGCGGCTGTTGGTGCAGCAGTACAGGAGGAATGGGTTGGACAAGAACATGAAAATCCTCATTGTGGATGATTTTTCCACCATGCGCAGGATCATAAAAAATCTGCTCAGAGATCTGGGCTTTAATAACACCCACGAAGCGGATGATGGCCTTACGGCGCTGCCCATGCTTAAAAATGGTGATTTCGATTTTGTGGTCACCGACTGGAATATGCCCGGTATGCAGGGCATTGATCTGCTCAAGGCCATTCGGGCTGATGAAAAACTGAAGCATTTGCCGGTATTAATGGTGACGGCAGAAGCCAAGCGCGAGCAGATTATTACCGCTGCCCAGGCGGGTGTGAACGGTTATGTAGTAAAACCTTTTACCGCCGGCACCCTGAAAGAGAAACTCGAGAAGGTATTCGAGCGCATCGGATAAAGGCCTCACATGACACAACCACACGGACTGATCAGTCTGGAACAGGCCCGGGAACTGGTGGCACTGCTGGAGCAGGGCGATCAGGCCGGGGCCGATCGTTTTATGACGGATGTCTGCATGCCTCATGCCGACGCCCTGTTGGATCAGGTAGGGCAGCTGACCCGCCAGTTACACGATTCTCTGCAGGAGTTCCGTAATGATCCCCGTTTACCCGAGCTGGCAGAAACCGATATTCCCGATGCACGCGAACGCCTGAATTATGTCATTGATATGACCGATAAGGCTGCCAACCGCACCATGGACGCGGTTGAAGCGAGCCTGCCCATTGCCGATCGCCTTAACGATCGCATTCAGCAGGTGAAGCCGGGCTGGCAGGGATTGATGCGGCGTCAGTTAGAGCTTGGCCAGTTTAAGGAGCTTTGCTACCAGCTGGACGGTTTTCTGCAAAACTCGGATCAGGACGCCAATCAGTTGCGGGAGCTGCTCACCGAAATACTGATGGCTCAGGACTACCAGGATCTGACCGGCCAGGTTATTCGCCGGGTGATTACCCTGGTACAGGAAGTCGAAGCCAAGCTGGTAGAGATTTTATCGGTATTTGGTCGTCTTACCGGTGAGCAACCGGCAACCGGCGGGCAGGTCGTGGTTCAGAATAACGATCCAGGCAAGGCCGTTGCAGCCGAGGGGCCCATCATTAATAAAGAACAACGGGATGATGTGGTCTCGGATCAGGATGAAGTGGACGATCTGCTGTCCAGTCTGGGGTTTTAAGGAGCAAGCATGGGCTTTGAGGTAGACGAGGATATTCTGCAGGACTTTCTGGTGGAAGCATCGGAAATTCTGGAGCAGCTGTCGGAGCAACTGGTAACCCTGGAGCGTCAGCCCGACGATAAGGATCTGCTGAACGCGATTTTCCGTGGTTTTCATACCGTCAAGGGGGGAGCCGGCTTTTTGTCTCTCACCGCCCTGGTAGAAACCTGTCATAAAGCGGAAAATGTGTTTGATATTTTGCGCACCGGACAGCGCCGCGTTACTTCCGAGCTGATGGATGTGATCTTACGCGCGCTGGATACGGTGAACTCCATGTTCGCAGAAATCCAGAATCGCCAAGAGCCCACGCCGGCCGATCCGGCTCTGCTGGAAGAGCTGAGCTTCTATTGCCAGCCTGGGCAGGAAGAGAGCGCTGCGCCAGGCAGCGAGCCGGTGGCAGCAACACCGGCCGACATTAATACCATTGAGTCACTGAACGAGCAGGAATATCAGCAAATGCTCGGTGAGCTCAATACGGAGCAATACAGTGAACAGGTCGGTATTGAAAGCAGCAATAGCGATGATATTACCGACGATGAGTTTGAAGCCCTGCTCGATCAACTGCATGGTGCCGGCAAACATGGCGGCGTGCCCGAGGCTGAGAGCCCTGCGCCGGCAGCCCCTTCTGCTGCAAGCAGCCAAACTGGCGACGAGCTGATTGATGATGGCGAGTTTGAAGCCCTGCTCGATCAACTTCATGGTGCCGGTAAAGGACCCACTGTCACTCCTGCACCGGGTGGTGCCGTGCCCGATGGCAGCAAGCCAGTTATCTCAAGCGCACCGCCGGCGGCTTCCAGGCCTGCGGCCCCTTCTAAACCGGCTGCACCGCCGGCAGACACTACAGTCCGGGTCGATACCAAAACCCTCGACAGCATCATGAATATGGTGGGTGAGCTGGTGCTGGTACGTAACCGTCTGCTCAGCCTGCAAGCGGGGCACGAAAATGAAGAAATCACCAAAGCGGTCACCAATCTGGATGCGGTGACCGGAGACCTGCAGGGCGCGGTGATGAAAACCCGTATGCAGCCCATTAAAAAGGTATTTGGCCGTTTTCCCCGGGTGGTGCGTGATATTGCCCGGAATATGAAAAAGGAAATCGAGCTGGAAATGGTGGGGGAAGACACTGATCTCGATAAGAACCTGGTGGAAGCCCTGGCCGACCCGCTGGTGCACCTGGTACGTAACTCCTGTGATCATGGCATCGAATCTCCCGAAGAACGGGAAGCCGCCGGTAAACCCCGTAAGGGAGTGATCCGGCTGACCGCGTCTCAGGAAGGGGATCATATTCTGCTGGGCATTGAAGACGATGGTGCCGGTATGGATCCGGAAAAGCTCAAGAGCATTGCCATCAAGCGGGGCATTCTTGATGCCGATGGTGCCGCCCGGATGAGTGACAATGAAGCCTATAACCTGATCTTCGCCCCGGGTTTTTCCACCAAGGTGGAGATTACCGACGTATCAGGTCGGGGCGTCGGCATGGATGTGGTGAAAACCGGCATCAGCTCGGTAAACGGCTCTATCCTGATCGACTCGGAAAAAGGCAAGGGTACCAGACTGCAGATAAAGGTGCCGCTGACCCTGGCCATTTTGCCTACCCTGATGGTGGTGGTGGGAGAGCAGACGTTTGCCCTGCCGCTGACCAACGTCAATGAAATCTTCCACCTGGATTTAACCAGAACCAGCATGGTCGACGGCCAGCTTACCGTGGTGGTGCGCAACCGGGCCATTCCGCTGTTTTACCTGCAGGACTGGCTGCTGCGTAACGGCAGGCGGGAGCGCAAGGCGCATGGCCATGTGGTGTTGGTGATGATTGGTAATCAACAGGTGGGATTTGTGGTAGATGGCCTTATCGGCCAGGAAGAAGTGGTGATTAAACCACTGGACCACCTGCTGCATGGCACCCCAGGTATGGCGGGTGCGACTATCACCAGCGATGGCGGTATTGCCCTTATTCTTGATATTGCAGGCCTGATCAAGGCTTATGCGCGGCGTTACGCCTGACGCACCAACAGGGAGCACGATAACAACAATGACTATTCGGGTTCTGGTGGTTGATGATTCCAGCTTCTTTCGCCGGCGGGTCAGTGAGATCCTCGGGCAGGATCCGCTGCTGGAGGTGGTCGACACGGCTGCCAATGGTAAAGAAGCCATCGACAAGGTGAAAATCCTGCGGCCGGATGTGATCACCATGGATATCGAAATGCCGGTGATGGATGGTATTACTGCCGTGCGCGAGATCATGAAAGCCATGCCCACGCCGGTGCTGATGTTTTCATCCCTCACTCACGACGGTGCCCGTGCGACGCTGGAAGCGCTCGACGCCGGTGCCATGGACTTTCTGCCCAAGCGTTTTGAAGACATTGCCCGCAGCAAGGAAGAAGCGATTGCTCAGCTGCAGCAGCGGGTACGGGCCATTGCCCGCCGGCGGCTGAGAGCGGTTGCGCCCAGGCCGGCAGCAGCTCCGGTGTCTATGTCAGCACGTCCTGCGACCACCGCTGCACCTGCGCGTTTCAGCCGGGAGCCGACAGTCCCGTTGGCAGCCAGCGCCGGCGAACGGCGAGCTCCACCCCGGCGCAGTGGCAAAAGTTATCAGCTGCTGGCCATCGGAACATCAACCGGTGGTCCGGTGGCGCTGCAAGCCGTGCTGACCAAGCTGCCGGCCACGTTTCCTCATCCCATTGTGCTGGTACAGCATATGCCCGGCACCTTTACCACTGCTTTTGCCGCCCGGCTGGACGGACTGTGCCAGATCCGGGTTAAGGAAGCTCAGGACGGTGATGTTCTTCGCCCGGGGCATGCCTATCTGGCACCGGGTGGCCGGCAAATGATTTTTGAAGGCCGGCCCGGTGCGGCGCGCCTGCGTATTCTTGATGGTAATGACAAGGTGAATTACAAGCCCTGTGTCGACATCACCTTTGCTTCTGCTGCCAAAGTGTATGGTGGCAAGGTGCTGGCAGTGGTGCTCACCGGCATGGGTGCCGATGGTCGTGACGGTGCCCGTCTGCTCAAGGAGCAGGGAGGCAGCATCTGGGCACAGGATGAAGAAACCTGTGTAGTGTATGGGATGCCTCAGGCGGTGGCCAAAGCCGGGATTGCGTCTGAGTCGCTGCCGCTGCCGTTGATCGGCGAGGCCATTGTTAACGAGATGGCAGGCTGATATGGCGCTGGCCGGTCTGCTGCTTGCGCTTGCCTGTATCGTGCTGGCTCAGTGGTGGCACGGAGGTAGCCTGTCGGTATTGCTGGACGGGCCGGCGTTGCTGATTGTGCTGGGCGGCAGTCTGGGGGCGGTATGGCTGCAAACACCCTGGTTCCAGTTTTGTGCTGCACTCAGGGCGCTGGGCAGGGTACTGACCCCGCCGGTCTGGCCCTTTCAGGAACAATGTTCACGCTTGCTGCGCTGGTCGCATGAGGCGAGACAATCGGGTTTTCTGGCCCTGGAAGGACGCTTGCACTCCGATAACCTTGATGACTTCACCCGTCAGGGACTGCAATGGCTGGTGGATGGCACCGAGCCGGCCATGATGGAACAGTTGCTGGATAATGAGCTGGCCCGTATTGAAGAGCAGAAAGAACTGGAAGCCCGTGTGTTTGAGGCCATGGGCGGTTACAGCCCGACCATTGGCATTATTGGTGCCGTGCTGGGGCTGATTCAGGCGATGTCGCACCTGGATGATCCTGCCCGCCTCGGCAGCGGTATTGCCGTGGCCTTTGTGGCCACCCTTTACGGGGTGGGGCTGGCCAACCTGTTGTTATTGCCATTGGCCAACCGGTTGCGGGCTATCTGCCGGCTCGAGCTGCGCTATCGGGAGCTGACTGCCATCGGCCTGCTGGCCATCGCCCGTGGAGAAGGCAGCTTGTCGGTCAGCCGCCAGCTTAATCAGTTTCAGGGAGGCAGACATTGATTAAACGCCGTTCACTGATGCCGGCCAGCCGGGATCAGCATACCGAGCGCTGGCTTGTCTCTTATGCCGATTACATGACCCTGGCTTTTGCACTGTTTGTGGTGCTGTATGCGGTGCATGCGTCCCGTACTGAATTGCGTCAGCCGGTGATGGAGGGCGTGCAGCAGGCGTTGGGCCAGCTAGGGGCCCGGCCGGAGATGAATGGTGCCATGGAATATGAAGGCCAGCCGGCACTGCCGGCCAGCGATGTTCTGGCGGCCACCAGCAGTGCGAATAGCCTGCATCAGCTGAAATTGGAGCTGGGCGAAAAACTGGCCCCGCTTACCAAACGGCAGCTGGCAAGCATAGAGCAGGGTGATCACGAACTGGTGCTGACGCTGGATGGCAGTCTGCTGTTTGCCGAAGGCAGTGCACTGCTTGGCGGTAACAGTGAGGCGGTGTTTAGCGCCCTGATACCCTTGCTTATTCAGGACACCCACTTTATTCATGTCCGGGGTTTTACCGATAATATAGCCGTCAGCAACGAATTGTATGCATCCAACTGGCAGCTGTCTGCTGAGCGAGCCAGGGCAGTACTGGAACAGCTGGAGCAGCGTGGAGTAGCCCCACAGCGGCTGCGGCTCGAGGCTTACGGACAATACCGGCCAGTGGCTACCGAACAACGCAGGGAAGCGGGGCGTGGGCCCCAGCGGCGGGTGGAAATTGCCATTGCGGCCAGCCGCTGGCAGCCCCCTTTGCCACCACCGGCGCGGCCTCCCGAGCCGGAGCAAAAAGAAGGCATTCAGATTTATGAGCTGCCGGGAGGCGGCATTCGCATTACCAACGACAGGATAAGGCAGTGATAGTCTGGACCGTAGCAAATCAAAAAGGCGGTGTTGGAAAAACCACCTCAGTGGTGGCGCTGGCGGGCCTGTTGGCGCAGCGCAACAAACGGGTGCTGTTGATCGACACGGATCCCCACGGCTCACTGACCGCCTATCTGGACTACAACTCGGATGCGCTGCAGGGCACCTTGTTTGACTTGTTTCAGGCCGGGGCAGGGCGAGCTGAGTTTGACCGGGTAGCACTGCAGACCCGGTTTGAGGGCATCACCTTGCTGCCTGCGTCCATTTCCCTGGCCACACTGGAGCGTACTTCCAGCAGCCGGGAAGGGATGGGGCTGGTACTGAAACGGCTGCTGGCCGAAGTAAAGCACGACTTTGATGTGGCCATTATCGACTGCCCGCCGGTGCTGGGGGTGATGATGGTAAACGCCCTGGCGGCCTGCGATCGTATTCTGGTGCCGGTTCAGACCGAATTTCTGGCGCTCAAGGGGCTGGAGCGCATGGTCAGTACCTTTAAGCTGATGCATAAGGCCCGCAAAGACGGATTTAATTACACCGTGGTACCAACCATGTATGATCAGCGCACCCGGGCCTCTGTACAGAGCCTTGAAAGCCTGAAAGAGCAGTATGGCGATCGCGTCTGGCCGGCGGTGGTACCGGTAGATACCAAATTTCGTGATGCCAGCTTGCGCCATGAACCACCGTCTTACTATGCCAAGGGCAGCCGGGGTGTGTATGCCTATCAGACCCTGCTGCGCTATTTGTGGCGTCTCGACGGAGGAGACCAGCCGTTATGAATCAACGTCAGTTTGCGGCTCTCGACGATTACTTCGATGCCCTGTTGGAAGAACATGAGCCGCAGCCCGCACCTGAGGTTGCGCCGGTGGCTTACGCCGATCCACAGGAAGATGAACGTCGCCGGGCGTTGGAGTCATTGCTGGCTACCGTCGCCGAGCTGAAAGAAGAAGCGGCTGCCGAGCCGTTGGCGCCGCTCAGTGAACCGGAATTAAAGGCGATGTCCGACGAGGTGCCGTCGCCCATACCGGAGGTCACAGCGGCCCCTCTGCCCGCACCGGATAAGGCACCGGCCTGGCGCAATATGGAAACAGAAGCGCATTTTCAGGCGCTGTTTTTTGAAGTGGCCGGCATGACCTTTGCCGTACCGCTTACACACCTGGGAGGCATTTATCAGCTGACCAGGCTCACCAGCCTGTTTGGTAAGCCGGCCTGGTTTGCCGGTATCATGACCGAACGGGAACGCCAGCTCAGTGTGGTAGACACGGCGCGCTGGGCCATGCCCGGGCATATTCAGGATGAAGAATATCAGTATGTGGTCACCCTGGGCGAAAGCCACTGGGGGCTGTCCTGTCATCAGCTGAAAGGCACCTCCCTGCTCAGCCGGGAGCAGGTGAAATGGCGGACCACACCCGGCTCCCGGCCCTGGCTGGCAGGAATGGTAAAAGAAAAAATGTGTGCTCTGCTGCATGTGGATGCGTTGATCGCGCTGCTGGAGCAAGGTAAAAATATCGACGGACATCGGGTCTGAGAGAAATAAGGATGCGTGTATGAGCAATCATCGCAATGTGGCGGAAAGTCTGGCCGAAAACGAAGTCCTGCAGTGGGTTACCTTTCGTCTGGATAACGAAACCTATGGTATCAATGTGATGCAGGTGCAGGAGGTATTGCGCTACAGCGATATTGCTCCGGTTCCCGGTGCGCCGGACTATGTGCTGGGGATTATTAACCTGCGTGGCAATGTGGTTACCGTGCTCGACACCCGTCTGCGTTTTGGCCTGCCGAGTGTAGAGGTGACCGACAATACCCGTATTGTGATCATTGAGGCAGAAAAGCAGGTGGTCGGTATTCTGGTCGACAGCGTGGCCGAAGTGGTTTATCTGAAGTCGTCGGAAATAGAAAGCGCACCCAATGTCGGCACCAGTGAAAGCGCCCGCTTTATTCAGGGCGTGTGCAACCGGGAAAACGAACTGCTGATCCTGGTGGATCTTGATAAGCTGCTCTCCGATGATGAGTGGGAAGAGCTGAGCCAGCTTTAATGATCAGTGAAACCGCCTTGCTTTTGGCGTTACTGGCGTTGGTGATGGCGCTGGCCGCCATAGGGATTGCCTGGATGATGTGGCGGCGCAGCCAGCGCAAGCTTGAGGCCATGAGCACCCTGATGCGAGAGCTGGCCCGTAACCGGGACAGCTACCGCAAACAACTGGAAGAGCTGCAGACGGCCAATATCGGCATGGGCAAAAAGCTGAATGAGCTGGGCCGCTATCTGGCCGCGCTGCGCGAACAACAGCAGGAGCTGGCGCTCAAGGATCCCCAGAGCAAGCTTTACAGCCGGGCTGCCCGCATGGTTCAGCTGGGTGCCGATATTGAAGAAATCATGGCCGAATGTGACATGCCCAGAGCTGAAGCCGAGCTGTTGTTGTCGCTGCATCGTCGGCGCTAACCCCTGAACTGTTCCCATTGACGCAGGTTGGCGATGAGCGCAGCGAATCCTGACCTGCTTCTTTTCGCTATTTTTGTCCCAGCGCAATAAACTTCCTGTAATTCTGCCTTATGGCCCCAAGGGGCAAGTCTGTACCGGCACCTTGTGCTAGACTGGCGGCCATTTTTTAACGGCCGAACTCTTACTATGCTTGAAGCCAACGCTCTGACCTGCGTTCGCGAAGAACGCACTCTGTTCAGTGAGCTGTCTCTTTCTGTTGCTCCCGGTGAGCTGGTGCAGGTTGCCGGACCCAATGGGGCTGGCAAAACCAGCTTGTTGCGTCTGCTGGCAGGCTTGTCCCGGCCTTATGAAGGCAATGTAAGCTGGCAGGGAGAGAATATTGAGCACTGTCGTGACAGCTTCCACCAGGAATTATTCTATCTCGGCCATCAGGCCGGCATTAAGCACGAGCTCTCTGCCTATGAGAATCTGGCCTTTTTTCGCCGCATGCACCATCAGGGCAGCAATGCCAATCTGTGGGAAGTGCTGGCTCAGGTCGGGCTGGCCGGTCTGGAAGATCAATATGCCGGTCAGCTTTCCGCCGGGCAGAAGCGCCGGGTGGCACTGGCTCGTTTATGGCTGGGTGGACCCAAGCTCTGGATCCTCGATGAACCCTTTACCGCCATCGACAAACATGGGGTAAAAGTGCTGGAGCGGTTGTTTCTGGAGCACACTGATGCGGGGGGGATGGTGCTGATCACCACTCACCAGGATCTTAATCTGTGCGCCGACCGGGCACGAGTTCTTCATCTCACGTCATCCCGCGAGGACGCCCAATGATGCATTCTTTCGCCGGTGTGGTGCGCCGGGAGCTGGTCAGCGCCCTGCGCCGGCGCGCCGATATTCTAAATCCGCTGTGGTTTTTCGTCATCGTGATTACCCTGTTTCCTCTGGGCGTGGGGCCCGAGCCGGCGCTGCTGGCGCGTATTGCCCCCGGTATCGTGTGGGTGGCGGCGCTGTTGGCGTCGTTGCTGGCGCTGGAACGGCTGTTTCGCGATGACTATATTGACGGCACTCTGGAACAAATGATGCTGATGCCCTGCCCGTTAGGGGTTGTGGTGCTGGCCAAGGTGCTGGCGCACTGGCTGCTGACCGGGTTACCGTTATTGCTGTTGTCACCGCTGGTGGCGGTGTTGCTCAGCATGGATATGAACGGTTTTCTGGGGATGTTCTGGACGCTGTTGCTCGGGACACCGATTCTCAGCCTGCTGGGAGCGATTGGAGTGGCACTGACCGTTGGCATTGGCAAGGGGGGGGTGCTGCTCAGTCTGTTGACACTGCCGCTGTATATTCCCGTGCTTATCTTTGCGACTTCCGCGATTGAAACTGCGGGGCTTGGCTTGCCCTATAGTGGTCAGCTGGCCATTTTGGGGGCCATGCTGGCGGGCAGTGTGACGCTGGCACCTTTTGCCATTGCAGCGGCGCTGCGGGTTAGCGTGAATTAGGGTCATTTGAGCCGTTAAAGATCGGCAAAAATTTTTAAACAGAGCGGATTTGGGTTATCTTAACCCCGCCCAAAAATACGTAGTATATAAAAGGTCTTTGAGCAAGATGTGGAAATGGTTACACCCCTACGCCAGGTCAGAGGACGCTTACCGCATTGCCGGTCTGTGGCTACCCTGGTTTGCTGCATTCAGCGTGATCTCCTTTACCATCGGACTGGCGTGGGGGCTGGCATTTGCGCCGGCCGACTACCAGCAGGGTGATGCGTTCCGCATCATTTACATCCATGTGCCGGCGGCCATCATGTCGATGGGGGCCTACTCTTCCATGGCCATTGCTGCCTTTATTGGTCTGGTATGGCAAATCAAAACGGCGAACATGGCGGTGTCGGCCATCGCGCCGGTGGGAGCCGTATTCACCTTTATTGCCCTGTTCACCGGTGCTGCCTGGGGTAAACCCATGTGGGGAACCTGGTGGGTATGGGATGCGCGTCTGACATCCGAACTGATTCTGCTGTTTCTCTATCTTGGGGTGATTGCGCTTTATAACGCCATTTCCGACAAGGTGCTGGCTGGCCGTGCCGCCGGTATTCTGGCGCTGGTCGGGGTGATCAACCTGCCCATTATTCATTACTCCGTTGAATGGTGGAATACCCTGCATCAGGGAGCCACTATCACCAAATTTGATAAGCCGTCCATTTCAAACGACATGCTCTGGCCGTTGTTGATCATGATTTTTGCCTTTATTTGCTTCCTTGGTGCGCTGACCCTGATGCGGTTGCGTAATGAGCTGATCAGACGGGAGTCTCATCGTCCCTGGGTTTTGAAGCTGGCGGAGAAACAACATGAAGTTTGAGAGTTGGTCTGCCTTCTGGGCCATGGGAGGCTATGGCTTTTACGTGTGGTTATCTTTTGCTGTCACCTTGCTGGTGCTGCTTGGGCAGGTGGTCGTCACTGTCAAAACAAAAAAACGCTTGCTGCGTGAAGTCAGTCAAAAACAAGCCAGGGCTGCTCGCCGTGAAGCTGCCCGCAAGTTGGAGAATACGTTATGAACCCCAGACGTAAAAAGCGAATGACGGTGTTGCTGGCCGTGGTGGCCGGACTATCGCTTATGGTGGGGCTGATGCTTTATGCCCTGCAGCAAAACATTGACCTTTTTTACACTCCCACCGAACTGGTACAGGGTAAGGGTAAAGAAAATATTACGCCGGAAGTGGGTCAGCGTCTGCGTATCGGTGGCCTGGTGGTGCCGGGTTCCGTTGAACGGGATCAGCAAAGCCTGAAAGTCAGCTTTGCACTGGTGGATGCCGGTGGTGAGCAGGTAACGGTGCGGTTTGACGGCATTCTGCCGGATCTGTTCCGGGAAGGGCAGGGTATCGTCGCCCAGGGGCACCTGGCTGACGCCCGTACCATTGATGCCTTCGAAGTGCTGGCCAAGCATGACGAAGAATACATGCCACCTGAAGTGGCAGAAGCGCTCAAGGGAATGGAGCACTTCAAACCCGAGTACACGGAGGCACAGCTGAAGGGCAGCAACCTATGATCCCCGAGCTTGGACAATTTACCCTGATACTGGCCCTGGCCAGCGCTCTGGTACTGAGTATTTACCCCTTGTTGGGGGCCGCCCGCAGCAACACTGCCATGATGCTGCTGGCCCGCCCTTTGGCTTATGCCCAGTTCGGCTTTCTGCTGATCTCCTTCTTGTGCCTGACCTGGGCCTTTATAGAGCATGACTTTACTGTGCTGTATGTGGCGTCCAACTCCAACAGTCTGTTGCCACTGGCTTACCGTATTTCTGCAGTGTGGGGTGCACATGAAGGCTCATTGCTGCTGTGGGTGCTGATCCTGGCAGGCTGGACGGCCGCCGTTGCCCGCTTCAGCCGCGCTCTGCCGCTGGATGCGGTGGCGCGGGTGCTGAGCGTGATGGGCATGATTGCCATCGGCTTTCTGCTGTTTGTATTGCTCACCTCCAACCCCTTTGAGCGTACACTGCCGTTTTTCCCGGTAGACGGACGCGATCTGAATCCGCTGCTGCAGGATCCCGGCCTGATTTTCCATCCGCCCATGCTGTATATGGGGTATGTGGGTTTCTCGGTGGCCTTTGCCTTTGCCATTGCATCTCTGATGACCGGCAAGCTGGATGCTGCCTGGGCCCGCTGGTCCCGCCCGTGGACCATGGCCGCCTGGATCTTTCTGACGCTGGGCATCGCTCTGGGCTCCTGGTGGGCTTATTACGAGCTGGGCTGGGGCGGCTGGTGGTTCTGGGATCCGGTGGAAAACGCCTCCTTTATGCCCTGGCTGGCCGGCACGGCCCTTATCCACTCTCTGGCCGTTACTGAGAAGCGCGCCAGTTTCAAGGCCTGGACCGTGTTGCTGGCCATTATGGCATTCTCTTTAAGTTTGCTGGGTACCTTCCTGGTGCGCTCCGGTGTGCTGGTATCGGTACATGCCTTTGCGTCCGATCCTACCCGAGGTCTGTTCATTCTTATTTTCCTGTTGCTGGTGGTGGGCTCATCACTGCTGCTTTATGCCATCAAAGGAGCCGAAGTACGCAGCCACGGCAAACATGAGCTGGCCAGCCGCGAAAGCCTGTTGCTGGGTAACAACATCATTCTGATGGCGGGCCTGGTGGTGGTGCTGATCGGGACCTTGCTGCCACTGGTGCACAAAGAGCTGGGCATGGGCAGTATTTCCATTGGCGCGCCCTTTTTTAACAGCCTTTATGCCTGGCTGATTATTCCCTTTGCGCTGTTGCTGGGGGCCGGTCCGCTGTTCCGCTGGCGTCGTCAGCAGATGAAAGAGATCAACGGCAAGTTGCTGCTGGCACTGGTGCTCAGTATCGCGATCGGCGTGGCACTGCCGGTGCTTTTCTCCGCTCAGTTTGAGCCCTGGGCTGCTTTGGGTATTGGTCTGGGTGCCTTTATTACCATTACCAGTCTGCAGGAAACCTGGGTGCGTGCGACCCATCGTCATGCTTTCTTTACTGGTGTGCGTAAGCTGGGTAACAGTCACTGGGCCATGATCCTTGGCCATATCGGCCTGGCGGTCACCATTATCGGGATAAGCTGTACCCAGCTGTACAGCATTGAACGTGATGTGCGCATGCTCCCCGGTGATACCGTGACCTTTGCCGATTACACCTTTACCTTTGAGGGGATTCGAGAAGCCGACGGCCCGAACTACGATGGTTTCAAAGGGGTTATCAGCGTGGCCAAAAACGGTCAGCCGCTTACCGAGCTGAAAGCCGAGAAGCGTTTTTATCTGGTGCAGCGCATGTCAATGACCGAGGCGGCCATTGATGCCGGTTTCACCCGGGATCTCTATGCCGCACTGGGTGAAGAGCTGGATGATGGTGCCTGGGCGGTACGACTTTATTACAAGCCCTTTGTCCGCTGGATCTGGTTTGGTGGCCTGCTGATGTCCATCGGTGGCGTGATCGCCATGATGGACAAGCGTTATCGCTTTGGCCGTAAGCAACAGACTGTGGAGGCACAATGAACCGTCGCATCCTGATCCTGTCAATTCCCTTGCTGTTGTTTCTGGGGGCCAGCGTATTCCTGTATAAGGGGCTGTTTTCCGACCCCACCAAACTGGAATCGGTACTGATCGATCAGCCTATTCCTGAGTTCACCCTGCAGGATCTGCACGACCCCGCCAAGCAACATGACAAAGCCATTTTTACCGGCAAACCCATGCTGCTGAACGTGTGGGCTACCTGGTGTCCTACCTGTTATGCCGAACATGAGTACCTGAACCGGCTGAAGGCCACTGAAGGGGTTTATATCATCGGCATGAACTATAAGGATGAGCGGGAAAAAGCGCTGCGCTGGCTGAGCAACCTGGGTAACCCGTATGCCATCGATCTGTATGATCCCCGCGGTATGCTTGGGCTTGATCTGGGAGTATATGGTGCACCCGAAACCTTTCTTATCGATAGTAAAGGGGTTATCCGCTATCGCCATGTGGGGGATGTGAACGATCAGGTTTGGAAGCAAACCCTCAAGCCCATTTTTGAGCAGATGGAGTAACCCATGTTGCGAGTGCTGATGCTGGCTGCCCTGTTTTGGCTGCCGGTGGCTCATGCCGCCATTGATGTATACGACTTTGATGACCCGGACAAGGAAGTCGTGTTTCGCGAGCTGCTGAAAGAGCTGCGTTGCCCTAAATGTCAGAACCAGGACATTGCCGACTCGAATGCCGAACTCGCTAAGGACCTGCGCGAAAAAACCTATCAGATGTTGCAGGATGGCAACAGTAAGGATGAGGTGGTCGACTATATGGTGGCGCGCTACGGCAACTTTATTCTCTATAAGCCGCCGTTTATGGCTTCCACCCTGATCCTGTGGGCCAGCCCGGTACTGGTGCTGCTGATTGGCGCTGTGGTGGTGCTGTTACGCACCCGTAAAAAGCCGGTGGCGTCTGCCGATGAGGCCTTGAGCGAAGAAGAAAAGCAACGCCTTAATCGCCTGCTGAACAAGAACAAAGAGAGCTGACATGACCCTTTTCTGGATTCTCAGTGCCGCCCTGACGGCGCTGCTGGCACTGGTTATTATTTTGCCCTTGACCCGGGGCCGTGCCGAATCGAGCCACAGCCGTAATGAGCTGAACACACAGCTGTATCATCAGCGTCTGAAAGAGCTGAAGCAGGACAGCGAACTGGGTCTTCTGGAAGACGATACCGCTCTGCAGCAGGAATTACAGAAAAGTCTGCTGGACGATGTGGTCAGCCAGGAGCCCAAAGCCCGTGGCGGTCGCAGCCCGCTGGTGGTGATATCAGCCGTTGCACTGGCGGTGTTGGTGAGCGTTGGTGCTTACTGGCAGGTGGGTGCGCATCGTGAAGTGGCAGAATGGCAGAGGGTGTCCGCTCAGCTGCAGGAGCTGTCCCGCAAGGTACTGATCGAGCCCGATGAAACCGTGACTGAGCAGGATATGCACGAGCTGATGCTGGCCCTGCGTACCCGGCTGCATCTGGAGGGGGATGATTATCGTGGCTGGTTGCTGCTGGGCCGGCTGGCACTGGAGATGCGTGACGGTGAAACTGCCCGCGATGCGCTTGAAAAGGCCATGCGGTTAACCGATGAGCCGGACGCCGTGCGGGTGCCTTATGCCGAAGCGCTGGCCATGACCGGAGAAAGCCTGCGTGCCGAACAGATGGTAAGTGGTGTATTGGCCCGTCAGCCTGGTAATCTGGAGGCCTGGTCGGTGTTTGCCTTTATGGCGCTGCAGCAGAATGACTATGCGCTGGCCATTGCCCGCTGGCAGCAGATGCTGAACATCATGCCGGAAGATAATCCGCGCTATGCCATGGTGCAGCGCTCCATTACCTTTGCCGAACAGCAAATGACCAGCAGTGAGCAGGCACCGGTTACCGGTCCTCGTTATCAGGTGGAAATCAATACCGGCACCAGTGTGCCTTATCATCCCGGGGCTGTGCTGTTTGTGTTTGCGGTGGACGCCAATGGCGGTGAGATGCCGCTGGCTGCACGACGTATTGAACAGCCGGCGTTTCCGCTGAGCGTAACCCTTTCCAATGCTGATGCCATGGTACCTGAGAACAACCTCAGCACCCGTGATGAGGTGGTGATCAAGGCACGTATTGCACCCAGTGGTAACGTGACCGATGTGACCAATGCTTGGGAAGGGCGTAGCAGCAAGCTCAGTACCGATGAAGATCGTCAGTTAACCGTGCTGATCGACACACCGCTTTAAGCCTGTGGCTGGCTGTTATAGCCAGCCATGATTAAACTTTATGTCTTATAACAACAACCATGAGCGACCAAGAATGTGGCATCGAGCGCTTATCCCCGCAGCCGGGTTATTATTGACCGGTTGTGCGGCACATCATGGTGTGGAGCAGGAGCGGGTCAATGACCCCTTCTCGCCGGCTGTTCCTGCCGACTACGCCAAATCCACCGCGGACGATCCCCGCGACCCCTTTGAGCCGGTTAACCGCGTTGGCTGGGCAATCAACTACGATGTAGCTGAGCCTTATCTGGTGCGTCCGGCAGCCCATGCCTATGCCGACTATGTTCCCCGCTCGGTACGCGATGGTATTCAGAATGTGGTACTGAACCTGGAAGAGCCGGCCAGCTTTGTTAACCATCTGGTGACCGGGGATTTTCCTGGTGCCGGTACCAACCTGGTACGTTTCGGGGTTAACAGTACCGTTGGGATACTGGGTTACTTTGATGTGGCCAGTAAAATGTCATTTGATCCCCAGGCCAAAGACTTTGGTCAGGTTCTGGGACAAATAGGGGTGGGTGATGGGCCTTTCCTGATGATTCCGTTTTATGGACCCGCTACACTGCGCCAGCTTTCCGGTGATATTGTTGATACGCTGTACTTTCCCTACGATCTGATGTCGTTTGCGATGCGTACCGGTAAATGGGCGCTGGATGGTCTGTATCAACGCAGCGAACTGATTGATAGAGAAGCCATTATCGACAACTCCCTTGATCCTTATGGGCTGACTAAAGACTTTTATCTGCAGTACCAGGACGCCAGAGTCGGCAAGGAAACCGATGCACCGGCCGAGGAAAACCTCGATGCCTTTATGGACGAAATTGACGGCTAACCTGCAGGCCCCGTATTAACGGGGCCGGGGTGATGACTTCCGGCTAAACCGCGTTATCAGCCTTTTGTACCAGGGGGGTGAAAAGCGGCGGCTGTGCTCTGCGGCAAACAGGGCTTTCTGCAGAGCCAGGGGGCTGGGCCGATAGCCATAATGTTGCTGCCAGCTGGTGGCAACCTCGTCCAGAATCAACCGGCACTGGTGATCATACAGGGTGTCATAATTATATGACTCCGGGCTCTGCCGGTAATCCACTCCGTAATGATCCAGAATACGCCGCAGTGCTGACACCAGCTCGCGGTGCTCTCGTTCGCTCAGTGGCATGCGGGCTCCTTGGTTATTCTCATTATAAACAGAGTGCTTTCTGACCATTCACTAAAATAACACGCATTTGCCGCATTCCGGGCTTTGCAAGCCCAGCAAGCCTTGATAAGGTTGAAGGTGGTTGCGTAAAAGAGAAGTTATCATAAGTCAAATATGATTCTCCTTTTATTTTTTGTTTGGTTGTAACGAAAGGTTTACAGTGAGGATGTCATCATGCAGAAAGACACATTAAACAATATCCATATTCAATCCGAAAAAGTAATGATCACCCCGGCCGAGCTGAAAGCAAAACTGCCTATTTCGCAAAAGGCACTGGACTACATTGGTCAGGCACGGCAAACCATTTCCGATATTGTTCATCGCAAGGATCACCGTCTGCTGGTGATTTGCGGTCCCTGCTCCATTCATGACGTCGACGCAGCCAAAGAGTACGCAACCCGCCTCAAAAAACTGCATGATGAATACCGCGACAGCCTTTATATCGTAATGCGTGTCTATTTTGAAAAACCGCGCACCACGGTTGGCTGGAAGGGGTTTATTAATGATCCTCACCTGGATGGTTCTTTTGACATTGAACTGGGTCTGCACAAGTCCCGAGAGCTGCTGTGCTGGCTGGCCGAGCTCGAGCTGCCTCTGGCGACAGAAGCGCTGGATCCCATCAGCCCGCAATACCTGGCGGAACTGTTTTCCTGGTCGGCCATCGGTGCCCGCACGACAGAGTCGCAAACGCACCGTGAAATGGCATCCGGTTTGTCCATGCCGGTAGGCTTCAAAAACGGCACCGATGGTAATCTGGGTACGGCCATTAATGCCATGAAGGCGGCTGCCGAGTCTCATGCCTTTATGGGTATTAACCAGGAGGGACAAGTGGCGCTGCTGGTTACCCAGGGTAACCCCGATGGCCATGTCATTCTGCGTGGGGGAAAACAGCCCAACTATGATTCGGTAAATATTGCCCTGGCCGAAAAAGCCATGACTGCTGCCGGCCTCAAGCCGCGGTTGGTGGTGGACTGCAGCCATGGTAACTCCAATAAAGATTACAGTCTGCAGCCGCTGGTTACCGATAATGTGGTACGTCAGCTCCAGGAAGGTAATGAATCGATCCTTGGTATTATGCTGGAATCTCACCTGTTTGAAGGCAATCAGTCCAGTGAGCAGCCGGTCTGTGACATGCAGTACGGTATTTCCATTACCGACGCCTGCATTGGCTGGGACACCACCGCCGAGCTGCTTGAGCGCTGTCATCAGCAGCTTTCTGCTACGCTGAAGGCGCGCGTAGCCTGATAATTGTCAGCTCAGGCAAGAAACAGGCATAATGCAACGCCGGACTCAGGTCCGGCGTCTTAATTCCGGGATGAATGCAATGGTAGATGAACTTAAGGTCCTGCGGGATCAGATCGACAAGGTTGACCAACAGCTGGTAGCACTGTTCGCTCAGCGGTTAAAGCTGGTAGCCGGGGTAGGGGAAGTAAAAAGCCGCCATGGTCTGCCGATATACGCACCGGATCGGGAAGCTGCCATGCTGGCCAGCCGTCGGGCCGAGGCTGAAGCCCAGGGCGTGCCGCCGGATCTGATTGAAGATGTATTGCGCCGCTTTATGCGTGAGTCTTATGCCAGTGAAAAAGACACCGGCTTCAAGTGCGTTAATCCTGAGCTCGGCAAGGCTGTGGTCATTGGTGGCGGTGGTCAGCTGGGCGGTGTGTTTGCGCATTTGCTGACGCTTTCAGGCTATCAGGTTGAAATCCTGGAAAAAGATGACTGGAGCCGGGCGGATGAGTTGCTGGCCGATGCGGGCCTGGTGATGATTGCTGTTCCGATTGATCAGACCGTGGCGGTGATTGAGCGGTTGCCGGCATTGCCTGAGCACTGTCTGCTGGTGGATCTTACCAGTGTGAAAAGCGAGCCGGTTGCTGCCATGCTGAAGGCGCATGGCGGTCCTGTACTGGGCCTGCATCCCATGTTCGGACCGGATATTCCCAGTCTTGCCAAACAGGTGATTATTCACTGTGATGGCCGGGGAGCAGAACGTTACCAGTGGCTGCTGGCACAAATGCGTATCTGGGGAGCCCGTCTGCAGGAAGTCCCTGCCACCGATCATGATGAAGCCATGAGTCTGGTACAGGCGCTGCGACATTTCACCAGTTTTGCCTATGGTGCGCATCTGTGTGCTGAAGGGGCAGACCTGGCCCGGTTGCTGCGGTTGAGTTCGCCCATCTACCGGCTGGAGCTGGCGATGGTCGGCCGTCTGTTTGCACAGGATCCGGCGCTTTATGCCGATATTATTTTGTCCTCTCCCCGTAATCTGGCGATGATCCGCCGTTATCACGCTCGTTTTGGTGAGCTGCTGGAACAGCTGGAAAGCGGTGAGCGTGAGGCATTCGTCAAACAGTTTCGTGCTGTCAGTGACTATTTCGGCGATTATGCCGGCACCTTCCTTAAAGAAAGCCGCATGTTGCTGGCTCAGGCCAACGACAGCCGCCATCACGCCGACTAACAAAAAGGCCGCGTTGATACGCGGCCTTCAATGCTGTGCGGCACTCTGAAGCGGTCTGCTATGCCCGTATAAAAGCGGGCATAGCATGCCACAGGTTCGTTAATGCGGAGCCTGAGCGGTCAGTTCCTGAATTTTGGTAACGATCTCGGTAATGGCCACTTCCTGTTTGTCGCCGCCACGGCGGTGTTTGTATTCCACCACGCCGTTATCCAGGCCGCGCTCACCAATCACAATGCTGTGAGGAACACCCAGTAGTTCCATGTCGGCAAACATCACGCCCGGACGTTCTTTGCGATCGTCAAACAGCACTTCAATACCGGCGGCAGTCAGGTCGGCATAAAGCTTGTCGGCGACTTCCTGCACCCGGTGCGACTTGTGCATGTTCATGGGAATAATCACGACCTGGAAAGGAGCCAGGGCGTCGGGCCAGATAATGCCGCGGTCATCGTGGTTCTGCTCAATGGCGGCAGCCACAATACGCGAGACGCCAATGCCATAGCAGCCCATTTCCAGCACGGTGGCTTTACCACCTTCGTTCAGCACGGTGGCGTTCATCTTTTCGGAGTAATTGTTACCGAGCTGGAAGATATGGCCCACTTCAATGCCGCGTTTGATCTGCAATACACCCTGGCCGCAGGGGCTGGGGTCTCCTTCGCGCACATTACGCAGATCGGCCACCTCGGGCAGAGGCAGGTCCCGGCCCCAGTTGATGCCGAAATAGTGCTTATCGTCGATATTGGCACCGGCACCAAAGTCGCTCATTACCGCTACGGTGCGATCCACAATCACCGGTACCGGCATGTTGAGCGGGCCCAATGAACCGGGGCCGGCACCCACGGCGGCACGGACTTCTTCTTCGGTGGCGAAGGTCAGCGGGCTGGCTACCTGGGGCAGTTTCTCTGCCTTTACTTCGTTCAGCTCGTGATCGCCACGTACCAGCAGCGCCACCAGCGGGGCGTCCATGTCGTCGGCGGCCTTCACCAGCAGGGTTTTTACGGTCTGCTCGATATTAAGGCCGAATTTTTCCACCAGATCAGCAATGGTTTTGGTATCCGGGGTGTCGGTCAGCACCATGTCCTGAGTGGGCGCATCGGCGGCGTCTTTGAGTGCCAGGGCTTCGGCCATTTCGATGTTGGCGGCGTAATCGGATCCGCTGGAGAAGGCGATATCGTCTTCTCCACTCTCGGCCAGCACGTGGAACTCGTGGGACGCACTGCCACCAATGGCACCGGTGTCGGCCAGTACGGCCCGGAAGTCCAGTCCCATGCGCTCAAACACCCGGCTGTAGGCCTGGTACATGGCGTCATAGGTTTGCTGAAGGCTTTCCTGATTGGTATGGAAGGAGTAGGCATCCTTCATCACAAATTCGCGGGAGCGCATTACACCAAAACGAGGGCGCACTTCATCGCGGAATTTGGTCTGGATCTGATACAGGTTCAGGGGCAGCTGCTTGTAAGACGCCACTTCGTTACGCACCATGGCGGTAATCACTTCCTCATGGGTCGGGCCCAGTACAAAAGGACGCTCATGGCGGTCTTTAATGCGCAGCAGCTCGGGGCCGAATTTGTCCCAGCGTCCGGTTTCCTGCCATAAATCCGCAGGCTGGACCACCGGCATCAGCATTTCAATGGCACCGGCGCGGTTCATTTCTTCCCGCACAATGGCCGCCACTTTATTCAATACCCGCAGGCCACTGGGCAGCCAGGTGTAAAGGCCTGACGCCAGCTTGCGGATCATGCCTGCACGCAGCATCAGCTGGTGGCTGATCACCTCGGCATCACTCGGAGTTTCTTTAAGGGTGGAAAGCAGGTATTGACTGGTACGCATGAACGGGAACCTTGTTAGCTTAAAATCCATGAAAGCCCGAATTGTAGCAGGGGGGCGGGGCGGGCAGAAGTGTCTTGCGCTGCTTAAATATTGTTCATGCGGGCCTGCCTGAGCCCATTGACTGCCCCCGCTGTGCTACCCTGTAACCGTAAAAACAAGCCAATCCCTTAAACAAGGAAGCATTTTCATGGCCGAAAAAGATAACCACGATGTTATCGCCCCCGAGGGCAGAGCGAATCCGATCGATACGGATTATCAGATAGGGCAAGACAATATCGCCCTGCAAATCGGCCCGTTCGGGCTGGATATTCACAACCGCGTTTTTATGATTTCCGGGCTGGCCATTGTGGCCTTCGTGTTTCTGACACTTGCCTTTCAGAATCAGGTTGGCCCCATGTTCAGCGATCTGCGGGCCTGGCTGACATCAACCCTTGACTGGTTCTTCCTGATGTCCGGCAACATTATTGTGCTGGTGTGCCTGGGCCTGATTGTGTCCCCGCTGGGCAGAGTGCGTATCGGTGGTACCGAGGCCTCGCCTGATTTTACCTACATTGGCTGGTTCTCCATGCTCTTTGCTGCCGGCATGGGGATTGGTCTTATGTTCTTCGGGGTATCGGAGCCGCTGACCCACTTCAGTACGTCCATGGCCGGTACCACTGCAGAGAATGGGATGCGTACCGACTGGGCTCCTCTGGGCGGTGCTGCCGGTGATGCCACTGAGGCGACCCGTCTGGGTATGGCAGCCACGCTTTATCACTGGGCATTACACCCTTGGGCCGTGTATGCCGTGCTGGCGCTGGGTCTGGCCATTTTTTCCTTTAACAAGGGGCTGCCGCTGACCATGCGCTCCGTACTCTATCCGCTGCTGGGAGAGCGGGTATGGGGCTGGCCCGGGCATATTATTGATATTCTGGCCGTGGTGGCCACTTTGTTTGGTCTGGCCACCTCGCTGGGATACGGGGCGTCGCAGGCCTCTGCCGGTCTGAACTTCCTGTTTGATATTCCCGACACCATCACCACTCAGGTGGTGCTGGTGATCCTGATCACGGCGGTGGCACTGGTTTCGGTACTGGCGGGCCTGGATGCCGGGGTGAAGCGCCTGTCGGAAATCAATATGGCACTGGCCGCACTGCTGCTGCTGTTTGTGGTGATAGTCGGTCCAACCTTGCTGATCTTAAGCGGTCTGTTTAACAACATTGTCTCTTATTTTGAATATTTCCCGGCCTTGTCCATGCCCTTTGGCCGTGAAGATGCCAACTACTCGCAAGGCTGGACTGCTTTCTACTGGGCCTGGTGGATTTCCTGGTCACCCTTTGTCGGCATGTTTATCGCCCGGGTGTCCCGTGGCCGCTCCGTTCGTGAATTCCTGATTGCCGTGCTGGTGGTGCCGACTTCCGCCTGTATGCTGTGGTTCAGTGCATTTGGTGGTACTGCCATTGATCTGGTGGTCAGTAAAGGCATTAATGCTGTTGCTGAGGCGGATCTGCCGTTGCAGCTGTTCGTGATGTTAGAGCAACTGCCGCTGACGGCCATTACCTCCTTTATCGGTATTGTGCTGGTGGTGGTGTTCTTTGTGACCTCTTCCGACTCCGGCTCGCTGGTGATAGACACCATCGCTGCCGGTGGCAAGGTGAATGCGCCCAAACCTCAGCGGGTATTCTGGTGTACCTTTGAGGGGCTGGTGGCTATTGCGCTGATGCTGGGCGGTGGTCTGGCCGGCTTGCAGGCCATGGCCGTTTCTACCGGTTTCCCCTTTACCATTGTGCTGCTGATATCCTGTGTGGCGCTGATCAAGGGACTGATGTCGGAGCCAAGAGGCAAATAACGCCGGATTCATTTATTCAAGGCAGCCATGCGCTGCCTTTTTTCGCTTTGCAGGAGTGAGCCATGGAAGCTGAGCAACTGGAGGTACTTGCCTTCATTCGCCAGTACTATCCCTTTAAGTCATTGCCCGAAGATGTGCTGGAGCAGGTGGCGACCCAGGTGGAAGTTGCCTACTTTCGTGCCGGCACCATTATTTTCAAATATGGCGATGCGGTACATGATCTTTATCTGATCCGCAGCGGGGCGGTGGAAATACACCGTCGTAACGGCGAGCTGTATAACCGTTTGAGTGAAGGCAGTCTGTTTGGCCAGATGGGACTGCTGATGAATAACAAAAACCGGTTGCCGGCCACGGCACTGGAAGACACCCTGGTGTACTGTCTGCCGGAAGCGGTGTTTCATGATCTATATGAGCGTTTTGAAGTTTTTGCCGACTTTGTGGAGGTCGGGGACAGTGCCCGGCTGCGCCATGCAGTATCCCGTTATCAGGATGCCAATGAGCTGATGACATCGGGCATTCGTGAGCTGATCTCGCGGGAGCCGGTGTCCATCGGTCGTTCGGCCAGCGTCTATGATGCGGCCCGTAAAATGACCGAAGAAGCGGTGTCATCCATTCTTATCCTGAATGAACAGGGTGAAGAAGAGGACGAGGTGGCCGGTATTATTACTGACAGGGATCTGCGAACCCGGGTACTGGCGGAACAGCTGCCAGCCGATACTCCGGTGGCCGACATTATGTCGGTGGATCTGGTGGCGGCAGAAAGTGATCAATACGTGTTTGAAGCCATGCTCACCATGTTGCGCTATAACCTGCATCATCTGCCGGTGCTGCACAGAGGAAAGCCTATTGGCGTGGTGGCGCTGTCAGATGTGATGCGACATGAGTCCCGTAACAGCCTGTTTGTGGTGCGGCATATCTTCCGGGCTCAGGATGCCGATGAGCTTGCCACCATTGCCGATGATGCCCGGGCCTGCTTTGTGCGCATGGTCAAGGAAGATGCCAACTCTCATATGATTGGCTCGGCCATGGCGGTGATTGGCCGCAGCTTTAAACAGCGCCTGCTGGAGCTGGCCGAAGAAAACCTGGGGCCACCGCCGGTGCCCTACTGCTTTCTGGCGCTGGGCTCGATGGCCCGTGACGAGCAGCTGGTGGTGACCGATCAGGATAACGCTATTATTCTGGATAATGGTTATAGTGCAGAGCATCATAACGATTATTTTGCTGCACTGGCCAAATATGTCAGCGATGGTCTGGCCGCCTGCGGCTACAGTTATTGCACCGGCAATATTATGGCCACCAATCCTGAATGGCGTAAAACCCGTAAAGAATGGGAACAGTGCTTTCTTGACTGGATCGATAACCCCAGTGCCCGCTCATTGCTTAACAGCAACGTTTTCTTCGATCTTGACGGCGTATACGGGCACCTGGAGTGGGCCGAGCAGCTTAACCGGTTGATCGTGCGCCGGGCCCGGCGCAGTCCGCGTTTTCTGGCCAGCATGGCCCGCAATGCCTTGCTGCGTACGCCGCCGCTGGGCTTCTTCAAAGAGTTCGTGATGGAGCAGGATGGCAAGCATAACAATTCCATCAATCTCAAGCGCCGGGGAACGGCGCCGCTGGCGGATCTGATCCGTGTACATGCCCTGGCCACGGGATCCAAGGCCCGCAATTCCTTTGAACGGCTGAACGATGTGATAGAAGCCGACATTCTGCCCAGAGGAAGGGGACCGGATTTGCGTGATGCCATGGAGTTTATTGCCACGGTGCGTATCCGCCATCAGGCCATGGATGTGGAAGCGGGCCGGGAGCCCGATAACAATATAGAGCCGGAAAATCTGTCCGACTTTGAGCGGCGGAATTTAAAAGATGCCTTTCAGATCCTGAGCCAGGCTCAGAAATTTCTGAAGTTCCGTTATCAGCCCGGACGAGCCCCTTGAGGAAGTTATGGTTTACCTGAGACCGTCATCACTGGTGGAGCCGGTTCGTGCACCTGACTGGCCGGCGTTGTTTGAACAGCGGGCCCGCAGTGCCCGTGATTACCGGTTGCAGCGCTTTTACCGGGCCGGCCTGCCAGATCCGGACACGCCCCTTGCCGAGGTGCCTTTCGTGGCACTGGACTTTGAAACGACCGGTCTGGATGCCCGGAAAGACGCCATTGTCAGCATTGGTCTGGTACCGTTTACCCTGCACCGTATTCGCTGTCGCGATGCGGCCCACTGGATTGTAAATCCGCACCGGCCACTGGCAGGGGAAACCGTTGCCTTACACGGTATAACCCATTCTGAAATAGAAGAAGCCCCGGATTTGCTGCAGGTGCTTGATGAACTGCTCACTGCTCTGGCCGGTCATATTGTGGTGGTGCATTACCGGCGTATAGAGCAGATATTTTTTGCGGCGGCGCTGAAGGCCCGGCTGAATGAGGATATTCGTTTTCCGGTGGTCGATACCATGGAGCTGGAAACCCGTTTTCACCCGAGAACACTCAGTCTGTGGAGCCGTCTGCGCGGCCACAAGCCGGTATCTATCCGGCTGGCCAAAAGCCGTGAGCGTTACAACCTGCCTCACTATCCGCCCCATCATGCCCTGACCGATGCATTAGCTACCGCCGAACTGTTACAAGCGCAGATAGCCTATCACTACACACCGGAAATGCCATTAAGTGAGCTGTGGCTCTAATTTTCAAAGGGGTCACAGTTTCCCGAGGGGAGGTACTTTAGGTCCGTCATCGGGTTCGCTGTCGGGCAGGCTGAGCACTGGTTCCCGGCGGCCACCGGCGAGCGGGGCAGGCTGACTCACAGGGCGCAGCAAGGCTTTTATTTCGTCCTGCAGCTCCTGAGGCTCGGGCCAGTCTTTGGGGGAGATATGTACCACGGGCAGACCGGCTGCTTCAATTTGCTCCAGTAACCGGTGCCGGTGTCGGCCATCGGCCCGGCTCAGGCTGTCGTCGGTCAGGGCTACAACGAGGCGGGGGGTCAGATCGCCGGGCGCACACAGCACAAAATCCAGCTTCTCGCCATATATTGTCTGCCAGGCTTGCTCTTTATGTGCTTTTCTCAGTGTGGGCGACAGCGCCAGCACTTCGCTCATCTGCACCGCCGGAAACACTCGCAGGTGGGTACCAGCGGTGCGTTCAAGCAGCTTAAAGGCCGTGGCGGCCTCCGGGCTGAACATGATCTTCTGCACATACGCCTGGCCCGGCTTGCCTTGCCAGATACGGCGCAGCAGGCTGAAAAGCACCAGCAGAACAAGCAGTGTTACCAGGCTCAGCATCAGCCAGTCGAGTAAGGAAACGGGCAACCAGTCGATCATCATTTTATCCGGTATGAACAAGATATTATCAGTGTACTCAGCCAGTAATAAAAAATGAACCGGGGTGGTGCTGGTATGCACCGGCGCTCACCCCTATAATTCACAGCCATTAAAACGCTGCCAGAGGTGAGCATGTCCCGGCGATTACCCCCGCTTAATGCACTGAAGGCCTTTGAAGCCGCGGCCCGGAATCTGAGTTTTACCCGGGCGGCGGAAGAGCTGTTTGTCACTCAGGCAGCCATCAGCCATCAAATTAAGGGGCTGGAAGAGTATCTGGGTATCAAGCTGTTTCGCCGGCGTAACCGCTCGCTGTTGCTGACGGAAGAAGGCCAAAGCTATTTTCTTGAAATAAAGGATATTTTTACCGGTATCTCCGACGCTACTGAGCGGCTGCTGGCACGCAGTGCCAAAGGAGCATTAACGGTCAGTCTGCAGCCGAGTTTTGCCATTCAGTGGCTGGTACCCCGGCTGGTGCGCTTCAGTGAAGAGCATCCGGACATTGATGTGCGCATCAAGGCCGTTGATCTTGATGAAGGGTCACTGACTGACGATGTGGATGTGGCCATTTATTACGGCAAGGGACATTGGCCCGGGCTGCGTGCCGACAAACTGCACACTGAATACCTTATCCCTGTGTGCTCACCCATGCTGCTGATGGGCACCCGGCCACTGAAAAGCCCGGATGATCTGACCCGGCATACGCTGTTGCACGACACTTCCCGGCGTGACTGGAAGGCCTGGTTTAAACAGCTGGATATTCAGGCGGCCAATGTGAATCAGGGGCCGATATTCAGCCACTCTTCCATGGTGATCCAGGCTGCCATTCACGGGCAGGGAGTGGCACTCGGTCACAGTGTGCTGACTCAGCCGGAAATTGACGCCGGACGGCTGGTCTGTCCCTTTGAGCAGGTGTTAATGTCGAAGAATGCTTATTACCTGGTCACACATGAGTCTCAGGCCAGCCTGGGTAAGATAGCCGCTTTTCGCGACTGGATGCTGGCATTGGTGACCAAAGAAGAAAAGCAAAAGGCGGTGAACGGATGAAGGTGTTAAAAAACGGCTCTGATACGGCGTGTCGCCGCTTATTGCTGGCGCACGGTGCCGGTGCTGGCATGGAGCATGATGTCATGCAAACGCTGGCGCAAGGGCTAGCCTGTGATGATATTCAGGTGATTCGTTTTGAGTTTCCGTATATGCAGAAAACCCGCGCTGATGGTCGCCGCCGCCCCCCCGACCGGGAGCCGGTATTGCTTGACTGCTGGCGGCAGGTCGTTGCTGAATTTGCTCACCCCGGGCTGTTTATGGCGGGCAAATCCATGGGCGGGCGCATGGCTTCACTGGTGGCCGATGAGCTGCAGCCCGCTGGTTTGATATTGCTGGGGTTTCCTTTTTATCCGCCAGGCAAGCCGGATCGCTTTCGCGGGCAGCACCTGGCTTCCATAACAACACCGACGTTGTTGCTGCAAGGGGAGCGGGATACGTTTGGCGATCGGGAAGCCGTGGCTGGGTACGATCTGGCTGATACGGTACAGACCAGCTGGATAACGGACGGTGATCATGGCTTCAAGCCCCGCAAGGCGTCGGGGGCCACGCTTGAAAGCAACCTGGCGTGTGTTATCGACAACATGAGGAACTTTATTCGTGAGCATTAATCTCGCGTTTTATGGGGCAGCCCTGTTTGGTCTGACAGCGACTGCGCTGGGGGCTTATGGAGCTCATGGCCTGGCAGCCGGTGGCACGGCCGCGACGCTGGTATCGGCATTTAACACCGGTGTGCAATATCAGTTTTTACATGCACTGGCCTTGTTGCTGGTGGCTGTGATGCTAAAACAGCGTGCTAGCGGGTTGCTGAATGCCGCCGTGATCTTTTTTGTGCTGGGCATTGTGATGTTCAGCGGCAGTATTTATACCCTGGTGTTGTTTGGCACCAAAGGGATTGGTTTTATTACCCCGCTCGGGGGGATGAGTTTTATGGTGGGCTGGCTGTGCCTGTTACTGGCTGGCCGCACCTGGTTGAGGTTTAAATGAAACAGTTGTTGATATATTGCCGCCCCGGATTTGAAAAAGAAGCGGCAGCGGAAATTCAGGAAAGGGCAGGACTGATGGGGTGTCCCGGTTTTGCCCGTACCAAAGATGACAGCGGTTTTGTCGTATATGAGTGTTTTCAGCCAGAAGATGGCGATTTGCTGGCGCGTAAGTTGCCGTTCCGCGAACTGATTTTTGCCCGCCAGATGCTGGTAGTATGGGCGGAGCTGAACGATCTCCCTCTTGATGATCGCATCAGCCCGCTGCTGGAAGCTGCCGAAGGCATGCCGCTGTGCGGGGAAATCAGGGTGGAAACCGCAGACACCAACGACGGCAAAGAATTATCGCGTTTTTGCCGCAAGTTTACGGTACCTGCGCGTCAGGCGCTGCGTGGCAAAGGCATATTAACCCGCAGTGAAGCCCGTAACCGGCCGACACTGCATTTATTTTTTACGGCCAATAACAAAGTGATGCTGGGGTATTCCTATTCCTATAACCAGTCTCCTTTTCATATGGGCATTCCGCGACTGCGCTTTCCTGCCGATGCTCCCAGCCGTTCCAGTCTTAAGCTGGAAGAAGCCTTTCACGTGTTTATTCCCCGGGAAGAATGGGATACCCGTCTGACTTCGGGCCTGCGTGGAGTGGATCTGGGGGCTGCACCTGGTGGCTGGACCTATCAGCTGGTGGCGCGGGGGATGATGGTGGCCGCCATTGATAATGGCCCCATGGCGCAAAGCCTGATGGACACCGGCCAGGTAAAGCATTACCGGGAAGACGGTTTTAAGTGGCGTCCGAGCCGCAAGAATGTGTACTGGCTGGTTTGCGACATGGTTGATAAACCGGCCAGAGTTGTTGCGCTGATGGCCGACTGGCTGCTGGAAGAAGACTGCCAGGAAGCGATCTTCAACCTTAAATTGCCGATGAAAAAGCGCTATGCCGAGGCGGTGTATAACCTGCAGCAATTGCAGGAAAAACTCGATCAGCTGGGTGGGTTTCAGGTGCAGGCAAAACAGCTTTATCACGATCGTGAAGAGATCACTGTGCATGTATGTCAGCCACGCAAGGTTGCCAGACTGGAGCCCAAGGCCTGACTCTTTCGGACAACGGCCACGGATAAAACTAAAAAAGGCGCTGTTATTACAGCGCCTTTTGTTTTGGTAACCGCTTAAAGCCGGTATTAAAGGTTGGCAATAATCGCGTCGGTAAACTCTGTGGTGCTGGCTGTGCCGCCCAGATCCCGGGTAACGGTCTGGCCTTCGGCAATGGTTTTACGCACGGCATTGCGGATTTGTGCAGCCTTGTCGGCCATGCCCAGGTGTTCCAGCATCTGAATGGAGGCCAGGATCACCGAGCAGGGGTTGGCAATGTTCTGGCCGGCAATATCAGGGGCCGAGCCGTGCACGGCTTCAAAAATGGCCACGTCTTTGCCGATATTGGCACCCGGAGCCATACCCAGACCGCCTACCAGGCCGGCGCAGAGATCGGAAAGAATGTCACCGAACAGGTTGGTGGTGATAATCACATCAAAGCGCTCGGGATACATCACCAGGTTCATGCAGGCGGCATCCACGATCATTTCATTGGTTTCAATATCGGGATAACGCTGAGCAATTTCCCGTGCCACTTCCAAAAACAAACCGGAGGTAGACTTGAGAATATTGGCCTTGTGGACCACGGTGACCTTTTTGCGGCCTTCATTGCGGGCCAGCTCATAACCAAAGGTCACAATACGCTCGGCTCCCTCGCGAGTGATAATGCTCATGGCCTCGGCGCTGCTGTTATCATCGGCGCGCTTTTGTCCGGCACCGGAATACATGCCTTCGGTATTTTCCCGAATGGTAATGATATCGATGTTTTCAAAGCGGCTTTTCGTGCCTTCAAACGACACTACCGGGCGTACGTTGGCGTAGAGGTTGAAAAGCTTGCGAAGGGAAACGTTAATGGAGGTAAAGCCGCCGCCTACCGGTGTGGTAAGAGGGCCTTTCAGGGCAATTTTGTTCTGGCTGATCTGGTCCAGGGTTATCTGAGGAAGAAGCTCGCCGTGTTTTTCCAGGGCCATCAGGCCGGCATCGGCGTAGTCATAGTGAAAATTACAACCTGCGTGATCCATAATGCGCAGGGCGGCATCGATAATGCTGGGACCGATGCCATCACCCGGGATCACGGTAATACTGCGTTTGTTCATGGGGCAGCTTCCGTTATCAATGGTTGGTTTACGTTCTGTTTAGCAGCGACTTTATAACATTTTGTTCCCATTATGCCTATGGCTCTTTGGTCTGATTGTGATATCGAAGCTGCTGAAGATTAACCCCTAGCTCAATATCATCCACCAGTTTCACAAGTTGTCGCGCCAACAGAGCATCATTTTTATGCTTTTGAACAGTATTTTGTTCTTTGCCGGTGGCCGTGATGGTCAGGATGGTATCCAGGTTATCAAGTTGTTGCAGTAACTTTTGGGCTCGTTTGGGCCCAATTCCGGGCACGCCTTTCACATTACTACCGGTCACGCCGGTCAGTGCCCAGTAATCCACCAGTTGCTGCGGGGACAGACCGAATTTCTGCTGTACATGTGCTTCATCCAGCCAGCGCTGGCCAAAGTGATCCCATAGCTGAATATGGGGCCCCAGCAGCTGGCAAAAGCCCTTGTCGGTCGACACGATAACGCTGTTTCCGCCATGGCGGGCCAGCTGGCAGGCCAGGGTAGCCACCAGATCGTCGGCTTCTTCACTGTCCGACAGCAGGGCACTGATGCCCTGTTGCAACAGCGCCTGCTGCAGCTCGTCCAGGTAACCGGACAACTCTGCCGGCATGGGCTGGCGATTGGCTTTGTATTCCGGGTACAGCCGGTGGCGAAATCCCACCGGTGCGCCATCAAAGACAGCCACCACATGACTTGGCCGAAACCGGCCCAGCAGCTTTCCGGTCGCCTGCACCAGGGCGGCACGTGTTGCCGCCAGTTGTGCTTCGGGCTGGGCATACTGGTTAAGTTGCACCGCATGCAGCCGGCGCACCAGGTTCATCGCATCCAGAATCAGCAGCTGAGCGGGCATGTCAGCGGCTGATGCGATAGCAAGGCACGTAGGCCGAGCCGGGCAGTTTCATACGTTGCTGCTCCACAAACTGCCGTAGCAGCTTGTCCATCATCTTCATCAGGCGGGGATCGCCATTAATCAAAAACGGCCCTTTTTTCTCAATGGCATGCAGCCCGCTTTCCTTTACATTGCCCGCGACAATGCCGGAAAATGCCCGCCGCAGGTTGGCTGCCAGTTGCTGCGGGGCCTGATCCCAGTGCAGATTCAGGTTGGCCATACTTTCGTGATCTGGGTTAAAAGGCAGCTGGAATTCCGGCTCAACTTTCAATGACCAGTTAAAGGAGTAGGCATCGCCCACTGACTTGCGGTAATCCCGTACCATTGGCATGGTGGTTTTTATGCGGCGGGCGACTTCTGCCGGGTCATCAATAATAATTTCATACAGGCTCTGTGCATCCGGGCCCAGAGTACTGCCGATAAACTCATCAATACTGCGAAAATAATCAGCACTTTCTTTAGGGCCGGTGAGAATAATGGGCAGCGGCTGATTCCGGTTTTCCGGGTGCATCATAATGCCGAGGATATACAGAATTTCTTCTGCTGTGCCCACGCCACCTGGGAAAATAATAATGCCGTGGCCCAGGCGGACAAAGGCTTCCAGCCGCTTTTCAATATCCGGCAGAATCACCAGCTCGTTGACAATCGGGTTAGGTGGCTCGGCGGCAATAATGGAAGGCTCGGTCAGGCCGATATAACGGCTGCCGGTAACCCGCTGCTTGGCATGGCCGACGGCTGCTCCCTTCATGGGACCTTCCATGGCTCCCGGACCACAGCCGGTGCAAATATTCAGCTCGCGCAGCCCCAGCTCATTACCTACCTCACGGGTATACTGATATTCCACCGGGCTGATGGAGTGCCCCCCCCAACAGACCACCAGATTAGGATCGGCTCCCGGGTTAATGGCTTTGGCATGACGTAAAATGGAAAATACCAGATCGGTGATATGCGTAGAGGCCGTTAAGTTAAACAGTGAGCTGGCCTGTAAATGGCTATTGACATAGATAATGTCCCGCAGTACAGAAAACAGATGGTCCTGAATGCTGCGTATAATTTCACCATCTACAAAAGCATGCTCGGGAGGGTTGAACAACTCCAGTTTAATACCCCGTTCACGGCGGATAACATTAATGTCAAAGTCTTTATAGCGTTCCAGTATTTCTTTGGAGCTGTCGGTTTTACTGCCGGAGTTAAGTACCGCTAAAGCACAATTTCTGAACAAATGATACAGACTGCCTGAAGCTGACTGCTTGAGGCGATCCACCTCCATTTGCGACAACAGATTCATGCTGCCAACCGGATTAATATGGGTGATCATAATGTATCTCTGAGTTGTAATGAGCAGGCTCAGGCAATGACGAGCTGATTACGGCCTGCATTTTTTGCCCTGTAAAGGGCCTGATCGGCGCGTTCCAGAGCCGTGGTAATGGTGTCCCCGGGTTGTAACAGGGTGGCTCCTATAGAAACGGTGATGGTAACGCGCTCCTGTTTAAAGCTGAACGGGATGGCCTCAATTTTTTGGCGCAACTGATGTAAAGGCCGGTGCAATAATATCGGGTCAACATCCAGCATTAAAATGGCAAATTCTTCCCCGCCAAACCGGGCAATAAAGTCACTTTCTTTTAAACTGTTACGCAGTGTGCGGGCAATCAGGCGTAATGCCTTGTCGCCTGCCAGGTGGCCGTACTGGTCGTTAATTTTCTTAAAGAAATCCACATCCAACAGCACAATGCACAGCGGGCTTTGCGTTTTCTGCCAGCGCGCAAAGTCAACTTTCAGTCGTTCATCAAGCGCGGTCCGGTTATAAATCTGTGTAAGTCCGTCTATCATCAGCTTTTCATTCTGACTGGTAAGACGCCGCCGGTAGTCACTGGTCTGCTGTTTAAGTTTACCGACTTCATTTTCAAGTGATTCAAGCTGGCTTAACAGAGCAGCTTCTCGTTGCTGCAGCTGAGCATGTTGTTGCGCCACTGTTTTCAGGCCATTGAGGTGGGCAACGATGCTTTGTGCCAGTGATGTATCAAGGTGTCCGGACAAATGCCGGTCAATAGCATGGATCTCTTCTACCAGGCTGGCATCCTGAATCTGGCGGGCACTGACAATCCTCTTACCTTCACTGACCGAGGTCAGGCATTGTGTCTGCATGCTTTCCAGATTGTTATTCAGCCGCAGTAAAAAGCGGCTGGAAAGCTGACGTTCTAGACGGCTGCCTTCGATAACCAGCGCTATCAGCCGCAGGCAGTGGGCTGGCAGGTTGGTGTGGTCACTCTGTGCAAGCAGCAGTTGCTTAATGCTGTTAATTTCGTTGCCGACATCTCCGGTATAGCTCAGCTCATCGATCAGGGTAAGTAAACGCTGACAGATTTCCTGTTGACGAGCACGCTCCTGCTGCCGCTGTTGTGCGCAAACAGAGACCGCCTGCTGGTAGCACTCCAGTAGGGGATAAAGGTAATAAATAATATGGCCATTACCCTCAAGCGCTGTAATCAGGCCGGACAACCGTTCTTCAGCGTAATCGGCTTCCTGTAAAAAATGTGCGGCCTGCAACAATTGCTCACGGCTTTGCTGCTGCTGCTCCTGCTGTTGTTGCTGATGGCGTTTCAAAAATGTCAGTTGTGCCTGCAGCGCATCAATTAGCGTCGCCTCATTGCTGTTCGATGCCTTATTGTGCGTGTGTGCAGGTGACAAGTTTCCGAGCAGCTTTTGCCATTGTACCCGCAGGCCATGGTTATCTTCCTGTCCGGAGAGCGCCCCGTCATCGGACAAACTGTGCTGCAGGCCATCACACAGGGTTTCCAGCGCTGTGATGGCAGATGGCAGATCCTTTAGCATCCAGAGATCATCATTATTCATTATTCACCATAAGGCTCTCACAGCGACTATCCCTGATGTGTCGATGGTAACTCGGGTTGAAGTGCTTGCCAGTCAATTTGTTGTTTTTTATGAGAGCTGTTCACTTTTACCAGCCCTTTCATAATACCCTGAATGCAACAGCTGCGTACGTCACCGGTAAAAAAGGCTGCTTGCTGACAATCTACAGCCACCAGTTCAACCCAAGCTGATTCCTGTGTAATTTCCGCCAGTTGTCGAGCACCGGCAAGCGCCAGGTAGAGAATATCGCCAAGGCGTAAATCGTCGAGCGCATTGGGTGCTTTGGGTAAAAACGGGTGTCCGATAATGCCGGTAAAAATGCGTCTGTCCAGTTCATACTGGCAAGGGAACTCGGCAAACATACGCTCCAGCGCGGTTAAAATGGGGGCCAATTCGGCAACTTCCTTTTGTGGAATCGCATAAATAAACTGACCATCACGCAGATCATAAAGCCGGGACCTGGGGTGAATGCGGCCACGCAGATAAGCTCCCAGTTGTTGTTGGATCTCGGTAGACTGTGCCAGTCCCAGCCGCTCCCTTAGACTGCTCATAAAGGGTACCTGCAACAGCAGGTAATAAATCTTGTCATCAAAAGGCCGGGCCTGTTCTTCGTTCAGGTACCACTGTTCAGATCGTTGCTGCTGGCGGGCCATTTCCTTGGGCAGCCGTTGCATCAGTTTACGCCAGTTGGGCAGCCCGGTAAGGGGTTCAATTAATAAAGACTGTTGCAGCTCCTGATTTTGCCGCCACAGGCGGCGGCTGCGAATATGGTTACGTAGCAGTCCATAAAGTAACAGTGGCGACAGCAGGCTCAGGCCTGCTGCCAGCAGAGCAAAGCGCTCCCTGTCCTGCAGTAGTTTTTCACTGCGTCTGCCCAGTTCGCTTAGTTCGCGTTCTTGTTGCAGTTGTAATTCATTATCCTGAACCAGGCTCTGGGTTAGTAACCGATTAACATTAGTGGCTCGCTGGAAATAGGCATGCAGTGCTTTTTGATGTGTCAGCGCGGCGGCCATATTGCCACTTTGTTCAAACAGCTGTGCCAGCAAGCGGTGTGTTTCCATTAATTTCACTACATCATCAAGCTGTTCAGCGATGATTCTCGCCCGTTCCAGTCGAAGCAGCGCCACACCATATTCTGTTTGTGCCAGGTGCATTTTGCCCAGTTGAATCAGTGTATCGGCCAGGTGAGGAAGATCGTGCGTACGTTCAAACCCGGTTCGAGCCAGATCCAGGTAGTGCTGGGCTTCCTTATAACTTCCCAGCCAGGAATAAGACTGACCGATCTCCAGATAAAGTGCTGCCATTTGCTCGGTATCGCCCTGGATTTTCACTAAATCCAGGGCATTAAAAAAGTATACCAGTGCCAGGTTGGCATCATTGCCGGCCCGGGTAACCCGGCCCAGGTTAAGCAGTGAGCTTATCAGCAGCGGGCTGTTACCCAGCTGTTCAAATTCGGTGGTGGACTGGTTGGCAAATTGCAGAGCTTTGTCGTTCTGGCCCAGGGCAGCATAAATGGCAGCCGTTTTTTTGGCGGCCAGGGCCTTAACATAAAACTGGCGGCGATCGCCCAGTACATCCAGGGTTTCCAGAAAATGGGAGAGTGCCAGTTCGTCCTGCTGCAATTGCAGATAGTAATCGCCCAACAAAAAGTTGGCCCACGACTGGTGCAGGGCATCATCCTGTTGCAATGCCTGCAGACGCACCTGTTCTAATAGCTGACGGGCTTCATCGTAACGGTGCCGGTACATCAGCAGGGTTGCCTGCAGCAACTGCAGATCCCCCATCAGCGTCAGGTCGGATGGCAGAATGGCCTTCTGGGCTTCATCCAGCAAGGTCTGCGCCTGATCCACATGCTCGCTGGCCAGGGCCAGTTTGGCTTTTATCAGCAGGGCTGTGACCAGTGCATCGGACTGACGGTGCCGTCGGGCCAGGCTGATAGCCTGGTTAATACTGGCATCGGCGGTCAGTAACTGGTCGTCGTTGGCCTGACACAAGGCCTGCAGCTGCCATGCGGTAAAGGTCTGTCCCCGGGTACGGTAGCGTTTGGCCTGCTCCAGTTTGTCCAGCTCCTGCCGGGAGTTGAACATGGAGGCCGGCTTGGCTTCTTTACGTTGCAGAAAGAAGTGAGTAAGTGCCACGCATTCACCGGGCCGGCTCAGCATAAGTCGCCGGGCCCGCTGCAGTTCAGCGGGCTCAGGTTGGTAAGATGACAGCGGCGGTGCGCCCGCCAGATGTGACACCAGAACGGCGACAGACAGAATCACAATAATCGATACCGAAAAAACCGGGCCAGTAGCGCAGTTTACGAAGCCCGCCTGCCCACGTCCAGCCTTGCCGGTTTAACAAGTTACTGACGCAGCAAACGAACGTTAGCGGCCTTGCCGGCAACATTGCTGCGATAGGGGTTAATATCCAACCCACCCCGGCGGGTGTAGCGGGCATACACGGTCAGCTCGCTGGGTTTGCAGTGTTGCATAATATCCATAAAAATCCGTTCTACGCACTGCTCGTGAAATTCGTTATGCTGGCGAAAACCCACCAGGTAGCGCAGCAAGGCATCTTCCCGAATGCGCGGCCCCTGGTAACGGATCATCACGCTGCCCCAGTCGGGCTGGCCGGTTACCAGACAGTTGGACTTGAGCAAATGGGAGTGCAGGGTTTCGCACACTTCTTCGGTGTCTGTGGCATTGGCCAGCAGATCCGGTACCGGCTGATAATGCTCAATATCAATATCCAGCTGATCAATGCAGTGGCCGGGCAGGCGGCCAAACTGAGCCGGTGCCATCTGCAGCTCGTAGAGTTTGACCATCACCTTGCCATCGGCGCAGGCGGACAGATCCCGGGCCAGGGTTTCTTCCACGGCGGTCAGGCTTTCAAAGCGGCTCTGGTTAAAACTGTTCAGGTACAGTTTGAATGACTTTGATTCAATCAGATGGGTACTGGTGGCCGGCACCCGCACTTCACCCATGGCTACCACCGGCTTCCCTCTGGCATTCAGCCATGACAGCTCATAGAGATTCCATAAATCTTCACCGGAAAAGGGCAGGGCATCGGCCTGTAGCCCCAGATCATCACGGTTCAGACTGCGGGGCACGGCCTGCAGCTGCCCCGGATCATATTCGCTGACGTAGCTGCTCTGTTTGCCTAACTCCAGCCCCGCCAGGGAATCACTGTGCTGATATTTTTGCTCTGGTGTCATTTGAATGTCCGGTTGGTAGAATGGGGCTTTCATGTTGTATACATTGCTAAAGACATTATTGTGAGGGTTTGCCATGCAGAATCAAGTGGTGACGGCACTGGCCGCCCTGTTTGAGCGTTATCAAAGGAACTATGGTCAGCCGCTGGCCGAACATGATCCCGGTGAGCCATCTCCTGCAGGGCAACTGCCGGCACACCAGGGCAAGGTAGCCTGGCATCCTTATACCCGAGCAGAGCCGGGCTCTTTTGACAACCTGGCACAGGCGCTGAATATGCCGGTGCATCCGTCGCTGCCGGCGTTGTTCGGGCATTATTACGCCGGCCATTTACCCCTGTGTTACAAGGGAATGTTTATTACCTTGCTGCAGCCCTGGAATGACGCTGATTTTGAGCGGTTGCAGCAAAATCAGATCGGCCATCAGCTGATGCAGCAGAAACTGAAGCTGCCAGCCACCTGGTTTATTGCTACCTGCCGCGATGAACGCCGGCTGATTACCCTGGACAATGTCAGCGGAGCCGTGCTGCTGGAACGCCTGGGGCAGGGGGCTATCGGCACTCTGGCTCCGGATCTGGCCACTTTTTTGCACCGGGCCGAACCGGTGGGGCCGCATGCATATCATTTAACGCCGTAGCCCCGTTGCATCCGGAGCTACGATTTAAAGTCCCACGACAGATTCGACACCAGCCGGCAGGGCTCGCAGAAAAAGTCAAAAATATCGTGCAGCGGTGCGTCCAGGTGCCAGTGGTCGCCGCAACCGGGGCAGTGGCGGGCCTGCTCTGCGGACAGGCTGTCGCCACCCACCCGGTATAAATAATAAAAAGTAGGGACTTTGGTTAAATACTCGATGCGTTTGGCCAGATCCCGGCCCCGGCGGCTGAGCAGGCTGGTGGGTGATGAAATCTCTTCCACGGCGGCATGCTCCAGAATGGAGCCGTTCATCTGCAGCTGATCACAGGCTTCCCAGTCTTCCTGCCATTTTAATACCTGCTTAAAATCCCCGTTGGCCACGGCCGGAATGCGATAAAGCGGTATGGGAGAGAAATGTTCACCACAGCGCAGGGGTGAGCAGGTATGCAGATAGCTGGTGTACAGTATCTGCCACCCTGGCGTGTGCGTTTCATCGGTGGTATCGGAATTCAGGTCCGGCCCGCGGGTGGTGACTTTCGGGCTGGTCAGCCCGGCCTGGTGTAACTGTTCAATGGCCAGCTCCACCTGGCGGCTGTTGTGGCGCGGGTGCAGGCTGTCCTGCTCGGGACACACAACCCGGCTGATCAGCCAGCCCTGATAAATGGCCGTTGGAAATTCCCGGCCAATAATCTGGCCGTTATAGCGCAGCGCGTCCAGCAACTGACGAATGGCCTGCTCGGCCCCGGACAGCTGTGTGTCCTGATAACAATCAAACTGAAGTTCACATACCCACATCAGACACCGGACTCCTCAAGGCGTGCCAGCCGAGCTTCCAGCATGCGCACTTTCTCTTCCAGCGCCAGCAGGCGCTGCTCGGGGGATTGTTCGGACGACGTCTCTGCCGGGGCTGCTGTCGGCAGTGATTCTGGCGCACTACGATAGCGGTTGACCAGGCTGATCAGCTCAGCCATGTTAACCGGGCCCGACAAGCGGGCCCGTACTGTGGCGGTGGTCACCGCCTTGCCTTCGGCGGCGAGGCGATGAATAACATCAATAATAGGTTGCGACATGCAAACTCCGTAAATTACCTCAGACTGGCATTCAGCTGATCGATCACCTCAGCCCAGTCTGAATCCTCCTGCAGTCCTTCTTTTAAAAATGTTGCCTGAGCATTGTTCCAGAAGGGGGCATTAACCAGCTCCATCTCTGGTGGCAGCTTGTGCTGTTGCAGAAAGTGCTCAATACCTTTATGGCTGGCATCCAGCCCTAACTGTTCAAACAATTCACTGAATGGATGAATCATATGTTCCATATCTTCCTCCTGTAGGCCCGAGTTGATTCGGGCAAACCGTGCCTGCTTTCTTAATCGCCATTCTTGCTCGTTTAGTAGTCATTCCCGCGCAGGCGGGAATCCATTCCTCAGACAGCGCTGTTGATTGAGAATGTGCACGTCTGCCCTGGGCTCCCGTCTTCACGGGAGCGACGAGATTTCGCCACTCTCACTCGTTTAGTCGTCATTCCCGCGCAGGCGGGAATCCATTCCTCAGACAGCGCTGCTGATTGAGAATGTGCACGTCTGCCCTGGGCTCCTGTCCCCGTCTTCACGGGGATGACGTTTCTTCACGGGAGCGACGAAATCTTGTCATTCCGGCCTCCGAGCCGGAATCCATTGGCCGGCGGCAACAGCCAACACCACTTACAGTTTACAGCTCCCCGAAGGGGTCTTCCCGCAGCACCGGCACTGATACTTCCATCACCTTCAGGCCGCAGAGCCACAATTCACCTTCATTATGCTGCATGCCATCGTGGCTGAACTCAAAACGGAAATGAGCCAGCAGCCGACCCTTGCGCAGACAAAACCGGTAACGGTACACGCTCAGCAGCTGAAACTGCTGGCGCTTGCAGTAATGTACCAGCCAGCGGTTGGCAAATTCGCTCTGGCGACGCAGCTGCCACACGCTGGCACCCAGCACAAACAGGGCCAGCAAGCCCAGCAGCTCAGCCATGGGTGGCCGCAAACAAATTGCCAAAGGCCTGCTTGAGTGGAGCAGGTAACTCCGGATTATGCAAATTGGCCAGGATCAGCGGGCGCAGGGCCGGCACCGATACCAGCTCGGCAAACAGGCCGTTAAACAGTTCGCCATGCTGGTCGGCCAGCAGGGTTAAATATTGCAGCAGCAGGGCTTCGTCGGTCAGATCTTGCCACAGGCGAGCTGCCATGGTCAGCAGCAGCGGCTGGCCCGGTTGCAGAGACATCAGGCTGGAAAGCTTGGCACTGCGCGCCTTGAACGGGGCGCAACCGGCCGTGGCGCGCAACAGCAGGGCAATGCGTTCTTCATTGGGCTCCTGGCGTTCCTGCTCGGCGCTTACCGCCTCAATCATGGCTTTGGCCAGCGGCGCGGGCAGAGGGTGATGTTCGCATTGGGTCAGCAGTGCCTGTTGCACCGGCTCCGGCAATTGCCACAGATGCTGCTGCACGGTGTTGGCCAGGGCAGTATCGCTATGCAGCCGGGCAGCCACATCCGCCAGTCCTTGCAGGCCGAGTTGTTGCCAGTGCTGGCTGGCCGGCGTAGTTAAGTAATCAACCGCTCCCTGATAATAAGCCGAAGGCGCATGCTTCAGCGCCAGACTAAGGCGGGCATGAAACGCCGCCAGCTTGTCTTGTGCCGGCTGGAAGGTAAACGGGGTGTCTGCCAGCTGTTGCTGTTGTTCATCGGTCAGCGGGGCATGTATATCCCCCCCCAGCTGCTCCACCAGAGCGGACAGAAAATGCTTTACCGCGGCATTGTTAAACAAACCGCGTTCATCCAGGGGGATTTTTAAAAACCACACATAAGGCTGGCCGCCGTTTTGCTGCCAGTAGCAGACGGCGAGCCAGGCATGGCGCTGCAAGGGCCAGGGGTAGGGACGGCGGCCAGCTTCGATGGCGGCAAAGTCGCTCTGCTCCAGGGGCTGCAGCCGCCGGCCCAGGTCGAACAGCCGAAAATCGGTGCCGGCCTGAGTTAAAAATTCACTGAGAGTGTCTATTTGCATCGGATCCTCCTGTCTGCAGAGGCGAATTATAGGGAGTAGAAAGCCGGGATGGTATAGTAGCGGGCAGTTTTAAAGAGGAGTTTGCTGCATGTCTGCCACGGTTCATCATTTGTTGCTCACCATAGAAAATGAGCTTAACACCCTTGGCTGGTGGCAAGACGAGCCCCCGCCACCTGGTGCCCTGCAAAGTACGCAGCCCTTTTGTCTCGATACCTTAAGCCTGCCTCAATGGCTGCAGTTTGTGTTGCTGCCCCGGCTGCGAGATCTGCTGGCCGCCGGCCTGCCGCTGCCTGCCCGCATTGCGGTTTACCCGATGGCAACGGAAAGCATGAAAGGCGCACCCGAAGAAACAAGCGCACTGCTTGAAGCCATTGCTCAGCTGGATGAAACCCTGACCGGCCTGCCGGTGGAGCGCGAAGCATGAGTATCTCACTGATTTATGAAGATGAGTGGCTGGTCGCCGTTAATAAAGAGCCTGGCCTGCTGGTTCACCGCAGCTGGCTTGATCGTCATGAAACCCGTTTTGCCATGCAGTTGACCCGTGATGCCGTGGGTTGCCATGTGTTTCCGGTACACCGGCTGGATCGCCCTACTTCGGGCGTGCTGCTGTTTGCCAAAAATGCCGAGGTAGCCCGCACACTGACCGAGGCTTTCAGTGGCCGTGAGATAAACAAAACCTATCTGGCTGTGGTGAGGGGGTATCTGGAAGGGGAGGGGAGGCTTGACTATGCCCTTACCTGCGAACTTGATGACATTGCTGACAAATTTGCCGATGCCGACAAACCGCCTCAGGATGCCGTTACCCGCTGGCAGGGACTGTCAAAGGTTGAACTGCCCTTTACGGTGTCCAAAAAGCATGCCACCAGCCGTTACAGCCTGATGCAGCTCAGCCCTGAAACCGGGCGCAAGCATCAGCTGCGCCGGCACATGGCTCACCTGCGTCACCCTATTGTGGGCGACACCAGTCACGGCGATGGTCGTCATAACCGTTTTTTCCGGGAGCAGTATCAATGTGATCGCCTTATGCTACATGCTGCCCGCTTGAGTCTTACCCATCCGGTCACCGGAGCGCCGCTCAACATCGTCGCCCCCGTAGATCACCATTGGAAGCACCTTGCCAACGAATTCGGGTGGAATTTGTAGAAACTTAGTCGTCATTCCCGTTCGCTTCGTTGTCATTTCCGCGAAGGCGGAAATCCACTCCTCAGACGGCGCTGTTGGCTGAGCGTGTACACGTCTGCCCTGGGCTCCCGTCTGCACGGGAGCGACGAGATTTTGTCATTCCCGCTCGTTTAGTCGTCATTCCCGCGCAGGCGGAAATCCATTCCTCAGACGGCGCTGTTGGTTGAGAGTGTGCACGTCTGCTCTGGGCTCCCGTCCCCGTCTTCACGGGGATGACGTTTCTTCACGGGAGCGACGACACACTGTCATTCCGGCCCTACACATGCCTGGCTGGCCATGGCATAGTGCACCGACACCAATAAAAACAAGGAGCGCATGAATGGCAACAGTGGATATTATTATCGGAACCGTTTACGGTTCGGCCGTGCTGGTGGCTGAAACGCTGGAAGAAGAATTGATTAAAGCCGGCCACAGTGTAAGCCTGCATGAGGATGCCGAGCTTGCCGGGCTCGACCGCTCCCACTTCTGGCTGTTTGTTACCTCAACCACCGGGCAGGGAGAACTGCCGCCCGATCTGGTGCCTTTCTATCAGGAACTGCGTGAAACCTGCCCGCCTATTCCCGACGTGCGTTATGCCTTGGTAGCCCTGGGTGACAGCAGCTATGAGCATTTTTGTGGTGCCGGCGAGCTGCTTAACGAGCAGTTGCAGGAGCTGCAGGCACAGGCGGTGACTGAGCATTTAAAAGTAGACGCTTCTGAAACCCTGGAGCCGGAAGTGCCGGCACTGCAGTGGCTGAAAAGCTGGATGGAAAAAATTTAACACCTGCAACATGGCCTGGGCTGCCGTCTGTGCGGGAGTGCAACTGCCGCCATTCCGGCCTCCGAGCCGGAATCCATGCAGCAAGCATGGCGATGAAAACCGTACCCTATGCGACACCATAGCCCGGTTTGTAAGCGTGTTAAAACCGGGCCTGCAGGCGCTAATCTAGACTATCTCTAACACACGGGTAAGCTGGCCAAACACTTCATACCGCACGTTGTAGTCGTATAAACGCACGCCATATTTCTGCCAGCCCTGTTCCTGTTTTTTATAGGCAGGGCGGGGATCCTGCACCAGAACTTCGGTAATAAATTCCTGCAAGTCGGGCACGGAAGAGCGCGCGCAAGCCTGCTCGGCATCGGGCGAAAAAATGACTTCCATACCCAGATCCGGTGGTGTAGGTGCAAAGCCCCCATGAGCGTGGGGCACGGCATCGGCCCAGGGCAAATAGGGCTTAATGTCTACAATGGGGGTGCCGTCGACCAGATCTACCCCTCCCAGCTCCAGCCATACCTTGTTGCCGCTTTTGCACATGTCGCGCAGCTCGACTACCGACAACCCCAGCGGGTTGGGGCGGAAGGTGGAGCGGGTAGAGAACACACCGACCCGTTCGTTTCCTCCCAGGCGGGGGGGACGCACGGTGGGCTTCCAGCCTTGCTCCATGGTTTGGTGAAAGACAAACACCAGCCATAAATGACTGAACTCGCCCAACCCTCTGAATGCACTGGGATCGTTATAAGGCGGCAACATCTCAAGCTGTGCCCGGGCGCGGCTTACCAGCCCCGGCTGGCGCGGTACCGCAAATTTTTCCTTATAAGGCGAGCGGACGATGCCAATCGGATCAAGATTAATCGTGGTCATAAATTCTCAAAAACACAGTCATGGCTGCCAGCAGTAATTACGGCCGACAGCCTGGGGCTTACTACTTATTAACTTTAAGTGCCTGGCCACTGCACAGCACCTGCTCAATGCATCCGGGCATGTCATTAAACCGGGTGCAGCGGTCCAGCAAAATGCCATTGGCTCCCATATCGGCGGCACGGCGGCGAATGTGGGCACGGGCATCGGCATCTTTAGGAGGTGGTTCATTGGCTTCAATCTTACAGGCTTCGCCTTCCACCGTGCCCAGGGTGACATAGTTAAGGCCTTTCAGTTCATCACGGCCATACAGGGTGACGTTGTTACCTTTGTAATAATCCTTAATACCGGTGGGCGACACATTGCTGTCTACCGCCATATTGGCACAACCGGAAAGAGTGAGGGCAGCCAGAACCAGTGCAGGTACACGCATGACAAATCCTTAATATCTGAGTGAGTTACGCCTATTCTGCCTTAGCTGGCAGCCCGCGGAAAGTCACAAACGCATGATCAGCCCGGTAATGTGCATTCGGCTTCGCGGCCACTTTTTCCAAAAAGGTGTATTATCAATAAAGACAACAGCGGAAAGCATACTCAGGACGAGCATGCGCTGTTGTGCACATTTCGGACATCGGCAATGGGAGAAACGCCGTATGCACTCCACGGGCGGTAGCGTAAAAAGCGGTCAGCCACGTCAGGTGGTTGCCGTCATCGGAGCAGGATATGTGGGGCTGGCTAATGCACTGCTGCTGGCACAGCATAACCACGTAGTCTTGCAAGACATCAACCCGGCTAAAATCACTCAGCTTAATAACCGTATATCTCCGCTGGAAGACAATGACATTCAGGCATTTCTGAATGATCCGGCCATCACTTTTCAGGCAACTACCAGTCTGCCTCACGCATGCCGGCAGGCCGGGCTGGTGATTATTGCCACGCCAACCGACTACGATCCGGATACCGGTTATTTCAATACCCGGTCTGTCACCGAAGTGGCAGAAGCCGTTACCCGCCTTAACCCTCACGCGCTTATCATTATCAAGTCTACCGTACCGGTGGGCTTTACCTGCCAGCTTATTCAGCACACTCAAAACGCCAATATCCTGTTTTCGCCCGAGTTTCTTCGTGAAGGCCGTGCGCTGCACGACAACCTTTATCCGTCACGGCTGATTGTGGGCGGGCAGCCGGATCTGGCCGGGCGTTATGCTGCGCTGATGCAGCAGGGAGCGGCGGTTGAGCAGGTTCCGGTGCTGTTTACCAGCAGCACCGAGGCCGAAGCCATCAAGCTGTTTGCCAATACTTATCTGGCTATGCGGGTGGCATTTTTTAATGAGCTGGATACCTACGCAGAAAGTAAAAACCTGAACAGCAAACAGATTATTGAGGGAGTCTGCCTGGATCCGCGCATTGGTGAGCACTATAACAACCCCAGCTTTGGCTATGGTGGCTATTGCCTGCCCAAAGATACCAGGCAGCTGCTGTCTAACTACCGGGATATCCCCAGTAATCTTATTCAGGCCATTGTGGACGCCAACAGCACCCGGAAAAGCTTTATTGCCAGCCGGATAATAGAAAAGCTAAATCGCCACCTCAGTGTCCGGCAACCTTATCAAGCGCTGTATCACTATCACTATTCAGAAGCACACTGCAATTCTTCCGGATTTGCCACGGTCTGTACCACACCTGTACAGGCCCCACCGGTTCCCACCGTGGGCATTTACCGGCTGGCGATGAAAGCGGGATCCGATAATTTCAGGGACTCTGCCATTCAGGGCATTATGAAGCGGATTAAAGCCCACCGGATAAATATTATTGTTTATGAGCCATTGCTGGATGATGCGGAGTTTTTACAATCACCAGTTATTAAAGGAATTGGCGAGTTTATACAAAAGGCGGATGTCATTGTGGCAAACCGGTTAACACCAGAGCTGCAGAGTGTGGCGGAAAAGGTGTATACCAGAGACTTATTTGGAAACGACTAAATAAATGTGGAATAAACTTCTTCTGGTGATAAAACGCCCCCTGATTAAAAGCTTTATCAGTCTTGGTATGCTGCGGGCTGCGTCTTTACCTTTGAGCCTGGTGGTTAGTGTGTTACTGGCCAGAGAGCTGGGGCCAGAAAAGTTCGGGCAATATGTGTTTGTCATGACAGTCATATCCATGCTGGCACTGCCTGTGGCGGGTGGAGTTCCTGCCCTGCTAACGCGTGAAATCGCTGTATTCTCTCATAAAATGCAGTGGGGGCTGTATCGGGGAGTGATCAGGTTTGCACATGTCTGGGTGAGCGTATTCAGCTTGATTGTTCTTGCTGTTTTTTTAAGTCTTTCTGGCTGGTTACCCAGTGAAAGTAAATGGCAATTCATAACACTGGCAGTATTTATACTTCCCTTTACTGCGCTGGCTGCAGTACGGGACGGTGCTCTTAAAGGTCTGGCCAAACCATTTTATTCAGAGCTGCCCAAGTTGCTCATCCAGCCAGCTTTATTGCTGATAGCCTTCTTATACCTGCTGAGTACCAATCGTTTGAGTGTAGAAAATCTTATCTACAGCCAGATAATCGTGGCTTTTATAATATTTGTTTTATTCAGCCTGGCTTTTTTAAAGCTGCAGCCAGTGTTTACTTCAGATACTAAACCTGAGTATCACACCAAGCAGTGGGGGCGGGCTCTGCTGCCTTTTACCTTGCTGGCATTGGTTAGCTCATTCAATACCCAAATCAGCCTGGTGTTACTTGGGGTGCTCAGCACAGATGATCAGGTGGCCGCCATGCGGGTAGCAGAGCGGGGTGCCCAGTTTGTGGTGCTGTCGTTAACATTGGTCAACCTGGTGGTTGCGCCTTATTTCGCCAAGGCATGGCGAGATCAAAATAAGGAGCAACTGCAACACCTGGCCAGACAGGCAGCACGGGGATCTTTTTCCATTGCGCTGCCCATTGGTCTGATATTGCTGTTTGGTGGGCAAAGTCTGCTGGGCTGGGTGTTTGGTGATGAATATGCCTTGTCGGCCTATTACCCCATGGCTGTGCTGGTGATCGGGCAGTTATTTAATGTGTTTTGTGGCTCTGTGGGTTATCTGCTCTCCATGAGTGGGCATGAAAGGGATACTTTGAAAGGGCAATTGGTTGCAGTACTTTTTAGTGTTCTGCTTTGTGTATGGTTGATCCCAATTTATGGAGCTATTGGGGCTGCTATTGGTGTGGCTATAAGTATTGTAATCTGGAATTGTGTTTTGTTGTTTTTTGTTTTTAAAAAAATGGGGATGTCTTATATTTAATGGTGATGGCATGAATATGAATGAACTCAGGTTTTTCTATAAAACAAACCCAAAATACCAGTTTCATATGCGACTGATTAAGTCTATGACTTTTAAAGTCACAAAGAAATGTCGACTTGAGGATGATGGAGCAAGTAAAGATTTTATCTTTTTGGTGGGGTGTGGCAGATCAGGAAATACCTTGCTCCGTCGGCTTATGATGCAAGAGATGGATATATATATACCACCGGAGACTTATGTTCTACCTGAGCAAATAATGCATTTCTACAGAAATTCTGGGGAGTCTTGGGATTATAAAGTAAAAACAACGATTAGTTTACTTGAGTATCATAAGGAGTTTGATACTTTCAATGTCTTAACCCTGAGGGATTTCGTGGAAGAGGCATGTAGGTGGCCAGAGAAAGAGCAAAGCCTTTTTAATCTGATAAACAAGTTATACTTTTGGCTTTCTGTGAATGATGGTGTTGAATCTAGGTTTGTAGGTGATAAGACACCATTGAACACCTTGAGTTTAGGTGTTATAAGGAAAGCATTCCCACGAGCTAGATATATATGCATGAAGAGAGATCCTATTGATGTTGTTTCTTCATATATTAACTCTGGGCTATGTGGTGATGTATCTCGTGCGGCTGAAAGGTGGAAAGCTAGTTATTGTGCTTGGAATAATTTTAAGACGGATAATCCAAACCTAAGATTTATCGAGGTGGATTATGAAAAGTTAGTTTCTGCACCAGAAAATACTATTCTTGAAATATCTGGTAGAATTGGGGTCCCACTTAGAGAAAAAAGAGTGAAAGACATTCTGGATATTATGGGTGATGTCTGTTTAAGAAAGCATCATGCTTCTGTATATGACGCACCGAATAGAAAATCGATAGGGAAAGGTAAGAAGTTCCTTACTGACAGAGAAATAGATATTATTAACAGTGTAATTAATGCTTAACTATGTCATGCATATTTTTTACTGTTAACTACTGGCTGTTTACGTATGACTCTTGAGATGTTGTATTCCACTTATGGAGATAGAATATTCAGGTTAATTAATAACTTGCCCCCACAGAGCTTATATGTTTCCATAACAATTGTTCATCAAGTTGGCGGATGTGATCAGTTGATGAATTATCAAGAGCATTTTAAGCGGCGAAGTGATATTAGGTATATACCAATAAATAGTGTAGGAGTCACAAAAAGTAGAAATGTAGCTATTGAAAACTCACATGCTGATATTGTTTTGTTTTGTGACGATGATGTGGTGTATGAAGATGATTTTTATAAAAAAGTCATTCTTTCGTACAAAGAAAATAGTGGTGTGGATTTTATAACGTTTTCTTATAATAGGGGGTTAACTCAACCTGTTAAGTTTTCAAAAAGGAAAACTAAGCACGACCTTTTCTCTATCCTTAGTGTAGGCACTATAGAAATAAGTTGTTTAAGAAGTTCATTGTTGAACGCAAGGTGTTTCTTTCCCGAGGATATGGGGACAGGTCAAAAACTGTTCTTATGTGATGAACCTGTTTTTTTGGCATCGCTTATAAGAGCAGGTTGCCGAGGGATCTATGTACCTCTCAATATCTGTGATCATCCTGATGAATCAAGTGGAGCTGACTTTAAATCATATTATGCAATAGAGTCTAGGTATGAGTGTTTCAAAAGAGTTTTTGGTCTCTTTATGGGGAGGGTATTGTTCTTTTGTTTTGTTTTTTATAGGCTTAAAGATTTTGGGGGTGGGGTAAGGGTCTTGAAATATATTTTTAGGAAGGTGTAGATGTTGTTTTTTCTTTAGTTTTGGAGTTTTATGGAAACTGTTAGGTATGGGGTTCTTATTTCTGTTGTCATGCCTGTATATAACAAGGAGAGGCATCTTCTTCGTTCAATTAACTCTGTCCTTAATCAATCATACCCTCTTTTTGAGTTGATTATTGTCTGTGATCCCTCTACTGATAAAAGTACTCATATTGTTGAGCGTTTTGAGGATAAGCGTATATCTATCTATTATCGTGATGAAGCCGGTCCTGGAGGTTATGCAGCAAGAAATCTTGGGGTGGAAAAGTCTAATTCTGAGTGGGTTGCATTTATTGATGCTGATGATGAGTGGCTTCCTGAACATTTAAATAATTTTGTGGTGGCGCTAGAAAATAACCCCAGTCATAAGTTCTTTGCTGCCCTATTTGATGTATATGATGGTATTAATCTAAGATCGAGCATTCAGTGTGAACATGAAATGTTTAGAGTGGTGTCTTTTCTGAGTTATTTATATGCTTCTCCTTTTTATACATCAACTGTAATAATGAATAAGAACCTTTTCCATGGTGTTGGAGGCTTCCCTGCCGGTAGAGTAAAACGCGGGGGAGATGTATGTTTATGGCTTAGAGCCATAGAAGAAACGTCTGAGTATATTCTTATAAATAAATCGGGAGCAATATATTATCGTGATTCTGATAGCATGGTTACCAAAACCACTCCTTATACAGATGAGGAGGTTGCGAATGAACACTTGCTCTCTTTTATTAACCATTACCAAGATAAAGAAGTAAGCTCAGCACTTAAAGTTAGATTCAACAATCAAGTTATATACTGCTGGAACCAAAACATGAGAATGGGGAATTCTGATTTATTTGATATCAAAGGTAGACTTTTTAAAGATGTTGCTCCGATAAAGGTTTGTTTTTATTATCTGTTTTCCTCAGTTCCTGTGTGCATTTCAATGCCACTCCACCGTATTATGGCTAAGCTTGTAGATTGGAAAAGAAATAATTATGGGTAAGGTTAGTGTTATTATGCCTGTGTTTAATTCAGCTACCACTCTGCACAATTCGGTGTTGTCAGTGCTCAGCCAATCTTACCCTGATTTTGAACTGCTTATAGTCGACGACGGTTCCGACGATAACAGCTATGAGCTTGCGTTATCACTGGCTGAACAGGATAAACGCATTCGTTGCTTCAGGCTGCCTTGTAACTCAGGGGCTGCGGTAGCAAGAAATAAAGCCATAGCAATGGTCAGTGGACGCTTTATTGCTTTTCTGGATGCGGATGATCTCTGGCTGCCGGATAAGCTGGAAAAGCAGGTTGAGTTTATGCTGTCTAATCATGCACCAATATCATTTTCCTCTTATTACAAGATAGACGGAGAGGACAATAATATTGGATTCGTCGGGGTGCCGGAGCGGGTGAGCTATCAAGATCTGCTTAAAACCTGTTATATCGGATGTCTTACGGCTATGTATGACACTCACCACTTTGGCAAGGTGTTGATGCCGGAAGTAAGAAAGCGGCAGGACTATGCGCTATGGCTGACATTACTGAAGCATACGGATTATGCTTATGGTATCTCTCAGCCTCTGGCTAAATACAGAATACATAAAGGTTCTGTTTCTTATAACAAATTTAGTGCTGCCAGGCATACCTGGCGGGTTTACAGAGAGTGCGAAAAGCTGCCGGTGCCGGTGGCTGCGTATTATTTTACTCATTATGCCCTGAGAGGGGTATTAAGAAAGTACGCTCCTGCATTTGCCAGGCTGACTGGTGTTATGCACTGACATTCATCATGGATTGATGAGGTAGGTCATGGAAGTTGTATCTGTGAAACAGGCGGAGTTATTGTCTCATAAGTTAATATACTCCCGTACATTTCAGTTTTTTTCTGGTTTTTTCTTTGTGGTGCTCTTGCCTTCATTGTTGATGTGGAAGGTGGAGGGAGTTGTGTCTCCCGACATGATTAAATTAAACAGTCAGGCGGGAGTAGCGTGCGCTTTTTCTTTAAGCCTGGTGTCTTTGCATAAGCTGATGGGGTTCCCGGAGGCGAGAAAAGCGCTTTATATTTTACCCACCGTGCTGGCCTGGTATGGGGGATTGGTGTTTTTCTTCTTTGCTTTTCGTTTTGGTTACTCAGTTTATTATATTTTTTATAGTTTTCTGGCGGCACTGCTGTTTTTCTATTTTACGTATTTTACGGTCGTCAGGCATGTATTTTATCATATCGCCTATCTTCCCCTCGGGCGGGCCGAGCCCCATCCTGAACTGCCGGGGGTCAGATGGATCAAGCTTGAACACGCTGAGCCGCTCACTACGCATGTAGACGCCATTATGACCGATCTGCATGCCAGTATTCCGGAACACTGGCAGCGTTTTCTTGCGGCCTGCACGCTACAGAGAATCCCGGTTTTTCACTATAAGCGGCTGATGGAGTCGCTGACGGGCCGGGTAAAAATAGAGTATGTTTCTGAAAATGAGTTCGGGTCACTTCAGCCTTCGGTTGTGTATTGCTTTATTAAACGGGCCGCAGACATTGTGCTGGCGTTATGTTTGTTGCCCGTGCTGGTGCCGGTGTTTGTTGTGCTGACGGTTTTAATTCGCTGCGACAGTAAAGGACCGGCCCTGTTTGTGCAGAAAAGGGTGGGCTACGGTGGCAGGCTGTTCAATATGTATAAATTTCGTAGTATGCATGTTAATGGTGGTGGTAAGTGTTTTACCGAGAGCAGTCAGGACCCCCGTATTACCAAGGTGGGAAAAGTGCTCAGAAAATACCGGCTGGATGAGCTGCCGCAAGTGCTGAATGTGTTAAAAGGAGAGATGAGCTTTATCGGACCGCGTCCGGAGTCTTGTGAGTTGTCGGAGTGGTATGAGCAGGATGTTCCTTTTTTCAGTTATCGTCATATAGTGCGGCCAGGCATTTCTGGCTGGGCTCAGGTCAAACAAGGTTATGCTGCCGAGCTGGATGGTATGAAAAAAAAGCTTGAGTATGACTTTTTTTACATTAAGAATTTCTCTTTGTGGCTGGATATTTTGATTGTTTATAAAACCATCAGGATCCTGTTTACCGGGTTTGGTGCAAGATAACACATGCTTGTGCCATCTGTGCTGCTGACGGGGCTGTCATCTTTCAGTAGTAAAGTCATGGTTGAATATGGCGGTCGGATGTAGTCTGTGTGCCCGGGGTTGTACCTGTACAGGAAGCATTAAAGTGGAATTCCATGCAGTTTTTTTAGCTTTAATTCAGGGCTTTACCGAGTTTCTGCCGGTGTCCAGCTCTGCTCATCTGGTATTGCCGTCAGTATTGTTTGGCTGGCAGGATCAGGGGATGGCATTTGATGTGGCCGTTCACCTGGGAAGCCTGTTGGCAGTGATTGTTTACTTCCGAAAGGAAGTCTTTGCCATGGCAGGGGCGTGGTTTGGCTCACTTAGGGGCAAAGCCTTGTGTGCCGAATCGCGGCTGGCCTGGGGGATTGTATTGGCGACCATTCCCGCTTGTGTAGCGGGAATGTTGCTGGGAGATGTGATTGAACGCTATTTACGCAGTGGCTGGGTGATTGCCGCTACCACGGTATTTTTTGGCGTTTTGCTGTGGTGGGCCGATCGTATGGCCAGGCAGTTTAAATCGGAATATGAGGCAGGCTGGCGCAGTGCACTGTTTCTGGGCTGTGCTCAGGCGCTGGCTCTGGTGCCGGGCACGTCGCGCAGCGGTATTACCATAACGGCCGGACTCATGCTTGGCCTTACCCGTGAAGCTGCAGCACGTTATTCGTTTCTGATGTCCATTCCCATTATCTTTCTGGCTGGCAGCCACCAGGCCAGTGGTTTGCTGGATGGCTCTGCGATGATGTCGTGGTCAGCCATTATCATTGGCACTGTGGTGTCGTTTGTAAGTGCATTGGCCTGTATTAAATTGTTTTTGGCCTTGCTTAACCGAATTGGTGTTCTGCCATTTGTTATTTACCGGCTTGCTCTGGGGGGAGTGCTGGTGGCAGTGCTGACGTATCAGTAGCCTGCCGTATTTGTTGAGGTGTTTTATGCCCGCTGCCAGATTAAGCAGCGGGCATTTTTTTTGATGACGGGCTATGGTGGCATATATTGAATGATTTGCAGGTGCTGTTTTATCTTAACGGGTAAAAGGGCGGGATGCATCGGTGGGGGTGAACATGACGGTGGACATTTTACATCACGGCGCGGTACGGGGAGTGACCGGTTCTTGTCATGAACTGCGGCTAAACGGGGCCGGTGTGTTAATTGACTGCGGTTTATTTCAGGGACTGGATGCGCGGGACGGCCTGGCCATTGATTTTCCTGTGGAGCATATTAAAGCGCTGGTTGTGACTCATGTGCATATTGATCATGTGGGGCGGCTGCCTTATTTACTGGGAGCTGGGTTTGAAGGGCCGATATATTGCTCGCAGCCGTCGGCCTTATTACTGCCAGCCATGCTGGAAGATGCGCTGAGAATTGGTTTTACCCGTGATAAAAAGCTGATTGAGCGGGTGCTTAAGGTGCTTGCTTCGCGTTTGCGGCCCTTGCCTTATGGCCAGTGGCAACAGGTAGAGGGCAGTGATATACGCATCCGGCTGCAACGGGCGGGGCATATTCTGGGCTCAGCCTATGTGGAGTGTGAGGCCGGCGAGCAGCGCATTGTCTTCAGCGGCGACCTGGGGGCTCCTCACTCCCCCTTGCTGGTACCGCCGGAATCACCCGAATACGCAGATGTTCTGGTGCTGGAAAGTACTTATGGCGATAAAAATCATGAAAGTCGCGCAGATCGCCGTTTGCGGCTGAAAGTAGCGGTGGAACATGCGCTGGAAGATGGTGGTACCTTGCTTATTCCGGCTTTTAGTCTGGGACGCACGCAGGATTTGCTGTATGAGCTGGAAAGCCTGATTGCGGAGTTTGGCGGCGAACAGGCAGCACCGGGACTGCCCTGGAATGAACTGGAGGTGGTAGTGGACTCTCCTCTGGCGGCAAATTTTACCGGGATTTATCGTAAGCTGAAGCCATTCTGGAATGATGAGGCTCACGCACGGGTGAGTGAGGGCAGGCATCCGTTGTCGTTTGAGCAGTTAACGGTGATCAACTCACATCAGGACCACCTTAATGCGGTGGGGTACCTGGCCCGCTCGCATCAGCCTTGTGTGGTGCTGGCCGGCTCAGGGATGTGTGCCGGGGGCAGGGTGGTGAATTATTTAAAGGCGCTGCTGAATGATGCGCGTAACGATGTGTTGTTTGTCGGCTATCAGGCCGAGGGCACTCCGGGGCGGGATATTCTGGAATATGGTCCTGGGGGCGGTTGGGTGGAGCTTGATGGTGAGCGCTTTGATATTCGAGCCCGGGTGCATCAGGTGAGTGGTTATTCGGCCCATGCCGGGCAAGACGATCTGATCGCATTTGCGACCGGTATGAATCCGCCGCCCCGGCAAATCAGGCTCATTCATGGGGAGAGCGGTGCCAAAACCGTGTTGCAGCAGAAGCTGGCGGTGTTGTTGCCGGAGTGCGAGGTGGTTGTGCCTTAAAGGGATCCCGGTCTGGGGGCTGGAAAGACAGTGTCGTCGCTCCCGTGCAGATGTGCACATTCTTAACCAACAGCGCCGTCTGAGGAATGGATTCCGGCCCGTAGGCCGGAATCCAGGGGCATTACACCCGGAACTGGGTGACCAGTTGATGCAGACGTTCGGCAAGACGGGCCAGATCGTTACTCGAGACGTTGGTCTGATGTGCGCCGGCAGAGGTTTGCACCGAGAGGTCGCGGATATTGACCAGGTTACGGTCTACCTCTCGGGATACCGAGGCCTGCTCTTCAGCGGCGCTGGCAATGGTCTGGTTTTGTTCATTGATTTGTATAATGGCTTCTGTGATCAGTTGCAGAGCCTCCCCGGCTTCCTGGGCAACCTGACGAGTCTGCACGCTGCGTTCGGTACTAACGTGAATGGCATTGACGGTGTCGTTAGTTTCGTTCTGAATCGCATGCATCATGCTTTCAATTTCTTTGGTGGATTCCTGAGTGCGGTGTGCCAGTGCCCGAACTTCGTCAGCCACCACGGCAAAGCCACGGCCTGATTCACCGGCCCGGGCGGCTTCAATGGCGGCATTAAGGGCCAGCAGGTTGGTTTGTTCGGCAATACCACGAATAACATCCAGCACGCTGCCAATGTCGCGCACCCGGTTAGCCAGGCTTTCTACCCCCTGACGGGTATTGACGATTTCCTGCTCCAGCTCGGTCACCGTATTAATGGTGTGCATGACCTTATCGTGACCAATGCGGGCTTTGTCATCGGCGATGTCAGAGTTTTGGGAGGTGGCGGCCGCATTGCGGGCCACTTCTTCCACAGCAGATGTCATTTCGTTCACGGCTGTGGCGGCCTGCTCCAGCTCATCGCTTTGCTGTTGCAGAGTACGGGTGGACTGATCAGTCACCACGCTCAGCTCTTCGGCTGTGGAGGCCAGCTGAGTGGATGAATCATTAATATCGAGAATGGTGTTTTTCAGCTGCTGTTGCATGGCGGCCAGGGCCCGGATCATCTCGCCGGCTTCGTCTTTGGCGTCGTCGCTGAAGTGGGTGGTGAGGTTGCCGGAGGCAATGGTTTCACTCACCTCTACCGCTTTGCGAATGGGCAGCAGCAGGCTCCGGCTGAACAGCAGTGCCAGAACCACTACCAGAGCGATGGCTACGATCATGGCAATACCCATGGCCAGGGTGGAGACTTTTATGGTGCTGTTGGCCTGCTCGGCAGCTAACGTAGCCCGTCTCTGGTGATAGTTGGCGATATTATCAAGAGCACTGCTAACGGCAATGCCCAGCTCGTTAAAGCCCTGATAACGGAATTGTTCTGCCTGTTCCTGCTGGTTACGCTGGATCATGCTAACAAGTTGTTGATGTCGTTGATCATATTGCGATTTGGCTGCTTCCAGCCTGGCATGCAGAGCCTTGCCTTCATCCGTTGTGATATAGCTTTGCATGGTTTGAATATCGTGATCGAACTCTTTTTCCAGCTCCTGCAGGCGGCTAAGTGATTCTCTGCGGTGCTGGTCATCTTTCGGATAAACGGCGTTCAGGGTATACAGCCGGAGCAGCAGAAAGTTCTGACGCAGTTTACCCACGTTGTTGGTAGCGGGAATACGTTTATAGGTGAGGCCTGATACCAGGTTGTCGATGCTTTTAAGCTGAGCAATGGCCATTAATCCAATGATAAGGGTAATAAGACCGAGAGTGCCAAAAGCCATGGCAGAGCGAGGGGCTATTCTAATTTTTCGAAGCATACAACGTTCCTTTTTTACAGCCGCGCTAAAAATCAGCCGCAGATTAAACCCGTTTCCGGTGCCTGATGCAACCAGGCTAACGGGGAAGTTATGGCCAGTTTACTGAGCCAGATCAAAAAAGAGGTCAGGACCGCAGCGCGTCCGCTCTGGTGTGATTAATTGTTCGATTTTTCGCCGTTTCCTCATTGTTTCACTAGACTTAGCCTCAGGTGCTAACACATGGAGCGGTGATGGGGATGCAGGATGCAAACTCCGCCGGGTGTTCGTTGTTGCAGAGCCTGGTATTTCTTACCCGTTTTTATGGTCAGCCTCATCAGGGAGAGGCGCTGATACATGGCCTGCCGCTGATTGATGGCCGGCTGACGACGGTTTTGTTCCCCCGAGCGGCAGAGCGTGCCGGTTTTTCTTCTCGACAGGATACATCTTCCCTTGGCGATATTTCCGATTTATTGCTGCCCTGCATTTTATTACTGAAAAACGGCAGTGCCTGCGTATTACTTGAGCAGGATGATGAACGGGGTTACCGGATTCTATTGCCTGACACCGGTGAAGGCGAACAATGGTTGCCTGCCGGTAACCTGGCCGACAGTTACAGTGGCCGGCTTATCTTGCTGAAACCCCGTTTCCGCTTTGATGAGCGATCACCTCAGGTGCTGGATCATGATCATGGCCACTGGTTCTGGAGCACCCTTCGCCGTTCTGCCTCTATTTATCGTGATGTACTGGCCGGTTCGCTGCTGATTAACCTGTTCGCTCTGGTTACCCCGCTGTTCACCATGAATGTTTACGACAAGATTGTGCCTAACCTGGCGTTCGATTCGCTGTGGGTGCTGGCCACGGGGGCGGCCGTGGTGTTCGTATTTGACTTCGTAATGCGTTTGCTGCGCAGCCACTTTATTGATGTGGCAGGGAAAAAAGCCGACGTGCTGCTCTCAGCCCGTATTTTTTCCAAGGTGATGGGCATGCGCATGGAAGCCCGACCGCCCTCTACCGGGGCGTTTGCCCGGCATTTGCAGGAGTTCGAGGCCATTCGTGAATTTCTGACCTCAGCCACCGTGGCTGCACTGGTGGACATTCCGTTTGCGCTGTTGTTTTTGTTCATTATTTGGGTATTTGCCGGCCACATGGTATGGGCTCCGTTAATCGCCATGCTGCTGTTGCTGGTGATCAGCCTGTTGGTACAACGGCCGCTGCGGCACAGCATTGAGGAGGGGTCACGCCTGGCCTCGCAGAAAAATGCCAACCTGGTGGAGGGCATTGCCGGGCTGGAAACCATCAAGTTGTTTGGTGCCCAGGGTGCGTTTCAGCATCGCTGGGAGCAGGCAGTGAGCCACATGGCAAACTGGGGCATGAAAACCCGCCGGCTGACCAACGGGGTGTCGGTGCTGGCCAGTGTTACTCAGCAGGTAACCACCATCAGCCTGATTGTGCTGGGGGTATACCTTATTGCCGCCGGTGAGCTGTCTATGGGCGGGTTAATTGCCGCCGTTATGCTGGGCAGCAGGGCCATTGCCCCCATGGTGCAATTGTCCGTGCTTTCTACCCGCTACAACCATGCCCGCTCGGCCATGGATATTCTGGAAAACGTGATGGCGGCCCCTGATGAGCAGGAAGCAGGCCGGCGTTTTATTCATCATCCCCGTTTTAAGGGCGACATCGTATTTGAGGAAGTGAGCTTTTGTTATCCCGGCTCGCAGCTGAATGTACTGAACAAGGTGAGCCTGCACATTAAGCCGGGTGAAAAAGTGGCCATTATTGGCCGTATTGGCTCGGGCAAAACCACTCTGGAACGGCTGGTGGCCGGCCTTTATAAACCCACGGAAGGCACCATCCGTATTGACGGTATTAATATCGAGCAGCTGCAACCGGCCACCCTGAGAAGCAACCTGGGGGTCGTGCCGCAAGATGTCACCCTGTTTTATGGCTCCCTGCGCGACAACATTGTGATTGCTAATCCGCTGGTTAATGAAGAGGCGGTGCTGAGAGCGGCAGACCGGGCCGGGGTAACCCTGTTTTCTCACCAGGATCCCGACGGTCTGGATCGCCAGGTGGGTGAGGGCGGCCGCTTACTGTCGGGAGGACAGCGACAAGCGGTAGCCATTGCCAGAGCCTGGCTCAATAACCCCGTGATCATGATGATGGACGAGCCTACTTCCAATATGGACAACCGCTCTGAGCTGCATGTGCGTGAGCAGCTTAAGCACCTGACCAAAGAGCAAACGCTGCTGCTGGTTACACACCGTACCTCCATGCTGGATGTAGTGGACCGGCTGATCGTGCTGGAACAGGGCAGGATCATGGCCAGCGGCCCGAAGGAGCAGGTACTGGCGCAACTGCAGGCCGGTGCGGCCCCGGTGCGGGAGGCCAGTCATGGCTAACCCTCCCAGACCGGAACAACTGGAGTATGCCAGTGACACGGCTGCTGCCCTGTTGCTGAATACGCCCAAAGGGGCCCGCGCGCTGTTGTGGTGCATGCTCGCCTTTGTACTGGCGGCCATTGTCTGGGCCCGCCTTGCCTGGCTGGAGGAAGTAACGTCCGGCACCGGCACCGTGATCCCGTCCAGCCAGTTGCAGGTGGTGTCGAACCTGGAAGGGGGCATAGTGCGCGAGTTGTATGTACGTGAGGGGGAGCGGGTGGAAAAAGGCCAGCCATTGCTGCTGATCGACGATACCCGTTTTAAATCGGACTTGCGCGAGCGTGAGCAGGAAATTGCGGCCCTGCAGGGGGATGTGCTGCGGCTGGGCGCGCAGGTGGACGCCATTTTGGTGCAGGAGGATGCCAATGCCGGCTGGCGCGAACAGGTGCAGGTTGTGCCGGTGCCGCTGAATTTCCCCGATGAATTTGTGGCCCAATATGCCGAGCAGCCGGCCATTCAGCGCTCGCTGTATAACGAACGGCTGGATTATGTCAGAAACCAGTTATCCATTATCGGTAACCAGATCAGCCAGCGTGAACAGGAGATTGTGGAAACCAACTCCCGGGTCAGCACCCTGCGCCGAGGGGTTGGGCTGGCCGCCCGGGAAGTGAACATGAGCCGGCCGCTGGCCCGGGAAGGCATTGTGCCGCAGGTTGAGATTCTGCGCCTCGAGCGACAGCTGAATGAACTGCAGGGGGAGCTCAATTCGGCCCGGTTGTTGCTGCCCAAACTGGAGGCCACCCTGCGTGAGGCTATTTTCAAGCGCAAAGAAGTGGCCCTGAGTTTTCGCTCAGAAGCGCAGCAGGAGCTCAATGAACGGCGCGGCCGGCTGGCACAGTTAAAAGAGGGAGAGGTTGGTCTGCAAGACAGGGTGAAGCGAACTTCCGTGCTGTCGCCGGTAAAAGGAACGGTAAAAACCCTGAGTGTGAATACGGTGGGAGGCGTGGTACAGCCCGGTGTGAGCCTGGTTGAAATCGTACCGCTGGAAGACACGCTGCTGGTAGAAGCCCGCATTGAACCGCGCGATATCGGCTTTTTACGACCGGGGCTGGAGGCCATGGTCAAGTTCACCGCATACGATTTCACCATTTACGGTGGGCTGATGGGTGAGGTGGAAAAAATCAGTGCTGATTCCATTCAGGATAAAGACGGCAATACTTTTTTTCTGGCCACCATTCGAACACATGAAAGTTATTTGGGCAGCGAGCAGGCACCGCTTCGGATTATTCCGGGCATGCAGGCCGGGGTAGACATTATTACCGGGAAAAAAACGGTACTGGACTATCTGCTTAAGCCCATCTTAAGAGCAAAGCAGGGTGCTTTGCGTGAGCGTTAAGTGAGAAAGGGAGTGTCAATAATGAAAAAATCGGCGATTGCAGTGCTGGTCGGTACCGTCATGGTACTGCCGGCCTATGGGCAAACACTGGAAGAGGCGGTCACGCAGACTCTGATGACCCATCCCAAGGTGAAAGAGGCCTTCCACCTTTATCAATCACGGCAATATGACAACGATGAGGCAGTGGCAGGTTATTTGCCCAAGCTCGATGCCAGTGCCGGCATTGGTTATGAATACACCGACAGCCCCGGTGTGCGCGATGGTGACCCTCGGGCAGATAAAACACTGACCAGGAAGGAAGCCGGACTGTCGCTCAGGCAAATGTTGTTCGATGGCTTTAAAACGTCCAGCAATGTACATCGTACCCAGGCGGAAGCTGATGCCCAGCGTTACACCCTGTTATCGGACGCAGAAAATATCGCACTGCGGGTAGCTGAAGTTTACCTCAACGTGCTACGCCAGCATGAAATAGTAGAGTTGTCGCAGCGTAACCTGGCGACACACGAGCAGATTTTGTCGGATATTCAGCGGCGTACCAGCTCGGGGGTGGGCTCCACTGCAGATCTTAATCAAATTAATGGCCGGGTAGCGCGGGCTTATTCCAATATGACAGCGGCAGAAAATAATCTGCGGGATGCACAAAGCCAGTTTATGTCTCTGGTTAACGAGATGCCCGGCGATTTACGTCAGCCTTCGCCTGACGCCAATTTTGTGCCGCCCACGCTGGAAGACGCGCTGGTGGTGGCGAAAGAGAAGCACCCCACCCTGAAGTCGGCCGCTTTTGATGTGGAAGCGGCGCATCAACAGCACAAAGATGCCAAGTCAGGCTTTTACCCTAAGGTAAACATTGAGCTCGACAGTAACTGGAATGATGACATAGACGGCATTCGCGGCCATAACAACGATTTCACCGCCATGGTTCGCATGCGCTACAACCTGTTTAACGGCGGTGCCGATGTGGCTCGCAGCCGTTCTACCTCGGCGCTGGAAATGCAGGCCAAAGACATTCATATGAATGCCCACCGTCAGGTGGATGAAGGCATGCGCCTGGCCTGGGCGGCGTATGAGTCGTTGGGCCGGCAGAAAGACTTTTTGCGCCGGCATGTGGAGTCCAGTTACGACACTGTGGATGCGTACAAGAAACAGTTTTCACTGGGAAGCCGGACGTTGCTGGATGTGCTGAACACCGAGAACGAGTTGTTTGAGGCTCGGCGTTCTTACATTAATGCGGAATATGATCAGTTGCTGGCGGAATATCGCATTATCAATGCATCGGGTCAGTTGCTGGATGCATTGCGCTTTACGCAGCCTGAGCAGTGGCAGTAACAACAACAAGGAGAATGACGATGAAAACATGGATTTTGCTGGCTTTGGTGCTGCCGCTGGCGGGGTGTTCCCTTACTGCCGAGCCGGAGCTCGAAACAACCCCTCAATATGATCTTACCGATATGGACAGAGACGGTGTGATCACTGCCCGGGATAACTGTCTGGACTCAGTCATGAATGCTTTGGTGGATAACGATGGCTGTGGCGGCAGTGAAAACCGGGTATTACAGCAGGATATTATTGTGCTGTTTGCGCACGACAAATCGAACATCATGCCCAAGTATCAAGGTGAGATAAACCAGATGGCGGCGTTTATGACCGACAGCCCCGAGCTGAAGCTGCTGCTGGAAGGGCATGCCAGCCAGGTGGGAACCGAGTCCTATAACTTGGCGTTGTCTAAACGGCGGGCAGAGACAGTGCGCCGAGCCCTGATCCAACAAGGGGTCGCCGGTGAGCGCCTGGAGATTATCGGTTATGGCGAGAGCAAACCGGTATTGATGGGAGACGATGAGCAGTCGGCTGCCGCCAACCGGCGGGTGGTGGGCGCGCTTACCAATATGACCGAGGGGGCGCGACTGCGCTGGAATGTATACAGCATGGAGCCAGCTTCTGAGCAATGAGGCCGATTTATCACCGGCTTTACGGGCTGGTACTGCTGAGCGTGTTGCTCGGGGTGCCAGCCTGGTCACTGGAAGAAGAAGACAGCCACATGCGTGCCGCTGTGCAGAGTGTGTATGGTTCGGCAGCGGCAGGGAGGCTGGCGCAGTGGCGACGGCTGGTACGTGAGGGGCAAAGCGTAGGCTGGGATGAGCAGCAGGCCATGACACGGATTAACGGATTTTTTAACCGGCTGGCGTTTGTTGATGACATCAGATTGTGGGCGAAGAATGACTATTGGGCAACGCCCATGGAGTTTATTGGCGCTGGCGGGGGAGATTGCGAAGATTTCAGCTTGGCAAAGTATTTCTCATTGCGGGAGCTGGGTGTTGCGGATCACAAGCTTCGCCTGGTTTATGTCAAGGCGCTGGAGTTGAATCAGTTTCATATGGTCGTGGCCTATTATCCGACGCCGGCATCAGTTCCGCTGATCCTGGACAACCTTAAAACAGAGATTATGCCGGCCACACAGCGGGGTGATCTGGCACCTATTTACAGCTTTAACGGTGAACATTTGTGGCTGATGAAAGAACGGGGCCGGGGGGAGCTGGCCGGTGAGTCGTCGCGGCTTTCGTTATGGAATGATTTACGGAGCCGGCTGAATACCACCCGCCTGAAGCGACCCGCCATTAATCTCGATTAAGCATGTCATCGCTGAAACGGGGCTTACCATTGACGGCCCCATTTCCATGGCTGGGTCAGGAGTTTATTAACAGGACTTGGATATGACGCTATACCGGCAACTGTTGATCACCACGCTGATATTGTTTTTCCTGCTGTTTGTATCAGCCTACTCGGTGCAGTTCAGTTCAACCCGCAATTACCTTGCTCAGCAGCAGGAATTTATGGTGATCAATACGGCCACTTCTCTGGGGCTTGCGTTAACTCCTTATCTGGAAAATGAGGACCAGCTGGGGGCCGAGTCGGTCATCAATGCCATGTTCGATGGCGGTTATTACCGTAAGGTAGAGCTGAACCTGCTGGCCGGTAATATGACCATTACCCGGGAAAACATCGCTCCCCCGCGGGGAGTACCGGCTTGGTTTTCAGAGCTGGGCTTGTTTGAAGGCGGGCATCACCAGGCGGTGCTGACATCTGGCTGGATGCAGCTTGGACAGCTGTATGTGGAGGGGCATACCGGGCATGCTTATTTTCAGCTGTGGCAGGGCATGAGCCGTTTGCTGGCCTGGTTTTCCATCAGTTTTGCGCTGGTCTGGGTGGCGCTGGTGATGGCGCTGCGCCATTTACTGAAGCCGCTGCACGATATAGAACTGCAGGCCAGAGATATTGAGCAGCATCATTTTGGTAAGACCATTGCGTTGCCCGCTACCCGTGAGCTTAAGCAGGTGGTACAGGCCATTAATCATATGTCGGGCAAACTGGAAGCGCAGTTTGAAGAGCAGGCTGACGAGGCCGAACGTTTGCGAAAACGGGCGTTTTTGGACCATACCTCCGGCCTTGGCAATCGAGCCTGGCTGACGGCGCAAAGCCAGAGCTGGCTGGATGACGACCGTGGTGGAGCCCTGGTGATGGTTTCGGCTACGGTGCTTAACTGGTTGTACAAAGAGGAGGGGTTTGAGGCCCGGGATCAGATGCTGCGGGTGATCGGCAAGCATTTACGTCAGTTATGCCGGGATTTTGGTGAACATGTGCTGGCACGTATTTCGCTGACGGAGTTTGCAGTGCTGATTAGCGAGCCGGATCCGGCCTTGCTTAAGCAGTTGGGAGATGCCATTAACCGGCGCATTGCCGAACTGGTGAAAGATCCGGGTGATGAACGTGAGCTGTCAGTGGTAGGCATTGTGCTGGTACAACCCGGTGACGATATTAGCCGCTTGCTCACCCGGGCGGACCATGCGCTTAACCGGGCGCGGATCAATGAAACCGGCGTTGTTGTTGATGCGCACCAGCAGCGGGAACGACTGGGCAGATTGCAGTGGAAAGCGCGGCTGGAGGAGGTGCTGGACAGCAACGGATTTGAACTGAGCACACAGGCAGTGATGAACTTTAGTGGTGAGCGTTGTCACGATGAAGTATTTGTCAGCATCCGTAACAACGATATTGCCTATGGTGCCGATCATTTTTTGCCGGTGGCCGAGCAATTTGGCCTGGGGGAGCGGCTGGACTTGCATGTAATTGCCTGCGTATTACGTATTTTGGAGTCCCGGCCGGAATTGAAGCTGGCGGTCAACGTAACGCGACAGAGCTGTCATCAGGAAGGATTCTGGCGCAAGCTGTCACAAATTCTGGAACGCTATGAGCCGGTGCGCGACCGGCTCCTGCTGGAGTTGCCAGAAAGCGCTTTTGCCCTTGGCTGGGAGCGGCTGATTTCTCCACTTGCCGGATTGAAAGTTGACTGGGGTGTAGATCATTTTGGTCGGCATTTTGATTTGTTGGTGCACCTGGGAAAGTTAAGGCCTGTGTATGTGAAGCTGGATCATGGTTACACCAGTCAGGTACAGCATCCTGATTATAATGATGCTTTTCTGGCTGCGGTATGCCGTGCAGCACACAGTATGGGAGCATTGACCATCGCGTCTCGAGTGGAAACCGGTGAGCAGGTAGAACGTCTGAAAACCCTACATGTAGACGCCTATCAGGGATTTGTCAGCCCGCCGGGTCGCCTGCTGTAGGCTTTGGCACCTGCTGGCGGATAAGGTTTACATGAGTCCATTTGGGAATGGGTGACTACCTCTTAATCCAAAAACGAGACTCGAATGGGTAGATTGTTCGCTTTTATAGAAAGAAGCTATTATTAACCCTTCCTGATGCGGCTAAATTTTGTGCAGGATCCATAAGTGAAGCAGCCCTAACCTTAATTTAAAGGAAAAAAAGGGGCTAAAAGCATGGATACCGTACGCATTGAAAGCGCTGTTCAAATTACCAGCCTGAAAGGTCAGGCGTTTGTTATTGAAAAAGACGGCACTGTGACGCCGGTAAGTCCGGGACAGATTTTGCCTGCAGGCAGTGTGCTGCTGACCGATGAAAACTCCGGTATTGTTTACACTGATGTTCCGGCTGAAGCCGGTACCGTTGTTACCCAGCCAGATATGACAGATGCCCCTGGTGCAGCCGAAGAAGCAGAAGCCATTCAGGCTGCCATTCTGGCTGGTCTTGACCCTACCAAATTGTTTGATGCGCCTGCAGCCGGTAACCCCGCAGCCGGACCAGTGACTGCCGACGGCAGCGGCAATGCCGGGTTTGTGGTGGTGGACAGAACCGGTGATGCGCTGCTGGCCGAAGCTGGTTTTGATACCGCCTTTGCGCCCGAGGCATTTGCGACTGTGCTTGATGAGCTGCCCCGGTTACTGGATGAAAACAGCCTCCCTGAGCTGGATATTAACTATAACCCTCCGTTAACGCCTGCTGAAATTCCTCCGGTGTTCCCTGAACTTGCAGATGGTAATTTTGCCTGGGTCGATGAAGGTGCTTTACCTGTTGGCAGCCGTTCCGGCTCTGACAATGAATCGGCAAGCGGCACCCTAATTATTAATACCGGTAATGATGTACTGGCATTGGTAGAAGTGCAGGATGCCAGCGGTAACTGGGTTGATATTACCAGTGGCGGCACCGTGCTAACGGAATACGGGACCCTGGTGTTTGATGAAAATTATAACTGGACCTACACGGTTAATGATCCTCAGCAGCATGGCGACAGCGATGCGGTCTTTGATAACGATCGTTTATCGGAAGTTGTTCCGGTTCGTATTACCGATGATGACGGTGAACAGGCCACCGGCAATATTCATATTGAAGTACTGGATGACGGCCCCGATGCCATTGATGATTTTGCCAGTACGCCGGAAGATACTCCCATAGTAGTGGATGTAATTGATAACGATATTGAAGGCGCGGACGGCGCCACTGTTACTGGTGTGGCTTTTGTGCCGGGCTTTGAAGAAGCGGGCACGATCAGCATTACCGAAGACGGTCAGATCCGCTTTGAGCCGGCGGCCGGTACCGAAGGACAGGTACAGATTGAATACACTCTTACCGACGGTGACGGCGACAGCGATACTGCGATCCTGACGGTGACGGTGGGAGAAGACTCCACTCCCACGCTGAATATTACCTTTGATGATGGTCGTGACTGGGTGGCGGAATCGGCGCTGGATGACGGCGGTTCCGATGGCAGCAGTGATAACGAAAGCACCCGCGGCACCCTGGGCATCAACACCTTCGGTGACAGCCTGGCCAGTCTGGAAGTACGGGTACAGGACAGCAGTGGCACCTGGATCAATGTCACCGGGGGCGGCACCGTGTCCGGTACCTATGGCACCCTGGAGGTGACACAAAATCCCGACGGCAGTTATCGCTGGGCATATACCCTGAGTGACAACACCGAAGATCACACCGATCCCAACCAGGTAGAAGCGGGCGATGTGGTACGTGATGACTTTGATGTCCGGGTGACCGACAGCGACGGCTCACCGGTACAGGGCATCCTGGGCATTGAAGTGCGCGACGATGGCCCCAATGCCAACAATGACAGCGTCAGTACCCCGGAAGACACCGCCATTGTGGTGGATGTGATGGCCAATGACGTTGAGGGTGCCGACGGCGCGCAAGTGACCGCGGTGGTCTTGCTGCCGGGGTTTGAAGAGGCGGGCACGGTCAGCATTACCGAAGACGGTCAGATCCGCTTTGAGCCGGCGGCCGGTACCGAAGGACAGGTGCAGATTGAATACACCCTTACCGACAGTGACGGCGACAGCGATACTGCGATCCTGACGGTGACGGTGGGAGAAGACTCCACTCCCACGCTGAATATTACCTTTGATGATGGTCGTGACTGGGTGGCGGAATCGGCGCTGGATGACGGCGGCTCCGATGGCAGCAGTGATAACGAAAGCACCCGCGGCACCCTGGACATCAACACCTTCGGTGACAGCCTGGCCAGTCTGGAAGTGCGGGTTCAGGACAGCAGTGGCACCTGGGTCAATGTCACCGGGGGCGGCACCGTGTCCGGCACCTATGGCACCCTGGAGGTGACGCAAAATCCCGACGGCAGTTATCGCTGGGCATATACCCTGAGTGACAACACCGAAGATCACACCGATCCCAATCAGGTAGAAGCGGGCGATGTGGTACGTGATGACTTTGATGTCCGGGTGACCGACAGCGACGGCTCACCGGTACAGGGCATCCTGGGCATTGAAGTGCGCGACGATGGCCCCAATGCCAACAATGACAGCAACAGCGTCACCGAAGGGGATACCCTGGCGGTGAATGCCGCTGATGGTGTGCTCGATAACGACACCGCCGGGGCCGATAACTGGGCAACCGGTGGTGCCGTGGTGGGGGTGGTGGCCGGTAACAGTGGGGCAGCGGCCAGCAATGGCAACGTGGGCACGACCGTGGCCGGCAGCTACGGCAGCCTGATGCTGAACGCCGATGGCAGCTACACCTATGTGGCCACGGCCGATGCCATTAACAGTAACGCGCAGGACGTGTTCACCTACACGGTACAGGACGGCGACGGCGATCTGGCGTACGCCACCTTGACCATCAATGTCAACGACGTTACCGGGGTGCCGGCGACCACCACCGGTCAGGTGGATGAAGCGGGCCTGCCGGCGGGCACCAGTGCCGGCGATGACAGTGAAAAAATCATCAATGGCAGCCTCAACCTGCAGTCTGGCTGGAGTGTGGACGGGGCACAAAGTGGCACCGCTGGTTTTGGCAGCTGGTCGGTGAACACCGATGGCACCTTCAGCTACACCCTGACCCAAGCAACGACGGACGTGGATGGCGTCGCAGAGACCGACAGTTTCAGCTACACCGCCACCGACGGCTTCGGCAACACGGTGACCAACACCGTGGTCATCACCATTGTGGATGACGAGCCGGTGGCTGCGAATGACAGCAACAGCGTCACCGAAGGGGATACCCTGAACGTGAGTGCTGTTGATGGCGTGCTCGATAACGACACCGCCGGAGCCGATAACTGGGCAACCGGTGGTGCCGTGGTGGGGGTGG
>NZ_NQJF01000030.1 GCF_002245495.1 Oceanimonas baumannii
CCGGCTTCTGGCTCTTGGTGAGGGCTCGGGCGTCCTTGTTCACATCCACGTGCTGCATGTGAATGTTCTGGCTGCGGCGCAGCGAGAAGTTCAGCATGCCGGCGGCGACGGTGTTGTTGCTCAGCCGGTCAATCAGAATAAAGCCGCCGGTGTCTTTATTGCTCTGGTAGTCATCAAAGGCAATGGCCCGGTCCAGGCTGAGGTTACACACCGCAATGCCGTTCAGATCCAGCTTCTTGGCGGCCACGTGCTCCAGGGTGTTGACGTTCACCTGATATTTGATGTCGGTGATGGTGGCCGTGACCGTTTTGGTGCCGATTTTCAGCAGGTAGGGGCGGCCCGGCAGCAGGGCATCTTCGTGCATCCACACCAGGGTGGTTTCAAACTGATCGGCGGTGGCGATGGGATCATCGGCGGTGGAGATGATATCGCCGCGGGAAATATCAATTTCATCGGTCAGGGTCAGGGTCACCGACTGGCCGGCTATAGCCTGCGGCAGATTACCGCCATGCACCACAATGCGCTCGACGGTGCTTTCCTTGCCGGATGGCAGCACCCGGATGCGATCGCCGGGCTTGATCACGCCGCTGGCGATGGTGCCGGCGAAGCCGCGGAAGTCCAGGTTGGGGCGGTTAACCCACTGCACCGGCAGGCGGAACGGCGCGCGCTGCATGCGGGTGTCGTCCACTTCCACGGTTTCCAGGTAGCCCATCAGGGTGGTGCCCTTGTATTCAGGTGAAGTGTACCAGGGCATGTTCGGGCTGGGCTCGACGATGTTGTCACCCTTGAACGCCGACAGCGGAATATAGGTAATGCTCTCGAGATTCAGCTGCCCGGCAAACTGAGCGTACTCTTCCTTGATGCGCTTAAAGGTCTCTTCCGAGTAATTCACCAGATCCATCTTGTTGATGGCCACCACGATGTGGCGAATACCCAGCAGCGACATCAGGTAGCTGTGGCGGCGGGTCTGGGTGAGAATGCCTTTACACGCATCCACCATCAGGATGGCGGCATCGGCGGTGGAGGCGCCGGTCACCATGTTGCGGGTGTACTGCTCGTGTCCGGGGGTGTCGGCGACAATAAACTTGCGCTTGTCGGTGGAGAAGAAGCGGTAGGCCACGTCAATGGTGATGCCCTGCTCACGCTCGGCAGCGAGGCCGTCGACCAGCAGCGCGAAGTCGATGTCTTCGCCCTGGGTGCCGTATTTTTTTGAGTCGGCTTCCATGGCGGCGAGCTGATCTTCAAACAACATCTTGGACTCAAACAGCAGGCGGCCGATCAGGGTACTCTTGCCGTCATCCACACTGCCGCAGGTGATGAAGCGCAGCAGGCTCTTGTGCTCGTGTTGTTGCAGGTATTGCTCGATATCGGAAGCGATCAGATCGGATTGGTGCGCCATCAGAAGTAGCCCTCTTGTTTTTTCTTTTCCATGGAGGCGGCGGAGTCGTGGTCGATCATGCGACCCTGACGCTCGGAGGTTTTGGTCAGCAGCATTTCCTGAATAATGGCGGGCAGGGTGTCGGCCTCGGACTCGACGGCACCGGTGAGCGGGTAGCAACCGAGGGTACGGAAACGAACATGCTTCATCATCGGCACTTCGCCGTCTTTCAGCGGCATGCGCTCGTCATCTACCATGATCAAGGTGCCGTCGCGCTCCACCACCGGGCGTTCGGCAGCGTAATAGAGGGGCACAATGGGAATGTTCTCGAGGTGGATGTATTGCCAGATGTCCAGCTCGGTCCAGTTGGACAGCGGAAACACGCGAATGGACTCGCCCTTGAGCTTGCGAGCGTTGTACTGCTTCCACAGCTCAGGGCGCTGGTTTTTGGGGTCCCAGCGGTGCTGGGCGGTGCGGAACGAGAAAATACGCTCCTTGGCGCGGGACTTTTCTTCATCCCGGCGGGCACCGCCAAAGGCAGCATCAAAGCCGTATTTGTCCAGTGCCTGCTTCAGGCCTTCGGTTTTGGTGATGTCGGTATGAATGGCCGAGCCATGGGTAAAGGGGTTGATGTCTTTCTCGATGGCGTCGGGGTTGACGTGCACCAGCAGCTCCATGCCGAGCTTTTTGGCCATGTGGTCGCGGAACTCATACATTTCACGGAACTTCCAGCGAGTATCGACATGCAGCAGGGGGAAGGGGGGCACGGAAGGATAAAAGGCCTTCATGGCCAGGTGCAGCATCACGGCGCTGTCTTTACCAATGGAGTAGAGCATGACCGGGTTATCGGCCTCGGCCACCACTTCCCGCATAATGTGAATACTTTCGGCTTCCAGCCGTTGCAGGTG
>NZ_NQJF01000031.1 GCF_002245495.1 Oceanimonas baumannii
GCTCTTTAACAATTCGGAAAAAGCTGATGAATAAAAAGTAGTTCTTGATACTGCAAGTGTCTTGGAACTTCTTGGCGAAATTTGTTGTAAGCATCAGTCACACGATGCGTACCGCCTTCATGAGTGTACCGGTCTTCGGACTGACACACTTCTTGGGGTTGTATGGTTAAGTGACTAAGCGTGCACGGTGGATGCCTTGGCAGTCAGAGGCGATGAAGGACGTGCTAACCTGCGTTAAGCACGGGTGAGCTGGTAAGAAGCGCTTGAGCCCGTGATGTCCGAATGGGGAAACCCACTCTACTTTGTAGAGTATCGCTGCGTGAATACATAGCGTAGCGAGGCGAACCGGGAGAACTGAAACATCTAAGTACCCCGAGGAAAAGAAATCAACCGAGATCCCCTTAGTAGCGGCGAGCGAACGGGGGCCAGCCCTTAAGCAGCTTGAGTGGTAGTGGAATGGTCCTGGAAAGGCCAGCGATAATGGGTGATAGCCCCGTACACGAAACGGCTCTTGTTGTGAAATCGAGTAGGACGGGACACGTGATATCCTGTCTGAACATGGGGGGACCATCCTCCAAGGCTAAATACTCCTGACTGACCGATAGTGAACCAGTACCGTGAGGGAAAGGCGAAAAGAACCCCTGTGAGGGGAGTGAAATAGAACCTGAAACCGTGTACGTACAAGCAGTGGAAGCCCTTCGAGGGTGACTGCGTACCTTTTGTATAATGGGTCAGCGACTTACTTTTAGTAGCAAGGTTAACCGTATAGGGGAGCCGTAGGGAAACCGAGTCTTAACTGGGCGACTAGTTGCTAGGAGTAGACCCGAAACCCGGTGATCTAGCCATGAGCAGGTTGAAGGTTGAGTAACATCAACTGGAGGACCGAACCCACTAATGTTGCAAAATTAGGGGATGACTTGTGGCTGGGGGTGAAAGGCCAATCAAACCGGGAGATAGCTGGTTCTCCCCGAAAGCTATTTAGGTAGCGCCTCGGACGAATACTACTGGGGGTAGAGCACTGTTTGGGCTAGGGGGTCATCCCGACTTACCAACCCCATGCAAACTCCGAATACCAGTAAGTACTATCCGGGAGACACACGGCGGGTGCTAACGTCCGTCGTGAAGAGGGAAACAACCCAGACCGCCGGCTAAGGTCCCAAAGTCCTAGTTAAGTGGGAAACGAAGTGGGAAGGCTCAGACAGCCAGGATGTTGGCTTAGAAGCAGCCATCATTTAAAGAAAGCGTAATAGCTCACTGGTCGAGTCGGCCTGCGCGGAAGATGTAACGGGGCTAAAACTAGGCACCGAAGCCGCGGATGTGTTCTTTGAACACGTGGTAGGGGAGCGTTCTGTAAGTCTGCGAAGGTGTGTTGTGAAGCATGCTGGAGATATCAGAAGTGCGAATGCTGACATGAGTAACGATAAAGGGGGTGAAAAACCTCCTCGCCGGAAGACCAAGGGTTCCTGTCCAACGTTAATCGGGGCAGGGTGAGTCGGCCCCTAAGGCGAGGCCGAAAGGCGTAGTCGATGGGAAACGGGTTAATATTCCCGTACTGACACACATTGCGATGGGGGGACGGAGAAGGCTAAGTGAGCCAGGCGTTGGTTGTCCTGGTGAAAGGGAGTAGGTGGTGATTTTAGGCAAATCCGGAATCACAACGCTGAGACCCGAGACGAAGGTACTACGGTACCGAAGTCACTGATGCCCTGCTTCCAGGAAAAGCCTCTAAGCTTCAGATGTGTGTGAACCGTACCCCAAACCGACACAGGTGGTCGGGTAGAGAATACCAAGGCGCTTGAGAGAACTCGGGTGAAGGAACTAGGCAAAATAGTACCGTAACTTCGGGAGAAGGTACGCTGGAGCG
>NZ_NQJF01000032.1 GCF_002245495.1 Oceanimonas baumannii
AGGACAGGAAGCGAGTGAGTAAATGGGTAAGCGAGAGGACAAGAAAACAGAACGGGTAATGACAGCTATGGTAGGAATTGAAGAGCCCAGAGGGGAGCGATAGGAAGAGAGGTCGTTCCCTGAGTGGTTGTTGCTGTTGTTCTTGTTGCTGTTGGTCTCGCTATTGTTGTTGTCACATCAGAAGGCGAGCAACGGAACCATCGACTTTGAACTCTGAGCCATAAAACAACGATAGATCGAAGGCCGTATATTGATATACTTATCTGCAATATATGCCTATATCGATAATTTCGTCCATGGACAATTATCTACGGTACGGGTGGGCCCGGGTGGGCCCTGCATACTGAAAAGTTAAAAAATCCTGGAAGGCATAAAACGGGCTTTGGGGTTTTTAGGGTGGGCCCCCGTGGCCCTCCGAGGGCCCCCCTCAGTCGAGGTGGGACCCATGCTTAAATCCGCCCCTGGGTACGCTCCATTAATCCTGTCAGCTGCACTTCGAAGCTTACTATACGGCATAATAATATGGCATCATAATTTAATGAACCTATCATTGCAGGCAAAGCAGAGCCATTAGGGAAGTCCAACACCCCAAAAGGAGGCAACTTTTAACGAAGGGTAACTCACGGAACATAGTCGTTAATGTCGTCGAAGGTCGTGTACCAGTTGTTGGTGTGGTTATGACGAACGGCAGTGTGCGATTGGTTATTTGAGAGGTAATTATAGTAGTGGGTGTGGTAGGTATCGGCGTAGTAGATGGCGTTGTTGATGGTGTTGTAGGTGTAGTGATTGGCGGGGTGGTTGAGGGAGAGGTCGTGGTAACTGTCGTCGGCGATGTCGGCATTGATGCTGTGAGAAGTGCGCGGAGTAAACAAAATGGTTTAGGAAAGGTGTCAGGGAGGAAAGAACAGTGCTCTTTGGCGGAAAGACAAAATACTCACTTCTCGCGTAGAATATCATCTCTCCATTCTGAACGGGGAACCGACAGTTTGAGGCCTTCAGAAAGCAGCCGGATCTGGAAGCTCGCCAGGAGAAACCGAAGCACTCGGAGCTCCTATTGCACGTCACAGCGCATGACTCAATTGAGAGACAGGGCGACTCAGACAGCGATACTGTTTGAAGGAAGGATTTGTCCTTCGGACAAACATAATTATGATAGGGAAAGTAGCAACGCTTGGTTGTGGGCTCGGGGGTGTGATGAGGACTGAAGGGTCATACGTGTTCTGGTTTGCCCGTTGGAGGGAAGAAAACGCCGTCCTCAAGGGCACCCTAGCACTGGATTCAACGCTGAACTTAATCTGCCTCAATGAAAATTGGTTGTCTCTGGATCACCCCAGACAGGTGGCACATGGTGAGGGCACACCAGGCAGTGGGCCGTCCACACAGTCCGCGTCCAGCCGCACATATCCGGCCACAGTGGGAGGTGGTGCCGTTGTTATTAGAGGCGTAGTGATTGTAGTTGTTGTCGGAATATCTGTAACGGTCA
>NZ_NQJF01000034.1 GCF_002245495.1 Oceanimonas baumannii
AGATGTGTATAAGAGACAGGTCCATACCCGCATTGCGCGCCATCATCAGGTCAAAGGACGCATCCCCCACCATCAACGCCTCACGCGGGGAAACGGCGCAATGGGCCAGAATCTCCTCCAACATCAGAGGGTGAGGCTTGCTGGCGGTTTCATCGGCTGCGCGGGTAATATCGAAATAATCTTCAAAACCGTGGGCCTTGAGCACCCGATCCAAACCCCGACGGGCCTTGCCGGTGGCGACAGCCAAGTGGTAGCCATCGGCACGGAACGCCTCCAGGGATTGGCGCACACCCTCGAACAGAGGCGAAGGTTCGGCCTCCAGCGCAATGTAGTGATCGGCGTAGTGCTCACGGAATGCGAGCAACTCTTGATCGGCGATCTGCGGATACAAGGTACGAATCGCCTCAGGCAACCCCAGGCCGATGATGCCTTTGACCGCCAGGTCGCTGCACAGCTCGAACCCCGAGCGGGTCGAGGCCATGTGCATCGACTCAACGATGCGACCAATGGAGTTGGCCAGGGTCCCGTCCCAATCGAAAATCAGCAGTTTGTAGTCACGGTGCGGCACTCAAACGCTCCACGGTCTTGGCCCACATCTCATCAACCGGCGCCTGCAGCTTGAGCTCACCGCCATCGGGCAACGGCACGGTCAGCATATAGGCGTGAAGGAACAGGCGTTTACCGCCCAGATCGCGAATTTCCTTGGAAAAATCTTCATCGCCATACTTGGTGTCACCGGCAATGCAGTGACCAGCGTGCAGGGTGTGCACGCGGATCTGGTGGGTACGACCGGTTTCCAGCTTGACCCGCACATGGGTGTGGGACCGGAAACGCTCCAGAACTCGATAGTGGCTCACGGCCTGCTTGCCGCCTTCCATCACCGCCATACGCTGGCGCTGCTGGCCGTGGCGACCGATAGGGGCGTTGATCTTGCCACCGGCCACCACCACGCCGATCACGATGCACTCGTAGATCCGGCTGACGCTGCGGCTTTGCAACTGGGTGACCAGTTGGGTCTGGGCCTGAATGGTCTTGGCGACCACCATCAGACCGGTGGTGTCCTTGTCCAGTCGGTGCACGATGCCGCAACGCGGCACATTGATGATGTCCGGTACGTGGTGCAACAGGGCGTTGAGCAAAGTGCCATCAGCGTGCCCGGCAGCCGGGTGCACCACCAGGCCTGCGGGTTTGTTGATGACCAGAATGTCGTCGTCTTCATAGACGATATCCAGCTCGATGTCCTGGGCGACCCACTCTCCCTGGGCTTCCTGCTCGGCAGACAGCTCAAGAATCGCACCGCCATGGACTATGTCTCGCGGGCGGATAACCGCTCCATCCACAGTCAGGCGGCCGTCTTTGATCCAGGCGGAAAGGCGCGAGAGCGAGTGCTCAGCGAATAATTGCTGTCTCTTATACACA
>NZ_NQJF01000035.1 GCF_002245495.1 Oceanimonas baumannii
CGCGAAAATCTCTTAGTCATGAAATCGAGTAGGACGGAGCACGAGAAACTTTGTATGAATATGGGGGGACCATCCTCCAAGGCTAAATACTACTGACTGACCGATAGTGAACTAGTACCGTGAGGGAAAGGCGAAAAGAACCCCGGAGAGGGGAGTGAAATAGATCCTGAAACCGTATGCGTACAAGCAGTGGGAGCAGACTTTGTTCTGTGACTGCGTACCTTTTGTATAATGGGTCAGCGACTTATTTTCAGTGGCGAGCTTAACCGAATAGGGGAGGCGTAGCGAAAGCGAGTCTTAATAGGGCGTCTAGTCGCTGGGAATAGACCCGAAACCGGGCGATCTATCCATGGGCAGGTTGAAGGTTGGGTAACACTAACTGGAGGACCGAACCGACTACCGTTGAAAAGTTAGCGGATGACCTGTGGATCGGAGTGAAAGGCTAATCAAGCTCGGAGATAGCTGGTTCTCCTCGAAAGCTATTTAGGTAGCGCCTCATGTATCACTGTAGGGGGTAGAGCACTGTTTCGGCTAGGGGGTCATCCCGACTTACCAAACCGATGCAAACTCCGAATACCTACAAGTGCCGAGCATGGGAGACACACGGCGGGTGCTAACGTCCGTCGTGAAGAGGGAAACAACCCAGACCGCCGGCTAAGGTCCCAAAGTTATGGTTAAGTGGGAAACGATGTGGGAAGGCTTAGACAGCTAGGAGGTTGGCTTAGAAGCAGCCACCCTTTAAAGAAAGCGTAATAGCTCACTAGTCGAGTCGGCCTGCGCGGAAGATGTAACGGGGCTCAAACCATACACCGAAGCTACGGGTATCACGTAAGTGATGCGGTAGAGGAGCGTTCTGTAAGCCTGTGAAGGTGAGTTGAGAAGCTTGCTGGAGGTATCAGAAGTGCGAATGCTGACATGAGTAACGACAATGGGTGTGAAAAACACCCACGCCGAAAGACCAAGGTTTCCTGCGCAACGTTAATCGACGCAGGGTTAGTCGGTCCCTAAGGCGAGGCTGAAAAGCGTAGTCGATGGAAAACAGGTTAATATTCCTGTACTTCTGGTTATTGCGATGGAGGGACGGAGAAGGCTAGGCCAGCTTGGCGTTGGTTGTCCAAGTTTAAGGTGGTAGGCTGAGATCTTAGGTAAATCCGGGATCTTAAGGCCGAGAGCTGATGACGAGTGTTCTTTTAGAACACGAAGTGGTTGATGCCATGCTTCCAAGAAAAGCTTCTAAGCTTCAGGTAACCAGGAACCGTACCCCAAACCGACACAGGTGGTCGGGTAGAGAATACCAAGGCGCTTGAGAGAACTCGGGTGAAGGAACTAGGCCTGTCTCTTATACACATCT
>NZ_NQJF01000036.1 GCF_002245495.1 Oceanimonas baumannii
GTCAGCTTAACGGCTCTGACCTTGAATTCATTCGTGTATTGCCGAGTCTTCTTCTGGTTCTTGTACGCTGGCATTTCTCACCTCGTCTTCGTTTGACTGAGGTGTCCACTAAAACGGGGGAACTACAGAATCCCTCTTGAACAGTTTGTTAGCTGCGTACTGGAGGTTGTTGAGGAGCGCCCCACCCGGCTTGACGTTTCTTTGGCGTGGTAAGAGTTTCAATACGCTCTTGACTTGAAAGACAAACGTCAATTCCGTACTCAGTTAACTTATAGCTAAAGTACTCATTACCATTAAAGTCCGAAGCATTTATTTTTTCGATCATGCCTGAACGAGTAAGCTTGATTACAGCTAAGTTGATCTGTGCTGAACTGAAATCATATTGGTTAAAGCGGTTGTACAAATCCCAACTAGCGCACCCATCCACATCAGAGTTTGTGGACTCAAGCAGCATAGCCAATGCTAGTATGTCAATATCAGTAAGTGCTGCCAATTGAGCATTTACATCAATTCGCGGTTTTTCCTGCACAAAATCAAGCTCAAGTAAGCCCTGCGCTTTGAAAGCTCGCTTGATTTGGGTTGCCGAGTAATTCAGAGAGGACGCCAAATCCTCATCACTTCTGTTAGCATCAAAATCAGTTGGAGTAATCCCAAGAAGATCGCTTGGAAAATGCAAGTCAACGCCACGTGGCTTTACAATAAAACACCTGTTCTTCCCTATTGCTCCAATAAATAAACCAAGTTCAAAAACCACGTTATCTCTAACAACGTACTTTTCTCTAGACCTCATGATAGTCAGATCGTCTGGAGAGAAGATAAAAATTGAGAAATCTACTGACTTAGCTTTTGAAATTAAATCATCAAGAGCATTACTCGAAAGATTGAATGTACCGTTTCGCCATATTGTAACCTCAGCATCAAACTCTAAGTTCTCAGCAATAGCATCTGCAATCGGCAAACTTTCGACTGATGAACCTATAAATACCCTTGGTTTTCTCATTATTTCTCCAACTTCTTATTATATTTGATGCCACAAAGCAGCTAACAATTGTATATTGACCCGGCTCAATAACAAGCACCTGGGAATTCCAGAAGATTATCATTAACCCACTGATTTACAAAAATAAATAGACGTAACAGCGGTGCTCTTATGCGTGAAAACGAGACGTATCAATAACTCCGTATGCTGGTCTTGAATGTTTTCGTGAATAGCTTGTAAGCCACTGATTTATAATTGGAAAAATTATCTTCTTGCTGCCAACAGGGCAAGATTACGAAAGCCCCAGCCCTGACAGGACTTGCGACAGGTAAGCGGTATTTCGACTTGCCCGTTTTTGTTTACGTTTGATACCAGCCTTGAAGCTGGTATCACTGTTCAGGGCATTGAA
>NZ_NQJF01000037.1 GCF_002245495.1 Oceanimonas baumannii
GCCGCACTTTAGCCGTCTGCAGGCGCTCGAACCGCGCGGCCGCCTCCGCGCTGTCGGGCCGCTTGTCCGGGTGGCACTCCCTCGCGCGGGCCTTGTACTCGGCGGCGACCTGCTCCGCACAGGCCGGCTCAAACACCGCCGCACGTGATTTCTGTTAAAAAATGGGGGCAGCGTTAGCAACGCTTGCTCACGGCTGATATCCGGAGCTGAAAATTGGCAGAATGTGACCGTGGAGGGCTGGCCGGTGGCAAACTTGGCTTTTCCGTCCAATGTGCTCACACTTCCGGCGTATCATCATGTTTTATGGCTACTGGCAACTCATTTGATATCTCGGATGTGTAAACTTGGGCAGTATGGATCGATCGATGGAAAACGCACTTTTTTTAAAACTTTGCTCACACTGAAGGCGTATGACCAAACCATGATTTTTTACACATGGTGCTAAAACCTACCTCATTGAGGTAACCTCGGGCGCTGACTTCGACTCTCAACTCAGATTTTGGCTATAGTGTCATTGTTGTGTTCTATGACCTCATAGTGTGAGAAAATTCCCGATTCTGACGTCTGATTTACTCCACAGTTTCCCCTCCGTCGCTTCACAGCTCCTTGCACTGCGTGCTACTGGCCTGCTAGTGGGCCTATTCTTGTAAATTTTTAAACCGTTATTGAGCTGGCTCCAACTGGAAGTCTCATCACAACCAAGAACTGCATAGTAGTCCACCTCCTTTGATTTGTCGTAGTTTAAAATGTCATCCATTGCCTTGTTGGCCCTTATGTTCCCTTTGTTTTCGTGACTCGGCAAGCCATAAGTGAATTTACGATTTAGATGGCTCTGCGGTGCGTAATCACAAAATGGGCTGCAGCACTGACAGAAGCTATCAAACCTGGCCCGCGTTTTCACATTTCGTTCGCTTTCCATTCCTTTTTGCCAACAAAATTGATACACAGGGCCCAATCCGCATGCGATAATATTGTACTCTTCCCATTATGTTATATCAATCACTGTTTATTGCCATGCATGCATGCACTACCTATACAGAGAAACTATTTCGCAATCTCTCTGCATCCTATTTTTAAATAAAAGTCAATTTATATTATTTCTGTCTCTTATACACATCT
>NZ_NQJF01000038.1 GCF_002245495.1 Oceanimonas baumannii
CTCTCTTGCCTGTCTAAGATATATGAGCGGATACTGAATCGAGCTATCAACAATCACATGGTAGATGAACGCCTATGGAACACACAGCAGGCTGGCTATACACATAATGACTCTCCGGTATACACCCTAGCCGGCCTGGTTAATGATGCTACAGAAGCGATTGATGAACACAAGGAGTATGGATTTGTGAGCTTTGATGCTAAAAAGGCCTTCGACCGTACCCCATGGCCCGTTGTTCTCCACAAGCTGGAGAAATATGGTATTAGAGGGGAGCTCCTGAATATAGTTAGGAGTTATCTTAGCAACAGGCGGCAGAGAGTAGTGATAAATGGCCAACAGTCTTCTATCAAACAGCTGAGCTCTGGGGTTCCCCAGGGGTCAGTACTGGGTCCGCTTCTGTACAAAATCTATATGAATGATATTCCACGGTACATTCAACATGCAAAGGTAAATATGTACTGTGATGACACCACCCTCGGTAAACCCATAGGCGATCAGTCGGATCAGGATTTGCTGCAATCTGACATAGATAGCCTAGGCGAATGGGCAAACATCAATGGGCTTTGGTTCCATCCGGGTAAATCTAAGACTATGCGCTTCAGTACCCCTTACAGACCCGATCTTCCACTGCAGCCACTAACTCTTTACGGTGAACCAATTCAACGAGTGTCCAGCCTTACTTATCTTGGGATGGTCCTAGAAGAAAATCTGTCGTGGGACGAACATATTGAGGAGAAGTGTTCAAAAGCCTACGTCAAAATTAATTTGCTGAAGCCATTAAAAATGATTTTTCCACGCAAGGCATTTGACAATATCAGTCGTCTATGCATTCTTTCTCCCTTTGACTATGGTGCTGCTATCTATGACGACTGCTCCCAAGATATGGCAGCCCAGATAGAGGCTGTTCAATATGAGGCTGCTAAGCTAACCTCTGGTGCCATGCACCTAACGTCAAGGGAGGATACATTGTTGGAACTGGGATGGACCGACATGGCCACGAGGCGCAACTACTTTAAACTCTCACTGGCTCATCGGGGCCGGTATATTTTTTT
>NZ_NQJF01000039.1 GCF_002245495.1 Oceanimonas baumannii
AGATGTGTATAAGAGACAGAATAAAAATGGCGTAAAAATTAAAGTCGAATAAGAGGAGTATCACGAGCCATAATGAGCCAAAACTGTTTCCAACGGATGCAGCACAAACAGATCAATAGGGATAGGATCTGCATAATGGTGATGGAACTGGTGGATAGTTTTATACAATACAGAGCGGTGTATAGCGTAATGGAACAGGAACATGGCCAGGTCCATCAGTATAAAAAGCGCTACAAAATCAAAGAGGATACGCCAGGATAAGGAGTAGTTTAATTGGATATAACCGTGTTTCCAAAGCCAAAAACCAGAATAGGTTATCAGAGTATTTATTACGTTGGTTAAAATACAGATGAATACCTCCTTGCGGGAAGCAGCTTTGATGGGCTTGCGATTGAATTTAAGCACCAACCAGCCGAATAGCAACGCCAGTGCAGTGACGAGCAGATTCTCGGCCAAAAATATCACCCAAAGATTTAATGATGATTGTGCCGATAAGAACCTGAGCATAGGCAGTTTTTTTGAGAGTCAAGAACCAAGAAGTCAAGATACAAGAAAAAAGCAATAACAGTTGACGGTCTTTAAAAACACAACCATTGAAGCATGTTTTTATGCATAGATATTTTTCTGTCTTGATTCCTGACTCTTATTTCTTGATTCTAAAAAAAACTGTAACATTTTAACCACCCGTGCGAATAATTAGTAAAACAGAATCACAATAAGGCATTCAATGAGTAATCAACAAGAGGAAATATTTTTAACCGTAATTGAACAAAACAAGGGGATCATTTATAAAATCGCCAATTCGTTCAAGAAGGATGAAAATGATAAAAAAGATCTGGTGCAAGAGATCATCTTCCAGCTTTGGCGGGCTTTTCCAAGTTTTGATGACCGCAGTAAATTATCCACCTGGATGTACCGTGTGTCTTTAAATGTGGCTATCAGTTCCTACCGGAAAGAAAAAAAGAAGAACGATGTGATAATCCCGCTGTCCGAAACGATGATAGATTTTAGTGATGAAGCAGAGACATCGCCCGAAACAGATCTTAGTCTCCTCCAACAGTTTATTAATGAATTGAAGGAGCTGGACAGGGCTCTGATGCTGCTTTATCTGGAAGAAAAAAGCGGCAAAGAAATAGCCGAAATACTGGGCTTGTCAGAAGCAAACGTACGCACCAAAACCAATCGAATTAAAGAACAATTAAAACAAAAATTTTCAAAAATTAACGCTTAGTACCATGGAAGAGTCAATGATAAAACAACTGTGGCAGGAGTATGATCAAAAGCTGGAAAAAAGCCTGCAGCTCAATTATAAGA
>NZ_NQJF01000003.1 GCF_002245495.1 Oceanimonas baumannii
CGGCTGAGCAACAACACCGTCGCCGCCGGCATGCTGAACTTCTCGCTGCGCCGCAGCCAGAACATTCACATGCAGCACGTGGATGTGAACAAGGACGCCCGAGCCCTCACCAAGAGCCAGAAGCCGGTGGTCCTGTGGTTTACCGGCCTGTCCGGGGCCGGCAAGTCGACCATCGCCAACCTGGTGGAGAAAAAGCTGCACGCCCAGGGCAACCATACCTACCTGCTGGACGGCGACAACGTGCGCCACGGCCTGAGCAGGGACCTGGGCTTTACCGATGCCGACCGGGTGGAAAACATTCGCCGGGTGGCGGAAGTGTCGAAGCTGATGGTGGATGCCGGCCTGATTGTACTCACCGCCTTTATCTCGCCGTTCCGCGCCGAGCGCCGCCTGGCCCGGGAGCTGCTGGCAGAGGGTGAGTTCATTGAAGTGCACGTGGACACCCCGCTGAACGTGGCGGAAGAGCGCGACGTGAAAGGCCTGTATAAAAAGGCCCGCCGCGGCGAGCTGAAGAACTTCACCGGCATCGACTCCGCCTATGAGCAGCCGGAGAATCCGGAAATTCGTCTGGACACCACCGCACTGAGTGCAGGCGAGGCAGCGGATGCGGTGATTGCCGTGCTGAAAGACAAAGGTTTTATCGGGTAAAACAGCCATAAGCTGTCAGTTAAACAGACGTAGGCTGGCGATGAGCGTAGCGAATCCCAACATTTATACCGCCTGCCGGAATGTTGGGACTCGTCCCAACCTACGAACTCGTTCTCTCTGCAGAATGGACTCCGGCCTTCGCCGGAGTGACAATTGTTGTAGGCCGGCTGTAGCCGAGCCTACAAAATGACAATAAAAGGATAAAGAATGTCTGTTACTCAGGAACTGCTTAATCAGGTAGACACTCTGGCCCGCAAAGCCGGGGCTGCCATTATGGAAATTTACGGTCGCGAGTTTACCGTTGAGCAAAAAGAAGACAAGTCTCCGCTGACCGAAGCAGATGCCGCTGCCCACCATATTATTGTTCAGGGGCTGGCTGAGCTGCCGCTGCAAGCGCCCATTTTATCGGAAGAAGACACCGCCGGCTTTGCCGGTGCCGATGAGCATGGCCACTACTGGCTGGTAGATCCGCTGGATGGCACCAAGGAGTTTATCAAGCGTAACGGCGAGTTCACCGTGAATATTGCCCTGATCGAAAACGGCAAGCCGGTGCTGGGGGTGGTGTATGCGCCAGCCCTGAATGTCGGCTATGTCGCTGCTCACGGCCTGGGGGCCTTTAAATATGAGGGCAACGCTGAGCCGGTGGCCATTCATGTAAAAGCACACCAAAACGGTACACCCTGGCGCGTGGTGGGCAGCCGTTCTCATGGCGGTGGCGAGTTACCGGCTCTGCTGGAACAACTGGGTGAACATGAGCTGGTGCCCATGGGCAGCTCACTCAAGCTTTGCCTGGTAGCAGAAAATGCCGCAGACATTTACCCCCGTCTTGGCCCTACCTCACTATGGGACACCGGCGCCGCTCAGTGTGTGGTTGAGCAGGCCGGCGGCATTGTAGTGCAGCTGAACGGCGAGCCTCTGAGCTATGCCAATACCAAAGAAGTGCTTAACCCCTTCTTTCTGGTGCTCGGCGGAGAAAACCCCTTCGGGGAGCTGTAAGCTGTAAGTTAAAACAAATGTAGATTGGCGATAAACGAAGCGAATCCCAACATTGGCACCGCATGTCGGAATGTTGGGACTCGTTCCAACCTACAGTTCAGCAATCCTCTCTCAGGGTGGGGTTTTGCAGCTGGCTACGTTATCAGTCAAAATGTCGGGACTTGCCTCAAGCTACCATCCTTTACCTTCGGCCTTTTATGCTTTTAACCACTTCTTTCGGTATCTGGCGTCAGCGCAGGGTACTTAATGCTTTGCTGGCTCCTGCCCGTGTTGGCTTTTTTACCACAGGGCAGGCCACCGCTGTCGTGGGCTGGGGTATGAAACCCAATACTGAAAAGGCCCGTCAGCTGGCCCTGACAGGCAGGTTACCGTTCTGGCAACTGGAAGACGGGTTCGTCGGTTATATTGGTCACCCTGCCGATGCGGGCCATCGTCTGTCGCTGATCGTGGATGAAACGGGCATTTATTACGACGCCACTCAGCCAAGCGCCCTTGAGCTGATGCTGAATGACATCAGCTGGTGGAGCCCGGCATGGGCACAGCGTGCCGATACCCTGCACCAGGCGCTGGTAGAAAACGGCATCACCAAATACAACTGCTATGACGACAATGCATTGCCGCCGGCGGTCACAGCCCGGCTTGATGCTTCCCGCCCAAAAGTGCTGGTCATTGACCAGACCAAAGGTGATCAGTCGGTACGGCTGGGGCTGGCCAGTGAGCAGTCGTTTTTCGATATGCTGCACGCAGCCAGAGCTGAAAACCCCGGCGCACAGATTATTGTGCGAACTCATCCGGATGTGCTGCTGGGCAAAAAACAGGGCTATTTAACCGCAGCTGCCGGTGATGATGTGTTGCTGCTGGCCGACAGCGTGAACCCCTTTGCTCTGATGACTGAGGTGGACAAGGTATATACCGTCACGTCTCAGCTGGGTTTTGAGGCATTGCTGGCTGGCAAGCCGGTGGTGTGTTTTGGTGTTCCGTTTTACGCCGGCTGGGGAGCCACCGATGACCGTGCTCCGGTGCCGCGCCGGGGCGAACTGCGCACTGTGCCACAGCTGCTGGCCGCGGCGTATCTGCGTTATTGCCGCTACCTGGATCCGGTAACCGGAGAGCCTTGTGAGCTCGAGGATCTGCTGGATCTTATTTTGGCGCAACGTTCACCGGTGCCGCCGGTAAACACGCTGCAGGCCGTGGGCTTTTCATTGTGGCGGCGGCGTTTTTCACCTTACTTTTTGCGCCGCTATGCGAAAAAAGTGACGTTTGTTGACCGTATTCCCGACATATTTTCAGGTTCTGACAGTTCGGCGAGGGCTGAAGGCTCCATGGATTCCCGCCTGCGCGGGAATGACAATAATGGGTGCGGGAATGACAATATTGACCGTATTCCCGACATATTTTCAGGTTCTGACAGTTCGGCGAGGGCTGAAGGCTCCATGGATTCCCGCCTACGCGGGAATGACAATAATGGGTGCGGGAATGACAATGTTGACCGTATTCCCGACATATTTTCAGGTTCTGACAGTTCGGCGGGAGCTGAAGACTCCATGGATTCCCGCCTACGCGGGAATGACAATAATGGGTGCGGGAATGACAATAATGGGCGCGGGAATGACAGTGGGGGGAACCGGAATGACTCCACACCCTCATCATGCCTGCAAAGGCAGGCATCCAGCACAAACTGCGCCGTGCTGGTATGGGGGCGCAAGTTTGAACAACAGACGGGCACTTGCTCGCAACCGGTGTGGCGCATGGAAGATGGCTTCTTGCGGTCGGTGGGCCTGGGCTCGGATCTGCGCCGTCCGGGCTCATTGGTTATCGATCCGGTCGGCATGTATTACGATCCACGCACACCCAGTGCCATTGAGCAGTATTTAAAGCACCATGACTTTTCTGAACTGGAGCTGCAGTTGGGAGAGCAGTTGCTGACCCATTTTAAAGAGCAGGCACTGACCAAATATAACGTGGGTGTTCGCAGCCGGTTTGGCTGGCGGGAACAAGCCGGAGAGCGTCCCTTGCTGCTGGTTCCCGGTCAGGTCGACGACGATGCTTCGGTACAACTGGGCAGCCCCTTTGTGGCCGGCAATGCTGCCTTGCTTGAAGCAGTTCGGGCCGCTTACCCCAATGCCTTTATTGTGTTTAAGCCCCATCCGGATGTGGTGAGTGGCAACCGCCAGGGACAGGTGCCGGAAAGCGTGCTGAAAGCCTGTGTGGACCTGGTGGAAACCGAGGCCGGCATTGTGGACTGCCTGGATACGGTGGATGCCGTGCACGTGCTGACATCCCTTACCGGACTGGAAGCACTGATCCGTGGCAAACCGGTCACGGTATGGGGTCAGCCGTTTTATGCCGGCTGGGGGCTGACCACCGACATCCACCCGGTCACTCGTCGTGGCCGTGCCCTCCCCTTACCGGCCCTGGTGTATGCCACCTATGCCTGGTATCCCACCTATGTGGATTATAAAACCGGCCTGTGCAGCACTCCGCTGCGCATGGCACGCCAGCTGGCCAGGGAACGGGAAGCATACCGGGAGCCCGAGCATGCGCTGTTACGACTGCTCCACCGCCGCTGGCGAAAGGTAAGGTATTTGTGGGAAGCGTTTTCCCCTTCGGGGAGCCGTAAGCTATAAGCGGTCAGCTGTAAGTTTAAACAACATGCAGGTTGGCAGTGAGCAGCGCGAATCCCAACATTTTTATAGCCTGCTGAAATGTTGGGACTCGTCCTGACCTACCGACTTAAGTGCTTCGCATGAAACCGCAGGTGCTCTTCGATAAAGCTGGCAATAAAGTAATAGCTGTGGTCATAGCCCGGCTGCAGGCGGAGCTCAAGACTGGCACCGGCCTGTTCGGCAGCCTCTTTCAGGGCATCGGGCTTGAGCTGTTCCGCCAGAAAGTTATCTGCTGCTCCCTGATCCACCAGCATGGGCAGTGAACATCCCTTTTCCTTCAGTAACAGGCTGGCGTCATACTCGGCCCATGCGGCCTTGTCGTCTCCCAGATATGCTTCCAGGGCTTTGTGACCCCAGGGGCAATCGGTGGGGCTGGAAATAGGCGCAAAGGCCGAGACGGACACAAACCGCTCCGGATTACGCAGCGCCAGCACCAGGGCGCCGTGGCCACCCATGGAGTGACCGCTGATGGCACGCTGACCGGTTAACGGCAATTCGCTTTCCACCAATGCCGGCAGTTCGTTCAGCACATAGTCATACATGCGATAATGCATACTCCAGGGCGCCTGGGTGGCATTCACATAAAAGCCGGCTCCCAGCCCGAGATCGTAGGCACCTTCGGCGTCATCGGCGACATCTTCGCCCCGTGGACTGGTATCCGGAATGATCAGCGCCAGCCCCAGCTCAGCAGCTACCCGCTGTGCACCGGCTTTGGATGAGAAGTTTTCATCGGTGCAGGTCAGCCCCGACAGCCAGTATACCGCCGGCACCGGCCCCAGCTCTGCCTGAGGTGGCAGAAATACAGAAAACTGCATGCTGCAGTTAAGGCTATTGGCTTCGTGCTGATAGCGGATCTGACGGCCGCCAAAGCATTTTTGCTCTTGTATCAGTTGCATAGGAAATCCTTTAAAAATCGGCTGCAAGCAGGTTGCTGTCGTCCCCACGCGGCAGGGACGAGGGCCCGTTAATATCATCGGTGCCGGGCAACACGACTATTTCGTCGCCCCCGCGCAGGCGGGGGCCCATTCTGCGGCCAAGTGCCGATCTCATGGATTCCCGCCTGCGCGGGAATGACGGCCTGATAGCTTAAAGCTATTTATTTGTTGTACAGGATCACGGAACGGATGGATTTTCCTTCGTGCATCAGATCAAAGGCGTGGTTGATGTCGTCCAGGCCCATGGTGTGAGTAATGAAGGTATCCAGCTCAAATTCACCGTTCATGTATTGCTCCACAATGCCGGGCAACTGAGAGCGGCCTTTTACACCACCAAAAGCAGAGCCTTTCCAGACACGACCGGTGACCAGCTGGAACGGACGGGTAGAGATTTCAGCACCAGCCGGTGCCACACCGATGATAACGGATTCACCCCAGCCCTTATGGCAGGCTTCCAGGGCGGAGCGCATTACCTTGACGTTACCGATGCATTCAAAAGAGAAATCGACACCGCCATCCGTCATTTCTACAATCACATCCTGAATGGGTTTGTCGTAGTCATTGGGATTGATGCAGTCGGTTGCCCCCAGCTTTTTGGCGATCTCGAATTTGTCTTCGTTGATGTCGACCGCAATAATGCGGCTGGCTTTGGCCTGCACGGCACCAATGATCACGGCAAGACCAATTCCTCCCAGGCCAAACACCGCCACGGTGTCGCCTTCCTGCACATTGGCGGTATTTTTCACCGCGCCCATGCCGGTGGTAACACCACAACCCAGCAGACAAACTTTCTCAAGCGGGGCATCTTTGCTGATTTTGGCCAGCGAGATTTCGGGCACCACGGTGTGCTCGGCAAAGGTGGAGCAACCCATGTAGTGGAAAATCGGCTGACCGTCTTTGAAGAAACGAGTGGTTCCGTCGGGCATCAGCCCCTTGCCCTGAGTGGCACGCACGGCCTGACACAGGTTGGTTTTGCCGGATGTACAGAATTTACATTCGCCACATTCGGCGGTGTAGAGCGGAATAACATGATCGCCCACTTCCAGGCTGGTCACGCCTTCACCCACAGCCTCGACAATACCGGCACCTTCATGACCCAGAATGGAGGGGAATACGCCCTCGGCATCATCACCGGACAGCGTGTAAGCATCGGTATGGCAAACGCCGGTAGCCACAATGCGCACCAGCACTTCACCTTTCTGCGGCGGCATCAGATCCACTTCTTCAACGCTGAGCGGCTTACCGGGGGCCCAGGCAACAGCGGCGCGGGTTTTAATCATGTCCATGATAGGCTCCTGTGTGTTTTTAAAGCGATAAATTGCGGTAACAGCAATGTTGGGATTCGCTACGCTCATCACCAATCTACACGTGCTTTTAACTTAAAGCTGACGGCTTACAGCCCCCCCGCAAGGGGATAACGACTATTGTATTACGCCCCTTCCGAATGATAATAACCTCTATAGCAAAACACTTTTACCAATGAGCAATAATGACCAACTGGGAAGGCATTAACGAGTTTATCTGTGTCGTGGAATGCGAAAGCTTTACGGCAGCAGCACAGCGATTAAACGTGTCGGTGGCCCATGTAAGCCGGCGCATCAGCCAGCTGGAGCTGCGGCTGGGTGCCCGCTTGCTGTATCGCACCACCCGCAAGCTGACGATAACTGAAACCGGCCGGGTGTATTATCAGCAGGTGCGCCAGGTGCAGGATGCCCTGCAAGCTGCCGAGCAGGAAGTCATGACCATGGAGGGTAACCCGGCAGGCAAACTGCGTATTACAGCACCGGTTTATTATGGCGAGCAGTTTCTGGCACCGCTGGTGAATAACTTTTTACTACGCTATCCCGGCCTGCAGCTGGATATGGTACTGACCAATAAAACCGTGGACCTGATTCAGGAAGGATTTGATCTGGCAATTCGACTGGGCACCCTGGGCTCATCCCGTTTAATGTGCCGCAAGCTGTCCCGCCGCACCCAGTATTTATGCGCTGCCCCCGATTATCTTGCCCGCAACGGCATACCACAGCAGATTGGTGATCTGGGAAAGCACCGCTGCCTGGCCGGTACAGTGGAGCACTGGCGTTTTGTGGAGCAGGGCCGGCAACGCACCTTCCGGCTGCCTTCCGGATGGCATTGTAATTCGGGCCTGGCGCTGAAAGATGCTGCCATCAAAGGACTGGGAATCGTGCAGTTGCCGGATTATTACGTGACGGAAGAGCTGGAGAAAGGTCTGCTGGTCAGCCTGCTGGATGAATTCCGGTTGCCGGACGACGGAGTCTGGGTGGTGTATCCGAACAACAAACACCTGTCGCCAAGAGTGCGGCTGCTGGTGGATTATTTGGTTGAATGTTTATAGGTAAACGTAGTTGGCAAGGGGGAACTGTTTCGCTCCTCCCCCTTTTTTAAGGGGGAGGTTGGGAGGGGGTTAAAACAAACCCCACCCTAACCCTCCCCTTGGCAAGGGGAGGGAACTAATTTGCTTCCCTTGAGAAGATTACATTTGTGACTGCAGGTAGTTGGGCAGGCCAATACGCTGAATAAGACCCAGCTGCTGCTCCAGCCAGTGGGTGTGATCGTTTTCGGTGTCTTCCAGCAGCACCTGCAGCATGTCGCGGGTCTGATAGTCCTGCTCTTGTTCACACAGGGCCATGACCTTGCGCAAATCTTCAATCACCTTATATTCCAGATCCAGATCGCTCTGCAGCATGGAAGGCACGTCTTTGCCAACGTTAAGCGGTACACGGGTCACCATGTCGGGTGTGCCTTCCAGAAACAGGATACGCTCAATCAGCTTGGAGGCGTGGCCCTTTTCATCTTCAAATTCATGGTCAATGCGTTCGAACAGTTTGCTAAAACCCCAGTCTTCATACATACGGGAGTGGATGAAGTATTGATCCATAGCGCTGAGCTCACCTGCCAGCAGCTCGTTGAGTGCGGCAATAATTTGCTGGTTACCTTTCATGATTCTGTTCCCTTACAGTTGTGACTGCTGGTAATTTTCGAGGCCAATTTTGCCGATAAGATCGAGCTGGGTGTCTATCCAGTCGAGGTGGCCTTCTTCGTATTCTTCCAGGTCGCACAGCAGCTCGCGGGATACAAAGTCGTGCACCGACTCACAGTAGGCAATGGCTTGTTTCAGCACCTGCAGTTGTTCTTCAACCTGCTGGCGATCGCAACTGAGCATCTCTTCGGTGTTTTCACCAATACGCAGACGGTTCAGATGCTGCAGGTTGGGCAGGCCTTCCAGAAACAGAATGCGCTCGATCAGCTCGTCGGCCTGTTTCATGTCTTTAATGGATTTTTTATATTCCCGCTCGTTCAGCTGGTGAAGCCCCCAGTTTTTGAACATGCGGGCGTGCAGAAAATACTGGTTGATGGAGGTCAGCTCTATACTGAGCACCTGGTTAAGGTACTCAATGACTTTTTTGTCGCCTTTCATAACCACTCTCCCCGTTCGATGATGGCCATAAGGATAGACGGCGAATCGCATTTTTTCAACTCAAAATAAAACTTAAGTGTATGATTTTATTGAGTTTAACTGGGAACGAGAACCAGTAGCATTCTCCCTTTTCATTGGCAGCTCAGTGCAACCTTGCCTGCCGCTGCCCGGCCATTTGTTGCTGACGGCACAGCTCCCGCCATAGCTGTGAGCATTCTCCCAGTACCACTTCCTCTACCTCCGGAGGCAGTAACTGATGTCGGTGCCAGTCAGACAACCGTTGCAGCGTACGCCGCAACAGACTGAGACAACGGCGATGACTTCCCTGGCGAGCATGGGCTTCGGCCAGGTTTTGGGCACTGATCGACAGACACACCACCAGAGATTCAATATCGGTTCCGGTAGCCACCAGCATTATGTTATTAGCTTCAGGCCACTGCTGCACCAGCAGAGTAAACGCCTGTTGGTAATAGCAACAGGCCTGATCATAACGCTCATGAGCGAAGGCCTGGTTAGCGCTTGTGGTAATGGCTTTCCACTGGGCGAGAAGGTGCATTTTCTGCTCTCCGCTGATTAAAAATAAAATATGACTTTACTTACAATTAAACACAAATGAAAATGATTTAGATTAACCAACCGGAGATTTGTGATGACTTTTACGCTTCCTGAGCTGCCTTACGCCTACAACGCCCTGGAACCCCACCTGGATACCATGACCATGGAAATCCATCACAGCCGCCATCATCAGACTTATGTCAACGGACTGAATGCGGCAGTAAAAGACACCCCCTTTGAGCAATGGCCACTGGAGCGCTTGCTGCGGGAGATAAATACCCTGCCCGATAATATGGCCGCCGCCGTTCGCAATCATGGCGGTGGTCATGCCAATCACTCCCTGTTCTGGACAGTGATGTCACCTCAGGGCGGCGGTGCACCGGTTGGCAAGCTGGCAGAGGCCATTAACGAAGCATTTGGCAGTTTTGATGCATTTCGTGAGCAGTTTGTGCAGGCAGCAGTAAGCCGGTTTGGCAGTGGCTGGGCCTGGCTGTGTGTGGATGCCGGTAAAAAACTGATGGTAACCAGCAGTGCCAATCAGGACAGCCCGCTGATGCAAGGCTTAACGCCGGTACTGGGACTGGATGTGTGGGAGCACGCTTATTATCTGAAATATCAGAACAAGCGCCCTGAATACATTGCGGCTTTCTTTGAGGTAATCAACTGGCCGGAAGTAGCCGCTCGCTATGAAGCCCAGTTTTGATCCAGGCCGTCTGCGGCGGCTAAAAACCTGGCTCGGCATCACCATCATCTGTATTGGTTTGTGGCTGATGCTGAGCCAGTGGTGGCAGAGCTTTTTTTAGGAGTCTGATTTACTCGATCCAGATCGGGTTGGAATAGGCGCGCTTGCCATTGCGATCTTCCACTACCCATTGCATCCAGGTGTGATTCGGGGGGACAGGCACGCCGGTTCTGAACCACTTGGCACCGTTTATTTTCCAGCCGGCCACCTGTTTACCGTCCAGCCATACTTCGGCGTTGGACAGCCCCACATCGGAACGGAATTCTACCTGGCTTTCAGTAAAGGGCTTGGCGGTGCCGCCGAAGTTGGTAGTAACCGGGTATACCTGCGGCCCAAAACTCAAAAAGCTGTGTCCTTTGCCAGCGGCGCTGGCATAGTCGGCACTCAGCCGCCCCTTGGGGGTGTAGGCATACAGCTTGCCGCTACTGCCGCCAAGGTATACTTTTTCGCCCCGGCTCCAGCGCTGGCGCAGATCTTTCAGCTTGGCCTCAAAACCAGAGGTCACCGGCGTCAGCTCAAGCAGGGCCAGCTTCGCCTGCCCCTGGCCACCATACAGCGGTTTATCGGCACTGAGCACATCAAGCGAACCGGCACTCAGCCATGCACTCACTTCCCCCCCCTGGCGGTTTTTACGCAGATCGTCACTTTCATACAAAATGCCCAGTTCATTTTGCAGGCTGGCGGCGGTCCAGTGTGCCTGCACCATATTAGGCATGTCATTATAACTGGGCAGTGTGACCGGCCCCTGATTGCGCTCAAGACGGTAGCCGGAGAACTGCTGGCCACTATCGGCCTGAGTCGTGCTCAGGCGAATGCCGGCATTATCACGGTTGACTTCATAACGGCTTTTCACCGTTTGACCATTGAGCTGGCGCTCCAGCTCAATCACCACCCGCTTACCGGTTTGCTCCAGCACGTCAATTTTTGTCGAGGTAAGCTGTTGCCCTTCGGCCGGAATAAAGTCAAGAGAACGTACCAGATCGGGCCCATACTGACCATTATTGACAATGGCCAGGTCAACCAGCGCACCGGTGTCAGCACTGATGGCAAAGGCAAAATAAGGCGATTTAACGGTAATGTCCTGTGCACCGGTCGCATCGCCGCCCTTAATGAAGGTAGGCCCTTGCATGACATCAAGCCGTACCGATGCCTGCTCATTATTAGAAGCACAAGCCGACAACACCAAGGCAGCCAGCACGGTAAGCCCGGTTTGGTAAAAACGCATAAAGAAAACCCCGATAAAAATTAAGAGACCATCAAATTCTGACAGTTTCATTGCGGAAAACAATAGGCTTCCTTGCCCACTGCTAACCAGAAAAGATGCCGTATGATACATCGTATATCCGGCGGAATAAGGGCTTACATGTTTTCAAGCCGGGCCAGCAGTTGATTAAGGGAACTGAGCAACTGGCGGGTGTCACCGCCGGTGAGGCCCTCGGCCAGGCTGGCTTCCCATTCCAGCACCCGGGGTACCATGCGCCGGTGCAATTCTTTCCCTTCGGTGGTGAGCACAATACGCGCCGCCCGCTGATCTCTGGGGTTCGAGGTACGCTTTATCAGCTTTTTGTCTTCCAGCCCCTGCAAGGCCCGGGACACTTTCACCTTATCCATGCTAGTCATTTCGACCAGCTCCCGGGCGATCAACGAGCGACCATCTCCCAATACTGCCATCAACCGCCATTCAGGCCGGGTAATACCAAATTCTTTACGATAAAACACCGCCAGTTCGGCCCCCACCCGCTCAGCCACCTGCATCAGTTTGTAGGGAAGAAAACGTTCCAGCTCCAGTTCACTCTGTTCACCCATGTCAACGTCCTGTCAGTCCGTAAAGCCCAAAGTGTAACCATTTTTGAACACTGCTTTGAAGGGGCCAGCACAATATGGCGGGGCAGCTATAGTGAGTAAAGTATTGATCTTCACCGGAGGCAACACATGAAAAACCGGGTTTCCTTTCCACTGCGTGAAGGCGAACATTCACGCCAGGCCCACTGTGATCTGCCTGCCGGCAGCTTTGAGCGGGAAATAGGCAAAGACGGTTTTTTTGGGCCCGCCAGTCATATGTATCACCGCCATCCTCCCACCGGCTGGAGCCACTGGGAGGGGCCACTGCGGCCCCGGGCGCTGGACACCCGCAAACTGCCCGGTATGGGTCCGTCTCCGTGGCATGCAACACCGCTGTTATACAACGAGCGTTTATCCATCCGTCTGTGGCAGTGCCACAGTGCCATGGACCACCTGGTACGTAACGGCGATGGTGATGAATGTCTGTTTGTTCATCAGGGCAGCGGCGAGCTGTACTGCGATTACGGCCGGCTGCCTTTTGATGAAGGCGATTACCTGATCATTCCCCGTTCCACCAGCTGGCGCATCGAGCCCTCAGCTCCGGTTACCCTGCTGATGATTGAAGCCACGCACGGCAGCTATCAGCTGGCCGACAGAGGGCCGGCCGGACAACACGCTATTTTTGATCCCGGCGTACTGGAACATCCGCGTATTGATGAGGCCTTTGCCGGGCAGGCCACCACGCCCGGTGAGTGGCAGGTGCAGCTGAAAGCCCGCGGCCGGATAAACACCATCACCTATCCATTTAACCCCCTGGATGCGCTGGGCTGGAAAGGTGACCTGACCGTACTCAGGCTCAACTGGCGGGATATCCGTCCATTAATGAGTCATCGCTATCATCTGCCGCCCTCAGCTCACAGCACCTGGGTAGCCCCAGACTTTGTTATCTGCACCTTCGTTCCCCGCCCCATGGAGCAGGATGCCGGTGCCCTTAAGGTGCCGTTTTTTCACAATAACGATGATTACGATGAAGTGATTTTTTACCACCGGGGCAACTTCTTCAGCCGGGATAATATCGATGCCGGCATGATCACCTGGCACCCTTGTGGCTTTACTCATGGTCCGCACCCCAAAGCACTGGCCGTCAGTCAGCAAAACGGCCGCAAGGCCACTGACGAAGTGGCGGTGATGATAGACAGCCGCCTGCCACTTGAGCTGGCTACACTGCCAGAGGGCGTGGAAAACCCCGACTATGTCAACTCCTGGAGGGAATCGTGAAACTGGCTTCTCTGAAAGAAGGACGCGATGGCCGCCTGGTAGTCGTTTCCCGGGATCTGCAACAGGCCTGTCATGCCGAAGGCATTGCCCCTACCCTGCAAGCCGCTCTTGATCACTGGGATGAATGTGAACGGGCGTTACGCGCTTTGTATCAGCGACTGAACCGGGGAGAATGCAACATGGCCTTTGCATTTGCCCCCGGGAGCTGCGCTGCTCCTCTGCCCCGGGCCTATCAGTGGGCCGATGGCAGCGCGTATGTGAGCCACATAGAGCTGGTGCGCAAAGCCCGTGGGGCCGACATGCCTCCTGCCTTCTGGACCGACCCGCTGATGTATCAGGGCATGTCGGACGGTTTCCTAGGCCCTTGCGATGACATCGCCCTTGCCAATGAATCCTGGGGCATTGATTTTGAAGGCGAAGTAGCGGTGATCACCGGCGATGTGCCCATGGGCATCACCGCTGAACAGGCCCATCCCCATATCCGGCTGCTGATGCTGGTGAACGATGTCTCGCTGCGCAACCTTATTCCGGCTGAGCTGGCCAAGGGGTTTGGCTTTTTTCAGTCGAAACCCGCCACCGCCTGCTCGCCAGTAGCGGTGACTCCCGATGAACTGGGCACTTACTGGCACCACGGCCGGGTGCACCACAGGCTGAGGGTATTACTGAACCATCAGCTGTTCGGCGAGCCCGAAGCCGGCGTAGACATGACGTTTGGCTTTGACCAGCTGATTGCTCATGCCAGTCTGAGTCGCAGGCTGGGTGCCGGCACCATCATCGGTTCAGGCACGGTATCAAACCGGGATGAGCACAGCGGTGCTTGCTGCATCGCCGAGCGCCGTACCCGTGAGTTGCTGAACACCGGAGCAGCCAGCACCCCCTTTATGCGCTTTGGCGATCGGGTACGGATGGAAATGTTCGATGAACAGGGACAATCTATTTTTGGTGCCATTGATCAGCAGCTGGTACCTTATCGCGGGCCGGCAACATGAGCTCATCGCCAATATGGTCACCGTCACCGGAGCGAATACGCAACAGCCTGCTGCACGCCTTTATGCAACGACTGGAACGGGAACTGGGGCTTGAGTTCAGTGACTATGCCAGCCTGCATGCCTGGTCGGTGGAGTACAGCGATCTGTTCTGGCATCAGTTGTGGCGCTTTGCCGGAGTCATTGGGCACAGAGGCGGCACCACCGTTGCTGACAGCCAGGATGCCGAACATGCCGTCTGGTTTCCCGATGCCCGGCTGAATTTTGCCGAAAATCTGCTGATGCACGAGCGGGTACCGGGGGAAAGTCCGGCTATTATCGCCCGGTCAGAAAATGGCAGCTGCAGCCAGCTGAGCTGGCATGAACTGCAGCAACAGGTGGCGGCCGTCTCTGCCTGGTTGCGCCATGCCGGCGTACAAGAAGGTGATGTCGTAGCCGGGTTTATGCCTAATATTCCGGAAACCGTCGTGGCCATGCTGGCCACCGCCACCCTGGGAGGTATCTGGACCTCCTGCTCGCCCGACTTTGGCAGCGAAGGCGTGATTGAACGCTTTGGCCAGACTCAGCCTAAGGTGCTGTTCGCCGCCGATGGGTATGATTATAACGGCAAACAACATCACAGCCGTGAACGAGCAGCAGCGATCATGACTGCCATTGGCAGCATCACCCACCGGGTGGAAGTCTCCTGTCTGGAGCCCTCAGCTCTCCCCGCCGGTGTCACCGGCTGGCGGGAAATCCTGGCCACCCACAGAGGATCTCCGCTTACTTTTCATTCCATGCCGTTTAATGCCCCCTTGTATGTGCTTTATTCGTCCGGCACCACCGGCAAGCCCAAGTGCATTGTGCACAGCGCCGGCGGAACCCTGCTTAATCACTTCAAAGAGCACCTGCTGCATTGTGATATTCAGCCCGGTGACCCCGTGTTTTATTTCACTACCTGCGGCTGGATGATGTGGAACTGGCTGGCTTCGTCCCTGGCCTGCGGCGCGACCCTGCTGTTGTATGACGGTGCTCCTCTGCATCCGGATGCCGGCCGGCTGTGGCAGTGGCTGGCTGAACAGAGGATCAGCCTGTTTGGCACTTCGGCCAATTATCTGGAAGTGCTGGAAAAAAGCGGGCTGAAGCCGGGCCGGCAATATCACCTGGGCGCATTGCGCACCCTGTGCTCGACCGGCTCACCACTGGCGCCGGAGCAGTTCGACTTTGTATACCGCCATATCAGGCGCGATCTGTTACTGGCCTCCATTTCCGGCGGCACCGATATTTGCGGCTGTTTTGTGTTGGGTAATCCCATCAGCCCGGTTTACCGCGGGCAATGTCAGGGGCCGGGGCTGGGGCTGAATGTGCAGGTGTTTGATGACAATGGCCGGCGTTTGTTCGGCCAGCCCGGAGAGCTGGTGTGTTGCAATGCGTTTCCCAATCGCCCGCTGGGATTCTGGAACGACAACGATGGCAGCCGTTACCATCATGCCTATTGGGCACGCTGGCCGGGTGTATGGCAGCACGGTGACTTTGTCACCCAGACAGCTGAAGGCGGCATGGTGTTTCACGGCCGCTCCGATGCGGTGCTCAACCCCGGCGGAGTACGCATTGGCACGGCTGAGATTTACCGGCAACTGGCACAATTCAGAGAAATTGCCGGCAGCGTGATCATTGGTCAACGCAAGAACAACGACGAGCGTCTGGTGCTGTTTGTGCAACTGGCCGGGGGGCACTCACTGACACCTGAGTTGAGTGAAGCCATCCGCAAGCAATTAAGAACGGCTTGCTCCCCCCGCCATGTGCCGGCCGTTATTCTGGAAGTCAGTGATATACCCCGTACCCGTTCCGGCAAGCTGGTGGAGCTGGCAGTGCGGGAGGTTGTGCACAACAGGCCAGTTAAGAATATGGAAGCACTGGCCAACCCTGACGCTTTGGAACAGTTTAAAAACCGCCCGGAGCTGGCCTGATAGCAGAATCAGCCATCACCAGTCAGCTGTGTGCCGCACGGTCTTTTCCGTCCCCCCCATTTCAGTCATGCTTTTTTTCTTGCTGTCTGGTATTTTAAAAAAGAATCGGCAGCAAGTTCCGGCATACTGCTATATCATCTCCATTCATTGCGCAAACTCTCGTTTCAAACATGGAAGCTGTGGCTACTCCCCTTATCATATCCTGGTTATTTTTATGCGCCTTTCAGGATGTGCATCAACGGCGTATTTCAAACTTTTTAACCTTGCCTGTTTTTATATTTTCGCTGATCTGGCTATTATGGCAAGGCTGCACACTCAGCGGAGAGCCTGCCATGCAGGGGGCCACTGCGGCACTCATTGCTGTTGCACTTACCTTGCCGGGCTTTCTTGCGGGAAAAATGGGGGCCGGTGATATCAAAATGATGCTGGCATTTGCACTGCTTGCCGGCCCCATGCCCTTACTCTGGGCGTTTGTGCTGGCAGCCGTCACCATGCTGCTGTGGCGAATCAGCTCTGGTCACCTCTGGAACCTGTTGCCTGCGCAGGTAAGAGGATATGCCTGGACCCTGTCTCCCGAGCAGCGCCACAAACTGCCTTATGCCCCTTTTATTTTTCTGGGTGCGGCCATCTGTATCCCCTTTTCCTGAGCGAGGATCTATGTTTACTCATTTTTTGAAAATAAAAAAAAATAGCACTCGGGAACAGAAGCAAAGCCATGATGCCGAGCACCCGGGTATTGTTTTCACGTTTGATGAAAAGGGCGAAATAGTAAACCGGCAGGGCCAGCTGAATCTGCAGGTATCAGATGATTTATTCTCCCTTGCCAATATCCTTGGTTTACCAGATCACGATATCAGACCCGCGGCCTGGGTCGGTAAAGTGATTGAGGCCACCTTAACAGGCGCACAAGGAAATTCGCTTGACTTTCACGGTGCAATAGAAAAAGAAGGTGCATTCTGGAAGCTTAGGTTGATTAACATCACCAGGCTGGTTACTGAAAAGCACCAGAAAGATAAAACCGCTTTCCGGGGAAAGTGCGTAGAAAGAAGTATAGAAACCATACTAAGCGTTGACAGCAGTGAGCTTGATGTAGTTGTTAGTAAAAGCCTGGCACAGCTCACTCAGCTTTATCTGCTGTCATCTGCATCTTTAGTTATGAAGGATAACAATGACGACTGGAGAGCAGCGGACTCTCAGGGAAGCGCTTTAGAACTAAACCTGTTTATTCGAGAGAACGCCCATGAGATCGTAAACGAAACACACAAACCAGAGCTCATCCAACAAACTCTTTTTTCAGGGAAAAAGTACTCATTACTGATTACCCCCTACTATTATGACTATAAAAAAGAAGCTTTTATCATCGCAGGTGTTAGTGAGAAAAGCGATATTGACACTGAAGACATCAGCGTCAAATGTAAGCTTTTGGCTGGTGCAGTACTAGCCAGAAAGAGAGAGCTGGAATACAGCAGCAGAGATGCAATACACGAGTACATCACTACAGAAAAAAGTATCTATTGGATAGAGTATGACATCAATAAGTCAGCTTTTATTATCCCGGAGCCAATGTGTAAACTGCTCTCAGTAGATACCGAATGCAGCCACCAGGACTTTATTAATAAGGTTGCAGACGCTGAACGGGAAGAATTTAATGACAGAATGAACAGTGCTGTCAGACGCCTTGGAAGTATAAAGCAAAGAGTTCGCCTCCAGCATGCTGACAAGCAATATTTCTGGTATGAGCTCAACTTATCTTTAGAGCGCACCAGCAAAAAAGAAGAGCGCAGGCTATGCGGCAGCATTACTCTGGTAGACCGCATCGTCAAAGCCGAGCTGGAAGCCAGAGCGGCACAGGAGCGCATCACCACGCTGGTTGCCAATGCGCCGGCCATTATCTACCTTCAAAAGTATGTACATGGTGCATTAAAAAGTCATTACTTTAGCGATAGCATTCAAAGCCTGCTTGGCTGGAGTGCAAAAGAGTTTAAAAAAACCAGTTTACCCGAGCATGTTCACCCTGAAGATAAAGATATATTCTATAACAGGACCGCAACCCTTCTTAAATATGGCATTGTCAGCTGTCATTATCGATTACTTGATACTAAAGGCCAGTATCACTGGATGCTGGATGAAGCAAAATTAATTCGGGATCAGTGGGGGCAGCCACAAGAGGTAATTGGCCTCTACATTGATGTTACAGAATCCGTACATGCCAATGAAAAGTTAAATGCCAGTGAGGAGCGCTACAGAATTTTAGTAGAAGACTCCCCGGCTATCATTTGCAGATACAGCAAAAACTTGCTAATCACATTTGCCAACAAACTGTTCCTTGATTACGTTTCATCCGACAATGAAAGTATTATAGACTTAAATAACTTCCTTTCTGATGAACAAAAAGAGGCATTCCACTCACGCCTGAGAAAACTTTCTCCTGACAACCCAATAATTAATGCAGAAATATGTTTACATGTTCCAGGCAGGAAACCTCTTTGGGTTGTATGGGCCGAAAGAGGAATTTTCGATGAGCAAGGTAATCTTCAGGAAGTACAGGCGGTAGGCCGGGATAATACAGAAGTCTATAAAGCACGTCTGGAAATGTATCAGAGTGCAAAAATGGCCATGCTGGGAGAGCTTTCAACCACACTGGCTCATGAAATAAACCAGCCCCTGTGTGTTATGAGAATGTCGATCAACAACCTGAAAAGAAAAATGAAAAATGCAGAACTAGATATTGATTACATGAAGAAAAAGCTGGATCGCATTGATGAGCAGATAGAGAGAAGTACCAGAACGATTGAACATCTTCGTTTTTTTGGTCGCCGTTCAGCACTGGAGAAAAAACTGTTTACACCACAAAATGCTATTGATGGCGCCCTGTCTTTAACGAAAGACACCTTACAAAATAATAATATACACCTGCATATCTTAACCTCTCCGACGCCGCAGGTGTTTGGACACCAGGATCAGCTTGAACAGGTTTTGATCAATTTGCTCATTAACGCAAAAGATGCGCTCATTGAGAGAAAAGGAAAGCAAGAAGACTTCTCGCCTGAAATTTATATTAATATGTTCCACCATGATAACCTGGTGAACATTACCGTTGAAGATAATGGCTCGGGCATTCCTCCGGAGCACCTTGACTCCATTTTTGACTCTTTTTTCACTACCAAACCTCATGGTAAAGGAACCGGCATCGGCCTTAACGTAAGTTTGGGGATTATTGAAAAAATGCACGGTCGTTTAACAGCCCACAACTCAGAAAGAGGAGCCCTGTTCAGCATTGAGCTTCCTGCTAATAAAAGCAGCAACACAAGTGTGACCAATATCACATAAATACGAAGGTGTTAATACATTGTATTTATTTGGCTCTTACATACACTACAATATGTCTTTTGCCCTGTAGCGGAAAATATGACGCTTCCTGACTTTAACAGCCTTCTTGTTGTTGATGACGAAGCCATGATCACTGAAGAACTATGTGAGTTGTTCAGTGATCATGGCTACCACTGCCATCATTGCAATGATGTCGATACTGCCTATCGTATTTTTCATGAGAACAAGGATATCAGCATTGTTCTCAGCGACTTTCATATGCCGGGAAAAAACGGGCTCTCTTTACTTAAAGACTTTCTTGAAGCCGCAAGACACTCTGCTCGCCCCTTGAAAACTATTCTGTTTACCGGTCGCTCGGAAAAAGAAGACATTATTAATGCACTCAGGCTGGGGGTGTCGGACTACTACTCAAAGCCTCTCGATATGGATGAGTTGCTACACGGTGTGGCCAGTTTAAAAAGTGAGCTAAAAAAAGAAAGCCATGCCATGCAGATAGGCAGTCTCGAGCAAAAGCTGCAGCAGCTCTCCGAATTTATGCGCGATCTGCATGGCGATGTTTCTCAGTTAAAAAGCCATCAGCACGGCCAGGTAGTTACAGCCGATGCCGTGACGGACAGTGCCCCTGCCGAATCGCAGAACTGCCAGGTTCTTGCCGAACTTTCTCCACGTCAGCAGGCCGTTGCCAGGTTAATTGGAAAGGGCATGACCAACTACCAGATTGCTGTTGAACTTGGCCTTAGCGAGAATACGGTTAAATTGTATGTCTCACAGATTTTACGCCAAACCAAAATGCATAACCGCACTCAGCTTGCCCTTGCCCTGTCCAGCCTGTAACTATTTTTATTTCAATTATCAGCTTTACCTTCTGCGCCCTGCTCATAAAGATCAGGGATAGAATGGCTGTAGCTGTCCAGCCAGCGCTGACTGGACAGCTCCTGCTCGGCCGCCGTTGATACCTGAATATGCTGTGATGCCTGATTACCCTCACGCTGCACCTGAAGCCAACGACCGGTTTGCGTGGCGGGAGAAGGCTCAACAAGCCCATGCGGAGCCGGGGTTATTGTGTTGGCTGCGGCATGAGTGCTCACCAGCAGCAACGCCAGTAATACACTCCGGTTTACGATCGCCATATGGCAAGCTCCTTGTTTTTTATGGCCAGGCGAACTGCCTGGCCTGCATAATCAGCGAAGAGAAATGGGGACAATCGGCTGAGAGACGGCATCAATACGCTGTACTCCCTGTGCCTGTCTCACTCCGGGTGTTACCCGCTGTATACCCGGGTTAACCTGGGTTGCTCCCTGACTCACCGAACGAACCTGGCGGGCCGGCGCTACCGGCTGTGACGATGCAACTGGCCTTACAGCAGGTGCAGGTCTGGATACCGGTGTGGCAGCCACGCCGGATGACCTTTCCACGGGCTGTGCAGACGGTCTTACAACCGTTTCTGGCCTGGATACCGGTGCTGCAACCACTCTGGGTGAACTGGCTGCTGGCTGTACTGCCTGATTTGCAACTGGTGCCGGTTTCGAGGCCGGCGCAGCAACCACACTGGATGGCTGAGCCGCAGGCTGTGCTGCCGGCTTAGGCTGTTGCACGATCTGGGGCGCTGCTTTTTTGGCTACGGCTTTTTTACCATCACTCTGATCCTGTTGCCGCATAGTGCGAGCCTTGGTCAGAGCTTGCTGATATTGCTTGCTGGGGATGTTATAGCGGGCGGCCAGCTTGCTGGCACCGTCGAAGTTTTCCTCATACAGTGTCAGTGTCAGCAGGTTCAGCATCGCCCGGGAACTACTTTCGTTCAGTTCAGCGGCTGTCAGCAGTTCAAACCGGGCCTCTTCAAGCTTACGCAGATTCATATAAATGATACCAAGATCATTACGCATGGCTTCGTTGGTCGGCTCATGGGCAACGGCTTTCTGCATGTATGTCAATGCCGTTTCGTTATCATCTCTGAGCACCGCCATTTGTGCCAGACCATGATACCCTTCCGCAATTAAACAGGTCCCCGTCAGGCTTTGATACAGTCCTTCGGCTTCAGGGCGTTTCAGCAACCGCAATATCTGAGCCTTGCCCAGCCTGGCTTCCGGTAGCTCATCAGGAAGACGTTCGAGATTGGCCAACGCTGCATGCAAACGCCGCGCCGACACCATTTCTTTTGACAAATTGATCGCCAGCTCCTGCTCACGGCTGAGCGGATCACAGGTTGCAATCTTGCTGCGCTCGGCGCTGATCAAATAAGGTGAGTTACCATCCTGGTAGCTGTTTTTACTACCATCCGGCAATACAGCACAGCCTGTTGTCATGAAGGCCGCCACCGCCAGCCCAAGTGTTTTCTTCATCCCATTTCTCCAAAGGCCCTGACAATGGCCATAAAACCTGGACCAGCCAATACAATCATGAGTGCCGGAAACAAAAACGCGACCATTACAACCGACATTTTCGCTGACATTCTGGATACTTTTTCCTGCAACGCTGTTACCCGTCGTTCGGTGAGCAGCTCTTTCATGGCATGTAATGAAGCCATGGCGCCACTGCCTTGCCGGGAAAGCTGTTCCAGTACGGTAAAACAATCATTTACTTCATCAACCTCCAGCAATTCGGAGGTACGGGAAAGTTCTTCCTGCAACGACATACCCGCGTCTACACGCTGCAACATTTGTCTTATTTCTGTCGACAGCTCCGGCAGAATACGTGCGCTTTCTGCCGACAGCACCCGCAGCGCCTGCTCCACGGTCATGCCCACTTCAAACAAAATACGCAGCAACGGCAGCATCATCTCGACTTCTTCAGCCAGTCTTTGCTTACGCTTGGCCACCTTACTCACCAGCCAGCGTTTAGGTACCAGATAGCCAATGCCGGCCAGTGCCAGAACGGTGAGCAAAGGGTTATTGTCACTGCCGGTAAGCGAGCCGTAAAGTACCCCCAGCAGTGCCAGTAACACCGGCAGACCAAGCTGAATGGTAATAAACAAAGACTGCTGAGTTCGCTTACGCCATCCCAGCTGGTTCAGCAACATACGTACTTCACCGTCCAGCTGAAAGCCTTTTTTACCCATGCGGCTCTGGGCAAACTCACTCAGCAGTTTGTTTTTATCTACCGGATGAGGCTTGCCAAGACGCCGGTTGATAGCTCTGCGTATACGCCGCTCTTCAAAAAATAACAACAGCAGCAACACCACCAGCAGGAGCTGCAGCACGGAGCTGAGGAACAGTGAGTTCATATTACACACTCCTCAACATGCGCCAGAGGGTTAACGAACCAACCACCTGGAACAAAAATGCAAACAGCAGGAGCTTTTTACCCGACGGATCATGCCACAATTCCAGAAAGAAGTCCGGGCTTGATATAAACACATAAGCTGCCAGTGACACCGGCAACAGCCCCAGTACCAGTGCACTGACGCGAGTCTCTCCGGTCATGGCTTTCAATTGACGCGCCGCTTTATCACGTTCGTGGATCATACTGACCAGCTGACTGAGCACCTCCACCGCATTACCGCCATATTTCTGATTTACCCGCACCGCCAGCGCCAGCAGCTGAAACTCTTTGATTTGATACAAGCCGGCCAGGTCGTCCATTGCATCTTCCATACTGGCACCCCGGTGCATAAAACGCTGGCTGCGTTCAAAAGCTGATTTAAGCGGATTGGCCGCGCTATCAACGGCCTGATCCATCCCCTCCATCAGGGTTCTGCCGGATTTAAGACTACGAATAATATGGTCGATAAAGGCCGGAAGCTGCTTGACCATTTTAGCCACCCGACGGCGCTGGCGTACTTCGATAAATACCTTAACCGCAAACAGCAGCAGTCCCGCCCCTGCCAGCGCTATCAAGGCACCCAGCGTCCAGTAGAGAAGAATAACGAGCAGCACATAAAGCAGCACAGCCGCCATCAGCCTGGAGCTGGTGAGCTGTATGCCTGCACGCAGCAGAGCAATATGCAGTGCCCCTCTGGACTGCAATGATGATGCTTTCTCGCTTGCCAGCGCACCCATCATTTTTTCAGATCTGGCTTTTTTACGTGCACTGAACACCAGCAACACCGACAGTGCCAGCAACAGCAAAGCAACCAACAGCATTACTAAGGGCATATTCATGCTTGTCTCCTGCACTATCTGCCAGCTTTTAAATGCTGTAATTTCTCACAGCCGGGATTGCCTGACTCCCGGACAAAACGATGAGCACCTTTAGTCTGCAACCGGAACAGCGTGTTGGTAACATACTGATCGTCACGCAGTGAAATAACCTCCAGTATCTCACTGACGCAACGACGACCATCCGACAGCCGCACCAGCTGGACCACCAGATCGACAGCCGAACACACGGTTTGCCTGAGGGTCCGCTCTGCGACCTGAACCCCGGACATGCCCACCAGGCTTTCCAGCCTGAGCAGGGCATCCTGTGCATTATTGGCATGCACCGTGGTCATGGAACCATCGTGGCCGGTATTCATGGCAGTCAGGACATCCAACACTTCCACACCACGAATTTCACCCAGCAAAATACGATCGGGGCGCATACGCAGGGCATTTCGTACCAGATCCCGGGCAGCCACTTCACCATAGCCGTCAGTATTCGGTGGCCGGGTTTCAAGCCGGACCACATGGTCATGCTTGAGCTGCAATTCGGCAGTATCTTCTATGGTAACAATGCGCTCTGCTTCAGATATATGCTGGCTAAGCAGGTTGAGCATGGTAGTTTTACCTGTGCCGGTACCCCCACTGACCAGAATATTACAGCGGCTGGCAACTGCCTCATGAAGAAAGGTCAGTATGTGCTCATCCAGCGAGCCCGCGGCCAGAAGGTCGCTGCTTTTAAGCATATCTTGCCGGAATTTCCGCACAGAAAGCGCCGGACCATCGATGGCAACAGGCGGGATCACCGCATTAATCCGGCTGCCGTCGGGCATACGGGCGTCAACCATGGGGGATGATTCATCCAGCCGGCGTCCTACCGGTGCCAGAATGCGCTGTATAACCCTGATAAGATGCGCATTATCAATAAAACGCAGTTCGCTGCGGTGCAACGTACCCCGGCGTTCAATAAAAATACGATTGGGCCCGTTAACCAGAATTTCGGTAACGTCCGGATCTTTCAGCAGCATTTCAAGTGGCCCGAAGCCAATCAGCTCATCAACCAGCTCTTCACTCAGCTGATCCTGTTCATACCTTGAAATGGGAAGGTGCCGGCTTCTGGCATATTCGGACACCCGGGCATCCACGAACCGGCGTAACTGATGACGGCCGCTTTCCAGCAGATTTTCATCGTGCTCTTCCAGCGCATCAATAATATATTTGTGCAATGCACCTTTAAAAAGCTGGTTGTCCGCTGATTTTCTGCGTTCACCAAAACGTGATTCAGAGCTCATGAAAAGGCCTCCGTCACTCGTTTAAGCCAGCTTTTTTCTGTGGCTTGAGGGGTGCTTTTCAGGGTTTGGCTCATCAGAGGCCGGTAGGCTCTGCTCAGATTACCCGCGGCTCCGCCTTTCTGAGACAGCCCGGCATTTTTCACCTTGAGGCGGTTAACCGGATCGGTGGCAATGGCCGCGATAAGTGGCAGCTCAAAGGTACTGGCCATCGCCTGCTTGTCGGGTGCCACCTGAGAGATATAGTGATCAATCAGCAGACCGGCATGTTCAAGCCGGACGCCCATGTCACGCCAGTGCTTGAGTACCGCCAGATTACGCTTGCAGCAGGACATACTCTGATCGGTATACCAGTAAATTTGTGAGCACATTCCGGCCAGACTGCGCAACTGCTCACTGTCTTGCTGACCAGTGAGATTAATCACCACATGATCAAAATGCTGATTAAGCGCCGCCTGCAGCAAGTAGTGGTCTGTTGAGCTGATCTGGTGAAATTCGGGATCGCCGTGCATGCCGGTCAGCAGGCAAAGGCCGCTCTGGTGCCGGTTGAAGGCACTTTCAATCAGGTTGCTGTCGAGCCGCTTCAAGTTGCGCAAGGCGTCCTGAAAACTGAAGCCCGGCTCAAGCCCCAGAGTTTCCTGCGCTTCTCCAACAGGGCTACCAAGGTCAATCAGCAGCACCTGTTTGCCCTGCTGCTGCAGACCGGTCGCCAGCATCACACTGGCCAGAGCAGCATCCGGTGAGGACTGCGCTCCGTAAATCAGCGTGGCATTCTTTTTAACCGGCCTGGCAGGCACCGCTGGTGTACGCTGGCTTAGCCGGTGCACCAGTCCCATCACTTCATTACTGCGCATACCATAGACAATAAAGTCCCGCGCTCCGGCCCGCATGGCATTAATGATGAGCTCATTTTCCAGCCCGTCTCCCATGCCTACCACTGTAAGCAAGGGCCGTGCCGCCAGCAGCGATTCGATCAGGTTACATTGGCGGGTCATGTCATGTGTATCCATCCCCACAAAAATAACCGACGCGCCGGTCGCATCACATAACGACAGTATTTCACCCGCACTTTTATCCGCCACCAGCACCTGATGGGGAATCAGCGCATTGCGTAACCAGTCGATATCCTGCTCATTGGAGGAGTAAACAATAAAGGTCTGTTCCATGATTTCCTCCTACCGGGACAGTCCGCTTTGCATTTCGAAGTCACCGTTTTCCAGAAACAGCAGTTCAAATGCGTTGGGATCATAATGTCGATACTGTTCGCCCGGCAGCTCAGGCAACTGAGCTTCAGCAGCCAGCGGTTGCACAAGGTGAGGAGTAACAATCATCAGCAGCTCTTTTTCTTCTCTGGAAATACGCGACGAACGGAAGAATCCGCCCAGCACCGGCAAATCGCCCAGGCCGGGCAGTTTATCCACATCGGCATAGTTTCTGGCGCTCATCAGCCCGCTTATCACAAAACTTTCGCCACTGGCCAGTGCCACGCTGGTATCGGTACGGCGTACATTCAGTGAGGGTACTGTGGTGCCGGCAATGGAAACACCGGTATTAAAGTTGAGCTCACTGACTTCGGGTGCCACTTTCAGCAGTATACGGGAGCCATCTACCACGGTAGGAGTCAAACTTAAGCGCACCCCAAACTCTTTATATTCAATGGAAATGGAACTGCCGTCAGAACTGGGTACCGGCACCGGAAATTCGCCACCGGCCAGAAAGCTGGCACTTTTACCATTGAGGGAAACCAGGCTGGGGGTCGCCAGGGTGTAAGCAAAGTTGCTGTTTTCCAGCGCATTCAGAACGCCCAGAACCTCTTTGGTGCCGCCGCCCCAGGCGATATTAAAACCATCACCTGTCAGCGGCACCGGCGTATTGTTACCGGAAGGTACCAGCCCCCCCAGCCCGACACTGCCAGTGGTATTGCCGGGAGCGCCGAACAAAAAGCTGCCACGCTTGCCAAACAGTGAAATCCCCACGTCTTTCAGCTTGGTACGGTTCACTTCAACAAAGCGAATATCGGTTTGTACCTGGCTGGGCACGGCGGCATCGGTTTGCGGCTGAGCCGGGCTGATGGCCTGAGTGGCTGTGCCCTTTACCAGCACCTGACTCTGGATCGGGGCTGAAGCACAGCGTGTCCAGATATTCAGACTGGTAGTGCCAGCCCCCATACCGGTCAGCAAAATGCTGTCGCGACCGGTGAGTTTCAGATCCGCGATTTGCGGATCCCCAATGGCCAGACGGGTAACAGGCGCATCAATCAACAGGGCATGCTGCGAGCCCTGATCCAGCTCCAGCACTTCATCCAGTGCCGGCATGGGAGAACACCCCCGGGAATGGGCCTGAGCAGAAAATGCCAGTGACAGCAGCGTGGTGATTATCGCTGATGGTAATGAAATGGTTTTATGATACTTTTTCATAGTCTGCTCTTGCATTAAGGCGTTTGACGGGAAACGTCAGGACCGTGATAAACAGGAATGCTGGCAACCCGCTTTACCAGGCCTGGCTGAGCTGCCTTTTTCGCCTGTTTGATTGCCAGCTTTTCAAACTGGAACAGCTGCCGTTCAATTTCTTTAAGCTCGCTGTCTTTCAGGCCATGCTGAAAGTAGTCCGCCAGTCTTTGTTCATCGGCACTGCGCACCGCAAGCTGAAGTGTTCCCACCTGCGCCGCCAGCATAAAGCGAGTAGTCAGTGGTGCCGGAACAGCCAGCACAGCATTTTGTGCCGGACGACGGCGTGAGGAAGCGCTTTTTTCGTCTTCTTCGTCAGAAAACTGCACAGACTGCCCATTGGGCCCGACCGATACTTCTTCACCAAAGCTGAGTACCCGCAGAGCAGGCACGACAACCTGAGCGGTTTGATCACTATTAGTTTCGTTTTTACGAAGATAGAGCAATACATCAACATAGTCACCGGGCTGAATAAAGCCACCACCGCCACTGACCTCATCAATCGCAATGGCCAAGGCACGCTCGTTTTTTCCGATTAACTGGGCCAGCGGGCCACCGGCTTTAAAGACGGAGGCATTAAGCACGGTGCCTGCCGGCAAATGCTGCCAGACATGCCGGTCAAGCACACTTTCCTCGGTTTTAAATGATCCGGGAGGCGCGATTTTCAGCTGTTCGGTGGCCAGGTGCTCACTGGTAATTTTTTCAAAGGGGGCCAACGGCTTGGCCAGCACCAGCACAGGTGTGCGCTGTTCTTCGTCTTGCCAGTTAGTCACTCGCTCTACGGCAGAAACCGGTGTCTTAGAAACCGGAGATTCCGTGACCGGTGCCGAGGGTGGCGCAGGCAGGGTATTTGCAGCTGCCTCCTGATCAAGCTGGTTGCTCAGCTGCATGCCCTTGTAACCGGCAACAATGGCACCGGTTAACAACAACCCGGCCAGGCCAAGTGTTAATCGACTGTTCATGTGTGCTCTCCGTACTCCAGCCAGTCGGTACATCGCCGGTGGATGTAAATCGTCATTTATCAGTTAGTTATCAGACAGGACTTTTATGGAACCAATCTTAAAACAAAAAAGTTATCACAGCTACTGGTGAAATAAGGATTCCCTGCCTACATTGATATTTCATATGAAAACAAAAACCGTGACTAAAGTGTACCGCAACACTAGTCCCGAACAACAAAAACGGCACCATATAAAAGTGACTAATACTTTATATATATTTCCTCTAATGTAGGTTGGTTGTATATTTAAGCGATACCCATGACAAGAATCTGGAGCACGGATATGAACAACACTCTCCTGAAAGCCTATGTATACTGCAAACTGAAAGCCGCCGACCTTGTTCAAAAAGAAGACGGTGCCTCTGCCATTGAATACGGTATTATTGCCGGCCTGATTGCGGTAGGCATTATTGCTGCCGTTGGTGATGTTGGTGACAGACTGGTAACTTTCTTTGAAACCATCGGAACAGAGCTTGATACTGCTACTGGCGCTGCTGGTGGTTAATAAATAACATAGAATATAAAACTAAAAAGCCCTCTTTCGAGGGCTTTTTTATTACAGATTATAACTGGCATTCAGACGAAAACGCGGATCTCTGTCCTGACTGTCCACCGCCGAATCGCCAAACGGCTTGGCCGCTTCAATACTGAAGTTATAGTGGCGCTGATCACTGAACTGCACACCAATGGCATACGAGCCCAGATCGGTATCCGGCCCACCATTGTTATTATAAGAAGCCCGGGCCGTGTCGATGGCACCATAAGGCTTGACCAGACGCATCCATGACAGCTCGGGGTAGAACCGGTAGCCCAGCTCGTAGGCCAGTCCCCAGCCTTTATCGCCTTCGGCCTGATCAGAAGGATAACCCCGGCCAAAACTGCGGCCGCCAAAGGTGGCTCGCTCACTGTCGGGCAGGGCATCGGCCGACCAGTAAGCCGCGCCCGATAAGATGCTGTGCCAGCGATCGGCAAAAATATTGCTTTGCACGCCCGCCAGACGCAAACGCAGAAAATCCGTTTCTTTATAATCGACGCTGTTACCGCCCAGGGTGGTAATACTGCTCTCGGCACCAAATACATCCAGGCCCTGATACAGACCGCCGCTGACAATGCGCAGCTGATCCTGTTTCGCCTGCTTCCATTCACCTTCCAGCGCCAGCGCCCGTACCTTGTTGGTAATCTTGGCTTCTCTGCCGGCAAGCGCGGTGGGTTGCTCTACCTGGTAATCACGTTCATCGTCTACCCCATATACACGGGCAGTGGCCGTCAGTGACTCAGTGTTAGACAGCTTTATCGGATGGCTGAAGCCCACAGAAATACGATCGTTACTGCGCTCTTCCTGAGACAGCACATTGGCCGGACCGTTGCTGGTATTGACCGAGCCCAGGCGGACCTTGTCTTCTTTTTCACTGCGGTAGGCGGACGCAGAGGCAACCAGCCGGGTACCGTTGTCACCGACAAACTGGCTGTAATCCACTTTGGCATAGCGCTCTTTGTCATCGCCCGGCGGCAACATGGTGGTGACTTTTACCTGTTCACCGGCGGATGTGTTGGCATTGAACTCGGCAGATACCAGCAGTTTGGCATCATCACCATCGTTCAGCTCAAGCGCTGAACTGACCGCCATGCTTTTACGGGTCGCTTCGGTGATCAGCGTAACAGCACCGTCGGTGGTGGTAGGCCGTGGTACGGAAGCCTTTACCTTAACGCCGGGAATGCGGGCCATCAGCGCCGTGTAGCGGTCAAAGGTTTCCTGCCGCAGCGGCTTTTCATTGACGATATTTTCAGCGAACTTACGAATACGCTCCGATGCATTGCCAATATCGCCACGGATATCGAGATCGGCCACATAGCCTTCCACCAGAATAATTCTGACCTGGCCGAAGCTCAGGTTTTGCGCAGGAATAAACGCATATGACAGGGCATAGCCATCATCTTTATAGCGCTGGGTGATGCGGTTGGTGATATCGATCAGCTGTTTGAGAGATACCTGCTGACCAATCAGCTCAGAGAAAGGAGAGGCAACTTCATTGAACGGGTAAACACTGCCCCCTTCAATCAGCACATTGTTCAGCTGGATCACGGTGTTCGCCGGAAACTGCATGCTCTGCTGCTGCTCAGGAAGAGATGTCTCCGCCCCGGCCGGAGAGTACTCCTTTTCGGGCATAACCTGGGCAGGAAGCGCATTATCTACGTTATTACTGTTCAAATATGCAGGCGTTTCGGCCACGGCCGAAAAAAAAGGCAAAAAACCTGCAACAGGGATTACAAAGCGGGAAATCGCTCCCATCTGGCAGTCTCCTGGAGCATGGGCTCCTGATAATAAAAATTGGCTATATTATTGAGCTGCCATGCTTTTTTTTCAAGAACACATTTGTTCTTATTGACGGTAGATTACTTTATTTAAAACAAAAAAATGTGCTCCAGCATGCTGGAGCACATTTTAAATATGACATTAATTAATTAGTTGCTTTTCTTGCCACCAAGCAAACCACCCAGCAGGCCCGGCTTGTCTTCGGTGCCACCCAGCAGGCCGCCGGTCAGACCATCTACGGTGCCGGTAACGGTGCCTACCAAGCCGCCTTCACTGCCTCCGACCAGGCCACCGCCTTCGCCGCCGCCCAGCAGACCACCGGTCAGGCCATCTACGGTGCCGGTCACGGTGCCTATCAGGCCGCCGTTTTCACCGCCACCCAACAGACCGCCGCCTTCGCCGCCGCCCAGCAGGCCGCCGGTCAGACCATCTACGGTACCGGTTACGGTGCCGACCAGGCCGCCGTTTTCACCACCACCCAGCAGACCGCCGCCTTCGCCGCCGCCAAGCAGGCCGCCGGTCAGGCCATCTACGGTGCCGGTCACGGTGCCGACCAGGCCGCCGTTTTCACCGCCACCCAGCAGACCACCACCTTCGCCGCCGCCCAGCAGGCCGCCGGTCAGACCATCTACGGTACCGGTCACGGTGCCTACCAGGCCGCCGTTTTCACCGCCACCCAACAGACCGCCGCCTTCGCCGCCGCCCAGCAGGCCGCCGGTCAGACCATCTACGGTACCGGTTACGGTGCCGACCAGGCCGCCGTTTTCACCGCCACCCAACAGACCGCCGCCTTCGCCGCCGCCCAGCAGGCCGCCGGTCAGACCATCTACGGTACCGGTTACGGTGCCTACCAGGCCGCCGTTTTCACCGCCACCCAGCAGACCGCCGCCTTCGCCGCCGCCCAGCAGGCCACCGGTCAGACCATCTACGGTACCGGTTACGGTGCCTACCAGGCCGCCGTTTTCACCGCCACCCAGCAGACCGCCGCCTTCGCCGCCGCCCAACAGGCTACCGCCACCCAGCAGACCACCATTTTCACCGTCGCCAAGCACGCCACCCAGCAGGTCATTCACACCACCCACTACGGGAGTCAGCGCACCCTGCTCACCAATCAGACCATCAGTCACAGTACCAACCACTTCCAGGCTGCCCCCGGTACCGGTGAGACCTTCAACTACAGAAGTAATCGGTGCCAGCAGGCCATCGGTCGGGCTGACCAGACCATTGGCCAGATCATTCACCGGGCTTAACGCGGTGCCACCAGTCAGGGTGGATACGGTGCCCTGCACATCATTAATGGTGCCAGTACCGATATCACCGGAGGCAAGCTCGTTGGTCAGCCCGTTAACGGTGTCATTCAGACCACCGACCAGACCACCGGCCAGATCCGTGACCGGAGACAGTGCCGGCTCATTCAGTAAGTCGTTAACAATGCCGGTGACCGGTGACAAAGCACCATTGTCGCCCAGCAGACCATTGGTCAGATCACCTACTGGCTCAAGCACACCGCCGGTGCCGGTAATTCTGTCCAGGGTGCCGGTGACCGGGGACAGCAGGCCATCCTCAGGGCCGGCCAGGTTATTAACCAGATCGTTGACCGAAGACAGGCTGCCATCTCCGGTGATCTGAGAAACCACGCCCTGTACATCAGTCACGGTTCCGGTGCCGACAGTGCCTGCAGTAAGCGTATCGTTAACAAGGCCAACCACGGGTGACAGGGTACCGTCGGGACCCAGCAGACCATTGGTTAAATCACCTACCGGAGACAGCACTCCATCAGAATTGGTGAGGCCATCAACAATGCCGGTGATCGGAGACAACACACCGGTTTCACCGTCTACCAGGTTATTCACCAGGTCTGAAGCCGGATCCAGCACACTTCCGTCGGTCACACCGCCTACCGCATCCTGTACATCACTGATCACACCACCGTTAGCAATGGTGCCGTTGTCACCGCCGCCGTTGTCACCGCCGCCGTTGTCGCCGCCGCCGTTGTCGCCGCCGCCGTTATCACCGCCGCCGTTATCACCGCCGCCGTTGTCGCCGCCGCCGTTATCACCGCCGCCGTTGTCGCCGCCGCCGTTGTCGCCGCCGCCGTTGTCGCCGCCGCCGTTATCACCGCCGCCGTTATCACCGCCGCCGTTATCACCGCCGCCGTTATCACCGCCGCCGTTATCACCGCCGCCGTTATCACCGCCGCCGTTATCACCGCCGCCGTTATCACCGCCGCCGTTATCACCGCCGCCGTTGTCGCCGCCGTCGGGCTGAGAGGTTCCCGGATTATTGCTGGCAAGCTCAGTACTGGTGTTACCGGCACAACCTGATGCGCCGGACAGTGCCAACAGTAACGCGAGTGCCGTTGCACACTTCCTTGTTTTAAATTCGTGATTGAACGCTTTCATACTCAGACTCCCGGGAACCATAAAATATTATTCAGCCTTTCAACCCTGCGAACCGACCTGGTAAACACAGCATTTAAAAGCCCATAAACTTAGCGTTATTAAAGGTGGGAGAGTAAAGTACGGCAACGCTCGAATTAGTATTAGTCACATAGTAAACCCTTTATATTCATTAGCTTAACGTTTAAAGGGAGGCTATAATGACGACTCACGGGAGTTACGGGCCGTATAACAATGAAAAATAGATATTTATCCCATATTCCTTGCCACCGCAAGGTTAAAGGCGCTGCCAGCATAGAAATGGCTATCGTCTTTATGCTGATATTCAGCCTTTTTTACGGAATAATAAGTTACGCCATTCCACTTATTCTCGGCGCAGCCTATCAACAACTTTCTGCCGAGGTTTTACGTAAATCAGTAAGCACTTCAGATATATACCTTTACCGTGCCGATACTGCTGATGACAAGATTGATAACATTCTCATCGAGGCTGAAACGCTGTCACAAAAAATTATTGCCGACTCCTGGCTGCCGGAAAAATGGACGTATCGCTGTGAAGGCTACGGTGACAATGTGCTGAGTGTGTCTGCTGATGGCAGCGAGTGGAAAGCCTGTGTTCGTCATGCCAAGCCGACAGCCATTATGCCGGTAATCTCCTTGCTGGGGTTTGAAATTCCTCAGCTGCCCGATGAAATAAAAGGCGAAGCCAGCCTGCGTATCCGATAGCCGAGGAACCCATGAACAGACTAACTGCATTCAGGCAGCGTGGTGCCTTCAGTATTCTTGCCGCCGGCACGCTGCTGCTGACACTGGGCTGTACTATGCTGGTGATGGACACCGGCCGGCTGTATATGGAACAACGCAAGCTGCAAAAACTGGCCGACACCGCCGCCCTGGAAAGTATTGCCCGCCTGAACAGCGGCCGCTGCGCCGATGCTCCCGATACCGTACAAACCTATGCTCAGGAAAATGCCACTCGCAATGGCTTTCTGGCACAAGACAGCCAGTCGATAGCCACCCAGTGTGTCAGAATCGATATTAACGACGGCCTGAGAACACCGGTTGCCGATGCCAGTGGCCATGCCGTGGAGGCATTTGCGACCGAAACCGTGCCCGCCAGCCTGGTGTTCCGTGCCGGCAAGATGCTGGGCCTGTCGGATAAAAACGAAATTACCCTGAAGGCCACCGCCGTGGCCGAACGCGAAGGCGGAGCCCCTACCGCAACCTTTACCCTCGGAGCAGAATTGCTGCGGCTGGATAACAGCAAATTACTGGGCCAGCTACTTAAAGTGGTTGGTGTGGATGCAGACAGGTTAACCGTGCTGAACTCCAATGGACTTGCCGATGCCAGCATTACTCCTTCCGGCCTGTTAAAGGCACTGGGCATTGAAGCCTCCATTTACGAACTGAAAGCCCTGTCACCACAGGGGCTGGTGGATCTGGTGGATACTCAGGTAGGGTTACTTGGCATCGACAGGCTGATTGATGTCTCTCTGGAAGTGATTTCCGACAATGTACTGAAAGCAGAGCTTGAGGCCCTGCGACTGGAAATTCTCAGTAACCCCCTGTTAAAAGATGTGCAGCTGTCGCTGTTCGGCACCGAAGATATGCCGGGACTGATTACCCTGGCCTCCGCCCCCGATGGCACCCTCGGGCCAGCACTGGATGCTGGCGTTAATCTGGGCGACTTGCTGGGCACCAGCATTCTGATTGGTACCAGTGAGCGAGCCCTGGAGATTCCTGAACTGAACGTCCTTGGTCTGGCCAAAGTGCAGCTGGGCATTGTAGAGCCACCCACCATTGCCGTGGGGCCGGTGGGCACCAAAGCCTATAATGCCCAGGTTCGTCTGTATGTGGATATTGACAGTAATAAGTTGTTGGGGGGCGCTTTAAGCTGGTTAACAGACACTGTGCTGGGGCTGCGGGTACACCTCCCGCTGACCGTTGATGTCACCACAGCCCAGGCCGAGTTTATTTCGGCCCAGTGCACCGAAACCCCGCCCACCGCCACCTTTGAAGTCAATTCAAGCGTGCTGAATACCTGCATTGGCGAGATGCCGGCAGCCAATCGCTGGTCCGGCTCTGCCCGCTGTGAAGACAATCTGCAAACTACAGATCCACTAGTCAAGATAGCCCACTTCATCAAGCTATCAGGTAAAACTCATATTGAAGGGCTTTCCTATATTGAAGAGACCGAGCCGCTGGCCGAAGGAGATATTTATTCTACTTCACCCAATCCGCTGGCCTTGGGTAATACCGTGGAAAATATTGTGCTTGGCCTGCTGGACTTGCTGGCAGGTGTATTCCGCCCGCCCCAGCTGGTGGAAGATTCAGATCTTGACTATCTTGGAGCAGACCAAGATCAGCAGATCGCTGAACTGGCTACCCAGTACCTTGAGGCTACCAAGGTAAATGGCTTTTATAACGTAAATAATGTCACCGACCTGGTACTGAATGGCAGTGCAGAAAAAGACCCGGAAACCGGTGAGCCGCTGGTACCACCACTGGCTAATGAAGACTGGTTTCTGGAAAAGAGTATACCAGGCACCTGGCTTGTTGGAGCCTCTCATCCTTCCACATGGGAAGATGGTACCTTTAGTGAAGCCTTTAAAGCTTACACATCAAAACCCTATGGGTTGCTCGATGTGATCGGTATTCCAACTTTGGGCAATGGTTACTGGTCTTGCGCTGGATTACTAAGCTCATTGCTAAGCTGGAACCAGTGTGTGGACCATAACCTGACCCGGTTATTGCAAACCAAACCCGGTGGCATTGATCTTTCTTCCGGCAGCGATGCCGACGGCCTTCTGGATCTGCAGTCCGATACCTTTACCTGCACAAATGGTGGCTTGCTCTGCATATTACTGAAGCCGGTACTGGCATTGCTTAAACCTATTCTGAATGGTGTGGGTGCGCTGCTGGATACTCTGCTGGCGGATGTGCTCGGACTTGAACTCGGCCGCTCGGATCTGCATCTGCAAGAACTGAACTGCGGTGCGCCGCGACTGGTGAACTGATGAAACTGCATGCATCCCAAACGCGTCAGAAGGGCGCAGTGGCCATTGAGTTTGCCGCTCTGTTTGTGCTGTTTTTCAGCCTGTTGTTTGGCATTGTGGCTTACAGCCTGCCGATATTACTGGAGATCAGCTTTCGCCATATCAGTACACAAGCCGGCCGGGAGGTATTGCGGGTAGATCCCGCCGCTGCCAACTACCCCGCTTTGCTCAGCCGGCAGGTCACTAACGCGATTAATAATAGCTGGTTACCCGCAGGCTGGCGTACGGGCAACTGCCCGGCCCCGGACAGTGGCCACACCTGGCAACCTTTGCCATCCCATGAAGGCAATCCGGTGTTCGGACACTATGCGGAGGATGATGACGAGCGTCTGCTGCATGTCTGTCTGCAACGCGTTTATAACCCGCAAGGGCCTGAAAGCAGCCGGGCCATTATTCCCCATATCGAGCTGGCCGGCATCAGTATCCCTACCCTGCCCAAAAATGAACAGGGAGACGTGGTATTAAAAGGCGAAAATATTACCCGGTTATAAGACGTTGAAAACAAGCAGGCTGCTTTCAGGCCTGCTGTTACACCTGCCGTTTGGGTAATTATTTGAAAAACTTACCACTCCCCGAAAGGATCAGCTATCGAGATAGCGCCCCAGCATAAGTTCACGCTCGCGCTGGCATTCAGCCAGATAGATGGCGGCGGCGATTTGCGTTTTATTGTGATATTCATCGATGGCCCGGGACACCATACGTTCCAGGGTCTTGTCATTTTTGGCCATACGAAATTTACGCAGCCAATACATCTTGTCTTTCAGTTGCTGCTCTGGAGCCGTGTGTTCGTTCATTAATGAATGGATTCCAACAGGAAGAAAATAAATGGCCGAAGCCTGACAGTAAGACGATTAAAAACAATAAATAGTTCCCGCGCCCGGCGCGGGAACATCTGGCTCAGCGAGCTCGCGGCACAAAGCCAACAGCATCATACACGCGGTCGAGGGTTTTCACCGCTTTTTCGCGGGCTTTATCGGCACCCAGCGTTAATACCCTGCGCAGTTCGGTTTCATCTTCACGCAGTTCATGAAAGCGCTGCTGAATAGGCGTCAGCATGTCGAGCACTGCATCGGCCGTTTCGGTTTTCAGATGACCATACATCTTGTCTTCAAAATGCTGCTCCAGTTCGGCCACAGAGCGGCCACTGGCACCGGACATCAGGGTCAGCAGGTTGGACACCCCCGGCTTGTTCTCGGGGTCATAGCATACCCGGGGCGGATCTTCCGAGTCGGTTACCGCACGCTTCAGCTTTTTGGCAATCTTTTTGGGATCTTCCAGCAGGCCGATAAAGTTATTGGCGTTGTCGTCCGACTTCGACATTTTTTTGGTGGGCTCCTGCAAACTCATAATGCGAGCACCGTCTTCGGGAATAAAAGGCTCAGGTACGGTAAAGACATCACCGTAAAGCTGGTTAAAGCGATACGCAACATCCCGGGTCAGCTCCAGATGCTGCTTCTGATCGTTACCTACCGGCACCTGATTGGCCTGATACAACAGAATATCGGCCGCCATTAATGCCGGATAGGTAAACAGACCGGCATTAATATTTTCGGCATAACGACTGGACTTGTCTTTGAACTGCGTCATCCGCGACAGTTCGCCAAACTGGGTATAACAGTTAAGCACCCATGCCAGCTCGGCGTGCTCGGGCACATGTGACTGAATAAAAATGGTACTTTGCTCTGGCTTGAGGCCTATGGCCAGATAAAGCGCGGCAGCATCCAGACAGGCCGCACGCAGAGCTTGCGGATCCTGACGCACGGTAATGGCGTGCATGTCCACGATGCAATACAGGCAGTCGTAGTCCTGCTGCATTTTTACCCACTGGCGCAGGGCGCCCATATAGTTGCCAATGGTCAGCTGGCCCGAAGGCTGGGCACCGCTGAATACGACGGATTTAGCCATGTGATTCCTTGTGGTGTATTTGGTTAAAGCTTAAGTATTGAAGCCAGACCGGCAAAGTCATCCAGCACCCAGTCGGGCTGGCTGTCGGCAATGGAGCGGCCATAATTGTAGCCGTAGGTCAGCCCGGCAACGGCCATGCCTGCGGCCTTGGCGGCCAGCACGTCATTTTCGGAGTCGCCTACCATCAGGCTGCGGGCCGGACTGATATCAAGCTGCCGGCACACATGCAGCAAGGGAGCCGGGCTGGGCTTCTTTTCGGCCAGGCTGTCACCGCCCAGTACCAGTTCAAAATGACTGCCAAGTCCAGCGGCCGCCAGAATACCTGGCACAAAACGATAGGGCTTGTTGGTTACCAGCGCCATGCGCATACCCGACGCACGCACTTGCTCAAGGGTGCTGAGCACGCCGGGATAAAATACCAGTGACCCATCGGCATGGTTGGCGTAGGCCTCATCAAACATGCTGCGGGCCTGTTGCTGCAGTGCTGCATCGGGAGCCTGCCCCAAAGCAGCGGTCAACGCCCGCTGCACCAGCATATCGGCACCATTGCCAACCCAACCGCGCACGGCATTAACAGACTGAGTGGCGAGTCCGAGCTTGCTCAGCATGGCGCTGATGGCATCGGCCAGCTGAGGCACGCTGTCGATTAAGGTGCCGTCGAGGTCAAACTGAACAAGATCAAAGTCAGCCATGAGCAGCGGCCAGTTCACGGCGCATGTCGTCAATCACCGCTTTATAGTCAGGCTGGCTGAAAATCGCCGAGCCGGCCACAAACATATCGGCACCGGCTGCGGCAATTTCCCGGATATTACCCGGTTTAACACCGCCATCAATTTCCAGACGAATATCACGACCACTTTCATCAATGCGCCGGCGGGCTTCACGCAGCTTGTCGAGCGTACCCGGAATAAAGGACTGGCCGCCAAAGCCGGGGTTCACCGACATTAGCAGGATCACGTCGACTTTATCCATGACGTAATCGAGATAGCTGAGCGGTGTTGCCGGGTTGAATACCAGACCGGCCTGACAACCCTGTTCACGAATAAGGCCCAGGGTGCGGTCGATGTGCTCGGATGCTTCCGGATGAAAGGTAATGATGGAGGCACCGGCTTTGGCAAAGTCAGGAACCAGGCTGTCTACCGGCTTGACCATCAGATGGACATCGATAGGGGCAGTGATACCGTAGTCACGCAGCGCCTTGCATACCATGGGGCCAATGGTGAGATTAGGTACATAGTGGTTGTCCATCACATCGAAATGCACCACATCCGCACCGGCTTCCAGTACCCGGGCAACATCGTCACCCAAACGGGCAAAATCGGCCGACAGAATGGAAGGTGCAATTAAAAAGTCTTTCATCGGGGTTCCCTTGAGCGCAAAAAACGTTCCAATTCTACCCCTTTGACGGGCTGTAAGCTATCGGCTGTAAGCCATAAGAAAAGACTAATATTCTGAAGATACAACGCTGTGCCTGAAGGTAAGAGGTTTAACTGACAGCTTACGGCCTACACTTACGGCTTACAGCTCCCCCAAAGGGGATCAGGAGTGAACCATGAACTGGAAGCACAGATTACAGGCAGTGCTGGCAGCACTTTTCGGCGTGCAGTCGGAACAACACCGGCGCATGCAGTTTTCCGGCAGCCCATGGCCTTACATCACGCTGGGAGTGGTGTTTATTACCTTGTTTGTGCTGATGCTGCTGGCCGTGGTGAAATGGGTGCTGCGGTAAACCAGGATGTCAGCGGAACAACGCCAGCAGTTCGTTAACCTTCTGGCGGTTGTGGCCATGGCGGCTGATGGTGCGCTTTACCGATACAACATCCAGGCTGGCATCCCGGTAAAGCTCCCGGGTAAGCGGAATGTCGTGGTTACTGATCAGCACAGGGACTCCCCGGGCGGCGGTTTCGCGGGCCAGCCGTGCGAGAATGGCCTGGTCATCCAGAGTAAAGCCATTGGCGGCATAAGTAGTGAAACTGGCGGTACTGGACAGCGGCGCGTAAGGCGGATCACAGTAAAACACCTGATCGGATGTCGCGTTGGCAAACACCTGATCGTAGCCCTGACAGATGAAAGTCGCCTTTTGCGCTTTTTCCGCAAAAAACCACAGTTCTTTTTCGGGGAAATAGGGCTTTTTGTAGGATCCAAAAGGCACATTAAAGCCCCCTTTACGGTTGTAGCGGCATAGACCGTTATAGCCATGGCGGTTCAGATACAAGAACAGCAGTGCCCGCCGCCCGCTTTCCTGCTCCTGATTAAACTCATTACGCAGGCCGTAATAGGCAGTTTTGTCGTTATTGGCAGGCACAAACAACCCCGCCGCCTCTCGCACAAAAGCATCGGGCTGTGTTTTCAGCAGTTGATAAAGGTTGATTAAATCAGCGTTAATATCCGCCAGCACATAGGCATCGAAATTGGAGTTCAGAAATACTGAACCGGCACCCACAAAGGGTTCAACCAGGGTGCCCGCTTCGGGCAGACAGCGGTTGATGTTTTCCACCAGCCCGTATTTTCCGCCGGCCCATTTAAGAAAGGCGCGGGTTTTCGTGAGTGTTGCCATGCTTACCGGACCCGGGACGCAAATAAAGGGCGCGCATTGTAACCCCATGAGGGTGTCATGACTATGGGGTGGCCTCTTTTTGCACCTGACCAAAAGGCTTGGGCCAGGGCTTGGCAGCACGCAGCTCTGCCGGCAACGAACCAATCGCCGCTCTGGCCTGCTCCGCTGAAGCAAAGTCGCCATGTACCAGCACATACCAGGGCTGGCCATTAAGCGTGCGTGAATACACCCAGGCCGGTGACAGCCGGTGACGGGAAACCAGTTGATTAAGCGCGCCCTGATCACGACTGGCCATCAATTGCAAGGTGTAGTGCCCGGCCTCTTTTTTCGACAGTGCCATCCTGGTGTCTGTCGTTTTCGGCTGCGTATTTTGCGGCTTACTGGCAACCTGCTCTTTCACTGCCGTTACCGTTTTACGTTGCATCAGCTGGCTGACGACTTCATCGTCGATCACCACCCGCTCTTTACTGCTGTCATCGGGCGATGCCACCACCTGAGGTGAAACCGTAGGGGATTCGGGAAGAGGCTCAACCGGCCAGTCACTGACCAGAGATCCGGCCTTGGTCTCGCTGCCGGCCGACGGCTGTGCCGGTTCGGCAGGCAGGGTCAAAGCCGGTGCCGGTTCGGCAGGCAAGGGCTCAGCCTGAAATGGCTGAGAAACCTGTGCCGGCGGCGTATCCTTACCGACCAGCAGAGCGATAACAATGCCAAGCCCGATCAGAATAAGGCCTGTCAGCAAAATTTTAACGGGTTTCTGCTCCAGCCACTGACGGTATTCTGGTGTTTTCATGCTTACCTCCGTGCCGCTCGTAAGATCCCCGGGATAACGCAGCCCGGCAAGCAGGTCATCTGCCGGAGCTATATCGCAGAGGGTGCATAACTGCACTTTATCTTCTTCGCTCAGCTCGGGAACTTCAAGCTCAAGCACCGGCATCTGCTGTGTTTGCAACAGACTGCGTACCCCACTGGCCCAGGACGGCAACCCCAGCAGCACCATAAAAGGACGCTGCTCGGGCAGCAGCGCCAGACTCATGCTGGCCAGCTCCTGCAGTTGCGGATCCGTCAGCCATTGCGCATTATCCACCACCAGCAGGCGCTTGCCCGCCGCTGCAGGCTGCAAACGGGTAACCGAATCGACCAGCAGGTCGTCGGCATCGAATACCGCTCCGGGGAACCATTGCTCCAGCAATGCTTCACGAAACACGGTCTGACTGGTGATCAGACGGGCATCCAGCACGACCGGTGTCAGCAGATCACTTTGTTGCGCCAGCAAACCGGCCAGCGTAGATTTGCCCGCGCCTTTGGGGCCGGACACCAGCGCCAGCTCATGGTCAAGCCGTGCAAGATGCAGCAGCCGCTCAAGCAACTGCTGTTGTGAAGAGAGGGTAACGATAGTGCCGGCCGCCACTCTGCTGCCTTAGTCCAGCACTTGTGCCAGCTGGGCTTCGGTGACATCACTGACCACCTGTGCCCGGCCTATGCCCTGAGGCAAGACCAGCCTGAGCTGACCGGCCAGTACTTTTTTATCCCGCATCATGTGCGGCAGATAGTGTTTAAGGGTCATTTGCTCCGGCCCCGTTACCGGCAGCCGCGCTTGCTCCAGCAGCGCCTGTACTCTGGCCACCTCAGCCTCGCTCATGTCACCGCGCAGACGGGCTGTATGACAGGCCTGCATGGTACCGGCGGCCACCGCCTCACCGTGCAGCCAGTTGCCGTAACCCATTTCCGCCTCAATGGCATGGCCAAAGGTATGCCCCAGATTCAACAGCGCACGCACGCCATGCTCCCGTTCATCACAGGCCACCATATCGGCCTTGATTTCACAGCAGCGGCGAATGGCGTAAGACAACGCCTGCGTATCCAGCTGTTGCAAGCGCGTCAGATTCTGTTCAAGCCAGTGAAAAAAGTCCGCATCCCAGATAATGCCGTACTTGATCACTTCGGCCAGGCCGGCCGCAAACTCCCGCTCCGGCAAGGTGTTCAGACAGTCGGTATCGATCAGCACCAGTTCTGGCTGATAGAAAGCCCCTATCATGTTTTTACCGAGAGGATGGTTAACCGCGGTTTTGCCCCCGACGGAAGAGTCAACCTGTGCCAGCAGCGTGGTAGGCACCTGAATAAAGGGGACTCCTCGCTGATAGCAGGCAGCAGCAAAACCGGTGAGATCACCGATAACTCCCCCACCCAGAGCGACCAGCGTGGTATCGCGGCCGTGACCGCTTTCCAGCAGTTTTCCCATCACCTGATTAAAGGTGTCCAGGCTTTTAAACTGCTCGCCATCGGGCAACACCAGACTCTCTGTCTCAAGGGGAGCCAACGCAGCCAGCAGCGGCTCAAGATAGAGCGGTGCCACGACCTCGTTGGTGATGACCAGCACTTTTTTGCCCTTAACAGCGCCCTTAAGCAGGGCACTGCCGGCCATCAGGCCGCTGGCAATATGAATGGGATAGCTGCGCTCTCCCAGGTTGACGGTTAACCTTTCCATGGAGCTTCTCCGGGTTTACAGGCCGATAAGTTCAACAATCTGGTTGGCTACCAGCTTGGCGCTTTGCTCATCGGTGCGCACCACATAATCGGCCACTTCCTGATAAAGCTCATTACGCTCAGTGGCCAGGCGCTCCAGCACCTCTCGGGGCTGCTCTTCGGTTTGCAGCAGCGGACGGCGCTTGTCTTTTTGCACCCGGGCGAGCTGTTTTTCTACCGTTGTTTCCAGGTAGACCACTATCCCCCGGGCCGACAGCCGGTTGCGGCTTTCACGGCTTTTCACCGAGCCACCGCCGGTGGCCAGCACGATGCCCTGCATCTCGCTCAGCTCATTGATAACCTTTTCTTCGCGTTGACGAAAACCTTCTTCGCCTTCTACATCAAACACCCAGCTGATATCGGCACCGGTGCGGCGCTCGATTTCCTGATCGGAGTCATAAAACTCCATGTGCAGTTGCTGCGCCAGGTATTTGCCGATGGTGCTCTTGCCCGCACCCATGGGCCCCACTAGGAAGATATTGCGTTTTTCAGCCATGTTGCACGAAATTCTCACAAACAAATGCGCCCCACGAACACCGCGGGGTCGACGATGAACCTAACCTTGATTTTCTGAAACTGGACGCCGGATTATCGCAACTGCGCCGGCAACTGGCAAGGAGCAGACAGCCGGAGCTTGAATCCGGCCGTAAATCCTCAAATGTTATCGTGCACGATACGGGGGGTAACGAAGATAATCAATTCCCGCTTACGATTGGTGTCGGATGTACTTTTAAACAAGTGTCCGACCACCGGAATATCTCCCAGCACCGGGACCTTGCTGACCCGGCGCAACATATCCTGCTGATAAATCCCACCAAGTACCAGGGTTTCACCATCGTTCACCAATACCTGAGTGGTGACCGACTGGGCATTGATGGAGGGTACCTGAGAGCCGTCTGCCTGAGGAATAAACTCTCCCACGCTGTCCTGAGTAACGACCAGATCAAGTACCACCCGTTGATCGGGGGTGATTTGCGGGGTGACATTAAGGCTCAAAAAGGCCTCGGCAAATTCCACATTGGTGCCGCTGTCACTGACGGTACTGTAAGGAATTTGCACCCCTTGCTGGATAACCGCCGGTTTCTGGCTGGAGGTGGTCACCCTGGGGCTGGCAATAATTTCAGCCCGGTTTTCCCGCTCCAGTGCGGCCAGTTCGAGATCGAGAATGGCATCGCCGGACAGTTTGGCAATTTGCAGGCCAATGGATCCCCCCTCACTGGCCAGGGGCAGATTAACATTAAAATTACCGTCGGTCTGATTGTGCTGGCCACGGGTGTCATTGCGGTATTCCCAGTTAATGCCCAGCTCCTCTTCCAGCCCTTCATTAATGGTGACCATGCGTGCTTCAATCACCACCTGCTTGATGGGTATGTCGAGCAGCGCCAGCATACGGTGAACATTATCAATATTTTCCCGGGTTTCCCTGATAACCAGCATGTTGGTTCTGTCGTCTACGGCAATAGCACCCCGTTCCGACAGCAGTCGGGTATTCTCGTTGGTAAGCAACGCCACCACATCGGCGGCCCGGGCATAGTTAACCTGCAAAAACTCAGTTTCTAGTGGGGCCAGCACTTCTCTCGCCTGACGGCTTTCCAGCTTTTTTTGCTCCTGCAGGGCCAGCTCTGCCGCCGGTGCCACCAGCAGAATATTGCCATTAATCCGCTTATCCAGGCCCCGCACCTGCAAAATGGTGTCCAGTGCCTGATCCCAGGGCACCTGTTCCAGTCGCAGGGTCAGGCTGCCCTGTACCGAGTCGGTGGTTACCAGATTAAAACCGTTAAAATCGGCAATCAGCTGCAGGGCTGTTCGTACCGGAATATCCTGAAAATTCATGGAAATGGGTTTACTTCCGTGATGGCGGCGGTGTTCTGTTACCCTGGCAGTTACCGGTGCCCTGACTGGCGGCGGTTCTGTTGCAGCGGCCGCATTCACCGCAGAGCCCAGCAATACCCGAAGTACCTTCCCTTCTTTCTGTACCCGGCGAGGCAACTGGTGCGGCATGGGAACAATGACTTCCAGTGCGTCATTGAAGCGGCGAATATCAACGGCAGGAATACCTTGCCGCTCAATGGGAATATGGTGATCTTCAAGCACCGAACTGGCACCGGGCAAACGCAGGATCAAGCCGGCAGGCTCCTCCATCCGTCGTTCAATCACCACGGGAGGCAGATCAAACACCATTTCCAGCATCAGCTGATGGGACGTCATCGGGCTCACCCGGACGGCTTCCAGGGTAATGGCCAGCGCTGGCTGCGATATCAGCCAGAGCAACATGGCAGTAATCCATGTCGCCGGCCGGCGGGCGTTGGTGTTTTCCATAAAACGCACTCCCTGCTGAATTATTCTCAGATTTTTCTCATTATTGACTGCTCACCAGCGACAAGGCAGTTTCGCGGCGTATCCAGCAGCCCCGGCCGTCAGGCACGTATTCTGTCAGTGAAACCTGCTCACGAGTAATGGCGGTTATTTCACCCTGATTGAAACCGAGCCGGTCTCCGGTTTTAACCGGATGTGTTGCACCATCGGGAGTCGATATCAGGGCTCTGATAATGCCGGCATTCTGCAACGTTCCCCGCATGGACAGGCTCTCCAGCGAATAACGCTCCAGAGGGTGCTTGTCACGTCCGGCATCGGGCCGGGCACACTTTCTGGGATCTTCTGTCTGGCTGGTGATACCTTCCGGACGGGGTGCAACGAAAGGGCTGCGCTGGCTGACAGGCGCATAAGGCTCAGGAAAATAGCTGCTGACCGTCGGAATGGGCTCGGGTACCGTTGCCGGACGGGAACGTACTTCAACCACATATTGCCGCAAATCCTCCTGCTCGCTGCAGGCACTGACAGTCAGTAACAGCAGCAGCCACATCCCTCTCATTGCACCTCCTGCCCGTTATATTTATAGGTTTTGGCCAGCATGCTCATACTGAGCTGTTCGTTACCCTTCTGACTGAGGCTGAAACTGTCGAGGATGACAATACGCGGTAAGGCAGCCACATCGGCCACAAAGCGCCCCAACTGATGATAGTTGCCACTGACAATAATGCGCATGGGCAGCTCGGTAGAAAATGGCCCCGGCTGCTCGGTTTCCCAGTTAATGCGCTCAATACGCAGCCCGTTGCCGGTGGCAATAAAACTGATATCGTCCAGCAGTCCGGCCACTTCCAGCTGACTGGGCAGTTTACGCAGTTCATTTTCCAGCCGTGCCTGCAGGGCGTTCAGCTGCTTTTCATACGCCGGCAAGGCCGCAGCCTGTGCGGACTTGGTTTCAAACATCCTTTTCAGGTTACCTTCCTGCGCCCGGGCCTGTTCCAGCTGAGCCTGGCTGCTGCTGAGCATAAACTGCCACCCTGCCCCTGCCAGTAACAGGCAGGCGAGCACGATGGTGAATGCTCTGACCGGTCCCGGCCACTGGCCGATATGTTCAATATCCAGCTCACTCAGGTTCAGCTCCTGCCAGTTCATGGTTCCTCTCCTTCCGGGGCAACGTTCACGCTCATGGAGAACTGACTGAGCTCAACGGGGCCGGCATCGGTTACATAAATAGAGGACAGCCGGGGCTCGGTCAGCCAGCGACTGGCCTCCATACTACGCAGCATGGAGGCCACACGCGGATACGCCTCGGTTTTTCCGGCCAGTTCAATACGGTTGCGAGTCACGTTCAGCGAGCTGAGATAAACACCGGGTGGCACCAGACCAGGCATCTGATTAAACAGGCGGATCGAAAAAGTACGTCGGTGTTGAAGCTGATCGATCAGCCGGACACGATCCAGCAACTGATCCCGCTGATAGCGAATGGTACTGATCTCCCCCAGCGCCTGATCCAGCCTGATAATTTCCATTTGCAGAAAACGGTTACGTTCCTGCTGCAGGGCAGTGAGCTGACCAATCCGAACGTTGACCAGCAGTATGACGACCAGCGTCATGGCGGCGGCAATGGCCAGTTGAGTAAAAAAACGCCTTTTCTGCCGGGCTTTACGTCCTTCCCGCCAGGGCAGCAGGTTTATACTGGACATGGCTTAAAGCTCCTCAATGCCAGTCCCAGCGCGGTGGTGCAGGCCGCCGCACCGGGATAATCATTCTCTTCCCCGCCCAGCAGTCGTTCAAAACGGGGCTTCAGTACCGGAATGGACAGCTCCTGCTCCAGTACCGGTGCCAGCTGTAACAGCTGACTGCCGCCGCCACTGAGAAACAATGCCTGAGGCGGCTGGGTGCCGGTACCACTCTGAAAGATCTGCAAATTCCGGCGCAGATGCTGTAACACGCTGGTAATGTGCTGCTGTTCGGCTTCTTCACGCAAGGCCGGCGGTAACGTGTGCTCAAGTTTTACGGTTTCGGCCTGCCCTTCCGGCATGGCGGTCAGCTGACTGAGTTCGCGGGTAAAGTGGGCTCCACCAAAATTCTGTAGCCGGCTGTGAATAATCTCGCCATGCTCCAGTACCCCAAAGCTCAGACATTCAGCACCAATATCGGCCAATGCCAGCCGCTGAATGCCGGGTAACTCCGTCACCAGCAGCGCCTGAGCGGCCCGTGCCAGCGCATGGATACCAATATCCACCACCACGGTATTCCAGCCAGCCAGCTGCAAGGCGGACACGCGGGTGGAAATGCTTTCGGTGCGGGCGGCACTGAGCAGTATGTTTTCACGATCCGGACGCTGCAGGTTGGGTCCGAGACGCTCAAAATCGAGACTGATTTCTTCCAGCGGGAAAGGAATGTGCTGACCGGCTTCAAGCATAATCAGATTTTCCAGCTCATCTTCTGCCAGTCCCCGGGGGAGCGCGATAATTTTGCTGGTAACATTGCTGCCGGTGACCGCCGTGGCGACGTTGCCGATACCCGTACCCAGCTCACGACGCAGGCGTTTAAGCGCTTCCCCGACCGCAGGAACATCCTGTAACTGATGGTCGGCAATGCTCTGCGCCGGGGTGGGTATAATGGCCATGGCAGCCAGCTGCATCCGTTCCGGCAGCCCTTTCAGCACCACCGCCTTCAGGTTGGCGGTGCCAAAGTCCACCCCGACTACCCACTGAGTATCCCGCATTCCGAACAGGCTGAACATGAGTATCCATACCCTTGTTTTTATTGGTATCTGTAAGCTTAGACGGACCCGAAAGTAATTTTTACTTTTGGCTAAATATAGCCAAAAGCGCTCGAACATAATGCCGCTCACAGGATATACTTCGCGGCCATTGGTTAAAAAATGATTTACCGGGTTTACTTACATGTTTAAATGGCTCATCCGCCTGCTCAGCCTGGCCTTTTTGCTTGGCCTGTCCGGCATGGTTGCACTCTTTGTGTTATATCAGCAAATCAGTGCCGATTTGCCCGACGTTTCTGCGCTGAAAGAAGTTCGTCTGGAAACGCCCATGCGTATTTACAGCCAGGATAATGAACTGATTTCACAGTATGGTGAGCAACGCCGTACTCCTGTGGCCATCCATAATATGCCTCAGCAGTTGATCGATGCTTTTCTGGCTACCGAGGATGCCCGTTTCTATGAGCATCCCGGTATTGACCCTGTCGGCATCGTCAGAGCTGCCATGGTCTGGTTCACCACCGGTGAAAAGCGCCAGGGGGCCAGTACCATCACACAGCAGGTGGCCCGCAACTTTTTCCTGAGCCGGGAAAAAACCATCGTGCGCAAAGTGAAAGAGATTTTTCTGGCCCTGCATATCGAAAAGCAACTGAGCAAGGACGAAATTCTTGAGCTGTACCTGAACAAGATCCCGCTGGGCCATCGCTCTCACGGTGTGGGCGCTGCCGCTCAGGTGTATTACGGCAAAGACCTGCCGGAGCTGACTCTGGCTGAGATGGCCATGATTGCCGGCTTACCCAAGGCTCCCTCTATCCTCAACCCCATCAGCCATCCGCGCCGGGCAGAAGAACGGCGGGCCGTGGTGCTGGGACGTATGCTGGAAACCGGAAAAATCACTCGGGCTCAATATGATGACGCTATGGCTGCACCGGTGAAAGCCCGCTATCACGGTGCCGAAATTACCCTGAGTGCTCCCTATTTGGCAGAAATGGCCCATCAGTTTGCACTGAACATGTTCGGTGAAGAAGCCTATATCCGGGGACTGAATATTTATACCACCGTGCACGCTGACGAGCAGCAGGCTGCCAATGAAGCGCTGATTAATGGCTTGCTGAGCTATGACTTACGCCATGGCTACCGCGGCCCGGTCGCCACCCTGTGGCAGGGTGAAAACGCCTGGGGTAGTGAGCAGATTGAACAGCACCTGGATGAACAGCCACGCTACTGGCCACTTGAGCCAGCAGTAGTACTGAAGGTAAATGAGCGCAACGCTACCGTTTTTATCAAAGACAAGGGTGAAACCGAACTAAGCTGGGATGGCCTGAAGTGGGCGCGCGCTTATATTGCCGATAATCGCCAGGGCAGAGCGCCCAAGCGCGCCAGTGAGATCCTTAACGCCGGCGAGCAAATCTGGGTTCGTCCTCAGGAAGACAGCTGGATGCTGGGCCAGTTACCCGATATCAACGGCGCACTGGTCGCACTGGAGCCCCAAACCGGTGCGGTTACCGCCCTGACCGGTGGCTTTAACTTTACCCTGAACAAATTTAACCGGGTAGACCAGGCCGAACGCCAGATGGGTTCCAATATTAAACCCTTTATTTATTCCACCGCCCTGGACCAGGGCTTTACCCTGGCCAGCCTGGTGAACGACGCCCCCATTAACCACTGGGATGCAGGCAGCGGCAGTTCCTGGAAGCCGCGTAATTCACCCAATGTATATGATGGCCCTATCCGGGTTCGTGAGGGTCTAGCTCGCTCCAAGAACGTGGTGTCCATCCGGTTGCTGCGCGACAGTGGCATTGCCAACGCCATGCAGAGGCTGAATGATTTTGGCTTTGATACCGACCAGATTCCTGCCACCGAAAGCCTGGCGCTCGGTTCTCCGTCGGCCACGCCGCTGCAGATGGCGGCCGGTTATGCGGCCTTTGCCAATGGCGGCAACAGGGTGTCACCTTTTGTGGTTGAACGCATTGAAGATGCCAACGGGCTGGTGTTGTATCAGGCCGCCCCCGAGCAACAGCGCATTATCAGTGAAGAAAATGCCTTTCTGATCAGTTCCGCCCTGGGCTCTGCAATCCAGGGCGGCACGACTGCCGGCCGTCGCTGGAATGGCACCGGCTGGCGTGCCGGACGAGCCCTGGGCCGCCGAGACATTGGCGGTAAAACCGGCACGACGAATGACTCCCGGGATGCCTGGTTCTCGGGCTTCAACCCGAACCGGGTGGCCACTGCCTGGGTTGGCTTTGATGACTTTGGCCGGCCTCTGGGCCGCACCGCTTATCACCCCAACCTGGGCCGTGATCAGATGGCCGGTGGTGAATTCGGCGGCAAAACAGCACTGCCCATCTGGACCGATTACATGAAGGTGGCACTGTCACATTTTCCGGAACAAAAGCGCACTGTACCCGCCGGCATGGTATCGGCCACCATCGATACCAGTACCGGCCTGCTGAGCAACAAGGGGAGTACCGAGTATTTTGTTAAAGGCACCGAACCTCAGCGGTACAGCCGACCGGGCAGCCACCAACAGTTCGGCGGAACCAGCGTTACCGATGAACTGTTCTAAACAGGCATGGTCCATCCGGACATAAAAAAGGCTGTCCATGATAGTAATGCCACTCCCTTAAGGTGAGTGGCATTTTTCTTTCTGGCTGAAAGATGCTCTTCTGCACCTTCAGCCCCCTTCGCCCTCACCTCCTCCAGATGGAACTGCTTTGCCTGTTTTTCTGGAGCTAAGTAGCCCTCGGCATGCTACCTGGTACCACGCTGAGGAGATGGGTCAGTTTGAAGATGATGCAGGATGACGCCTCCCTGCAGTTAAACTGATTGAAGCACATCGCCGGTAGCGCATGCCCCATTGACAGCAATGACAGACCTGAATGGTGTCGGGGTCGATCACATCAGAAAAGCGATGGAATGCAGCGGTACAGTTGAGGGAAGTCGGACAAATGCCACTGAAGGCGACATAAAAAAATCCGATGACCAGTGATCATCGGATTTTGTCAGAGATGCAAGATCAGTAAGTGGCTCCTTAACTGATTGGCATTAGCCCATCGCAGCCCTGTTTATTCTCTTGTGATAAACATCAATCAGGCCAGGTCTTCCAGGCCTACGATCAGCCAGGGGGAGTTGGGCTGGGTCAGATCCCGCTCCAGGTGCCAGATTTCATTGATGTCCTGCTCAACATTCTCTGCGCTGTCGCGATAGCGACCGCTGAACTTCAGGCTGACCTGAGCCTGATAAGATGTGTGATCGGCACGCACCAGCTCAGCATCAACAAACATCACCTCGGTATGCTGGTCACCGCTCAGGGTGGCACGTTCACGGCTCAGCTCAGCAAACAGCTCAGGAGACATGTATTCACGCATTTTATCCAGGTTGTTCTGGTTCCAGGCTTCCTGCAGCGTACGGTAATGCTCACGGGAACCCTGCAAAAATGCCTGCATATCAAAGCCGGGAGGCAGATCAAAAGGCACATCACTCTGGCCAAAGCCGCCGGTGGCACCGGCAACCGGTGCCTGTTGCGGTGCTTCAAAGCGCTGAGGGCCGTTATAGGCTGGCTGCTGTTGCTGCGCTCTACCTCGGCGCAGCGCGCGGAACAGCATAACAGCACCAAAGGCCAGACCGGCGATCAGCAGAAAGTCCATGAACTGAAAGCCTTCAAAGGCTCCGGAGCCAAGCAAGGCGGCGAACAGGCCGCCGGCCAGCAGGCCACCGAGCAGACCGCCCATCAGGCCGGACTTTTTGGACTGGGGCTGAGTCTGAGTGGTGCTGTTACGATTGATGTTCTGCTGAGTCGGCTGCGCCGGTGCCGTTTTGAACGACTTGCCGACAGAACGGCTGCCGCCGCTCATTTTGCGGGCTTCAGCATCAAAAGCGGTGGTGGTCAGGCCCACCGCAAAAAGCAGAGTAAACAGGGCAAGCAATTTGCGCATGATAATTTCCTTGGTTAACGGTCTGGCAACATCCTAATGCAGTGACATGTTATGTCAACTTCTCAGTCAGACAACTTTGAACCTTTTAGTTACAGACAAAAATTCCGATAATGATGTTTTGGTCAACCAGTGAGAATTCCGATGACAGACAAGACCACCGCCAGGTCCGATCAGGCCGTAGCCCAGCTGAAAATGCCACCCCACTCCTTTGAAGCGGAACAGTCCGTGTTGGGCGGCCTGCTGCTGGACAATAACGCCTGGGACAGAGTGGCGGAGAAAGTCTCGGATACCGACTTTTACAGCCGGCCTCACCGGCTGGTGTTCCAGGCCATGCAGCGGCTGAGCCAGAGCGGCAATCCTATCGACCTGATCACCGTGCAAGAAGAACTGGAGCGCCATGAAGCCCTGGAAACCGTGGGTGGTTTCTCTTATCTGGTGGAAGTGGCCAAAAACACCCCCAGTGCTGCCAATATCGGTGCCTATGCCGATATTGTACGGGAGCGTGCAGTAGTGCGTGAAATGATTGCGGTGGCCAACGAGATTGCCGAAGCCGGCTTTGATCCTCAGGGGCGCAGCTCATCCGACCTGCTGGATCTGGCAGAAAGCCGGGTATTCAAGATTGCCGAAAGCCGTACTAATGCCAATGAAGGCCCCCAGCCGCTACGGAACCTGCTGGAAAAGACGATCGATCGCATAGAAGATTTATTTAAAAATCCTCATCAGGGCATTACCGGAGTCTCTACCGGATACAATGATCTGGATAAAAAAACTGCCGGACTGCAGTCTTCCGATCTGATTATAGTGGCAGCCCGACCTTCTATGGGTAAAACCACTTTTGCAATGAATCTTTGTGAGCATGCTGCACTAACAAATGACAAACCTGTGCTCATATTCTCCTTGGAAATGCCATCTGAGCAGATTATTATGCGGATGCTTGCCTCCTTGGGACGAATCGATCAAACCCGCATTCGGACCGGGCAACTGGATGATGAAGACTGGGGCAGATTGTCTTCCACCATGGGCATGTTGCTGGAGAAAGGTCAGCTTTATATAGACGATTCCTCCGGCCTGACGCCCACCGAAGTCCGCTCCCGTGCCCGGCGTGTGGCCCGCGAGCACGGTGGTGTCAGCATGATCATGATTGACTATCTGCAATTGATGACGGTGCCCAGCCTGTCCGATAACCGGACCCTGGAGATTGCCGAAATCTCCCGCTCACTGAAAGCCCTGGCCAAGGAGCTGGAAGTGCCGGTAGTGGCACTGTCTCAGCTGAACCGGAGCCTGGAACAGCGGGCCGATAAACGGCCGGTAAACTCGGATCTGCGGGAATCCGGCTCCATTGAGCAGGATGCCGACCTCATCATGTTTATCTACCGGGACGAGGTCTATCACGAAGACAGTCCTGATAAAGGTATCGCTGAAATCATTATCGGCAAGCAACGTAACGGACCTATAGGCAAGGTACGGCTGACGTTTCAGGGGCAATTTTCCCGCTTCGATAACTACGCCGGACCGGATTTCGATGATGATTATTAAGGAGCGAAGATGGATGCACGGGGAGCGGTGGCCCGCATCAGTCTGGAGGCAATACGGCATAACCTGAATGTTGCCAGGCAGCAGGCACCCAACGCCAAGGCAGTCGCCGTGGTCAAAGCCAATGCTTACGGTCATGGTGACTTAACTGTGGCGGCAGCACTGGAGCAGGATGCCGACATGTTTGCCGTGGCCCGGTTTGAAGAGGCCCAGCGGCTGCGCGCCGGCGGTATTCAGTTGCCCATATTGTTGCTGGAAGGTTTTTTTAATATTCCTCAACTGGAGTATGCCGCACGGCATGACTTTCATGTCTGTGTTCACAGCCATGATCAATTGGCCGCACTGGAACGCACTCCCCTGTCGGCCCCGATAACCGTGTGGGTAAAAATCGATTCAGGCATGCACAGGGTCGGCTTTGCTCCGGAAGAGGCCGAAACGGTATTTTCCCGGCTGGCTGAACTGCCTGCCGTGGTGCAGCCGGTCAATGCCATGACCCACTTTGCTCGTGCCGACGAACCCGACAACCGGGCCGTAACCGATGAGCAGATTGCCAGTTTCAAGGCGGCGACCCAGGGCCGGGTAAAACACACTGCCCTGTGCAACTCCGCCGGCGTACTGGCATTTCCCGATGCCCATGCCGACTTTATCCGCCCTGGTGTGATGCTGTATGGCATTACTCCCTTCGGCGACCAGCAAGGCACCGACTTTGGTCTGCGTCCGGCCATGAATTTCACCACCACCCTGCTCGCGGTCCGCGAACATAAAGCCGGAGAACCGGTGGGCTATGCCGGCAGCTGGGTAAGCCCCAGAGATACCCGTATCGGCGTTATTGCCGTGGGTTACGGTGACGGCTATCCGCGCATGGCACCGGCAGGCACACCTGTACTGATCAATGGCCGCAGAGTACCGCTGGCCGGCCGGGTATCAATGGACATGGCCACGGTAGATTTGGGGCCGGATGCCACCGATAAGGTTGGTGACGAGGTGCTGCTCTGGGGTGATGGCCTGGCGGCAGAGGAAGTTGCCCGCCACGTGGGCACCATTGCCTATGAGCTGGTTACCCGTATGACGGCGCGTCCCCGCCTGGAATACGTCGATTAATTAGCGTCTTCATGTTCCTGAAAGCCCTGCTGTATTCAACAGGGCTTTTTTATTTAACAGACGACAGGCCGAATTAGCAAAGCAGTGACAGGGATTGAGCATTAAATGCCAGAAAAGGCATTTATCCAGTGACCTATGGATGAGTCTGAAGCCTGCCGGAGCATTGATGCTTCGCCTTACACCTCGCGCCACTGCACCGTCCGCTGCCGGAACCATGCCAGCAGCAACAAAGCGGGAATATTCATCACAATGCCATAGAGCAGCACCATCAGCGCCAGCGCCTCGGAATCAAGCTGAGTATATGCCACCACAATGGCAACAGCGGCGTTCTGAATGCCGGTTTCAAATGCCAGACTGCGACAGGCAGCCTGCGTACAGCCGCTCAGCTGCGCCAGCCAGAACCCTGTTACCAGTGCCAGAGCACAGAACAAAACCATTACCAGTGCAGCCAGGCTCAGCAGGGAAGGTAACTGTTCGCGATGACGGGCCACGAGGACGATAAGTAACAGCATAAACATCAGACTCACGGTTTTTTTCAGCCATGGCTGAAACCGCACCACCAGATCACCCCAGTAACGGCGCGCCGTCATCCCTATCGCGACCGGCACAATGCAGATCAGTGCCAGTTGTGCCATGGCCGGGCCCAGCGGCAGAGTCAGCCCAGTATCCTGACGGCCCAGCCACCCCAGTTGCAGCATCACTGCCAGCGGCATCCACAAGGGTGCCAGCAGCCCCACCAGGGCAGTCAGGCTGACCGACAGCGCCGTATCACCGTCAGCCATAAAACTGAACATATTGGAGGTCGCACCGCCAGGTGCCGCCGCGATCAACACCAGCGCAGAGGCCACCAGTGGCGGCAGTGTCAGCAACCAGATCAGGCCCCAGGCAAGTACCGGCAGTAACAACCATTGCAGCGCCAGACCGGTCAGCAGCGAACGCGGCCGGCATAACAAACGGCTGAAATGACGAAGCTCCAGTGTCATGCCCATGATCAGGGTCATCAGTGCCAGCATAACAGGCAGTAACAGGTTGATAAGAGGGTCGGTCATGCCGCACTCCGTACCGGAAAAACGGCATGCTATCACGGTAGTGCCACACGGCACTGATCCAGGTCACTGTTCGGACATAACCCGTTGTTCAAACTCGCCGGCAGAAGGGTTCCATTTAAGGTAATACCAGGGATTATCGGTTTGCCAGACGGGGAAGGTCAGTTCAATTTCATTGTCTTCATAACGATACAGCGAGGTGCTGAGATTAACCTCGCTGGCCAGAAAGACGGCAACCAGCAGTAACAGTATCAGTTTGATTAATGCACCCATGAGAGCGTCCTTGTTGTGGTGGCATTAATACAAGCATATCAGTTGCCGGTATTTTCGCTGCGGCAACGGCGGCATTGGCCATGGGCTTCAATAGACTGGCTGGTAATGGCAAAACCATGCAGCTCGGCCTGATGCTCAAACGCCCGATTAATGGCTTCATCATGCAGCTCAATCACATCCCCGCACTGAGTACAGATGAGCAGCTGCATGGGATGGTGCTCGGCAAAATGCTCACAGAACAAAAAGGCGTTCAGCGATTCCACCTTATGTACAAAACCCTGGGCCAGTAAAAAATCCAGCGCCCGGTATACGGTTGGTGGCTTGGCATTGGGCTCCAGTTCCTTCAGCTGATCCAGCAGCTCGTAGGCACTGACTGCGCCCTTGTGCCCGGCAATTAGCGTAAACACATGACGCCGGGTGGGAGTAAAACGTACGCTGCGCTGTTCGCACAGCCGTTCTGCACGCTCAAGTTGTTGTTGAACAGACATAAATCAGGCTCATCAAAAGGCTTCTCGACGCATCTTACCACAGCCTCCGTCCCTTCTCGCCTTCAGGCTTGGGTCTGTGAGCGGCCTTGGGTATAATGCGCGCCCTGTTGTTCAAAAAGCCATCATCACCATGTCCCAATATCCCAGCGCCCGCTTTTCTGTTGCCCCCATGCTCGATGGGGCAGACTTTTAAATAAGCCTTTGTTTTTATTGAGCTGGTTAATTTATTGGGATACTTACGGATCACCAAGGATCTGATTTAACGTACTTTCTGTCCCCTGCTGATACCCAGCATCCCACCCGTTCCCAGACTCCCTGCAGCAAGCTAAGCGTACTTTTTGATCTGCCTGCATCAAGCTCAAGCGACTTGACGCCTGTTGGCAAAAACTCGGTTTGGCAGGGCACGATAACGCCTTGTATCGCCTGATGCATCAGTGATCGCGTTGCGGACTTATCCTAGCCGGCAGTTTCGCGGGGTCTTCATGGACTCCGCCCATACCCGCCAGGGCGGAGCCCTGGACCTCATATTGAATCCAGGGTTTGATAGCCGGCAATATCACGTCGAGCTGAAGGAGCCCTCAGTGATCCCTGCACATTGACTCCAGCCTGGCTCAGCAGCGGCCGGAGCTCTATGCTGCGCACCGGACTCTTCTTCCATTCGGCGGCTTGTATCGCCATAATGCAAAAGTTTCATACGATGCCAATCTACTGAAAGATAGCAACTTTACAGGGACGAGGAGAGGCAAGGTCGCCCACAAGACCCGGGCGGTAGCATGTTTACTGTAGGAAAATTATTCTGATCTTGGTTGTATGAAAAGCCTCTTAAAATACTGGTTTCATATCCAACATATTTTCGTTTCGCAGCTCAAATCGTCGCAGCCTGATGCACTTTTACAACTAACAAATTGGATGAAGCCATTAATTATCAATGAGTTGACGTGTGACACCAAGTAGATGCTGTACACGGCCATGTGCCAATATGCGCAGGCGCAGTATTAGAAATGTGATACGTATTAATTCAGAGGAAGTATTATGCAGTTATTTTTCCATGATGTTGGCTTAAAAGGGGCTAATGCAGACTTTCCAAAAACCGTCTTTGGCAATGTTGCAGTTTCCGATATAGTCGAACATTGTCCAATCCATCTTCAAACGGAAGTTGAAAATAAGCTTTTAGCTGAATTTCCTGATGGATGGTGTAACGTTTGGGGCGTTCCTGATGGAGCAAAAAGTGTTATTCGCCAACTGAAAGTTGATGATGTAATGCTCTTAATAAAAACCACTGGAGGGGACGGTGATATGCCAGCTCTTTGCCATGTGAAAGGTTTCTGGAAAGAGCAGTTACTAGAACTATCAAATTTCTTGTGGGGAAGTAGTCACTTCCCTTATGTATTCTTTTTCAAAACGCAGCACATTGACCTGACTTGGACTCAGTTTAAGAAAGATGTCCAGTACATGCCTAATTTTCGACCATCAGGAAATGTATACCGTGTAAAAAGTGAAAGACTCGATCATTTCGGTGGTTCAGATGGCTACGTTTGTCATCTCTTACAAGATACTTATTCGACTGGTAATGTGGGACGTTATGAACTTAGAGAAAATACACCAGAGCAAGAATACGCTGAGGGTGAAAGGCAGGTTCGTGAAGCTTCATACTTCAAGCGCAATGCAAAGCTAGTAAAAGATGCAAAAGCTAAGTTTGGCTTCATATGTCAAATTTGTGATTTCGACTTCGAGTCGGTGTATGGGAAAGAGTTAGGCTCTGGTTTTATCGAGTGCCACCATAAGAATCCACTGCATGAGAAGGATAACAATTACAGCAGTACACTAGATGACGTTTGTATGGTTTGTTCTAATTGCCATCGTATGCTTCATCGCACCAAGCCAGCCATGAAACCAGAAGAGCTAAAAGAAAGGCTGCAAAAAAAACCGTATAACTAACTATTTAAGGCTTCAGCACGCGTGTCATTTTAGTATACGGTGACTTTGGTGCTGAGGTGTTATGCGGTAGTTTGGTAATTGCGTGCTCCATGCCTTAACAGAGCGTTATGTGAAGTAGCAAACGGCAAGGTAAAATAGTTAAAACAACATCTTTATCAATATAATTTCCGTCTCAACATTGAAGTAACCCCCCATTATTTTTAGGAGACCACATGAGGGTTTCAGAATACTTTAATATTAATCGAACACAAGCATACTTAGATTTTGTTGATGTTCCTCTTGATACGGATTTAGCAGTTTTCTTGGATCCGGGCGCAATAAAATCACTAGATTCCTCTTGGGGGAATGAGCTATCTTCCTTTCTTCAATCCTTTTTTGAGACGGTTCTAAAACTAATAAGGAAAGGAGAGAACCAAAGAGCCAAAGAGCTATTATCTTCACTAAATGAGGGTAATGAGTTCCACCTTGGTTATTCTGTAGGGAAGTCTCGTGGTCATGGGTTTGGTGACGAGTCAGCAGACTCTGTATGGGATGCATTAACAAAAAGTAAGGCGGCAACATCTGGTTTGCTCCAAGATTTAGAGGATACTGCCTTGCTTATTAATGGCATTGGGACTGATATGATTTCTGATGCCGTTTGTAATATTCTTCGTCATTCGTTGATTAAATACACTCAAGATATGTGCCGCTACTATGGTATTCCTTTGACACCCGGCGTGGCTTCAGGTCCTTTATGGAACCCACTGAAGGAAATTTGGGAAAATGACTTCGTTCATTTGCCTGTTACAGATTACGGTAAAGTAATCTTGGTTCCTAAGGTTCTAGTCCGCAGTCGCTTGAGCTTTCAGTATGATGAGTATTACAGATATTACCTGCTTCCGCAGATGCAATCAGAGCACCTTAAAAAACAAACGTCACTTGTAGAAACTCTAAAAAATGGTTCTCAAAGGGTTACTAAAAAATCATTAATGGAGAAATATGGAAAGGATAAGCTTGCTGTAGTCGAACAGACCATTTTGAAACCGCATGTCTTAGATGAATACCGTGAAGCTAAAGCGGATAGTCCGTCTAGTCCACTTTCTCATGAGCAGTTTTCAGAACTGGAGCATATAGATAAGCCCGATATCGATGACTTACTTGCCCAACTCAAGGTATTACCAGTTGGTAGGGAAGCAGCAGAAGAGTATGAGGATATTATTGAGAAAATCTTATCAGTGGTTTTATATCCTTCGTTATGTAATCCCAAAAAACAACACAAGATACATGAAGGTCGTAAGAGAATAGACATTACTTACACCAACGAGGCAAAAGGTGGTTTTTTCTATTGGCTGGCAATGCATTATCCTGCACCTCAGATATTTGTAGAGTGCAAAAACTATGGAAAAGAAGTTGCTAATCCTGAGGTTGACCAGCTGTCAGGGCGCTTTTCGCCAAGTCGGGGAAAAGTAGGAATCCTTATATGCCGTTCGATCGAAAATAAAGAGTTGCTATATAAACGCTGTGTAGACACTGCACAAGACCAGCGTGGTTTTATTATAGCGTTGGACGATAATGATCTTGAAAACTTGTTACACGAATATATAGAAAGTCAAGGCTCACAAGAATTCCCTATATTACGTGAATTCTGGAGGAAGTTGGTAAACTAATCATCTAAAAAAGGATTTAAGAGTGATTTGCAATGCTTTGCATTTTCAGTTCAAGGTTGGATTCCGTGTTTGCGGCGTAATGATTTAGGTTAGGTGGTGGCGTTCACACTTTAATGTGGTGTTTAAGGAGTACAGGATCAAGGGCCACGTCATTTATAGCTGATTGGTGATTATAACCACTGCGGTGGCTGGTTACTGCTGGATGTGGCTTAAATATAATTCATGGTAAAGCCAAAACAGATTAACGTCAGCCATTCCGGATAGTCTTATTCATCTGATTTATACTCGGGTGAAGGCATCGGTGTTGGTATCATTCAGTGATTTAAGTTTCCAGGCTTACGCTTTGCAGCACTGCAGCCTGAGCATGTAACATATCATCTTGACCGCCTGACAACCTTGGGGCCGTCCGGCTCAGACTCCATTACAGGCGGTAACTCTTTCTTCAGTCTTTCCAGCAGCTCTTCCCGTTCAGCCGGCGGCAGCCGGCTGATCATCTTGAACACTTCACTGTCCCGGATAGGTAGTTGTGAGGGTGCCAGTTCGTGGGAATATCCCACCGACTCAACCCAACGGTGCCCGCACAAAACCTGGCTGCAGCTGATGTAAAGCTCGGCGTAATCGGCCGTAATCCGGTTATTTTTCGTGACTATGGCCTTTGCCCCGCAGGCACGGCAGGTGAAGCGCATTCTTCCTCCCACAAATTTCAAAAGTGAAACCTTTCCGTTCGGCGTGAAAACAGGCTACCCCCTTGCCCCGCCTCGCTTTCTGCAATGTTTATTGTTGGTCAGATAAAACATTGCACATCGAAATAAAGCCACGTAAACGGCCGGAGAGGCAGAGCCGGCGCGGCTTTGCGATCCTTGCCGGATCCAGCGCTACCCCTCCGTAATTTCATTTCCCTTCAAAAAAGATCATTCGTTGAAATTCTGCTTTCCCTGCCACAACCCCAACCATGGCGCGGTCTGGCGGCTTGTATTGCACACCCGCAGAATTTCAGATTTTTTATGACGTAAAGTGCGCAGGCGGGCGCGGAGGAGCGCGGTTTTCGTGACTCCTTTGTTTACGTCGTGGCTGCCCCATGGTGCCCCTACAGCCATCACTGCAGCGCCGCCAGTGGGGAGTTTGCGAACGGTCACAGGGCATCTCCCTGGCTTTGGCAGGAGGACACAAACCCGGACAGCCGGAGCAGGTGGTTATTCTGCTGGAATGATGCCGGCGCTTCTCTGCGCTCCTTATCCAGTACAGTCTTCAGTATGTGAACCGCCTGGAAGGTATCAAAGGCACCTTTGATGTAGTCATCAAGCTGCAGCTGACCAATCAACACGGCCATGGCCTGACGCTTCAGCCAGTGTTGCTGGCACCTGTCCATTTCCCGGCTTTCTGCCCATGCGTTATTGCCATTCGGTGCCGGCGACCGGCCAAACTGGGGCCGGTGCCGGGACTGATAAAACCGGCCGTCACGGATCCAGTGATAAAGCCCGTCCACTACCACCACAGCACCGCTTTCCATTCGCGCCCGGTCCACGCTATCGAGCCCGGCGCGGGCCAGCTCAGCTGCCAGGGGCGGGAGTTCTATCTGTCCCGTACAGTTATTGTCAGAGCTCCAAGGGGCGCGGCTGCCGCCGCTTAAGGGCAACTCGCTGCGCTCGCCACAACCCAGCACCTTTGACTTTCTGATCACGGTCCAACCATCAAGGCGGGTGCGCATTGAACAGCCTCCGGCTGATGTAACACCCACTAAGCGGCGCAGATCTTCGCCGTATTTACTGGCACAGGGGATAACCAGATGGGCCAACTTTACTGGCCGATCTTCTCTGGGCAGTGATACCCCACCCATAGAGCCGATATACTCGGCCCAGTTGCCGGCGTCAGCGGCACGCCTTGCCAGCTCAATCAAAGGATCCTGAACAGCTTCCCGCAGCCTCCGCAGTTCCCGCCATACCGTCACGGCCGGGCCGCCTATCTGCTGAAACTGACGTATGCCCCACAGGCTGGCCCAGGCGGCCACATTAATGGCGGTATCGCTGGCCTGAGCTTCAGCCTCGTAGTCATCCCCTACCCTGTGGCCATCAATGTTTTTGGCAATGTACTTGGCAATATAGCCCGTGGCGCTGCCGTACTCTGGATCAATGGCCAGCACGTCAAAACGGGCTGAGCGGTTGTTCTTTATCTCGCCCTGGTCATGTTCGCAGGCGTAGTGACCCAGAATATCCCGCAGTTCATCACGCTGGTCCGGCGCAACAAACAACAACATGTGCCAGTGTGGTGTGCCGTCGTGGTGCGGCTCCACCACACGAAAGCCATAAACAGTGATGCCAGCCCGGGCCATAGCAGCACGGGCTTTGGCCCACTGCTTGCACAGATAAGCCTGCGCATCTTTAGGACTGGTGCCACGGTATCGCTTGTTACGAACCGAGCGGCCACGATCAGCCTTAACCGTATTCCAGGCATGAAACCGGCTGGGCGTGGTCCAGGTGTAGAACTCGGCAGCGTGGCCCTGCTCCCAGGCCAGATCCTCAAAGCCCCGCATTCTTACCATCAGCTCCACCCGGCGAACCTCCGGATTAGAAACACTGGCGGCATGAGCCTCGGCCAGAGACAACTCCAGCTCCTCTTCCTCATTCACCACCAGCATATCGGCCAGCCAGCGAGCCTGTGCGGTCTTATTGGCCCGGTACTCCATAAAGGCCCGGTGTGATACATAAGGGCTCACTCCCCGCCGCACATCACCGGACATGATGGCAATCAGCTCCTGATGCCGCTGATAAGCGCGGCGAATTTGCCGCAGCCACCAGCTGTCATCCTGCAGCCTGGCTAACGCACTGGCAGCATGATCAAGGTGCTTATCTGTAACCTCTTTGCTCAGGTCGGGCAGTACCGGTGAAAATCCCCACTGCCGGGCCGGTGCCATGGCGGCCGCCAGAAGCTCTGCCGCCGGCTGCGTAGTAGTAAACCCGTTGGTTAAGTTATCAATAATGGCGGCGACCTGACCGGCCCACTCCCGGGCTACTTCTTCACGCCGCTTTTCCTCGTTGATGCGTTTCAGCGAAACCGGAAAACGCTCCTGTTGCTCCCGGGCAACGCCGGCCGCCATGCGTAGCCAGATGTTTGCCGACTTTGCCTTGTATTGCTTACGGCGGCGCTGATATTCGCTGAACAGCTTACCGGCGGCTTTTAGCTCCAGACCTTTTAACGAGTCTTCAATAAATGCCAGATCTTCCGGGCCCGTAGGCCCGGTGAACAGAGACTGAATGACCTTTTCTCCGGCCACATAGGCAGGAATGGCAACAGGAACAGGGGCTCTGACTATAGAAGGGGGTAATTTAATGCTCATGGGACCCCCTCAGTTTTTTCATGCTTTCTTCAAGGTCAAGCCGGTTATTTTCATCCAGCTTCTGGGTCATGCTTTTGCCTACTTCTTGAATCAGATAGCCCAGACTTCTTATGGTTTTGTCAGACATACCAGCAGAAGGATCGAGGCTGGAAAGAAGATCACCTAAGGCAGTAACGCCAAGGGCCATGCTATGAACGCTTTCTTCGTTTTCTGCAATCCGCTGTTTGCTGGGAGTACTCATGCTCTTTTGCCTCCCACACTAAGATGCTGGATTCGCTCGGCGGCTGCTTGGCGCTGCGTGTCGATATAAGCGGCCAGATCAACCAGATGTATGAGATAAGGGGATTTTTGAGAAGCGCGGAAAGCCGGCACCGGGAGCTGGCCGGCAGTGGCTTTGGCCTTAGCGGTTTGAGGGGCCATACCGAAATAGTGATCGGCCACGTCGTCCAGGCGAACGGTGGTCACACCACCGTAAGTGGCCATCAGCATAAAGACGGTGGGAGATAATACCTGGCTCATGCTACACCCCCTTTACGGGCCGGGGTACGGCTCAGAAACACCAGATTAGGGCCGGCCAGATGGGCGCGGGCCTCGGCTTCGGTTCGACCGAAGGCGGAAACAATACGGATACGGGAAAGCTCGGCCAGCTTGTGGCCTGGGGAACAAATGAGGAATTGATAGAGCATATCGATACCCTGCTTGAAGTTCAAAACAGGGTGGACTGGCAGCCTCAAGACGTGCGCCCAAGCAGGAACGCGCGATGGTGCTTTGCGGTCAAGCCGCTTGGCTCCAATCCTTGCACCAAAACATGCTGATGAACCCGAAGTGGTTTCGGATCCATATTGAATGCGGTGCACAAATTTTCCTGCTTGGTCTTTGTCCTGTGGGTGTCTAATCCACCGGTTTTGCTGGGTGTCTAAGCCAGCGATCACGATAATACGCAGACCACCAGCAAAGCGCAACAGGGCGTTTTTTTCAGCAGATGCTTTACACACAGGATCTGTGATTGCATAATCATCAGTGTTCTTGCTTTGGGAATGAATAGTCAGCACTGTTATTACCTATGGCTTGAATATTAAATAATGAGATTCCATTGGCGTGGGTGATCTCTGTTCAAAGCCGGGTCTACTGCCCGGCTTTTGCTTTACTGGGTTCTGGTTATCACCTTCAGCTTGTGGCGGCCGGCGGGGGTACTCAGTAATTTAAGTTCCTCATGGCTTAACGAAGCCGGCTGATAACGCTTGAACACAACCTCTTCCGCACCAGGCAACAGCACCACTTCACTGGTGTGTTCGCTGCTGGAAAGTTCTGACAAGGTCTCGATAATTAATTTTTCCATTCCTGACTGGACAAAACTGCGCTCGATGCTGTCGAACACGTTGTGTCCAATAATTTTTTTTCTTACCTTGATAAAACCTGCCGCCGGCTTTAAAGCCTCGCTCAGGCCACTTTTAATCGCATTCAATGCTTCGCTTTCAAGCCAACTGATATAAAGGGAATTAAATTTCTCTCTGGCTTCCTGGGTGGCTAAGTAAGCATCAGAAAGCTGCCCTTTTATTTTCCCGATTTTGGTATCGATGGCTTTTATTCTGTCACCCAGTACCAGCACGGCACCTTTCAGCTGTGCAATACTTTTCAGTGTCTTACTATCGCCGTAAATAAGGCCATCAGATTCAACGGATGATTGCGCTTCAAGTCGCTGCTCTTTTTCGGCTTTCTCTTGGATCAGTTTTGATTTCAACTGTTCAAGGGAAACAATCTGTTGATCGATCTCGTCCTGGTTTTGCTTGGCCTGGCTGAATACTTCAAAGGCAACATTAATTTCATTAGTCATGGGCTATCCACATCCACTATTAAAACTGCAGACTCATAGAGAAAATTAAAAAACAGATTTTTTTAATTATTAATTTTGGAGAGTTTTTTCTTTATATCGCTTGGCATGGCAGTTCTTTACACTATGTAAAAACCTTGTGCCTCGCAGGTTGCGTTATAAATCTTTTCTTCAAGCTCATTTTGTTGCTGAGCAACCTTTTGCACTGCCGTAATTAATTGCTGAATATCAGCATCACTAACCTTTTTATCTTGTGCAGAGAAATGCAGTGGTTCTGACTTGGCAATAAGTCGTTTCCCCTGACTGAATTGCATTAGGGTAGTTCCGGTGCTGGCCGGTTGGTCTGTCACCCCCAACCCCATCAGGTAGGTTTTTCCTATGCCGGCAAAGTCTTCAACTGGTTCAATTGAGCAAAACCGCTTTTGACCTTTGGAGTTAAGGTACTGCAGCTCGCGGGTTGGCTTGAGCACCGCGAACAACTTCATTTTCCCGGCTACCTGCTCGGCCTTGAGCGCAATCACCTGGCCCATTACATCTGCTTTTCGGTTATGGTCTGGCCACAATAACGCTGTGTAAAAATCGGGGCTGTAAGTCTCTGCCATTTGCTTTAACCAGTGGGCGGGAATAATACGGCCATCTGCGGTATTTCCTTCAGTAGCAATACAAATCCAACCGGTACGGATACTTGATTCTGACATTTGGTTTTTCCTGAATTGGTTATTGATGCTGCCTCCACGCTACCTCACTGCCCCCCCCGCGAGTTACGCCAGATGGAAACCGCCGGCATGGAACCCGAGTTCAGAGAACAACGCTTGTTGCTTGCGTTCCAGGCGTTCAACGGCAGCCATCAGGCTTTGCCCCGAGCTGTCGGGCTGAGTGCTGAATAACTCAGCCTTTCCTTTAAGCTCGGCGATCTCCTGCTTAAGTTCGACCACCTGGCGTTCTACTCGTCCGTTTACACTGGAATGGAATGTCATGCTTCTTTTTCCTGTTTATTTGTGATGCACTCTGATGGAGTATGAAATTTAATGCTGGGGTGTTGAGTTATTACGCTGGATAGTCAGGTCGTTAACGAGGCGCTGCAGCTCAGCCTTTGTTTTTCCGGTGATCATGGCTGCAACCAGAGTGTCTATTTCACTGTCTGGCCATCGAACGGCAGTAGTGCCTATGTTAATGGGTGGCGTTATCAGGCCGTCTTTGATGCGGTTGTAAAGTGAACTTCTGGAAATAGATAGGCGTTCGCACACTTGCTTCATTTGGAGAAGGCTAACGCTTCTTTTTCTTGTGTTTTCCATGTGTCCCCCTGCACTGAAGTGTGTGGCTTTGTACAAGGGGGATTATCACTAAAAAAAAATCGGAAAAGGCGGAAAAGAGAAAATTCCGCCGGAGAAATCACTTTTCCGGTTAGCCGGCCTTGCTCAGCCAGTCTTTGAGTGTTTTTTCATCTGGTGGGATTGTGGTCAGCCCGGCACTGGAGAAAATCTTTCCAAGCTCCTCACATAAACGGCCCGGCTTGATAAGCGAGTCGCGATCAATGCTTGGGTGTGACTCCAGCAACGCCTTGATAAAACGGAACTGATTGATATGTCCTCTTGGTGCTTTTTTTACTTTTTCCTTTTCTTGTTGAAGGAATAAGTTTGCCATTTTGTCATTGTTGTGTACGTTTTCCATTTCTTCACCCGAAATTAATGATTGGTAAATTCGAGTGAGATCAGGCTTGGTTATCCATATATCATTGATAGTTAGATTTATACGCTCGCCAGCGCCCGGATCGGGGAAAAACACAACAGACGGCCGATCCACTCCATCATGAACCAAAGGAAATAAATTAAACCCCAGCACCACTCCTACTGTGATCGATTCTTTACCTTCAAGTTGTTTAAGTATGCTGGAATCCATTTCCCATAACCCATTACACCTTCCAATTACGCCAAAACCATCATCACAGGGTGGAGGGAAGGTTGGCTCACCTTCTTCTGCTGCTCTTTCAACTACAAATAAAGAATAACGGCCATACCAGTTCTGACTATTAATCATTTCCTTCCATGTTAACTCTTCTCCGCTAACTATTTTATTCTCAGTCTCAATCAGAAATTGATCACTTTTATCCAGGTAAACAGATGCTTGTACATCTGATAGCCTGATGGCCAGTGAAATGGCTTTAATTGCTCCCCAATGTATGATGTCGCTGATTTCACAATCTAAAAGCTTTGCTGCTCGTTCTATTGTGCAATACTCAATTGGTGGCAAGGGTGGTAAATCTCTGCCTTTGGTCATCTGTTGCGCTCCCATACGCCCCTGATATTGATTGTCGGGGAAGGCGGGCAGGGATACCCGCTTTTCAGGTCGTCACCCTATCCCCGACAAAACCTGATTATTCGTTTACCTCTATCAATCCATACTGGCCGCCAGCCAGTCTCTTATCTCTTTAGGCGGCTTCAAACTCAGAGTAAGGGGGAGACAAGGGCACAGCGGCTGCCTCTCTGTCTATTTGTAGATATTTATCTCCAGTACGTTGGTGATTGCATTTCCATTCCAGCAATAATCAAAGTGTTTGGCCTGGCAGATTTCAGTGATCAATCTTGGCCTGAACAGTACAAAGCAGTCATGGCCAGCATGCCTGACTGAACGATACTTCAAGCCATCGACCCCATTACTACGTTGTTCGCTGGCAAATGCCTGGCTGTGGTTGTAGTCGGTGGGGTGGTAAAGATTGGAAGAAAGATGCTGCTCGGCAGTAATGTCTATAAGAGCCGCATTGAAGCGGGCGAACAGTGAGCGCATTTGAATGCGCTGAGCAGGCTCTTTGGTATATCCGTATAACCGTTCCTGGTGATAAATAGTTTCTTTTATCGCTGTATCCAGAGAAGGAGCGCAGTAGTAACCACCAAAATCACCGGTAGTGAAACGCGCCCCTTCCGGGTTGATATGGGTAAAGGCTGCCATGGCGTAACTGGCATGGGGGATCCCCACCAGCCAATCCTCTTTCGCTACCAGGCTCAGATCACCAGCCTGCTCCTGCAGTCGTGGGTTAGTCATGGCCTCAACGGCATGCACGGCTTCCAGTTCGTCAGCGGTGGCCACGTCTTCGTAAAGGTCTATTGGCGGATACTTGCTCGGGATCAGCCGATAACACTCTTGCCCCTGCAGCTGGGTCTGCTCAAGCTCTTCGCTCACGCTGTTCCCCCACGCCAGGCACTCAGCCGTTTGGATACCTCATACAAATCAGCAACCTTGCCTCCTGCCATCACATCCATGGCACTTCTGCCGGCAAAGAAGGGATGTTGGTTGGGCTTGCGCACCCAGCCATACACACTGTCCTCGGCACTGAACAGAATACGCAGGCTCTTATGAATATTCAGGATATAGCTCATCCGCTCCAGGGTGTCCGGACTTAGACGGATTCCGCCATGTGCTGTCTTGTACTTGGTCAATGTTGAACGTGAGTGGATACCCAGCAAGGCCAGCTGCTCCTTAGTGTCACAGTCCCATTTATCCAGGATCCGAAACACAACCGGGAGCGCCTTGCTGTGGTCAACTCCATGATTCCCTTGGGCCGGTAATACTTGAGACATAGTACCCCCTCCTGTATGCGTAGCGCCCAAAACTCTGGCTTGGCCGCTGTGGTGTTGGTCAACTTAGGTTTATTTTAGTAAATTTGTCCATATATGAACATGACTGTTTTACTGTGACCTGTCACGCCATCAGACCCATACTTTACCTTTGTGATATATCAAGCCCGGCAGAGATAAGCGTATTTCCCCAACCCAAGAGCCGACCTTTCCGGTCAGGTGCACCCTCATTTTTCGCGGATGTTTCCGCTGAGAAGCGGCGGGGTTTGAGCAGTGTTTTAACTATCTGCCTTCATCTTGGCATGCAGCCGGCCCGGGAACAGCTCGGTATAAACCTGCCAGAGCAGGTTAAGGCTTCTGTGTCCCGTCACCTGGGCCACTTCTTCAATGCCGAACCCTGCTTCAAACAGGCGGCTGGCACCTTCACGGCGCAAGTCATGGTAACGCAGGTCTTCAATACCCAAGGCATTACGCACCCGCTGAAAGGCGGCAGTCACGCTGCGTGACTCGTAGGGAAAGACCAGCTCGCCTTCCTTCGGCTGCCTTTGCACAATGCTCCACGCATCCCCCAGCAGCGGCACCCACATATGATTGCCCGCCTTTTTACGGGGATCCTTGCGGTTGCGGACCATCACCGCCCTGGCTGCTTCGTCAATATCGTCCCAGCGGATAGCGCAAACCTCACTGATACGCATACAGCTGAGTATGGAAAAATCCAGAATGTCGGTCAGCGGGATTTTACTGCCCCGGTGGCTCATGCGCTTAAGCAGACCTTGGCGCAATCTATCAAGTTCGTCGCTGGTCGGCCGCCGGCTGCGCCGTTCGGAACGGCCTATCAGGCCCATGCTATGCAGAACGGGGATCACCTCGCGGATCACTTCGTCGGTAACAGGTATCCCAAACACCGGCTTTGCAGACATATAAACAGATTTCAGGTAACTGATGTCCTGGGCAACGGTCTGCGGCTTGGCGCCGGCGGCGTTACGGTCCCGGCAATGATTGATGATGGCCATGGTGGTCAGCTTGTCAGCCTGCAGCTTTGATATATCGCTGTCGGCCAGCAGGCTGAGCACATACCCCTTGGTACGGCCTATCTTCTTCGATATATCAGGGTCTTGCTGATACATAGCAATCAGCTCCCGAATGGTTGGCATGTCGGGAGCCTGCCCGGGTATCCCCTGGGTCTCAATATGGGACACCATGGCCTTTCCCCAGGTGCGGGCATCGGCCAATTTCCCGAAGGTACGGGACTCCTGATACACTATCGCCTTATCTTTTTTGACGCGCACAATACAGCGGTAACGTATGACACCCGCTGCTGTTTTGCGCTTCTCCACTGTAAAGCTGGCCATGTTTCCTCCGTCAGGTATCCCATTCATAGGGGATACCGCAAGGGATACCGTAGCCTCAAAAACATCTGAGAACAATGCCAAATGACTGAGATCGTAAGAGATTCAAATACAAGGAAAAACCAGAGCGAAGCCGCTAGAGCTGGCGGTTTCAGCTCTGGCAGGTTTTCTGTTGCCCCCATGCTCGACTGGACTGACCGTCATTGCCGCTATTTTCACCGGCTGATGAGCCGCCATGCCCAGCTTTATACCGAAATGGTGACCACCGGTGCCATTATTCACGGCAAAGGCGATTACCTCGCCTATAACGAGGAAGAGCATCCGCTGGTACTGCAGCTGGGCGGTAACGATCCACAGGCCTTGGCACAGTGTGCCGTGCTGGCCGAACAACGCGGCTACGATGAAATCAACTTAAATGTGGGTTGCCCGTCAGACCGGGTGCAGAACGGCCTGTTTGGTGCCTGCCTGATGGCACACCCTCAAACCGTGGCCGATGGCATCGCAGCAATGAAGGCTGTGGTGTCGATTCCGGTTACCGTCAAAACCCGTATCGGCATAGACGAGCAGGACAACTACGAGTTTCTCTGCACTCTGGTAGACAAGGTAGCAGAGGCCGGCGTGGATGCGCTGATTGTGCACGCCCGTAAAGCCTGGCTGCAGGGACTGAGCCCGAAAGAAAACCGTGAAATTCCACCGCTGGATTATGAGCGGGTCTACCAGCTAAAACGAGACTATCCTGCCCTGACCATGGCGGTAAACGGTGGCATCAAGACGCTGGACGAAGCCAGGGCACATTTGCAGCAGCTCGACGGTGTCATGCTGGGACGGGAAGTCTATCAGAATCCCTACTTACTCGCTCAGGTTGACGCTGAGCTGTTTGGTGAGCACTGGCAGGTACCAAGCCGTCATCAGGTGATCCGCAATCTGCTGCCTTACATTGAGCGGGAGCTGTCTCAGGGCACTTACCTCGGCAACATTACCCGCCATACTCTGGGGATTTTTCAGGGTATGCCCGGTGCCCGGGCGTGGCGTCGCCACTTAAGCGAAAATGCCCACAAACGGGGCGCCGGCCCGGAAGTGGTGGAAGCAGCCATGGCCAGAGTACCGGAGGAGAGTGTCGTCTATAGTTAGATCGTCCCCTTTCCAGGAGGAGATCGCTCAATGACACACACCCTTGCTGAAGAATTTCCTGAACAGGCCAGCCGCATTACCGAGCTCAAGCTCAGTGATGAAACATTTGCGCGGCTGGCCAGGGAATACCACAAACTCAACCACGAAATAGAGGGTCTTGAAGCCTGTAATCAGCCCATAGCCGATGCCGATTTCGAAACCCTGAAGCTGCGCCGCCATCAGCTTAAAGAGCAAATTTATAAAGGCTGGTTTAACGGGCAAGGCTGAACCCAATAAGGAGCAATGGCTTGTCATTGCTCCTTATTAATAGAAAAAACCTATTAAACAAAGTCATTCAAACGATTTCCCCTTTCCAAGCAATCAGGCAATACTGGGTCCTGTCATCGACACCGAATACATAAGGACTCAGATTATGCTTACAGACAAAACCGGCCAGCGCATTCCTCAGGTTACCTTTCGCACCCGCCAGCAGGATCAGTGGGTGAATGTGACCACCGACGAGCTGTTCAACGGAAAAACCGTGGTGGTCTTTTCTCTGCCCGGAGCGTTTACGCCCACCTGTTCCTCCACGCACCTGCCCCGTTATAACGAGCTGGCCCCCGTGCTGTTTGAAAACGGCGTGGATGACATTATCTGCATGAGTGTCAACGATACCTTTGTGATGAACGCCTGGCTGGCAGATCAGGAAGCTGAGCATATTCATGTTATCCCCGACGGTAACGGCGAGTTCACCGATGGCATGGGGATGCTGGTAGACAAGCAGGATCTGGGTTTTGGCAAACGCTCCTGGCGCTATTCCATGCTGGTAAAAGATGGCGTGATTGCCAAGATGTTTATTGAGCCCGAAAAGCCCGGCGACCCTTTTGAAGTATCTGATGCCGATACCATGCTGGCTTACATCAATCCGGAAGCGGCCAAACCGTCTGCCATTACCGTATTCAGCAAACCCGGCTGTCCTTTCTGTACCCGGGCCAAACAAATGTTGCTGGACCGCAAAATGCGCTATGAAGAGGTGATTATTGGCCAGGACGCTACCAGTATCAGCCTGAAAGCCGTGTCCGGCCGTTCTACCGTGCCGCAGATATTTATCGACGGCCGCCATATCGGTGGCAGCGACGAGCTGGCCGAGTTACTGGGATAAGCCAAACGAAGTATCAACAGGGTTGTTCCTTCTCCAAACTGCATATTACCTATCTTTTCATTCTCGCCAGAATCGGGGATCATGCTCATAACTGAGTTGATAACCATGGTGAAAAGGTGAATTTACGGGATCTTGAATATCTGGTGGCGCTCGCCGAAGAGCGCCACTTTCGCAAGGCAGCAGAAAAGTGCTTTGTCAGTCAGCCCACCCTCAGCGGCCAGTTGCGCAAGCTGGAAGACGAGCTAGGGGTGCTGCTGATGGAACGAACGTCCCGCAAGGTACTGTTCACGCCGGCTGGGGATGCCATTACTGCTCAGGCCCGGCGGGTGCTGGCAGCCACCAAAGAGCTGCGCGATATTGCCCGCACCTTTACCGAGCCGATGTCGGGTGAACTGCATATTGGTCTTATTCCCACCGTAGGGCCTTATTTACTGCCCCATATTATCCCAGCCCTTAAACAGCACTTTCCCGAACTGCATATCTTTCTTTATGAAGCCCAGACCCAGGTATTGCTGAAGCAACTGGCAGATGGTGATCTCGATTGCCTGATCCTGGCTCAGCTGGATGGCATGGATAATTTCGGCTCTATGCACCTCTATGACGAGCCCATGCTGCTGGCACTGCCAGCAGGCCACCGGTGGGCAGACCGTGATGAAATAGGGCTTGGCGAGCTGAAAGGTGAAAAACTACTGATGCTGGAAGACGGCCACTGTCTTCGGGATCAAGCCATGGGCTTTTGTTTTGCCGCCGGTATTGGCGAAGACAGCCACTTTAAAGCCACCAGTCTGGAAACACTACGGAATATGGTCGCAGCCGGCTCCGGGCTCACCCTGATCCCTCAGCTGGCGGTAAACGGCCATCCAGAGAATGCCAGCGTGCATTACCTGAAGGTCACGGATCCGCAACCCCGCCGCAGCATCGCACTACTGCACCGGGCCCACTCGGTTCGCCGGCCTTGTTTCAATGAAATGGCAAGGGTGATCAGCCGCCTGCTTGGCGAACTGCTGTAACAACGGCAGAAAAGCAAAAAGCCGGCTCAAGGCCGGCTTTTTTAATATGGCGCATCCGGGAGGATTCGAACCTCCGACCGCTCGGTTCGTAGCCGAGTACTCTATCCAGCTGAGCTACGGATGCATAACAGGTCGCGTTAATTTTCAGATGGCGCATCCGGGAGGATTCGAACCTCCGACCGCTCGGTTCGTAGCCGAGTACTCTATCCAGCTGAGCTACGGATGCTTTTCTGAAAAACGCTTTTAAAAAATGGCGCATCCGGGAGGATTCGAACCTCCGACCGCTCGGTTCGTAGCCGAGTACTCTATCCAGCTGAGCTACGGATGCGCTGCAAAAAATGGCGGTGAAGGAGGGATTCGAACCCTCGATGCGGGTATAAGCCGCATACTCCCTTAGCAGGGGAGCGCCTTCAGCCTCTCGGCCACCTCACCGTGTTTGCGGGGCGTATATTACCGCCGGGCCAAAATAAGTCAAACACTTTTCCGGCCCGATTTTTCCGTTTGGACATACTTTAAGCATTTGGGAGCAAAAGCCATCAATATGAATAAAAAACACCCCGAAAAACCGTTAATCAGTACTGGCTATCGTCGCCAGTACCCTTCTCGGCCTGTATCCGCATATAGATTTCTTCACGGTGTACAGACACTTCTTTCGGGGCATTCACACCAATGCGCACCTGGTTACCCTTAACGCCCAATACGGTTACGGTGACTTCATCACCGATCATCAGGGTTTCCCCTACCCGACGAGTCAAAATTAGCATATGGCTGCTCCTGTTATGGCTATCTATTAGTAAAAAATGCTGTTTATTATCCGATAAAGGCGATGAAAAACCCAGCCTTCCCATGGCATGAAATGGGGTAGAACATCGTCAAAATCAAGAGGCCTGTCAAAGACAGGCCTCTTTTAATTACGGCAAATGGCTGCCGCTCCAAATTATAGACGCTGATACCAGCGCAGTGGCATTATCGCCAGCCGCTCCGACAGTGCCTGTCGGTTGTGCAGACTGCGACTCTCAGAGACGCTCACCCAGCCAGCCGGATACCGACTCCAGCGCCGCTGGCAGGGCAGCCGGCTCGCTGCCGCCAGCCTGAGCCATGTCCGGGCGGCCACCGCCCTTGCCGCCCACCTGCTGGGCCACCATGTTGACCAGCTCTCCGGCCTTGACCTTACCGGTCAGATCCTTGGTAACACCGGCAATCAGACTTACCTTGTCGCCACTGACGGTGCCCAGCACCACCACACCGGACTGCAGCTTGGATTTAAGGTCGTCCAGGGTGCCCCGCAAAGACTTGGCATCCACTCCTTCCAGATTAGCCACCAGCACCTTGCTGCCGTTGATGTCGACCACCTGCTCGAGCAAAGAGGCACCGGCCTGAGCCGCCAGTTTGCCCTTGAGCTGTTCAATTTCCTTTTCCAGCTGGCGACTGCGCTCCAGCAGCTGGCGAACCTTGGCCGAGACCGAGAAGGTATCTCCCTTGACCAGGCTGGCAGCTTGGTTAATTTCGTGATCCAGCTGATGCAGGTAAGCCTGTGCCGCTTCGCCAGTCACCGCTTCGATACGGCGCACGCCGGCAGCAATGCCACTCTCCGACAAAATCTTGAACAGGCCGATGTCACCGGTGCGACTGACGTGGGTACCACCACACAGCTCGGTAGACACTTCGCCCATGGCGACCACCCGCACTTCGTTTTCATCGTACTTCTCACCGAACAGCGCAGTCGCACCAGCCCGTTTGGCCCCTTCCAGGTCCATCAGCTGAGTGGAGACTGGCAGGTTGGCACGAATATCACGGTTAACCATATCTTCCACTTCTCTTAGCTCCTGAGCACTCATTGCTTCCAGGTGAGAGAAGTCAAAACGCAGTCGCTCCGGCTCGACCAGCGATCCTTTCTGGGTTACGTGTTCACCCAGCAGTTTACGCAGACTGGCATGCAGCAGGTGGGTCACCGAGTGGTTCAGGGCAGTAGCCTGACGGCGGGCACCATCTACCGCCGCAGATACCACTTCACCTTCTTCCAGAGTGCCCAGCTCCAGATACCCCAGATGCAAAATACCGTTACCGGCCTTTTGGGTGTCTTTTACCACAAACAGACCGTCATCCATCCGAATGACACCAGCATCACCCACCTGACCACCAGACTCAGCGTAGAACGGCGTGCTATCGAGCACCACAGCCCCCTCTTCACCGGCGATCAGCGCCGCTACCGGCTCACCGTCCTTGAACAGGCCGGTGACCTTGGCCGGCTGTGCCAGATGTTCGTAGCCAGTAAAGGCCGTTTCGCCGTCAACCTTGATCACCTTGGAGTAATCCACGCCGAAGTTAGAAGCTTCCTTGGCCCGCTCCCGTTGCTGCTGCATCAGGGTTTCAAAGCCAGCCTCATCAATGCTGATATCCCTGTCACGCAGTACATCGGCGGTCAGATCTGCCGGGAAACCGTAGGTATCGTAAAGCTTGAATACCACTTCACCAGGCAGCACCTGGCTGTCACCCAGCTCAGCAATGGCATCTTCCAGCAGCTGCAGGCCCCGGTCCAGTGTGCGGGCAAACTGCTCTTCTTCCAGCCGCAGCACCTTCTCGATAACAGGACGCTGAGTGTTGAGCTCCGGATAAGCTTCACCCATCTGCTCGCACAAGGAACCCACCAGCGTGTGGAAGAAGGTCTTGTCGGCACCCAGCTTGCGGCCATGGCGTACAGCCCGGCGGATAATACGACGCAGCACGTAACCCCGGCCTTCGTTGGAAGGCATCACGCCATCGGCAATCAGGAAGGAGCAGGAACGAATATGGTCGGCAATCACTCGCAGCGACTTATTGTCAAGATCGGTGGCACCCACCGCCTCGGCAGCGGCCTTGATCAGCGCCTGAAACAGATCGATCTCGTAGTTGGAGTGCACGCCCTGCAAAATAGTGGCGATACGCTCCAGGCCCATGCCGGTGTCCACCGAGGGCTTGGGCAGAGGCTCCATGGTACCGTCGGCATGACGGTTGAACTGCATGAATACCAGGTTCCAGATTTCAATGTAGCGGTCGCCGTCTTCTTCCGGGCTGCCGGGAGGGCCACCCCAGATATGCTCGCCGTGATCGTAGAAGATTTCTGTGCAAGGGCCGCAAGGGCCGGTGTCGCCCATGGTCCAGAAGTTGTCGGAAGCGTACTGGGCACCCTTGTTGTCACCGATGCGCACGATGCGATCCGCCGGCACGCCGATTTCCTGAGACCAGATATCAAAGGCCTCATCGTCGGTCTCGTACACGGTAACCCACAACTTGTCTTTGGGCAGCTTGACCACTCCGGTCAGGAATTCCCAGGCAAAACGAATGGCATCCTGCTTGAAATAGTCACCAAAGCTGAAGTTGCCCAGCATTTCAAAGAAAGTGTGGTGACGGGCAGTATACCCCACGTTTTCCAGATCGTTGTGCTTGCCACCGGCGCGCACGCAACGCTGGGAGCTGACCGCTCTGTTGTAAGCTCGCTGCTCCAGCCCCAGGAACAGATCCTTGAACTGGTTCATGCCGGCGTTGGTAAACAGCAGGGTCGGGTCGTTGTGAGGCACCAGCGAGCTGGACGCCACCACCTGGTGTCCTTGCTGGCGGAAATACTCGAGAAACGCATTGCGTAACTCAGACGTGGTCATTCGCATGGAAAATCCTGTTGATAACTTGGTAGGCGTTTACACCCATAATTTAAAAGGAATGAGGAGTAATGTAAAATACGCCATGGTCTTCACCCGGCCTGAAAGGAGCTATTCCTTGCTGCTTTCAAGAGCGTAACGAATATGATCCGGCGCAAATCCCCTTGCCTGCAGATAACGCATACGTTTGGCCCGTTCTTTAAAATCGGTGACGGGTCCTTCGCCAAAGCGGCCCAGGTAACACTCCCTGGCCAGTTCAAACCAGTCGGTGTCCTGCTGCTCCAGCGCCGTGGCGATCTCCTCCGCAGCCACTCCCTTATGCTGCAGCTCGGTCCGGATACGCAGGGGGCCATGCTTTTTGTAAATATGCTGACGAACCTGCACCTGAGCAAAGCGGGCATCCTGCAGCCATTGCTGCTGTTCCAGCTTATTCAGGGTCCGGACGATTGCATCCTCATCAAACTGACGCTGGCGCAGTTTTTGTTCCAGCTCCCGCCGGCTGTGATCCCGGCGTGACAACAGCCGCAGGGCACAATCCCATACCGGCTGATCCGGATTGGAAGGTTCAAACAACATCAGAGAGCCTTAAATACAAAGGCCGGGCATTGCCCGGCCTTGTTATCAGAATTCGGCATTGCCATCAGGGCCGTCAAGCTCCGGCAAAGGTTCGCCCTTGCCGTCAGCGTCAGCCGCCGCTCCAGGAGACAGCAACAGCATCTGGCGCAGTTGCTGCTCAATTTCTTCGGCAATACTGGTGTGCTCCAGCAGATATTTGATGGAGTTGGCCTTGCCCTGACCAATTTTATCGCCCTTGTAGCTGTACCAGGCACCGGCTTTTTCAATCAGCTTGTGCTTCACGCCCAGCTCAATCAATTCGCCTTCCTTCGAGATACCGGCGCCGTACATGATCTGGAACTCGGCCTGTTTGAACGGAGGAGCCACCTTGTTCTTGACTACCTTAACCCGGGTTTCGTTACCCACCACTTCATCACCTTCCTTGATGGAGCCGATGCGGCGAATATCGAGGCGCACGGAAGAGTAGAATTTAAGCGCGTTACCACCGGTAGTAGTTTCCGGGCTGCCGAACATGACACCGATTTTCATGCGGATCTGGTTGATGAAAATACACAGGCAGTTGGCACTCTTGATGTTGCCGGTCAGCTTACGCAGCGCCTGAGACATCAGACGAGCCTGTAGGCCAACGTGGGAGTCACCCATTTCACCTTCAATCTCGGCGCGGGGAGTCAATGCCGCAACCGAGTCAACAATAATGACGTCAACGGCACCGGAACGAACCAGCATGTCGCAGATTTCCAGAGCCTGTTCGCCGGTATCGGGCTGGGACACCAGCAGATCGTCAACGTTCACACCCAGCTTGCCGGCATACACCGGGTCCAGCGCGTGCTCGGCATCCACAAAAGCACATACCTTGCCTGCACGCTGTGCCTGAGCAATCACCTGCAGAGTCAGGGTGGTTTTACCGGAAGACTCAGGACCGTAAATTTCAACAATGCGGCCGGTGGGCAGACCACCAATGCCCAGAGCGATATCCAGAGACAGGGAGCCGGTGGAAATGGCTTCAACATTCAAAGCCTTGTTGTCGCCCAAACGCATGATGGAACCCTTGCCAAACTGTTTTTCAATCTGACCCAGGGCGGCGGCCAAGGCTTTTTCTTTGTTCTGATCCATAAAATGCTCCGCTGAAATTGACTGGTGCTTATTTTTAGAAACTGATGTTGAGTATACTGGTTATTCGTACAGTATCAAGTGGGGTTTTGCTCAAGCAGAGACAGGCAACATGCCAGTGCCTGAATCACGGTCTGATGGCGTACCGCCGCCCGGTCACCATCCAGCTGTAACAGCCGGCACTCGAGTAAGTCGGTACCGGCCATATAACAGGCCAGCCAGACGGTACCTACCGGCTTCTCAGGACTGCCACCGCCGGGGCCAGCGACACCGGTTACCGCTACGCCAAGATCGCAGCCAGAGTGTAAGCAGGCACCGCGTACCATGGCCTCGGCAACTTCCCGGCTGACCGCACCATGTTGCTCAATCAGCGCCATATCTACCCCCAGCATGTCGTGTTTGGCGGCATTGGAATAGGTGACGAACCCCCGTTCGAACCAGGCTGAACTGCCGGCTATGTCGGTCATTGCACAGGCGATACCGCCGCCGGTACAGGACTCTGCGGTGACCATCATAAGGTGTTGACGCGCCAGCGCCTCGCCCAACTGTCGTGCCAAAGTCATGCTGTCCAACCGTGGTTCCTCCCGCTCACCGAAAGCGCCTATTATGCCGGTTGCCATGCCTCGGCTCCATGGCCCAGACCAATAAATGATTCATAGCCCGCTCGCCAGGCCGGGGACCGATATAATGCTCACTGGTGTTACTCTTGTGCTCGGGCCCCGTTCAAGCCATCTGGCTCAGGGTTTTTCTGAAGCGGGCCAGAGCCACGGTGAAAAAGACACCGCCGATCAGCAACAAGTACAGCAGTTCGGGCCAGACCACGGACAGCCCCGCCCCCCGGTACAAAATAGCCTGGCTCAGGGACACGAAGTGAGTAGTCGGTGCCGCCAGCATCAGCTCCTGCACCAGCTGGGGCATGCTCTCCCGGGGAGTGGAGCCTCCCGACAGCAGCTGAAGGGGTAACAGCACCAGCATCATCAGCAGTCCGAACTGGGGCATGGTGCGGGCCTGGGTGGCCAGGAAAATACCCATGGAAGTGGTGGCGAACAGATGTACCGTCGTGCCCAGCAGGAACAAACTTATCGAGCCCTCTATCGGCACTCGCAGCGTCCCCTGAATCACCAGGGCCATGGACAGGGCCACCGCAGCCAGTACCACCAGCCCCATGGACCAAACCTTGGCCAGCATGATCTCGGTGGGAGTGACCGGCATCACCAGCAGGTGCTCTATAGTACCGTGTTCTCGCTCACGGATCAGGGCCGCCCCGGTGAGGATGATGGACAGCATGGTAACGTTGTTGATGAGCTCCATCACCGCCCCGAACCAGGATCGTTCCAGATTGGGGTTGAAGCGCATACGCACCGCCAGATCTACCGGCAGTTCACTGTCGGTCCGGTAGCGCCGCACGAAATCGTCAACCTCCTCCTGGATGATTCGCTGGATCGAGCCACTGCCGGTAAAGGCCTGGCTCATACGAGTGGCGTCCACGTTCAGTTGCAAGGCCGGCGACCGGCCCGCCAGCACATCCTGCTGGAATCCGGGTGGTATGTTAATCACGAAGGTATAGCGTCCCGCATCCATCCCCGGATCCATCTCGTCCAGAGAAATCATCGCCGGATCCTTGAAACGGGGAGGATAAAAAGCTGCCGCTATCCGCCCCGACAAGGGGGAGCTATCTTCGTCCACGATAGCAATGGGAGCACCGTGCAGGGTCTCCGGCATGGCAGTGGCGGCAGTGTAGATAGCGACGGAGAAGGTATAAACGATCAGTACCAGCATGATCGGATCCCGCACCAGGCTCCACAGCTCCTTGACTCCGAGCCGAAATATGTTGGCAAGCGCTCGCATCTCACCGCTCCTGTTTTTTAAGCAGGGCCACCGACAGCCCCAGAATGACGGGGACCGCCAGCAGCAGCGGCCAGAAAGAGGCGCTCAAATCTCCAAAGCCCAAGGCCTTGCCAAACACGCCCCGGCTGATGTTGAGGAAATGGGTGGCCGGATAGACCTGGCCGATCAGGGCTCCCATCCCTTCCAGAGAGGACACCGGGTTAAGCACTCCTGAGAACTGGATGGCCGGCAGCAAAGTACCGATCATGGTCACAAACATGGCGGCGATCTGGCTGCGGGTGAACGTAGAGGCAAAGAGCCCAAAGCCGGTAGAAAACAGCACAAACAGCCATGCTCCCAAGGTCAGAGTGGCGAAGCTGCCGGTCAGTGGCACCTCGAACAGGGTAATCGCCAAAGCGACCATCAGCAGGAAGTTCAGCATGGCAAGCAACACATAGGGCAATTGCTTACCGAGCAGAAACTCCGCTCTGGAAACAGGGGTCACATAGAGGTTGATGATGGAGCCCAGTTCTTTTTCCCGTACCACCGCCAGAGCAGTGAGCATGGCGGGAATCATCAACAGCAGTATGGGGATCACCGCCGGCACCATGGCCGGCAGGCTGCGCACGTCCGGATTGTAGCGGAAGCGGGTCTCAATTGTAGCCGATCCCGTAGTACTCTGTCCCAGACTATAGCGGGCTTGCTCCCGCAGCCAACTGTAGTGCATGCCCTGCACATAACCACTGATGGTTTCCGCACGGAGCGGCATGGCCCCGTCCACCCAGACGCCGATCTCCACCTGATTGCCGCGCTTGAGCTCCCGAGCGAAGCCAGGCGGTATCTCTATGGCCAGGGATAGCTCGCCACTGCGCATACGCCGGTCCAGCTCCTGATAATCGTCCAAGGGCGGCCGCTCGATAAAATACCGGGAGCCCGACAGGTTGAGGGTGTAGTTTTGGCTCAGCCCGGACTGATCCCGGTCCAGCACGGCATAACGAAGATCCTCCACGTCCATGCCGATGCCATATCCCATAATGAACATCAGCAGCACTGTGCCCAACAGAGCCAGAGCGGCACGAACCGGATCCCGAGCCAGTTGCATCGCCTCCAGCCGGCTGAAGCTGAGCATGCGCCCCAGGCTGAAGCCCTGCCGGTGCGGAGTCGCCGGAATGGCGGACGCCGCCGGGGCCGCGGGTGGCGTTTCCTCCGGGCCCGACGCCTGTTCCAGGTAGTGAATAAATACCTGTTCCAGTGTGTCGGCCCCATGCTGCCTCACCAGTGCGTCCGGGGCGTCGCTCACCAGCACCCGCCCCGCATGCATCAGAGAGATGCGATCACAGCGCTCGGCCTCATTCATAAAGTGGGTAGTGATAAAAATGGTTACCCTGTCGTTGCGGGCCAGCTCGATCAGCAATTGCCAGAACTGGTCCCGGGCGACCGGATCAACCCCCGAGGTAGGTTCGTCCAGAATCAACAGCTCGGGACTGTGTACCATGGCCACCGCCAACGACAACCGCTGGCGGATCCCCATAGGTAGGCGCTCCGGCAGGGCATGGCGTGCCTCTTCCAGATCGAAGCGGCGGATCATTTCCTCTACCCGCTCGGGAATAGCCGCCTCCGCCACCCGGAACAGGCGGGCGTGCAGCACCAGGTTCTGTAATACCGTCAGCTCGGTGTAGAGGGAAAACGCCTGGGACATGTAGCCCACCCGCCGGCGGGTGGCTATGTCGTTACCGTCCACTGGCTGGCCGAACAGCCAGGCCTGGCCATCGGATACGGGCAACAGGCCGGTCAGCATCTTCATGGTGGTGGATTTGCCACACCCGTTGGAACCAAGAAAGCCGAAGATCTCCCCCCGGCGGATCTGGAAGTTGACCTTGTCCACCGCCACGAAGTCGCCGAAACGCATGGTCAGCTCCCGAGCTTCAATGGCGATCTCCTCGTCTTCGGTCAGTTCCAGAGGGGGGATCACCACCTCCCGGTGACCCTGGCGGCGGGATTCCGGCAACAGGGCGATAAAGGCGCGCTCCAGGCTCGGACAGCCAGTCCGGGCAAGCAGCTCATTCGGGCTGCCCGTGGCCAGTACCCGGCCCGCGTCCATGGCCACCAGCCAGTCGAAGCCTGCCGCTTCCTCCATGTAGGCGGTGGCCACCAGCACGCTCATCCCGGGCCGTTCGGCCCGGATACGATCGATCAGGTTCCAGAATTGGCTGCGTGCCAGGGGATCTACCCCGGTAGTGGGCTCATCCAAAATCAGCAGCCGGGGATCGTGGATCAGGGCGCAGCACAGCCCCAGTTTCTGTTTCATGCCGCCGGACAGCTTGCCGGCGGGGCGGGTCAGGAAGGGATAAAGTCCGGTACTGCGGGTCAAATCGTCGATGCGCCGGCGTCGCTCGGCCTTGTTGTGGCCGAACAGGCGACCGAAGAACTGCAAGTTCTCCTCTACCGACAGAGTGGGATAGAGATTCTTGCCCAACCCCTGGGGCATATAGGCGATATGGGGACAAACCCGGTTCCGGTGTGCGGCATCGGCCATGCTACCTTCCATCACCCGCACCCGGCCCTGCTGCACCGCCCTGGCGCCGGCCAGCAGCGACAGCAAACTGGACTTTCCCACCCCGTCCGGGCCGATAAAGCCCACCATGCGCCCGGCGGGAATGGCAAGATCGATGCCGTCCAACGCTCGGGTCTCCCCGTATTGCAGACAGACGCCCTCTGCATGGGCTACATGTGCCTTCATGTCAGGGTTCCAGCTTGACGGTCAGATCCTCAGGCCAGGGCTGGTGCTGTTCGAGCCGAACCCATACTACGCCGGGCAGCCCTGTCTTGACCTGGGTAAGATGGGCCCGGAGCAGATCCGGGTCCACCTGGGCACGCACCCGGAACATCAGTTTCTGCCGCTCGCTGGCAGTTTCCACTGTCTTCGGAGTGTATTGGGCGATATCCGAAATAAAGGAAATGCGCGCCGGGATCACGTATTCCGGTGCCGCGTCCAGCAGGATGCGCGCCTCGCTGCCGAGCGCCAGCCGCCCCACCAGCTCGGAAGGCAGAAAAAAGGTCATATATACATCGGTCAGATCCACCAGGTTGAGCACCTTACCACCGCCACCCAGCACCTCTCCCGGCTGGGCTATCAGGTACTGCACCCGGCCATCCCGGGGAGCGCTGAGCTGGCTGTCGTCAATATCCGCCTGGATACGGGCGATGGTGGCCGCTGCTGCCGCTACCGCTGACTCGGTCCCTACCACCTGGGCCCGAGCCGCCTCAACTCCGGCTTCGGCGGCATTGACCTGGGCCCGGGCCGCACTCACTGCAGCACTGGCCCCGAGCAGGGCCGCCTTGTCGTCGTCCAACTGCTGCTGAGACAAAGACCCCCTGCCGGTCAGCACCCGGGAGCGTTCATAGCGCCGGCGAGCCGCGTCTTCCTCCGCCTCCCGCTGGGCCACCAGAGCCCGCGCCGCCTGCTGTTCGCTCTCCCGCGCCAGCACCTGAGCACGCGCGCTGTTAACCGCATTCAGGGCCTGCTGATGCTGAGCCCTGGCTTCCTCCCGCTGAGCCTCCAGCACCGTCACCTGCATCCGGGCCAGGGGCATGCCGGCCTGCACGAAGCTACCCTCACGCACCAGTATCTCCTCCACCCGGCCAGCCTGCTTGGTGGCTACATCGATCTCAGTCGCCTCGATACGGCCATTGCCGCTGACAAAACCCTCCCCATAACCGGAGTCAAGGCTCCCCTGCCAGACATAAGCGGCGACGGCGGCTACCGCCAATAAAGCCAGCAGCAGAAGATGTTTTTTATTTATCTTTTTCATTTATCTCACCCAGGATATAAAAAGGTGTTCCAAACAGTCCTTCCCGATTATGACAATCGGCGGTGTACCCGCTCAGGCTAAACCAGAATAATCTGCCCCATGAAAGTAATAAGAGCAATATTAAACACACCGGCTCAGCCCCTCCGTACCCTAGGTCGGCACTACCCAAAGAGACGGCAGCGCACCAGCCGTGGGAGAGACTCGTACTCTCTCCGGTTTTTATTATTTAAAACCGTCAGTTGAGCTTTTTCATTCGATAAAACCAACCGACAACATGTATAAAAATAACACAGTGGAGTTAAAGCTCTAAGTTGTATTTTCACCCCGACCGATAATACTAACCCAAGCTAAAAAAGCCTTTTAAAAATCAATGTCCCAGATCAAGGAATCTCCCTATTTAATTTAAATATCACCTTTCCCATGCTCCTTTATGTTAACCGAATCATTACATGGTTTTTGGATAGTGCAAATAACCGAACCCGGTGATGGTTTATTGTTAACCACGATCGGCATCAAAATGGTCCCTTCTAAAATAGCAGTTGTCAGCCATCCGACAGGAAGCACCGCCACCTGCGGTGTACGCAACTTTTGCCAGGCACAATTGTTCCCGACAGCAGAGGTCTGATACTCTTTAGGCCCCGTCCGCGGCATACCCGTCACCTGTCCCATCCAGCCGGGTAACCCGGACAGCACCATATCTCATGACAGACAGGGTAAAGGCACCAAGGTGAAAGCGACCGAGCAAACACAACACACTCCCATGATGCAGCAATACCTGGCCCTGAAGGCCCAACATCCGGATATTCTGCTGTTTTATCGCATGGGGGATTTTTATGAACTGTTCTACGACGATGCCAAAAAAGCGTCACGCCTGCTGGACATTTCCCTGACCAAACGCGGCAAATCGGCAGGCACTGCCATTCCCATGGCAGGGGTGCCCTACCATGCCGCGGAGAATTATCTGGCGCGACTGGTACAGATGGGCGAGTCGGTAGCCATTTGCGAGCAGATTGGCGATCCGGCCACCAGCAAAGGTCCGGTGGAACGCCAGGTGATGCGCATCGTCACCCCCGGCACCCTGTCTGATGAAGCCCTGCTCAATGAGCGGCAAGACAACTGCCTGGCGGCGGTATATCACGACGGCGAACGTTTCGGTTTTGGCATTCTGGATGTGAGTACCGGTCGCTTTGTGATCAACCAGTTTGAGAAAGAGGAAACTCTTACCGCCGAATTACAGCGCACTCAGCCCGCCGAACTGCTGTACCCGGAAGGGTTTGACTGGTTTGGCCTTATCGAGCACCGCAAGGGACTGCGACGCCGGCCCGAGTGGGAATTCGATCTCGGGACCGCCCGTCACCTGCTGTGCCAGCAGTTTGGTACCCGGGATCTGGTGGGATTTGGCGTGGAGCAGTCCATCACTGCCCTGTGTGCCGCCGGCTGTCTGCTGCAATATGTCAAGGATACCCAGCGAACCGCCCTGCCCCATATCAACAGTGTACGGCTGGAACGCCGCCAGGACATGGTGATCATGGATGCCGCCACCCGACGTAATCTGGAACTGACGCTGAACCTGTCCGGCACCGTGGAAAATACCCTGGCAGAGGTGCTGGACCGCACCGCCACTCCCATGGGCAGCCGGTTGCTCAAACGCTGGATCCATCAGCCCAGCCGCAATAAAGACGAGCTGAAGCAACGTCAGGATATTATTGCCACGCTGATGGAAAACAGCTGTCATGAAGAACTCCACCCACTGTTACGCCAGGTCGGCGACGTGGAACGGGTGCTGGCACGACTGGCACTGCGCTCGGCCCGCCCCCGGGATCTGAGCCGGTTACGGGCCGCCTTGCAGGCCCAGCCGGACATTCAGGCGGTACTGGCCGAGGCGGATGCCGGGTGCCTGACATCGCTTGCCACACAAATCAGTGATTTTCCCGGCCTGGCCGGCCTGCTGGAAGCCGCCGTGGTGGACACTCCGCCAGTGGTGATCCGCGATGGCGGTGTGATCCGCGATGGCTACAACGCCGAACTGGACGAACTGCGTGAACTGGCCGCCGGGGCCCATCGTTATCTGGAAGAGCTTGAAACCCGGGAACGTAATGCCACTGGTATCAGCACCCTCAAAGTGGCCTACAACAAGGTGCACGGCTTTTACATTGATGTCAGCCGGGCCAACTCCCATCTGGTCCCAGTGCATTATGTTCGTCGCCAGACCCTGAAAAATAACGAGCGCTACATTATTCCCGAGCTGAAGGAATACGAAGACAAGGTACTCAACGCCCAAAGCAAAGGACTGGCGCTGGAGAAACGTCTGTATGAAACGCTACTGGACCAGTTGCTGGAACACCTTGCCCCGTTGCAGCAAAGCGCCGCCGCCCTGGCTTGTCTGGACGTGCTGGCCAACCTGGCGGAGCGAGCCGAGAGCCTGAATTATTGCCGCCCCGAGCTGACCGACGACGACGTCATCGACATTGAGGAAGGCCGTCACCCGGTGGTGGAACAGGTGATGACAGAGCCGTTTATCGCCAACCCGCTGTCACTGTCGAATCAACGAAAAATGCTGGTAATCACCGGCCCCAATATGGGCGGTAAGTCCACCTATATGCGCCAGACAGCCCTGATCGTATTGCTGGCCTATATTGGCTCCTTTGTGCCGGCACAAAAGGCGCGTATTGGCCGGGTGGATCGCATCTTTACCCGTATCGGTGCGTCCGATGATCTGGCCTCGGGCCGTTCCACCTTTATGGTGGAAATGACGGAAACAGCCAATATTCTCAACAACGCCAGCCACCACAGCCTGGTGCTGATGGACGAAATTGGCCGGGGCACCAGTACCTATGATGGCCTGGCGCTGGCCTGGGCCTGTGCCGATGCCCTGGCCAACCGGCTGCACGCCTATACTCTGTTTGCCACCCACTATTTTGAGCTCACCGGACTGGCAGCTCTGTGGCCGGCAGTCGCCAATGTCCATCTGGATGCAGTGGAGCATGGTGACACTATCGCCTTTATGCATGCGGTACAGGAAGGGGCAGCCAACCGCTCTTACGGCTTGCAGGTAGCGGCGCTGGCCGGCGTGCCCAGAGCGGTACTCACTCTCGCCCGGGAGAAGCTGGCCGAGCTGGAAAGCGGCCGCCCCGCCCCTGAGCCGGCCGTCGCCCCCCCTCAGGGCTCACTGCCGCTGTTTGATGAGCAGCCTGATCCGGCCCTGGAATTACTCGATACCCTGAACCCGGATGAGCTCACGCCGCGTCAGGCGCTGGAGCAATTGTATCAGCTGAAGCAGGCCAGAAAATAAAGCCGTCAGCTATCAATGGATTAGCATGAAAAACCCCGACATAACAAAGGTTATGCCGGGGTTTTTAAGAGCAGTGCTGGGACTCGCCCAACCTACCTTCTTTGCTGGGATTCGCTACGCTCATCGCCAACCTACTGCCTTTCAGTGTCTACCGAAATACAGGTACGGTCGATGGCTTCCCCCCTTAAAGCTGACAGCTCTCCGAAGAGGTCGGCTTACCGCTTTGTTTTCCGTTATTCACCATGAAACAAGGTGTCAATATTAAGCCCCTGCTGCGTCAGCACTTCCTTCAGCCGGCGCAAGGCTTCCACCTGGATCTGACGTACCCGTTCCCGGGTGAGGCCAATCTCCCGGCCGACATCCTCCAGCGTAGAGGCTTCATAGCCCAGCAGACCAAAACGCCGCGCCAGCACTTCCCGCTGCTTGGGGTTCAGCTCTTCCAGCCAGCGTACCAGGCTGGAATTAATGTCGTCATCCTGGGTTTCAACTTCCGGATCCTTGTCGTTCTCATCAGCCAGCACATCAAGCAGGGCCTTATCGCCGTCACCGCCGATAGGAGTATCCACAGAGCTGATTTTTTCATTCAGCTTCAGCATACGCGACACATCTTCCACCGGCTTGTCGAGCGCCTCGGCAATCTCGTCGGCAGAAGGTTCATGATCCAGCCGGTGGGCCAGCTCCCGGGCGGTACGCAGATAGACATTCAGCTCTTTTACCACATGAATGGGCAGACGAATGGTACGGGTCTGGTTCATGATGGCGCGTTCTATGGTCTGACGGATCCACCAGGTGGCATACGTTGAAAAACGGAATCCGCGCTCGGGATCAAACTTTTCCACGGCACGGATCAGGCCCAGGTTACCCTCTTCAATCAGATCCAGCAGGGCCAGGCCCCGGTTATTGTAACGGCGGGAAATTTTGACAACCAGGCGCAGGTTGGACTCTATCATTCGTTTGCGTGCGGCGAGATCCCCCCGTAATGCGCGACGGGCATAATGCACTTCTTCTTCGGCGGTGAGCAGCGGAGAATAGCCTATTTCTCCCAGGTAAAGCTGGGTCACATCCAGGCTCCGCTGAGTGGGCGGGCTCAGTACCTCTTCGGTTTGTTCTTCCTCTTTTTCCTCGGCCACTTCAACATCAGCGGCATTCAGCTCATCATCCTTGTCAAAATCTGTTTCTGCATTTTCGGTGTTGTATTTTTTCTGGCTCATGGCAGTTCTCCCTTAAACCGGGAACAGCCTTATCCCCGGTCATTATCGCTTGGGCAGATATTTTCTCGGATCAACCGATTTACCCTGATACCGGATTTCAAAGTGCAGCCGGACATCAGCAGCATCACTACTTCCCATATCCGCTATGTGCTGGCCTGCTTTCACCGTGTCCTGCTCTTTCACACGCAGCACCTCATTGTGAGCGTAGGCCGACAAGTAATCATCGTTGTGTTTTATGATGATAAGATTGCCATAACCACGTAGCGCATTCCCTGCGTATACTACCTTTCCTGTTGCAGCGGCCTTGACTGCCTGGCCCCTGCTGCCACGAATATCAATGCCCTTATTACCGGTTTCCGATAACGAAAACCCCGATATCACCGGACCGCTGACAGGCCATTGCCAAGCGATAGCACCATTGACAGCCGTGTTTTTTTGTACTTCAGACTCAGCGTATGCTTTTCTTTTGACCGGTGCAACTGCTCCGGACGATTTTGCGACAGTGGCTTTTTTGGAAGATGAAGGGGCAGGTTTCGGCTGAGGCTTACTCTCTGCGGTGGCACGCGCGATGCTATGCAAGGCCAGCTTCTGTCCGACATAAATACGGTAAGGCGGACGCAACCCGTTCAGGCTGGCAAGATCCGCAACCGAGTGATTGGTCCGGCGGGCAATTCCGCTCAGTGTATCTCCCCGGCGCACACGGTATTCCCGCACCTTGCGACCGGGCACATCCAGCTTCAGGGTCTGACCGGGATAGATGCGATAAGGTGCACGAAGACCGTTATACCTGGCCAGAGTAGCCACATCGGTACCCGCCTGCCAGGCAATGGAGTAAAGGGTATCGCCCCGGGCCACCACATAATGACGTCCATTGGCCTGGACATGCCCCTGAGCATGAGCCCCCACTCCCCGGACCGGGGCTGGCCGTGATGCGGAACAGGCCGAAAGCAGCAGCACCAGGCTGATGGCTGTTACTCTGATCGTCCCGCTCCGCCACATCATCAGCGGCTCAACAACAGATAGGCGAGCACTGCCGCCGCCACACATAACCAGCCCAGCAGATCAATATAGCCAATCAGCTTGCGCTCCATTTTCACGCCACCCCAGACCATCAGGCCGGACACCAGGAAAAAGCGCATCCCCCGGCCAACCAGTGACACCAGCAGGAACGGCAGAAACGCCATCTGCAACAGTCCGGCAGTCACGGTAAACACCTTGTAGGGGACCGGCGTGAAACTGGCGATAAAGATGACCCAGATCCCCCAGTCATCAAACCACTGCCGGGCAACGGCAATTTTGCCTTCATACCCCATGGTCTGAATAAAGGGCGCAACCAGCGGATCCCACATAGCGTAACCCAGCAGGTAACCAAAGGCGGCTCCAAGCACCGAAAACACGGTGGCTAACGCCGCATAGCGCCAGGCTTTATCCGGCTTGGCCAGCGCCATCGGAGCCAGCATCACATCAACCGGCACCGGCCAGAAAATGGACTCAACAAAACTGTTCATGGACAGATAAACCGGTGCGTGGCGGTGTACCGCCCACATCATCACCAGCCGGTATAAACGGGAAAACGGCTTCACTCAAGATCACCCTGAATCAAAGGAACAAAACGTACTGCTTCCAGCTCGGTACGAACCATGTCATCACCCTGACGCTGGTACAGCCACAACGTCTGATGCATTCCCCCTACCGGAATCACCATTCGGCCACCGTCGGCCAGCTGTTCCAGCAGTGCCGCAGGCACAGAGCTGGCGGCGGCAGTGACAATTATGGCATCAAACGGAGCTTTACTGGCCCATCCCTGCCAGCCATCACCGTGCTTGGTCCGCACATTATGCAGATCCAGCCGCTGCAGCCGGCGCCGGGCCTGATATTGCAGTGGCTTGATACGCTCTATGGTGTATACCTCATCCACCAGCTGGGCCAACACCGCGGTCTGAAAGCCCGAGCCGGTGCCTATTTCCAGCACCCTGCGAAGCTGGGTGCCCTGCAGCAGGGCTTCGGTCATGCGTGCAACAATGTAGGGCTGAGAAATCGTCTGGCCAAAACCGATGGGCAGGGCACTGTTGTCCCAGGCTTTATGGCTCATGGCCTCATCCACAAACTCGTTACGCGGCAGGCCGGTAATGGCCTTCAGAACCCGTTCGTTACGAATGCCCTGCTGTTTCAGCAGGCGATAAAGCTGCTCTCCTGCTAACGTGCGCACGTCCTTACTCCACATCCTTAATCCAACGGGACAGGGCCGCCATTTGATCGTAAGCCGTAAGATCAATGGTCAGCGGTGTAATAGACACAAACCCCCGCTCTATGGCATCAAAGTCGGTCCCTTCCCCCGCATCCTGAATGGCCCCCGGCGGACCTATCCAGTAAATAGGACGACCGCGGGGATCAAACTCTCTGAGCACCGCATCGGAACGATGACGATTACCCAGACGGGTCACTTTGATACCCTGAATTTCCGCCAGGGGCAAGTCGGGCACGTTCACGTTTAAAATTTGATTGGAGTAAAGCGGAGCTCGCAGCAACCCCTGCACCAACATACCGGCAAAATGGGCGGCGGTTTCAAAGTGCTTATCGCCGCACAGGGAAATGGCCAGGGATGGCAGGCCCAGATGCCGGCCTTCGGTAGCCGCAGCCACCGTTCCTGAGTAGAGCACGTCGTCGCCCAGGTTGGCACCGTGATTAATGCCGGCCACCACCAGATCAGGGTCAGGATCCAGCAGATGATTGACTGCCCAGTGTACACAGTCGGTCGGCGTGCCCTTTACCGAGTAAAAACCGGTGTCGTCGAGTTTATCGGCACGCAGCGGCACTTCCAGCGTCAGTGAGTGACTGGCACCGCTGCGGTTACGATCCGGAGCCACCGTAACCACTTCGGCAAATTCCGACAAGGCCCGGCTCAGGGTGCGAATACCGAGGGCATTTACGCCGTCGTCATTACTCACCAGAATTTTCATGGCTCACCTTTTCCTTGATAAGTTCCCGCACCAGACTGGTGGCATAAGTTCCCGCAGGTAACCAGAACGACAGCGTTAAACGATTTTCATGCTGCTGCCAGCTCAGTTGCTCCGGTTTCAGCAGCAGCGCCCGCCGCTCCTGTTTCAGTCCATTGGCTTCCAATCCGGCGCGCAGTGCTTCCTGCTCCGCCAGCGCCGCCAGCTCCAGCTCTGCAGCCTCACCCTCTGCCGGCAACCGCCCTCTTCCCCACAGCGGGGCACTCAGGCGAATATCTCCGCTGACAAACCGCTCACGCATTACCTCATCAAGCGGATTGTCGTCATTGATGGTAAAAAACGACTGGCTTCCCGCCAGCATGACACAATCGCCGTTCAGCAATTGTTCACCCTTCCCTTGCGCCAGCCGCTGGCTCACAACCAGGTTGAACAGATAACTGCGGGCCGCAGAGAGATACATCGACCGTTTGTTTCGATCCTTGATGCGCTTACCACCAAACATGGCGCTGGCCTGTGCAATATTGCCGCCGTTGTGGCCAAACCGCTGCTCACCAAAGTAGTTGGGCACACCGTGCTCACTGATGGCCGCCAGCCGTGCCGGAAGATCATCATTTCCTTCCAGCTCACTCAGGGTCAGCTCAAACCAGTTGCCTCTGAGCGCACCAGTTTTCAGTTTCTTGTTGTGGCGGGCAATGGCCAGAATCTGCACATCCTCATTTTCAAGGGGCGAGAAATCGGGCATTTCCTTACCTGGCAAATGAACGCCGAACCATTGCTCGGTCACCGCATGACGATCTTTCAGGCCAGCCCAGGTTACATCCCGCTGGGCAATGCCCGCCAACCGGGCCAGATCCCGTGCCACCCACTGGGTGTTCTGACCACGCTTGCGAATGTGCAGAAAAATATGTTCGCCTTCACCACTGGGGGCGAACCCCAGATCTTCACGCACAATAAAATCTTCGGGGGTGGCCTTGAGGCGGCCGCTGACGGTGGGCTCACCGTGGAAATAATGCCAGTTATTCATGCTTTTACCAGTAATACAACGGCTTCCGCCGCTATGCCTTCTTTGCGGCCGACAAAGCCGAGTTGTTCGGTGGTGGTGGCCTTCACGTTGACTTGAGACACCGCCGCCTGCAGATCAGCGGCAATGGTCGCCGCCATGGCGTCGATATAGGGTGCCAGTTTAGGCGTCTGAGCCATAACGGTCACATCGGCGTTGCCCAGTACATAGCCCGCTTTCAGCACCCGGGCATACACATCCCGCAGCAGAATACGGCTGTCGATGCCTGCAAACTCGGCATCAGTATCAGGAAAATGCCGACCAATATCACCGGCACCAATGGCACCGAGCAACGCATCACTCAGGGCATGCAGGATCACATCACCATCGGAATGAGCCAGCAACCCCTGCTCATAAGGCACCGCTACACCGGCCAGCATGCAGGGGCCGTCACCGCCAAATTTATGCACGTCAAACCCGTGCCCGATTCGCATCATGTAAAGCTCTCTTTAAGCTGCTGCAGAAAAAAACCGGCCAGAGCCAGATCTTCCGGCCGGGTGATTTTGATATTGTCAGAACGCCCTTCTACCAACACCGGGTAAAAGCCGGCCAGTTCCATCGCCGATGCCTCATCGGTGACGGTATGGCCCGCGCTCAGCGCAGTGGACAGCGCCTGACGCAAGGTCCGGGTAGCAAAACATTGTGGCGTAAGCGCATGCCAGAGCTCGTCGCGGCTGACACTTTCACGGATGGCTCCTTTGCCATCCCCCCGTTTCATGGTATCCCGTACCCTGCAGGCCAGTATCGCCCCCTGAGGATGGACAGAAGCAGCCAGCAGCGCATCAAGATCCTTCATGGTCAGACAGGGCCGGGCTGCATCGTGTACCAGTACCCGTTCACTGGTCACCAGGTCAAGCGCATTAAGCACAGAGTCGGCCCGTTCCTGGCCGCCTGTTGCCCGCAGCACCCGGGGGTCTGCCGCCAGCGGCAATGCATCAAACCAGGCGTCTTCCGGGCTGACGGCCACAACGACCTGCGCGATGGCATCATGTGCCAGCAGCCGCTCCAGCGTATGTTCAAGCACGGTTTTACCTGCCAGCGTCAGGTATTGTTTGGGAACAGTGCTGCCCATGCGTTTACCGACGCCGGCCGCCGGCACCACGGCAGTAAAGGTTGAAAACGTCATTGCGGCGGCTTGTCTTCCGGAAGTAACAGACGATAAAAGGTTTCACCGGGTTTGATCATCCCCAGATCGTTGCGGGCCAGCTCTTCCACTGCCGCCAACCCCTGATTAAGATCCTTGATCTCCCGGTATAACAAAGCATTTCGTTCCGCCAGACGCTCATTGTCGATGAGCTGGCGTTCTACATTGGCGGCAACTTCATGATATTCAGCCAGGCCGTTTTTGCCCTGCCACAGGTCGTATTGTAACGTGGCGAGCAGAGCAATCAGTATCAGCGTCAGGGTGCGCATTTATCCTCCGGAACAAGACGGCTAGTTTCCCATATTCGCCGTCCGAACAAAAGGAACCCCGCACAAGGCGGGGATACCGCTCAGGCTGCATACAGCCTGAGCCATAAACAAAAACCCCGCACAAGGCGGGGTTTTATTCAGCTAAGGGGAGGCAAGTTTACGCCTGACCTTTAACTTCAGACAGACCGTGATACGGGGCCTTGTCACCCAGCTCTTCCTCAATGCGGATCAGCTGGTTGTATTTGGCGATACGGTCGGAGCGGCTCATGGAACCAGTCTTGATCTGACCGGCACAAGTGCCCACGGCCAGATCGGCAATGGTCGCATCTTCGGTCTCGCCGGAGCGGTGAGAGATAACAGCAGTGTAACCGGCATCTTTGGCCATTTTGATGGCGTTCAGAGTTTCAGTCAGGGAACCGATCTGATTGAACTTGATCAGAATGGAGTTGGCGATGCCCTTGTCGATACCTTCTTTCAGGATCTTGGTGTTGGTGACGAACAGATCGTCACCCACCAGCTGCACCTTGTCACCCAGGATCTTGGTCTGGTAGGCGAAACCATCCCAGTCAGATTCATCCTGACCGTCTTCGATGGAAACGATCGGGTACTGAGCACACAGCTCTTTCAGGTAGTCGGAGAACTGCTCGGAGGTGAATACCTTGCCTTCGCCCTTCATGTTGTACTTGCCGTCTTCATAAAACTCGGAAGAAGCACAGTCCAGCGCCAGAGTAACGTCCTTGCCCAGAGTGTAACCGGCCTGCTCAACGGCTTCCTTGATGGCAGCCAGCGCGGCAGCATTGGACTCCAGGTTGGGAGCGAAACCACCTTCATCACCGACGGCGGTAGACAGGCCCTTGGCCTTCAGTACCTTGGCCAGGTTATGGAAAACCTCGGCACCGACGCGCAGGGCTTCCTTGATGTTCTTGGCACCCACCGGCTGGATCATGAATTCCTGGATGTCGACGTTGTTGTCGGCATGCTCACCACCGTTGATGATGTTCATCATCGGCAGCGGCATGGAGAACTGACCAGGAGTGCCGTTCAGTTCGGCGATCCAGGCGTACAGAGGCTGACCCTTGGCGGCAGCAGCAGCCTTGGCGTTGGCCAGAGACACGGCCAGAATGGCGTTTGCACCCAGGGTAGCCTTGTTGTCGGTACCGTCCAGATCGATCATGATCTGGTCGATCTCGGCCTGCTGGGTGGCATCCTTGCCAGTCAGAGCGGCGGCAATGCGATCGTTGATATTGGCAACGGCGGTCTGTACGCCCTTGCCCAGGAAACGGGACTTGTCGCCGTCACGCAGTTCCAGCGCTTCCCGGGAACCGGTAGAAGCACCGGACGGTGCTGCGGCACGGCCCATAAAACCACCTTCCAGGTAAACGTCGGCTTCCACAGTGGGGTTACCACGGGAATCGATGATCTCACGACCGATCACTTTAACGATCTTAGCCATTCTCACTTTCCTCTTGAGTTAAACGTAAAACCTAACAATGCACTAAAAAATTACGGCCGAGCCCAAGGGCTCAGCCGCTGATACCGGTTACTCCAGCTCTCCCTGCTGGTACTGGCCGGCCGCCTTCACAAAGCCGGCAAACAGACCGTGGCCATCACGGGGAGTAGAAGTGAATTCGGGGTGGAACTGGGCCGCCACGAACCAGGGGTGATCCGGGTTCTCGATGATTTCCACCAGCTTCTTGTCGGCAGAAAGACCGGTCACCTTCAGGCCTGCCGCTTCAATTTTAGGCAGCAGACGGTTGTTTACTTCATAACGGTGACGATGACGCTCATAGATGGTGTCGGAGCCATACAGCGCATGTACCTTGGAACCGGGGGCCAGATGACACAACTGTGCACCCAGACGCATGGTGCCGCCCAGATCGGACTCTTCGTCACGCACTTCCACGTTGCCTTCTTCGTCCACCCACTCGGTGATCAGACCCACCACCGGGTAAGGGCTCTTGGGGTCGAATTCACTGGAGTGCGCGCCTTCCAGGCCAGCCACGTTGCGGGCATATTCAATCAGCGCCACCTGCATACCCAGGCAGATACCCAGGTAAGGTACCCGGCTTTCACGGGCATAGCGGGCGGCCATGATTTTACCTTCCACACCGCGCTCACCAAAACCACCGGGCACCAGAATGGCATCCAGGCCTTCCAGCAGGCCTGTGCCCTTGCTTTCCAGATCCTGGGAGTCGATATATTTGATGTTGACGGTCAGCCGGTTTTTCAGGCCGCCGTGCTTGAGCGCCTCGTTCACCGATTTGTAGGCATCGGGCAGCTCAATATATTTACCCACCATGCCGATGGTCACTTCGCCTACCGGATTGGCTTCTTCGTAGATCACCTGTTCCCACTCGGACAGATCGGCGGCCGGGCAGTCCAGACCAAAACGCTTGACTACCAGCTCGTCGAGACCCTGAGACTTGAGCAGCGCCGGAATTTTATAGATGGAATCCACGTCTTTCAGGGAGATAACGGCCTTTTCGGACACGTTACAGAACAGGGCTATCTTGCCGCGCTCAACCGCCGGAATCACCCGGTCGGAGCGGCAGATCAGCACGTCAGGCTGAATACCGATAGACAGCAGCTCTTTTACCGAGTGCTGGGTCGGCTTGGTTTTCACTTCGCCCGCAGCGGCCATATAAGGCACCAGGGTCAGATGCATAAACAGGGTGTTTTCCCGGCCTACTTCCACCGCCAGCTGACGCAGGGCTTCCAGAAACGGCAGCGACTCGATATCACCGACGGTACCGCCCACTTCCACGATAGCCACCTGATGGCCTTCAGCACCGGCAATCACCCGATCCTTGATGGAGTTGGTGATATGCGGAATCACCTGAATGGTCGCCCCCAGATAGTCGCCGCGTCGTTCCTTGCGCAGCACATCGGCATAGACCCGGCCGGAGGTGAAGTTGTTGCGACGGGTCATTTTGGTGCGGATAAAACGCTCATAGTGGCCCAGGTCCAGATCGGTTTCGGCACCGTCATCGGTCACGAAGACTTCGCCGTGCTGGGTGGGGCTCATGGTACCCGGATCCACGTTAATGTAGGGATCCAGCTTCATGATGGTCACGTTAAGACCACGGGCTTCGAGGATGGCGGCCAATGAGGCGGCTGCAATGCCTTTGCCCAGGGAGGAAACCACCCCGCCGGTAACAAAAATATATTTAGTCGTCATGCTGAACCTGAAAAGCTTGGGAACGAATGAAATGTGGAATTCAAGACGGGGTCACATTATACGCAAGAAGCCCGATTACGACAATGAAACAATGGGCTTTACAACGCCTTTATGAGGTCACTGTGTCACCGTCCCTGTTCCCTTCCACCCGTTCGAATACCAGTAACCATACTTTCTATCGTAGTTTTATTACAACATAATAACATTCAGTTGCTTGCCATTATTCCCCGCTGAGTCAGAATGGAGAGCCCCGGCAAGCTCCCCCCGCCGGAGCCATCTTCCTCACCAATAAGGATATGAAATGAGCTTCACTTTCAATGAGTTGAGACACAGCTGCAAAGACAACTGGCGTGTTTATCTGCATCACGATTTTGTACGCCGGCTGGGTGATGGCACCCTGGCCCCTGAAGCCTTTCGCCATTACCTGAAACAGGATTACCTGTTTCTGATTCAGTTTGGCCGCGCCTTTGCCCTGGCCGCCTACAAGAGCCCGACACTGGCCGACCTGCGCCACGCGAAAGCCGGCCTTGACGCCATTATCGATCTGGAGCTGGGACTGCATATCGACTATTGCACCCAGTGGAACATCAGCGAACAGGAGCTGAATGAACTGCCGGAAGCCCGGGCTACCCTGGCCTATACCCGCTATGTGCTGGATACCGGCAACCGCGGGGACCTGCTGGATCTGCATGTGGCGCTGGCCCCCTGTCTGGTGGGCTATGCCGAGCTCGCCCGCTGGCTGACAGAGCAACCCGGCACAGTCCGGGGCGAGAGCAACCCCTACGAAGCCTGGATTGCCATGTATGAAAGCGCCGAATTCCAGGCTGCCGCCCGGGCCGAGATAGCCTGGCTGAACGAACGCCTGGCCGACGTTCCCCCGTCCCGCTTCAAGCAATTGTGCCGTATCTTTGATGATGCAACCCGGCTTGAAATCGACTTCTGGGATATGGGCCTCGAACAAAGAATGTAACTCCCCCGAGCTTTCCCGGTCATTCTCGCAAAGGCGGGACGGAGCACCCGTACAATATAAAATGGGTCCCGCCTTCGCGGGGCACAACGGTATCGGCCCGGCCGGCTTACAGCATTTTCTCGAGTTCGGGCAGGACTTCGAACAAGTCTGCCACCAGTCCGTAGTCGGCCACCTCAAAAATAGGCGCATCTTCGTCCTTGTTGATGGCGACGATAATCCGGGCGTCTTTAATACCGGCCAGGTGCTGAATGGCACCAGAAATACCCACGGCAATATACAGCTCGGGGGCGACGATTTTGCCGGTCTGCCCCACCTGCTGATCGTTTTCCGCCAGACCAGCATCTACCGCAGCCCTGCTTGCTCCTACCGCCGCTCCCAGTTTATCGGCCAGTGTTTCCAGTAAGGCAAACTGCTCTTTTGATCCCAGGCCCCGCCCGCCAGAGACCACCACCCGGGCCGAGGTCAGCTCCGGACGCTCACTGACTCGCAGTTCATCACCGACAAAACGGCTGCAGTTGTCCACCGTCACCGCAGCTACCGGTTCAATGTCTGCCTGCGCCTCGTCTTTGCCCACCGCGTCAAAAGCGGTTGGGCGAACGGTGAGCAACGTCACCGGATCCAGTGACTGTACCCGGGCCAGCGCATTACCGGCATAAACAGGGCGTACAAAAGTGTCTTCGCTTTCGATGGCAACCACGTCCGCCACCATTCCGACGCCCAGCAGCGCCGCCGCTCTGGGCAACATATCCTTACCAAAAGTGGACGCCGGAGCCAGTACATGACGATATTGCGTGGCCAGTCGCGACACCAGGGCGGCACAGGGCTCGGCCAGCTGATGCTGATACAAGGTATCGTCGGCCAACAAAACCTTACTGACACCGGCAAGGCAGCGGCCTTGTTCAGCCACACCGGCACAGCCCTGCCCCATCACCAGCAGATGTACCCTGGCATTCAGTTCACTCGCGGCGCCCAGCACCTTGCAGGTATGGGCACTAAGCGTGGCATTATCGTGTTCCGCTATCACCAGTATGCTCATGGAATCACCTTGGCTTCATGCTTGAGCTTGTTCACCAGCTCATCCACATCGGCTACCCGGACACCGGCTTTGCGGGCCGGTGGCTCACTCATGCCCAGCAGACACACATGCTGCTCAAAAGCCACACCCAACTCATCGGGCGTCAGCCTGTCCAGCGGCTTTTGCCTGGCCTTCATGATATTGGGCAATGAGGCAAAACGAGGCTCATTCAGACGCAGATCCGTGGTAATCACCGCCGGTCGCCTCAGCGCCTGAGTACGCAGACCACCGTCTACTTCCCGCGTGACCAGCAGCTCATCGCCTTGCTGTTCAATCGCCGATGCAAAGGTCGCCTGGGGCCAGCCATTAAGTGCCGCCAGCATCTGTCCGGCCTGATTGTGATCGGTATCGATGGACTGCTTACCCATCAGCACCAGATCAGGGGCTTCACGCTCACACAGCGCTGCCAACAAACGAGCCACAGTGAGCGGCTCCGCAGATTCAGCCGTCTCCACCAGAATGGCGCGGTCGGCCCCCAGTGCCAGGGCCGCACGTAGTTGCTCAGCAGCTTCACCCGGACCAATACTGACTGCCACTATCTCCGACACCCAGCCTTTTTCCTTCATGCGTACCGCCTCTTCCACCGCAATCTCGCAAAAGGGGTTAGCGGCCATTTTTACATTGCTCAGATCCACATTGCTGCCATCAGCAAGTACGCGAACCCGAACGTGATAGTCAATCACCCGTTTAACGGTTACCAGTGCTTTCATGCCTGCCCCCGGGATCCATCAGTCAGCATTAATACTAGACGATTCTGCCGCACTGACGATTTGTTAAATATCGCCGCCAATACAATACTTTAGCCAGAGCAACCTGGCAGGAGGGAACCATGAAGCGGGAGTCAATGGAGTTTGATGTTGTCATTGTAGGGGCCGGCCCGGCGGGTTTATCGGCTGCCTGTTCGCTGATGCAACGGGCCCGGCAGGCAGGCCTGGAGCTGAACGTATGCCTGGTGGAAAAAGGAGCCGAGGTAGGTGCCCATATTCTGTCCGGAGCCTTGTTCGACACCCGCGCCCTGAGTGAGCTGTTTCCCGACTGGCGTGAGCAAGGTGCACCCGTCACAACCCGGGTTAACCGTGAGCATTTTTATATGCTAAGCAACAGTCAGGGCGGGATCGAACTTCCCGCTTGGCTAACCCCTTCCTCACTGCACAACAAAGGGAGCTATATCATCAGCCTGGGCAAACTGTGCCGCTGGCTGGCAACGCAAGCGGAGGCCCTGGGCGTGGCTGTTTTTCCCGGCTTTGCTGCCAGGGAAGCCCTGTTCGATAAACAGGGTGCCGTGTGCGGTGTGCTTACCGGAGACATGGGGCTGGCGGCAGACGGCACCCCAAAAACCGGTCATATGCCGGGTATGGAGCTGCGCGCCCGTTATACCTTGTTTGCCGAAGGCAGCCGGGGACACCTTGGCAAAAGCCTGATCGACCGCTTTGCTCTGGACAGAACACGAGATCCTCAACATTACGCCATCGGCTTTAAAGAACTGTGGCGGCTGGCCCCCGAGCGCCATCAGCCCGGCCTGGTGATACATGGCGGCGGCTGGCCACTGGGGCGCAATGGCGGCGGCTTTTTCCTTTACCACGGCGACGATGGCCTGGCTTCAGTGGGCCTGGTGATGGATCTCAACTACCAGAATACCCACCTGGATCCCTTTAAGGAATTTCAGCAGCTCAAGCACCACCCGCTGCTAGCCCGCCACCTGTGGGACGGAAAACGACAGGCCTGGGGAGCACGAGCACTGACCAAGGGCGGACTAAACTCCCTGCCGGAAATGGTGCTGCCGGGAGCCCTGCTACTGGGGTGTGATGCAGGCACACTAAATGGAGCCCGCATCAAGGGCATACATACCGCCATGAAGTCGGGTCTGCTCGCCGCCGAGGCCTTGGTGCCGGCGCTTTCAGAAGGGCGCGGCGGTGACCGGCTTGCCGGGTTTGAAATACTGATGAAGGAAAGCTGGCTGCAACACGAGCTGGAGCGGGCCCGCCATTTTGTTCCTGCGCTGCATAAACTGGGCCCTTGGGCCGGCGGGGCTGCGAACTGGCTGAGCCAGAACATGCTGAGAGGCCGGCTGCCGTTTTCGCTGCACGACAAAACACCGGATCACGCCGCCCTGAAGCCAGCGGCCAGCTGTGATCCGGTCACATATCCCAGGGCCGATGGCGTACTGGCCTTTGACCGCATGTCATCAGTGCATGCCGCCAATACCGGTCATGATGAGGATCAACCCTGTCATCTGCAACTGACCGACCCGGCCCTGCCCTTGCAGGACAATCTGGCCCGTTATAATGAGCCGGCCCAGCGCTACTGTCCCGCCGGTGTCTATGAAGTGTTACAGGAAGCCGGCCTGCCGGTATTCCGTATTAACGCCGCCAATTGTGTGCACTGCAAAACCTGTGATATCAAAGATCCGGCACAAAACATCACCTGGGTACCGCCAGAAGGCGGCAGCGGCCCCAACTATTCCGGTATGTAACACAAAAAAAACCCTGAAGGCAGTGCTCTCTGATGAGGGAACAATGCGTTCAGGGGCATGGCAGTGGTTATGGTTATTTTGTTGTTTGGCTCTGTTAACGCAAGGGCACTTTCCGTTGCAGTGCGTTGCAAAAAATAATACGAGTATCACCTTACGTTAACAAGGTAGACTTTAGTGTTAACCTCCCGGATACAGATCACAAAAGCCTTTTCTACAGCCGTAAACCTCCGTCCATTTCCAGAATCCGGCCATTAAAGTAATCATTTTCAATAATGTACTGCAGACTGTGCACCAGCTCGTCGGTTTCCGCCAGCCGGCCCGCCGGAATGCGCTGGGTGATACGAGCCATGGCCTCGGGTTTCATCTGCGCGGTCATCTCGGTGGCGATCACCCCGGGAGCAATGCCCGCCACCCGGATGCCAAAGCGAGCCAGTTCACCGGCCCAGCCCACCACCAGCGACGCCACTCCAGCCTTGCTGGCAGCATAGTTGCTTTGCCCCGGATTGCCGGCCCGGGCCACCGAAGAAATATTCACAATCAGGCCGCCCTGCCCCCGCTCAGCCATGATGGCCGCGCCTTCCCGGCCACAGAGAAAGGTACCGGTAAGATTCACCTCCATCACCTGCTGCCAGTCTGACAGGCTCATGTTACGGCAGATGGTGCCATTCTCGCGCTTTACCAGCAAGGCATCGCGCATCAGACCGGCGTTGTTGACCAGCACATCCAGTCCGCCCAGTTCCCGTACGATATGGCTAAAACTGTCAGTCACCTGTCGCTCATTGGCCACATCACACAAGTGCACCGCCACCCGGCTGCCGGTTGCGGCGACCATTTCCCCTGCTTTCGCCAGATCCTGCTCATTATTATCGAGCAACGCCAGCACAGCTCCCTGTCGCCCCAGATGACGGGCCATGGCCATCCCCAGACCGCGACCAGCTCCGGTGATCACCACCACCTTGCCCTTGATATCCATGGTCAGCCTCCTGCTTTCTGCTGGCGATAAAGATAAAACAGACTGGAAAAGTCCAGACTGCCGTTACCCGCCACCTGGTGCAGGCTAAACAAGGCGCGGGCGGCAGAGCCCATGGGAACCGGCGAGCCGCTGGCCTGGCTCAGACTCATGGCCAGGTTAAGATCCTTGCACATCAGCTTGACCTGAAAACCGCCCTGGTAGTGCTGGCTGGCAGGCGCGCTGGCCATCACGCCGGGCACCGGGTTGTAATGCTCCATAACCCAGTTATTACCCGAGCTCTGATGAATGATTTCTGATAATACGTCCGCCTTCAGACCATGATCCAGCCCCAGGCTGAGGGCCTCACAACTGGCGGCCATCTGTGCTGCCAGCAGCAGGTTGTTACACGCCTTGGCAATCTGACCCGCACCGTGAGAGCCGGCATGCAGCACCTTCTGCCCCATCTGCGCCAGCACGGGCCTGGCCTGAGTAAATTGCTCCTCACTGCCCCCAACAATAAACGTCAGGGTGCCGGCCTCAGCCCCGGCGACCCCTCCGGAGACAGGCGCATCCACAAAGTCCAGGCCATGCCCGGCAGCCACCGTGGCCAAGTTCTGCGCCGTTTCCGCCTCAATGGTGGAACAATCGATCACCAGAGAACCCGGAGCCAGATGACCAAACAGGCCATCGTTCCCGGTATACAGCCTGCTCACCTGCTGCCCCTGTTGCAGCATGGAAATCACCAGGGTGGCGTTTTTTACCGCAGCCACCACCGTGTTTGCGGGCGCAGCCCCCAGGTCTGCTGCCCGGCTGACCGCCTCTGACTGCAAATCAAAGGCCTGCACCCGGTGTCCGGCCTTAACCAGGTTTGCGGTCATGGGCAGCCCCATGTTGCCCAGTCCGATAAATGCGATGGTTGCCATAGTGTGCTTCCCCTCAATATAAGCGTGACTTATTTTTATCTGATGTCCGCCAGCGGGCTCAGGCCCCAGGGGGACGCCAACAAGGTGTCAAGCAATGCCGGATCAACCTCATTCAGGCAGGCAAAGGTCCAGGCGGGGTTGTTATCCTTGTCGATCAGCCTTGCCCGTACCCCTTCGGCGAATTCACGAAAGCGGCATAACTGCACCGACAGTGCCAGCTCGGACTGAAATACCTGCGCCAGTGAAAGGTGACGGCTGCGGGCCAGTTGCCGGTGGATCACCGCCATGGCCAGAGGGCTGCCCGCCGCCAGGGTTTGCTGGGCTCGGTTAAACCAGGCATCACTGATATCTGCTTCCAGTATGGCGTTTACCTTGCCAGCCAGACTGTCCTGGTCCATCAATTTACCAATCAGCGCCTGATGCCGGCTCAGGGGAGCGTCGAGCCCGGCAAGCTCGGTTGCCGACTCCGCCTGCAGCTCTCTGAGCACCTCAGCAGCACTGCTGCCGCTCTGTTGCAGACGGGGCCAGAGTTCATTCAGCCGAGCTTCGGCTATAAAGCGGTTGGCCAACCCTAACCAGAGGCTGTCCGCGGCATTAAGCACACAGCCGGTAAGGGCAATAAACTCCCCCAGCCCCGGTGGCAACCGGTTAAGAAACCAGCTGCCGCCCACATCCGGATACAACGCAATGGTTACTTCGGGCATCGCCAGCCGGCTACGCTCGGTGACAATTCGCTGCCCGGAAGCCGTAAACAGCCCCATGCCACCGCCCATCACAATGCCGGCCCCCACGCAGATAACCGGTTTGCCAAAGGTGTGCAATAAATAATCAAGCCGGTATTCCCGCTCAAAAAAAACCGCTGCCGCTGCGGGCACAGTACCCAGCTCCCGCTCACCACAGCCGGTTCGGGCGGCGGCAATGGCCGCGCTCAAGCCCACCACATCACCGCCGGCACAAAAGGCTTTATCCCCTTTTCCTTCCAGCACCACCGCCACCACATCGTCATCATGCTGCCAGCCTTGCAGGGTACTCAGCAGGATTTCTATCATTTCAAGGTTCAGCGCATTGAGCTGAGCCTCCCGCTCCAGCACCAACTGGCCGATCGTACGGCCATCTGCGGAGGGTAATCTGTTCACCCTTACACTCATTCCATCTCCCGACCATTACGCTATGATTGAATCCGAGCCTTACCAGTCACCACCGGCTGCCAGCAGCCGGCGAGCAATCAGCAACTTCATGATTTCATTGGTACCTTCCAGAATACGGTGCACCCGGGTGTCGCGCACATGGCGCTCCAGCGGATATTCCCGAATGTAACCATAGCCGCCATAAAGCTGCAGCGCCTGATCGCAGACGTTAAAACCCACATCGGTCGCAAACCGTTTGGCCATGGCACAATAGGTAGTAGCGTCGGTATGCCCCGCATCCAGACGGCTGGCAGCCAGCCGGACCAGCTGGCGAGCCGCCATCAGCTCAGTCGCCATGTCCGCCAGGGAGAATTGCAATGCCTGAAAGTCCGCCAGCTTCCGGCCAAACTGACTGCGTTCCTGCAGGTAATTGCGCGCCAGGTTCAGCGCCTGCCTCGCCGTCCCTAATGAACAGCTGGCAATATTAATCCGACCACCGTCCAGCCCTTTCATGGCCAGTTTAAAGCCCTCACCTTCCCGCCCCAGCAGCTGATCGGCGGGCACCCTTACGCCGTCAAAGGACACGCTGCAGGTTGGCTGACTGCTCCAGCCCATTTTGTCTTCCGGACGCCCGTATTCAATGCCGGGACTATGAGCATCCAGGGCAAAAGCCGAAATACCATCTGGTCCTTCGCCACCGGTGCGGGCCATCACCACCAGTACCTGGGTGCTTCCCGCTCCCGAGATAAACATCTTGCTGCCGCTGAGTTCATAATCTTCCCCCACCCGTATCGCCCGGGTTTTAAGGGAGGCGGCGTCGGAACCGGCATTGGGTTCGGTCAGGCAGTAAGAGCCAAGCAGCCGACCGCTGGTCATGCCCTCACGCCATTTTTCCCAGACATCTTTCCCGGCACTGCTGGCAATCATCCAGGTCACCATGTTGTGAATGGTGAGAAAAGCGGTGGTGGAGGTGCAGCCCATGGCCAGCCGCTCAAAGATCAGGCTGGCATCCAGCCGGGACAAGCCTAGGCCACCAGCAGCCTCCGGAGTATAGAGGGCGCAAAACCCCAACTCCCCCGCCTGTTGCAGGGTGTCCACCGGAAAGTGATGGTCCCGGTCCCAGTCCGCTGCAAACGGTGCCAGCGCCTTGTCGGCAAACTCCCCCGCCAGCGCCACAAACGCCCGTTGATCTTCATTCAGCTCAAAATCCATATGAACTCCTTTTGGTGATAGCTGAAAGCTTGCCAAAACCTACCTGATAATCCGTGCAAAGCGACGCATCAGCAGGGTTACCTCCGCCGACACGCTTCAAGCCCTTCCATGGGATGCTCGACAAATGCCATCCATGGCATTTGACGGTCGGCTCCGGCAATCCCTGCTACTGCTTCGCGCCAATACCAAGTTGCCTGATAGCAGTCGTCCGGCGATTCTGTGTCAAAGCAGGAGGACAAGGGGTGTCTGCTTCGCCGCACCCGCTGAGCCATGGGTGGGTTTACGACGTGTCGGCGAAGTAGTGCGCCTTGCCCGACAATATTGCACACCCCGGCAGACCATCTTCCCGCCGTGTTTCTCATTTCAGATGAATCGACAGGTTGGGGCCGGTCACCACCTCATCGTCGAACCAGCGGGAAGTCACGGTTTTGGTTTCGGTGTAAAAGCGTACCCCCTGCTTGCCGTAAGCATGCAAATCACCGTAAAAGGAGCCGCGCCAGCCGGTAAAGGAGAAAAATGGCAGCGGCACCGGAACGGGCACATTGATACCCACCTGTCCGACCTGGCTCTCCTGCTGATACTTGCGTGCCGCCGCCCCCGAGGCAGTAAAAATGGAAGTACCGTTACCGTAGGGGTTGGCATTCACCAGGGCAATGGCCTCATCCAGGCTGTCCACTGTCATCAGCAACAGCACGGGGCCGAAGATCTCTTCAGTATAAATCCGCATGGTGGGCGTCACGCCGGCAAACAGAGTAGGCCCCACCCAGTTGCCGTCCGGATGATCGCTGACGATGCAGTTACTACCATCCAGCAGGCAGTCGGCCCCTTCCCGCTTGCCGGCTTCAATCAGCCCCAGCACCCGTTTTTTGGCGGCCTGGCTTATCAGCGGACCATACCCCGCCTTGGGATCGTTCCAGGCCCCCGGACGGACCTTGGCCAGGGCTTCCTTGATCTCGGCGAGCCACGCCTTCGCCTCACCCACCAGTACCCCAACCGAAATGGCCATGCAACGCTGGCCAGCAGCCCCCACCGACGCCCCCACCAGATTGTTAATGGCCTGCTGCTTATTGGCATCCGGCATCACCACCATGTGGTTCTTGGCCCCGGCAAACACCTGTACCCGTTTGAGCCGGTCGGTGGCGGTGCGGTACACATGCCGCCCGGCTCCCACCGAGCCCACAAAAGACACCGCAACAATATCCTCATGGGTCAGCAACTGCTCCGCCACCTCAGCACCGCCGTGCACAACATTAAGCAGGCCGTCAGGGGCACCCGCTTCCCGGAACAGCTTGGCCAGCTCCATCGGCACCAGCGGATCCTGCTCCGAAGGTTTCAGCACAAAAGCATTGCCGCAGGCGATGGCCAGAGGAAACATCCACAGCGGGATCATCGCCGGAAAGTTAAAAGGCGTAATGCCAAGGCACACACCCAGCGGCTGACTGAAGCTGTAGCAGTCCACTCCGGTTGCCACCTCGGCCTGGGTTTCGCCCATTGTCAGTGAAGCCACATGGGCGGCCTGCTCGACCACTTCAATGCCCCGCCACACATCCCCCCGGGCATCTTCCAGGGTCTTTCCGGTATCCTTGCAGAGCAGTCGTGCCAGCTCATCATGTTGTTCCTTGAGCAGCGCCTGATAACGCAGCATCAATCGGGCTCGCTCCGGCACCGGTACCCGCCGCCATTTTGTAAACGCGGCTTTTGCTGCCACCACCGCCAACCTCACCTCATCGCCGGTGGCACACGGCAAGTGAGCAATGACATCTTGCGTGGCCGGGTTGGTTACCTCCAGCCACTGTTTGGTATGGCTTTGCACCATATTGCCGTTTATCAGCAACGGAACCTGATAGGCCATGAAGTCACCTCATTCACACAGTTCAACTGCCAGCGCCGTGGCCTCGCCACCGCCAATACACAGTGCCGCCACACCGCGCTTAAGTCCGCGCCGGCGCAGGGCATGAAGCAGGGTCACCACAATGCGCGCACCGCTGGCACCGATTGGATGGCCCAGTGCGCAGGCCCCTCCATTCACATTAACCCGTTCGGGATCGAGCCCTAACTCACGTATGGCCAGCAGCGTAACCACCGCAAAGGCTTCATTAATTTCAAACAAATCCACCTCACCGGCCTGCCAGCCTTGCTGCTTCAGCAGTTTCTGTATGGCACCAATAGGGGCCAGGGTAAATTCTGCCGGCAACTGCGCATGAGTGGCATGGCCGGCTATTCGCGCCAGCGGCGTCAGACCAAGCTCTTTGGCCCGCACTTCCGTGGTCAGCAGCAGGGCGGCAGCACCATCGGAAATAGAGCTGGAGTTGGCAGCCGTAATAGTGCCCTCTTTAGCGAAGGCAGGCTTAAGCGACGGTATTTTTTCAGGCCGTGCATGACCAGGCTGTTCATCGGTGTCCACCCGCACCTCACCCTGGCGGCCCTTGACCATGACCGGTGCTATTTCGTCACGAAAACCTCCGTCCACCATGGCTCTTTGTGCCCGCTGCAGCGAAGTCATGGCGAACGCATCCATCTCCTGCCGGGTAACCCCGAAATGGTCTGCGGTACGCTGAGCAAAACAACCCATCAGGCCACCTTCATAGGCGTCTTCCAGGCCATCGAGAAACATATGGTCCAGCAGCTGGCCATGGCCCAGGCGCAGTCCGGCTCTGGCTCTGGGTATCAGATAAGGAGCCAGGCTCATGTTTTCCATACCACCGGCGACCATCACCGAGACCGCCCCTGCCAACAGCTGATCATGAGCCAGCATCACAGCCTTCATGCCCGAACCACACATTTTATTTACGGTAGTGCAAGGCACGGATACCGGCAGGCCCGCACCCAGTGCGGCCTGACGAGCCGGGGCCTGCCCCTGCCCGGCGGGCAGCACACACCCCATCACGACCTCCTCCACGTGCCCGGCGGCCACCCTGCTGCGGGCCAGCACGGCACTTATCGCCACCGCTCCCAGGCGGTGGGCCGCCTCATTGCCGAGCGTCCCCATCAAGGCACCCATGGGGGTGCGGGCGGCGGCGGCAATCACAATCCGCTTTTCTGTGCTCATGCAGACCTCATTGCTGAAAATCCGTTACTTGACTAAAGCTTAGCCGGCTACCGCTGACTATAGTTAATGCATTCAAACGAACCCGGTTTATTTCACAGACGGGAGGTAACATGGCCCCATACCCCACCCTGAGCCTTGATCTCGGTGACATGCATACCTTGCTGCGTGAACAGGTAGCCGCTTTTGCGAAAAAGGAAATTACGCCGTTAGCCGAGAGCATCGACCGGGATAATCGCTTTCCCGTTGAGCTCTGGCCCAAACTGGGCGACATGGGGCTGTTTGGCATCACAGTGGAGGAACAATACGGCGGTGTGAATATGGGTTATCTGGCTCATGTGCTGGCCATGGAGGAAATCAGCCGGGCCTCCGCCTCTGTAGGCTTGTCTTACGGCGCGCATTCCAATTTATGCATCAATCAGATCCACCGCCACGGCAACGACGAACAACAGCGCCGCTACCTGCCCGCGCTGCTCAGCGGCGAGCATATCGGTGCCCTGGCCATGTCCGAGCCGGGTGCCGGTTCGGATGTGGTATCCATGAAGCTCAGTGCCCGCCGTGACGGCGACCATTTTGTGCTGAACGGCAACAAAATGTGGATCACCAATGGTCCCGATGCCCAAGTGTTTGTGGTTTATGCCAAAACCGATCCGCAGGCAGACGCCAAGGGCATCAGTGCCTTTATTGTCGAAGCGGGCACCCCCGGCTTTACCCCGGCACAAAAACTCGACAAGCTGGGCATGCGCGGTTCAAACACCTGTGAACTGGTGTTTCAGGACTGCCGGGTGCCCGCCGCTAATCTGCTGGGACCACTGAATGGCGGAGTAGCCGTGCTGATGAGTGGTCTGGACAGCGAGCGTCTGGTCCTGGCCGGAGGGCCACTGGGAATTATGGCGGCCGCTATGGATCTGGTGGTGCCTTATGTGCGCGAGCGCAGGCAGTTTGGCCGGGCCATCGGCGAATTCCAGCTGGTGCAGGGCAAGCTGGCCGATATCTACACCCGCATGAACGCAGCCCGCTGCTACACCTATATGACCGCCATGGCCGCCGACAAAGGCAAACTCAGTCGCCAGGATGCGGCCGGAGCAATCCTGCTGGCGGCAGAAACCGCCACTCAGGTTGCCCTCGACACCATTCAGCTGCTGGGTGGCAACGGCTATATCAACGACTACCCCGCCGGCCGCCTGCTGCGGGATGCCAAGCTTTATGAAATTGGTGCCGGTACCTCGGAGATCCGCCGCATGCTGATCGGCCGGGAGCTGGTACGAGAATCATAAGGAGCCGTGATGACCCAATTCACCAGCCGGGTGCAACCGGCCTCACCGGAGTTTATCGCCCGCCAAAACGCGATGGCAGTAGAGGTTAAGGGCTTACGCGAACAGGTTGCCGCCATCACCATCGGAGGCGACGCTGCAAGCCGGGAACGCCACCAGCGTCGTGGCAAGCTGCTGGTGCGGGAACGCATCAGCGCCCTGCTCGACGATGGCTCCCCCTTTCTCGAGCTGTCGCAGCTGGCGGCACTCAATGTCTATGACGAGCCGGTGCCGGCGGCAGGCATCATCACCGGCATCGGCCGGATACAAGGCGTGGAATGCATGATTGTAGCCAACGATGCCACGGTAAAGGGCGGTACCTATTATCCGCTGACGGTCAAAAAGCACCTGCGCGCACAGGCGATTGCCGAGCGCTGCCGCCTGCCCTGCCTTTACCTGGTGGACTCCGGCGGCGCCCACCTGCCAAGCCAGGATGAGGTGTTTCCCGACCGGGAGCATTTTGGCCGTATTTTTTTCAATCAGGCCCGGCTGTCTGCCGCCGGCATTCCACAGCTGGCGGTAGTGATGGGGCTGTGCACCGCCGGCGGGGCTTATGTTCCGGCCATGGCGGATGAATCCATTATGGTTCGCAACCAGGCCACCATTTTTCTGGGTGGACCACCTCTGGTCAGAGCCGCCACCGGTGAAGTGGTCAGCGCTGAAGAGCTGGGTGGCGCGGGCGTACATACGCAGCAATCCGGTGTGGCGGATCATGCTGCTGACAACGACCGGCATGCGCTGGCCAAGGCCCGCCGGCTGGTTGCCCGTCTCAATTGTTCCCCTGTGCCACCACCGCCTCAGGCCCCCGTTCCTCCCCGTTACCCGGCCGATGAGCTCTATGGCATCGTCGGCACCGATCTGCGCAAACCTTTTGAAGTCCGGGAGGTCATTGCCCGGCTGGTGGACGACTCGATACTGGATGAGTTCAAAAGCAACTATGGCCCCACTCTGGTGACCGGCTTTGCCCATCTGCACGGCTATCCGGTGGGTATTATCGCCAATAACGGCATTCTGTTCAGCGAATCGGCCCAGAAGGGGGCCCACTTTGTCGAACTGTGCTGCCAGCGGGGCATTCCGCTGCTGTTTTTGCAGAATATTACCGGCTTTATGGTGGGCAAAAAGTACGAGGCAGAAGGCATTGCCAAGCACGGAGCCAAACTGGTAACAGCGGTAGCCTGCGCCAGTGTTCCCAAAATAACACTTATTATCGGCGGCAGCTTCGGGGCCGGTAACTACGGAATGTGCGGACGTGCCTACGACCCTGAGTTTTTATGGATATGGCCCAACGCCCGCATTTCGGTCATGGGGGGTGAGCAGGCCGCCGGCGTGCTCGCCACCGTGCGCCGGGATGCCCGGGCGCAGGCCGGTAAAGAGTGGACCGACGACGATGAAGCGGCCTTTAAAGGCCCCATTATCGAGCGTTACGAGCATCAGGGTCACCCCTGGTATGCCAGCGCCCGGTTATGGGACGATGGCGTGATCGATCCCAAAGACAGCCGCGCCGTACTGGCCATGAGCCTGGCGCTCGCAGGCAACCGCCCACCGGCACCCACCCGCTTTGGGGTATTCCGCATGTAAGGAGATACCATGTCTGAACCTGTCCTGTTACAACAGACAAGCAAAGGGGTGTGGGAGCTGGTACTGAATAACCCCGACCGCCACAATGCCCTGAACGAAACCACCATCGACGCTTTTCACCGCTGTCTTGAGCTGGCCGGGACCAAGCCGGATCTGCGCCTGCTAATACTGAAAGCCGAGGGAAAACACTTTTGTTCGGGGGCTGATCTGGGCTGGATGCAACGAGCAGCGGCATTAAGTCCCGAGGAAAACCGTACTGATGCAGGACGGCTGGCAGAGCTGTTATGGCGGTTGAACCGTTTTCCTCACCCTACCCTGGCGCTGGTACAGGGAGCGGCTTTCGGCGGAGCACTGGGGTTGATATGTGCCTGTGATGTCGTGGTAGCCGCTGCCGATGCCCGCTTCAGCCTTAGCGAAACCCGGCTGGGGCTGATTCCCGCCACCATTGCCCCTTATGTATTACCGGTGCTGGGCGAACGCCAGGCCCGGCGTTATATGCTCAGCGCCGAAGTGATCAACGCCGCCGACGCCCAACGGCTCGGGCTGGTGCATAAAATAGCAGAACATTCCCTGGCACAGACTGCCGCGGCCATGGCCTCTGCCCTGCTGCGGGGCGGGCCTTGTGCCCAGCGCGCAGCCAAAGCACTGATCCGGGACTACACCAGCCGGCCTTTGGACAGAGCCCTTAGCAACGACAGTGCCTGCCGGCTGGCCGCCCTGCGCATCACCGGTGAAGCTCAGGAGGGGCTTGCCGCCTTTCTGGAGAAGCGTACACCGGACTGGGAGGACGAGCATGCTGACTAAACTGCTGGTGGCGAACCGGGGCGAGATTGCTTGCCGGGTACTCAGTACTGCGCGTCGTCTGGGACTGCAAACCGTGGCCGTGTATTCCGATGCCGATCGTCATGCCCGGCATGTCACTCTGGCCGACGAAGCCTGGCATCTGGGTCCGGCACCGGCGGCAGACAGCTATCTTAATCAGGCAGCGTTACTGGACATTGCCGGCAGCTGCGGTGCCGATGCGGTGCATCCGGGTTACGGCTTTCTGTCGGAACATGCCGGCTTTGCTCAGGGGTGTGCCGAGGCTGGCCTGGTGTTTGTAGGGCCTCCTCCTGCCGCCATTGCCGCCATGGGCGACAAGGCCGCCGCCAAGACGCTGATGGCCGGTGCCGGAGTCCCTCTGGTGCCCGGCTATCATGGTGAGGAGCAGAGTCATGAGCGGCTGCAGCGTGAAGCAGATGACTGCGGCTACCCGCTGCTACTCAAGGCGGTCGCCGGCGGTGGCGGCAAGGGCATGCGCATTGTGCACAGCCCCGCCGGCTTTGATGAGGCGCTGGCCGCCGCCCGGCGCGAAGCCAAGTCGTCTTTCGGCAACGACGCCATGCTGCTGGAGCACTACCTGCCCGAGGCGCGTCATGTGGAAGTACAGGTATTCTGCGACAGTCATGGCAACGGCCTGTATCTTTCCGAGCGTGACTGTTCGGTGCAACGTCGTCATCAGAAGATTCTGGAAGAGGCCCCTGCCCCCGGGCTGACTTCTGCCATCCGCTCCGCCATGGGTGAAGCAGCGGTGCGGGCCGCTCAAGCCATCGGCTATTGTGGGGCTGGCACGGTGGAGTTTCTCTATACCGCAGACGGCCACTTCTTCTTTATGGAAATGAACACCCGGCTACAGGTAGAGCACCCGGTGACCGAGATGATTACCGGACTCGATCTGGTGGAGTGGCAGTTGCGCACGGCGGCAGGCCAGCCTCTGCCGCTGACCCAGGAACAAGTGACCCTTCGCGGACACGCCGTGGAGGCCCGAATCTACGCCGAAGACACCGGACATGATTTCCTGCCCGCTTCCGGCACTCTGTATGCGTTGCACCCGCCGCCGCTCTCAAACAAGGTACGCCTCGACACCGGCGTGCGACAAGGGGATCAGGTAGGCATTTATTATGATCCGCTGATCGCCAAACTGATCGTGCACGATCACAACCGTGAAGCCGCCCTTGCCGGCCTTGCCCGGGCACTGGAGCAGTATCGCATCGGCGGCGTCAAAACCAATATCGGCTTTTTGCACCGCTTGTGCCAGCAACCAGCATTTCGGGCCGGTGAGCTGCATACCCGTTTTATCGAGCAACACCGCCACAGCCTGTTTCCGGCTCCCGGGTTGTCAACCGGTGAAGTGCTGGCAATGGCCGCCCTGGCTTATGCCCTCAGCCTGCCTAAGCCCGGGGATGCACCCTTTGCCACCAGCACCGGCTGGCGTCTGAATCAAGCGGCGGAATACCGGCTGCGACTGGAATACCTGAATGATGTCCATGAGGTAAACCTGACCGCCTCGGCTAACGGCTGGCGAGCACAAGTGAGCGAACAAGAGCATGAACTTAGCGGGGAGCTGAGCGGAGAAGGATTGCAGCTGAACCTCAACGGTGACCGGATTGGTCTGCATGTCGCTCTGCATGATAAGCACATCTGGCTGTTTTACCGGGGCGAGCGCTTTGATCTGCGCCGGGTGGCCGACGACACCGGTGCCGGCCATGCCATCGCCGGCGACAGTCTCACAGCCCCCATGCCCGGGCTGGTGGCCGAGCTGAAGGTGGCCGAAGGCGACGAGGTGGCTGAAGGCCAGTCTCTGCTGGTACTGGAAGCCATGAAGATGGAGCATCCCATACGCGCTCCCATGGCGGGGCGGGTCGCGGAAATTCACTTTCGCGCCGGCGACCAGGTAAATGAAGGAGACGAGCTGTTAAGGCTGAAACCCCATGATTAAGCAAGGTGCGTTGGTCGTCACTCCGCGAAGGCGGTCCATAAAGACAACTCTGGGCTCCCGCCTTCACGGAATCACCCCTGTTTTCTCTCCGGCACACAAGGGAGAAACCCCGAATGGATAGCGTCAAACTGGTGGAAATGGGCCCGCGGGACGGCCTGCAAAATGAACCGGCTCTCGTGCCTGCTGCCATTAAGATAGAACTGGTGGAGCGACTGGCGGACTGCGGTTTTGCTTATATCGAGGCAGCCAGCTTTGTTTCCCCCAGGCGGATACCACAAATGGCTGACAGCAGCGGGGTATTAACAGGCATTCGCCGCCGTGAGGGAGTCGTGTATTCGGCGCTCACCCCCAACCTGCAAGGGCTGCAAGCGGCCTTGGCCGCCGGTGCCGACGAGGTAGCGGTGTTTACCGCCGCCTCGGAACGCTTTTGCCAAAGAAACATCAACTGCTCAGTGGCAGAGAGCCTTGAGCGCTTTGCGCCGGTGCTGCAACTGGCCCATGAGCGAGGAGTTCGGGTACGGGGATATGTCTCCACCGTACTCGGCTGCCCCTATGAAGGAAACATTGCCCCCGCTGCCGTGGCCCGGGTGGCAGGAGCACTGTATCGCCTGGGCTGCCATGAAATTTCGCTGGGGGACACCATCGGTACCGGTACTCCCCGAGCGGCGGTGGCCATGCTGTCGGCGGTACGTCAGGAGGTACCACTGGTGAGGCTGGCAGCCCACTTTCACGATACTTACGGCCAGGCCCTGGCCAACCTGTATGCGTTGCTGGAGCAGGGTCTGCGCATTATCGACAGCTCGGTAGCGGGCCTGGGAGGCTGCCCCTATGCGCACGGCGCCACCGGTAATGTGGCCAGCGAGGACGTGGTCTACCTGCTGCACGGCCTGGGCCTGGAAACAGGAGTGGATCTCGACCGGCTGGTGGCTACCGGTCGCTGGGTAAGCCTGCAACTGGGCCGGGAAAACGGTTCTAAAACCGGGCGAGCCTGGAATGGATAAAGCTGGGAGCATCGTACAGCGCGGTTGCGCGACGGAGCGTACAGGGAGGTATTCACAGCATGCCGGAGAAGCTGTGCGCTTTGGCTGACGCAAGTGCACAATACTGCTGGCGCCTGTATATAACGAAAAAAAGGGAGCCGAAGCTCCCTTTTTGATGTCTTGCTCGATAACCGATTACTGGTTAACGAATTCCACACCTTTCTGGATGTCGCCACGCAGGGTTTCCAGCATGCCATCCATTGCAGCCTGTTCAAAGGCGCTGATTTCACCGTAAGGCAGTACTTTTTCTACGCCATTCTTGCCGAGCAGTACCGGCTGAGCGAAGAAAACAGCGTGCTCGCTGCCGCCGTCCACATAGGTGCACTCAACCACATTGGCTTCACCCTGCATGGCCTTGACCAGAGACAGAGCGAAACGGCAGGCAGCCTGACCCATGGACAGGGTGGCGGAGCCGCCGCCGGCCTTGGCTTCAACCACTTCGGTACCGGCGTTCTGAATGCGGTAGGTCAGCTTCTCGATTTCCTCATCAGAGAAGGAAGCGCCTTCCACCTGAGACAGCAGCGGCAGAATGGTCACGCCGCTGTGGCCACCGATAACGGGAACCTTAACGTCGGATACGTTCAGACCCTTGGCTTCGGCCACGAAGGTCTCGGCGCGGATCACGTCCAGGGTAGTGATACCGAACAACTTGTTCTTGTTGTACACACCGGCCTTTTTCAGCACTTCGGCGGCGATCGGCACAGTCGTGTTCACCGGGTTGGTGATGATACCGATGCAGGCCTGAGGACAGGCAGCGGCGGCTTTTTCGATCAGGTTCTTAACGATACCGGCGTTCACGTTGAACAAGTCGGCACGATCCATGCCCGGCTTACGGGCTACACCGGCGGAGATCAGCACGATGTCGGCACCGGTCAGGGCCGGAGTAGGATCTTCACCGCCAAAACCAACCACATTAACCGCAGTGGGGATGTGGCTCAGATCGGCAGCTACGCCGGGAGTGACGGGAGCGATATCGTACAGGCTCAGTTCAGAACCGGCAGGCAGGTTGTTCTTCAACAGCAAAGCGAGAGCCTGACCGATACCACCGGCAGCTCCTAGTACGGCAACTTTCATAACTGAACTCCGTTTATTATTGAATAGTTATACGTTTCCTGGGCCCTAGCAAAATAGCGAAAGCGCGCTTTAAACACAATGCCCGGACCCATCAAATGTAATGGTTATGTGAGCCAACGCAGCTCAACAACCCTGGTGCGTACCCCCATGGCACAAAGCAGACAGGGGGCGCTGCTACCGCATGTGGCATCACGTTACCCCTGCTGCTGGAAGGCCAGAGCACGGCGCTCCAGCAGACGAAACAACCAGGTCAGCAGACTGTTCATCAGCAGGTAAATGGCACCGGCCACACCAAACACCGCCAGCGTGTCATAAGTTTGCCCGTTGATACGCTGGGCCAGGCCCATGATGTCCATAATGGAGATAGTACTGGCCAGAGAGCTGCCCTTGAGCACCAGCACCACTTCATTGGAATAGGCAGGAATCACCCGGCGCATGGCATGACGCAACTTAACATTCAGCGTTTGCCACTCATTCATGCCCAGTGCACGGCAGGCCAGGGTTTCCCCTTTGGGAACCGCGTCCAGCGCCCCTTTAAACAGCCGGCAGGTATAGGCTCCGGCATTCATGCCCAACGCCAGAATGGCGCAGAACATGGGCTCACGCAAATAGGCCCAGGCCCAGCTTTGCTTCACCCAGTCAAACTGGGCCGGACCGTAATAAATCAGAAAAATCTGAACCAGCAAAGGCGTTCCTGTAATCAGCAACAGATAGCCTTCTGCCAGCCAGTGCAGTACCGGTGTCCGCCGGTCCAGCACCCAGGTGAGCAACAAGGCGATCACCAGCCCCAGCAACAGACCGGACGCCGTAATAAGCAGCGTGATCTGCAAGCCATCCAGCAGGATCTGGGAATAATCGAGCAATTTAGTCATAACGGGTTACCCTCGCCTGCAGTCGTTTCAGGCCCTGCTGGCTGATCAGGGTAATCACCAGATAAACCAGTGCCGCCAGCGCATACCAGGTAAAAGGCTCATACGTACTGGCCGCCGCCGACTTGGCCTGATGCATCAGATCATGCACACCAATCAGCGACACCAGGGCGGTATCCTTAAGCAATACCAGCCACTGGTTACTCAGCCCCGGCAGGGCATGTCGCCAGGTTTGCGGTAACACGATACGAAAAAAAGTATACAACGGCGGTAGTCCCAGCGCCTGGGCCGCCTGCCGCTGACCACGGGAGACCGCATTCAGTGCTCCCCGCAGGGTTTGCGCGGAATAGGCGGCAAACAACAGCGACAACGCAGTAACCCCGCACCAGAACGGGCTGAATTCAATATATTCGCCGGTCAGTAAAAACAATACCTGAGTGGAGCCGAAGTAGATAAAAAACACCACCAGAATTTCCGGCAGGCCACGCAGCACAGTGGTAAGGGTAAACGCCGGCAGCCGAAGCAGCCGCCAGCGGCTCATTTCGGCACCGCACAACAGGACGGCGAGTACCATACCCACCGCCAGCGATACCAATGCCAGCCCGAGCGTCATCAGGCCGGCATTCAATAAATGATTCATCATCTTACTTGGGGAAGTATTTGCCGTAGAGGCTGTCGTAGGTGCCGTTTTCCTTCAGCTCGGCCAGTCCCTGGTTCAGCTTGTCGAGCAGCGCCTGGTTGCCTTTGGTCACCGCAATACCAAAACCGGTGCCGAAGTAATTGGCATCGGTAACGGACTCACCCATCACGGCATAACCACTGTTTTTGCTCAGCCAGTCACCCACTACGGCGGTATCAGCAAACACCGCTTCAACACGACCGTTGGTCATGTCCAGCAGACCGTCCTGCACACTTTGATAAGGACGTGACTTAAGGCCTTCACCTTCCAGCTTGTCCTGAATGTATTTTTGATGGGAAGTGCCGTTCTGCACGCCCACAGTCAGACCTTTCAGCTCATCAACGCTGCTGTATTTGCCGACAGGAGCCACAAATACGGCGGAGTTTTCGTAGTAAATATCGCTGAAATCAACCTGCTCGGTGCGTTCGGGGGTGATATCCATCGCGGCAATCGCAGCATGGTAACGTTTGAATTTAAGGCTGGGGATCAGGCTGTCAAAAGCCTGGTTGTGAAAACTGCACTCCAGCTCCGCCACCTCGCACAGCGCCCTGGCCAGCTCAATATCAAAGCCCTGCATTTCGTTGTTGTCATCAACAAACTCAAAGGGAGGGTAAGCCGCGTTGGTCACAAACTTGACTTCCTCGGCCAGAGCAGCAGTGCTGCCAAACGTCGCCAGCAGAGCGATAGACAACAGGGTCTTTTTCATGAGTATATCCTTATTAATGAGTCAGAAATTCCGCCAGACGCTGAGTCTGAGGATGATCAAGCAAGGCTGCATCGCCATATTCCACCAGCTTGCCCTGCTCAAGGTACGCCACTTTGGTGGCCACCCGGCGGGCAAAGTTGACTTCGTGGGTCACTATAACCTGAGTGATGCCGGTTTTGCCCAGTTGCAAAATAATCTCGGCCACTTCTTTGGTAATTTCCGGATCCAGTGCCGCCGTGGGCTCGTCAAACAGCAGCACCTGCGGGTTCATCATCAGCGCCCTGGCAATCGCCACCCGCTGCTGTTGTCCTCCGGACAGAGCGCCGGGCCAGGCATGACGCTTGTCGGCCAGTTTGAGCTGCTCCAGCAACTGCACGGCTTTTTGCTGGGCATCAACCTTGCTCATGCCCAGCACTTTAAGTGGGGCCTCCAGCAGGTTTTGCTCAACGGTCAGGTGAGGCCAGAGATGATATTGCTGAAATACCATGCCTACCTTACCCCGCAGCAGCTGGGCCCGCTTGGCCAGACGGCTGTTATTATCGGCGGGAAAAGTGAACTGCTCTCCAACAATGGAAAGTGTGCCGGCATCCGGAACATCCAGCAGGTTCATCAGTCTTAGCAAAGAACTTTTTCCTGCTCCACTGGGGCCAAGTAGTACTAATGTCTCTCCGGCATCGCATTGCAACGAAACCTGGCTTAAAATTTCCTGGCCGGACCAGGACTTGCTTATGCCGCTGAATTCTATGCCCATGCGCTATATTCACTTCATCTGTCAGAGTCTTTGGCTGATTTTATTTTGCATTATTGTTAATGCAAGCTAATTTTGCATCTTTATGCAAGATAAATGACTATTCCTTGATAAAACCCCATAACGGATAGACAATATGTCCCATTCACTCACGCTTGGTCGACTGCAAAAAATGAACGAAAAACAGGAACAGCTGGTCAAGGCGTTTAAAGCGCTGCTAAAAGAAGAGCGCTTCGGCTCTCAGGCGGAAATCGTCAATGCCCTGCAGGAACTCGGGTTCGAGAACATCAACCAGTCCAAGGTATCCCGCATGCTCAGCAAATTCGGTGCCGTGCGGACCCGCAATGCCAAAATGGAAATGGTGTATTGCCTGCCAGTCGAGCTGGGCGTTCCAACCAGTAGCAGCCAGCTTAAAAACCTGGTGCTGGACGTAGGTCATAACAGCGCACTGATCGTGATACACACCAGCCCCGGCGCGGCTCAGCTGATTGCCCGCATGCTCGACTCCCTGGGCCGGGCCGAAGGTATTCTCGGCACCATTGCCGGTGACGACACTATCTTTATTACCCCCACGATGGAAACGCCCATCGAAGAGCTGTATCAGAGCGTACTGGAACTGTTCGAGCAATACGTCTGACGCCTGCGGCAAGCTCGAAGTGCGAAAACAGCAGTGTGGTTGTATCACGCCTCGCACGTCGAGCCCCTCAGGGTATCCGCGTCAAATGCCATCCTGGCATTTGACGGTCGGCTCTTGCCTGGCTCAATATCAATGCTGCAGGTAACGGCTTACGGCCACTAACTATCCATATCCAGTAGCGAATAAGCTCAACTTACTTAGAGCAGCCACTCACTCCCCTGCCCGTTCCAGCCATCCCTCAGAAGGTGCAAAAAATGCGGCCCCGGTCTCCGGGCGGGTGAACAGGGTAAGGTGATCAAAATGCCCTTCTTCATCTCCCCGGTACATACTTTCCAGCATCCGGGTAAAGTGCAGTGGCGTACGGCAGCAGGAAATAAACACCAGCCCCTGCTCAGTGGCACTGCCCCAGGGCATACTCTGACGCAGAATTTCCATACTGTTACCGGCGGCGTCTTTCAGGCTGGTACGCTTGGTATGAGCAGTGGGAGCCTTGTCGGCAGAGGCAAATTCGATATTGTCAGCCTTCGTACGCCCGTAAACCTTTTCCTGTGACGTCAGACTCAGTTTTTGCCAGCGAGCCATACGATGGTGATAGCGCTGTACATGCACATAACTGCCACCGGCAAAGGGGCCTTCCGCCACCAGCGCCACTTCGGCCCTGTGTTCACCTTCTGGGTTTTCGGTACCGTCCACAAAGCCGGTCATGTCACGGCAGTCAAGATAACGAAAGCCCTGACGTTCGTCCTTCAGCTCTGTCAGGCTGGCCAGCAACGCCATCACACGCTGCGCGGCGATATAGGCAACATCAAGGCGATCGGCGCGCAACTGAAAGAACAGATCGACAGGGGTTTCGGGAGCCGAACGGTCTCCTTCTCCCTGGGCAGGAAAGGCAGTCAGCTCATTCGGCCGCGCCTGCGGATAGAGCCCGTCCCAGGCCTCATTGCCGATAGCCACCAGGCCGGAAAAGGCCGCCTCGGGATAAGTCTGTTTCAGCTCCTCCCATAATGCAGGCACGGCTTTGAGCTTTTCCCGCACCTCGCTCTGGCAGCCAGGCTGAATATTGAAAAACAGGTAATAAGCGTGAAGGTTGGGTTCGGCGCAAATGCCGGCTTGTGCAGTCATACTGTGCTCTTCCGTTGCTTCGAGAGCATCCAGTATAACGGCAAAAGCAAGGACTGGGGACAGTGCCAGTCCCTAATTGCGACGCTTAGGCTACTTCCCGCTGACGTTCAGCATGGTCGGGGAAAAAGGTCAGGGCATGGGGCGTAATGCTCACCTGCACCTGGCTCACAGCCGGCAGTGGCTCGTTGACACTCACTTCCAGCACCAGCCCCTGACATTCCACCAGACAACGGGTGTGGGCTCCCAAAAACTGCTGCTCCAGCACGCGGCCATTACCCTGCTCGGCTTCCGAAAGCTGTATCTGACGCGGACGTAATAACAGCTGCCCTTCACTGCCGGGGGCAGCTTCAATCGCCAGCTCACTGACAATCGGCCCCATTGGTGTCACCAGCGTATGGTGGTCATGAACCCTGGCCGGCACATAATTGCTCTGGCCAAGAAAATCGGCGACAAAAGGCGTCTGGGGTTGCTGATAAAGCGTCTGCGGCCTTCCCACCTGCTCAATATGACCTTCCCGAAACAACGCCAGCTTGTCGGAAAAAGCAAATGCTTCTTCCTTGCTATGAGTAACAAAAATGGCACTGATACCCTGCTCCTTCAGCAGGGCACGAATTTCCCCAATCAGGCGCATGCGCACCTGAGTATCGATATTGGAAAACGGCTCATCCAGCAACATCAGCTGTGGCTTACAAATAAGAGCCCGGGCAATGGCCACCCGTTGTTGCTGTCCACCAGACAACTGATGCGGATAGCGATCACCCAGACCGGCCAGGTTGACCAGATCCAGCACCTCTTCTACCCGCTTGTGAATAAGCGCCTTGTTGCTTTCCTTGCTCTGTAATCCAAACGCTACGTTCTGTGCCACATTCAGGTGAGGAAACAGTGCATAGTCCTGGAAGATCATGCCGATATTACGCTCTTCCGGCACTACCGCCCGGCCGTTCGCATTCACCGGCTGTCCATTAATGGCAATCTCTCCCCTGCTCACCGGCAGCAGGCCGGCTACGGCTTTCAGCAAAGTGGTTTTACCACAGCCACTGGCCCCCAGCAGGCACATGATCTCATTACTTTCCACCTGCAACGACAGCCCGTCCAGCACCGGCTTGCCGTTATAACTGCAACAAATGTCGTGAATAGTCAGTGCTGCCATCAGTGATGTTGCTCCAATGAACGGTTCAGGAAAATCAGTGGAATAAGACCGACCAGTACAATCACCACTGCGGGCAAGGCGCCCAGCTCCAGTTGTTCATCAGAGACAAACTGATAGACATAGGTAGCCAGGGTCTGAAAGTTAAAGGGTCTGAGCAGCAGCGCAGCCGGCAACTCTTTCATGCATTCAATAAAAACCAGCAATGCGCCGGCCAGCATGCCCTTGCGAATAAGGGGCAGGTGAACCCTCCGGATCATGGCTGCCGGACCATACCCCATGGTCTGGGTCACCATGTCCAGCGACGGCGATACCTTGTTCAGACTGCTTTCGACCGCGCCGACAGCCATGGCACCGAACCGCACCAGATAACCAAAAGCAATGGCGGTCATGGTCCCGGTCAGCAAGAGCCCCGGCTCCGGCAGCTTCAGCCACAACGCCAGGTCGTTGATGGCAAAGTCCATCATGGTCAGCGGCACCAGCACACCAATGGCCAGTACGGTACCGGGCAGGGCGTAGCCCATGGACGCCAGCCGCATTGGCAGGGCAGTATAGCGTTTACCTTTAAGACGGTGGGTCATGCCCAGCAGCAGCGCCATGGCCAGCGCCAGCACCGCCACCACCACGGACAATAACAGGCTGTTCACACTGTATTCGAAAAAGCGGCTGTTCCAGGCCTGATCGAAATAACGCACCGCGTGATAACAAAGAATGACAAAGGGCAGCAGGAAGCCCAGGCCAACCAGGCTCCAGCAAAACGTCAGTGCCGCCCACTTGCGCAGGCCGGTCAGGCGGTAGCCACCGTCCTGTTCGTGCCCCATATTTTTCTGAAACACCTGCTGGCGCTTTCGGCTCATGCGCTCCATGCTCAGTAACAGCATCACCACCAGCAGCATAATGGCAGAAATCTTTGCGGCCGCCTGCAGACTGCCATAGCCCAGCCAGGTGTCATATACCGCCGTGGTCAGGGTGTTAACGGCAAAAAAGTTAACCGTACCGAACTCGGCCAGGGTCTCCATCGCCACCAGCGACAACCCCACCGCAATGGCCGGCCTGGCCAGGGGCAGGCTGACCCGGCGAAAGCTTTGCCAGGGGGAGCACCCCAGCAGGCGGCTGGACTGGATCAGGCTGGTAGACTGCTCGAGAAAGGCCGTACGGCCCAGCAGATAGACATAGGGATACAGCACCAGCCCCATGACCAGCGCGGCCCCGCCAAGGGTACGAATAGGTGGGAAGAAATAATCGCTGGCCGACTCCCAGCCAAACCACTGCCGCAGCGCCAGCTGCACCGGCCCGGAGTAATCGAGCAAGTCGGTATAAACAAAGGCCACGATGTAAGACGGCATAGCCAGAGGCAGGATCAGTGCCCATTGCAGCAAGCGCTTACCAGGCAGCTCGCACATAGCCATCAGCCATGCCGCGGGCAAGCCGGCTAGCAGGCTTAGCCCCATTACCAACAGCACCAGCCAGAAGGTATTACCAATATAGGCCGGAAGCACAGAAGCCCACAGATGACGGAAGATGTCTTCTGCGGGCAACAGGGCTTCAATAACCAATGCCAGAACCGGCAAAGTCAGCACCAGGGCAATGACCCAACTGCTGACCGTCCAACCATATCTTTTCATGTACTACTCAAAACGGGGGCGAACCCCCGTCTTTTTACAGATCGTATTTCACTTCGTCTACCAGCTTGATCGCTTCTTTGGCATGTTTTGCCACTTCGGCCAGCGGCAGGGTATCGGATTTGAACTCACCCCAGCTCTTCACCAGATCGGATGGTTCCACTCCCGGCTTCACCGGATATTCGTGGTTGGCAGAAGCATAGAGATGCTGAGCCTCATCACCGGCCAGGAACTCCATCAGCTTAAGTGCCGCATCCTTGTTTTTGGCATGTTTGGTCATGGCCACGGCGGAAATGTTCACGTGAGTGCCGCGTCCGTCCTGGTTAGGGAAGTTAATGTGCGCTGACTCAGCCCACGCTTTCTGATCGTCGTTGGTCAGCATCACACCATAGTAATAGCTGTTACCCAGCGCATAATCACACACGCCGTCTTTAATGGCTTTCACCTGATCCCGGTCACCGCCCTGAGGCTTGCGTGCCAGGTTGTCTTTCAGGCCCTGCAGCCAGTTTTTGGTGTATTCACTGCCATGTTCGGCGATCATGGCTGCCGTCAGCGCCACGTTATAAGGGTGCTTGCCACTACGGGTACACAGCTTGCCTTTATACTTGGGATCCGCCAGTTCTTCATAAGTAATGTCATCGCGTGCACCTACCCGGTCCACCGAACTGTAAATGGCACGGGCACGGGTGGTCACGGCAAACCACTTGCCATCGGCATCACGATACTGAGCCGGAATGCTCTCTTCCAGTACCTTGCTTTGCACTGGCTGAGTCAGATCCTTATTCACCACATCCATCAACCGGCTGACATCGACGGTCAGCACCAGATCGGCAGGAGACAAACGACCTTCCCGCTCCAGACGCTCTCCCATCCCGTCTTTCATGAATACCACATTCACGTCGATACCGGTTTCTTCGGTAAAGGTGTCGAGAATCGGCTTGATCAGAAATTCCTGACGGTTGGAGTAAACGTTCACTTCTTCGGCAAAAGCCTGAGCCGTGAAGCTGGACGCCAGCAAAGCGGCGGCGGAGAGAAAAAACGTTTTGGTCATCGTCCGGTTCCATTAGGTTGACTGAGAATAATTAACGTTCAGAAGTATACAGAGGACATAACGGGAATCAACTACCAAAGCGCATTGAAATAAGAAAAATTTTCATCTGCAATACGATCTTTTGCGCCAGATCAAAAAAGAGGAGCACCAGGCTCCTCAAAACAAGACATCGTGTCTCGTGACATCGTTAACGGGGTTTCAGAGTGACAAATTCGGGATAAGCATCAATACCGCAGTCGATAAGGTCCATACCCGACAACTCTTCCTCTTCCCCCACCCGAATGCCCATGGTGCGCTTGAGGCCATACCACACCAGCAGGCTGACACCGAACGACCAGCCCCCAATGACCAGAATGCCTGCAAGCTGGGCCAGGAAGGTGGCGTCAGCGTTGGCCACCGGTACCAGCAGCAGCCCCAGAGTGCCACAGATACCGTGTACCGAGATGGCCCCCACAGGATCATCAATGCACAGCCGATCCAGACCCACAATGGCATACACCACCAGCACACCGGCCAGCAGACCGATAAGCGCCGCCCACAAGTGCCCCGGTGACAGCGGATCCGCCGTAATCGCTACCAGCCCGGCCAGGGCACCGTTCAGGATCATGGTCAGATCAGCCTTGCCCCAGGTCAGTTTAGTGACCAGCAGCGCGCCAATGGCTCCGGTGGCGGCAGCAGCATTGGTGTTAACAAAAATACGGGCGACTGCGGTTGCGTTCTCTACATCCGATACCAGCAGCTGAGACCCACCATTAAAGCCGAACCAGCCCATCCACAGAATAAAGGTCCCCAGCGTCGCCAGTGGCATGTTGGAGCCGGGAATGGGATGAATATCTCCGTTTTTGCCATACTTGCCTTTGCGCGCCCCCAGCAGCAGTACCCCGGCCAGGGCCGCCGCGGCACCGGCCATATGCACGATGCCGGATCCGGCAAAATCGGTGAATCCCCATTCCGACAGAAAGCCTCCGCCCCAGGTCCAGTAGCCCTCAACGGGATAGATAAAGCCGGTCATCACCACGCTGAAGGCAAGAAAGGCCCAGAGTTTCATACGCTCAGCCACGGCTCCGGAGACAATGGACATGGCGGTCGCCACAAACACTACCTGAAAGAAAAAGTCCGACTCCAGCGCATGATCCGCATCGGCGCTGGCGCTGCCGAGTAAACCTCCGAGGCTTGGTAGTACGCCACCCTCCGGATTGTTCACATACATAATGGAGTAACCCACCAGCAGGTACATGGTGCAGGCAATGGCAAACAACAAAATGTTCTTGGTAAGAATTTCGGTGGTGTTTTTGGCCCGTACCAGACCGGCTTCCAACATCGCAAACCCCGCGGCCATCCACATCACCAGCACACCCGACATCAGAAAATAAAACGTGTCGAGGGCAAATTTCACTTCGGTCAGTGCATCCATGACAGCTCTCCCTTAAATGGCATCCAGATCCCGCTCACCGGTACGAATACGCACCGTCTGCTGCAGGTCATATACAAAGATCTTTCCGTCGCCGATTTTTCCGGTACCGGCGGCCTCAATAATGGTTTCAATTACCCGCTCAGCCTCTTCACTCTGAGTAGCGATTTCCAGTTTTATTTTGGGCAGAAAATCCACCTGATATTCGGCACCACGATACAGCTCGGTATGGCCTTTCTGCCGGCCGAATCCTTTTACTTCGCTCACCGTCATGCCATCGATGCCAATGCCGGCAAGCGCCGAGCGTACATCGTCGAGCTTGAAGGGTTTGATAATGGCGCAAATCATTTTCATAGGAGCTCCTCGCGCAGCAAATTTAGGTCACTTAACTCATTACAAGCATCGTGCCAGTTTTTTATTCACCTATATTCAATGACTTATGAAGATGCACATGGATGAAAGCTCAGCCAAAATGTTATGCTGGTGCAATGAAAAAGCAGTTAGCACCAAAACGGTGCGAAGGAAGTGAGCATGCTGGAAATATCCGCCCGGGTGAGCATCCCGGACCATGAGCTGGAGTTTATTACCATGCGGGCTGGCGGCCCGGGGGGCCAGCACGTCAACAAAACCGACTCGGCGGTGCAACTGCGCTTTGACTACGCCAACAGTCCCAGTCTGCCGGACGTTTACAAAGAGGCACTGACCAGCATGAAAGATCACAGAGTATTACCCAGTGGCCTTATTTTGATCAGGGTGGAAAGTGAGCGCAGCCAGCTGATGAACAAGGAAGCCGCAAAAGAGGCACTGACAGCGCTGCTGCAGAAGGCTGGCAAGCCGGTCAAGGTTCGCCGCCCGACCAAACCCAGCAAGGCGGCCAAAGCCAAGCGTACCGACAGCAAAACTCACAGGGGCAAAATCAAAAGCGCAAGAGGGAAAGTGAAGTTTTAAATTAAACCTGCCGTCATCTCCGCGAAGGCGGAGATCCAGAGCGGTTTGCACTGGCCCCCGCCTGCGCGGGGGTGACAAGTGTTACCAGCCTAGCGACCGGTCAGGAATGCCTGCCACTGGGTCAGTAACCGGGCCAGATCATCCAGGCCGCAACCGGCATAATGGGCATCATCGTAGTAGTGCATGCCCTCTTCCAGTTCACCACTGTCGAACGCCAGGCCATGGCCGATCAATTCAGCCTCGCCGTCGCCGAGCGCCAGGGTAAACTCGGCATATTCCTTGCGTACTTCGTCCTGATGGCGGCTGTCGACCGCCTCAATGGCCACCAGTAAGCGCTCAGCTTCGGCGACATCCACCTCGTCGGTCAGCCACTGACCAAAAGCCTCATGCCCCATGTCACAACGGGCGCGGCAGCGGCCGTCCAGATCACGAACAAAATCGAATTCCATGGCCATCTCCCCGGCAGAAAAAAGGCGCATTCTAGCCGTTGCGGCCGGCCCCGGACAAGCCATGTCCTGCACGCCCGGCAAGCACCCGCCACAGCTTGCCGCCGGTAACCCGAAAGGGTCTCAGGATCAGGGTGCTCATGCGCTGGTAACGCAGGTTATCTTTCTCCCCTACCCCGAACTCCAGTGGCTCCGGCTGGTGTCCGGTCACATACAGGGTGCCGAACATCCAGTCCCATAGCGACAGATTAGTACCAAAGTTCAGGCTGAAATGGCGGGGATCCTTGCTGTGATGGATCTGATGCTGAGCCGGGCTGTTAATCAGGTGCTCGATCACAGGACCAAACGACAGCCATACATGACTGTGCCGCAAATTGGCAGCCAATGAATTAAACAGCAGCACCAGGTAACTGACACCAAACAGGGTATACTTGCTCACCTTGCCACCGCTCAGATAAAAGAACAGTCCGGCGAACAACGCCAGCGCCGTACCTTTGCACAACTTTTCGATGAGTTTTTCCACGATATGCACACGGCTGGCGGTGACCGGCACCATCACGGTCGCGGAATGATGCACCTTGTGAAACTCCCACAACCAGCGGCCGTGAAAGGCCCTGTGTACCCAGTAGTGCACAAAGTCCGATACCAGAAACGCGCCCAGGCCATAGGCAAGCATCAGACCGGTGCTTTCACCGTGCCAGGCACGTTCCCCCCACCACTGTGCAAGCGTGGAGCTGACCTCCCCCGAGTGCAGCAGGTACGGATCAAGCCAGTTCAATAACGGCACGATAAGGGCTGCATGTAACAGCACCCGCAGAAAATAGTATTGGTAATCGATGATCGCAGAACGATGCAGCCAGACCCGCCGGCCGCCGAGAAAATGCCCGAAATGGCGGTAATGGCCATCGTTTCGACGACGATACTGCAGATAGGCCACAACCAGGGAAATAGCCAAGAATACCACACCCAGACGGCCATTGAGATCAAACAGCCCGGTAAAACGGTGCCAGAGAGGCAACCATCCCTGGCTGTACAGGACGTCGGCCAGCGCCATCATTTGTTCCATGCCGCCTTGCTCATTTACTCAATCACACAAAGAAGATGGAAGCTTAAAGGAAATTCAGTCTCAGTTCTATTCTTACCATCAATACTGACCCTGCAGTCAAGTGGTTATTATTCATACTAAAGACGAACAAATTTCACTCTTTTATTGTATCCATTTTCTGGTCGTTGCCATGTATATCCAGTATCCTATGCGCCCTTCAGCGCTCTGGTTTTGCACCGGCGCCCAAGAAAAACATAACAAAACCAACACCCGTAGATACATACCGGAAAAAATATGTCCAACACGCAGCAATCTTCACATCAGAGCGATCTGGTGTACCGGCTTCATGACAAGCCGCCGTTTATACAGTCTCTGTTCGCCGCCATTCAACACTTGCTGGCGTTGTTTGTTGCTGTGATTACCCCACCACTGCTTATTTGTCAGGCGCTGGATATTCCTGCAGCCGACACCGCGCACATCATCAGCATGTCGTTGTTTATCACAGGAGTGGCTTCTTTTATCCAAATGAAACGAGTCGGTCCGGTTGGCACCGGCCTGCTGTCCATACAGGGCACCAGCTTTAACTTTCTCGGCCCCATCATTGCCAGTGGCCTGGCCATGAAAGATGGCGGGGTCACCACCGAAGCCATGCTGGCAGCGATTTTCGGCACCGCCTTGCTGGCCGCCCCCACCGAGATGATCATTTCCCGTTTCCTGCATCTGGCCCGGCGTATTATTTCTCCTCTGGTGAGCGGCATTATCGTCACTCTGATCGGCCTGACCCTGATCCAGATTGGCCTCACCTCTATTGGCGGTGGATATAGTGCCATGGCTGCCGGCGAGTTCGGCTCACTGGAAAACCTGGCTCTGGCCGGTACCGTGCTCGGCATTATCATTCTGATGAACCGCAGCCGTAATCCTTATGTACGCCTGTCTTCCATTCTGGTGGCCATGGTTGCCGGTACCCTGCTGGCCTGGCAGATGGGCAAGCTGGCCCCGCTGTCAGACAACCTGCCCACTCTGGCCCTGCCCATCCCCATGCAGTATGGTCTTGGCTTTGATGCTTCCCTGTTCATTCCGCTGGTACTGGTGTACATCATCACCGCACTGGAAGCCATTGGTGATACCACCGCCACGTCGGAAGTTTCCGGTGAACCGGTGTCCGGCCCGGTGTACATGAGCCGCCTTAAGGGCTGTGTGCTGGGTGACGGTGTGAACTCATCACTGGCATCCGTGTTCAATACCTTCCCGGTGTCCACCTTCAGTCAGAACAATGGCGTTATTCAGATGACCGGTGTTGCCAGCCGACACGTGGGCTTTTTTGTTGCCGCCATTCTTGTGGTCATGGGCCTGTTCCCGGCCATTAGCACTCTGGTGCAGCGAATTCCCGAGCCGGTGCTGGGTGGTGCCACCCTGGTGATGTTCGGCTCTATCGCTGCCGCCGGTGTACGCATCCTGTCCCGTGAAACCCTGGATCGTAGAGCACTGTTCATCATTGCCATTTCCTTTGGCGTGGGCCTGGGCATTTCTCAAAAGCCGGATATTCTGCAGTTTATGCCTGATATCATTAAGAATGTGTTTTCCTCTGGTATCTCTGCCGGCGGTATTACGGCCATCGTCATGAACCTGATCATGCCGGAGAACAAGCCGGTAAATGACAGCGCCGCCGAGAACGAAGCTCAGCGGACATAAAAACCGATGAGAAGAGACCGGAAACTGGCGCAGGCCGGCTTCCGGTCTTTTTTATCCGGTAGTCCCTCACCTCACCAGTCACATCGCCCAGCGGCGCAGCAAATTGTGGTACACGCCGGTGAGCTGAACGCTGGCTTCACTGCTGCTACCCAGTTGCTGGTTGATACTCTGAATGCCGGAATCCAGATCAAACAACAGACTGCGCTGGCCGTCGTCCCGTACCATACTCTGAATCCAGAAAAATGAGCTGATGCGCGCACCGCGGGTCACCGGAAGTACCTTGTGCAAGCTGGAAGACGGATACAGAATCAGATCGCCGGCGGGCAATTTGACGCTGTGTGCCCCATAGGTATCTTCAACAACCAGCTCCCCCCCTTCATACTCTTCCGGGTTGCAAAAAAACAGGGTAGCCGACAGATCGGTACGGATACGCTCGCCCGTGGCTTTATTCACGCGCACGGCATTATCCACATGAATGCCAAACGACTGACCGCCCTGATAGCAGTTAAATAACGGCGGGAAGATTTTCTCTGGCAGGGCGGCGGCGACAAACAGTGGATGACAGGACAGAGCGTCGGTAATCATCTTGCCAATCACAGCGGCGGTTTCACTGTCTTCGGGCAATTGCAGATTATGCTTGGCCTGAGCAGACTGAAAGCCGGCAGTAGCATTGCCATCTATCCATTGGGCGGCCAGCAGCCGCTCGCGGCATTCGGCCACCTGCTCGGCGCTGAGTACACCGGGTATATGCAGCATCATGATGAAATTCTCTTTTCGTGATAATGAATAAAGCCCCGTGAGGGGCTTTTGAATTAATAACGTTTACCTGCACCAATATGGTGACCATTGCCGTTTCGCACCATGAAACCAAATAGACAGTCTGCCTCGGACTCCCGTCGCATTTTGTCATTCCCGTGAAAACGGGCATCCAGAACAGAAGTGGACGAAGGTAAACATGGCTCGACCTGTTACATGGAGTCCCGGCCCCTCCTTCGCGGGAATAACGTTTCTGTGCCTGGGTGAAGCGCTGACGATCCGGCCCGACGGGGCTCAATACAACAGACCATGCTTTGGTCAGGCCAGACTTTTCATCAGAACCGGTAGCTGGCAGAGAGCACAGCGGAACGACCATCACCCAGCTCAACAGCCGAGCTGCGGTCATCCGAGCCATCCCTTCCGCGCACGCGCTCAACGTAATCCTCGTCAAACAGGTTATTCACATTCAGCTGCAGACTGAAGGCATCGGTCACCTGATAAGACGCCATGGCATTATGCACCCAGTAGCTGTCGATTTTGGTATCGGAAGTGCCGGTCACAGAGCGGGAACCAACATAGCGGGCACCATATCCCAGCTCTACCCCCGGCAGCACTTCATACGTAGTCCACAGGTTGGCACTGTTTCGCGGCGTGTTCTGCAGCTCCCGGCCAACCGCATCAGGGTTCGTCACCGAGCTCAGGGTTTCACTGTCCAGCAGGGTATAGTTGGCAAACATTTTCCACTGTTCGGTCAGCTTACCGGTCAGTCCCAGTTCCGCACCCTGTACCCGCTGTTCACCGGCGTTATAAAGGACGTTGTTGGCGTCCTTTTCATTCACATTATTTTTATTGACCCGGAACAAGGCTGCATCCAGACCCAGACGGCCATTCATCAGCTCCCACTTGGTGCCCAGCTCCCAGGTTTCGTTTTTCTCCGGAGACAAACTTTCCGCTCCAGGAGCGCCACGCAAAGGAAGGCGGCCAGAGGTGGCCAGCGCTTCGGCAGACGGGTTAAAAGAGGTGCCGTAGGCCAGATAAACACGGCCGTTGTCCGCAGGTTTGTACACGATACCGGCCCTGCCACTGAACATCTGGTCACTGGTTGAGGTGATCTTGTTGTTGCCCTTGGCGGAGGTTTCACCGGAAACCCAGTCATGACGCAGGCCCAGGCTCAGATCCCACTGCGGATGCAGCGTAATGGTATCAAACACATACAGCGCACGGGTATTCAGTTCAGCCTCACTGCCGCCACTGTCCTTGTAATTGGCGGGGCCGGTCCAGGTGCCCGGTGGGTTATACAGATCAAAACCGTTGGCAGGATAATGAGCTCTCAGATTATAGCTGCCAGAAGTGAGATCATACGTTTCCCGGGAGATCTCGCCCCCAACCAGCATGTCATGCTTAAACCGCCCGGTGTCAAACTCAAAGGCGGCACTGGCCTGATTGACCCACAGCTCGGTCCGGACATCTCGGCGATATCCCTGAGGGCCTGCTGGCTGGTAATTCCCGCTGGGTACACCGGTCGTGTTGACGTGAGAGGCCGAAATGGTGGTATCCCGGTCAATCCGGCTGTAGCGGGTCTGGTTTTCAAGGCGAACCGTATCATTCAGCTTGTGTTCAAGTTTAAGCGTCACCGCATCGGACTGGATCTTTTCCTCGTCCAGGTTGCGCCAGCCATAGTAGTTGTCCCGATCCACCCCGGCCAGTACCTTGCCGTCACGGGCCGGCAAGCCGTAGTCCGGCAGGTTATCGTCCTGCTGGTGGAAATAGCTCAGGGTTGCCCGGGTCTGCTCACTCAGACCAATGGTTACTGACGGTGCAATGCCAAAACGCTGACGATCGATATTATTACGGCCGGGAACATCGTTTTCATGCGCCATCAGGTTAATACGGGCGGCACTGTCCACACCGACCCCTTTCAGGGACTGGTTGGCATCCAGAGTCAGCCGGCGGTAGTTGTCGGTGCCCAGGCTGGCCCCTAATTCAGCGAAGTCACGCTGTTTGGGAGTTTTGCTCACCTGGTTGATGGCCCCGCCGGTGGTGCCGGCACCACCAAATACCGAGTTGGGCCCTTTGAGCACTTCTACCTGCTCAATGTTAAAAGTATCGGTGCGGTTGTTCTGACTGCTGTCACGCAGACCGTCAATCTGCATGTTGGAGTTAGCGCTGAAGCCACGGATGTTGATACTGTCACCAGAGCCGCCTCCACCCTCACCCGCAGCAAAGGTAATGCCGGATACGTTTGAAAGTACCTGACGCAAGCTCAGGGCCTGCTGTTCCTTGATCACTTTTTCGGGCACCACGGTTATGGTCTGGGGCGTATCCAGCAGTGGCTTCACGTACTTGGCAGAGGCAGAGGCATCGGTTTTATACTCCTGCTCACGCACATCCTTGACGGTCACGGTATCAAAACGGGTGACCTCCTGCTGCGCAGCGGCGGGCAGAGCCATACCAGCAACGGCCATGCCGACGGCAGAGCCCAGCATGGTTCTGGGAGGAAATGAGGTTGAGCGAATAAAAGTGCGCACTGACAACTCCTTATCGGAATGAGATTATTGTTTATTTATTAACTACAAACACCAAGGCAACTCATTCTCATTTAGTGTTTAATTTAGATCAATAGCGACACTTATTTTTGATGTTATTTGTTCACAATATGAGCCAGCAGGCTCCCTGGCCGGCGCAGACATAAAAAAAGCCAGCCCGAAGGCTGGCTTTTGATGCGTATTGTTCAGTCCGGCTTATACGGCCTGCTGAATGATCACAGTACCGGCTTTTTCAACATAGCTGTCCAGCTCGTCGAAGTTCAGGTAACGGTAGGTGTCGGCAGCAGTAGCGTTCAGCTCCTGGGCGTATTCCAGGTATTCGGCGACGGTCGGCAGCTTGCCGTGAATGGCAGCCACGGCGGCCAGCTCGGCAGAGGCCAGGTACACGTTGGCACCCTTGCCCAGACGGTTGGGGAAGTTACGGGTGGAGGTAGACACCACAGTGGTGTTATCCCCTACTCGTGCCTGGTTACCCATACACAGCGAGCAGCCCGGAATTTCGATACGGGCACCGACCCGGCCGAAAATACCGTAATAACCTTCGGCAGTGAGCTGATCCTTGTCCATCTTGGTCGGCGGTGCCACCCACAGACGGGTCGGCAGCTGGCCCTTGAAGCGATCAAGCAGCTTACCGGCGGCACGGAAGTGACCGATGTTGGTCATACAGGAGCCGATGAAGATTTCATCGATGTTCTCACCGGTCACGTCAGACAGCAGACGGGCATCATCGGGATCGTTAGGTGCACACAGGATCGGCTGTTTGATCTCGCTCATGTCGATTTCCAGCACGTGAGCGTACTCGGCATCGGCATCGGCTTCCATCAGCTCGGGATTGGCCAGCCACTCTTCCATGCCCTTGATGCGGCGCTCCAGGGTACGCTTGTCGCCGTAACCTTCGGCAATCATCCACTTCAGCATCACGATGTTGGAGTTCAGGTACTCGATGATCGGCTCTTTATCCAGCTTGATGGTACAACCGGCGGCGGAGCGCTCGGCGGTGGCATCAGCCAGTTCGAACGCCTGTTCCACTTTCAGCTGGGGCAGACCTTCGATTTCCAGCACCCGGCCGGAGAATTCGTTGATCTTGCCTTCCTTGGCCACGGTCAGCAGACCGTTCTGAATGCCGTAGTAAGGAATGGCGTGTACCAGATCGCGCAGGGTGATGCCGGGCTGCATTTCGCCCTTGAAGCGCACCAGCACGGATTCCGGCATGTCCAGCGGCATCACGCCGGTAGCAGCGGCAAACGCCACCAGACCGGAGCCCGCCGGGAAGGAGATACCGATGGGGAAACGGGTGTGGGAGTCACCGCCGGTACCCACGGTATCGGGCAGCAGCATGCGGTTCAGCCAGGAGTGAATAACGCCGTCGCCCGGACGCAGAGACACACCGCCACGGTTCATGATGAAATCGGGCAGGGTGTGATGGGTGGTCACGTCTACCGGCTTGGGATAAGCAGCGGTGTGACAGAAGGACTGCATGGTCAGGTCGGCGGAGAAGCCCAGACAGGCCAGATCTTTCAGCTCGTCACGGGTCATCGGGCCAGTGGTGTCCTGAGAGCCCACGGTGGTCATTTTCGGCTCGCAGTACTGACCGGGGCGAACGCCGGTCACACCGCAGGCCTTGCCGACCATCTTCTGAGCCAGGGTGTAACCCTTGCCGGAATCGGCTACCGGAGCCGGGCGCTTGAATACATCGGAGGCAGCCAGTCCCAGCGCTTCACGGGCCTTGTCGGTCAGACCGCGGCCGATAATCAGCGGAATACGGCCGCCGGCGCGGACTTCGTCCAGAAGCACGTCGGTCTTCAGTTTGAAGGTGCTGATCACCTCATCGCTGCCGTGACGGCAGATTTTGCCCTCGTAGGGATAGATATCGATCACGTCGCCGGTATTCAGCTTGGTAACGTCACACTCGATGGGCAGGGCGCCGGCATCTTCCATGGTATTGAAAAAGATGGGAGCGATTTTACCGCCGATACAGATGCCGCCGGCACGCTTGTTGGGCACGAACGGAATGTCGTCACCCATGTGCCACAGCACGGAGTTGGTGGCAGACTTACGGCTGGAACCGGTGCCAACCACGTCGCCCACGTAGGCCAGCGGGTAACCTTTTTCCTTCAGCGCTTCAATGGCCTTGATCGGGCCGATCACGCCTTCATCGTCGGGCTCAATGCCGGGACGGGCGTTTTTCAGCATGGCCTGAGCATGCAGCGGAATGTCAGGGCGGGACCAGGCATCCTGAGCCGGCGACAGATCGTCAGTGTTGGTTTCGCCAGGCACCTTGAACACGGTCATGGTGATCTTGTCGGCCAACGGGGCGCGCTCCAGGAACCATTCGGCATCGGCCCAGGACTGCATCACCTGTTTGGCAAATTCGTTACCAGCCTTGGCTTTTTCGTCCACATCGTGGAAAGCGTCAAACATCAGCAGGGTATGGCTCAGGGCCTTAGCGGCAATAGGAGCCAGGGCATTTACGTCCAGCAGCTCGATCAGGGGGGCAATGTTGTAGCCACCCTGCATGGTACCCAGCAGCTCGGTAGCCTGCTCGGCAGATACTACGGGAGAACTCACCTCACCCTTGGCCACGGCGGCAAGAAAACCGGCCTTAACATAGGCAGCTTCGTCAACACCAGGGGGAATGCGGGTAGAAAGGAGTTCGTAGAGGAAGGATTCTTCGCCGGCAGGCGGGTTTTTGAGTAATTCAACCAGGGCGGCAACTTGCTCTGCGTCGAGCGGTTTGGCAACCACTCCCTCTGCGGCACGTTCTTCGACGTGTTTACGATAGGCTTCAAGCACGACTGTATCCTCTTATTATCATTCGCCACCACGGGCGTAAATGTCCTTGGTAGGGGGCTTTGGCGTCGTTTAGACGCCGCAAAAGTATATTAGTTTTAACCCTGAATTAAAATCCGGCCTGCTCGCACTTTGGTCGAATATTTGATTAACGCCATGTTTTGAATGGTATTTCAGTGCATAAACCACAAATTTTAAATTCAACAAACCGTTAACATTAAAAGCTGAACAGGTTGCCAAAATACAGATAAACGCTGCTTTTATCTCCCTCAGCCTGACCAAATGCCAGATAGAGCGGCCCCCAGTTGGTGTCTACACCAACGAAAATGCTGCCAGCGGTGGTCGACTTATCCCAGCCCACATCAGCACCAGAGTTCCATACTCCGCCGCGCTCCAGAGACGCCCCCAGATACACCGGGGAACGGAAGGCACCGAAGTCGTTATCAAGCCACCGGTAGTGATAAAGCAGCCCGGCCAGGCCACTGTAGCGTCCGCTGAGCTGATCACTCTGATAACCGGAAAGGTTGAACAACCCTCCCAGACTGCGGGCAAACACCGGCAGCGGCTGCTCCGCGGTAGAGCCGCCCAGCACCAGTTTGGAAATCAGCGTGTGACGACCGGCATTCCAGGGGCGCAGCCAGTCCAGCTCGTAGTCGAGGCCGGAGACATTTTCCTGTTCACCCTGCCCTTCCAGCCGGTTACGGTAATATCCCAGTGTCAGCTCTGCACTCTCCCCACGGGTAGGGAAAAACACATTGTCCAGGGTGTCGTGGGTCAAGCGCAGGTAAGGCCCGGTCGAAAAGACATCCATCTTGCCTTCCAGATTGCGTGCTTCTATGCTGCCGGCCAGTCCCTGAACCCCGAATGCCAGCTCACTCCAGGGATGGAGGTTGTAGCCCAGCTCACTCAGCAGACTCCAGGTGGCATAGTCAAAGTCCAGGGTGGTCAGCCGGCCAAACTGCTCAAAGCTCTCTTCTCCTGGCTCAACAAAAAAAGTGCGCCGGCGCTTTTCATACTCTCCCCGGACTTTCCAGAACAGGTCGTAATCGGTATCCAGCGGGGTGTAGAATTCGGTCGCCAGCAGCTTGTTGCTGCCCAGCGTCACTTCGGCCAGCCATTCTCCTCCCAGCATATTAATATTGGTGCGTCGAAACTGAGCCCCGATCTCATAACTGGTGCGGCTGGAAAAATCATCCTCCAGCGCAAACTTGAGATCCACAAAGCCCGGACCCCACCCCTTTTCCGTGGTTTGTACCGTCAGTATCTGTTCGCCGTCGCGCTCCTCAATGCGATAGCTGACCTGCTCAAACGCATCCAGGGCATAAAGCCGGCGAACGCCCTGCTCCAGCTCTTCGGTCTGATGAAACTCACCAGGCCTGAGCCCCAGTACATCCCGGATCACGGCTTCATTCAGGCTGGCATTGCCCTCCACTTCCACCTTATCAAGAAATACCGCATCACTGCGCTGCAGCCGGGCACGCCGGTCCAGCTTGTGGTGCTGGTAATCCGCGTACTCCTGCTCGGTTACGGACAACGCCAGCAGCCGGGGCAACATGGCCGTGGCAGCCACTTCTCCCCGGTGAATCGCTTCCGGCATCTGGTTAAAGTCCCCCACCCCGATGCCGGCAATATCCGGGGTGAGCAGCACATCTTCGTCACCAAGCAGGGTCTTTTGCCGTTCGGTACCGGCCCGGGTGAGGTAATTGGTCAGCTGAGTGACCATGGCCAGAGCGCTGTCGAGCTGTTCCCTTGGCAACATCGCATCACCAATGTCGACGGCAATCACCACGTCCGCCCCCAGCTCTTTGGCCACATCTACCGGCAGGTTATTGACCACACCGCCGTCCGCCAGCAATTTGCCGTTCAGATCCACCGGCTGCAGCACCCCGGGTACCGACATAGAGGCCTGCATGGCGGTAGCAAGATGGCCACGCTTCAGCACCACCGGCGTCATGGTTTCCATATCGGTAGCCACCGCCCGGTAAGGGATAGGTAATTGATCGAAGTTCTTCAGCCTTGGAATGGTCAGGGTACTGCGCCGGAGCAAAGCCCCCAGTGACTGGCCCTGGAAAAAACCGCCAGGCAGGCTGAGTTGCCATTTATCATTCAGGCCAATATCGGTACGCAGCAGAAATTCATCATTCTGGCGCTTACGCCGTAATGACAGTTCATCCCGCCCGACCTTGTCCTGATAGCCCTGGTTCCAGTCCAGCGCCAGCAGCTGATGCTCCAGCTCAGCGGCATTCAGGCCCAGCGCATACATGCCCGCCACATAGGCCCCCATGCTGGTACCGGTGACGATATCCACGGGAATGCGGTGCTGCTCCAGCACCCGCAGCACGCCCACATGGGCAGCGCCCTTAGCCCCGCCTCCGCTCAGCACCAGCGCCACCCGCGGGCGCTCGGCCAGGGCCGGCAACGACAATAACAGGGTTAGCAGCAACAAATAACGGCGCATGGCAATCCGGTAACAACGTAGCGAACAGAGCCTACATTGTATGACGCGGAGCAATAAATAGGGAGAGCCCGGCACATTACTGAAGACAGTGACAGACACAGGGCTGCCAGCCCCTTAAATAAAAACGCCCGGCTAACAAGCCGGGCGCACATACTACTGGCAGTAAGAAGAGATTTACTTCTTCTTCTTGGCCTTGGGGTTCGGCATATCGGTGATGGAGCCTTCGAACACTTCGGCAGCCATACCCACAGACTCGTGCAGAGTCGGGTGAGCATGAATGGTCAGCGCGATGTCTTCGGCGTCGGCACCCATTTCGATGGCCAGACCAATTTCACCCAGCAGTTCACCCGCGTTGGTACCGATGGTGGCACCACCCAGTACGCGATGAGTGTCCTTGTCAAAGATCAGCTTGGTCATACCGTAGGAAGAGTCGGACGCAATAGCGCGGCCAGACGCAGCCCAGGGGAAAGAAGCCACTTCAAAGTTCAGGCCTTGTTCCTTGGCTTCCTTCTCGGTCACACCTACCCATGCCACTTCCGGCTCGGTGTAGGCGATGGACGGGATCACTTTCGGATCGAAGTAGTGCTTCATGCCAGCGATAACTTCGGCCGCCACGTGACCTTCGTGCACACCTTTGTGCGCCAGCATCGGCTGACCCACGATGTCGCCGATGGCGTAGATGTGCGGCACATTGGTGCGCAGCTGCTTGTCGACGTTGATGAAACCACGCTCGTCCACGTTAACACCGGCCTTGTCGGCATCCAGGGACTTGCCGTTGGGAGTACGGCCGATGGCCACCAGCACGGCGTCATAAACGTTGGTAACGGTCTCGCCTTTCTTGTCTTCCATGGTGACGTGAATGCCATCATCTTTGGCTTCAACAGCGGTCACCTTGGTTTCCAGCATCAGGTTGAACTTGTTCTTCACCTGCTTGGTGAAGATCCTGATGATGTCTTTGTCGGCAGCCGGGATCACCTGGTCGAACATTTCAACCACGTCGATTTTGGAGCCCAGAGAGTGGTACACGGTACCCATTTCCAGACCGATAATACCGCCACCCATTACCAGCAGCTTCTCGGGCACTTCTTTCAGCTCGAGCGCATCGGTAGAGTCCCACACGCGGGGATCTTCATGGGGAATGAAAGGCAGCTGGATCGGACGTGAACCAGCTGCAATGATGGCGTTGTCGAAGTTGACGGTAGTACTGCCACTCTCGCCTTCCACCACCAGGGTGTTGGCGCCGGTGAACTTGGCGACACCGTTAACCACCTTGACCTTACGCATCTTGGCCATGCCGCCCAGACCCTGGGTCAGCTGACCGATAACCTTTTCTTTGTGCGCGCGGATCTTGTCGATGTCGATCTGCGGCTCACCAAAGGTCACGCCGTGGCTGGCCATGATCTTGGATTCTTCAATCACCTTGGCGATATGCAGCAGTGCCTTGGACGGGATACAACCCACGTTCAGACATACACCGCCCAGAGTGGAATAACGCTCAACGATAACGGTTTCCAGGCCCAGATCGGCGGCACGGAAAGCGGCGGAATAGCCGGCAGGGCCCGCGCCCAGAACCACAACCTGAGCTTTGACTTCTTGACTCATGGTGACCTCAATTATGATTTTTCAGCCCTGTTCAGGCAGTGACGGCCGGAGCACCAGACTCAAGACGGCCACTACGATACAAACGGGCAAAAGTTTACTGTTCTGTTATCAAAAAGAAAGTAAAAAGGCAGGCTTATGCCTGCCTTGTCACATTAAAGGGCCAGACGACGAAGGTCGCTCAGCACCCCACTCAGCATAGTGATGAAACGGGCACCATCGGCACCGTCGATCACCCGGTGGTCATAGGACAGCGCCAGCGGCTGGATCAGGCGAGGCTCAAATTCCTTGCCGTTCCATACCGGCTTGATGCTGGACTTGGACACACCCAGAATGGCCACTTCAGGCGCATTCACGATGGGGGTGAACTGGGTGCCACCGATACCGCCCAGAGACGAGATGGTGAAACAACCCCCCTGCATGTCGGCAGCGGTCAGCTTGCCGGCACGGGCCTTCTTGGAGATTTCTCCCAGCTCGATGGCCAGCTCACGAATGCCTTTCTTGTTAACATCGCGAACAACCGGCACTACCAGACCGTTGGGGGTATCCACCGCCACACCGATATGCACGTATTTCTTCATCACCAGACTCTGGCCGTCTTCCGACAGGGAAGAGCAGAACTTGGGGAAGGCTTCCAGTGCCTTGGCGGCAGCCTTCATGATGAAGATCAGCGGGGAAATCTTGTAACCCAGCTTCTGCTTCTCGGCGATGGCGTTCTCGGTTTTGCGGAACGCTTCCAGCTCGGTGATATCGGTCTCGTCGAACTGGGTCACGTGCGGGATCTTGACCCAGTTGCGGTGCAGGTTCGGACCGGAGATCTTCTGAATACGGGTCAGGGCCACTTCTTCTACTTCACCAAACTTGGCAAAGTCGACCTTCGGCCAGGCCAGCACTTCCAGACCGTTGCCGGCCACGGCAACGCCGGCAGGCTGGCTTTCAACGCGCTTGATGATGCCCTTGACGTAATTTTGTACGTCTTCCTTCAGGATGCGCTGCTTGGGACCGGTCGCGGCAACCTTGGACAGGTCAACACCGAATTCACGGGCCAGGCGGCGAACCACCGGCGTGGCATGCACGTAGGCGTTGTTTTCAACGAACTCGCCCTTGGCAGCAGGAGCAGCAGCGGCGGGCGCGGCAGCAGCCGGGGCAGCCTTGGGCGCAGCCGGAGCGGCGGCAGGAGCCGGGGCAGCAGCGGCAGCCGGCGCGGCGCCAGCCACTTCGAATACCATCACCAGGGAGCCGGTGGAAACCTTGTCACCGGTGGCAACCTTGATTTCCTTGACCACACCGGCGAACGGCGCAGGCACTTCCATGGAGGCCTTGTCGCCTTCCACGGTCAGGATGGACTGTTCGGCTTCAACCTTGTCGCCAACGGCAACCATTACTTCGGTAACTTCAACTTCGTCACCGCCGATGTCGGGCACGTTCACGTCTTTGGCAGCAGCGGCGGCCGGAGCGGCAGCAGCAGCCGGAGCGGCTTCAACCGGGGCAGCGGCAGCCGGGGCGGCACCACCGGCCACTTCAAATACCATGATCAGGGAGCCGGTATTGACCTTGTCACCCACGGCAGTCTTGATCTCGACAACCTTGCCGGCGAACGGCGCAGGTACTTCCATGGAGGCCTTGTCGCCTTCCACGGTGATCAAGGTCTGCTCTTCCTCAACGGTGTCGCCCACGGCCACGGCAATTTCGGTCACTTCAACCTCGTCACCGCCGATGTCCGGCACATTCACTTCTTTCTGCGCGCTGGCAGTCGCAGCCGGAGCGGCGGCGGCAGGAGCTTCGGCCGCCGGGGCCTCAGCCGGGGCGGCAGCGCCGCCCTCTGCTTCGAATACCATGATCAGGCTGCCGGTGTTGACCTTGTCGCCCACGGCAATCTTGATTTCCTTGACCACGCCGGCGGCGGGGGCAGGCACTTCCATGGAGGCTTTGTCGCCTTCCACGGTGATCAGAGACTGTTCTTCCTCAACCTTGTCGCCCACGGCAACCAGGATCTCGGTCACTTCAACCTCGTCCGCGCCGATATCCGGCACCAGAATATCTTTAGACATGTGTTACCCCTTATGCGTACAGCGGGTTGATCTTGTCGGCGTCGATGCCGTACTTGGCAATGGCGTCGGCCACGACCTGCTTGTCAACGGTGCCCTGCTTGGCCAGCTCGGTCAGCGCAGCAACCACTACGTAGTGCTTGTTCACTTCAAAGTGGCGACGCAGGTTGTCACGGCTGTCGGAACGACCGAAACCATCGGTACCCAGTACCTTGTAGCTGGCAGACGGCATGAAGGCACGAACCTGTTCGGCGTAGTTCTTCATGTAGTCGGTGGCAGCAACGGCCGGCGCATCACCCATTACCTGAGCAATATAGGGCACACGGGCTTCTTCAGTCGGGTGCAGCATGTTCCAGCGCTCCACGTCCTGACCTTCACGGGTCAGTTCGTTGAAGGAGGTCACGCTGTACACGTCGGAGCCGATACCGTATTCCTCAGCCAAGATCTGGGCTGCTTCACGCACGCCCACCAGGATGGTGCCGGAGCCCATCAGCTGCACCTTGCCGTTCTTGCCTTCCACGGTGTCAAGCTTGTAGATACCCTTACGAATGCCTTCCTCGGCACCTTCCGGCATGGCCGGCTGGTGGTAGTTTTCGTTCAGCGTGGTCAGGTAGTAGTACACGTTTTCCGGGTTGTCGCCGTACATGCGACGCAGACCATCCTGCACGATAACCGCGACTTCATAGGCGTAGGTCGGATCATAGGTGATACAGTTCGGGATGGTACCGGCCAGAATGTGGCTGTGACCGTCTTCGTGCTGCAGACCTTCACCGTTCAGAGTAGTACGACCGGAGGTAGCACCCAGCAGGAAACCGCGTGCCTGTTGGTCACCGGCAGCCCAGCACAGATCGCCCACACGCTGGAAACCAAACATCGAGTAGTAGATGTAGAACGGAATCATGGGGCAGTCGTTGGTGCTGTAAGAGGTAGCAGCCGCCAGCCAGGAGGACATGGCACCCAGCTCGTTGATACCTTCCTGCAGAACCTGGCCTTTCTTGTCTTCTTTGTAGTAAGCAACCTGCTCACGGTCCTGCGGTACGTACTGCTGGCCGTGCGGGTTGTAGATACCGATCTGACGGAACAGACCTTCCATACCGAAAGTACGGGCTTCGTCGGCCAGAATGGGCACAACGCGCTTACCGATGGACTTGTCCTTCAGCATGATGTTCAGAGAACGCACGAACGCCATGGTGGTGGAGATTTCACGCTTCTGCTCTTCCAGCAGCGGGGCGAAGTCTTCCAGCGCAGGAATGTCCAGCTTGACGGTGGTTTCCGGCAGACGGGTCGGCAGAAAACCTTTCAGGTTCTGACGACGGGCGTGCAGGTACTCGTGCTCGCGGGAACCTTCCTCGATCTTGATGTAAGGCAGGTTCGGCAGTTCTTCGTCGCTGACTTCGATATTGAAGCGATCGCGGAAGTGCTTGAGTGAAGACATGTCCATCTTCTTGACCTGGTGAGCGATGTTCTTGCCTTCGGCAGCATCGCCCATGCCGTAGCCTTTGATGGTCTTGGCCAGAATAACGGTCGGCTTGCCCTTGGTGTCGGCGGCGTTTTTATACGCGGCAAACATCTTGGCCGGATCGTGACCACCCCGGTTCAGGGCGAAGATCTCTTCGTCGGTCCAGTCCTTCACCAGTGCGGCCGTTTCCGGATATTTGCCGAAGAAGTGCTCACGCACATAGGCACCGTCTTTGGACTTGAAGGTCTGGTAATCACCGTCCAGGGTTTCGTTCATCAGCTGAACCAGCTTGCCGGACTTGTCGTTGGCGATCAGATCGTCCCAGCGACGGCCCCAGATCACTTTAACCACGTTCCAGCCGGCACCGGTGAAGACACCATCCAGTTCGTTGATGATCTTGCCGTTACCCACTACCGGGCCATCCAGGCGCTGCAGGTTACAGTTGATGATGAAGCACAGGTTGTCCAGCTTTTCACGGGCAGCAATGGTCAGCGCACCCTTGGATTCCGGCTCGTCCATCTCGCCGTCACCCAGGTAGGCGTAAACGCGCTGCTCGGAGCAGTCTTTCAGACCACGGTCGGTCAGGTACTTCAGGAAACGAGCCTGATAGATGGCATTGATCGGACCCAGACCCATGGATACGGTCGGGAACTGCCAGAAGTCCGGCATCAGCTTGGGATGCGGATAAGACGGAATACCCTTGCCGTCCACTTCCTGACGGAACATGTCGAGCTGGGCTTCGGTCAGGCGGCCTTCGGCAAAGGCGCGGGCGTAGATACCGGGAGAGATGTGGCCCTGGAAGAACACCAGGTCGCCGCCGTCTTTCTCGTTACGTGCGCGGAAGAAGTGGTTGAACGCCACTTCATACATGGTGGCACTGGAGGAGAAGGAAGACATGTGACCGCCCAGATCCAGATCTTTCTTGGATCCACGCAGTACGATCATGACTGAGTTCCAGCGGATGATGGCACGGATCCGACGTTCCAGATCCCAGTTGCCCGGGTACTCAGGTTCTGCGTCAGTAGCGATGCTGTTGACGTAATCTGAGTGAGCATTGCGGGCCACGGCAACGCCATGCTTGATGGCTTTGGTGGTCAGGCGCTCGTAAATGTACTGAGCGCGCTCAGGTCCTTCTTGACGGATCAAAGACTCCAGGGCGTCAAGCCACTCTTGAGTCTCTATTGAATCCACATCATTTTTCAGGATATCAGACATGGCTGTTTCCTATCTCGTTTGGGGCAAGTGCCCATGGGTTTCGTCGCTGCCGAAGGCATTATTATTCCTGTTGCCGGGTCCGGCGCAGAGAGCGCTGAATACGGCTCTCTTCACGCTGGATCTCCAACAGGGTTTCTTCAATAAAGGCCAGGTGCTCATGACAGGCATCCCTGGCCTTTTCCGGCTCACGAGACAAAATGGTCTGGATCAGATTGGCGCGATGTTTGCGGATCTGTTCCACCATGCCGGCTCGCCGGTTAAGAATCTGAATGTTGCGCAGAATGCTGGACTCCAGCATGGGCTGAATGGCGCGTAACAGGTGCAGCAGCACCACATTGTGAGCCGCCGCCGCCACCGCCAGGTAAAACTCGGCGGCATATTTGGCTTCTGCCGCCAGATCACTCTTTTCCTGGGCCTGAATAATGGCCTGCTGGGCCTCGCGAATGGCGTCAAAATCTGTTTCGGTGCCGCGCATCGCCGCATAAAAGGCAGAAATGCCTTCCATGGTATGGCGAAACTCCAGCAGGTCATACTGGGACTCCGGGTGTTCAGCCAGCAGTTGAAACAGCGGATCCGCCAGCCCCTGGGTCAGAGCATTCTGTACATAGGTGCCTCCGCCTTGCCGGCGGGAAACCAGACCGCGAATTTCCAGATGCTGGATCGCTTCGCGCACAGACGGGCGCGACACCGCAAACTGCTCGGCCAGTTCACGCTCTGGTGGTAATCGCTGCCCCGGCTTCAGGCTGCCTTCCACAATCATCTGCTCCAGTTTGGTCGCAATGGTTTCGGCGAGTTTGGGCTGTTTAATACGCTGGTAGGTCATGCATCCTGCTTCTTGTAATTGGTCATACCAATTAACACTGTTAAAAAAAGGTATCAGAGCAGGCAAGAATTGTCCATGGTTTTTGTGATCATTGCACACAAAGGAGCATTTTTACTCAGGATTTTTTGGGCTAACTCATAAAATTAGCCCAGTCACGGTAAAACACAACAAAACAGAAAATGGTCAGACCAAACGAGGGAAAGAAAGCTCGAAACGGTGAACCGGAAGCAAAGTTGTCACTCCGGCGAAGGCCGGAGTCCATCACACAGACAACAACGGCCTTTCTATGAGCGACAGCACTCCATGCACCTCAACTTTCGACTCCAAGCTTCTAACTTCTAACTTCTAACTTCGCTTTAAATCGTGCCCAGTCAAATCCCGGGCCCGGATCGGTTTTACGGCCGGGTGCAATGTCACTGTGGCCGGTAATGCGCTCTGGGGTAATGGCGGGATACGCCTGCATCACTGCCTGGGTCACCTCGGCCAGCATTTGATACTGCTCCCCGGTGTAGTCACCGGTATCGGTGCCCTCCAGTTCAATGCCGATGGAAAAGTCGTTACAGCGCTCACGCCCTTCAAAACAGGACACCCCCGCATGCCAGGCCCGCTGCTGAAAAGGGACATATTGCACCAGCTCACCATCGCGCCGGATCAGGCAATGGGCCGACACCCGCAACTGATGGATGCCTGCAAAGTAAGGGTGAGCATCCGCATTTAACCGCCCCAGAAACAGGTCATCGATAAACGCATCACCAAAACGTCCCGGCGGCAGGCTGATGCAGTGCACCACCAGCAGGGAAATGTCATTATCGGGGCGATCATCCTGGTGGGGTGATTCACAATGGCGGGCCGGACTCAGCCAGCCGTGATGCAGAGTTAAAGGCATAACAGATCCGTAAGCAAAAGGTGAGCGGAGGTATACTAACAGTTTGAACACGTTTTTCGCCAAGGAGCCAACATGGCGCAACAGCATGATCCGGTGCGCCGGACCGGTCGCATAATGTGGATCCTGGTATGGGGACTGGGATTACTGCTGCTGACCTGGTACTTCAACCAGCGGCTTGAGCAGCAAAGCAACCCCAATCAGCAGGTACAGGTGCTTGACTCAAACAGCATAGTGCTGGAACAAAACCGTTATGGCCACTATGTGGCAAGCGGCACCGTGAATCAGCAACCGGTGGTATTTTTACTCGATACCGGTGCCACCCAGATGGCCGTGCCTCAGACCGTGGCCGCCAGACTGGAGCTGCCGGTAGGTCCCGCCCTCGTTCTCGGCACAGCTGCCGGACAGGTCACCGGCTATCGCACCCATATTAAATCGTTGTCGCTGGGGCCTTTCACCCTGTACGATCTGGACGCCGTCATCATGCCAAGCCAGAGCGAGGAAATTTTACTTGGCATGAATGCCCTGCGCCGCTTTGAGCTGATCCAGCGGGGCTCACAAATGACCATTACCTATTCCGGGCCGGAGCAGTAAATCCGGCATTTCAGCATGACTGTGAACTTGTGACTAAAGGTAGACTCAATGCCCAACTCCATCCTGGCCAAAGAAATCCGCTTTAACGTAACCACCGCCCTCACCGAGGATCTGGGTGGCAGCCCGGACCCCAAACAGGATATTACCGCCATGCTGCTGCCCGAGCCCCAGCAGGTGACCGCTCATCTGATCACCCGTGAAGACGGCGTGTTCTGCGGCCGGGATTTTGCCGAAGAGACCTTTATTCAGCTGGGTAGCCAGGTCAATCTGCACTGGCTGGTACAAGACGGTGACGCCGTCACTGCCGGGCAGCGACTGCTGACCCTTACCGGCCCGGCTCGCGCCATTATGACCGGCGAGCGCACTGCCATGAACTTCATTCAGACCCTGTCGGCGGTGGCCACCGAGACCAAACGCTATGTCGACAAGCTGGCCGGCACCCACTGCCGCCTGCTGGATACCCGCAAGACCCTGCCCGGCCTGCGTCAGGCGCTGAAATATGCGGTCACCTGCGGTGGCGGCCATAATCACCGTATGGGACTGTATGATGCCTACCTGATTAAGGAGAACCACATTTTTGCCTGTGGCGGTATCGACAAGGCGGTCAGTGAAGCACGCCGGCTGCAGCCGGAAAAGCCGGTGGAAGTAGAAGTAGAATCCCTTGCCGAGCTGGAGCTGGCCCTGACTGCCGGTGCCGATATCATCATGCTCGATAACTTCAGCGTACCCGATATGCGCACCGCTGTGGCCACCACCGCCGGCCGCGCCAAGCTGGAAGTATCCGGCAATGTCACCCTGCAGACCATTGCAGAATATGCCGCCACCGGTGTGGACTTTGTGTCTGTCGGCGCGCTGACCAAGCATGTGCAGGCACTGGATCTGTCACTTCGGGTAGAGAGCGAAGCATAATATTCCTGAATAATTCTGATATGCCGGGCTTGCCTGGCATTTTTATTTCCTCTCTACAACCTAGGTTCATCACTAGTCCAGATCTGTGAAATAACCAGCTCATTATTTAATTCACTTTATGGCCCAATACGGCCATATCTTTGCCCTCACCCGGAGTGTGAATTGGGCAAACCCGCTAACGCTTGCTATAGATATAAGGCGGGTATGACAAAGTGAAAGATGCCCGTTTGTCAGGCATTTCAAGGAAGAAGTCATGATAAACAAGACGCAAGCTTACCATCAATACGGCTTTACCCTGATTGAGCTGATGATAGTGGTCGCCATCGTCGCCATTCTGGCGGCAGTGGCCCTGCCGGCATATCAGACCTATACCCAACGCGCCAGATTTACCGAAGTGATTGCAGCCACAGGCCCCGCAAAAACCGCTATTGAAGTCTGTGCGCAGACGGGAGGGAATAATTGTACAACATCAGCGAACGGAGCCTTATCCGGTGCCGTCAATACCGATATTGTAGATAGTGTTGAGGTTACAGCAAATAACAATGAAAAAGGCCCCTGGACCATCACCGCAACCGGAACGGATAAAGTGCAAGACAGTACTTTTATTATGACTGGTGAAGTATCCGGTGGGCGGGTGATTTGGACACAGCCGGCCTCAAGCTCTGACTGCATCGCTGACGGCCTGTGTTAACCCATATGAATACCTTTACCCATATCTCAAACAGCGGTCTGGCCAGAAGTCTGGCAGCCTCCTCGCTGTTGTCCGCTGACGAGCTGGAACAGATCCAGCTCCAGGCCCGGCAGGAAAGCAAGCCGCTCGGCACCATGCTGGTGGAAAAACAGCTGTTGTCATCCGCAGAGCTGGCCCGTTTCTGCGAGCGGGAGTTTATGCAGCCGCTGACCGATCTGGATGACTTTGCCATCGAACAGTTGCCGCTTCCGTATCTGAGCATGGATCTGATTGAACATCATCATGCCATTCCCGTGCACCTGGAAGGCAAGGTCCTGTATCTGGCCATGTCGGATCCCACCAATGTGGCAGCACTGGAAGACTTCAGTTTTCGCTTTAATCTGGTCACCGATACCCTGCTGGTGGAAGAAAGCAAACTGCAGCATCTGCTGCAACGCCTGCAGCAGGGCAACAGTACCAAGCTGGATCTGGATAATATTGCTGATGAAGATATTGCCGAACTGCAGCTGGATGACAGTCCCTCAGAGCTGGAAGACGGCATCAGCCGTAATGAAGAAGATGCCCCCATCGTCCGCTATATCAATAAAATCATGGTGGATGCGGTGCGTAAGGAAGCCTCGGATCTGCACTTTGAACCCTATGAGCGTTTTTTCCGGATCCGCTTTCGTATTGATGGCATGCTGCATGAAGTGGCGTCACCACCGGTGCATCTGGCGGCCCGTTTTGCTGCCCGGCTCAAAGTCATGGCCCGGCTCGATATTGCCGAACGCCGGCTACCTCAGGACGGGCGCATAAAGCTAAAACTGACGGCCTCCAAATCCGTGGATATGCGGGTCAACACCATGCCCACCCTGTGGGGCGAAAAAGTGGTTATTCGTATTCTCGACAGCTCGGCTGCCCGCCTCGATATTGAACAGCTGGGATTTGGCGAAGAACAACAAGCTCTGTACCTCCAGGCACTGAAACGGCCTCAGGGCATGATCCTGGTTACCGGCCCCACCGGCTCGGGAAAAACCGTTTCACTTTATACCGGTTTAAGCATTCTAAACACCGTCACCGCCAATATTTCCACTGCCGAAGATCCGGTGGAAATCAACCTGTCCGGCATCAACCAGGTGCAGATCAACCCTAAAGCCGGGCTGAGCTTTGCTCACGCCCTGCGGGCCTTTCTGCGTCAGGATCCGGACATTATCATGGTGGGGGAAATCCGGGATCTGGAAACCGCCGAAATTGCCGTCAAGGCGGCGCAGACCGGCCACCTGGTCCTCTCCACCCTGCACACCAACTCCGCCGCCGAAACCCTGACCCGGCTCAGCAATATGGGGCTGCCGGCCTATAACATTGCTTCTTCCATCAGCCTGATTATGGCCCAGCGCCTGGCACGCCGGCTGTGCACTCACTGCCGGGAGCCGGAAGAGCTGCCTGCGGAACAACTTACCCGGCTTGGTTTTACCCCTGCCCAACAAGCCAGCGGACTTACCCTTTACCGCGCCGTGGGCTGCCCGCAATGCACCGACGGTTACAAAGGCCGCATCGGTATTTATGAAGTCATGGCCATGAGCAAACGGCTGGCCGATCTGATTATGGAAAATGCCAGTTCACTGGCACTGGCCCGGGCAGCAGAAGAAGAAGGCATGATCACCCTGCGCCGGGCCGCACTGGAAAAAGCCCGGCTTGGCATTATCAGTCTGGCCGAGGTTAACCGGATCACCGGATAGTCCCCACGCGCAAGGAAGGGCCATGACGACGGCAAAAGAATTCCGGGTTTACCCCTACAAGTGGGAAGGTATAAACCGCAGAGGGCAGAGAACCGCCGGTCTGGTGCAGGCGGCGGACCTCAGGGCCGCACGCCGTGAACTGCAGCGCCAGGGCGTGAATGCCTTTAAAATAAAACGCAAAAGTCAGGGCATACTGGCCCGCTTCAGAAACACGGTAACATCTGCCGATATTGCCCTGATTACCCGCCAGGTAGCCACCATGCTGAGTGCAGGGGTGCCATTGGTGCAAACACTGCAGATCATTGCCCGTTCCTATAAAAAACCGGCCATTCGCGAGCTGGCCGCCCTTCTGGCCGCCGATGTCGAAGGAGGAACACCGCTTTCTGCCGCCCTGAGAAAATACCCGCGCCACTTTGATATGCTTTACTGCGATCTGGTGCACTCCGGCGAGCAGACCGGTGCCCTGGAGCATATTTTTGACCGTATTGCAGTTTACCGGGATAAAGCCGAAGCCATTAAGTCAAAAATACGCAAGGCACTGTTTTACCCGACCATCATTATACTGGTAGCGATGGCGGTCACGGCCATTTTACTGCTGTTCGTGATCCCTCAGTTTGAAGAAATATTTGCCGGCTTCGGGGCGACATTGCCGCTGTTTACTCAGCTGGTGATTAATTTCTCCCGCTGGTTACAGCAATACTGGCTGTATATTCTGGGCGGCATAATGGCCGGCGTCTGGCTGTATATACACGCCTGGCACAAGTCACAGAAAGTACGTAATGCCGCCGATCGCTTGGTGTTGCGCCTGCCCATTGTCGGCCATATCCTGCACAAGGCGGCACTTGCCCGTTTTGCCCGCACCCTGGCCACCACCTTTTCTGCCGGCATTCCGCTGGTGGAAGGTCTGCTGTCGTCTGCCGGAGCGTCCGGTAATGTGGTGTATCGCAGAGCCGTACTGAAGATACGTGACGAAGTAATGGCCGGCATGCAGATGAACCTGGCCATGCGCGCGACCGACTTGTTTCCGGATATGGTGGTACAGATGGTGCTGATCGGTGAAGAGTCAGGCGCCGTAGACGACATGATGCACAGAGTAGCCGACATTTATGAACGTGAGGTTGACGATGCCGTTGCCGGCCTTTCCAGCCTGATTGAGCCGCTGATCATGGTCATACTCGGGGTTTTGGTTGGCGCTCTGGTCATTGCCATGTATCTTCCCATCTTTAACCTGGGCAGCGTGATACGCTAATGAAAACAATCGGCTGTATCGCCATGCAAAGCAGCAGCTCGGCTGCACTCCGCCGACACGCTTCAAGCCCATCCATGGGACGCTCGGCAATCCCCGCTGCTGCTTCGGGAAACTGTCGTGCTTCCTGTGAAAACTGACAGTCAGCTCGGTGTTCCGCCGAGGAGAGCAAGAGGCGTCTGCTTCGTCGCACCCTCTGCGCCAGTGCAGAAAATTGCTCCTGCATTTTCGGCATTTCCGCCATCCATGGCGGTCAGGTGCGCAGCGGAGCCCCCATGGGGCGAGCTTGCTCGCTGTGACAAAATGTTTCAACCCGACCGAACATTCAATATGTTCGCAGCGGGTTGAAGCATTGAGTGGCACATCATTACGGCGTGTCGGCGAAGTAGTTGCTTTTGCTCGACGACGCAGTACGCCCCGGCAAGCAAATACCAATACTGGAAACCTCATGACCCAATTGTTCGACAATGCCACCCTGCTTTATATCGCCATCCCCCTGCTGGGGTTGCTGGTGGGCAGTTTTCTCAATGTAGTTATCCACCGGCTGCCGCTGATGATGCAGCGGGAATGGCAGCGTGAGTGTGCCGAGTTAAACGGTGGCACGATAACTGAAGACACCGCTTTCAACCTGTGTGTACCCCGCTCCCGCTGCCCGCACTGTGAGCATACGCTGGCTGCCAAAGACAATATTCCCGTACTCAGCTGGTTGTGGCTGAAAGGCCACTGCCGCTATTGCAACGAGCCCATTGCCAGACGCTATCCGCTGGTGGAACTGACTTCGGCGCTGCTGGCGGCGCTGATGCTTTGGCGCTTCGGGCCCGGCCTGCAGCTGGTGGCGGCGCTGATATTCAGCTGGCTGCTGCTGTGCATGACGCTGATCGATCTGGATCACCTGCTGCTGCCCGATAACCTGACGCTGCCGTTACTATGGCTCGGACTGTTACTGAATGTGGGTGAGCTGTTTGTTTCTCTGCAGTCTGCGGTCATCGGTGCCGCCGCCGGCTACGGCGTGTTGTGGAGCCTGTACTGGCTGTTTAAACTGGCCACCGGCAAGGAAGGCATGGGCTACGGTGACTTTAAACTGCTGGCCGCCATCGGTGCCTGGTTTGGCTGGCAAAGCCTGCTGCCGGTGCTGTTGCTGGCATCCTTCAGCGGTGCCGCTCTGGGACTGACCCTGATGGCAATACGCCGGCTGGGCGAAGACAGAGTACTGCCCTTTGGCCCGGCGCTGGCACTGGGCGGCTGGTGTTATCTGATGTGGGGAACGGACGTAGTCAACTTTTACTGGAGAGTGGCATTGTGAGCTATGTAGTAGGGCTGACCGGCGGCATCGGCAGCGGCAAAAGCACGGTGGCAGAGCTGTTCGCCGAGTTGGGGGTGGACATTATCGATGCCGATATCATTGCCCGAGAAATAGTCGAGCCCGGTCAGCCGGCGCTGGCCGCCATCGCTGCGCATTTTGGCCCCGGTGTGATGACCGCCAGCGGCCATCTGGACCGGCGCGCCCTGCGGGAGCGCGTGTTTAACCTCCCGCAAGAGAAAGCCTGGCTCAATGCCCTGCTGCACCCGATAATTCGTGAACGTATGGTCGCCGCCTGCGCTGCCAGTGTCTCTCCCTACTGCCTGCTGGTAGTGCCGCTGCTGGTAGAAAACAACCTCACCAGCCTGTGTCAGCGCGTACTGGTGGTCGATGTCAGCCCAGACATTCAGCTGCAACGCACGGTAAAGCGGGACAGCAGCAGCGAAGCACAAATCCGTGCCATTATGGCCGCCCAGGCCAGCCGGGAACAACGGCTCGCTGCCGCCGACGACATCATCAACAACAACAGCCCCGACAAGGCGGGGCTGCAACGAGAAGTGGCACGGCTGCACCGGCACTATGTGGGATTAGCACAAGAACTCAAGGGAAAGGGCTAAGATGTGCCACACAAGCAAAGCCGGGCACCTGCTCTGAGGCTGGAGATTTGCTTCATCAACACCATTAACCACCGTCATCTCCGCGCAGGCGGAGATCCATGACAGATGCTCCCGCTTTCGCGGAGTGACAACAGAAAAGATGAAGAGTTATCGGCCGTTTGAGGAGGCCTTGCGCTCACTCAAACGGCCGCCCGCTTATACGGTGCGGGTAAAAATCAGATCCCAGACGCCATGGCCCAGACGGTGGCCGCGCTGTTCAAACTTGGTCAGAGGCCGGTAGTCAGGACGTGGCATATAATCGCCGTCGGTGGCCGCACTGGCATAACCAGGAGCCACCTTCATCACTTCCAGCATATGCTCAGCGTAGTTTTCCCAGTCGGTGGCCATGTGGAATTCACCGCCAATTTTCAGCTTGCTGCGCACCATTTCTACAAACTCGGGTCGCACAATACGGCGCTTGTGGTGGCGCTTTTTGTGCCAGGGATCCGGGAAAAACAACTGCACCCGGTCCAGACTTTGCTCGGGCAACATTTGTTCAAATACTTCCACCGCATCGTGACACATCACCCGCAGGTTGGTGAGACCGGCTTCCGCCGCCCCCATCAGACAGGCACCCACACCCGGGGTGTGCACTTCAATACCGATAAAGTCCTGCTCCGGAGCGGCAGCAGCCATTTCCACCAGTGAGCCCCCCATGCCAAAGCCGATTTCCAGCACACGGGGCGCAGAACGGCCGAACACGGTATCCAGATCAAGCAGCTCACCGCTGAAATCAATGCCCATTACCGGCCATTGCTCTGCCATCGCCTTTTCCTGGCCCTTGGTCAGGCGGCCTTCCCGGCGCACAAAGCTGCGAATTTTGCGCTTGCGCAGCTCTTCTTCGGTCTGGGCGGGCGGCGTTTGTTCAGTCATCTTAATTCTCCGGCAGGCAATGAAGTGCGAATTATCCAAAGTTAAGCCAAAGGTGCAAGCCGAAAACATACCAGAGAGTATGGTCGACCTGTCATGCCCTGTTCATCCCGGTTTCATCTGCGCCCAAGACACGCATAAAAAAAGGGGCCTGTCGTCGACAGGCCCCTCTGGATCCACACTATTTCGTGCTTAACGCTGCGGACGCAGCGTCGGGAACAGGATCACATCGCGAATGGTGTGAGAATCGGTCAGCAGCATCACCAAACGGTCGATGCCGATGCCCTGGCCGGCGGTAGGCGGCAGGCCGTGTTCCAGAGAAGTGACATAGTCCTCGTCATAGAACATGGCTTCGTCGTCGCCGGCGTCCTTCTGCTCCACCTGGTCGCGGAAGCGCTGGGCCTGATCTTCGGCGTCATTCAGCTCGGAGAAGCCGTTGGCAATCTCGCGGCCACCGATAAAGAACTCAAAGCGGTCGGTGATGCTCGGATCCTCGTCGTTACGACGGGCCAGCGGCGACACTTCGGCCGGATATTCGGTGATGAAGGTCGGCTGGATCAGACGGTGCTCGGCGGTCTCTTCAAAGATCTCGGTGATCACACGGCCCAGGCCCCAGGTCTTCTCAACCTTAATCTTGAGATCCTTGGCCACTTCACAGGCGCTCTCAAAGGTCGCCAGCTGGTCCAGGGTCACTTCCGGGTTGTACTTGAGGATGGCGTCTTTCATGCTCAGACGGGCAAACGGCTTGCCGAAGTCAAAGGTTTCTTCGCCGTACTGCACCTCGGCGCTACCCAGTACCTCGGTGGTAACGGTGCGCAGCATTTCCTCGGTGAAGTCCATCAGATCGCGGTAATCAGCGTAGGCCCAGTAGAACTCCATCATGGTGAATTCGGGGTTGTGCCGGGGCGACAGACCTTCGTTACGGAAGTTGCGGTTGATCTCGAACACCTTCTCGAAACCACCCACTACCAGCCGCTTCAGGTACAGCTCGGGGGCGATACGCAGGTACATGTCCAGATCCAGCGCATTGTGATGAGTGATAAAGGGACGGGCCGAAGCGCCACCCGGGATCACCTGCATCATGGGCGTTTCCACTTCCATGAAGCCGTGGTTGTTCATAAAGCTGCGAATGGCGGCCATCACCTTGGAGCGCACCACGAAGGTCTGACGGGAATTCTCGTTGGTGATCAGATCCAGATAACGCTGACGATAGCGGGTTTCCTGGTCGGACAGGCCGTGGAACTTCTCCGGCAGCGGGCGCAGCGCCTTGGTCAGCAGCTGGAAGCTGTCCATATTGACGTAGAGATCACCCTTGCCGGACTTGTGCAGGGTACCGGTGACGCCGATGATATCGCCGATATCAAGGCCGTTGTATTGCTCCTTGATCTGCTTCTGAGCATCCTTGGTGGCATAGGCCTGAATACGGCCGGACATGTCCTGCAGGGCCAGAAAGGGACCGCGCTTGGCCATGATGCGGCCGGCCACGGAAGCTACCTTGCCCAGCGATTCCAGGGTCTCTTTGTCGTGTTCACCGAATTCAGCCTGCAGATCTGCAGCCAGATGCTCACGGCGGAAATCGTTGGGATGACCATTGGCCGGACAGTCCTTGCGGATCTGCTCAAGCTTGGCCCGGCGCTCGGCAATGAGCTTGTTTTCGTCTTGTTGCTGCTCTGTCGTCATGATAAAGCCTTGTTTGAATTGTATTACAGCCCGGATTTAAGGCTGGCTTCAATAAACTTGTCCAGATCGCCGTCCAGCACCGATTGGGTGTTGCGGGTCTCCACACCGGTACGCAGATCCTTAATACGGGCGTCATCCAGCACATAAGAGCGGATCTGGCTGCCCCAGCCAATGTCGGACTTGCTGTCTTCCAGCGCCTGTTTTTCGGCGTTCTGTTTCTGCAGTTCCAGCTCATAAAGCTTGGCTTTCAGCTGTTTCATCGCCTGATCGCGGTTTTTGTGCTGAGAACGGTCGTTCTGACACTGCACCACCACACCGGTAGGCTCGTGGGTAATCCGCACTGCCGAGTCGGTCCGGTTTACGTGCTGACCACCGGCACCGGAGGCGCGGTAGGTATCAATACGCAGATCCGCCGGGTTGATATCGATTTCGATATCATCGTCAATTTCCGGATAAACAAAAGCAGAGCAGAACGAGGTATGACGACGGCCACCTGAATCAAACGGTGACTTACGCACCAGGCGATGAACACCGGACTCGGTGCGCAGCCAGCCATAGGCATATTCACCGGAAAAACGCACGGTGGCGGACTTGATACCGGCCACTTCGCCTTCCGACAATTCGGTGATTTCGGTCTTGAAACCGCGGGCCTCGCCCCAGCGCAGGTACATGCGCAACACCATGTTGCACCAGTCCTGGGCCTCGGTACCGCCGGAGCCGGACTGCAGATCCAGGTAGCAGTCGGACGCATCCTGCTCGCCGGAAAACATGCGGCGAAACTCCAGATCTTCGAGCTTTTTCTCAAGGCCGGCCAGATCGGATTTGGCTTCTTCGAAGGTGTCTTCGTCTTCTTCTTCTACCGCCAGCTCAACCAGCTCGCCGATGTCGGCAATGCCCTGATCCAGTTCTTCCAGGGTTCCGACCACGGTTTCCAGAGCGGATCTTTCCTTACCCAGTGCCTGGGCACGCTCGGGCTGGTTCCACACATCCGGCTGCTCCAGCTCGGCGTTTACTTCTTCCAGACGCTCTTTCTTGGCGTCATAGTCAAAGGTACCCCCTAAGAAGCTGCGCCCGTTCAGACAGCTCCTTAAGTTTGTTGTACACAGGGTTTGTTTCAAACATGGACTGACAGACTCTCTGTTTACTTGATGAATAGTTTGGCCCGGGGCCGCAATTAAGGCAGCCATTCTACCGAAAAGCCGTTTAAAACGCAGCCATGCGCGGTGACTTTAGTCAGGACATCTCATTCCCTTTGATATCAATTTATTACACTGACTTTCTTACCAGTGCCAATCTTTGTGCTAATACTCTAAATGGCATCGCGGTTTTATGCCCCAAATGAGTAACACCATTATTCATACAACGCATTCAAGAGGACGTGATTATGACAGGCAAAGGAACAGCGGTGATTCTGATGGCCGGCAGCCTGCTGGCGCTTCCCCTCCAGGCTGCCACCCTGGACGAAGTGAAACAGCGGGGAGAGCTGAAGTGCGGTGTTAACAGCGGCTTACCCGGCTTTTCCAACCCCGATGACAAGGGCGTATGGAAAGGGCTGGATGTGGATCTGTGCCGGGGTATTGCCGCCGCCATTTTCAATGATGCCGGCAAAGTGCAGTACATTCCTCTGAACGCCAAGGAACGCCTGACCGCGCTGCAGTCGGGTGAAATTGATGTGCTGTCGCGTAATACTACCTGGACTTCCAGCCGGGACACCGAGCTGGGCGTTAACTTCACCGGCGTCAATTATTACGATGGCCAGGGTTTTCTGATCAACAAAAACCTGGGGGTCAGCAGTGCCAAGGATCTGGACGGTGCAGCCATCTGTATTCAGTCGGGCACCACCACCGAACTGAACGTTGCCGATTATTTCCGCCGCAACGGCATCAGCTACAGCGCAGTGGTCTTTGACACCTCGGAGCAGACGGTACAGGGGCTGGAAGCCGGCCGCTGCGATGTACTGACTTCGGACCTGTCCCAGCTTTATGCACTGCGTATCAAGCTGTCCAAACCCGACGATGCGGTCGCCCTGCCCGAAGTGATTTCCAAAGAGCCTTTGGGGCCGTCGGTACGCCAGGGGGATGATCAGTGGTTCAATATCGTGAAATGGACCCACTTTGCCATGGTCAATGCGGAAGAGCTGGGGCTGAGCAAGGACAATATCGACAGCATGAAAGACAGCAAAAACCCGGATATTCGTCGTTTGCTGGGGCTGGATGCCGACTTTGGTAAAGGCATGGGGCTCGACAAGGACTGGGCCTATCGCATTATCAAACTGGTGGGCAACTACGGCGAAGTGTTTGATGCCAACGTAGGCCAGGGTTCACCGCTGAAAATTGATCGGGGCCTGAACGCGTTATGGACCGAGGGCGGTCTGCAATATGCGCCTCCGGTACGTTGATACCATACGGGCTGCCTGTGGGCAGCCCATTATCAACGGGTGAAACTGTTTGAGCCATATTCAAGGATGAAATCATGTCATCACCGGTTAAGCCTTCTTCTCCTCCGGTAAAGTTCTGGCGCGATCCGGCCAAGCGGGCCCTGCTGTTTCAGCTGGTGCTGCTGTGTGCTGTAGCTGCCTTTATCGGCTTTATTATCAACAATACCCTGAACAACCTCAGTACCCGGGGGATCACCACAGGGTTTGGCTTTCTCGACGATCCTGCCGGGTTTGCCATCGCCCAGTCGCTGATCCCCTATGCCGAGACCGATACCTATGGGCGCACCTTTGTGGTCGGGCTGCTTAATACCCTGCTGGTCTCGTTCCTTGGCATTATCGGTGCCACCTTGCTGGGGTTTGTGGTTGGCGTGGCAAGGCTCTCTCCCAACTGGCTGATTGCCCGCCTGGCGTCGGCCTATGTAGAGCTGTTTCGCAACCTCCCGCTGCTGCTGCAGATGTTTTTCTGGTATTTCGCGGTACTGCGTACCCTGCCCGGGCCTCGCGACAGCCTGAGCCTGAACGACAGTGCCTTTCTTAATGTGCGCGGCCTGTATTTACCCGAGCCCATCCCGGGTACCGGTTTTCACTGGATCTGGCTGGCTCTGCTGCTGGCGCTGACCCTGTCTTTCTGGCTAATCCGCTTTAATCATCGCCGGCAGGAGGCCACCGGCCGGCGAATGCCCGCCTGGTGGATCAGCACCGGCCTGATCGTGGCCCTGCCCTGCCTCACCTTTATTGGACTGGGCGCACCACTGGAATGGAGCTACCCCGAGCTGCGCGGTTTTAACTTTCGCGGCGGCATGACCATTATTCCCGAGTTTCTGGCTCTGTGGCTGTCACTCACCGTGTATACCGCCGCCTTTATCGCCGAAATTGTCCGCTCCGGCATTCAGGCCATTTCCCATGGTCAGACCGAAGCCGCTCATGCGCTTGGCATTAAAGACAGCCTGACCTTACGCCTGGTGATTATTCCCCAGGCCATGCGGGTGATCATTCCGCCGCTGACCAGCCAGTACCTGAACCTGACCAAAAACTCCTCACTGGCCACCGCCATCGGCTACCCGGATCTGGTATCCGTGTTTGCCGGCACCACCCTTAATCAGACCGGACAGGCCATAGAAGTCATTGCCATCACCATGCTGGTGTACCTCACGATCAGCCTGCTGGTGTCTTTCTTTATGAACTGGTTTAACAACCGTATGGCGCTGGTGGAGAGGTAACTATGTATAAAGACACCCTGACCCCGGAGCGCCCGGCACCGATCTCCCGCAAAGGACTGACAGGCTGGCTCAGAACCAACCTGTTTTCCGGTCCGCTCAATTCGGCCGTTAGCCTGCTCGGGTTATATGCACTCTATCTGGTACTGGTGCCGGTTATCGACTGGGCCATTATCAGCGCCGACTGGACCGGCAGCAGCCGTGATGACTGCACCAGTGACGGTGCCTGCTGGGTATTTATCGGTGCCCGACTGCAGCAGTTTGTTTATGGCTTTTACCCGAGTGATGAGCTCTGGCGCATTAACCTGACCTTTGCCCTTTTTGTGGCGCAATTGCTGTGGCTGGCGCTGCCCCGGCTGCCGGGCAAAATGTTACTGGCCCCCTTTATGGTCGTCGTGTTCCCGGTTGTTGCCTGGGTACTGCTTTATGGCGGCTGGTTCGGCCTGAGCGTGGTAGCGACCCATCACTGGGGAGGGCTGACCCTGACGCTGATTCTGGCTGTGGTGGGTATTACCGCCGCCCTGCCCATCGGGACCCTACTGGCTTTGGGCCGGCGCTCCCGCATGCCTATCGTGCGCAGCCTGTCGGTTGTGTTTATCGAGTTCTGGCGTGGCGTGCCGCTGATCACCGTGCTGTTTATGTCATCCGTCATGCTGCCGCTGTTTGTGCCCGAAGAACTGACCCTCGACAAACTGGTGCGGGCCATGATTGGCATTATTTTCTTTCAGTCGGCCTATATGGCAGAAGTGGTGCGTGGTGGCCTGCAGGCCATTCCCAAAGGTCAGTATGAAGCCGCCGAAGCCCTTGGCCTGAACTACTGGAAAATGATGTTGCTGATTGTACTGCCTCAGGCGCTGAAACTGATGATTCCGGGCATTGTTAATACCTTTATCGCCCTGTTCAAAGACACCAGTCTGGTCCTGATTATCGGATTGTTCGATCTGTTGGCCATTGTGCAATCCGGGCTGGCGGATCCCAATTGGCTGGGGTTTGCCACAGAAGGATATGTGTTTGCAGGCCTGGTATTCTGGATTTTCTGCTACGGCATGTCGAAATACAGCCAGTACCTGGAGCGCAAGCTGCACACCGGTCATAAAAAACGTTAGTGGAGTGAGTACATGGAAGCACAACAACAGGAACACATGGTCACCCTGCAAGGCGTGAACAAATGGTACGGAGAATTCCACGTACTACGGGATATTGACCTGACGGTGACCAAAGGCGAACGCATTGTGATCTGCGGGCCCTCAGGTTCGGGAAAATCCACCCTTATCCGCTGTATCAACCGGCTGGAAGAGCACCAGCAGGGCGATATTATTGTACGCGGTACCCCCCTGACCAATGACGTTAAAAATATCGAAACCATTCGCCGTGAAGTCGGCATGGTCTTTCAGCATTTTAACCTGTTTCCTCACCTGACGGTGCTGGAGAACTGTACCCTGGCCCAGATCTGGGTGCGCAAAACGCCCCGACGGGAAGCAGAAGAAATTGCCATGAAGCTGCTGGCCCGGGTAAAAATTGAAAGCCAGGCCAAAAAGTACCCGGGCCAGCTGTCCGGTGGTCAACAGCAGCGGGTGGCCATCGCCCGCAGTCTGTGCATGAACCCCGAAATCATGTTGTTTGATGAACCCACTTCAGCACTGGACCCGGAAATGATCAAAGAAGTACTGGACGTCATGATTGAGCTGGCCGAAGAAGGCATGACCATGATGTGTGTGACCCACGAAATGGGGTTTGCCCGCACAGTGGCCGACCGGGTTATCTTTATGGATGCCGGTCAGATCATTGAAGAAAACGACCCCGAGACCTTTTTTCACCACCCCCAATCAGAGCGGACCAAGCTGTTTCTCAGCCAGATCTTGGGCAACTGATGACCATCCCGGCTGCAGCATGACCGTTTGCAGCCGGGATCATTTACAGCAGAAAGTTTTACTTAATATTTTTCGCTGCCTGGCCGATAACAGAATTATCTCCCTCTCCTGGCGTTAAAATATGCAAAACCTCAAATTAAAGCACAAGATACTGCTGAGCTTTGTGGTAGCCATAGTGCTGACCGTGGCCACGATCAGCACTATGAGCTTTATCAACCTGAAAGATCAGCTTTATCGCAGCAGTGAACACTCCGTGGCCGCCATGGCCGAAAAGGAAGTCGCACAGGTGGCCGACTGGCTGACTATGCGTCAGGGACTGCTGACCGCGGCCAGCAAACAGCTGGGTGATGATCCGCATCCTGCCCTGCAGCTGGTTGAAGAAGCCGGTGACTTTCAGCTGAGCTATTTTGGCACCCGGAACGGCGTTATGTTCGATGCTCATCCCAGAGAGCGCATTGACTATGATCCCCGCACCCGTCCCTGGTATCAGCAGGCACAACAGGCAGGGCACGCCATTGTGACAGCCCCCTATAAAGGAGCCACCTTTGGCGGTACCGTAGTGACCCTGGCCGAGCCGGTCAGCCATGGTCCGTGGCAGGGGGTTATTGCCGCCGATGTGTCCATTGCCAGCCTTGTAGACAGCGTTAATGCCATCCGCCTGCCTGCCGAAGGCTATGCCATGATGCTGAGCCAGGACGGCACTCTGATCGCCCAGCGGGATGCCAACCTGGCACTGCAACCATCAACCCGACTGGATGAAGAGCTGACGGTAAGCAACCTGACCCGCTGGCAGCAAATTCCAACGCTGAACCCGGTAACCTTCAATGGCATCCACAAGCTGGTCTATGCTCAGGCCATTCCCGACAGTGACTGGCAGCTGCTGTTTGTACTGGATCAGGCCGCACTGGAAGCACCGTTAAGTGCCCAGTTGTGGCGTCAGCTGAGCATTTCAGCACTGGTGATCATTGCGGCTGTGATGCTTATCAGTCTGTTAATGCAGTACCTGCTCGGTCCGCTGCTCAAGGTATCCCAGGCATTGGCACAAATTGCCGATGGCAAGGGCGACCTGACTCAGCGTATTGAAGTGCACGGCAAAGACGAAGTTGGCCTGCTGGCAACCAGCTTTAACCGCTTTGTTTCCAGCCAGGCAGACTTGATCAAACAAATCCGTCAGCAGGCACATCATCTGGGTGACAATGCCGAACAGGCCTCGGTGCGGGCCAACCAGACCGTAACAGAACTGGGCCGGGCGCAGCAGGAAGTCACCATGGTCGCCACCGCCGTCACCGAAATGGCCTCGGCCACCCAGGAAATTGCCAATAACGCCGAACAGACCGCTACCGCTGCCCAGCAGTCCACCGCCAGCACCGAGCAAGGCAAGCAACTGGTACATAAAACCCGAGATTCCATTTTCACTCTGGCCAAGGAAATGGAGCAGGCAGCAGCGGTAATCACCCGCCTGGACCAACACGCTCACGACATTTCCAGTGTGTTGTCCACCATTCAGGGCGTAGCCGAACAGACCAACCTGCTGGCGCTGAATGCTGCCATCGAAGCCGCCCGGGCCGGTGAGCAAGGCAGAGGGTTCGCGGTGGTGGCCGATGAAGTGCGGGTACTCTCTCAGCGAACTCATGCCTCTACCGAGGAAATTCAGGGCACCATCGGTACCTTGCAGCAGGCCACCAGCGAAGCGGTGAAACTGATGCAGGCCAGCCGTAATATGGCTGAACTCAGTGCCGAAGACGCCGAAGCCGCCGCCCTGGCACTGGAAGAGATCACCGCCGCCGTAGGGCTGATTTCAGACATGGCCAGCCAGATTGCAACTGCCGCTGAAGAACAAAGCCAGGTGACTGGGGAAATTACCCAGAATACGACCGCGATCAAGGATGTTTCCGATGAACTGGCAAATGATGCCGAGCAGTCACTGCAGCAGTCCAAGGATCTGCACAAGCAGGCCGGTGAGCTCAACGGCCTGGTAAGTGCCTTTACCCTGTAGTCACGACAAAGGTGCCAGCCGCTCCACCAGCAGTTGCAGCTGGCACCGCCCTTTCCACTCATTCACATCCGGCTTATACACCAGCTGTACCTTTTGAATGGCGGCATTGGGCCAGATAGCCAGATCCACATTAAAGGCAATTGCATCGATCACGGTGCGGCCTTCATCGGGGCTGAGTACCAGCTTGAGATGCTTATCTCCTACCAGCCGCTGCTGAATAATACGAAACTCGCCATCGAACAAGGGCTCCGGAAAGGCCTGCCCCCAGGGGCCGGCAAAACGCAATTGTTCCGCCAGCTCCAGGGTCAATTCGGCAGGCATCAGCTCACCATCACTGAGTATCTCTCCGGTCAGCAGTTCAGGACTGACCCACTCATGCACCATCTGTTCAAAGGCTTGCTTGAACGGGATCAGTGCGTCTTTTGACAGTGACAAGCCGGCAGCCATGGCATGGCCGCCGAATTTGGCAATCAGATTGGGGTGACGGGTATTAATAGCATCCAGCAAATCCCTGAGATGCACGCCAGGAATAGAGCGGCCCGAGCCTTTCAGCTCATCCTCTCCAGCTTCGGCGAAAGCGATCACCGGCCGGTAATACTGCTCCTTGATACGTGAGGCCACCAGCCCGACCACCCCCTGATGCCAGTCATCCTGATGCAATACCAGCCCGGACGGCAACTCGCCGTCGCTGATGCGAACTTTGGCCAGGGTAGCCAGAGCCTCCTGCTGCATACTGCTCTCAATGGCCTTACGCTCACGGTTGAGCTCATCCATCTGTGCCGCCAGCCGGCGTGCCTCGTTGATATCCTCGCACAGCAGACAGGCTACCCCCATCGACATATCGTCCAGCCGGCCCACGGCATTGAGCCTCGGCCCCAGCGCGAACCCCAGATCCGACGCAACCAGCCGGGTCTGGTTGCGTCCGGATATATCAATTAATGCCTGGATCCCAGGGCGCAGCCGGCCCGCCCGCATGCGCTGCAGGCCCTGGTGAACCAGCACCCGGTTATTACCGTCCAGGGCCACCACATCGGCCACTGTACCCAGAGCCACCAGATCCAGATAATCCGCCATATTCGGCGGACGAATATGGTGCTGCTCAAACCAGCCCCGCTCACTAAGGGAAGAACGCAGCGCCAGCAGCAGATAAAAGGCAACGCCCACTCCGGCCAGGTTCTTGGAGGGAAACTCGCAGTGATGCTGATTTGGGTTCACAATGGCATCGGCTTCGGGGAGCTCGTCGCCGGGCAGGTGATGGTCGGTCACAATGACTTTCATGCCAGCCGCTCTGGCCGCTGCCACACCGCTGATGCTGGAAATACCATTATCCACGGTGATCAGCAGTTCGGCTCCCAACTTGACCGCCTCCTCCACCACCTGTGGGCTCAGGCCATAACCATAATCAAAGCGATTGGGCACCAGGTAATCCACCTGTTGTGCTCCCATCGCCCGCAAGCCATGGACCATCAGTGCCGAACTGGTGGCACCGTCGCAATCGAAGTCTCCCACAATCAGGATACGCTGCTGCTCGTCGAGTGCCTGCACCAGTAACAGCACGGCCTCGTTCATCCCTTTAAACACCGGTTTATGCAGTGCTCCCGCCTGCAAATTAAGCTGCTCGGCGCAGGTCAGCCCCCGGCTGGCATAAAGCCGTTGCAGTATGGGGGAGAGCTCGGCGGGCAGCTGATGAGCCACCGGCTCACGCCGGCGAATGGGCAAAGGAGAAGACGAAGACATGGAAAATACTGGCTGTTTAAACAGGCCGATAACACTAACCGGGCACAGCGAAATTTGCAACGCTCCGCCAAGGGTCGAGCGGTCTGAATTGTGAGCACGAGCGCCATGCGAAGCAGCAGCCCGGTTACGCTACGCCGACACGCAGCGAGTACCTCCCTGTATCGCTCGTCAAATGCCATCCTTGGCATTTGACGGTCGGCTACGGTAATCCCCACTGCTGCTTCGTGAAACTACGAGTTGCCTGTTAAATGCTGACAGTCAGCTCTGTGCCCGGCCAGGGAGGACAAAGGGTGTCTGCTTCGACGCGCCCGCTGCGCCATGGATGGCACAGCGGAGCCTACATGGAAGTATTCACGGCGAGCCGGAGAAGCAGTGCACTTTGGCCGACGACAGTGCACAGCAACGCAAACGGTAAGAAAATCACCCCCTGGGATGATGCTCCTCATGGAGGGCATTAAGGCGGTGGGTGGCCACATGGGTGTAGATCTGGGTGGTGGACAGGTCTGAGTGGCCCAGCAACATCTGTACCACCCGCAGATCGGCACCATGGTTAAGCAAGTGAGTCGCGAAGGCGTGGCGCAGTGTATGAGGCGACAGCTCCTGGCTAATGCCGGCGCGCAGGGCATAATGCTTGATACGGTGCCAAAAGGTCTGACGGGTCATCTGCCGGGCCCGGCGCGATGGAAACACCACATCCGAGGCCTGCTCTCCCAGCAGCGCCGCGCGGCCTTCTTTCAAAAAACGGCTCAGCCAGTACAGGGCCTCTTCACCCATCGGCACCAGCCGCTCTTTATTTCCCTTGCCGGTGACCCGCACCAGCCCCTGCCGCAGGCTCACGCTTTCCATCGACAGACTCACCAGTTCGGTCACCCGTAAACCGGTCGCATAGAGCAGCTCCAGCATGGCTTTGTCACGCAGCTCCAGCGGATCGCCGGCTTCCGGCGTATCCAGCAACGCCGTTACCTGCTGTTCACTGAGATCTTTCGGCAGACGCTTGGGCAGCTTGGGGCCGGCAATCAGCACGCTGGGATCGTCAGGGCGCAGCTGCTCACGCAGCAGGTACTGAAAAAAACGCCGTAACACACTCAGCATCCGCGCCGTACTGCTGGCCTTAAAGCCCAGATCGATACGGTGCGCCAGATATTGCTGCAGGGTCAGGCCATCCACCGCCAGCAGGCTGCCGCCTTCCCCGTCCAGCCAGGCGGCAAAGTGACTGAGATCACTGCGGTAAGATGCCAGGGTATTGTCAGAGAGCCCTTTCTCAAGCCAGAGCGCATCAATAAACTGCTCAACCAGCGGATGATTCATCGTAACTCCGTGCTCCGCCTGCCGGGCGGCTTCTGTTATGATGAGGCCATTCAACAAAGCGTGAACGGAGCCCCATGAATATCGGTTTGTTTTACGGCTCGACCACCTGCTACACCGAGATCGCAGCCGAAAAGATTCGTGAACAGCTCGGTGCAGAGCTGGTTGATCTGCATAATATCAGGGATGTGCCGCTGGCGCGTGCACAAGACTATCCCATTCTTATTTTTGGCATATCCACCTGGGATTTCGGCGAATTGCAGGAAGACTGGGAGTCACACTGGGACGATATCGACACCCTGGACCTGCAGGGTCATGTGGTGGCGCTGTTCGGCATGGGAGATCAGCTGGGCTACGGCGAATGGTTTCAGGATGCGCTGGGCATGCTGCACGACAGAGTGGTTGAACGCGGGGCAACCGTGGTCGGCTACTGGCCTACCGAAGGCTACGAGTTTGAGGCATCCAAAGCCACCACCGAAGATGGCAAGTACTTTGTGGGTCTGTCGCTGGACGAAGCCAACCAGTACGACGATACCGACGGACGCATTGAGGCCTGGGTAGCCCAGGTGCTCGACGAGGTCGCCGCCCTCTGAGTAGCAGGCTCGCTCAGTACAGCAGAAACAGAGCGAGCCAGGGCACCAGATTGAACAGAATGATCCCTGTTTTGTAGATGGCCATGGCAGCGTAGTGAATGATGTCGAAGCGCTCGCGTTCAAGCCGGAACCAGCGCCCGTGCAAACGTCGAATGGCATCTCCCGCCAGCACCAGAGCCAGGAACCAGATCAGCAGAATGCCGTAATTGAGCGCCAGGCAATACAGCAGCCACTCGCGGATTTGCTCTATGGTCATGAACTCGCCCTCCCCGGTTATACCTCTTTTCAGTGTATATAAAAAAAGCGGCCTGCTGGCCGCTTTTGCTTGTTCTTCCCGCGTCGTTCAGGCGGTCGCAGGGGCTGTCCGGGCACCAGCGATCAAGCCAACCAGGGCAGCAATGCCGGTGGGCAGAGCCCAGGCCATGCCCACACCAGACAGCGGCAGAAAGTTGAGCATACTCATATCCAGGCCGGCTGCCTGCATGCCATCCAGCAGGCCGAACACAAAGGCAACACCCATAATCAGCCGGAAGGCAAACACAGGGGCACGCATCAGTGGGCGCAGGAAAGTAGCCACTACCAGCGCAATCGCAACCGGATAGAGCGCCACCAGAATCGGAATCGACACACTAATCAGGGTATTCAAGCCCACATTGGCCACCAGCATACAGGCAGCGGCAATCAGCACTACCCAGGACTTGTAACTGCCCTTGCCAGTGAGGTTGTGAAAATAATCTGCACAGGAAGAGACCAGTCCCACCGCTGTGGTCAGACAAGCCAGAGTAACAATTGCCGACAAAATCAGCAGGCCCGGCTCACCAAACAACGACAGTACATAGGCGCTGATGATCTCACCACCATTGCTGGCTTCCATCACTACTCCCTGGCTGGTACCGCCCAGTACAAACAGCGAGATATATACAAATCCCAGGCCTGCAGCAGCAATCAGCGCGGCCACCATCAAATAACGGGACTGAGCGCGGGTCTCAGTCACTCCTTTCTTGCGCAGCACATCCAGGATCAGCATGGCAAACAACAAAGACGCAAAGGTATCCATGGTGTTGTAGCCTTCAATAAAACCTTTCACAAAAGGCTTGGCCATATAGGCCTCGGTTACCGCCGGCTGCGTCCCTTGAGGGTTTACAAACACCGCAATGGCCAGGGCGACCAGCAGGATCAGCAGTAACGGCGTCAGCAACTTGCCGACCGCCTCAAGCAAACGGCCCTGGCTCAGAGACAACAGTAAGGCCACACCAAAAAAGACCAGGGTATACAGGGTCAGAGCAGCCTGCCCCGGGTTCTCAAGAAAGGGTTTAACACCCATTTCATAAGCCACCAGTCCGGTACGGGGTGCCGCAAAGGCAGGGCCGATAATAATAAAAATGGCGCTGCCCATCAGGGTGATGATCACCGGTGGTAAAAAGCGTCCCATTACCGGCAGGCCGCCACCGGCCAACGCCGCGGCAACCAGCCCCGCCAGGGGCAGGCCCACAGCAGTAGTCAGGAAACCCAACATGGCACTGGTCATGTTTTCACCGGCCAGAAAACCTGCCAGAGGCGGGAAGATGATGTTTCCTGCTCCCAAAAAGAAGGCAAATGTCATGAACCCGAGGCCCATAACATCGAAAGTAGACAGTGACTTTTTCAAGACAAACCTCGTTGCGTCAACGCGCATAGCGAAAGTTTCGTTTGGAAACTAACTAATTGAACAAAACGATGCGCTGCCGTTTAAGGTTTGTAAAATACTAAAAACTGGCAGCGCCTGAGCTGAGCAGTAGCATAATGATGTGAAAACTATCTTCAATACAAAATTTACATCTTAAGGTAGAAGGGCGAGACCATACCTTTGTATATGTCGCCATAGTTACCATCAACAGTATTTATGACAATATTATCTTTAATTACGCAGTTTTTGATCCTGCTAAACCGCAATAAAAAACGAGTAGGCGTTTTTCCTTCTTTCGTGATCACTGACTGCTGCTCCTGCAGATACAGGGCATTTGAGTCTGCCAGTAATAACGCTTCGCTGTAGGCCTGCCAGGGCAACACCAGGCATAACTGCCCCTTTTCACTCAGCAAACGGCAACAATGCACGAATAACTCCTGCAGACTCAGACTGCCTCCATGACGGGCACTGGCCCGGGCAGCGCAGTCAAAACGCTGTCCGGGGGAGAAATAAGGCGGGTTGGAGACAATCAGATCAAAAGTGTCATCATCAAACTGCTGCAGAGCCCCCTGTGTTACCCCTATACGCTCACCCCAGGGAGAAGCCGCCACATTGTCTTCCGCCTGAGCGGCCGCCGCCGGATCCAGCTCCAGCCCGGTAATGTATGTTCCCTCACCGCTACGCTGGGCCAGCATCAGCGCCACCAGTCCGGTACCGGTGCCGACATCCAGCATGCGGCCCGTCTGAGGCACTGGAGCCCAGGCCCCGAGCAAAATCCCGTCGGTACCTACCTTCATGGCACAACGGTCGTGATTGACGTGAAATTGTTTAAATGTAAAACCCTGGCCGGCCATGGCGATCCCGAGAGTATTTTGATGGAAGTTCGCCTATAATAACCGGCCATTTTGGTTGACGGAATTGAACATGAGCAGTATGACCTTTGAGCAACTGGAGCTGGACCCCATTCTGGTTCGCGCTCTGGCCCGCATGGGCTATGCCAGACCCACCACCATTCAGAGCCAGGTCATACCCGAAGCCATGAACGGCCGGGACATTATGGCCTCGGCCCCCACCGGTACCGGAAAGACCGCTTCCTTTTTGCTGCCTGCCTGTCAGCACTTGCTCGACTTTCCCCGTCGTCAGGCTGGCCCGGCCCGGGTCCTGGTGCTCACTCCCACCCGCGAACTGGCCAAGCAGATTGCTGATGACGCCAAGGCCCTGCTGAAGGAAACCGAGCTGCGGGTTGAAACCATTACCGGTGGCGTGAATGCCGAAAAGCACCTGCCGGCGCTGACCAAAACCACCGATATTGTGGTCGCTACCCCCGGCCGTCTGCTGCAATATATCGACGAAGAATCGTTCGACAGCCGCGATATTGAAATGCTGATCCTGGACGAAGCTGATCGCATGCTCGACATGGGCTTTATTCAGGACGTGGACCGCATTGCCGCCGAAGCCCGCTGGCGTCGCCAGACCATGCTGTTTTCCGCCACCCTGGAAGGTCGCGGCCTGATGAAGTTTGCCGCCGATATCCTCAAGGAGCCGGTGGAGCTGTCCGCCGAGCCGCCCCGCAGTGAGCGCAAGAAAATCAATCAGTGGCTGCACCTGGCCGACGATCCCGAACACAAATTTGCCCTGTTATTGCATCTGCTGCGCCAGCCCGATGCCTCCCGCAGCATCGTGTTTGTGAAAACCCGTGACCGGCTGATGGAGCTGGCAAGCCGGCTGCAGCAGGAAGGGCTGGATAACGCCTGGCTGCGCGGTGAAATGGATCAGGACAAGCGTTTTGAAGCACTGCGCCGCTTCCGCAACGGCAAGGTCAACATTCTGGTGGCGACCGACGTCGCCGCCCGGGGCATTGACCTGCCCGAAGTCAGCCATGTGATTAACTTCGACATGCCCCGCACCGCCGATGTCTACGTGCACCGCATCGGCCGCACCGGCCGGGCCGGACGAAAAGGCATTGCCATCAGTCTGGTGGAAGCCCACGATATGCCCATGGTGGTCAAGGTTGAGCGCTATACCGAGCAGAAACTCAAGCGCCGGATCATTGACGAGCTGCGCCCCAAACACAAGGAAGCGGCGGTCACTGTGCGCAAGAAGAAGGATGCCGGGGGCAAGGGCAAGAAAACCACCCAGCCCAAAAAGAAATCCCGCCTGCGCGATAAAAAGGCCAAGGGCCAGCCCCGCTGGCTGAAAGACAAGCCAGGCCGTGAAGAGGCATAAAAAAACCGGCCTGCAGGCCGGTTAAAACAAAGAGAGTCAAAAAGGGAATTCGTAAAAGACAGTAGACACACCCTTATAGAGAGCGGCAATAACCGAAAGGTTCCCGCTCTTTTACTTTTTTTTCAGGCAGTTTGCTCTTCCCGCCGGAACACCAGCTCGGTGGCACTGGATTCTTCTTCCACAAAATAATAACCAGCAGTATCAAAGGCAGTCAGCTGGCTGACCTCGGTGAGCCGTTTTTCAATGATATAGCGGGCCATCATGCCTCGTGCCTTTTTTGCATAGAAGCTGATAATTTTGTACTGACCATTTTTACAGTCCTGGAATACCGGCGTCACTACCTGGCCTTCCAGCCGGGCCGGTTTTACCGCTTTGAAATACTCATTGGAAGCCAGATTAATCAGTACGTTATCTCCCTGCTCTGCCATCGCGTGGTTGAGGACATCGGTAATGATATTCCCCCAGAATGTGTACAGATCTTTACCGCGGGCGTTATCAAGCCGGGTGCCCATTTCCAGCCGGTAGGGCTGCATCAGATCCAGCGGGCGCAGCACGCCGTACAGACCTGACAACATACGCAGGTGCACTTGCGCGAAGGCAAAGTCCTCTTTGCTCAGCGTCTCTGCATCCAGACCGGTATAGACATCCCCTTTAAAGGCCAGCAGCGCCTGTTTGGCATTCCCGGGGGTGAACTCAGGCTGCCAGTCGGCAAAACGGGCGGCATTGAGGCCGGCCAGCTTGTCGCTGATCTTCATCAGTTTACCAATGTCTGCCGGCGTCAACTCCCGGGCCCGCTCAATCAGCTCGGCCGAATGCTGCAGCAGCTCAGGTTGCGTAAAATCGGCCACCACCGGCGGCGTGTCGTAGTCCAGGGTCTTGGCAGGGGACACCACTATCAGCATACAATCCTCAGGATTCAATGGTTACATTATCGAACAGGCCCGAGTCGAGCCCGCCGCCCTGCAACTTGATCATCAGCCGCAGGTCGTTGGGGGAATCGGCATAGGCCAGCGCTTCGCTGTAGCCTATATGCTGCCGGCTGTAGAGGTCAAACAACGCCTGATCAAAGGTTTGCATGCCAGCCTCATGAGACTTGCTCATGATTTCCTTAAGCCGGTGAATTTCCCCCTGACGCAGCACATCTGCAACCAGCGGGGTGTTGAGCAATATTTCAAAAACCGCCCGACGCTGAGCACCTTGCCGGGTGGGGACCAGTTGCTGAGCCACAATCGCTTTCAGGTTTAACGACAATTCAAACAACAACTGTCGGTGCTTGCTCTCTGGTACTAGGTGCATAATGCGGTCTATCGCCTGGTTGGCGTTGCTGGCATGCAGGGTCGCCATGCACAAATGACCGGTTTCGGCAAACGACAGCGCATATTCCATCACCTTTTCCGAACGGATTTCACCAATCAGGATGACATCCGGAGCCTGACGCAACGAATTTTTCAGCGCCGCATCGAACGACTCGGTGTCGATGCCCACCTCCCGCTGGGTAATAATTGACCGCTCATGCTGATGCACAAATTCCACCGGATCTTCAATGGTGAGAATATGGCCGGCGGCGTGACGATTACGGTGGCCGATCATGGCGGCCTGAGTGGTGGATTTGCCTGTCCCGGTGCCCCCTACAAACAACACCAGGCCACGCCGGGTCATCGCAACCTCGCGTAATACCTCCGGCAGGTGCAGCTCCTCAAAGGCTGGAATATGGCTCTCGATACGTCTGAGTACCATGCCTGCATTATCTTGCTGCCAGAACGCGCTGACCCGGAAGCGGCCGTGTTCATCATCATAAATAGCGAAGTTGGCTTCTTTATGCTGGTGCCAGCGCGTCCGGATATCACCGCTCATAGCAGACTCCACCAGCGCCAGCGCCTGCTCTTTGGTCAGCCGTTGCTCACCCAGCGGCATCAGTTTTCCCTGGGTTTTGATGGTGGGCGCAATACCCACAGAGATATACATATCCGAGGCCTTGTTCGCACACATATGGCCCAGTAGTGTGGTCAGCTTCATTGTCCCTCCGCTGCGAGCAACACTCAGATACCCTGGGGATCCACCGCCTTGATACGGGCTTCAGCAGGAGCCACCAGGCCGCTGGCCACCAGCCGCTTGAGAGACTGATCCATGGTCTGCATCCCATGCGCCATTCCGGTCTGGATCACCGAGTACATCTGGGCCACCTTGTCTTCCCGGATCAGGTTGCGAATGGCCGGCGTCCCCAGCATGACTTCATAAGCCGACACCCGGCCACCGTTGATTTTCTTCAGCAGGTGCTGGGAGATCACCGCCCGCAGCGACTCCGACAGCATGGAACGCACCATGTCTTTTTCGGCACCGGGAAACACATCAATGATACGGTCAATGGTCTTGGCTGCTGACGAGGTATGCAAAGTACCAAACACCAGATGGCCGGTTTCCGCAGCCGTCAGGGCCAGCCGGATGGTTTCAAGATCCCGCAGCTCCCCCACCAGAATAATGTCGGGATCTTCCCGCAGAGCCGAGCGAAGGGCATTGCTGAAAGAATGCGTATCCCGATGTACTTCCCGCTGGCTCACCAGGCACTTGTTATTGTCGTGCACAAATTCGATGGGGTCCTCAATGGTCAGAATGTGTTTATTAAAATTATTGTTAATATGATTGACCATGGCCGTCAGGGTGGTGGATTTCCCTGAACCGGTGGGACCGGTCACCAGCACCAGGCCACGGGAGTATCCGGCAATCTGCTCAAACACGTCTGGCCCGCCCAGCTGCTCCAGGGTCCACATTTCATTGGGAATCACCCGAAAGACCGCCGCGGTTCCCCGGGCCTGGTGATAAGCATTGACCCGAAAGCGCGCCAGCCCCGGCAGCTCAACAGAAAAATCGACTTCAAAATTCTCTTCCAGCTCTTTGCGCTGTTGATCATTCATTATGTCGTACACCAGCCGGTGTACTTCCCGCTGATCCAGCGCGGGTAAATTAATTTTGCGAATATCGCCGTCTACCCGCAACAACGGCTGAACACCGGAAGAGAGATGCAGATCCGAGGCATTATGCTTTACACTGAAGGCCAGTAACTCCGTAATATCCATATAATTCCCCGTCGCCTGAGTTTTGAATTATTAATATGAGTACTATTGCACAGCATTTACAAAATGTTCACATCCGCATCGACAATGCCGCCGGCAAAGCCGGCCGGGCCTCCCGGGATATCGCCCTGCTGGCAGTCAGTAAAACCAGGCCGGCCAAAGACGTAGAAGCCGCCTGGGTCGCCGGCCAGCACAGCTTTGGCGAAAACTATGTCCAGGAAGCAGTAGATAAAATTATCGCCCTCAAAACATCCTGCCCCGATATTGTCTGGCACCTTATCGGGCCGCTGCAGTCCAACAAAACCCGACTGGTGGCTGAGCATTTCGACTGGGTGCAGACCGTGGACCGTCTGAAGATTGCTCAGCGCCTCAATGATCAGCGCTCACCCCATATGCGCCCGCTTAATATCTGCCTTCAGGTCAATGTCAGCGGTGAAGCCAGCAAGTCCGGAATATCCCCTTCTGAGGCCGAAACCCTGGCCAATGATGTCGTCCGGTTACCCAACCTGTGCCTGCGCGGTCTGATGGCCATTCCGGAGGCAACCGACAATTCCGAAGCCTTACGGGCACAATTACTAGAGTTGCAGCATCTCTTTGATAGAATGCAAAAAAAACATCCTCAAATGGACACACTGTCCATGGGGATGAGCAACGATCTGGAACTGGCAGTGGCCTGTGGCTCTACCCTGGTACGGGTGGGCACAGCCATTTTTGGCTCCCGCAACCCTTGAGTGATCATTGATGGAACACAGAAAACTCGCTTTTATCGGCGCAGGTAACATGTCCCGCAGCCTCATCTCCGGGCTGATCCGCTCTGGCTACCCGGCCAACAATATTATTGCCGCCAACCCGTCCCGGCCCAAGCTGGATGCCCTGGTGGCAGACTTTGGCATTACTGCCACACAAAATAATCTGGAGGCCGTCACTCAGGCCGAAGTCATTGTGCTGGCAGTGAAACCCCAGATGATGGCCTCCATGCTGGAGGAGCTGCTGAACGCAGGCGCAGAGCTTGACGGCAAGCTGCTGATATCCATTGCAGCCGGTATCAGTCTCAACCGGCTGGAAGCAATGACCGGTGGCCATAAGCGGATTATCCGCACCATGCCCAATACCCCCTCTTTGCTGGGGCTGGGCATGACCGGTCTTTACGCTCATGCCCATATTACCCGGGCCGATCGGGATTACTGCCAGAGCATGATGGAAGCCGCAGGCAAGGCGCTGTGGGTAGCAGAAGAAGATGGCATTAACCAGGTGATTGCTACTGCCGGCAGTGCACCGGCCTATTTTTTCCTGTTTATGGAAGCCATGGCCAAACAGGCGGAACAAAGTGGCTTTTCTGCCGAAGAGGCCCGCCTGCTGGTGCAGCAAACCGCACTGGGAGCGGCCAATATGGTGGCAGCCAACCCGCAGCTTTCCATTTCACAGCTGCGTGAACAGGTGACGTCCAAAGGCGGCACTACCGCCGAAGCCATTCGCAGCTTTAACGACAACGGACTTGAGCGCCTGGTTGCAGACGCCATGACCGCCGCCGTAAACCGGGCCCGGGAACTGGAAAGCCAGCTTTAAGGACACACCATGAACACTGCTTATTATCTGATCAATACTGTTTTCGATCTTTACCTGATGGTGGTGCTGCTGCGTATCTGGCTGCAGCTGGTACGGGCCGATTTTTATAACCCTTTCAGTCAGTTTGTGGTTAAAGCCACCAACCCGCCGCTCAAACCCCTACGGCGGGTGATCCCCGGCTTTTTTGGTATCGACATGGCGGCGGTATTGCTGGCCCTGGTGGTCGCCACGGTCAAGTTTTTCCTGTTGAAGCTGATTAATGTCTTTGTCGCCGACTGGAGTATCCTGCTGCTGGTCGGTGTGATCACCGTGCTTAAAAAGGCCGGCGTCATGCTGTTCTGGATTCTGATTATCCGAGCCTTGTTAAGCTGGGTGAGCCAGGGCCGCAGCCAGATTGAATATGTTATGTATCAGCTGACCGAGCCCCTGCTGGCCCCGCTGCGTCGCATTATTCCGCCCATGGGCGGGCTTGATCTGAGTATTCTGATTGCCTTTATTGGTCTGCAGGCACTGAACTGGCTGATGGGAGATTTGTTCGGCGCGCTGTGGTGGCAGCTGTGACCGGAGCGGTCCGCCTTGAACAACAACGGCTTTATCTAAGCCTTTATTTGCAACCCAGGGCAAGCCGGGATGCTTTTCTCGGCCTGCATGGTGATGAGCTCAAAGTTGCCATTACCGCCCCCCCGGTAGACGGCAAAGCCAATGCCCACCTGCTGAAATGGCTGGCCAAGCAATGCGGCGTGGCCAGATCCGGGGTGGCGCTGGTGGCGGGCGACAACAGCCGCCATAAACGTATTGTGATTGAACAGCCGGGCCAAATTCCGCCGGCACTGGCGGAACTCCTCGGCAAGGCATCCTAAACTAATTATTGAGAGCGACTGGTAAAGGAATCGTTATGTTTAAATCAATTATCACCGCACTGGCCATGATGTTCGCGTTTCAGGCCTCGGCCGAGGAAACCCGCATCGGGGACTGGACGGTACACTACAGTGCCTTCCCTTCCACCTTTATTTCCCCTGAGGTGGCGCAAAGCAACAACCTGGAACGCAGCCGCTATAACGGCTTACTGAATATTGCCGTGCTTGATGCCGATGGCAAATCGGTGCAGGTTGCCTTGCGGGGACAAGGCAAAAACCTGCTGGGCAACGTGCGTCAGCTGGAGTTTCAGACCATCCGGGAAGGAGAGTCCATTTATTACATTGCCCAGTACCCCTACCGCAATGAAGACAATGTGTTGTTTACCATCGATATCAGCAGCCCCACCCAGGGAGGCGAGCTGAGTTTTCGCCATACTTTCTACACCGAATAAGTTTAAAGCCGTGACCCAAAAAATTGTTCTGGCCTCCGGTAACGCCAAAAAAGTTGCCGAACTGCAAAGCCTGCTCGGCGGACTGGGCATGAGCGTGGTGCCGCAAACCGAGCTGGGTGTGTCCGACGCCGATGAAACCGGTACCACCTTTGTGGAAAATGCCATTATTAAGGCCCGCCATGCTGCGCAGGTGACCGGCCTGCCGGCCATTGCCGACGACTCCGGCCTGGCCGTTGATGCCCTTGGTGGCCGTCCCGGCGTATACTCTGCCCGCTTTGCAGGCCCGGATGCCAGCGACAGGCAGAACCTGGAATTACTGCTGGAGCAGATGCAGGACGTCCACGCCGATGCCCGCCAGGCTACCTTCTGGTGCGTGCTGGTGTATATGCGCCATGCCGATGATCCCACCCCGCTTATCTGCACCGGTCGCTGGCAAGGCGAGATAACTACAGTACCCCAGGGAGAACATGGCTTTGGCTACGATCCGGTGTTCCGGGTGCCGGAAGCCGGCAAAACGGCAGCCGAACTGACCCCGGCAGAAAAAAACCGCCACAGTCACAGAGCCAGCGCCCTGCACCAGCTGCAGCAACTGCTGCAAGAAGCCCATCAATGCTGACACTGCCACCGCTGAGTCTCTATATACACATTCCCTGGTGTGTGCAGAAGTGCCCTTATTGCGACTTTAACTCTCATGCCCTGAAAGAGGGCATTCCCGAGCAGGAATATGTTGATGCCCTGCTGCAGGATATGGATGCCGATGTACACTTTGCCCAAGGACGCAAGCTGCACAGTATCTTTATCGGCGGTGGTACTCCCAGCCTGCTGAGCCCTGAAGCCATCGGCCGGCTGCTGGTCGGGGTGCGGGAGCGCCTGCCCTTTGAAGACGACATTGAAATCACCCTGGAGGCTAATCCGGGCACAGTGGAAGCCGGCCGTTTCGGCGGCTTTCGCCAGGCCGGCGTCAACCGTATCTCCATTGGCGTACAAAGCTTTCAGGCCGACAAGCTTAAACGCCTGGGCCGTATTCACGACCCCGATCAGGCCCGTTTTGCCGCAACAGAAGCCGCCAGTGTGGGGCTGAACAGTTTCAACATTGATCTGATGCACGGCCTGCCCGGACAAAGCCTTGCTGATGCCCTGTATGATCTGGAGCAGGCACTGGCGCTGGCACCGCCGCATCTGTCCTGGTACCAGCTCACCATCGAGCCCAATACGCCCTTTGCCTCGCGCCCGCCGTCACTGCCGGAAGACGATACCCTGGCAGACATTTATGAGCGTGGTCACCAGTTGCTGCTGTCCCGGGGCTATAAACAGTATGAAGTTTCCGCCTACGCCAAACCGGGCTTTGAAGCCAGGCACAATCTCAACTACTGGCGTTTTGGCGATTACCTCGGCATTGGCTGCGGTGCTCACGGCAAGATGACGCTGCCGCTGCAGGGACGTATATTGCGCACCGTCAAGGTCAAACACCCCCGCGGATACCTGGATCCGGAGCGACCTTACCTGGATCGGCACTGGCACATAGAAACGCAGGATCTGTCGCTGGAATATTTTATGAACCGGCTCAGACTGTTCGAGCCCATTCCCAAGGCCGACTTCACCGCCCTCACCGGCCAGCCTCTGGAACAGCTGCAAGCCCCACTTGCCGAGGCCCTGCGCCTGGAGCTGCTGCAGGACACAGGTGCTCACTGGCAGGTTACCGCTCTGGGACGACGCTTTCTTAACCGTTTGCTCGATTTGTTTCTTGAGGAGTGAAGCAGGTACACTTGCTGCATGATTGCCGCTAACCAAAGGCCAGGCAGGTTATGTCATCACTGGTTTATGAATTCCCTCTAAATGAAAAGTGCCGTAACTATCTGCGGCTGAATGAACTGCTGCAACAAATAGCCCAGTGCCGGGGACTCCAGGCCCCCGGCCAGGCCACGGCGTTATTCAAGGCCCTGCTCGATGCCCTTGAGTTGCTGGAACGTTGCGATGTGCGTACCGATCTGGCCAAAGATCTGGATCAGCATAACCACAAGCTGGAAGCCTGGTCACAGGTGCCCGGCGTTGATGCCGCCGCCCTGCAACAATTTTCCCGGAAGCTGACCTCCATCAGCCAGCAGTTACCCCGCAGTGCCCGTTTGGGTCAGACGTTGCGCGAAGACAAGTTGCTCTCTTCGGTACGCAGCCGCTTTGCCATTCCCGGCGGCCTCTGCTCCTTTGATGTGCCTCAGCTGCATCACTGGCTGAATCAGCCTGCCGAACGCCAGCAGCAGGATCTGGATAACTGGGTAAGCCAGCTCAGCCTGCTACAGGAGGGCCTGGATCTGCAGCTGACCCTGTGGCGGGAAAGCTGCCAGTTTGTCCCTCAGAAAGCCAATGCCGGTTTTTTTCAGGATAGTGCCGAGCAAACTGATATGATCCGGCTGCGCCTGCCAGCCGAGCTGCCGGTATATCCGGTAGTCAGCGGCAACAAATACCGTTTTACCATTCGTTTTATGCCGGTAGGCAACACCGAAACCGGCAATATCGACTTCGAACTGGCGAATATCAAATGAGCAAGATCACCACAGTCCCCTGCCCCACCTGCGGCTCTGCCGTGGAGTGGGGGGAACACAGCCCCTTTCGTCCCTTTTGCAGCAAACGTTGTCAGCTGATTGATCTGGGAGAATGGGCAGATGAAGAAAAACGCATTCCCGGCGAGCCCGCCTGGCTGCCCGAACAGGACGGCGAAAATGAGTACTGACACAAAGAAAGCGGTGCTGGTCGCGGTCGGCGTGATTGAAAACGCCGCCGGCGACATTTTTGTCTGCCGTCGTGGCGAAAGCCAGCATCAGGCGTTCAAATGGGAATTTCCCGGCGGCAAGGTGGAAGATGGTGAAACCGTGCCCCAGGCACTGGCCCGGGAACTGGAAGAGGAAATCGGCATTCAGGTGAGCGACTGCGCGCCCTTTATGCGTATAGAGCATGACTACGGTGACAAGCAGGTCACCCTCGACATTCGCAAGGTCACCGCCTTCACCGGCGAGCCCCACGGCCGCGAAGGTCAGCCCAGCCGCTGGGTGCCGGTAAGCGAGCTGTCCGGCTACGACTTTCCTGCCGCCAACAGCCCGATAGTGGCAAAACTGCAGGGTGAATGACGGCGCTTACATCACAGCGCACAGGCACACTCTGACCAGATACCTCACTCGCCAGAGCGATAAATACAAAAAACCGGGCTTACAGGCCCGGTTTTTTACTGCTAGCTGTCCGCTGGTACTGGCTCAACTTCCAGGCTGTCCACCCGTTGCAGCCCCCGCGGCAACAGAGCCCCCCGGCGACCACGCTCACCCTGATAATGCGCCAGATCGGCAGGTTTCAGGGTAAGTTTGCGCTTGCCCGCATGCAGGGTGACACTGGCACCGTCCGGCACTACCGCCAGCTGCTTGACGAAGTCTTCCCGGGCCTGCACCTTGGCACCGGTAATACCAATCAGCTTGTTCCCCTTACCTTTGGCTAGCATCGGCAGGTCTTTCAGCGGGAACAACAACATCCGCCCCTCGTTGGTAACCACCAGGCATAACCCCGCATCCGCCTGAGACACCGGTACCGGTTTCAGTACTTCGCCACCGGCGGGCACCGTCAACAACGCCTTGCCATTTTTGTTGCGGCTTACCATGTCACCGTAGCGGCAGACAAAGCCGTAACCGGCATCGGAGGCCAGCAAATAGAGCCGTTCTTCCTCGCCGGTGAGCACAAAACGGGCCTGCTCGCCCGGGCTCAGGCTGCAGCGGCCGGTAAGCGGCTCGCCCTGGCCCCGGGCTGAGGGCAGGCTGTGAGCGTCCAGGCCATAGGCACGGCCGGTATTAGACAGGAACACCGCCATCTGGTTACTGCGTCCGGGCGCAGCATCAAGGAAACCATCGCCAGCCTTGTAGCTGAGCCCGGCACCGTCCACATCAACGCCCTTGGCGGAGCGGATCCAGCCTTTTTCCGACAGTACTATGGTGACAGGCTCGCTGGGGATCAACTCTTTTTCGCTCAATGCCTTGGCTTCTTCTCGCTCCACCAGCGGAGAGCGGCGATCGTCACCGTATTTGTCGGCGTCGGCCAGGATCTCTTTCTTGAGCAGGGTGCTGAGGCGACGCTCGGAACCAAGAAGCTGCGCCAGCTTGTCGCGCTCGGCAGCCAGATCGTCCTGCTCGCCGCGGATCTTCATTTCCTCAAGCTTGGCCAGGTGGCGCAGTTTCAGCTCAAGAATGGCTTCGGCCTGAATTTCGGTCAGCCCGAAACGCTCCATCAGCACCGGCTTGGGCTCGTCCTCGGTACGAATAATGTGGATCACCTCATCAATGTTGAGGAAGGCGATCAGCAGGCCGGCCAGAATATGCAGCCGGGCCTCGACCTTGTCGAGCCGGTGCTGCAACCGGTTGCGCACGGTTTCCCGGCGGAACTGCAGCCATTCGGACAGGATCCGGTCCAGCGTCTTCACCTGAGGCCGGTTATCCAACCCCAGCATGTTAAGATTGACCCGGTAGTTCTTCTCCAGATCCGTGCTGGCAAACAAGTGCTGCATCAGCTGCTCTACATCCACCCGGTTGGATCGGGGAATGATCACCAGACGGGTCGGGTTTTCGTGATCCGACTCATCCCGCAGATCCGCCACCATAGGCAGCTTCTTGGCCTGCATCTGGCCGGCGATCTGCTCCAGGATCTTGGCACCGCTGGCCTGATGCGGCAGCGCCGTTATTACTATGTCGCCCTGCTCCATTTGGTAGACGGCGCGCATTTTGATGCTGCCCTTGCCGGTTTCGTAAATCTTCTGAATATCGGCTCTGGGAGTGATGATCTCGGCCCGGGTCGGGTAATCGGGGCCGGCCACATGGGTCATCAGCTCGCTCACCGTGGCCTTGGGGTTGTCCAGCAGGTGCACACAGGCGTTGGCCAGCTCACGCGCGTTGTGAGGCGGAATGTCGGTAGCCATGCCCACGGCGATACCGGTAACCCCATTGAGCAGTATGTGCGGCAGCCGGGCCGGCAGCATGCGCGGCTCCTTCATGGTGCCGTCGAAGTTGGGGATCCATTCCACCGTGCCCTGGCCTAGCTCGGACAGCAGCAGCTCGGAGAAGCGCGACAACCGCGCCTCGGTATAACGCATGGCGGCGAACGACTTGGGATCGTCCGGAGCCCCCCAGTTGCCCTGGCCGTCTACCAGCGGATAACGGTAGGAGAAGGGCTGGGCCATCAGTACCATGGCCTCGTAACAGGCAGAATCACCGTGCGGGTGATACTTACCCAGCACGTCGCCCACGGTACGGGCCGACTTTTTGTGTTTGGACAGGGCCGACAGCCCCAGTTCGCTCATGGCGTAGATAATACGGCGCTGTACCGGCTTGAGACCGTCGCCGATATGCGGCAGGGCCCGGTCCATGATTACGTACATGGAGTAGTTCAGATAGGCCTGCTCGGTAAAGGTGTGCAGCGGCAGGCGCTCCACCCCTTCCATGGTAAAATCTTGATTCATATTGTTTTATATCCTCAGGCTAGGGGGTCGACCATGTTGCCCTTGGTTTCCAGCCATTCCCGGCGATCGCCGGAACGCTTTTTGGCCAGCAGCATGTCCATCAGCTTTTCGGTGGCCTCGGCATCTTCTACCGTCAATTGCACCAGCCGGCGGGTGTTGGGATCGAGCGTGGTTTCCCGCAACTGCTTGGGGTTCATTTCACCAAGACCTTTAAAGCGGGTCACTTGTACCTTGCCCTTTTTCTTCTCGGCACGAATGCGCTCCAGTACGCCGTCGCGCTCGTCTTCGTCGAGGGCATAGAACACTTCCTTGCCCACATCAATGCGATACAGCGGTGGCATGGCCACAAACACATGCCCCGCCGCCACCAGGTGCCTGAAGTGGCGCACGAACAGGGCGCACAGCAGAGTCGCGATATGCAGACCGTCAGAGTCGGCATCGGCGAGGATACAAATCTTGCCGTAACGCAGACCGGATAAATCATCCGAGTCCGGATCCAGACCGATGGCCACCGAAATGTCGTGCACTTCCTGGGACGCCAGTACCTGGCCGGACTCGACTTCCCAGGTGTTCAGGATCTTGCCGCGCAGCGGCATGATGGCCTGGAATTCCCGGTCCCGGGCCTGCTTGGCGCTGCCGCCGGCCGAATCCCCTTCCACCAGAAACAGCTCGCCCTGCATGGGATCAGAGCAGGCACAGTCGGTCAGCTTACCGGGCAGCGCCGGGCCCTGGGTCACTTTTTTGCGCACCACTTTCTTGGCCTGACGCAGACGCCGCTGGGCACTGCTGATACACAGCTCAGCCAGCTGCTCGGCCAGCTCAATGTGCTGGTTCAGCCACAGGCTGAAGGCGTCCTTCACCACACCGGAGACAAAGGCCGCGCACTGGCGGGACGACAGCCGTTCTTTGGTCTGTCCGGCAAACTGGGGATCCTGAATCTTCACCGAGAGGATATAGGCGCAGCGCTCCCAGATATCATCCGGAGTCAACTTGACGCCCCGCGGCAACAGGTTACGGAATTCACAGAACTCACGCATGGCGTCGAGCAGACCCTGACGCAGGCCGTTGACATGCGTTCCTCCCTGCGCCGTGGGGATCAGGTTAACGTAGCTTTCTCCCAGGGTTTCACCGCCTTCAGGCAACCAGCACAGGGCCCAGTCCGCCGCCGAATGCTCCGCCGAAAAACTGCCGGTAAAAGGTGTTTCCGGCAAGCAGGGGAAATCTTTCACCGCCTCAATCAGATAATCTTTCAGACCATCCTCATAACACCACTCCAGCGACTCGTTATTGGCCTTGTCATCGAAGCGAATGGTTAGCCCCGGACACAGCACGGCCTTGGCCCGCAGCAGGTGCTTGAGCCGGGTGGCGGAAAAGCGGGGGGAGTCAAAATAGGAGGCATCGGGCCAGAACCGCACCCGGGTGCCGGTGTTACGCTGGCCGCAAGTACCGGTCACGGTGAGTTCACTTACCTTATTACCGTGTTCAAAGGCCATTTCAAACACCTGGCCACTGCGGCGCACGGTCACATCCACCCTGGTACTCAGGGCGTTAACCACGGAAATACCCACCCCGTGCAGGCCGCCGGAGAACTGGTAGTTCTTGTTGGAGAACTTGCCGCCGGCATGCAGCTTGCTGAAGATCAGCTCCACCCCGGAGATACCTTCCTCTGGGTGAATATCCACCGGCATGCCGCGGCCGTCGTCGATCACCTCGAGCGACTGATCCTCATGCAGGATCACCTCTACCTTGCGGGCATGGCCAGCCAGGGCTTCATCCACGCTGTTGTCGATAACTTCCTGGCCAAGGTGGTTGGGGCGGGCAGTGTCCGTATACATGCCGGGACGACGACGCACCGGCTCCAGGCCATTGAGTACCTCAATGGCGTCGGCAGTATATTGACTCGATGTCATGTTGACCTTCGGTAATCAGGGATTATGACCGGATCTTACTACTCGAAGCCCATTGCTGGAAGAAGGAAGAAAAACAGCCGGAAACAGAGTGTGTGCAGAAATGGTGCAAAGTAAAAGCCGTCTGCAAGCAAGTGCCCATTGTCGGAGGTATCTGACAGAAAGTACCGGTGTCGCTAGAAGCAGCAGGTGGGGACTGCCGAAGCCGACCGTCAAATGTCAGGGATGACATTTGACGAGCGCCCATCGGACGTAAAAATATCTGATCGAACATTGAGTATGTTCGCAGCAGGAATTTTTAGTGAGTGGCATTCACCGAAGCGTGTCGGCGGAGTGCAACCACGCTGCTGCTTCGCTTTACGCAAATTTCAGGTTACTGGTGATATGCATCCCACGTAAAGTGTGGAAGCGAGAGCGGATTACAGCTGGAGAAAGCGAATAACCTGAGCGCAGTAATGCTCAAAGCCGATAAAAGAGTGATCGCCTCCCTTTTGAATGCATACCCGGGCAAAGCGGTAATAATCGAGGGCTTCCCGGTAGTCGAGCACTTCATCGTCCTGCTGTTGCAACAGCCAGATGCGCTCCAGGCAGCTTGGCTCGTTGATGCGCAAATCCGCCAGCTCGGTCATATGTCGCGAGGTCAGCACATAGCGTTCATGGGTGTAAGGGTTTTCCTGCTCACCCAGCCAGTCGGCCAGCAAAATATGGGGATTCACCGCCGGGTTGACCACCACCGCGCGCATGCCGTAATGCTCAGCCACCCGGGTAGCCCAGAAGCCTCCGAGAGACGAGCCCACCACTCCGAAGGGCGTGTTCAGTTGGTCACAAATAGACGCAATCTGAGCCCAGGCGGCGGCCGGTGTAGACGCCAGCTGAGGACACACCAACTCAATATCAGGCCGGTACTGCGCCAGATGCTCCTGCATCAGCCGGGCCTTAATAGAGTTGGGAGACGAATTAAAGCCGTGCAGATAGAGCAGGGTCGCCATCATCAATATCCTCTGGCACTGAAGTCGGGCACAAATGCATCGGGAGGCAATCGCCAGACGCGGGTACTGAGCCGGCCATCGGGATAAAGCGATAATTGCCGCCAGCCCGGTGCGGTATGGTCCAGGGCAAACTCGTCTGACAGCGGCTTAAACTGAATGCAGGTAGACGGGCTGGCCAGATAACGAACGCCTTGCCTCACTTCATCAAAGCCCTGATGTACATGACCGCACAACACTACTTTGCTGGCACAGTGGCGTTCCAACCGGGACTGCAGCACGTCGGCGTTGCGCAGATTATGCTGATCCAGCCAGGCACAGCCCACCGGCACAGCCTGATGATGGACCGCCACCAGCAAATGGTGATGCGGATAGGTGTCGATGGCCTCATCCAGCATGGCCAGTTGGCCATCACTCAGCCGGCCACAGGTTTCACCCTGCGCCTGCGAGTCAAGTAACAGCACCTGCCAGTGCTCGCCCAGCAAATGTTTGGCCTGACTGATGCCGGCAGCATCCAGCTCCGCCTGCATCACGGGAGCTTCATCATGGTTGCCCGGCAGCCAGAACACCGGCGGTGCCAGCTCTGCCATCATGGCAACAAAATGGCGGTAAGATAAGGCACTTTGATCCTGAGACAAATCACCGGTAGCCAGAATGCCGTCGCAGCCTGTCATCTCTTCCTTCATGGCATTCACCACCGCCCGGCAGCTGTGCCAGGTAGGCACACCCAGCAAGTCGCCATCGATACTGGCAAACAAGTGAGTGTCGGTGATCTGGGAAAGCTCAATTACGCCGCTGGCGGCATGGCTGCCGAGAGGGAGAGTGGAAAGCGTCATTGCCTCGCTCAAAGCTGTTTAACCGTGCTGAATCCGTGTTGCAGGCAACATCTCAGCCATTCGGCCAGAAAGAAATTTACCTGTTCCTTTTCGTTACGGTGATGCATGTTTTTATTGGGGTAATCATAACTCGGCTGCAGGGCCGAAATCTGTTGACTGGAACACACTTCGGCCATTCGTACATCGTGATAGAGCCGCACCCGCACCTTCATGCGCATAAACACCGGCAAGCCGGGAGTACACTGCTCGATAGACACATGCCAGGTGTAAGGAGCGGTTTCCAGTACCCGCAATACAAACAACACCTGCTCACTGATGCCCACCGACAGGATCTCTCCCTCCCGCGCTTCATGGGGCAACAGTTTCATCAGTGCCATATAGTTGGTGTCGCAGGTACGCTGTAATCCCTTAAGATCAGGCACATGCTTGTTACGGGTACTAACAGAAATCAACTTTTCTTCCTCTCCTCCTCGGCATGATTACTTCTGCGGCCACAGTCCGGATTTCCGGTTCAGCGCCAGCCACTGCAAGGCAATCACACTGGCAGCGTTATCTATTCTACCATCCGCCAGCCATTGCATCGCCTGCGCCCTTGGCAAACAGTGCACCCGAATATCTTCACCTTCACCCGACAAGCCCGCATACGTCGCTGCCTGTGTGGCATCCACTTCCCCCACAAACACGGTGATGCGCTCACTACAGCCGCCCGGACTGGAAAAGTAACTCATGGCCCGGGTCAGCCGGCCCAGGGTCAGCCCAGCCTCTTCCTGCGCCTCACGGCGCACCACGGCTTCTTCCGACTCACCGTTTTCCACTATGCCAGCCACCACTTCCAGCAGCCAGGGGCTGTCACCATGATGTATGGCCCCCACCCTGAACTGCTCCACCAGCACCACTTCATCTCGTACCGGGTCGTAGGGTAATACCGCCGCTGCATGACCCCGGTCAAACAACTCCCGGGTTAACTCTGGCCCCCAGCCCCCAGCAAACAGGCGATGACGCAAGCGGACCTTCAGTAAGCGAAAAAAGCCTTTATAGCCATTCTCTTCGGCCACAATCTGCATATCCTGCCGCCCAAAACGGGCATTTTTGTTGTTACTCATGCTTGCTCCTTGCTTGACATTCCGGCGGCAAAAATTAGACTGAAACGCCTTAGTGAATGAACGTTCATTCTCTTGCAATATGATATTAAAACCAGCCGGCTCATTCAAAACCGCCATGCCGGATTAATAATACTCATGTTACCGTTATACTGAACAGACGAAAACCGACTGCCTGCATGTGTCGGGCATCATGGCTCAACTCGCTATACAAGGCCCATTCATGAAAAAAACACTGTTGTCGACCCTGGTACTACTGTGTACCGCAGGCCCGGCCCAGGCCGAAAACCTGCTGGAAATTTATCAGCAGGCCACACAAAACGATCCTCAGGTACGCGAGGCCAAGGCGCGCCGCGATGCCGCCTTTGAAAAAATCAACGAATCCCGCGCTTCCCTGCTGCCACAGGTCGATTTAAGTGCCGGAGCCAACTATACCCAGAGCAACCGCGACGATCAGCGGACCGGTACTTTCACCAATGCCGGCGTCAACCTGAATCAGGCGCTTTACCGCAAATCGAACTGGGTAAACCTCAATATTACCGAAAAGCAGGCAGCCCTGAGTGAAGTGAGTTATAAGCAGATTCAGCAACTACTGATTGTACGTGCTACTCAGGCCTATTTTAATGTGCTGAATGCCGAAGACGCCCTGAGCTTTGTGCAATCCAACAAAGAAGCGGTAAGCCGCCAGCTGGAGCAAACCAAACAGCGCTTTGAAGTGGGCCTGAGCGCCATGACCGACGTCCATGAAGCCCAGGCTCAGTATGACCAGGCGCTGGCTGATGAAATTATTGCCCGCAATGCTCTCGATAACAGCAAGGAAGCGCTGCGAGAGCTGACCGGCATGAGCTACGACCAGCTGGCCCCTCTCAACACCGACAGCTTCAGCCCCCAGGCACCGGTCCTGCGGGCCGATGGCTGGCTGGAGATAGCCCTGGAACAAAACCTGGAGCTGCACGGCCAGCGGATTAACAAAGACATCGCCAATGAACAAATTGATCTGGCACAGACTGGCCACCTCCCTACGCTGGATTTAAATGCCGGCCTCAACAGCACTCACAGTGATTATAAAAATGCCAACCAGGGCGATGGCACCCTTAATGAAGGCACCATTGGTGTTTCCTTTAATCTACCTATTTACTCCGGCGGTGCCACCAGCTCTCAGGTCAGCCAGGCGCAATATAACTATGTCGCAGCGAGCGAGTTGCTGGAAAAGAGCTTCCGTTCAGTACAAAGCAGTGTCTACTCTTCCTACAACGATGTTACCGGCGCACTTGGCTCCATTCGGGCTTTTGAACAGCTGGTTGTCTCCGCAGAAAGCGCGCTCAGTGCCACCGAAGCCGGCTATGAGGTAGGCACCCGCACCATCGTGGACGTACTCAACGCCACCCGCCAGCTGTATGATGCCAAACAAAAGCTGTCGTCTGCCCGCTACAACTACATTATCAATCAGTTGCAGCTCAAGCAGGCCGCCGGCAACCTCACCGAACAGGATCTGACCGACATCAACAACGGCCTGCAACGTTGATCAAAAGGGGAAGGCTCGGTCTTCTCCTTTCCAGCCTAACCTGTCGTCACTCCCACGAAGGTGGGAGTCCTATGCGATATGTCATGGACCTCCGCCTTCGCGGAGGTGACGATAGAACTGAATAAGCCGATGGCTCTTGGGAAAGACTTTGATAAAGAAAGGCTTAGGCCTTATCTTCCCTTGTATTCCGCACCAAATAAGGAACTGACGTGTTTAAAATGATTCTGGGCATCGCCCTGGTGGCACTGGTCGTGCTGTTTTTTTATCGCTCACAAGGCAACAAACAGGCCGCCGCCGAAAACATAGAAAAAGGTGACGCCTTTCTGGCCGGAAACAAACAGCAGGAAGGGGTAAAAACCACGGCTTCCGGCCTGCAGTATATGGTCCTGCAGGAAGGCACCGGCACTGTCCATCCCAAAGCCAGTGACAAGGTCACCGTGCACTATCATGGCACCCTGCTTGACGGCACCGTCTTCGACAGCTCGGTCGCACGGGGAGAAACCATACAGTTTGGCCTCAAGCAGGTCATTAAAGGCTGGACCGAAGGCCTGCAGCTGATGGTGGAAGGCGAGAAAACCCGCTTTTTCATTCCCGCCAGTCTGGCCTACGGCAACCGCGATGTCGGCACCATACCGCCTGGCTCCGTGCTGATTTTTGACGTAGAACTGTTCAAGATCAACTGATCGCCGTCAACGGCTCTCAGTGCCGGGTGCGGCCATACCGGCCCGGCGCATTAACCATCCGGCAATGCCCCCCAACAGTATAATGCGCAATACATGGTGAAAGATGACCCATGATGGTTCAAGCCCGGTGACCAGTGCCAGGTAAATCATGGCTTCCACCGCTCCCGGTGCGTAAGCCAGCCATACCTGAAACACAGGCAGCTCAAGCCACCAGGCTACCAGCCACGCCCATAATAGCGACACCAGTGAACTCGACAGACTGACCAGCAAGCCCGCAGCCAGCAAGGCGGCCATTTCTCGCGCCGGTAAGGGCCGTAACCGGCTGCCCACCAGTGCTCCCAGCAATACCATACTTGCCGGAATAAGCCCATCCACCGGCAATATTGACTCCCCCAGCCAGGCAGCACAGATGCCAGCCACCAACACGCCGGAAAGAATGTGACTGGCCGGCACCCGCAACCATTCCAGCAGATGACCACCGCCCCAGGCCAACACAACCAAAGCCAGAGAAGCAGGCGCAGACAGCGTCAGCTTCGCAGGCTCTGGTGCCAATGGCACCCATTCCAGTACCATGGCAACACTGACCGAGCCTACCAGAGCAATCACGCGTACCGTTTGCGATAGAATCACACGAATGGGATTATCGAGTTGAGTCGCCAGCGCCGCCATGACCGACAGAGCACCGGGCGATGAACCCATGGCAGCCTCCTGCCGGGACCAGCCCAGCCGGCACAGCAAGTATTGCCCCAGAGGAATTTGCGTGGCCAGACACAGTAAAAGCCCCGCCACACTGATTAGCAGTGAGGAGGGGCCTGGTAAATGTAAGTCCAGACGCAGCCCTACGGCAACACCCAGGCAAGCCTGAATCAGCGGAAGCAGCCACCGGGGCAAGGCAACGTTCACCCCCAGCAATACCGCCCCGGCAACCGCCAGCATGGCACCCAACAGCCAGTCGGAAGGAAAACCGGCCCAATGGGCCAGCCCTCCTCCGGCTGCGCCCAGCAACACCGTGCGCAGCCAGGTGCTCATGCCTTGGCAGCCGGCTGTTCCTGCCGGGCTGACCGTCGGCGACGGCTCATCATCAGCGGCAACACCAGCACCAGCACGCTCAGGCCCCACAACGTCAGGGTCACGCCGTTTCCGAACAATATGCTCCAGTCACCAGCGCTGATGGACAAAGCTCGGCGCAGGTTGTCTTCCAGCACCTCCCCCAGTACCAGACCGAGGATCACCGGTGCCAGGGAAAAGCCCAGTTTACGCAGCAGAAACCCAAAGACGCCCAGCAGTATCATGAAGAACAGATCGAAGCTGGCCCCATGAATGGAGTAGATGCCTACAAATGTCAGCATGACGATCACTGGTACCAGGTAGGCCTGACGCACGCTCAGCATACGTACAAACACTCCGACCAGAGGCAGGTTCATGATCAGCAGGGCAATGTTACCTACGAACATGGAGGCGATCAGTCCCCAGGCAATGTCGGGTTTCTGAGTAAACAGCAGAGGACCCGGGGTCACATCGAACAGCAGCAAGGCACCCAACAGAATGGCGGTGGTTCCCGAACCGGGAATACCCAGCGTCAGCATGGGAACCATGGATCCGACTGCTGCCGAGTTGTTGGCCGCCTCCGGGGCAGCCAGACCACGTACGTCTCCCTGGCCAAACTCATTATGCTCACCGGCCAGACGCTTTTCTGTACCGTAGGCCACGGCACTGGCGACAGAAGCACCGGTACCAGGCAGTACGCCAATCACAAAGCCAATCAGGGTAGAGCGCAGCACGGTCCAACGTACTTGCACCAGATCTGCCGCCTTAACAAAAGACTTACTGACTTTTTCCAGCCGGCCACCACCACCGTAGTGATGCTCCACCAGCAGCAGAATTTCACTGATAGCGAACATGCCAATCACGACGACCAGAAAATCGATACCATCGAACAGGCTGGTAATGCCAAAGGTAAAACGCAGCACGCCGGTGCCGGAGTCCACGCCCACGGTTGCCATGGTCAGACCGATAAGCGCGCCAATCACGGTTTTTACCGGACGAGATCCCACCATTGATGCCAGACAGCACAGTGCAAACACCATCAGTGCCACAAACTCGGCAGGACCAAAAGTCACTGCCAGCCGGGTCAGCAGCGGGGTAAAGATAACCAGCAATATCAGTGCCCCGATGGAGCCGGCGAAAGAAGATACCGCCGACAGCGCCAGCGCCCGGCCACCCTCTCCTCGCTTAGCCATGGGGTGTCCGTCCAGAGTGGTCATGATTGCACCGGCATCACCGGGTACATTCAGCAGAATACTAGAAATACGGCCACCATATTCGGCTCCATAATAAACTCCTGCCAGCAAAATAATGGCTGAAGCCGGTTCCAGGCCGATGGAATAAGCCAGGGGAAGCAGAATGGCAATGCCGTTGATGGGACCAATACCCGGCAGGGCCCCCATCAGGGTACCGAAAAAACAACCTGCCAGAACCAGTCCCAGGTTCATGGGTGTCAGGGCTACGGCAAAGCCGCTCGCCAGTGTAGACAGAACATCCATGGGTCAACCTCCAAAAATAGTGCCCACCGGCACATTCAGCTCCAGCAGCCAGCTCAGCAGCAGATGTCCCATACCGCCAAGAATTGCGGAGTACAGCAAGGCTGCGCGCCAGCCCAGGCCAAACAAACGGGCAAAAATGGTGCCCACCAGCCAGGTCGCCAGCACAAATCCCAGCCATTCAAAACACCAGGCATAAGCCAGCAAGCACAACACCACCAGTACATGGCGCAGAAACAAACCACCGGTATAGGCCTGCTTCAGACGATCAGGCCGGATAGCCAGCCACAGCGCCGTCCCAAACAACAAGACCGCCAGGATCAGCGGTATGGCCTTGGGTCCTACAGGTTCATATTGAAAAGGCACATCCAGTTGCCAGGCGGCGGCCCCCAGGGCCACCGCCAGCACCATCAGCGCCAGCGAAAAACAACGATCCGCCATGACGCCCCCTTATTTGAGCAGTCCCATTTCACGGGAAAGGGTCTGGAATTTCTCAATTTCAGCCTTTACATAGGCGTCATATTCATCACCGGCGATGGACAGAGGGAATAACCCCTGGTGATCGCGTACTTCGGCAAATTCCCCGGTCTGATAAAGCTCATTAAACTGCTTCACCCAGTAATCGTACGCTTCATCAGATGCATCCGGCGCCATATAGAAACCACGCATGATCGGCCATTCCATGTCATAGCCCTGCTCTGAAGCGGTAGGAATATCCGCGAAATCACCATCCAGCCGCTTGGGTGACAACACGGCCAGCACTCTGACGATCCCCGCATCCAGCTGTCCCTTGATCTCGGACATGTCCCCCGGATACACCTGAATATGATTGCCAAGTACCGCCGCCATGGCATCACCGCCTCCCTCATAGGCCACATAGCGCATAGTACGAGGATCAAGCCCGAGGCTGCGGTACAGAAACGCGGCCTTCATCCAGTCCTGGCTGCCCACGGTACCACCGGCCCCAAATACCAGCTTGTTGGGGTTGGCCTTCAGATCCGTCGCCAGCTCTTCCAGGCTGTTCCAGGGAGCATCGGCCTTGACAATAATGGCACCATAGTCGGCACCGATGGCACCGACCCAGCGAGCATCATCCACGTCCAGCTCCCGACCAAACTTGTGTAGAGCCAGGTTAAGGGAAGATCCGGAGCTGAACGCCACCACAGCGTTATTGTCTTCACGCCGGTTGCTGTTCATATGGGTATAGGCCACGGCACCTACACCACCGGGCATAAAGGTGACCCGCATCGGCTCTTGCAGCAAACCGGACTTGTCCAGGCCAGTGGTCAGGATGCGACAAGTCAGGTCAAAACCTCCCCCAGGCTTGGCGGGGGCAATACATTCAGGTTTGTCGGGGGTGAATCCGGCACTGGCTGTACCGGTCATCATCAGCAGGCCAGCCCCCAGCAGGGCTTTGGTCAGGGAATGCAGCTTCATAACGTTTCTCCTTGTTTACGGTTCCATGGCACACTCTCGGCCACTTGAAGCCAGCCCCTTGTGTTTAAATCAACGTTATTAACAAGGGGTTTACAATTGCTTATGCTAGCGACGCAAGCTGTCATCAGGCTGTCATGGAAGAAAAGGGCTCAAAACATGCGTATTCTTGTGATTGAGGACACCATCCTGCTAGGTGAAGCCATTGCCGACCGGTTGCAGAAACTCGGGCATGGCACCGATCTTATCGGCAATGGCCGTCAGGCCGCCGATTGGCTGCGCCATCAACAGGTCGATCTGATCATTCTGGATCTCAACCTGCCAGGCCTGAATGGCGATGCTCTGCTGGCCGAGCTGCGCCAGCGGAGAAACGTGACACCGGTATTGGTTCTTACCGCCCGGAATGGCATCGATGATCGTATCAAGTTGCTGGATCTCGGTGCCGACGACTACCTGGCCAAGCCCTTCGACTTTGGCGAGCTGGAAGCCCGGGTTCGCGCTCTGCTACGCCGGCAGCAGGGCTATGCTTCAGATATAAGCAAACACGGTAACCTGGTGTTCAACCGCACAGCCAAAACCGTCACAATCAATGGCGAGCCCTGTACTTTGGTCAACCGGGAGTTCCGGTTACTGGAGATTTTTCTCGGCGCGCTGGAGCGGGTAATGAGCAAAGAAGAGATCACCGACAAACTGTTCAATGCCGACGAAACTCCGTCTTCCAACACCATTGAGTTGTATGTGGCCAGGCTGCGCAAGAAGCTGGCGGGCAGCTCAGTGCATATTCAGACCCTCCGCGGCCTGGGCTATGTGGCCCATGTACAGCCCTCAGAAAACACACCATGACGGACAAACCGCGCCATCCGGCACTGCGCCGTCGTCTGCTGACACTGAGTGGAATCATCCTGGTAAGCCTGGCATTACTCACTCTGGTGCTGATGCACGGCTATGCACGTAGAACCGCCGATAGCAGCTATGATCTGATGCTGGGTAGTGCCGTGCTGCAGCTGGGCCAGTCGGTACGCCGTACCAGCCAGGGCTTTACCGTAGATCTGCCAGTGGCGGCCTTTGCCACTCTGGCCCAGGCCCGGAACGATCGGGTATTTTACCGTATTAGTGTTAACGGCGACGTATTGACGGGCTATCCAGACTTGCCGGCTCCTCCCCCGCGTTCACTCTCTAAGCAGCCCCTGACGCAAGCCAGGCCTGACTTTTTTAACGTCATCTATCAAGGCGAACCAATCCGGGTGGCCAGGCTGTTCAGGCTTAATACGGAACGCTTGCCACCGGATGAAATCGTGATCGAGCTGGCCCAAACCCGACAGGCTCGTAATGCCATGGCTGACGACATGCTGCATCCGGCACTGGAACTGATGTTGGCAGTGCTGACTGTTGCCCTGGGTTTACTATGGCTGGGCATCTACTATGCCTTTTCCCCCTTCCGGCAGCTGGCCCGGGCGCTCGAGCAACGCTCTCCCAAAGCACTCACCCCACTGGCACTACCACTACCAAAAGAAACCCTGCCTCTGCTTGATACCATTAATCACTTTATCGCCCGCCAGCAGGAACTGCTGGAGCGGGTGGAATCCTATACATCAGTCGCCGCCCATCAGTTACGCACCCCTTTGGCCACCCTGCGTGCTCTGTGCGAAAACGCCCGGGACGAAACCGATGACGCCCGCCGGCAACAGCTACTGCATCAGCTGATTGAGCAATGCGACCAATTGTCGCTGACGGTGCGGCATTTGCTTAACCAAGCGATGCTGGATCACCGCTTTCATAGCCTGGAGCCTGAGCCGGTAGCGCTCAACGAGCTAACCCGCCGCGTATGCATGGAGCTGGCGGTGCAGGCTTTGCACCGAAGAGTAGAACTGGCGTTTGAGGCTGCACCAGCTGAGGTTCATATTAAGGGAGATGCCTTTGCCCTCACCCAAATGCTCAACAACCTGATTGAAAACGCTGTGGCCCACAGTCCGGAACACGGCCTGGTGGAAATCGGCGTAGCAATGGATGGACGCATTTACATCCGCGATCAGGGGCCCGGCATTGCCGGTGATGAAAAGGAAAAAGTATTTGAGCGCTTTTACCGGGGAACAGCCAGCCGCCATCATGGCAGTGGCATGGGCATGGCCATCGCCCGGGACGTGGCCGAGCACCATCATGCTTACATTTATCTGGCCGACAATGTTCCCCATGGTCTGATGGTGGAAATTCGTTTTAACGCAGAGGCACTGTTATGAACTGGCGATACTGGTGTATGGCTCTGCTGTGCTCGCTGACCGCGCATGCGGAGCAAACGGTACAACTGCCTGCACTGGATACTCAGCAACAGCAACTGGTACTCTACAGCGCTACCGATTATCAGCACATGGCACCACTGCTGCAGGCCTTTCAGCAACGCCGGCCCCATGTTGCCATTCATTTTGTGGATCTCAATTCCCAGCAACTGTACCAGAGGTTTCTCGATGAAGGCACCCACTCCCCGGCTGATTTGCTGCTGAGTTCAGCCATGGATCTGCAACTGAAACTGGTAAACGATGGTTATGCCCGCCCCTGGCGTTCCGAACGTACCGAAGCACTCCCCCCCGGCACCCACTGGCGTCATGAATTATTTGCCATCACAGTAGAGCCGGTAGTGATGGTGTTCAACCGTACACAGCTGGCGGAGTATGCCCTGCCCCACAGCCGCCAGGAATTACTGGCCCTGCTTCGCCGGGATCCGGAACGCTTTCGAGGACGTATTCGCACCTATGATATCACTCAGAGCGGTGTGGGTTATCTGCTGGCTACCCAAGACAGCCAGCAGGGTGAAAGTTACGGCAGGCTGCTGGAAGCCTTTGGCGGACTGTCGGTGCTCTTGGGAGAAAGCAGTAACGAAATGCTCAATGACCTCATCGACGGCCGTGCCATACTGGGCTACAACCTGCTGGGATCCTACGTCAACGCCGCCATGGAAAAACACCCTCAACTGGTGGCCATTGCCCCTCATGATTACAGTCTGATCCTGATGCGTCTGGCACTTATCCCCCGCCAGGCAAAACACCCAAAGCTGGCTGGCGAGTTACTCGATTTTATGCTGTCCCCCGCAGGCCAGACCGCGTTAGCCGAGGGCGGCCTGCTGCCGCTGTTAACTCCCGATGCCGGGCTGACCATCATCCCACAAGGCCCGGTCACCCCCATTCCTCTGAGCCCGGCGCTGCTGCCAGCACTGGATCCGCTAGACAAACAAGGCTTTGTGCGCAGCTGGATTGATTCGCTGGCCCCCTGAACCAGGGGCAAAAAAATGCCGGCCCGAAGGCCGGCATTGCATTAGAGAGCCATCTCCCCCTCAGCGGGTACGAATAGCCTCGATAATGGCGGTGGTAGAACAGCCGTCTTCAAAATTGAGTACTGTCACCTCGCCGCCATTGGCAGTCACTTCGGCATAACCGGCGATGTCTTCGGGTTTATAATCGCCGCCTTTGACCAGAATATCAGGCAGCACACCGGCGATCAGCCGCTGGGGAGTATCTTCGGCAAAAGGCACCACCCAATCCACCGCGCCCAGCGCTTCCAGCACCGCCATGCGTCGTTCCACCGTATTGACCGGCCGGCCTTCGCCCTTCAGCGCCCGCACCGACTCATCGGTGTTCACCGCCACAATCAGCCGGTCCCCCAGTTTGCGGGCATTGTTAAGGTAAGACACATGGCCGGCATGCAGAATGTCAAAGCAACCATTGGTCATCACTATTTTTTCGCCACGGCGACGGGCTGCTTCAACGACAAATTTGAGTTGCTGTTCGCTGACTACCCCCATGCCCGATTCGGGTGCGCCGTACAGGGTATTAGCCAGCTCAATGGCGGAAACCGTGGATGTCCCCAGCTTACCGACCACAATGCCGGCGGCCACATTGGCCAGGGCGCAGGCTTCTTCCAAATTCAGACCCGCCGCCAGGCTGGTAGCCAGCGTGGCGATCACGGTATCGCCGGCACCGGTCACATCATAAACCTCGTGCGCACGAGCCGGCAGATGCAGCTCGCCCTCCTCCCGCCGGATCAGGGTCATACCATGTTCAGAGCGGGTCACCAGCAGCGCCTGCAGCTCAAAGCGTTTCACCAGCTCCCGGCCCCGCTCTACCAGCTCCTGTTCATCTTTTACTTTGCCCACCACGGCTTCAAACTCACTCATATTGGGGGTGAGCAAAGTCGCACCGCGGTATTTTTCAAACTCAGTGCCCTTGGGATCAACCAGAACCGGCACACCGGCCTCGGCTGCCGCCTTGATCAACTCCTGCACCCGGGCCAGAGCACCTTTGGCGTAGTCTGACAATACCACCACACCGGCATCACTCAACGCTGCCTTGTGTTTGTCGGTCAGCGGCACCGCATCGTCGGCATTAAAGCCGTTCTCAAAATCCAGCCGCAGCAGCTGCTGGTTGCGGCTCATCACCCTGAGCTTGGTAATGGTAGGGTGGGTGGCGTGACGAACAAAATCACAGTCTACTCCTACCGCCAGCATGCGTTCCTGCAAGGCATCGGCAGCTTCATCGTTGCCGGTCAGCCCCAGCAGACGGGCTCCGGCTCCCAATGCCGCAGCATTCAGTGCGACGTTAGCAGCACCACCCGGGCGTTCTTCATTGTGCTCAACCTTGACCACAGGCACCGGGGCCTCGGGAGAGATGCGTCCGGTAGGACCCGACCAGTAACGGTCCAGCATCACATCCCCGACAACCAACACCCTGGCACTGTTAAATTCCGGCAGCTTGATCTTCATAGGCAAAGACTCTTTAACACGTGGAAAGAGCAAATAATATCACAGCCAACACGGCCTTGGGGTCGCGGGTGGCCATTAACGCCGGAGTTCTTTAAAATCCGACCATTCTTCTTTGACTGGCGTTGTTACATGCAAACACACCGGCTTCCTTCTTTTCGTGCAGCGCTGCTGCATCCTCGCTTCTGGCCTGCCTGGCTGGGACTCGGCGTGCTTTGGCTGCTGGTTACCCTGTTGCCCTGGCGCGCCCAGATGGCGCTGGGCAGGACACTGGGCCGGCTGGCCATGACATTACTGAAGTCACGGGTAAAAGTGGCACGGCGCAACCTGGAACTGGCCCTGCCTGAACTGGGAGAAGCTGAACGTGAGCAGTTGCTGAAGGCTAACTTTGAAAGTGTGGGTTGCGCCCTCTTCGAAACCGGCATGGCCTGGTTCTGGCCCCACTGGCGTATGCGCGCGATCACCACCATGGACGGCACAGAACATGTGGATGCCGCCGTAAGTCAGGGCAGAGGCATGCTGTTACTGTCTGCCCACTTTCTGACTCTGGAGCTTAACGCCCGTCAGTTTGGCCTTTATCGCCCTGGTGTGGGGGTATATCGTCCGAACACCAATCCGGTGCTCGAATTTGCCCAGGTACATGGCCGCTGCCGTTCCAATAAATATCTGGTGGACCGGCTCGATATCAAAGGCATGCTCAAGGCCCTGCGCGCCGGAGATGCGCTCTGGTATGCACCGGATCATGACTATGGCCGCCACGCCAGTGTATTTGTGCCTTTCTTTGCCGTCGACCAGGCCGCCACCATCACTGGTACCGCCACCCTGGCCCGGGTGAAGAAAACCGCCACACTGCCCTGTTTTACCCTGCGTGAAGAAAACGGCTACCGGCTGCTCATCCAGGCTCCGCTGGAAAACTTTCCGGTGGGCGATGACGAAGCCGATGCGATCACGGGTAACCAGGTGATTGAAGCGGCCATCCGCCGCGCTCCGGAGCAATATATGTGGTTGCACCGCCGGTTCAAGACCACTCCGGAAGGCGTCGCGTACCGCTACTGAAACAGTACTTAGCCAAACATCAGCCCCACGCGTTGCGTGGGGCTGATGTTTTTTGTATTACGGGCTTAGCGCATGGTTATCAGCCATTTATTCCAGCTTTGCTCAACCCACCCGCGTTCCCGGGTAAGCTCGGTATCAGGCACCCGGCCGGATTTATCCAGCAGGCTGAGGCGGTGCCCCCGGTCACGAATAGCACAGTAAGCCTGGCGCAACCGCTGGGACTCCTCTTCATCAAGCAAGCCCACTTCAACGGCCGTTTCCAGAATGCGCATGTTATCAGACCAGCGAACCAACTCCCCGTGCTGCCCGCTGTAAGCCAGCACCAGATACTGGGTCAGAAACTCGATATCAACCAGCCCACCCACCGACTGCTTGAGATGGAACTCCCCCGGGCCGGCCTTGATAAGGTGGGCCCGCATTTTTTCCCGCATTTCCGTGACGTCTTTGGCCAGCGCCTGACAGTCCCGGGGCTGAGCCAGAATACCGGCACGAATCCGGGAAAACTCGTCCCGCAGTATAGGCTCACCCACTATCAGGCGGCTGCGTACCAGCGCCTGGTGTTCCCAGGTCCAGGCATCTTTCTCAAGATAATTCCCATAGGCATCAAGCGGCGTCACCATCAGCCCGGCATTGCCGCTGGGCCGCAGCCGCATGTCCAGCTCATAGAGTACACCGCTGGCAGTACGGGTACTGAACAGATGGATAATACGCTGCGCCAGACGCAGGTAGAACTGGCGACTGTCCAGACTTTTTTCACCATTGGTCTGGCCACTCAGACCGCTTTGATGCACAAACACCAGATCCAGATCCGAGCTGTAGGCCAGCTCAATCCCCCCCAGCTTGCCATACGCCACCACTCCAAAGCCCTTGTCACCGCTGCCGGCCAGCTGTGCCGGCACGCCGTGACGGGCACTAATCTGGCACCAGGCCTGATTGACCACTTCTTCCACGATGGCTTCTGCCAGCCAGGTAAGGTGATCACTGACTTTCATCAGTGGCAGCGCACCGGCAATATCCGCCGCGGCGATCCGCAGCAACTGAATTTGCTTGAACTGGCGCAGAGCTTCCATCTGTTGCTCCACGTCATCCTCCGGCACCCGCAGTAAAAACTGGCGCAATTCATCCTTGTAGGCGTCCAGGGGAATGGGATTGTACAGCACCTGAGGTACCAGCAGCTCGTCCAGCAGAATGGGAAAGCGCGCCAGCTGCTCTGCCACCAGAGAACTAGCTTCGCACAAGCGAATGAGCTGGGTCAGTGCACCGGCATTTTCCACCAGCAGTTGCAGGTAAGCGGTACGGGTGGCGATTTGCAGCAACAGCTTCTGCAGGCGGGCAAACAGTATGCCGGGCGTGTCGGACTGACTGACTTTTTCCAGCAACACCGGCATCAGCTTTTCCAGCGCCTGACGCCCCTGAGGGCCCATGGCCCGTCGCGGGCACTCTTCCTTGAAGGCATTAAGTGCGCCGGCCAGCCGTGCCGCCTTGTCATCGGCCATCCCTTGCTCTTCCAGCAATGCGGCCAGTTCGCTTTCTTCCTCCCAGTCGGTTTGCCAGATATCGGACCAGATTTGGGCTACCCCCTCGTCTTCAGCCTCGGTGCTGTCGCCAATCAGCAGTTCAAACTGGCGATGCACCCGCTCCATGGCACCATGCAGGGTCGTCAGAAATGCGCTCCAGTCATGATGGCCGGTCAGCCAGGCCAGCCGGGCCTGATTGAGCTCGTCGTGCGGCAAGGTCTGTGTCTGTTGATCGGCAAAGGCCTGCAGATAGTTTTCCACCTTGCGCAAAAAGCGGTAACTCGCATGCAGCTCACCGGTGATCTCCGGCGTCAGCGCGCCGGCTTCACAGGCCGCCTGCAGAGCATCAGGCAAGTGCCGGACCTGCAGCGCCGGCTCCCGCCCGCCACGGATCAGCTGAAACACCTGCGCGATAAACTCCACCTCCCGAATACCGCCGGCACCCAGCTTGATGTTGTCTTTCAGGCCCTTGCGACGTACTTCAGCGGCAATCATGGCCTTCATCTGACGCAGCGAATCGATCACCCCAAAGTCGATATAACGACGAAAGACAAAGGGCTTGAGCATGGCCCGCAGCTCGGCGGTATATTCCCCCTCATCATTGAGAATGCGCGCCTTGACCATGGCATAGCGCTCCCAGGTGCGGCCATGGTGCTGGTAATAATCTTCCATGGCGGTAAAACTCACCGCCAGTGGCCCCGACTCACCAAAGGGCCGGAGCCGCATGTCCACCCGGTACACCTGACCATCTATGGTGGTCTGATTAAGGGCGTTCACCAGCTTTTGCCCGAGGCGAATAAAAAACTGCTGGTTGGCCAGCTCCCGCCGCCCGCCTTGGGTCACTCCATTGTGGGGAAAGGTAAAGATAAGATCGATATCAGAAGACAGGTTAAGCTCTCCCCCGCCCAGTTTGCCCATGCCGAGGATCAGCATGGGCACCGCGTTGCCCTCGGCATCGGTGGGGGTACCCAACTCGGTGCATTGCCGCCGGTACAGCCAGCGATAACTTTCTACAATCAACGCATCGGCCAGTGCCGAGATATGCACAAAGCTCTCTTCTACCTCTGCACCCAGTAACATTTCCCGCCAGGCAATCAACAGCAGCTCACGCCGCCGGTACTGACGCAGTATCCGCATCATGGCAGCTTCATCATTGACTTCGCCGAGAGCGGCAGCCAGTTCCGGCTGATAGCGAGCGGCACGCTCCGTATTAAACAGGTCTCGCTCATCCTCAAGCTCCAGCGCCAGTTCGGGCTGACGGCACAGGCTGTCGGCAGCAAAGTCGCTGCAGGCAAACAACTGCTTCAGACGATCAACACGCTCGGCGTGCAATCCGGACAGCACACCGGCTGCGCGTTCCTCAAAAAGAGACCAGTGTTTTTCAGCCTGAGCGGCCATCGGCGCGGGCATTACAGACATCAGCAATTCCTTCTGTTCGGCGGGAATCCCCAGATTATCACCCTATCTGATTTTGTGGTACGGCCGTGGTGCTTGCGAAGGCAGGGCCGGCTGATTTAGGCTGTAGCCGACTTATTATGTCAGGATACTTCATGGAACTATCACTTATCGGTCGCCATCTGGAACAGTTGGGTGAGGCGTCCACTACCGGCTTTACCTTTCAGTGCTACCCCATCCCCGGTGAGGTGGAGGTGCTCAGGGTCATGGTCGACGGGCGGGAAGAACTGCCCCTGTTTATTTCCGTGTCTGACGATCAGATCTTGTGCATCAGCTATTTATGGGATGAGAGCCAGGTTGATCCAAACCGGCGACAGGCCATGCTGGAAGCCATGCTCGATATGAATATTCCCATGCCCCTGTCGGCCTTTGCCCGGCTGGATGACTGGTATGTGGTGTTTGGCGCGCTGTCGCTGAACTCGTCGCTGGCCGACCTTGAGCATGAACTGGCAGTACTGAGTGACAACTGCCTAGAAGTAATCGAAGACATGGCGGAATTTTTGTTGTGAGGGCGCAACGATGAGCGTATTAGGTCAGGTGCTGCGCAGCCTGCAGAATGAACAGGACGGCAGTCTCAATCCGGAGCAGGTATGCCTGCAACTGGTGCAAAGCTGCCGCCACGCCGAGCAACATATGCAGGGCCTGGAGCGCCAGTACGAGCAGTTAAAAGCGGAGCTTGCCGATGCCCGTCTGGCCGGAGCCGGACAGCAACATCAGCACCAGATACTGGAAGCCGAAGTGCTGGCAGCACTGGATAACAATCAGGAGCTGGCCGCCCGACTGGCACAGGATCTGGCAACACTGGAAAATGAGCAGGCCGTCCACGCCGGCCGACTTGCTCATGGTGAAAAGCGGCTGGAATATTATCGCCGGCGCTGGCATGAAGCCGAGCGTCACTATCACGACCTGTGCCGCCAGCTGGCCATGGCCAATACCACCCTCTGTGTGCGCCAGACCATGGCCGCTATTCGAGAGCATCCAGAGGTTACGCTGGTTAACGCCAAGCAGGCGCTGGCCCATATCCGGGCCCGGGAGCAGCAACAGTGTCATGACGAGCCGGAGCCTCCGGCAGATCACCGCGGCCGGCATAGTGCTGATGAAATACTGGCACGGCTGCAGCAACAACGGAATGCGCGTCCATGAGCCAACGTAAGCTGCCGGATAAATGGCAGAGTTCTGTACGGGCAGCCCGGGCAGTGCAGGTGGCCTTTGATATGGATGAACAGCTGCAATATCGCATCCGTCGTGAGGCGCTGGACAATGGCCTGAGCCCCTCGGATCAGATCCGGCATATTCTGAGCCTGCCTACCTCGGCTCGTCCCAAACGTCCCCGGTTAACGGTGTCGCTCAGCCCGGATGATTACGCCCGGCTGGCGGTGCGCTATGGTCTGGATCCAGAGCAACAACTGGAGATAAAGCACAAAGTCATGGACGAACTGCTGGAGTACAGCAAAACCACAACTCCTCCAAAGGACTGAACCCGGTTGCGGGAAGAACAGTTCGTCTGCAGGCCCGGCATCAGCCGGGCAAGTCCACCGCTATTTACTATCACGGCCCCGCTGAGTGAGGGCTGTTTCAGTGCGCGCCTCAGCGCCAGTAGGGGGTAAGCTCCAGCGCCTGCCGGCGCGACTGTTCCAGCGCTTCCAGCAGAAACCCCTGCTTGCGGGCCAGCCATTGCTCCAGCTCTTCGGCTTCTGCCGGGCTCAGTTGCTCGCTTAGATCAGGTAACGGTGAGAGCATATCGAGATCTTCAATGCCACGCAGAATATCGAGCCAGGGCATGCGAAAACCCAGGCGCTCCGCTTCCGGAAACAGCTGACTGAAACACAGGCCCACCATCAGAGTACGGCGCAGCTTGCCTTTTTGCTGAATATATTGCTCCGCCGTCAGCTCCTCGGCCCCCAAGGCACTGTGACGCAGAGTCTGCCAGCTGTCTTCCAGCAAAGGTGCCGCAAGCTCCGACACCGGCGCCAGCAGCCGGCTCTGCTGTTCGCGACTCAGCCCTGCACGCCAGTCCTGGCGGTAGAGCCAATGCGTCAGGCCCAGTACCAGACGGGCATAACGGGGACTGTAAAGCAGTTCCCGCAACCGCTGCTCATCAGGCAGGTTCTGCTGCTGTCCGGCTAGCAACCGCAGCAGACTTTTACGGCAGTCGAGCCGGCGCAGATAATGCCCCTTGTCGGCGGTTAAATGTGCCAGCATCTGAGCCCGATCCAGCCAGGCCAGCTGCTGCTGCAGCCACAGCAAGTCATCAACCCAACCGCTGTTTACCCGCAAAGAAACCCGCTCACCAAACATCAGCAGAATGTGATGTACCAGCGCGGCTCCTTCCCGCAATTGCACCAGCCAGTCAATGCCGGGCTGAGAGAGCCAGCCTTCTTCATGGTGCTGCCAGTGTCCCAGGGCCTGATGCAGCAGCGCCACCATCGACTGTTCGCAGGGCTCTCCGGGTGCAAGTGGTGTCGGCTCCAGGGGTTGTAACTGAGGCATGGGGCTCAGCCCCGCCAGCCGGTAACCACGCTGGGCTTTGGATACCGCCCCCAGCCGCAGCCCCCCTCCCTGCACCAGCTGCTCAGCCAGCTCAAACAGTACGGAAGCATCACCACGCACCAGCTCAAGCTCCAGTTCCAGAATGGGCTCTCGCCGCTCTCCGGCCTGCACCTCGCCCTCGTCCAGTGCCAGTTCAATTTCGCTGCCATTAAGCGCGATCAGCCAGCGCTGGCGCACAAAGTCGGTGCAGAACAGCGGCTGCAGTTCCTGCTGCAGCGCATAAATATCAATGTCTTCCGGCCAGATGGATGCAGGAAACAGCGACAAGTCGGGGCTGTGCGCGCTCAGTGCCACATTATATTCCGGCCGCTGGTGCAAACCGCCGACCTGACTGCCCGCCAGCTTGACGGTCTGTTCCATATCACCATTCTGGCTGCGGATGCGTAAGCCGGCCCCCGCACGACGAAGATCCAGGCTCGCCGTGTCATAATAGGTGTTGGCCAGGTGACGGTGGTCATGCTCCAGGATCTGGCAGGGAGGCAGTAGATCGGTCAGGCTGCCATTGATATCACGTGAGACAAGAAACTTGATCTCGATTTCTGTATCCATAGGGGTATCCGGAAAACCAACCTTCTGTTTTGATTGTGAAAGCAAAAGCTCCCTTCAGGGTAGCACGGGGGTTTTTGAAAAATGCTGTTTTCTTGCCTGTGGAGTTACGTTACCATTCGCGCCACATTAACGTATCGAGTGTTTTTTCACCGACACAGGGTTGGCTATGCCAGTTAATACTATTTTGGGACTCTTTGCCAAGTCTCCTATCAAGCCGCTGCAAAAGCATGTAGTGAAAGTTCACGAAGCTGCGCAGCAATTGGTTCCCTTCTTCGACGCCATGTGGGAGCAAGACTGGGAAAATGCCGAACGCATTCAGCGCCGCGTTTCTCAGCTGGAACGGGAAGCCGACGCACTGAAGCGCGAAATCCGCCTCAAACTCCCCCGCGGCCTGTTTATGCCGGTGGAACGCACCGACATGCTGGAGCTGCTCACCCAACAGGACAAAATAGCCAATAAGGCTAAGGATATCTCCGGCCGTATTGTAGGCCGTCAGATGGCCATTCCACTTGAGCTCAAATCCGATTTTATGGATTACCTTAACCGTTGCATTGATGCCACCGCGCAGGCGGCCAAAGCAATCGACGAGCTCGACGAACTGCTGGAAACCGGCTTCAAAGGCCGGGAGATGGATCTGGTCACCGACATGATCCACCAGCTCGACCTCATTGAAGACGACACCGATGTGATGCAGGCCAAGCTGCGCAAGCAGTTGCAGGCAATTGAAGACAAATATAATCCCATCGACGTTATGTTCCTGTACAAGATCCTTGAGTGGGTCGGCGATCTGGCAGATCAGGCCGAGCGGGTTGGTTCCCGCCTGGAACTGATGCTGTCCCGTTCCTGAGCGAAGCAACAAGGTAAATAAATGGATATCATCGCTAACTACGGCACCACGCTGATTCTGGTGGCGGCCGTCTTCGGCTTTTTTATGGCATGGGGCATTGGTGCCAACGACGTGGCCAACGCCATGGGCACCTCTGTTGGTACTCGTTCGCTGACCATTAAACAAGCGATCATCATCGCCATGATCTTTGAGTTTGCCGGTGCCTACCTGGCCGGTGGTGAAGTTACCTCCACCATCCGCAGCGGCATTATCGACTCGGGTGCATTTAGCGATACGCCGGACCTGCTGGTGTTCGGCATGATCGCTTCTTTGCTGGCCGCCGGAACCTGGCTGCTGCTGGCTTCCTATTTTGGCTGGCCGGTGTCAACCACGCATTCCATTATTGGTGCCATTGTGGGCTTTGCACTGGTATCACTTGGACCAGATGCAGTGCACTGGGGCAAGCTGGGCGGTGTTGTCGGCTCCTGGATTGTCACACCTGCACTGTCGGGACTGCTGGCCTACTTCACCTTTATCAGCGTACAGAAGCTTATCTTCAACGCCGACAGCCCGCTGGCGGCCGCCAAGAAATATGTACCTGCCTACATTTTCCTGACTGTCATGGTGATCTGTCTGGTCACCCTGAAAAAAGGTCTTAAGCATGTGGGTCTGGAGCTGTCCGATGTGCAGAGCTGGGGCTTGTCGGCACTGGTATCACTGATCAGTGCCGCGCTGTGCAGCATATATATCAGAGGCCGCAGCTATAACCCCAACGACGATAAAGACATGCACTACTCCAACGTGGAGAAGGTGTTTGGCATTCTGATGGTTGTCACCGCCTGTGCCATGGCCTTTGCTCATGGCTCCAACGACGTGGCCAACGCCATTGGCCCGCTGTCCGCCGTAGTCAGTGTGGTACAGAGTGCCGGACAGATTGGTGCCAGCTCAAGCATTGCATGGTGGATATTGCCACTGGGTGGTATTGGCATTGTGATCGGTCTGGCGTCACTGGGCCATAAGGTGATGGCGACAGTGGGTACCGGTATCACCCACCTCACTCCCAGCCGGGGCTTTGCCGCTCAGCTGGCAACCGCTGCGACAGTGGTGATCGCATCCGGTACCGGCCTGCCCATTTCCACCACCCAGACACTGGTAGGCGCAGTAATGGGGGTTGGCCTGGCCCGGGGGATTGCCGCCCTTAACCTGAATGTACTGAGAAATATCGTGGTTTCGTGGGTCGTTACCCTGCCTGCCGGGGCCATTCTGGCGATTGTGTTCTTCTATATGATCCAGTGGATGTTTACCTGACAGCACGAAAACACAAGGGGCCTGACGGCCCCTTGTTCTTGTTCTTACCATCCAGCACCATTACCATGGCAACATTATCAAGACCCCCAAGGATTATCCGGTGAAAGCAAAACTTCTGCTGCCGCTGCTGTGCAGTTTGCTGTGGGTGAGCCAGGCCAGTGCCGCCACCCGTTATATTTCCGATGACGTGTATGCCTTCCTGCATGCAGGCCCCAGCAATAAGTATCGTATTATCGGCTCCATTAACGCCGGCGAAAAAGTCGAGTTTCTGAATCGTAATGCCGATACCAAGTATATGCAGATCAAAGATGCCGAGGGCCGCACTGGCTGGATAGACGGTCGTTTCTTACAGAGCGAAGAGAGCTTCCGCTCCCGTCTGCCGGTGCTTGAAAAGGAGCTCACCGATACCCAGCAGCAACTGGCTACCGTGGATGAACGCCACAGCCAGGATGTTGCTGACAAGGTGAATCTGATTGAGCGACAGCAGCAGGAGTTGACCACCCTGAAGGCAAAGCTGGATGAACTGAGCAGCAGTCATGACACGCTTTCCAGTGAAAACGAGCGCTTGACCAGCCTGATGGATACTAAAGAACATCAGATGCGCCTGGACTGGCTGGTGCATGGCGGCATTGTTGCCGGTATCGGCGCTTTGGTGGGCTTTGTGCTGCCAGCCATCCCCCTGCGCCGACGTAAGCGCCAGGACAGATGGATGAATTAAAGCTGTAAGCGATCAGCTATAAGCCGTAAACAGACCGATAGGCCTGCAGGTACATCACCGTACCTGCAGGCCTTTTTTATTGTTGATGCGCAGAACCCGACTTATCCGGGGCAACTACATGACATGGGACGAAGCCAGCCGAATTGTTGGGACGAGTCCCAACCGACAAAACTACACCACTTACAGCTGACAGCTCAACACTGACGGCTACAGCCCCCAAGGGGCTGTCAGTCCTGCGTCAGGGCAAAGTGCCGGTTGGGTTTGCGGTAGACCACACCGTCTTGCTGCAGCCAGTGAAAAACATCTTCCACTTCTTCTTTTGACTTATTCAGCATCGCCGACACGGCTCCCTTGGCACAGCGCAACTCGCCGGCTTTCAGCCGCTCTACCAGCTCATGATAATAGTCCGGACGCTGAACCGGCTCTGCCGATACCTGTACCTCTGCCACAGCCTGAGTCCCGGGAAAGGCCGGTGCCGGCTGAGCGCCCCGCTGCCGGTAGTTACGGCGAAAACGAATTTCCTCTCCCAGCAACGACACGAAGAAAGCGGCAAAAAAGTCCAGTAGCATGGACAGGGCTGCCACAATACCAAACTGCACCCGGGCCAGCGGCCAGCCCAGTCCATCCGCCAGGCTGCTCATCAGCCCCATCAGCGAATCCTGATTGTCTACTGCCGCCCTGTCACGCTCCCTGCGCAGCTCATCCTGCTGCTCCATCAGTGCCTGATTACGTTTGAGCATCTGGGTCATGCCGGTGGCAATGCGCTCCATCTCGATATAGGCCTGAGCCGCCTGCTCATTGATTTCAATCTCTCTGTCCAGCGCCGCTATCTTGTCGTCATAGCTTTGCACCAGCGCAGCCTTGGCTTCATCCGCCTGCAACAACGTATTGGTGGCGGCATTAATACCGCCGACACTCCCGGCAATGGACAGCGCCGCCAGAATGCCATAAAAGCAAAATGCCTTGCCGGCACCCAGCCGGTCTTTACGGTTAATCCGCTCTCCCATCTCATACCAGATGTAGAACTTGCCGATTTCAAATACGACGGCCAGGCTGCCGAACATTACCTTCATCAGCAGTCCCTGATCCAGAGACAAGAACAACAGCAGGGAAAACACCATGGACGCGGCGATGGAAGCGCCGGTAATAAGGTAGATAACAAACAGGGCAAAGTGCCCCTTGGGAAAGCGTTGATACTGCACAGCCAAATACCACAAGCAAAATGAGCAGGCATTATAGAGCTCGCCTGCCTGCAGGCAAGCGCCGCTCACCGGTTGCCTGCAGGCAGATAAGGCAGCCTGAGCTATATTCATGTCAGGCAGAGACAGGCATTTCGTATACAAAAAGGTCATGCAAAACCGATTAAATGCCTTAATTGCGATCAAAACCCTGTAAAAGCCCGCAATATCGTATACTTTAATTCAACCTTATTCGCAGGCCTGCACACAGGCCTTTACTTTGCTACATCAGGACACTTGCCATGTTTACTGTCGCCAATGTGTTTGCCTCTGGTTATCGCCCTTCCGAACCGGCTCTGCTGCGCCGGGACATTACTCACAACTATGTGGCGGATGAAAACGCCTGGCTTGCCCGGCTGCTGGAACAACTCCCCGCCTCCGGCCCCGAGCTGACGCAACTGGAAGCACAGGCACGTCGGCTGGTGACGCGAGTACGGCAGGAAAGCGATGGCGGCGACGGTATCGATGCTTTTCTTCAGCAATACAGCCTGGATACTCAGGAAGGCATTATTCTGATGTGTCTGGCCGAGGCGCTGCTGCGAATTCCCGACAGCCACACCGCCGACGAGCTGATTAAAGACAAGCTGTCAGGGGCCGACTGGGCCAGGCATTTTCGCCAAAGCGACTCCACCCTGGTGAACGCCTCCACCTGGGGACTAATGCTCACCGGCCGCATTGTGCGCATGGACAAGAAACTCGACGGTAACCCCGCCAATGTGCTGAGCCGCATGATCAACCGGCTGGGCGAGCCGGTTGTGCGTTCGGCCATGTATGCCGCCATGAAGATCATGGGCAAACAATTTGTCCTGGGCCGGACCATTTCCGAGGCGCTCAAGGCCAGCCGTAAATCCCGGGAGCAGGGCTACACCCACTCCTACGATATGCTGGGTGAGGCAGCCATGACCGCCGCCGATGCCGAGAAGTACCGGGCTGACTACGCCAGCGCCATTGCCACCGTGGGGGCCGAGCAGCTCAACAACCCGGATATACCGCGCCCGTCCATTTCCATCAAACTGTCGGCCCTGCACCCACGCTATGAAGAGGCCAACCGCGAACGGGTGCTCACCGAGCTGTACACCACCGTTAACGAGCTGCTGGAAACCGCCCGCAAACTGGATGTGTTCATCACCATCGATGCGGAAGAAATGGACCGGCTGGAGCTGTCTCTGGATCTGTTTGAAAAGTTGTATCGCAGTGAGGTTAACAAAGGCTGGGGCGGCCTGGGGCTGGTGGTGCAGGCCTATTCCAAGCGCGCCCTGCCGGTGTTGTGCTGGCTAACCGCCCTTGCCCGGGAGCAGGGAGATGAAATTCCGCTGCGACTGGTTAAAGGCGCCTATTGGGACAGTGAAATAAAGCACAGCCAGCAGGGCGGGCTCGGCGGTTACCCCGTCTATACCCGCAAGGCCGGAACCGATGTTGCCTATCTGGTCTGTGCCCGTTATCTGCTGAGTGCGGCCACCGAAGGGGCCATCTATCCGCAGTTTGCCACCCACAATGCCCATACCGTGGTGAGCGTGCTGAATATGGCCGGCGAACGTCGCTTTGAATTTCAGCGGCTGCACGGCATGGGTGAAGAGCTCTACAATGCGGTACTGACGGAGAACCCGGGCCTGAACTGCCGTATTTACGCCCCTGTGGGTGCCCACAAGGATCTGCTGCCCTATCTGGTACGCCGGTTGCTGGAAAACGGGGCCAATACCTCCTTTGTACACAAACTGGTGGATCCCGACACTCCCGTTGACGCCTTGATCACCCACCCGGTAACCAGCCTGCGGGCCAGCCACAGCCTGGCCAATGACAAGATCCCCCTGCCCTGCGATATCTTTACCGATCGTAAAAACTCTGCCGGTCTTAACCTGAATATCGAAGCAGAACGCACTCCCCTGTTCAAACAGCTCGAGCAACTCGCCGGCAAAACCTGGCAGGCAGTCCCATTGGTGGGCGGTAACGCCGTCGCCGGAAAAAAACAGCCGGTCATCAGCCCGCAGAACAGCGCATGCCAGGTCGGTGAAGTGGTGTTCGCCGACAAGGCCACGGTGCAACAGGCGGTAACCCGTGCCCAGGCGGCTTTCAAGGGCTGGCGAGATACACCGGCGGAAACCCGGGCCCAGGCCCTGGAAAAACTCGCAGATCTGCTGGAAGCACACACCGCCGAGTTTATTTCTCTGTGTACCAGAGAGGCTGGCAAGCTGCTGCAGGACGGCATTGACGAAGTACGTGAGGCCGTGGATTTCTGCCGTTATTACGCCAACGAGGGACGCCGGCTGATGGCCGAGCCAACCCGGCTGCCCGGCTACACCGGCGAGCTGAACCTGCTGCAGGCCCAGGGCCGGGGACCCTTTGTATGCATCAGCCCCTGGAACTTTCCGCTGGCCATTTTTCTGGGGCAGGTAAGCGCGGCGCTGGTGACCGGCAATACCGTACTGGCCAAGCCCGCCGAGCAAACCAGTCTGATTGCCCATCTGGCAGTCACTCTTGCTCATCAGGCCGGCATTCCCGGGGATGTGCTGCAGTTGCTGCCCGGTGACGGTGCCTCCGTCGGGGCCGCGCTTACCGAAGATCCGCGCATTGCCGGCATTTGCTTTACCGGCTCTACCGACACCGCAAAACTCATCAACATGACCCTGGCCAGACGCGACGGTGCCATTGTGCCGCTTATCGCCGAAACCGGTGGCCAGAACGCCATGATCGTCGACTCCACCGCCCTTCCCGAGCAAGTAGTACGAGATGTGCTGCGCGCTGCCTTTCAGAGTGCCGGCCAGCGCTGTTCGGCGCTGCGGGTGCTGTATCTGCAGGACGACATTGCCGAGCGGGTGCTGGAGATCCTGCACGGTGCCATGCAGGAGCTAAGCGTGGCGGATCCGGCAAACTGGTCCACCGATGTAGGCCCGGTGATCGACGCCGATGCCCAGGCCGGCCTGCAGGCCCACCTGGATGCGGCCAAGGCGGCCGGTCACCGCGTGCTTGCCGAAGCATCCATGACCGATGCCTGCACTAACGGCTATTACATTCGCCCCACGGCACTGGAAATCGGCAGCATCGCTGAGCTGAAGAAAGAGCAGTTCGGCCCTATTTTGCATGTAGTGCGCTTTAAGGCGAAAGACATCGACCGGGTCATCGATGATATCAACGCAACCGGCTACGGCCTGACACTGGGCGTGCACAGCCGCAACGAATCATTCGCCGCTCATGTCGCCAAGCGGGCCGAGGTCGGTAATGTCTATATCAATCGGGATCAAATTGGTGCCATGGTAGGCGTTCAGCCCTTTGGTGGCCGGGGCCTGTCCGGTACCGGGCCCAAAGCCGGTGGCCCCCATTACCTCACCCGCTTTATTACCGAGAAAACGGTCACCAACAATACAACCGCCATAGGTGGCAATGCCACTTTGCTGTCATTGGGAGAAGGGTAATCGTGATAATAACCTTACTTTTATAAAAATATCTGAATACACAGGAGAAATTTAAGGATATTCCCACTATCCTGTATATTCGTATTGAATGTAAAAGCCATCTGCCTACTTGGCAGATGGCTTTTACGCATTAACTGACGACTGAGTTTTGCGTTACAAAGGAGCGCGTAATGAGTAATCTGAGTCGGCGTGATTTTTTCAAGGTAACAGGGGCAACCCTGGCCACCTCAAGCATTGCCATGCTGGGTATGACTCCGGCGCCAGCCGTAGCAGCCTCGAGGCAATATAAATTATCTCGCGCCACCGAAACCCGCAGCACCTGCCCCTATTGTTCAGTGGCCTGCGGTATTCTGGTTTACAGCATGGGAGATGGCGCCAAGAACGCCCGTCCTTCCGTAATGCACATTGAAGGGGATCATGATCACCCCGTTAACCGCGGTACTCTGTGTCCGAAAGGTGCCGGCTTGGTTGACTTTGTGCACAGCCCCAACCGTTTGCAATACCCTGAATACCGGGCCCCCGGCTCCGATACATGGGAACGCATTTCCTGGGAACAGGCCTTCACCCGTATTTCACGACTGATGAAAGACGATCGTGATGCCAACCTGGTGCAACAGACCGCAGACGGTAAAACCGTTAACCGCTGGGTAACCACCGGCATGTTGGCGGCCTCCGCCAGCAGTAACGAAGTGGGCTACATCACCCACAAGGTGGTTCGTCCCATGGGTATGCTGGCATTCGACAACCAGGCTCGCGTCTGACACGGTCCTACGGTGGCAGGTCTTGCCCCAACATTTGGCCGTGGCGCGATGACGAACCATTGGGTTGACATCAAAAACGCCGACATTATTTTAATCATGGGAGGCAATGCCGCTGAAGCGCATCCTTGTGGTTTTAAATGGGTAACTGAAGCCAAGGCACATAATAAGGCCAAACTGATTGTCGTGGATCCGCGCTTTAACCGCTCGGCCTCCGTGGCAGATCTGTATGCGCCCATTCGTACCGGCACGGATATTGTATTTTTGGGCGGTGTTATCAAATACCTGCTTGATAACAACAAAATCCAGCACGAATATGTGCGCAACTACACTGATATGTCATTCATCGTTCACGAAGACTTTGATTTCGAGAACGGTATTTTCTCCGGTTATGACGAAGAAAAGCGCAGCTACGATAAATCCTCCTGGGATTATCAGCTGGACGAGCAGGGCGAGGTTAAGACCGATCCCAGCCTGCAGCACCCCCGTTGCGTCTTCCAGTTGCTGAAACACCACTACCAGCGCTATACCCCGGACATGGTGGAGCGGGTTTGCGGCACGCCCGTGGCCAAGTTTCATCAGGTATGCGAGCTGCTGGCATCAACTCATACGCCGGATCGCGCCGGTACCATTCTGTATGCCCTGGGCTGGACCCAACATTCCATCGGCTCACAAATCATCCGTACCGGAGCCATGATGCAGCTGTTGCTGGGCAACATCGGCATTGCCGGCGGCGGTATGAACGCCCTGCGCGGTCACTCCAATATTCAGGGGTTAACCGATCTGGGTCTGATGAGTAACCTGTTGCCGGGCTACCTCACTCTGCCCAACGAAGCGGAGCAGGATTTTGACGCCTATATCGACAAACGGGCTCAGAAACCCTTACGCAAAAACCAGCTGAGCTACTGGCAAAACTATAAAAAGTTTTATATCAGCCTGAGCAAGGCCTGGTGGGGTGATAACGCCACGGCAGAAAATAACTTCGGCTACGACTACCTGCCCAAGCTGGACAAGGTCTACGACATGCTGCAGACCTATGAGCTGATGCATAAGGGCAAGCTGAACGGCTATATCTGTCAGGGCTTCAACCCGCTGGCGGCGGCACCCAACAAGGCCAAAATGACAGAGGCATTCTCCCGCCTCAAGTTCATGGTGGTCATGGATCCGCTGGTGACCGAAACCTCCGAGTTCTGGCGCAATGCGGGTGAGTCGAACGATGTGAACCCTGCCGATATTCAAACCGAGGTATTCCGTTTACCGACCTCCTGCTTTGCCGAAGAAGACGGCGCCCTGGTGAACTCGGGACGCTGGCTGCAGTGGCACTGGAAAGCGGCCGAGCCGCCCGGAGAAGCCAAAACTGATATCGAGATCATGGCGACCTTGTATCAGCATATTCGCCGGCTGTATCAGCAGGAAGGCGGTGCCTTTGCCGATCCCATCACCAAGTTGTACTGGCCTTATGCCAGACCTGAACATCCGACTGCGGAAGAGCTGGCCAAAGAACTGAACGGCCGGGCCCTGCGCGATGTAAGAGATGGCAGTGGCAAGGTGGTGCGCAAAGCGGGTGAACAGCTCTCCGGCTTTGGTGAAATGCGCGATGATGGCTCCACCCTGGGTGGCTGCTGGCTCTATGCCGGCTCCTGGACCGAGGCCGGCAACATGATGGCCCGCCGGGACAGCAGTGATCCCACCGGAATTGGCCAGACGCTGAACTGGGCCTGGGCATGGCCGGCCAACCGCCGGGTGATGTACAACCGCGCCTCCTGTGACAGCCAGGGCCAGCCCTTTGACCCTTCCCGTTCGCTCATTCACTGGGATGGCGACAAGTGGGCCGGTGCCGACGTGCCTGATTACAAGGCCGACGCGTCTCCTGAGGAAGGCATGGGTCCTTTCATCATGAACCCCGAAGGCGTGGCTCGCTTCTTTGCCCGGGATCGCATGGCGGAAGGTCCTTTCCCTACTCACTATGAGCCTTTTGAAAGCCCGCTTGGCTACAACCCTCTGTTCAAGGACAACGACAAGGCCACCAGCAATCCGGCGGCAAGGTTGTTTGACGATGACAGAGCGGGGCTTGGTACGGTGGATCAGTTCCCCTATGTGGGCACGACTTACCGTCTGACCGAGCATTTCCACTACTGGAGCAAGAACGTGCTGCTTAACAGCGTGATCCAGCCCCAGCAATTTGTGGAAATTGGTGCCGAACTGGCCGATGAACTGCGCATTCGGGAAGGCGATACCGTCAAGGTGTCTTCCAACCGGGGCTACATCAAGGCCAAGGCAGTGGTAACCAAACGTATCCGGGGGCTGGATATTGACGGCAAACGGGTACACCACATCGGTATTCCCATTCACTGGGGATTTGTCGGGGTAACACAGCCGGGCTTTCTGGCCAACACCCTGACACCGTCGGTGGGGGATGGCAACTCACAGACGCCCGAGTTCAAGTCCTTCCTGGTTAACGTGGAAAAGGTGTAAGGAGATCACATGGCTACACATGCAATGGATATTAAGCGTCGCTCGGCGACGACCACTCCTGCACCCAGCGTCCGGCAGTCTTCCGTGCAGGGAGGAGGCGTTGCCAAACTGATCGACACGTCACAATGTATTGGCTGCAAGGCCTGTCAGGTGGCGTGCATGGAGTGGAACGATCTGCGCGACGAAGTCGGTCATAACGTGGGGGTGTATGACAACCCCTCCGACATGACCGAAAACAGCTGGACGGTAATGCGCTTTGCCGAGCACGAAAAGGACGACGGCGATCTGGAATGGCTGATCCGCAAGGACGGCTGCATGCACTGTGAAGATCCGGGCTGCCTGAAGGCATGCCCGTCTCCCGGAGCCATCGTGCAGCATGCCAACGGCATTGTGGACTTCAATCAGGAAAACTGCATCGGCTGCGGTTATTGTGTGACCGGCTGTCCCTTTGACGTGCCGCGCATCTCCAAGACCGATAAAAAAGCCTATAAGTGCAACCTGTGCGTCGACCGTGTTTCGGTAGGCCAGGAGCCCGCCTGCGTAAAAACCTGCCCCACCGGAGCCATTGTGTTCGGCTCCAAAGACGACATGAAGCAACACGCCGCCGGGCGGATTGCCGACTTGCAGTCTCGGGGTTATGAAAACGCCGGTCTCTATGACCCTGAAGGCGTGGGCGGCACCCATGTTATGTATGTGCTGCATCATGCCGACAAGCCCGAGCTGTACAGCGATCTGCCCAAGGCTCCGACCATCAGCGGCATCGTGTCGGCCTGGAAAGGCCCGGCCAAGCCCATTGGTGTGGCGGCCATGGTGCTTACCGCACTGGTAGGGGCGGCGCACTACATACGCAACCGACCTTCAGAAGTCACCGAGGCTGACGAACAGGCGGCCAGGGAGGAAAGCAATGGTTAATTCCGGTAAAGACATCGTTCGTTACACGGCCAACCAACGGCTCAATCACTGGCTGATTGCACTCAGCTTTGTGCTGCTTGCCATTACCGGGCTGGCTCTGTTCCATCCGTCGCTGTTCTGGCTCAGCAACCTGCTGGGTGGAGGCACCTGGACCCGCATTCTGCATCCCTTTATCGGGCTGGTCATGTTTGTGAGTTTTGCCGCTTTTGCCTTGCAGGTGTGGCGGCATAACCACATTAGCGCCGACGATAAGGAATGGCTGAAAGCCGTGCCCAAGGTCATTTCCCATCAGGAAGAAGGCGTACCCGATGCCGACCGTTACAACGGCGGCCAGAAGGTGCTGTTCTGGTTACTGGTGGTGTTGATGGCTGGCCTGCTGGTCTCGGGCATTGTGATGTGGCGATCCTATTTCAGCTTCCCGGTGGAGCTGATCCGGCTCTCGTCGTTGCTGCATGCCCTGTTTGCATTCGGCCTCATTTGCGCCATTATCGTGCATGTTTATGCCGGTATCTGGGTAAAAGGCTCGATTCAGGCCATGACCCGCGGCACAGTGTCGCCGGCCTGGGCCTGGAAGCACCACCGCAAGTGGTTTCGCCGGAAAATGCGTAACGCCCCTAACGAATAAGCAGACATAGCCATTTATTAGTCTGCCGCCGTCAAATGACTCTGTGCATTTGGCGGCCTTTTATTTATCTGCTCACCGTTTCAAAGGAGTGGCCATGCAGCGAATTCTTACCCGCGGCGAAATTGAAACTCTGGATCGCACCCGTATTGTGCGGGTCATCCCCGCCGCCCCCGATACTTTCAGCATTCGTGCCCAACGACTGAGACAGCTGGCCCCGGACAACCCGATACAGGACTATCTGTTACTGATAGCCCAGCTGGCCGATGCCCAGCAGAAAGTGTCTGAACAAAGCTGGTCCCTGCCCCTTGTTGATGAAGTACAGGCAGCCCAGGCCCAGTCCCATGGCATGTCGCTGTTCAGCGCCGCCAACGCCCCCCGGGACACCGTATGGCAGCACATGCTGACCGCCCTGATTGAACAATTGCAGCAACAGGAGCTGCCTGAGCCGGTCCGGCACATTCTGCAGGAACTGGCCGACACCGCACCCGAAGCACTGGAGCAACAGGCCAGCGCCCTGCTTAATCAGCAAGCAGAGCACATCAATGCCGCTCAGGCTCCCTTTATCATGGCGGCACTGCAGCTGTACTGGAGCTTGCGGGTCAAAGCCATCGACCCGATGCAGGTGCCCGCCGTCACGCCCTTTGGCCTGTGCCCCTGCTGTGGCAGCCAGCCGGTGTCCAGCTCGGTACAGGTAGGCGGCCCCAAAGAGCAGATCCGCTATGCCACCTGCTCGCTGTGCGCCACGCAATGGCACATAGTACGGGTGGTGTGTACCCACTGCGAAGATACCAAAACCATCGCCTATCATTCTCTGGACGAAGGCAACCCCGCCATCAAGGCGGAGTCCTGCGATCATTGTCAGCACTACCGCAAGATTTTTTACCTCGACAAGGATCCGCACGCCGATGCTTTTGCCGATGATCTGGCCAGTCTTCCGCTGGATATTCTGATGGGTGAAGCCCGCTTTTACCGGGCCAATAACAGCCCCTACCTGTGGCAACCGGCAGACGCATCATGAGCATTTCCGTTTCTTCCCAGCTGGCCCCGGCCCGGCCGGCAGACTTGCCGGCCATGGATAAACTGTTGCAGCACCCGCAGCTTACGCCGCTGACCGCCGAGTACGGCATAACCCTGATCACTCAACAGCTGCGCCTGCTGATGGATGAATTGCGCACCCGTGCACTGGCAGGGAAGTTAACCCAGTCCGACATTGCCACCGACAGCGTGATCGCCGGGCTGACCACCCGCCTGAGGGAGGTGACCTCTTCCCGGCTTAAAGCCGTCATCAACCTGACCGGCACCGTGCTGCACACTAACCTGGGCCGGGCCCTGCTGCCCGACAGTGCAATACAGGCGGTAATGAAGGTGCTGACCCAGCCCACCAACCTGGAATTTGATCTGGCCAGCGGTCGCCGGGGTGACCGGGACAGCCTGGTAGAAGCGCTGATCTGCGAGCTGACCGGTGCCGAAGCCGCCACCGTGGTTAACAACAATGCCGCCGCCGTGTTGCTGATGCTCAGTGCGCTGGCCCCGCAGCGGGAAGTCGTTGTGTCCCGGGGCGAGCTGGTAGAAATTGGTGGCTCTTTCCGTATTCCCGACATCATGAGCAGCGCCGGCTGCACCCTGAAGGAAGTGGGCACCACCAACCGCACGCATTATGCCGACTATGAGCGCGCCCTCGGCGAACACACCGCCATGCTCATGAAAGTGCACTGCAGCAACTACGCCGTGGTGGGATTTACCAAGACCACGGAGATTGCCGATCTGGTGACCCTGGGGCGGCAGCATCAGCTACCGGTCACGGTGGATCTGGGCAGCGGCACCCTGGTAGATCTGGCACAATGGGGCCTGCCCCACGAGCCCACCGTCAGAGAAACCCTGGCCACCGGCGTGGATCTGGTGACGTTCAGCGGCGACAAGCTGCTGGGCGGGCCGCAGGCCGGCTTTATTGTGGGCCGTAAGGCACTGATAGAGGTGATAAAAAAGCACCCGCTCAAGCGTGCTCTGCGCACCGGCAAACTCACCATGGCCGCCCTTGAAGCGGTGCTGTCGTTATACCGCAGCCCGGAGCTGCTGCCCGAGCGCCTGACCACGCTGCAACTGCTGACCCGCGCACAAAGCGACATTCAGGCCCAGGCCGAGCAACTGCAGCCTGCGCTGCAGTCAGCCCTCGGCCCGGACTACCGGGTGAGCTGCGAACCCATGCTCAGTCAGATTGGCAGTGGCGCCATGCCGGTAGACTCTCTGCCCAGTTACGGCCTGGTGATCCACTATTGCGGCAGCGAAAAGGCCGGCCGCCATATCATGCAGCTGGAGAGCCGGCTGCGCCAACAGAACGAGCCGGTCATTGGCCGCATTCATAAAAATGCCGTTTATCTCGATTGCCGCTGTCTGACCGCCGTGCAGGCGCAGCGGCTGCAGACCCTATGGAGTAGCGACGGATTATGATTATTGGCACCGCAGGTCATATTGATCACGGTAAGACCACCCTGGTACGCGCTCTTACCGGCATCAATACCGACACCCTGAAAGACGAACAGCAAAGGGGCATTACCATCAGCCTGGGCTATGCCTACCAACCGCTGGATAATGGCCTGACGCTGGGTTTTGTCGATGTGCCGGGCCACGAGGGCCTGATCCATACCATGGTGGCGGGAGCCAGCGGTATCAATTATGCCATGCTGGTGGTGGCGGCAGATGATGGCGTTATGCCACAAACCCTTGAGCATATTGCCATTTTATCATTGCTGGGGCTGTCCCGAGGCTGCGTGGTGATCACCAGACAGGAGCTGGCTCAGCCTGAGCAACTGGCCCGTACCCGGCAGCAGCTGACGCTGGCGCTGGCGGATACCTTTCTGGCTCAGGCCCCGCAGTTTATCACCGACAGTCTCTCCGGGGCGGGCATTGCCTCCCTGAAAACCTTTTTGCAACAACAGGCCAGCGCACAGCAAGCAATATCTGATGCCGGCCTGTTCCGGCTGGCCATTGACCGGGCCTTTACGCTCAGCGGCCAGGGAACCGTGGTGACCGGCACGGTACACAGCGGCACCTTTAACCTGGACGACAAGCAGGCCGGCCTGCGGCTGATGCCCGCTAACATTCCGGTACGGGTACGCAGCCTTCATGCCCAGAATAAGCCCGATACGCAGTCCCGGGCCGGACAACGCTGTGCGTTTAACCTTGCCAATATATCCAAAGACGCCATTAACCGCGGCAACTGGCTGGCCGACGAGCGCTGCTTTACGCCCTCCCAGCGCCTGGATGTGCAATTGCAGCTGGTGTCTTCCTCACCTGTACTCGGCACCTGGACGCCGCTGCATGTGCATATAGGTGCTTCTCACCTGATGGCCCACCTGGTGCCGCTGGAGTCGGGGACAGTACAAGCCGGTAAGCCCGTGCTGGCACAGCTGGTGTTTGAACATCCGCTGTGCGCCCTGCCCGGAGATCGCTTTATTATCCGTAATGCTCAGGCCAGACAAACCCTGGGCGGCGGCCGCATACTGGATGCCAACGGCCCGGATCGCAAACGCCGCTCCGCCGTACGGCTGGCCTGGCTCAACTCTGTGGCAGACTACCTCGACCGAGGTGATCTCTCCCGCCTGCTGCAGCAGGCTCCTTATGGCATGGATCATTTGCATCTGCAGCGCCTGATGCAGAAAGATCCCAGCCATACCACCCTGCCCGAACAGATCGTCCGGCTGACCCCGGCCAGCAACAAACATCTGCCGGTGGTCATCCATCAAGAGATCTGGCAAAGCTTGCTGAGCCGGATTGAAGCCATGATGGAGCAGGCCCATCAGCGCTATCCCGATGAACCCGGCATCGACGCAGCACGACTGCGCCGCATGACCGATACGGCCATGCCGCTATCCCTTTGGCACTGCGCCCTGCAAGCACTGACTGAACAACAGCGCCTGGCGCTGAAAGGAGCCTGGTATCACTTGCCCGGGCACAAGGTCAGCCTCAGTGAACAAGAGCTGGCACTGGCCGAGCAGATAATGGCGTTGTCTTACCAGGGGCAGTACGATCCCCCCTGGGTCAGGGACATGGCTGCCACGCTTGACGTTCCCGAGCAGGTGATTCGCCAGCTGGGGCGCAAACTGGTCAGGGAAGGCCGGCTTTACCAGATACAGCCCGATTTGCTTTACCATCACCAGCATGTGGAGCAACTCGCTTATCTGATCCGCCAGTACCCGTCAAACCAGGGAGTAAAAGCCGCCGAATTACGGGATAAACTGGGCCTTGGCCGCAAACGGACTCTGCAAATTCTCGAATTTTTTCAGCGGATTGGCTACAGCCGGCGATTAAAGGACAGGCATGTGATCCGACCCGACAATATGTTGTTTACAAATACGCTGGATATTGGCAATGTTAGCGGCTCTTTCGGAAAGTAATCGTATCCGGTGGTACGGCCGGGCTTCAACCCCGGTTGGGGGTGTCAGACATTCCCGGGTAGGTTCGACTCCTGCTACTTTCCGCCAACACTGACCCCACACCTTGCCACTCTGTGAAGCTGCTTATGGCCCGGAACCAGACAATGGACAATGCGCTCTTTGATGACCTGCCTCCCAGCCAGGTGATCCACACTCTGGCAGGCACTGAGCACACCCTGGCGACAGAAGTGCCGCTCGCCATCACTCTTAATGGCGTAAACCATGCAGTGATGATGGTCAGTCCCTGTCAGCTGGAAGCTTTTGTAACCGGTTTTCTGCTGACCGAGGGCATTATTGCGCATCACAGAGACATTCACGATCTCGAGTTCAGCCGCGAACAGGACGCCATTATTACGCACGTTACCCTGGCCAACCGCTGTCATCAGCCCTGGCTGCAGCAAAAGCGCAGCCTGGCCGGACGCAGTGGTTGCGGGCTGTGCGGGCTGGAGTCGCTGCAGGCTGCCCTGCCCGATTTGCCCGTGCTTCCCATCACGGCGCTGCCGGACACTGAGCTGCTTACCGGATTGCGGGCTCAGCTGCCGGAATGGCAAGTGCTGAACCGGAACTGCGGTGCCCTGCATGGCGCCTTTTTTGTGGATCACCAGGGTCAGATCCGGCATGCCAGTGAAGATGTGGGACGGCACAATGCCCTCGACAAGCTGCTGGGCTGGCAGCACCACCAGCCTGTCCGGCCCGAAGGCATGATCCTGATGACCAGCCGTTGCAGCATTGAGCTGGTACAGAAAATGGTACGCAGCCACAACCCCACTCTGCTCACGTTAAGCGCCCCTACCCGCCTGGCAGTAGAACAGGCTCGGCACTACCGGCTCAACTTGATACACTTGCCCTACCAGCAGGCACCCAGAGTCTATGCCGCATCTGCCCATTCCTGCTGAAGCGAGTGCGCCGGGCAAGCAAACCTTGAGTGAGAACACGTTTTGAACATTTATCTGGTTGGCGGTGCAGTGCGTGATGCGCTGCTGCAACTTCCCGTTTACGACCGTGACCACGTGGTAGTGGGGGCCACGCCCGAGCAATTGTTGCAACAGGGCTATCAGCAGGTAGGTAAAGACTTCCCGGTGTTTCTTCACCCCCGCAATAAACACGAATACGCTCTCGCCCGCACCGAACGCAAGGCCGGCTCCGGTTATACCGGCTTTATCTGTGACTTCAGCCCTGAGGTCACGCTGGAAGAAGATCTGCGCCGGCGTGATCTCACCATCAACGCCATTGCCCAGAATGAACAGGGCGAGCTGATTGACCCCTATGGCGGTGTGGCCGATATCCAGGCCCGGCTCCTGCGCCATGTGTCCGACGCGTTTGGCGAAGATCCGCTGCGGGTACTGCGCGTGGCACGTTTTGCTGCCCGCTTCCATCATCTGGGGTTTACTCTGGCACCGGAAACGCAGGCGCTGATGACCACCATGGCCGCCGGTGGAGAGTTAACCACCCTTACTCCCGAGCGGGTCTGGAAGGAAACCGAAAAGGCACTGGCCAGCGATAATCCCCAGGTATTTTTTAACGTGCTGCGCGACTGCGGCGCCTTGGCGGTGCTGTTTCCGGAAATAGATGCCCTGTTTGGCGTACCCGGCCCGAAAGCCTGGCACCCGGAAATAGACACCGGCCTGCACACCATGATGGCACTCAAACGGGCCACCGAACTGGGCGCTACCCTGCCCTGCCGCTTTGCCGCCCTGTGCCACGATCTGGGCAAGGCCCTGACCCCGTCAGAAAAGTGGCCCAGCCATCACGACCACGGTGAGCTGGGCATTGCGCCCATTCAGGCGCTGAGCGGCCGGCTGAAAGTGCCCACGGATTATAAAGAGCTGGCCATCCTGATGAGCCGCTGGCACATTTGCCTGCACCGGCTGGCACAGCCTGCTCCACAACAGGCCGGCACCATTCTGGAGCTGATGGACCACACCGATGCCTGGAGAAAACCCGCGCGTTTTGCCGAACTGCTGCTGTGTGCTCAGGCCGACTTGCAGGGCAGAGCCGGCTTTCAGCATCATCCTTATCCACAGCGGGAACGGTTATGGCAATGGCTCCGGGAGCTGAAGCAGGTTACCGCTCAGCCCTTTGTGGCTCAGGGGCTGAAAGGTCCGGCCATTGGAGAGGCCATTCGCATGGCAAGGCGTGAGCAGCTGGAACAGTGGCTGACACAAGGCTCCAGCCCGGAAAACAAGGTGAATTAAACGTTCTGGTTACGGCTGGCAAAGCGCTCAATTTCCACCCCCACCCCGAGGGCGTTGGGCACGGCGGCGGGCTTGGTGAGCCGCACCTTTACCGACAATACCGGAAACTCGGTCAGGATCAGGCGGGCAATATGCTCAGCCATGGTTTCTACCAGCTCCACATGATTTTGCTCGGCGTAGGTCGTCACCTTCTGTGACAGCGCAGCATAATCGAGGGCACGGGAAATATCGTCACCGGCCGCCGCGGGCTGGTTATTAAAACCCATTTCCAGATCAAACCGGATTTTCTGGCGAATACCTTTCTCCCACTCATAAACGCCTATGGTGGTGAGTACTTCAAGGCCTTGCACAAACACTTTATCCATTGTCTTCGTCTTCTGTTAAGCTGTAGCTGTCTTTGGCGAACAGGCCCGCAGGCCTTTCCAGGCGCCATCATAACGGATTGAACCCGGGGTATAAACCGCACATGACCGCCCTTACGTTGTTCATGATCATTGTGGCTTATCTGGGCGGCTCGGTGTCCAGCGCCGTACTTATTTCCCGTCTTTACCGCCTGCCGGACCCCCGCACGCATGGCTCCGGTAACCCCGGTGCCACCAATGTGCTGCGCACCGGCAATCGCAGCGCAGCGGTATGGGTATTACTGCTGGATATTCTTAAGGGCACCCTGCCGGTATATTTAGGCTGGTTTCTTGATATCAGTCCGCTCTATCTGGCGTTTATTGCCATGGCGGCCTGCCTTGGCCACATGTTTCCGTTATTCTTTCACTTTCGTGGCGGTAAAGGTGTTGCCACCGCTTTAGGTGCCCTGCTGCCGCTGGGCATGGACATGGCCGGGCTGTTACTGATTACCTGGCTGGTCAGCCTCGGCCTGTTTGGTTATTCATCGCTGGCATCGCTGATCACCGCCCTGTTTGCTCCCCTGTTTGCCTACTTCATCAAACCGGAATACACCCTGGCGGTGGCCCTGCTGTCGTGCCTGATTGTGATACGCCACCACCGCAATATCAGCCGGCTTTATCATCACGAAGAACAGCCCATTATCGACCGCAGCCGGCGCAACCGGGAAGAATAAGCCCTTACTGCTCCGGCTCAGTCCACCGCCGGCAGTTCATCCAGCGGCCAGCGCGGCCTGGCACGCACCAGCAACGGCTCGGTCTGGTTGGCCTTCAGCCGTTGCAGACCGGCAAAGGCGATCATGGCGCCGTTATCGGTGCAGTATTCATTGCGCGGGTAAAACACCTCTCCCTGCAGTGCCGTCATCATGGTTTCCAGCTGCTCGCGCAAGGACACATTGGCACTGACACCGCCGGCGACCACCAGCCGGTTAAGTCCGGTCTGCTGTAACGCCCGCTTGCATTTGATGGCCAGGGTATCGACTACCGCCTGCTGAAAGGCATGGGCAATATCGGCGCGGGTTTGCTCATCATTGCCTTCGGCAGCAATGGTGGTGGCGGTTGCCGTTTTCAGTCCCGAAAAACTGAAATCCAGCCCGGGCCGGTCGGTCATCGGCCGGGGGAACCTGAAACGCCCGGGCACGCCATTTTCTGCCAGCCTGGCCAGGCGCGGGCCGCCGGGGTAATCGAGCCCCATCAGTTTGGCGGTTTTGTCAAAGGCTTCACCGGCAGCGTCGTCAATGGACTCACCAAGGATCTCGTAGCGGCCGATGCCGTCCACCCGTACCAGCAGGGTATGGCCTCCCGACACCAGCAGCGCCACAAAAGGAAAGGCCGGCATGCGTTCTTCCAGCATGGGTGCCAGCAGATGCCCTTCCATATGATGCACCGCCACTGCCGGCTTGCCCCAGGCAAAGGCCAGGCTGCGGCCAATGGTGGCCCCCACCAGCAATGCGCCCATCAGGCCCGGGCCGGCGGTGTAGGCCACGCCATCAATATCATCCTGGCTGCAATTGGCTTCTTTCAGCGCAGCCTCAATCAACGGAATGGTTTTGCGCACATGATCCCGGCTGGCAAGTTCAGGCACCACACCACCGTAATCGGCGTGAAGTTTCACCTGACTGTAAAGCTGATGAGAGAGAATGCCGAGCTGGTCGTCATAGATGGCGATGCCGGTTTCATCGCAGGACGTTTCGATGCCTAGTACACGCATGAGCAAATGAATAACACTGTCGAAAAATAGACAGCCATGTTACCCTGATCGGGCTTTTTTAACCAGCAAAGGGTGACCGGACTTTACAGCCGGACCCGGTTAATAGTAGAATTTCGCACCATTTTATTGTCAGACTGGCTGCTAAGCAGGCCAGTTAACCGAGGTGAAAGGCACATGCCAGTAATTAAAGTACGTGAAAACGAGCCCTTCGACGTAGCTCTGCGTCGTTTCAAGCGTTCCTGCGAAAAAGCCGGTATTCTGTCCGAAGTGCGTCGTCGCGAGCACTACGAGAAGCCGACTACCGAGCGTAAGCGCGCCAAGGCTGCCGCTGTTAAGCGTCACGCCAAGAAACTGGCTCGCGAAAACGCACGCCGCACTCGTCTGTACTAAGCGTTGTTGATCTCATGTCTTTGAAAGACCAGCTGTCAGAACAGCAGAAAAATGCCATGCGCGCCAAAGACAAGGCTCGCCTTGGTACTCTGCGCATGCTGATGGCCGAGATCAAGCAAAAAGAGATCGACAGCCGCGAAACCCTGGACGACGACGGCATTATTGTTGTGATCACCAAAATGGTGAAGCAGCGTAAAGATGCCGCTAACCAGTTCGAGCAGGCCGGTCGCCAGGAGCTGGCCGACGGCGAACGCCAGGAAATTGCGGTGCTGCAGGAATTCCTGCCGCAACCCCTGACCGAAGACGAGCTGGATGCTTTGCTCACGCAGGCCATCGCCGACACCGGCGCTAACGGCATGCAGGATATGGGCAAGGTGATGGCGGTACTCAAGCCGCAAATCCAGGGCCGTGCAGACATGGGCAAAGTCAGCGCCATTATCAAAGCCAGATTGGCCTGAATAATCGCCGCTGAACTGCCAACGGGCCGTGCTTCGCGAGAATGCACGGCTTTGTTTTTTGCTTTAACGGTGAATCATGGCTGGCAGAATCCCCCAACAATTTATTGACGACCTCCTCGCCCGTACCGACATTGTCGATCTTATCGACCAGCGGGTAAGGCTCAAGAAAGCCGGCAAGAACTATCAGGCCTGCTGCCCTTTTCATAACGAAAAAAGCCCGTCCTTTACGGTAAGCCCGGATAAACAGTTCTATCACTGCTTCGGTTGTGGTGCCCACGGCACAGCCCTTGGTTTTTTGATGGAATATGACGGTCTGGAGTTTCTCGACGCCATCGATGAAATGGCCGCGATGCACGGTCTCACCGTTCCCCGGGAAAACACCGGCACCAGCTCGCCTCAGCAACAAGCGGCAGCCCGGGCCGAGCGCCAGGATCTGTACGGCCTGCTTAACGACATTAACCGTTTCTACCAGCAACAGCTGCGTAATGCACCGGCAGCCATTGATTACCTCAAGGGCCGGGGGCTGAGCGGCGAAGTGGTCAAACAGTTCGGGATTGGTTATGTGCCGGATCAGTGGGACAGCGTAAAATGCCGCTACGCCAAAAACCGCGACACCGAACGCCAGCTGATCGATGGTGGCATGCTGCTGCAAAATGATAACGGCCGGGTTTATGACCGTTTTCGTGATCGCATCATGTTTCCTATCCGGGACAGACGCGGCCGTACCATCGGTTTTGGTGGCCGGGTACTGGGTGACGGTACCCCCAAATACCTCAACTCGCCGGAAACTCCCGTGTTTCACAAAGGGCGGGAGCTCTATGGCCTTTATGAAGTGCGCCAGACCCACCGCAATCCGGAGCGGGTACTGGTGGTGGAAGGCTACATGGATGTGGTGGCCCTGGCCCAGTACGGCATCGACTATGCCGTGGCCAGCCTTGGCACCTCCACCACCAGCGATCAGCTGCAGTTGCTGTATCGTACCACCCGGGAAGTGATCTGCTGCTACGACGGCGATCGTGCCGGCCGTGAAGCCGCCTGGCGGGCACTGGAAAACGCCCTGCCACTGATGCAGGACGGCCGCAGCCTGCGCTTTGTGTTTTTACCCGACGGTGAAGATCCCGACAGCCTGGTGCGCACGCAGGGCAAGCCGGTCTTTGAGCAGCTGCTGGATAATGCCCAGGACTTTGGCGACTTTTTGTTTGAACGTCTGGCACAGGACAGCATGGAAGGGGATGCCGGTCAGCACGAGCTGGCCCACAAGGCCGCCGAGGCCATTATGCGGGTGCCCGAAGGCTTTACCCGGGAAGGGCTGGTAACCCGGCTGTCACGCCAGCTTAACTGGGGTGAAAACGAACGCCGGGTTAAAGAGCTGTTTCAGCGCCTGAAGCCCGCAGAAAGTCAGGACAAGCCGGCCGCCAAACGGCCGCAAAAACTAAAGCTCACGCCACTTCGACGGGCCATTGCCCTTGTGCTACAATATCCGGCTGCCGCAGCCCGACTGCCGGAAATGCCGGCGCTGGAAGAGCTTTCGCTTCCGGGTATGGAGCTGCTGCTGGCCCTGCTGGCCATGGTGCGCGAGCACCCCCGGATGAGTACCGCCCAGTTGCTGGAGCACTGGCGGGGACATGCCTCTGAACCGGCTCTGTCACGGCTGGCCATGGCGGAAGATGCCTTTGCCGGTGACAACATTGAGCAGGAATTGCAGGACATTTTCGTTGTACTGATCAACGAGTATCTGGCCAGACGCATTGAGTTGCTGCAGCAAAAAAGCAGCACGCGCGAAGGGCTGACGCCATCAGAAAAACAGGAATTACTGCTGCTGCTGACAGAAAGCAAAGGCGGCACGGTCTTATAATTGAAAAACGGGCAATGCGCCCCAAGATTGTAATAAAGGCCCGGTGTACGGGTAAATGAAATAACCAATGCAGGCTGCAGCACGCTCCGCTCAAGGGCGAGGTGTTGGCAAGCACGGACCAGTTAGCCAGATTGGTCAAATTTTGTTATAATCGGCTACTTGCGCGCCAGAAATTAAGCGCCCCGGTAACCACACCCTCTCTTGCAACATCTAACCGGACGAGTTCTATGGAGCAAACCCCGCAGTCACAGCTTAAGCTTCTCGTTGCCAAAGGTAAAGAACAGGGCTACCTGACTTACGCTGAGGTAAATGATCATCTTCCTCAGGATATTGTCGACTCCGATCAGATCGAAGACATCATCCAGATGATCAACGACATGGGCATTCAGGTGGTGGAAAACGCCCCTGATGCCGATGATCTTATGATGTCGGAAACCAACACCGACGAAGACGCCGCCGAGGCCGCCGCTCAGGCTCTGGCGTCTGTTGAATCTGAAATTGGCCGTACCACCGACCCGGTGCGCATGTACATGCGTGAAATGGGTACCGTGGAGCTGCTTACCCGCGAAGGCGAAATCGACATCGCCAAACGCATAGAAGACGGCATCAACCAGGTACAGAGCTCGGTCTCCGAGTATCCCGAGACCATCACCTCGCTGCTGGATCAGTTCGACCGCTTTGAAGCCGGCGATATCAAGCTGAGCGATATTATTTCCGGCTTTCTCGACCTCGATGAGGCCGAAAACGCCGCCCCCACCGCCACACACATTGGCTCGGAGCTGAGCGACAAAGACCTCGACGACGAAGATGACGAGGATGAAGATGAAGACGGGGACGGAGACGACGACGAATCTGAAGCCGACACTGGTCCGGATCCGGAAGTGGCCCGGGAAAAATTCGGCCTGCTGCGCGAGCAGTATGAGCTGGTAAGAAGCACCATTGAAGCCAAGGGCCGCACTTCCAAAGAAGCGGCCGAGCAAATCGCTGCCCTGGCCGATCTGTTCCGTCAGTTCCGTCTGGTGCCAAAGCAGTTCGATCGTCTGGTTAACGCCATGCGCGACATGATGGAACGGGTCCGGGTGCAGGAACGTATCATCATGAAGCTCTGCGTTGAGCAGTGCAAAATGCCCAAAAAGACCTTCGTGCAGGCGTTTGCCCATCATGAAAGTGAGCAGGCTTGGTTCGAAGCTCAGCTGGCCGCAGGCAAAACCTGGTCTTCCCGCCTGCAGGAAGTAGCGGAAGACGTACAGCGCGCGATCAGCAAGCTCAAGGTGGTGGAAGATGAAACCGGTCTGACCATTTCTCAGATCAAGGACATCAACCGCCGCATGAGCATTGGTGAGGCCAAGGCCCGCCGCGCCAAGAAAGAAATGGTGGAAGCCAACCTGCGTCTGGTTATCTCCATTGCCAAGAAGTACACCAACCGTGGTCTGCAGTTCCTTGACCTGATCCAGGAAGGCAACATCGGCCTGATGAAGGCGGTCGACAAGTTCGAATATCGCCGCGGTTACAAGTTCTCGACCTACGCTACCTGGTGGATCCGTCAGGCCATTACCCGCTCCATTGCGGATCAGGCCCGGACTATCCGTATTCCGGTACACATGATTGAGACCATTAACAAGCTGAACCGGATTTCCCGCCAGATGCTGCAGGAAATGGGCCGCGAACCCACCCCGGAAGAGCTGGCACACCGCATGGCCATGCCGGAAGACAAGATCCGCAAGGTGCTGAAAATTGCCAAAGAGCCGATCTCGATGGAAACCCCCATCGGTGACGACGAAGATTCGCATCTGGGCGATTTTATCGAGGACACCACGCTCTCGCTGCCGGCGGATTCCGCCACCAGCGAGAGCCTGCGTAACGCCACCCACGACGTGCTGGCCGGCCTTACCGCCCGTGAAGCCAAGGTACTGCGCATGCGCTTTGGTATCGATATGAACACCGACCACACCCTTGAGGAAGTGGGCAAGCAGTTCGACGTTACCCGTGAGCGTATTCGCCAGATTGAAGCCAAGGCACTGCGTAAACTGCGCCACCCCAGCCGTTCTGAAGTGCTGCGCAGCTTCCTCGACGAATAAGCACTGCCACCGTTAAATACAAAGGGCGCCTGAGCGCCCTTTTTTATTTTCTGCTCTGCAAATAACTCATCTGCGGACCGAGATTCACAAAGTCCATTCAGCACAAGGCACCCCGCAGCATCCCCCTGGCTCCAACCGCTTAAAAATCAATCGGCTAAGCCACCACCCCGGCTGGACAGGCCCCCACCCGTTCCCCTATAATCAGCCCACTTTTGGCCCCTTAGCTCAGTTGGTTAGAGCACACGACTCATAATCGTTAGGTCCCCAGTTCAAGTCTGGGAGGGGCCACCATATAGCAAGGGTTAGCAGGTTAAGAGCCGCTAACCCTTTTTTTCTGTGCCGCCTATGTGCCGCTTTGCAGCGGGATAGCCAAGGAAACAAAACAGCCCGATTCACCAGGGCGAAACGCTCCATCATGGCCAGCGCCAGCACCACCTATCCCCCAACCAATCAACCAATTTGCGGATCACCGCAAATTGGTAACGCCCAAACCCGCGCCTAAAGTGGCAGCCTCTACCGCAAGCCCTCGCCCTACCTACTCTGTAAATCCGCGCCCTATTCGGCGTCCCCTCATTGCTGGCGCTCGCTCCTGGGTAAATACCTCAAGGCCGGAAAACCGGCTTTGACCGGCGCTATGTTGCGCCCGTTGGTGTTACCGGGTCTGGCGGCTACCGTGGCGGGTGGTGTAGCGGGTAACGCATCGCGACCACCAGCAAACCCGCGCCAGCTCTGCCCCGCAAGACGTCGCCAGGGTGGCGGGTGGTGTGGCGGTTGCCGTGCTAGGGTCTTGCCTGGCCACAGAGCGGCAGCCCCTGGGGAGTCTGGCCACTGGCTGGCCCGGTCGCGTCTCCGCTAAGTCGCCGGGCCGTTTGTCGTTTCTGACAAAACCCTTTGTCGTTTCTAACAAGAAAGCGCACCTATCCGGCAGCCTTTGGGGATCAGCTTGGCGGCTGGCGCTTTGCCCTGGTAGCCGTGCCCGGCGCTGGACCGGATTGGTTTAATATCTTTACCGCATGATATCTTGAATTTTCTCGAGAGGAAGGTTCGACCACTCTAGCCCCTTCCTGACAAATAATTTCTCATCATATTCAGATGGGAAACAGAACTTTTCTTTATGAACATTTAACACATAGAGGATGTAATAAAGCTCCGCACAAGCATGAATAATAAATATAATCTTTTGATGGTGCTTGGCCGCAAAGTAAACGTCAGGAGGATTGTTGATGAAGAGCTCTCCTATCACATCAAGGCGTTCGTGAAGGGCTTTTACTAGTGTTGGAATTCTTTTCATCATCCTTCTTTCCTCTGGCTCCATGTATCCAGCACAGTATTGAACTAAAGAGTTAAAAGCCCAATCATGGAAATCCATTTTCAACCGGATGTTTTTAACCTCTGTACATCTGTAAATACTTGAATAGCTGAGCAATAAATCTTTCACATTGTGGGTTAAATCTGAGACATCTAGATACAGATAGTCTTTAGCTTTTGAAACTCTCCTTTGCTCCAACCGCCAAGATAGCGAGTACCCTAAAGCAGCCCCAAAAGCGGCACTTAACAACGATATTATCCAGTCAGGCATATCTACCTCATCTTTTTTAAGATGATAGTAACCCGCCGTTGGCCTTCTGAATACTCGCACCGTATCAGTTAATGGGGGCTGCCTGACTACCGCCAATGTCCTTTTCAACGTTATCCCGTTCAGCTTTAAACTTGGCGGTCTGTTCTTTGATGCCTCTCATGTCGGTGCGATAGCCTGAATTATCCACAACAAGTCAGAAAAACAGCTGTGATAGGTGCTGGACCGTTTGGGTGAGCCTGCCCGGCTGTACATTTCGCGGGTCCTTGCTGGCGCGGTTCGTCAGTCCGCGGGGGCGCAGACGCGCGGATCTTGGCTGATTTTCGGGGCTCTTGGGTCGGCAGCAGCACAGGGGGTAAACCCTCACGGGTTGCGCCTTTGAGGGTGCCGACGGTGTTGATCGGTTACGGTTGCTGCCGCACCAGGTGCCAGCCGTTCGCGGGTACCGGGGTTGTTGTTTGCCAGCGCCAGCCAGGGGCACTGCGTCCACCTCAGTGACCAGCCCAGCGGCCAGCCCGCCCACGTTGAAAGCCTTGCCCCTTATGGGCTGCGCGGCTCTGTCCCTGCCGGGCTCGTCCATCCCCGCGACCGGCCCAGCGCCCACACCTTGCGGCCAAAGAACAACAACAACCACGCCCTGTAAATTTTCGTAAATGGCGGAAATCCGCGCCTCTGCGTACCCGTAACAGAGTGCCCCCTCGGGAGTACCTTTTTGTTTCGGGGCGGCGGGTCTGCCGGTGGCCAGCGGTGGCGACCGTGGGTGTCGCCTCGTCATGCCTTGCCGGTCATGCTCATACGCTCAAGGTTAACCCGGGTGGATATCGTAACCACTCAGCCGGGCCACCAGGCGAACGGGGCAGGTGATCACCAGCAACCGGGCAGACTCAACCGCGCACAACCTCCCCGTTGATCGCTAACTGCCGGGAATGCGACCGGGTGCCGGGCAGCACTGCGCCAGCTCGCCGATCGCCGGAAAAAATTCCCTTATTTCTCGCGCATAAAAAAACACTTGAGGGCGCGGTGTCCGGCCTATGAGGCTCCAGCGATTTACCCACCCCCGGGGCTGGCCAGCTCCCGGCCAAAGGTTCCCGGTTTCGGGTAATGTTTCCCTGTTTCGGGGAAAGGTGAGCGCACCACAAGCGCACCAGGGTAAAGGTTGCCGTTTCAGCTAATGGTTAGCTGGTTTGGCTAATGTGGTGAACGGCCGAGTTTTCGGCGGTTGGCAAGGTGTCACCATATGGTCATGGCTAACGCCCGCACATCTGCGCCGGTTGTCCTTTACCGATTACACTAGGCTCGGATATTGATAATGGCGGCCATGCGCAGCTCCAGCGGCCGGCTGGTGTCGTTGTAGGGAAACACCATCGACATATTCCCCCGCGGCGATAAAGCCCTGGGCCCGTTGGGTCCAGCGCGGCCGAATAAACAGCCACTCGCCCTTTCGCCATTCAATGTCGCCGCCGCCAAACCAGCCCGCCGCCGGGGCCGGCTTGCCGTTCTTGGCGGCATGCAGGGCCTGGTGCTCGTAGTCGATCAGCAGGTCCTGGCCCAGTGCCTGGGCGCGGGCAATCCGCCCGGCGGCAATGTCGCCGTCGAGCAGCCAGTGGCCGCCGGGCACATCAAAGGGCCGGCCGTCGCGGGCCTTGAAACGCCCGGCCGGCAGCAACTGGTGCCAGCCGTCCTGGCTGTCGGCCAGCTCGGCGGTAAGAATAGCCAGGCGCTCGGGCCGCCCGTCGGTCAGCACGGCCAGGGGCGCAGGGGGTGAGAAAACGGATACGATGTTCATGCCGCCAGTATCGGCGGCAGGGGGAATCAGGCGGGTTTATTGGGGCGCAAAGAAAAAGCCACCCGGGCGGGTGGCTTTCTTCAGGCAAACAACAGATGGCACATCAGAGCCAGGCGTTTTCATCTTCGCCGATGTCTTTCGGCTCAGGCAGTGGCTGACCATTGAGCACGGGCTCGTCAACCTTCACATACCATTTGTCCAGCTGAGTGAATTCATCCAGGCAACGCCACGAACCGCTTAAACCAAACGCGTCACAGATGCGACCACCTACTACTTTGTTCTGTTCAAAACCGCTGATACGTCCGGCCAAGATCTTGTCAGCGTTTTCACGACCAACATAGAGCATCACCCCAACCCAGATATCGGACTGAGCCTGTGCCGCCGGCATAAAGAAGAATTTGTCCGCTTCTCCGGCCTGGGCCAGACAGGCAAACAGTGAAAAAATCAGTACCAGTATCCTGCTTATAAATGCTCCCTAAACATGCTTTTTTGACTGTTATTGTTCTTCTATGTCGGACAGATCGGCCCGAATAACCAGCGCAGATTTGATATCACCGTTAAGTTGCCTGGCGTTGATGCGAAGGCGTACCGGGTGACGCGCCCACTCACCGTTCTGAAGGGCCTCCAGATAGCGGCGCTCCAGCGTATTGTCTTGCACCTTGGCGATAAACACGTCTCCCGAATCCAGGCTTTTTACCTTCACCTTGAATTCGTCCGGGTTGGATGAGTCAACGTTCAAAATACGATAGTCACCATCCAGCCGCACTTCTTCCGACTTATTGCGGGCGTTTTTAACCAGCTCGCCCGCCTCTTCACCGGTGACGTGTATTCCCTGAATGGTCACGTCCTGGGCCACGGCACTGCGCTTGACCAGCTCGGTGCGGGCATCTTCAGCAATGTTGGCAATGGACTGCAGCCTGGCATTATCCTGAAGCACATTGGCCATGATCTTCATGCGCTCGGTTTCCTGCTCAGAAGAAAACTTCAGATGCTCAACCAACGCCTGTTGCTCTTCGCTTTTGGCTTCTTCCTGCCGAATTTTTACACGATGGTCCAGGTAATGCTTGTAGCTGGAGGCTCCACCCCAAACCACGGCCACCCCCAGCACCATTGTCAGCAACGTTTTCGGATCCATTTTGCCCACCAACTCCGAACTGAACTTTTCCAAAACCGCCTGCAAATCAACATTAAAAATCGAGCTACCCTGCTCAACACGGATCGCAATTTCAAGATCCTTCTTCTCGTTTGTTGATATGGCCGATATCTTGGGCGAATTATACTTGGCAATGGCATAACTGCGGTAAATGTTTGCCTGTAACGCAAGGAACGCCCGCATCAGGGGCGGCGTGATTGTAGAATCAAAGCCTTCCCCCTGCAGGCGAAGAGTGAGCACCGGCCACCCTTCAAAAGTGATATCCTGTGCCTGCAAATCCAGCCCTTCTGCCGTTAATTGCTCCAGCAATTCAAAGGCCTGCTCTTCGCTTTTAATTACCAGGGTACTTCCATTGGACATAGAAATAGGATCCGACCGAGGAACAAAGGCAGAATCCTACCCAGTTAAACTGAACAGGTAAACTCAAACGCCTCCCTTCTGTGCCATAAACCCCGTTTAAAAACGCCGTGGCGCGTTTAAATCCTTTCGACCCAAGACAGCATACCAGTAAGCCCCTCAACGCGCGTCCAGCGCGTTTGAGAGCGCCTTTTTGATAATGCGTGCAATGGCCCGCTCGCCCTCGTCGCCAATGCCCAGAAAGGGCCGTGCTGGCGCGTCTGACCAGCTGTATGCCTGGCTCGATTAATAGGTACCGGGTGGTTGTCTGCCAATGCGCAGCCTCAGCGCCAACAATGCGCAGTAGTCACGCGCCGTTCACGCAGCCCTGCCATTACCCCGCGTCAGCAAATGGCGGCCCGTGTAGTGTGTGGTTCTCCAATGTCGGTCCGATTACCAAAGCCGGATTCCCGGCTTTGGGTTTCAACTTTTTTCAATCGCTCCCGGTACTGGTTAGTTCGCACTATCAGAAAACTGGGCGAAAATCGTTATGAAACGTCATGCTGTGCGATCTGTAGGGTCGTTGGTGTTTGCCTTGCCTATGCGCTCGGGTTGAGCTAGTTAACCCCTACTGAGCCGGGAGATCATCGTGTTACAACTGGAGTTACATACCCGCTTTTCCGGTAATGTTCGCCTTTGCCGTCCGCGTCCACCAGTGGTGGATTAAGTGCGGAATATTCACTTATCAGTGGCGCGCTCAAGGGGAAGCCAGCTGCCTGACCACCTATTTCGTCAGGGTAACGGGTCAGGGAGCCGCGCTAGGGCTGGTGTACTCAGCAAACTATTTTGCTCAGCGCATTATTGCGCCCAGTACCCTAACCGCTTGCTCCCTCGAACCAGGGCAATGGTTGCCGCGGTGGCTAAGGTGGTGGGCAATCTGTCGGACGAAATGTCGGCATGCCTGCCAGCACCCCGCCGTTACAGGCCCTTAATGTGTCGGGTAATGTGGTACCGGTGGCAATCCTTCCCTGATTCCGCAAAGGTGAGCCGGCTGTTTTGAATGTCATCATTTGTCAGCATCAACAGGCCGGGAATGCGCTGAGGTTCGCGTTTTGGTTCGCGACGTAGTGCGTACCTTTGGTGCGAACCTGTGCGCATTTGGCTAGCTTGCACCGCCGGTTGGTTCAGAGCTGCTCGGCTGGCGCTGCGGCCGCTGGGTGGCACCGGATTCCCCGGCATTTCGGCTCGACGCCGTGACCGCCCGTGTATTCGGGCCCTACAACCTCCTTAAAACTGGAATATAAACATATAAAGGGACGCATCATGTCCAGCCCCTTTTATCCGCCTGATCATCATTTCACCTACTCACTATCCCACGCGCTCAGCGCCCGCTGTACTGTCTTGGTTGCTGCCCCAGTCGATAGGGGCGTACTTTCCGTGCAGGTTGTTGAAGCTCTCGGCAGGAGCAAATGACGCCGCCATGATGCAAGCCTCTAATTATCTCTGTGTCGGGCTGGAAGTGCGAGAATTCAGACCCTGTATGGCTTATATATAAAGTGACCCGATTTTCGGGGCGGGCAAAATCGAAATTTACCCCACTTTCGACCCGATTTTCGGGGCGAAAACCCACATAACAGCCCATAGCCTGACCCGATTTTCGGGTCGAAATAGGGCTATACCTGACCCGATTTTCGGGGCGGGTAAAATCGAAATAAGCGCATTTCAGGTACAAAAGACCCCCTTGCGGGGGTCAGGCGGCAGTCAGGTTGTGCTTGGTTGGGGTGGTTAGCTCTTGGCCGTCATGGCTTTCCGTGAAATTGGTTCTTATGGGTCCCCCTCTGGTAGGCTCCACGTCGAACTTGTAACGCCCCCCATCATCATTAACAGCATTGATGGGCAGCCAGGTTAATCCGTAAAGGGTGGGCTGGCGCTTGCCGTCAATGCCGCTGGCCCCTCTACGGGTTTTCACTATCAGACCACGGGCCAGCAGCTCCTTTGCAGCCCGTTCTATTGTGTCTTTGCTCTTGAACCCCCGCTTACTCAGCACTGACCAGGCAACGTTTAGATCGCCGTTGTTGTTGCCGCTGGTCTGGTAAGCCAGCTCCATCAGCAGCTTTAAGGACGCACCGTTCAGGCTCATAAAGTCAGGACCATCCATTACCCGCCTGGGGATTCCGGCAAAACCTCCCTTTGATCCGTTCCAGTAGTCTGATCCCGTTGGCGGTTTGTTTCTGTGTTTTTTCTTGGGTACTCCGTCCCGAGTCAATTCGGCCACGCATCCCCCTTCAGTGCTTAATAAAAGCGGCCTTCTCGTTGCTGGCTTGGCCCTGCTCGGCCACCAGCTCGGCAAACCCTTCAAGCATCATGCACAAGGTTTCAAAGCCCATAGGGGTTAACCCGCTGCCGCCGATCATGGCCTTGTACTGCGCCAGCACGGCCCGGCTGCCCTGCTCCCCGCCTTTGCGCATCAGGTGCGGGCTATCAAGGTGTTCTTGCATCAGCCAGGCCAGCGGCCCCGGCTCCACGGTGAACACTGCGCTCTTGCTGCTATGCCATTTCCCTTGCTGGTAGTCGCAGAAGCGAAAGGCCAGCAGGGAGCGCAACAGGGGCACGTCCTCCACGGTGAAGGGCTCGCCCCTGGGCTTGAGCCTCAGGCCATGGGCCAGCAGGGTGAGCCGGCCTTGCCAGGGCGGCAGCTTTTCAGCTTCCGGCACTTCGTTGTGATCGTGGTAGTCCAGCCCATCCAGCCGGCAGGGCAGGCTTTCAAACAGGGCCACCAGCTCGACGGTAAGCTCGTCTTGGCTGGCGCGGGTATGAAAAGGCCCCAGCTTGAGCGGAAACCGGGCAAACACGGTCAGCTCGATTTCAAAGGCGGCGGCGGGTGTCTGCTTGTTCATTCGGCCCCCTCCACCAGTTCTACGCCCACGAACCACGCCAGCCGGGGCGCATCATCCGGGATCAACTCGCACAACACTACGCGCAAGCCACCAGGGGCGGACAGTACGAAGTGAGCGCCAGCAGGTTGCCCAAGCTCATGGGAAGCGGGCCAGCGTTCTACGGTGACGTGTTCCCGTTCACATACAGCGAACAGGCCCAGCCGTTGATCCCGCACGGTAAAGCGGTTGTCATCCACTCGGCAAACCGTCACCTCCCCAAGGGCATAGGGGAACGAATGGGCCGGGGGCTCGTCGTTGGTGCCCAGCCCGGCAGCACTGCGGAACAGCTCAAGCTGGCGCTGGTATGCGCGGTACTGATCCCGCGCTTCTGTGGTGGCCGGGTTCAGCCCGTGCCGTTGGCAATACTCGGCGAATGGCGTCATGGCCGGCCCTCCTGCTCGATACCGAACAGGCGCAAGCCCTCGCCCTCATTCCAGGGGATCAGCTCGCCCGGCAGTTCGTCCACGGGCACGGCCACGTTAAACAGAATGGCGCGGGGCTGGTAGCCGGTGCCGGCCAGGGCGGTGCGGGCCTCGGTGGTAGCTTGGTCCTGATTGGCATCGTAGGCAGCGAATGGACCGGGCATAATGTCACGGCCTGCCGGGTCGGTAGCGTGAATGAAAAACACCAAGGGCTCGGCTGCGCTGGCTCTAGCCAGGGGGCGAGTAATGGCAACGGCGGTCATGCGGCCATCTCCAGCCGACGCTGGGCCAGTAACAGGCTGTCTTCTAACCTACCTATCTCATTGTGAGCGGCCATAATCGACTGTCCCAGCCGGCTAATAGTCCAGCCTATGCTACGCTTGTGGTCGTCGCTCAGGCCGCAATCGTCATCATGCTGAGCCAGTAAATCCCCGATCACCTCAATAGCCATCGCATCGTGGGCTATATCCTGACGGGCTTCTTGAATCTGGATTTTCAGATCGGTCACATCGATCGCACAGGGGCCAGTGGCTGCGGCCTCATGGCTCGGCGCTTTGGTAGTCATCGGCTCTCTCACGCTGCCACCTCATACGCCGGGCAGCGGCTCACGAATACCAGGTCAGGAGCGCTAGCAATCGAGCGGGCCTCTTGTTCGGTGCCAGCCAGTACGGTGATAAAGCGGATGCGGCGCATTGCTGCTATGCGCTGCTTGCCCTGCGCCAGGACAAAGGTAAACTTGGTGTTAGCCATCGTCGTTACTCCTATAACGGTGCTGGTCAGAGGCCCGGTTAGTGTTCCAGCACTTCCGGGCCTTGTTGTTTTTCGGCCTGATTTGTAATTACAATGGTAATTACCATGTAACTTATTATGTTTAAGGGTAATTACCATGTCAACACCGATAGAGAAACGCTCTCCACAGTACCAAATGCGCCTGACAGAAGATTTCAGGGCACAGCTTGAAGAACAAGCCAAAGCAGACGGCGATCCAACGCTGGCAGCATGGATAAAGCGCGTGCTCAGAAAAGAATTGCAGGCACGGGGCATCGAGCCAAAAGGCTGAGTTTTCATTGTTAAGGCTCCGGGTCAGGCGGCGGCAGTGACGGCTTGTTCGGGATAACGGGCAATCAGGGCACCACGCTCCTGCAGGCTCAGGGGTGGCGCGTTGCGGCGCTGGCGCATCTGATCCACCAGGCCGGCCACGCGCTCGGCATCGGCCCGACTGGTGATACGGTACCGGAAATGTGCGCCTATCCCGTCCGGGTTGCCCTCTTGCTCCCGGTGAAGGCGAATCGACAAGGCCCGCTCGATCTTGGTGGCGTAGTTACGGCCTGATGAAAGCCGGCACTGCCTCAGAATGTCACCCTCAGTCACACCACCAGGGCAGGACAGAAACAGCATATAAGCCCGCTCAGTTTTGGTGGCGGTCTTGGTTGGCTGGTGGGTGGCGGCGGTGCTACACTCGACGGCGGTGCTATTGTGCTGCGCTGATTGGGGGGCTTGAACCTGTGCCGGGTTCGGCCCCTTTTTGCTTTCGTGGTGTGCGGTCATGCTGGCCCCTCCCCTTATGCGGCCTGAGTGCCGCTTTGCTCGGCAAGCCAAGCGTCGAGGTCGGCTTTCATGTAGATCGCCTTCTTGCCACAGCGGTGATACTTGAGCCCATAGCGCCCGGTGCTGGCCCAGTTCGCCAGGGTCTTATCAGCCAGACCCAGATAAGCGGCGGCCTCTTTGCGGGTAAAGCGGGGGTTGGCGTCCAGCTCGGCGGCCAGACGCTGGTTGTTGGTATGTGGGTGATGGATAGCGGTTTGCATATAAAGCCCCTGTGACTCAGTGAATATAGGGGCATTATCTCGGGGGCAAAGTAGGGACTCTATCGAAGTTCGAAAAAACCAATTTTCGAAAAATAACGCAAGCTCTTACTTACGCCACTCCATAAAATCACTTACGACCCAGCCATAAATGTGCCGGTTTTTCTCTAGGGCTTTGCGAGTTCTCGTCACCATACATCCCCCACTAACCAGATCTTTTGCGAAAGGCCTTAGCGTTTGCGCTATGTGCTGGCCGCCTCTGGAGTGATCAGGAAACAAAACCTCCGCCATTAGCTCGTCTGTGATTCGAACATTTTCAACTAGCTCCCATAACATCAAGTCAATCATGGGGATAGCCTTATACTCAACAGCCCTTTTCAATACTGAAAGACCAACGTGTAGGGTAGGAAGCTCAAAAAAACCTTCTTCTGGATTTAGTGCCGGTTCTGGCGTCTTGGTTTCGGCTCGCCACAAGGGTAACAATGCTGCCAAGTCAGCCAATATTTCATCGTCAGACTTTTCATTGAGCTTTAGCATGACAGGCAACCTTCCAGGCAAGGGGTGCCGTGCGGCCTTAAAGGCTTGCTGTTTATTTGGCACACCCCGATCAAACCGATCGAGGTCTGATACATCTTGACCGTCAGTCATACCGTAAATACCTTTTTTCCTGGCAACGGCATCAAGTACGCACAGGTCAAAATTATTCAATGACGCTACAGCTCCGCTCGTTGCCATATCACAGCGTCCAGAGTACCAGTAGTCACCCGGTCCTTTCATATGGACTGGCACAATGATTTTTTCGGCTATTTTGTTCAAATCATCTTCAACAAAGCGTTCGTCATACGCTTCCGCTCTAAAGTCTATTTGCATGATGAAATCGAACACATTCAGGGATAGCAGAGCCTCATATCTTTCCAGCTTGAACCACTCGGGTAACTGCTCAGCCACATTGATCCGCTTAATTGACTCGGGCAACGGCTCGAGTTCATTGATTTGCTTGGTCATCTCGTCCTCGTTAGTCATTGCTGGCGCTGGTGTCGTCGTCGGTGCCGTGTAGCTTGGCGGCCAGCTCGAACAACAGACGGCGCTTGTCCCTCTCGGGCATTCCCTCCACCAGGGCGGCCAGTTGGCTATCAAGGGCGGCGTCCGGCTTCTGCGCCAGCCCGGCGTGTTCCAGCATGGCCCGCTCTATCCGCTCGGCGGGCTCCCTCAGCTCGTCGGCACTGAATGACAAGTAACCCTCGGTCACATCGTCGCGCTTGCTCTTGTGGTTCATCAGGCGTTTGAGAATGTAGGTTCCCACGCCTACCAGTTCGGCCACGCTGCCAAAGGTGCGCCGAGCGTCATGGCAGGCAAAGGCAATCGGCTTGAGCCCGTCCGGGTTGGGGGTGGGAACAGTGGCGGCCACAATGCGGGTAATTGTCTTGCGGGGGTCATGGGCAGGCTTGGTAATGTCCGGCCCTGGGAACACATAGGGGCTGGTAACGCCGCACACATTCCAGCGGCGGCGAAAAATGGTTAACAGGGTGTCGGTGATCGGCAGTTCCAGCGGGTCGCCGTTCTTGGTTTCCTCTATCCAGAAGTACCGCCCCCCAAGGTTTACCCGGTCCCACGTCAGCCCGAACACCTCAGAGCGGCGTAAGCCGGTAAACAGGGCCACGTCCAGCCCGTCACAGATAGCGGCGCGGGTGTCCTCCCGGCTGGCTATGGCCTCGCCCCGTACCTGTTCCACTGCGGCCAGCCAGCGGCCCAAGTCGTGATTACGGATCCGGCTGGTCTTGCGGGGGACGTGATTCCATTGCCGTTTGGTGGATAGCACCATGGTTGGCGGATCCGGCAACAGGGTTTTCCCTTCTTCGTCGCGATAGTGGTCATGTGAAAAGCGGTACACAGCTCTCAGTGCCCGGCCCCACAAATCCGCCTGGGCCTTGCTGCTCTTGCGCATTTCCACACGCCGGCCCTCGGAATTAGTCCAAGTCACTCGCCCCTCACTGATCGCAGTGTGCCGTTGCTGTACCCGTTCGCGGGTGATGTTGCGCAAGGGCTGGCGCATCCACTCTTGGGAGTAGTTGCCCAGCACGGCCCGGTATTGGCTGCGGGTGGTCTCCTTGATACGGTCGCCCCGGCTGGCAATGTATTCCTCAAGGGCTTCCACCAGGGTGACGCTGGCCTGACTGTGAAGGCGGCGAGCTTGATTGGGGTTCATCCCCTGAGCCAGCTCCGTCCGGACGGCGGCGGCCTTGTCTCTCGCCATGGCGGGGGACAAATCAGGAAAGCGCCCAAGGGTAACGGTCACGTCCTTGCCATCCACCTTGCGCCGTAACCGGTAGAACTTATCCCCGGTGGGCATTACCTCAATACTCAGCCCCTTGGTTTGTGGATCTGCGTATCGGGTTCGCTTCTCGGGAGCGGGCAAATTCTTGATGCTCGTCTTGGTGAACTCGAATTGTGCTTTCATGGTGTGCCGCCTGTGCCATTCGGTGCCGTTTTGTGCCGCCTATGTGCCGCTTTTTTTCGCGCTGTGCCGCCTATGTGCCGCTTTTCAGGAGTGTTTCGGGCCACTTAGAGGGAGCAGTAGTGAGCTGTAAAGCACTGAAACATATAGCATTAGTGAGCACCAAGGGCAAACAGTGATTTATTATGGCCGTAACTCATAATCGTTAGGTCCCCAGTTCAAGTCTGGGAGGGGCCACCATACACAGCAAGGGTTAGCAGGTTAAAGCCGCTAACCCTTTTTTATTGGCTGCAGTGATGGGTTAAGTAAGCAGGGTGCTTATCGGCTCCCCCACCCCATCAGAAAAATCATCTGCGGTACGCCTTCAACACACAACAGCCTCATTCAAAGTTACATTACCGGATACTATTCCCCCGCCTCACACTCACTACCCCCTCACCGGTCTTATTGAGAAAACGCCGCATTTAGCCGACTTCTGCATTCCTAGCCTCCTGTTAGCCTGACTTCATCATCAGTAACACAGCAGGAGTCATCATGCGGAAAGAACAGGAACATCTGATTGGCATCAAGGAGATGTGCGGGCTTATCGGCAGAGATCGCCGGACGCTTTGGGCATGGGTCAGGAACGGGAAATTTCCGGAACCACTCAGGATAAACGGCTGCACCATCGGCTGGCAGGCATCCTCGTACCGCACCGGGCTGGAAAATGCCCGCTAACAAAAAGACACCGGCGGGGTCGGACGGTGTCTCGTCCATTACGAGCGTTAGATCAAAGTCAGCTTGCTGTTCTTGATTCGACGGCCTTTGAAAGAGAATGTTACATTTAAAGCATTGATTGGTTTTTATTCACACATAAGATCTTACGTCTGTAACAACTGTAAGTTTATCAAGGGAGTAACCATGAACATTGAATGCAAGCATTGCCATACAGCCGTCGTTTTTATTACTGAAAGCACACTGAAAGAAATCAAAAAACAGCTTAAGCCAAATATCAGGACGTTATCGCATCAGGTAACCGCACACACTGAAGGCGCTTACTCTATTTGTCCCCAGTGCGATGCCGACGCCCTTGGGATAGACCTGAGCACCGCTTTTCCCATCATTCTGCAGAATGGGCAGCATATTACTATTCACGAACTGGACCTGTGGTAAGGTACGCTCAACAGTGCGCAGCGTGTAAATTTTCATCTGTTTACAGAGAAAAGATGGCAGCAATGCTGCAAGAGCAAGGCTTCTGAATGAGCTTGGCACAGGGTGCTTTTTGCCGACATGCTTTGTTACAGAGCCAGGCGACGCTTAATGTCGTTTGGGTGCACCATACTGTGTTTATAGGTTTTAATCTGGAAATTACCATGATCCTTTTTTTTCATGGCTTGGATTCTGATAACCAGACCACCAAGTTCCCCGCCATCAGTTACCCCCACAAATATTGTGAAACTGTGGATTACCGTTGCAGAAACATGGAGGAAATCAGCTGGCATTACGACGAGCTGATTGCTCAGCACAATCCTATTTTGTTGGTGGGACACAGCCTGGGAGGCTACTGGGCGTTGTTAAAGTCGCAGCAGCATGGCTTGCCATGCGTGCTGGTTAATCCCCAGCTCTATCCTTCATTTCGTGCTGATTATCCGGAACTGGAGGTGACCAGCGGTAACGATGGCGTGTTACGCATTGCCTATCTGGAGTTGGGCGATGAAGTACTAGATATCCAGCGAATCCACCGCGTTCTGGACGGGAGTCTGACTGAGCTGCACTGCGCGAATGGCGGACATCATAGAGTCGCAGACTTGGCGCGGATGGATTCGGTGGTGCATGCTGCCCTGGAGCGGATCCAAAAACAAGATTAGCCCAGGTCGGTGCTGGTTAGGCTTAATGGCGACAGCTGGGCCCGCTTCATCTGCGGTGGGGGGACTACAGTATGATTGCTATATCTGGATTCACTGTCGCAAGCCGGCTGTTACTCTGACCAAACCACTTCCCGGCATTCAACTACCCACGCTCAGCAACACTCTTCTCCCTCGCTCAGGAACAACCCATCATCCAGCAGGGCCAGCTTATCACGCAGATTTTTCAGCATAATATCCCGGTTTTGCCGGCCCTGCAGGCCGTTCAGTAATGTCATAAAGTAGCAGTCCATCAACAGGTCGGCCGCAGCCCGGTGGTAGCGGCAGCGGGAAAACAGGGTACGTTTAAAGGCTTCCAGCTCGGCCTCCAGATCATGCCATTGCCAGATAAGCTCCCTGAACAGCTCCCGGCTGAATTCCCCTTGCTCAAGATAAAAATGGTAAAGGTGTGCCGCATAGTGCTGCAGCCTGTCTTTGGGGTTGTGCTGCGTATCGGTTTCACTTGCATAAGCCAGGGTTTCATCCAGTTTGCTCTGCAAGCCAGCTTTTAATAAATCCAGCTTGGTGGGGAAATGAGCAAACACGGTGCCTGTCGCTACCTTCGCAGCAACGGCAATCTGCCGGGTGCTGGTTTGCGCATAGCCCTGGCCGGCAAAGAGCTGCCAGGCTGCAGCCAGGATCTGCGCGCGGGTTTTCTGTTTTTTGTCCATCTTTCCTGTCGCCTTGCCTTCACCGAAGCACACGATTCTAGTTGAAAACTGAGCGCGCTCAAAATATATTAATGAGCACGCTCAATTAACAAAGTGAGAATGATGAAATCTCTCTGTATTCGTGTACTAGGCTACGTGCTGTTTCTGCCATTTCTGTTCTTTTACAGCTACATTCTCGGGCCCGTTTTAAAGCTAGTGCTGGTCCCGGGGGGGCTGGCATTACTGTTCCTGGTTCTGGGCTGGCGGGATGGGGTGAAGCCTTTTCTGCATCTCTGCCTGAAACCCGGACAGAAAAAAGAGTCCGGGTCCGTTTAAGACACGGGGAGCAGAGCTGAACGTCATGCCGATGAAAAGCAAGGTATTGTTAAACGCAGGGGGCATGGCCAGTCTGCTCGCTGCCCTGTTACATCTGGCTGTTATTGCCGGTGGCCCGGACTGGTATCGTTTTTTCGGCGCGGGAGAAGAAATGGCAAAAATGGCCGAGCAGAACAGCTGGTATCCGGCCTTACTCACCCTGATGATCAGTTCACTCCTGGCCGCTGCCGCCATGTATGCTTTCTCGGGAGCGGGGTTAATTGCCCGTTTGCCCTGGCAACGCCCGGTGCTTTGCGTCATTACCGGTGTTTACCTGTTTCGCGCCGTATACGGTGTGTTATTCCTGCTGATAGCCGGTCACTTCCCGCTGTTACAACAGGTCACGGAAAGACCGGTATTTATGCTGGTCAGTTCACTGATCTGCCTGGCAGTTGGCCTCAGTTACTTTCTGGGGGTAAGAAGTCACTGGCATCGTTTGAGCTGATTGAAAAGCCATATAAACGATAAACGCGGGCAGGTCAGACAACCAGCCCACGTTACCGTGCTTATGGCATCAATCAGTCAATACGGTCTTCAAACACGCTGAGCGACTGAACCTTGGCATCGTCCACCTCGACTCCCAGCCCCGGGTTATCAGATAGCTCAATGTGTGTTTCGTTACCTGGCATAACGGCAACATCATCTGAAATCATCGCCGGGCCAACCATGTCATTGGCCACAATATTGCAATGCGCCATGGCCAGGTGAGCTCCCGCCAGAGTGGCCACGCTCGACTCCACCATAGATCCAATCTGACAAGGAATATCTGCGGCCAGGCCAAGCTCGGCCATGGTACGGGCCGCATGCAGGCCTCCGGATTTCATCAGCTTGATATTCACCAGATCCGCCGCATTCAGCCTGATCACCTCGAGCATATCGCGCACGCCATGAATGGGTTCATCGGCCATAATCAATGCGTCGGTTGAGCCGGTGATCCGCGCCAGTGCCTCCAGGTTTTCAATGGAAACCGGCTGCTCAAACCAGTCAACCCGATAAGGAGCCGCCTGCCGGATCACCTGTAATGCCTGTTTGGCACTCCATCCCTGATTTGCATCCACCCTCAGTTTCACATCCGGCTTCATCGCCTCGCGAACTTTCGCAATACGTTCAATATCCAGTTCCGGAGCATCACCCAGTTTTATCTTGATTGAGCTATAACCTCGCTTGCAGGCATCCTGCGCCTGACGCGCCATTTCTTCCGGATCCAGCATACTGATCACACAAGGCAGCTCAATACGGGTATGGTGACGGCCACCCAGTAAGCTGTAGAGCGGTACGTGACACTGCCTGGCCAGCAAGTCATGCAGGGCAATATCCAGCGCGGCCTTGGCGGAAGGGTTATGGCGTATCCGGGTTTCAGCAACACGATGGAAATAGCCGATGCTGTCTACCGGTTTCCCGATAAGCAGAGGAGCCAGCTCTCTGGTAATGATCTGCCGGGCCGACTGCCAGGTTTCACCCGACACGTGCTGGTCAACAACGGCTTCTCCCCAGCCAACCTTTCCTGAGGCTGATTCCACCTTCACCAGAATACTTTCAATATCCTCATAGGTATCGTAAGCAATTTTGAATGGCTGCTTGAGAGGCAGACGAATACCATAAACAGTGATTTTTTTAATTGTCATAAAAATATGTCCTTCAAGACCAGGAAATATAGTAAGCAAGGGTAACCATACTGATCGCAAGCGCCAGCTGTATCAGAAACAGTGGCAGAATCCATTTAATCCATTTACCCCAAGACACTCCCGCTACCGATAATCCTGCCATAAAGTAACCGGAAGTCGGTGTGATGATATTGGTAATGCCATCCCCCAGCTGAAAGGCAAGCACCGCGGTCTGCCGGGTGACTCCCACCAGGTCGGCAAGCGGCACCATCAAGGGCATTGTCAGCGCAGCCTGTCCGCTACCGGACGGCACCAGACAGTTGAGCACCAGCTGGACAAGGAACATACCGACAGCCGTCAGTACAGGAGGCATGCTCCCAATCACCTGCTCCAGCTGATAAAGAATGGTGTCCAGTATATTGCCGTCCTTAAGAACGATAAGAATACCGAAGGCAAACCCCACCACCAGGGCGCCCATGGCAATCTCCTTAAGTCCGTTTACAAAATGCTCGGCGATTGCGTTCGGGCTCATCCGGGCAAACAGCCCAACGGCCATACCCATCATCAGGAAGACAGCAGATATTTCACCGATATACCAGCCATGACGTATCACACCATATGCAATCAGCAGGATAGAACCACCAAACACCGCCAGAATAAAACGATCCGCTGTGCTGAGAGGAGCAAGATCGGATAATTCTTTACTCAGTTCAGCTGCAGAGCCTGGAGGTGACTTCACCTTAGCTGCATATAAAGTCACAAAGGCAATACTGACACCGACAAATACAAACCAGTAGGCAACCCGTAAACCGAGGCCGGAGAACATGGGTAACTGTGCAATATCCTGAGCCACACCAACCGTAAACGGGTTCATGAATGCAGCAGAAAATCCGGCACCGGCACCGACAAGCGGTACGGCGGCGGCCACCATAGCGTTATAGCCCAGCATTTTCATTATCGGCGCAAGAATAATGATGAAGGCAATGCTTTCCTCCGCCATTCCGAATGTGGCACCGCCAATGGCAAACAGCAGCATCAATAATGGAATAAGGATAAGATCATTACCCGAGAGGCTGCGGCTGATACTGTTAACCAGTTTTTGCAACACACCCGTTGCCTTAAGAACACCGAATGCGCCACCGGAAATGAAAATAAAGAAGATAATACTGCTGCCTTCCTTCATTCCGCTGAAAACAGCCATAAAGGGGGTTAGCAGTGTTGCTTGCTGCCCTTCCATAACAGAGTAGCTGCCGGGCACCACCACCGTTTTACCTTGCTCTGAAATAACACGTTCATAGCTGCCTGCATCAACCAGATAGGTCATTGCAGCCGCAATACAGATAAAGGTAAACAAAACCACAAAAATATGAGGAAAGGCAAATTGCCGGCGCGATGTTGCCTCAAGCGTAACAGTCCTGTCCATCTGACTCATATAGCCTCCCTGGCTTACTGGTTATTGTCGAGAAAACGTCTGGCAACATGGGAAAGAAAACGGCTTCCCTTCTCCAGAATACTGTCGTTAAAGTCGTAATCCGGCTGATGAAGCTGGGGGGCATGGCAGCCGGCTCCGTTACCAATCCATGCATACACACCGGGCACCGCTTCCAGAAATGCCCCCATATCGTCTGCTCCCATGCTAATGGGATGCTCAACCAGCCCCTCTGCGCCCCATAGCTCCTCTACCACACTACGGGACAGCACCGTACAGTCAGGGTCATTGGCTACCGGAGGCGTTGAACGTCGGTAATCAATGGTCTGAGTGCAACCTGTCGCCAGTGCCACTCCCTGCGCAATATCGTGAATCCGTTTTTCAATATCCTGTCTGACCTCGGGCCTGAAACTGCGGGCCGTTCCCTTCAGACTGGCAGAAGTGGGGATCACGTTACTGGCAAAGCCACTTTGCAGACTCCCGACACTCACCACCGCAATGTCTTCAGGATTAATATTGCGGCTGACAATCTGCTGCAAAGCCGTCACAAATAACCCGGAAGCCAGCACCGGATCCGACGAAAGGTGAGGCATGGCTCCATGACCACCTTCTGCGTGGAATTCGATATCAAAATCATCGCTAGATGCCATATGAGGCCGATCGTGTATCACAAAACGACCAGCTTCCACCCCGGGCCAGTTATGCAACCCAAACATGGCATCAACCGGAAAACGCTCCAGCAAGCCGTCCTCAAGCATCGCGGGGGCCCCGGTACCCAATTCTTCGGCGGGCTGGAAGATCAGCACAACACGACCAGATGCCGGTCTGTTTTTCAGCAGAGACAGCGCCGCTCCCATTAACATTGCCGCATGGCCGTCATGGCCGCACGCATGCATCACTCCCTGATGCTCGGAAGCATGTCCGGTCTCATTCGCCTCAGCGATCGGCAACGCATCCATGTCTGCTCTCAGAGCAACACTGGCACCGGCTGTCTCACCATGGATAACGCCGACTACACCATGACCACCAATGTTCTGGTAAATTTCATCCACGCCAATAGTACGCAGCATGCAGACAATGCGTTCTGCTGTCTGCTGCTCAGCGCCAGACAACTCCGGAAAGCGGTGCAACTCTTGTCGAAAGGAAATTATACGCTCAACATCCTGCTTATTCATTAACCAGATCCCTCGGTTTCTCGTCTCCAAAACCTTTCCAAGACACTGATTTATTTACTAAATACAGCACATAAAAAGGTGTAAACAACCACAGACTCACAACGCCCGTGAAGTTGCACTAAAAAGTGTTTTTCAGCATATTCAACGAATCAAGGACGGAACAATACTTCTTCTCTATAGAGTCATGCCTTTCTGGTATGCCATGCAGGTCGCAGCACGTTATGGATATAAAAAAACTGAGGTACTTTTTGTCGGTTGTTAACGAAGGCTCTATCACCTCAGCGGCCAAAAAGATCCCCATCGCTCAGCCGGCCCTGACTCGTCAGATACGACTGCTGGAAGAAAGCCTGAACACCAGATTACTGGAACGGAACCCCAAAGGGGTCGCCTTAACCGCAGCAGGGGAGTTTCTGTATGAACACGCACGCCGGCTGGTGGATGAATTCGACAGCATCATCATGCAGACCAAGGAAGTTGCGGACGAAAACACCGGAAGTCTCGCCATTGGCATTACCACCATTCATCCCTACATACCCGGGATTTCAGGACTGATCAGCAGGTTTCGCGCCCAGAACCCGGACATTAAGCTGTCACTTGAATCCATGCTTTCCGGCCCCCAGACCTCCGCCATTCTTGAAGGCCATATCGACGCCGGCATTTTGTTTATGGAGAGGGAAGATGAGTCATTGTTTGATACCTTCACTATCAGTACCTATCCCATGGCCGTTATCACCAGCCGCTATGCGGGCCTGCCGGTAACCCCTCCCAGCTCATTACATGACCTCGACGGCGTGCCTTTTATCCGCTTCAAGCGGACCTCTACCCCGGACAGCTATGACCGTATAGACCAGCACTTTCGCGATGCCGGGATCACACCCAATGTTATTCAGGAATGTCACGATGACATTACCATTCGCAGCCTGGTCGCGACAGGAATGGGATACGCCATCATGCCCGGCATTCTCGCTGCCGGCGATGACAACCTGATTGCCTATCAACTGGATGATCTCGATATTGACTCATCACTGAAACTGGCATGGCGCAAAGGGAGCGCATCCAGAGAAGTTGAAACGCTGCTGGCCATTGCCAGAAGTGAGTCAATCACGGGCCCTGAATCCTAGGCAAGGAACAGAAAAACCGGCAAGCCATCGGCCGGAACGGGAAAGAACCATAGTAAAAGCGACGGCTTTTTCAGCTCCGGAGGTCCCCAGGCATACGGACAGCCTAAAAATACGTCGAAGAAAACAAGGAAGAATGGTAACCATATAAGCCGATATCCCCATCAGGCAATCCCATCACTCAGGAGCCAGACAGCATGTTCAGTGGTTTAAGCGCTTTTCCCCTGACCCCAATGAATGCGGCAGGACCAGACGACGTGACATTTGTCCGTTTGATAGAAAATCTGGCAGAAGCCAACGTCGACTCCATCGGCGCACTGGGCTCAACGGGCAGCTATGCCTACCTGAACCGTGCCGAGCGGGCCCGTATCGCCAGGCTGGCAGTGCAACATGCCGGGCCGGTACCTGTTATGGTGGGAATAGGAGCAACCAGCACACGAGAAGTGCTGCACCTGGCCGAAGATGCACAGCAGGCCGGCGCAAAAGCCTTGCTGCTGGCGCCGGTGTCATATCAGCCTCTGAACAGCGAGGAAGTCTATGAGCTTTACCGGAACGTCAGTCATGAGCTGTCTGTTCCCTTGTGTGTATACGATAACCCGCGTACGACCCGCTTTGAATTCAGTGATGAGCTGCATGCCCGTATCGCTCGCTTGCCCGGCGTTGCCTCAATCAAGATCCCCGGGGTTCCGGCAGATCCTCAGGCGGCAAAGGAAAGAGTGGAGCGGCTGCGCAAGCAGATCCCCTCTCACGTTTCCATCGGCATCAGTGGCGATCCCCTGGCCGCAACCGGCCTTAACGCCGGTTGCGAACTGTGGTATTCGGTTCTGGGTGGTCTGTTTCCACGTACGGCTCTGGCACTGACCCGAGCGGCCCTGGCGGGCGACAGCGAGCAGGCGGAACAGTTATCAAGAGAGCTGACTCCACTCTGGGAGATGTTTCACCAACACGGCAGTGCCCGGGTAGTGGCTGCAGCGGCAGAGCTGCTGGGGCATGTAGAAGCACCATGCTTGCCGGCGCCTCTTCAGGCACTCAATAACACTGAGCGGACAACTCTGGCTGCCCTGCTGGATAAACTGGCTTTATCACGATGAGTTATCTGTTTTCGCAATGCACGAAAGGGCTGCACCGCCACAAAAGTATGGGAGAGCCCTTTTCTCCCTCGTCCTGCTCTGCATATAAATTAGCGACGTTTATCAGTGCACATCCGGGGAAAGCCAAGCCATGAGCAGACTCCACCACGAGCTGGTTGAATTTATTCATCAAAATCCTCGCCTGCTGGTACTGACCGGTGCCGGTATCAGTACCGACTCGGGTATTCCCGACTATCGGGATCAACAGGGTCAGTGGAAACGCCAGCAGCCGGTACAGCATCCGGATTTTATGCGTTGCGAGCATACCCGAAAACGCTACTGGGGCCGCAGCCTGGTCGGCTGGCCGGTGATGCGTGATGCTCAGCCCAACCCGGCACACAGCGCGTTGGCCCGGCTGGAGCAACTGGGCCATATCAGTCTTCTGGTTACCCAGAACGTGGACGGCCTGCACCAGCGGGCCGGCAGCCGGAAGGTGGTTGACTTGCATGGCCGTTCCGATCAGGTTGTCTGCATGAACTGTGACTACCGTTGCAGCCGGGACGAAACCCACCAGCGCAGTGCCGAATTGAATCCGGATTTTACTCACTATACTGCCGCCACGGCACCGGATGGCGATGCCGATCTGGAAGTGGACTTCAGCCACTTTCACGTTCCCGCGTGTTACCAATGCGGTGGCATTCTCAAGCCGGACGTGGTGTTCTTTGGTGATAACGTACCCAAAGAGCGGGTTGTCGCCTCACTGCGTACCCTTGAACACGCAGACGGCCTGCTGGTGATCGGCTCGTCGCTGATGGTTTATTCCGGCTTTCGTTTCTGCCTCCGCGCCCGGGAGTGGAACAAGCCCATTGCCGCCCTCACCCTGGGCACAACCCGCGCCGATGCACTGCTCAGCCTGAAGCTGAGTACGCCCATCACTCCGCTGTTGCAGGCAGCACTGAGCAGTTTAAACCGGGAGTAATCACTGATAACAAACCGGTTCAAACATCCGGCAGAAACATCCTGATAAAAGCGGCCCTGAAAATAAGCATCCTCTGCACGACTGACTGCCATATATCACCGGCATAGCTCACAGAACAGCGAGGCACTACGCCCCCGGTGTTCTTGCATGTGTTACGCTCTGGCCGGATCACACCGGTTAACCGTTACCCTTTCAACCAGTCATTCTGAATGCGCATAAAGCAACGCTCCAAATACCTGAGTTCACAGTACCTATGGCTTTCGTTGCTTGTCGCACTGGTTCCGCTACTGTCCTTTGCCACCCTCTACGACAGCTATTTTGCCCAGCTGGTCATGCGCATTACCGACGGTCAGCTCAAAGTTCAGCTGGCGGCCACCCGCAACGAGTTTCGCTCCCATCTACAGGATCGTCGCTATGAGCTCGAAGCCCTTATTGATCAGTTCGACAATGCCGCCACCTTTACCCACACTGGCTACCACACGCTGTCTCCCGAGCTGAAAAGCCTATTACGACTGCAGCTGGACAATAAAGCCATCTATGGCGTTGCCTTCTTCGATGCCAATGACAACTTGCTCTGGAGCTTTCCTGACCAGGCACTGACTCAGGCCAGATACCAGAACATGCGCATGGGCCCGACCTCAACATTTGAAAATGTCGACCTAATCGGCCCCGGTAAACACAGCTGGGATACCCCTTCCGCGTTATTAATGCGCAAGGCAATGATCGCCAGTCCGCTCTCACCATCGGCACCGACGCCGTCCATTGCCCTGATTTTACGTTTTAATATCCTGGCGAGCATTTCCAGAAGCCTGCAACTGGGTGGCGTCTATAAAGCGCTGTTAAGCACTCCCGACGGCCGCTACTACGATACCGTTGGCCAACCTGCATCCCCCAGCGGAAACTTCAGCCAGCATGAGCTGGTTCCGGGCTGGACGCTCCGGCTGGTACAGAACAGCGAACTTGTCGAACCACCCAGCGCCCAAATGCGTTACTGGCTAATCGGACTTGTCGCCGGTACTGTGATCTCCCTGATGCTGCTGCACTGGTACCTCTCCCGCAGACTCAAACGGCAGGTGGATGTTCTGGTTCGCAGCGTAGAGCAAGTGGCCAACGGAGACCTTGAAACGCCTGTACAGCAGCTCAGTAACATAGAAATCGGTCGTCTGACCCAGGCCGTAGAGCGAATGCGCGGACAACTGAAACAGGTTATCAGTTCTGCTGTAGATAGGGAGCGCCAGGCCTCTCTGGGCCAGCTGGCGGCAGGCCTCGCACATGATATTCGCAACCCGCTGACCACTATTCGCACCACCATCCAGACTCTGGCCCGGCGAGAGCACAACCCCATGCACAAAGACATGCTGGAAATGGTCGAAGAAGAAATAGAGCGGGTCAACGACGTCATCACCAACCTGCTTGATTTTGCCCGGCCACGCCCTCCCCAGGCTGAACTCATTCAAGTCAGCGAGCTCTACGAAGGGCTAATCGCCCTGGTCAACGCTTCCGCCCGGAGACAACAGGTCAGGCTGAAAGTAACCTGCAGCAAACACCTGCTGATATTCGCAGACAAGGGGCATATGCGTCAGATTTTAATGAACCTGATCTTAAATGCCCTGCAAAGCATGCCTGCCGCCGGTGGAGAGATTCAACTTATCGCCATAAGGAATGACGACAAAATAAAACTGACCGTCGCCGACAATGGTCCGGGCATACCTTCGGCGCTACAGTCTCGTATTACCGAGCCCTTTTTCACAACCCGGGAAACCGGCACTGGCCTGGGGCTGGCCATTTGCCAGGTACTGGCTGCCAGCAATCACATCACCTTACATATTTACAGCCGGGCCGATCAGGGCACTCGTGTCGAGCTTCATTGCCCCGGGCCTGAAGAAAGGAAACCCGACCATGAATAACCTGACCATTCTGGTTATCGATGATGAACGCAACCTGATCCGCAGCATACGTTTTGCTCTTATGGATCAGCATATTGAGGTTCTGGGTGCCGCCACTGCCCGGGAAGGCCTGGAGCTGGCCAGAACTTCCCTGCCCGATGTCATTCTGCTGGATCTGGGACTGCCGGATATGTCCGGGCTTGAACTGCTGCCGCAACTACGCCAGACGCTGCCAGACATTCCCGTCATCATGATTTCAGCCCATGGCGATACTCGCGCCGCCGTCAGGGCCGTCAAGGAAGGAGCACTCGACTACATTACCAAGCCATTTGAATGGGATGAGCTGGTCATGCTGATCCGACGCAGCAGCGAACGCTCCCATATGGCGCGCGAGCTCAGCTTTCATCGTCGGCGCCACGAACATACCCACCGGCTGGTTGGCAACAGCCCTCAAATGGAGCAACTGCGCCAGACTCTTGAGCTTATCGGGCGCAGCTCCGGCAAAACCATGCTGATCTCGGGCCCTTCCGGCACCGGCAAGGCTCTGGTAGCACGCAGCCTTCATGATGTGCGCTTTACCGATGCCCCTTTCATTGAAATCAACTGTGCGGCACTGCCTGAACAGCTTATCGAGGCCGAACTTTTTGGCGCAGAGCGTGGCGCTTATACCGGCGCTACCCAACATCGCAACGGCCTGATCGCACTGGCCGACGGGGGCACCCTGTTTCTGGATGAAATTGGAGAACTTCCCCTGCCACTGCAGGCCAAGCTACTTAGCTTTCTTGAAAACCGCAGCTACCGCCCCATAGGTGGCAGCCGGGAAATTCAGGCGGACGTGGTCGTCATGGCCGCAACCAACCGGGATCTCAAAACCGAAGTCACTCAGGGAAACTTTCGCTCCGATCTTTACTACCGCCTTAATATTTTACCTATTCACGCCCCGCCTCTGGCAGCACGTGGTGACGATATCACCCTGCTCATTCATCATTTCAGCGATCAGTTTGCCCGTCAGGAGGGCTGCGAGCCACCACACTGGAGCACTGAAACGCTAAGGCTGCTGTGCGCTTATGCCTGGCCTGGTAACGTACGCGAACTCAGAAATCTGGTAGAACGCATTACCATACTGCATGCCGGTCAGGACATTTCTCCCGAATATTTGCCCAGTGAATATCTGGATAGCACCAACACACCAGCGGCGACGTCGCTGTATACCGAAGCGATAGAAGACAAAGAGCGCCGGTTAATTCTCGATGCCCTTCAGGAAACCGACGGGCACAAAGGGCTGGCCGCCGAGCGCCTGGGTATCTCCCGCCATGCACTCAAACGCCGAATTCAGCGACTTGGTCTTTAAGCATCGGGCCCCTCATGATGACAACTTGCCTTCGACTGCCCTGTTTGTTGTATTCGCTGCTTATGTTGCTGGTGTTGCCGCCGGTACAAGCCAACATTTTTCTTGGTGCCGATACCGAGGAAGCCCAGGTGCGCGTAGGTTGCCTGTACCCTCTCAGCGGACGTGGAGGCTTATATGGCCTGGACAGTGTGGTGGGCATTCAGGTTGCGCTTGACTGGCTGCAGCTACAGCCCGTTGACTACCCTCGCATGCAAATATTCATTGCCGACACCCGCTCCCGGCCCTCACGCACTACCCGCCTGGCACGTGAATTTATACGGAAACGAAATGCCCGGTTCATCTGTGGCGTCGTCAATTCAGCCATTGCCCTGGAAGTGGCCGAAGTGGTCTCATCAGAACGCGCTTTTTTCATTGGAACAGACCATGCCTCACCACGCCTGACAAAACCGGAGGTCTCCCCCTATTACTTCAGGGTCAGCAACAACAGCCGCCAGTCCATGTACGCGGCTGCCCGCTATATCAAAGAGTCATTCCAGCATTCAGCTGAGTCTCCCCTGCGCATCTCCTATCTGGGGCCGGATTATGACTACGGCTATCAAATGTGGCAGGATCTTCAGCAGGCATTACAGCTGGCGGGGGTGCACTTCAGCATTGTAACCGCGCTCTGGCCAAGCCTGTATGAACCCGACTACACCCCCTATATCGAAGCGCTGAAACAGAGACCCAGTGATCTCATCATCAATTCGCTCTGGGGAGGGGATCTGGTTGCTTTTATTGAACAGGGCAATCAGGCCTCCCTGTTTCAGCATGCGCCTTTTGCCAACTTCGATACCGGCGGTAACTACGAAGTACTGGCCGCCCTTAAAGATGATATGCCAACAGGGCTTATTCTCTCTGCCCGACATCACAATAACTGGCCTGCCACCGACTACAATCGCTGGTTTGTACAACGTTTTCACGCCTTAAGTGGCCGCTATCCTTCCTATGCGGCTCAAGGGGCCTTCGCCGGTATTCTGGCCATTGCCGAATCATTACGTACCGCCGGCGTTCATGCCAGCAGCGCCGAGATCCGGGCCGCCCTGGAAGGACTTCGGCTAAAGCTACCGGAAGATCCCCCCGGTTTTACCTCTTATATGGATCCCATCACTCACCAGATACAGCAAGTGATTGCAATTGGCCATAGTCAGCCCGATACAAGCCTCCCTCCCGCCAGCAGACTTTTGGGCGACTGGAAAGTCTACCCGCCTGCCCCCCTCCCCTGAGCGAAAACCGCTCACCCAACCGCTCAAAGGTGAGCGAATACCGCTCACCTTTTTTATCTCAGTTCTTAAACTTTTTAATAAAGCTTTATAAACAAGTACTTAAAGTTCGTAAAAAACTGGCATCCAGTTTGCTAACAGATGTTTGTAGTCCTGTTTGCAAGATGCAGAAAAACACCAAGAGGCGAATTGTCTGGAGCCTGGATTGCTCCGGCACCCGTTCAGGACATCGCCCTGCCATTGAGGTTGTAGCGTACATAACGCCATTAAATTTATGCATCGACTACGCCCGGTAATTAACGCCTTTTCAATAGCCATGGCGGGAACAGCCATGGCCACACAATCGGAATGGAGATGGTTATGACCACACTCAAGGATGCGTCCTTGCTGAAAGACCTTTGCCTGATCAACGGCGCCTGGGTTGCTGCAGCATCTCAAGCCACCATTAACGTGACCAACCCGGCCACCGGTGAAATCCTGGCGACCGTGCCTCAACTGGCCCCGGAAGAGATTCCGGCCGTCATCGAGTCCTCCCGTGTTGCACAGAAGGCATGGGCGGCCCGCCCGGCCAAGGAACGCGCGGCCATTCTGCGTCGCTGGTTCGAGCTGATGCTGGACAACGTCGATGATCTTGCTCTGATCATGACCCGTGAACAAGGCAAACCGCTGGCCGAAGCCAAGGGCGAAATCGCCTATGCGGCCTCTTTCATCGAATGGTTTGCCGAAGAAGCCAAGCGCGTCTACGGTGATACCATCCCGGCCCCTCGTGCCGATCAGCGCATTACCGTGCTGCGCCAGCCCATTGGTGTCACCGCCGCCATTACGCCCTGGAACTTCCCGGCGGCGATGATCACCCGCAAGGTTGCACCGGCGCTGGCAGCCGGCTGCTCCATGATCGTCCGCCCCGCCGACCTGACCCCGCTGACCGCCCTGGCGCTGGGTGAACTGGCACAACGGGCCGGCGTACCGGCCGGCGTGTTCCAGATTGTCACCGGGTCCGCCAGCAAGATCGGCAAGGTGCTGACCGACAGCGAGATAGTCAGCAAGCTGTCCTTCACCGGTTCTACCGAAGTGGGCCGACTGCTGATGGCCCAGTGTGCAGACACCATCAAGAAGGTATCTTTGGAGCTGGGCGGCAACGCGCCCTTTATCGTATTCGATGATGCCGACCTGGATCAGGCCATTGAGGGTGCCATGGCCTCTAAATACCGCAACGCCGGCCAGACTTGCGTATGTGCCAACCGCATCCTGGTCCAGCGCGGCGTCTACGATGCCTTCGCCGAAAAACTGGCCGAGCGGGTACGCGCACTGAAAGTCGGTGACGGCACCGAGGCCGGCACCGATATCGGCCCGATGATCGAAGAGAAAGCAATCACCAAGGTGGAAGAGCACATTCAGGATGCCGTTACCAAGGGTGCCACCCTGCTGCACGGCGGCGAGCGCCTGGGTGGCCTTTACTTCCAGCCGGCCATTCTCACCGGCGTCACTACCGAGATGAAAGTCGCCCGGGAAGAAACGTTTGGTCCCATGGCACCGTTATTTGTCTTCGATACCGAAGAAGAAGCGATTGCCATGGCCAACGACACCATTTTCGGTCTGGCCGCCTACTTCTACACCCGCGATCACGCGCGCACCATCCGCGTATCCGAAGCCCTGGAATACGGCATGGTCGGCCACAATACCGGCCTGATCTCCAACGAAGTTGCCCCTTTCGGCGGCGTCAAGCAGTCCGGCCTGGGCCGTGAAGGTTCGAAGTACGGTATTGATGAATACCTGGAACTCAAGTACGTCTGCAGCGCGCTGTAACGCTTAACCGGTGAGCGGGCCTTGTCCCGTTCACCTCAGGAATAGAGGAAGATTCCACTCATGATCAAAGAACTCAATCCCTTTACCTTCGACACTCCCGGCTCCATGCACCTTGAATGGGGCGGTGCCGCTCGCTTGGGCGAACTGCTGGGTGAATGGTTCGAACAGCGCAACCTGCTGATCGTTACCGACAAGTTCCTGCACGAAAACGGCCTGCTGGACGCCGCCAAAGCCTCACTGGCCGCCAATGGCTTTACCGTTGCCGTTTTCGATGATGTGGTTGCCGATCCGCCCGAATCAGTCCTGATGGCCTGTGTCGAGCAAGGCAAAGCCGCAGGGGCCAATATTGTGCTGGGTCTGGGTGGCGGTTCGTCCATGGACATCGCCAAGCTGGCAGCCATCATGCTGGTGTCCGAACAGCCTCTGGCTGACATGTACGGCATCGGTAACGTCAAGGGCAGCCGCACCCCGCTGGTACAGGTACCGACTACGGCTGGCACCGGCTCCGAAGTGACCAACATCACCATCCTGACCACAGGTGAAACCACCAAAATGGGGGTAGTTGCCCAACAGCTGTATGCCGACCGCGTTCTGCTGGATGCTGAACTGACTATTGGCCTGCCGGCAGCCGCCACCGCCGCAACCGGTATCGACGCCATGGTTCACGCTATTGAGGCCTATACCTCGGCGCATCGCAAGAACCCGCTGTCCGACGTACTGGCGCGGGAAGCCCTGCGCCTGTTATGCGGCAACCTGGTCACCGCCTGCCAGGACGGCGCCAACCGGACTGCCCGTGAAGCCATGCTGCTGGGTTCCAACCTGGCCGGCCAGGCGTTCTCCAACAGCCCCGTTGCGGCAGTACATGCCCTGGCCTACCCGCTGGGTGGCCACTACCACCTGCCGCATGGCCTGACCAACGCACTGATGCTGGGCCCGGTTCTGCGTTTTAACATGGCCGCCGCCGCGCCGCTGTATGCGGAGCTGGCCGATGTCGTACTGGGCCCCGACGAGGCGGATGTTCAGACCCGCTCGGCACGCTTTGTCGACCACATGCAGAAACTGATGAACCAGTCCGGCGTTCCTCAGCGCCTGCGTGACGTCAATATCAGCGAAGACAGCCTGCCGACCCTGGCCAGGGATGCCATGCTGCAGAGCCGGCTGCTGATGAACAATCCGGTTGAAGTAACCGAAGCCGACGCCCTGGCGTTGTATCGGGAAGCTTATTGATCCCCAACCACATACCCGCCCTCAAGGCAGGGCGGGCTCACCATTTATATAAGAAAGAGTACAACCATGCTAAAGCAGCGAGTTGACGGACAGGAAACACCTTACTGGCCCGCAGGGCCATTCAAGATCCGCCTGCCCTTCATCCACTATAAGATCGAATGGCCGGACTATTTTCAGGGCCTGCTGATGTGTGCCGTAGACCTGGCGGCTATTCCCCTGATGACCGAACTGCTGGGCATGCCCTTTGAGGTTGCACTGGCGGTCGTCATACTGAACGGCCTGTTCTACCTGTTACACCACCTGCTGGGTGACCCGGTTATCCCGGGCTGGATCACACCTGCTATCCCTCTGCTGATGGCCTATTGTGCCAGCTTCCCAGAAGGCCCCGAGCGAATACATGCGCTCATCTCCTTCCAGCTGTTATTGGGGATATTTGCCATTGGCATTGGTGCTTCGGGATTGGCACACCGCGTGGTGTCGGCAATCCCGCAGGCCATCAAGTCGGGCGTGATTATTGGTGCAGGCATCGCGGCCGTCATGACTGTATTCAAGGTCGACGGACGTTTTGATACCTACCCGATCACCATCTCAGTGGCGGTTGGCATTGCCTTCTACGTTATTTTTTCTCGTCACTTCGCGCGTCTGAAAGCCAGCAATTCCCTGTTCAACATGATCGGCAAGCTGGGCATATTCCCGATTGTGGTACTGGCTATTGTGATCGCCCCCACCGTGGGCGAAACCTCCTGGCCCGAAATTGAGTGGGGTTTCTCATCACCCGACTTTGCCACCCTCTGGGCCGAGTACACCGTGTTCGGGCTGGGCATGCCGCCGCTGGAGATGTTCATCAGCTGTATCCCGACCGTACTGGCCGCCTACATCGTGCTGTTCGGCGATGTATTGCAGAGCCGGGCCATCCTGCAGGAAGCCGATAATGAGCGTCCGGATGAAGTGGTCGAGTACAGCCCGGACCGTGCCCACATGATCTTCGGTGCCCGTAACTCCGTCATGTCAATCATCGGCCCTGATGTCGCCATGTGCGGGCCGCTCTGGGCCGCCATGCACGTCGTTATCGTGGAACGCTTCAGTCAGGGTAAGAAAGCCATGTACTCCATCTTCGGTGGTGCCGGCTCCTTCCGCTGGGGTACCAACACCGGCCTGCTGTTCATGCCAATCGTGACCCTGGTACAGCCAATTCTGGGCGTTGCCCTGGCACTGACCCTGTTGATTCAGGGCTATGTATCGGTACGTATTGGTGTCATGGAAGCACGCTCCCAGCGTGATCTTGGCATCGCAGGTATCGTTGCGGCAGTACTGGCAACCCGTGGCGCAACCTGGGCCTTTGCCGTTGGTGTTGTGCTCTGCCTGCTGGTCTACGGACGCGACTTCTTCAGGGGTGAAAAGGACGCCACCTTCACCAAGGATCAGTAAGACCCGGTACGAAAAAGCCGGCCCAAGGGCCGGCTTTTTTATGTGAGCATTCCTTCGTACGGCAGGCTCAGCGCAAAGCGTCAGGCTCGCCTCCTGCCCGCAATCGCTTGATATCCCGTAGCGGTGGCTCACCAAAAAAGCGGGCATATTCCCGGTTGAACTGGGACGGGCTTTCGTAACCCACCTGCAGGCCGGCAGTAGCTGCGTCCAGGCTCTTGTTCAACATCAGCTGACGAGCTTCCAGCAGCCGCACAATAATCTCCTGCTCGATCAGCGGCTCCCGCAACTCCGGCGTCTGCAGCAGGCCCAGCAAGCGGGCCAGGGCATCGAGCAGTCCGTCATCCAGCAGCTCTATCATCAGGCACTGGCGGTTGGTACAGATCCGCGCCCCGGGCGAGATCTCGGCGGCCAGCCGGGCCACGATGCCTTCCGGCATATCGCCAACTGCTACAAATTCTGCGGTGCCGACATACTGCCGACGTTCTCCTGCTTTGACGTGGTCAAGGCACCGGCCATCGAGCAGGACGTAAAGCGGCTCAAGGCCCACCTCGATGTCCTCATGCCCGAGGCAGAAGCGGCCCTGGTGCGGCTATTGATGTTCACTCAGGAACCAGCGCATTCATCCTGCTCGTTCAGGGCCGCTACAAAATGTACCAGCATGGGGTTGGGGTCCGCTTTGCGCCAGGCCGCTTCGGTAACCACCCGCTCTTCGGTGCCGGTCAGGGGCTTGAGCACCAGCCCTGTCCGTAACTGGTTGGCGGCACATTCAAGCAGAATAGTGATGCCGATGCGGGCACTGATCAGGCCAAAAATCCCCTCGCTGTTATACGCCTCCTGCACAATGCGAGGCTCAAAACCGGCCTTCAGGCACAGGGCGTCGAGATGGCGCCGAAAGTGCCGCCAGCGAGACATGACCCCCACCACAAAGTCCTCACAGGCCAGATCCGCTACCGTCACCTGTTCACGTGCGGCCAAGGGGTGCTCCGCCGGCAGCACGGCCACAAAGCGATCCTGCTGCACCGGCTGATGCCCGCAATCCGGATTGTCAAAAGGGCTGGTGAGAAAGGCAACATCCAGCTTGCCTTCCTCAAGAGCCAGCCGTTGTTCTTCGGTCGAGCCATAATGCAGTTCAATCTGAATATCGGGATACCGCCGCCGGAACCGCTCCAGCAGCCCCGGCAACACGCCGGTAATGGCGAAGTCCGTATAACCAATGCTGAGACTGCCGGCCTCGCCTCGGCCGGCCTTGCGGGTTTTGACCACGGTTTCTTCCAGCTGCACCAGCAAGTCTCCACATCCCCGGCGAAACACACGCCCGGCCTCAGTCAGCACTACCCTCCGGTTATTACGCTCAAACAGGCGAACTCCGAGCTGGTGCTCCAGTTGTTGTATTCCCCGGCTCAGGGCCGGTTGTGCAATGGCCAGTCGTTCAGCTGCCCGACGAAAGTTAAGGGTTTCCGCCACCGCCATGAATTGACGGATCTGACGCCATTCAGCACGCATAGCTGATACCTTTTTGTTATCAAACGGTAATCAAATAGTATTTTACAAGTTAACTACAGAACCCTAGCTTAAAACTGTGCAGTACAGCACATCTCAAACACCCCCATACGGCCAGGGAAGGCCAGCATGGAAACCCGAAGCCCCGGCTTCGAACCGACAGGGAGTACAACATGGAAAGTTCTTTTAACGGTGTCATCACCTTTGCCCTTATGGCCGGCATGCTACTCATCGGCGGTCTGCTCAGAAACCGGCTCACCCTGCTACGGCGGTCTCTGGTGCCCGCCAGTATCGTGGGGGGCCTGATCGGTTTTACCCTGCTTTCACTCAATTTGTTGCCCGGCTTTACTGCCGGTGACTTCAGCACCCTGACTTTTCACTTCTTCACCCTAAGTTTCATGTCTCTTTGCCTCACCGGCCGCAGCAAGGACAGCTCACTGGCTGGCGGCAGCATTGTTCGGGGAGGTCTCTGGCTGACCCTGATCTGGACCGTCAGTCTGGGGCTGCAAGGGGTGATCGGTTACGGCGTTATCACCGGTTACGATTGGCTCACCGGCAGCGACATCAGTGCCTTTCTCGGTGCCATCGTCACCCACGGCTTTACCCAAGGGCCCGGTCAGGCGCTGACCTTTGGCTCTATCTGGGAGAGTCAGTACGGTATCGAGAACGCCGCCCAGGTCGGCATGATCTACGCTTCCATCGGCTTTCTGATCGCCTTTGTAGTGGGGGTGCCCTGGGCCCGGCGCGTGATCCGCCGCCAGCAGAACCTGAACCGGGCATCCCGTATCGACGCTCAGTTTGAGTCCGGCTTTTATACCCCCGAGCAACAACCGGCCAGCGGCCGTCAGGTGACCCATGGTGCCAACATGGACTCGTTCGCCTTTCACCTCGGGCTGCTGGCCGTTGCCTATATACTCACCCACCTCTGGCTGCTGTCCGCCCGTGAGCTGACCACCGGCCTCTCGCCTCTGGGCATCAACCTGAATGTGCTGTTCAGCCATAACATGTTCTTCATTCACGGCCTGGGCGTCAGCGTACTGATGCGGCTGGTGATCGACAAGGCCGGCCTGAGCGCCCGGGTGGACGACGAGACTCTCAAGCGTATCACCGGCAGTTCGGTCGATTTCATGGTGGTGGGCACCCTGATGAGTATCAAGTTCGCCGTGCTCTATGCCCTGCTCACCCCCATTCTGCTGGTGAGCCTGGTCATTACCCTGGTCACCCTGTTCGGCTGCTGGTGGATGGGACGGCTGAGCGGCCGGCTGGGCCATGAACGCGCGATTACCGCCTTTGGCTGCTGCTGTGGCTCCACCGGCACCGGCCTGCTGTTACTGCGTATGCTGGACGCCGACTTCAGTACTTCCGTGCCCAAAGAGCTGGCCTTTTTTAATCTCGCCATTGTGCTGGTCAACCTGCACCTGATTTTTATTTTTGCGCCCATGGCCCCGTCCCTGAGCCCTCTTGCCTACCTGATGCTGTTTGGCGGCACCGCCCTGCTCGCCCTGGCGATGGTGCCCGTCTTGAAAAACAGCACCCGATCCGGACAGGCCCTTACCTGCATCAAGGAGACTCTTTAATGAGCATTACACTATTCAGTGCCAAACGAATCATTACCATGGATCCTTCCCTGCCGGAGGCCAGCCACATCGCCGTGCAGGGCGGACGCATTCTGGCCGTGGGCCCACTGAAGGAGCTGCAGGATCTGGGGGACGTCCAGCTGGACGAGCGCTTTGCCGACAAGGTGATCCTGCCCGGCTTTGTGGAAGGTCACAGCCATGCGCTGGAAGGTGCCGTGTGGCAGTATCTTTACCTTGGCTACTTTCCCCGCCGGGATCCCGCGGGCCAGCTCTGGTCCGGGGTGACCAGCCTGGCCGACATGCAGCAACGGCTGCGCCAGGGCGCAGCCGGGCTGACTCCCGGCGAGCCGTTGATCGCCTGGGGGTTTGATCCGGTGTTTTTCGAGGGACTGCGGCTCGACCGCCGGGCGCTGGATGAGGCGGTCGGCGATCGCCCCCTGGTGGTGTTCCACGCCAGCCTGCACGTGATGACGGTCAACAGCGTTATGCTGGAGCGGGCGCAGCTGGCCAGGCACGCCGGCATTGAGGGCATCATGCTCGACCAGCAGGGCTACCCCAACGGAGAGCTACAGGAAATGGCCGCCATGCATGCAGTATTCGACGCCCTCGGCCGCAGCCTGTTTGAAGAGGTAGCCTCGCCTGCGGCGCTGCAGGCCTACGGTCAGGTGGCCCGCCGGGCCGGTGTGACCACCATTACCGACCTGTATAATCCGCTGACCGACGAAGGGCTGGCTGCCCTGCACGAGGTCAGCGTGACGGACGACTACCCTGTGCGCCTGGTGCCGGCCATGAGCGCCCTGTCGCGCAATGCGGAAGAAGGCATTGCCCGGCTGCAGACCTGCCGTGAACAGGGCAACGACAAGCTGCACCTTGGCCTGGTCAAGCTGATGACCGACGGATCCATTCAAGGATATACCGCCCGCCTGCTGTGGCCCGGCTACCACGACGGCCACCCCAACGGCATCTGGAACGCGCCGCCGGAAACACTGCAGCAGCTGGTGATGGACTACCACCAGGCCGGCCTGCAACTGCACATTCACACCAACGGCGACGAGGCGGTGGAGCTGATGCTCGACGCCATCGAAGACGCCCTCACCCTCTGGCCCAGGCCCGATCACCGCCACACCCTGCAGCACTGCCAGTTCATCAGCCAGGCCCAGTTGCGGCGGGCGGCCCGGCTGGGGGTGTGCCTCAACATGTTCGCCAACCATCTCTATTACTGGGGCGACATTCACCGCCACAAGACCCTGGGCTACGCCCGCTCGCGCCGGCTGGAGCCCCTGGCCTCGGCCCTGCGCCTGAACATTCCCACCACGGTGCATTCCGACGCGCCGGTCACCCCGCTCGGCCCCCTGTTCACTGCCTGGTGCGCGGTGCAGCGCCAAAGCGCCAGCGGCGCCTGCATGGGGCGGGAAGAAGCCATCGGCGTTGCCGACGCCCTGCACATGATCACCCTGGGCGCGGCCTATACCCTGCGGCTGGATCATCTGGTGGGCAGCCTGGAAGTCGGCAAGTACGCCGACATGGTGGTGCTGGACGAGGATCCCCTGAGCGTGCCGGCGGATCGACTGCGGGATCTGCGGGTGCACGCCACCGTACTGGGAGGCCGGGTGTATGAAAACGACTGACGCCATTCCGGTCACCCTGCTGAGCGGATTTCTGGGGGCCGGCAAGACCAGCTACCTTAATCGCCGCCTGCTACCGAACCTGCCGCCGGACAGCCTGATCCTGGTCAACGACTTCGGCAGCATCAACATCGACGCCGAACTGATCGAATACCGGGACGAGCGCATCATGCAGCTCAGCAACGGCTGCATCTGCTGCACCCTGGGCGGCAGCCTGGCAGAGCGGCTGGCCGAGCTGCTGCGCCAGCCGGTGCTGCCCGCCTCACTGCTGATCGAGGCCAGCGGCATCGCCAACCCGACGCGCATTGCCGATCTGGTGCGGCTGTCTCCCCGGCTGCAACTGCAGGAGCTGGTATGCCTGGTGGACGCCAGCCAGGCCGAACGTCACAGCCGGGATCCGCGGGTCAGAGAGGTCTGGCAACAGCAGATCGACGCCGCCACACACCTGGTGATCAACCGGCTGACCACCGATCTCGCTCTGCCACCGGCACTGGCGGCCCTGCTCAGCGGCCATCCGGCCAGCATCGAAAAAGAAGCCGGCGCCGCCATCTCACCTGCGCCTGCAACCCAGGTGCCGCGCTTCACCCGCACCGGGGCCTGGCAAAGCTTCAGCCTGAACCTGGATCAACCTATCGACGGCGACCGCCTGGCCGCCCTGTTTGCGGAATACGCCGACGTGCTGGTGCGCGCCAAGGGCATAGTGCAACGCCAAGGCAGGGAAGGAACGGAGGTAGTGCAACTGACCGGTGGTCGGCTAAGCTGGTCTTCCGCCCTGCGCCGGCCGGCGCAGGGGCAACTGGTGTGCATCGGCACCGGCGGCCCCCGCCTGAACCGGCTGGCCGAACGGCTGCGCGAACTGGCCAGGGTGGAAGCCGGCGCGCAGACGGCGCTGGCCTGAAAGCAACACCACCGCATGAAAAGCCGGCCTCTCAGGCCGGCTTTTAGTTGGAAGAATCTAAGGGAATACCTGCCCTTCTTCGCCTATTCATCACCTTTACGCCAGGCATCGATAAAGCGGTGATAACAGGCCACCAGCAGGTCCGCCTCATGGGCATAATCAGGAACCGCACCCGGGAAATACAGCGCACAGCGACTGCCGGCATTTTGTGCGGTTTGCAAGTCAAACAGATAATCGCCCACATACAGAATATCGGCAGGTGCCAGCTGCCACTGCCGGCAAATTATCTGGATCCCTTCCGGGTGAGGTTTGGGCCTGGCGTCATGACGGGTTAAAACCAGATCAATATCGATACCCAGCTTATTAATGGTGAGCTGTGCCGCTTCCGGTATGTTGCGGGTTAAAATCGCCAGCGGCAGCGATCTGGCGTGTAAAAACGCGATCAGCTCACGCGCCCCGTCCACCCAGCTGGAGGTATGAGATGCCCGGCATTCATACTCATGGATGGTAGCCAGCGCCCTGTTTCGCGCCGAGGCATCCGTCAGGCTGTCCACATGAGCCAGCACATCAGCGCCCGGGCTCACTCCCAGCTCACGGCGCAAGCCCGGAAAATCAGGATTGGAATGGGCCAGAGTACCGTCAAGATCGAAGATCACACCTCGAATATCATTGAATTTAAAATCGCTGCCGAGAGTCATCACTGCACCTCTTCCCCTTTTAAAAGCCGACCTCACCCGAAGCAGCTCAGTCCAGCGCTACTTCGTAGCCGGTAAACTTGCGCAGGTTGATCACGCCGGTATCAAGGATCAGGTACTGGCCCTTGATACCGAGCAGGGTGCCGGCCACTTCCGGATTCTTGTCGAAGTTGTGGCTGACGATCTTCTTGGGGTATTCCAGCACCGGGTATCTGAGGGAAACCACCGGCTCGTCCAGCAGGGTGAGCGCCTCGGTGCCGTATTTCAGCGTGAGATCTGCCAGTCTGGCCTGGATTTCCGGCAACAACCGGGCCGCTTCGGCCTTCAAGTCCAGATCGGCTTCATCGCCCTTCAGCATGGCGCGCCAGTTGGTCTTGTCAGCCACCATTTCCGCCAGCGCTACTTCCACAAAGCCGGACAACTGGCGGGTCGCCACTCTCATGATCGGCAGCGCCTGGGTGGCACCCTGGTCAATCCAGCGGGTCGGCACCTGGGTGCCGCGGGTAATGCCTACCTTGAGCCCGGAGGTGTTGGCCAGGTACACAATGTGATCCACCATGCAGTGGCTGTCGCCCCACTCCGGCTCGCGGCAGGTGCCCTCAAAGTAATGGCAGGTTTCCGGCTTCATCACGCACATGTCGCAGCGGGCCAGCTTCTTCATGCAGGGAAAACAATGTCCCTGGGCGTAGCTCTTGCTGGTTTTGCGGCCGCAGGCGTCGCAGTGGATCTGGCCGGTGAAGGTCAGGCGCAGAGGCTGGCCCAAGCGGTCGTTCAGGCCGATGCGGTGCTCGCCCAGCGCCAGCTCATAGGCGACGGGAGCGTCAAGCTGTGCCGGCATTTTAATCAAGGTTCCAGTGATATTGCTCATGCTTGCTTCATCATTATTTTATTGTGCCGCCATTTTACCAGCCTGCACATTAATTCGCTTGACGGCCTTGCTGCTGCGTCAGCACCGGACTGGCCTGGGGATCCGGTTCAATAAAATCCACCACGCCTTCGCTGGTAATCTGCTGTACACATACCGGCTCACCCGCCTCATTAAAGCGCACATAGCCAATACCGGCGCGGTTCAGCAGCCGTTCGCCTCTGGCCGCCCCCACCGGAGAATGAGGGGTAATGCGCAGTTTCCTCCTGCGGGTAAACCAGTTCAATGGTGAGCGGGGCGCATAAAGCCAGCGGTTCAGCCGGTCCAGCACATCCAGCAACCGGCGCGGAAATTCGTTCTTGATCCCGCTGCTGGTTATCTGCCAGATATGAGGTTCCCCTCCCTGCTGACGCACCTTGATGTCATACATAAAGGAGTAGTGCACATCGCCGGAGAGGATCACATAATTGGCCGGCGTGCGGGCATGGCGAAAAATATTAACGATCACATTCGCGGTGCCCTTGTGGGCCATCCAGTTTTCCGCATCCACCAGCAGTGGTTTGCCCAGCCAGGTGAAAACTTTCTGGATCACTTCAATCAGTTTTACCCCGAACACCGGTGTGGGTGAGATCACCACCACCGCCTCCTGATTAAGCATTTCTCCCTGCAGCTCGGTAAGCGCCTCCCAGTCCATCAGCCCTGAAGGACGATTCAGATTGGACTCGGAACGCCAGCGCCGGGTGCGGGTGTCCAGCACCAGCACCCTCGGCTTGGTATCGAGATAATATTGCCAGCCATCGAACTTCAGCAGACAGTTGATCAGCTGATCCTGATGCTCGCTGTCCGGCTGCTCACTCCAGGTCCGCAACATGGCGGACGGATCGCCGGCAAACGCATCAGGATCATTACCCCACCCCTGGCATATCATATAAGCCACCAGGGCATTACCAATGATCCGCCGGGAAAACGGGTGACCATAAGCGGTCTGCTCCCAGCCAGCGGTCAGGTTCCAGTCGTCGGTCACATCATGATCATCGAAGATCATCATGGTGGGCAGGTGGGCCATCAGCCGCCGCACTGCCGGCAACCCCTCCACAAACGGCAACAGACGGCCGCGCTCCCGCTCATAGCGCTCGGTAAATGCATCATCCAGCGCCGGCCGGTTATCAGGTAACAGCTGCCAGGGCACCGGCGACCAGACCAGCAAATACATGGCCAGCATTTCTGACAGGGTGATCAGATGATTGGCTGCACTGCTGGTAGTGAAAATGGGTTTGCGCGCCCCTTCAAAAAAGCGCTTTTGCAACGGCAGGTTGGCTTGGGTATCGGGCAGCAGTTCGTGGCGGCGGTAATAACTGAGCGGGTTGGCAAACAAGGTTTCACTGTCAGCCACCGTGGCTCCTTCCAGCTGCTCACTGTACAGGCCAAGTTCATTAATTAGCTGATGAATCGCCGTCAGCATGGGGCCGGCCACATCATCGGCATAAATCTGATCACCACTCATCATCAGCAATGCCGGTCGTTGTGCCGGTTCCCGGTGTTCGCTCAGCCAGCGCTCCGCAGCGACCAGGCCATCGGGAGCAGCATGATGAGGCTTACGGCAAGAGCCATGCAACATGGCATCCAGCCGGCTTCTTATCACCAGCGAGGGCAGCGTTTCACCTTCAAAGCTCAGCTCTTTGCCCCACTCTTCCATGCTGTGCCAGTGAGATTCATCAGGCCGGCACCACTGCAGATCGTAGGAAATCTCGCTATCAAGCGGTAACGGGTCGCTCAAAGGCAAATCAAGCAGCTGAATAAAACAGGACTTACCCACCCTTATCTGCTGTTGCTGCTCTTCAGAAAACAACAACGGCGCGCGATCCGGCAGACACAAACGGAAGTGCAGCCGCTCACGGCTGGCCAGCCAGAATACCAGCCGGCTGGCGTCAGCCCGGCGCAACAGAGGGCCGGCAAGAATAGTGAGGTCCATGGTTTATCCGCTGATGAATACAGGGGCCTATCATAACCATGGATATGGTGGCTTTAAAGAAAAGCACACTTAAGTCCTGACGGCTTTTGCCGTTAACCTGTTAATGTGACAGCCGGTCTTTGTATCCATCACGAATGACTTCCCGTTATTTGAATGATACAAAGATGTAAACAAAACCATAATGAGACCAAGGATGAGGCAACTTTCCATCAGACAAAAAATTCTGTTGCTGGCATTGTTCCCCCTGCTGTTGCTGGCAGCCGTCAGCACCTGGGTAAATGTGTCCCAATCGGTACGACTGAAAGAACTGAGCGGACAAAGCCTGAACGACTCTCTGTTTGACGCCCGCAAGCAGCAGCTTGCCAACTATATGGAGCTGGCCATTACCGGCATTCAGCCTTTACTGGCCCGGGGTGACACCGACGCCGCCAAGGCACAACTGCGCCGGCTGCGCTTTGACGATGGCAGCGGCTATTTCTTTGTATACAACCACGATGGTGTGCAAGTAGTCAGTGCCGACAACCCGGCACGGGAAGGCAACAACTATTTCGGCTCCACCAGCCCGGATGGCCGTTATCTGGTGCAGGAATATATTGAGCTGGGCCGCAACGGCGGGGGCTATGTGGAATACAGCTGGCCCAAACTTGATGCTACCAAAGGCTCCCCCAAACTGGCGCATATTATGCCCGTTCCCGGTACCGACTGGTTGCTCGGAACCGGCTTTTATATTGACGATCTGCTGGCTACCGTGAACAAGCTGGAGAGTGAATTATCTGCCTCGGTGCACCGGGGCCTGGTTAATTCAGCCCTCTCCGCCACCCTGCTGCTGGCGCTGATTGCCGCCGCAGGACTGGTAATTGCCCGGGGGATTCACGCCCCCATCCGTCAGGCAGTGCATACCATGGAAAACATTGCCCGGGGCGAGGGAGACCTGACCCGACGGCTGGATGACGGCCAGCAAAATGAGCTGGGAGTGCTGGCCCGCTCATTTAACCAGTTTGCCGGCCAGATAAGCGATCTGGTTCAGGACACCCGTCACTCTGCCAATACCCTGCAACAGGCCAGTAACGATCTGCAGCGCTTTATGCAGGAAACAGAGCAGGGGATCAGCCGTCAGCATCATGAAAGCGATCAACTGGCCACCGCCATGAATCAGATGTCAGCCACCGCCCAGGAAGTGGCCGGCAGTGCCGCCAGCGCCGCGCAGGCGGCCGAGCAGGCGGAAAACCTGGTCAACAGTGCGCAACAGCAACTACAGGAAACCATCGCTGTCATCGATGGGCTGGAACATCAGGTGGCCGCCGGCGTCGATATCATTCAGCGGCTGGGACAAGAGTCGGATCAGATTGGCACTGTGCTTGATGTTATCCGTGGCGTGGCCGAACAAACCAACCTGCTGGCACTGAATGCCGCCATTGAGGCTGCCCGGGCCGGTGAGCAAGGCCGGGGGTTTGCAGTCGTGGCCGATGAAGTAAGAACTCTGGCCGGCCGCACCCAAACCAGTACGGAAGAAATTCATACCATGATCACCCGGTTACAGCAGGGTGCCAAAGAAGCGGTACAGGCCATTGAGACCATCCGTGATGGCAGCAGCCATACCGTCGCCGAGGCCCGTCGCATCGACGAAGCTCTGCTTGACATCGGCACTGCGGTGAACACCATTAACCTGATGAACGCCCAAATTGCCAGCGCGGCCGAAGAACAGACTCAGGTGTCGGAAAACATCAACACTAATGTGCACGAAATTGTAGCCATTGCCGAGCAAACCAATGCAGGCTCAACGGCTGCCAGCAAAACCAGCCGTCAGCTGGGTGAGCTGGCCAGCCATCTGCAACAACTGGTAAGTCGCTACCGTACCAGTTAAAGCCGCATTATCTGGCCTCTTCCGGCCGGCTTCTTTACACTGGGGTTCCGTTTCCTTCGGAACCCTTTTTCATGCGCGAAAAACTTGAACGCCGATCCTTTTTGTTCACCCTGCTGCTGGTCAGCCTGTTATTTGGGTTGATACTCAGGCCTTTCTCGGGTGCCATTTTCTGGGCTTGTGCCATTACCGTGATTTTTTATCCGTTGCAAAACCGCATTCTGGCACGCATTGGCCCCAGGCCCAATCAGGCAGCGCTGCTGACACTCACCCTGTGCGTGGTAATAGTGGTGCTGCCCGTTCTGTTTATCGCAGCCTCTTTTGCTCAGGAAGGTCTGGCGCTTTATCAACGTATCGACAAGGGAGAAGTCAGCCCGGGGAATTTGCTGGAGCAAGTGCGCACGGCATTCCCGCTGTTACCGGATCTTCTCACCCGGCTGGGCCTGGATCTCGACAGTGCCCGGGAGAACCTGTCAAAAGCGGCGGTAGCGGCCAGCAAATTACTGGCAGAAAAAGCCATCACGGCCGGTCAAAGCACCTTCACTTTTATGGTGGATGTCGCGCTGATGCTGTACCTGACGTTCTTTTTACTGCGCGACGGACATCAGCTTACCGAACTGCTGGTACGGGCCCTGCCACTGGGAGACGATCGTGAACGCATGCTGTTTTCCAAGTTTTCGGAAGTAACCCGGGCGACAGTAAAAGGCAACATTCTGGTGGCCATGGTTCAGGGTGCTCTGGGAGGCTTCATTTTCTGGGTGCTGGATATCCCCGGACCGCTGTTGTGGGGGGTGGTAATGGCGTTTTTGTCACTGATCCCTGCCATTGGTGCAGCACTGGTCTGGCTGCCGGTGGCTATCTATCTTTTTGCCACCGGTGAATGGGTACCTGCCGTGGTACTGGTGGCCTTTGGTGCCCTGGTGATTGGCCTGGCCGACAATGTACTGCGTCCGCTGCTGGTAGGCCGGGATACCAAGCTGCCCGACTATCTGGTGTTGTTTTCCACCCTGGGCGGTATCAGCCTGATGGGTATCAACGGCTTTGTGATCGGTCCCTTAGTCGCCGCGCTGTTCCTGGTGTTCTGGGATATTTTCATGCGGGAATTCAACGGCCAGTAGGCAAAAAGCCCGCATTCCGTGAATGCGGGCTTTTCATTTAAGCGATAGTAAACGGCTCTCAGTCCAGCTCAACCGTCAGTTGTACCGACTCATCAAAGAAGAACTCATCACAGTTGTTACCCGGCCCACTGCGATCCACCACCAGAAATTCGTCGTTATCACGCAGCGCCATGATCGGGTGATGCCATACGCCTCTGTGGTAGTTCACGCCCTGACGCCCGGTGGCACGAAAGGCACGAACGGTAGACGGGTCAATATTCATGCTGCCGTCACCCACCGGAGCGACCACCAGCAGAAAGTCATGACCGAACAGCGGAACAAAAGACTGAGAGCCGAACGGATGACGCTCCAGCATTTTTATCTGCAGCGGATATTCCAGGGTTTCGGCACGAAAAATGTTAATGATGCCCTGGCCCTGTTCGTCCAGCTGCACTTCTCCCAGTTTGTGGTAACGCTGAGTAGAGCCGTTGTTGATCATGAAGTGATCACGGCCTTCAGATTCAATCACATCACCAAAAGGAGCAAAGGCTTCCTTGGTCAGCGGCTCAATCTTGAGAGTTTTGATCATTACTGCCTCCTGCAGAGAAAAAGAGCGGCGAGGTATAAACACCTCGCCAGACACTGTTACATATCGCTCAGACGGAACTGAGCGATCTTGTTGATCTCGGCAACGGCGCGAGCAAACTCGGTGTCGTAGTCGTTGTGAATACGCTCTTCAAACGCCGCCAGGATCTGGTGACGGTTGGAGCCTTTAACCGCCATGATAAAAGGAAACTGGAATTTTTCCTTATAGGCATTGTTCAGGAAAGTGAAGCGCTCGAACTCTTCGGCAGTGCACTCACTGATGCCGGCACCGGCCTGCTCGTTGGTCGATGCTTCAGTCAGCTCGCCGCGCTGGGCTGCCTTGCCGGCCAGATCCGGGTGAGCATTGATCAGATCAAGCTGCGCCTGCTTGTCGGCATTCAGCATGACAGCGGCCATGCGGGCATGCAGCTTTTCAATGTCGTTGTCGGCCTCGGTCAGGCCCTGATCGAAAGTTTGCTCGGCCACCCAGGGTGAATGCTCGTAGATGTCAGCAAACGTATTAACAAACTCGTCGCGGCCCATGGAAGCGGGTGTGCAGGTCTTGAACAGGCTCATTACTTGTTTCCTTTATAGGGATGGTGCTCATGCCAGTGCTTGGCAATGTCGATGCGGCGGGTGAACCACACCTTGTCGTGGCTGCGGGCGTATTTGATGAAACGCTGCAGACCGGCCAGACGACCCGGACGGCCCAGTAGGCGGCAATGCATGCCGATAGACAGCATCTTGGGTGCTTCGGCGCCTTCTTCGTACAGTACGTCGAACGCGTCTTTAAGATACTGGTAGAACTCTTCGCCGTTGTTATAGCAACCCTGGCCAAAACGCATGTCGTTGGTGTCCATCACGTACGGGATCACCAGATGGCCCTTGCCATTGTTGTCTACCCAGTAAGGCAGGTCGTCACCGTAGGAGTCGGAGTCATACAGAATGCCTTCGTCTTCCATTACAATCTTGCGGGTGTTGGGGCTGTCACGACCGGTGTACCAGCCTTGCGGACGCTGGCCACAAACGCGCTCGAAGATTTCCATTGCTTTATGGTAATGCTCGCGCTCTTCTTCTTCGCTCATGAACTGGTAGGTGATCCACTTATAGGCGTGAGAGCAGATCTCGTGCCCTTCATCCATGAACACCTTGGCGATCTCAGGGTAACGCTCGATGGCTGTCGCCACGGCGAAAATGGTCAGCGGAATGTCGTAGCGCTTGAACAGGCGCAGCAGACGCCAAACACCGGCACGGCTGCCATACTCGTAGATGGATTCCATGCTCATGTGACGAGCGTCGGGGAACGCCACCGCAGCCGGCATCTCGGACAGGAATGCTTCAGATTCGCCGTCACCGTGCAGAACATTACGCTCACCACCTTCTTCGTAGTTCAGTACGAAGTTGATGGCGATACGGGCATCGCCGGGCCATTTGGGGTGAGGCGGATTAGCGCCATACCCGACGAGGTCGCGCGGATAATCTTTATTTTGGCTCATCGGAAAACTCCTAAAAAACAACGAATTACAAGCCGACTGGGAATAGCCGGGCGAGAGAGTTTGACGGTCGTCACAATATTCCCATTGTATACAATAAAATCAACTTATGTAAATGACTGGTTTAGTTTTTGTATCGCAAGTGGCCTGCAATTCTTGCTTTGAAACCGTAAAGTAAAGACAATCAGCACGGATCAAGATGTCCACATTAAAAAATGTGATCTGACACGTAAAAAAATATCTCTCTATGTTAAGAGGGTGTAGACGAGTCGGTTGTCTTGATGTAAAAACACCTCTACCGGCATTAACCGCTGGTAGTACCTTGGACTTTGAAGACGCAGTAATGCGCAAGGTAACTTGAAAATGGGAAGACTGACGACACATGTACTCGATACTGCCAAGGGCCTGCCCGGCTCCGATATCAAAGTTGAGCTGTACAAGGTGGAAGGTGAGCAGACTACGCTGATCAACACCGTTTACACCAACCACGATGGCCGTACCGATGCCCCTATCCTGGAAGGTGCAGACTATGTATCCGGCAAATACCAGCTGGTGTTCCATACCTCTCCTTATTTCAAGAAACAAGGTATTGAACTGCTCGAACCGGCATTCCTGGATGACGTTGTTATCCGCTTCGGTATTGCCGAAGGCGAAGAGCATTATCACGTACCCTTGCTGATCTCGCCTTACAGCTACTCTACCTATCGCGGTAGCTAAGGCTCACAGACAGCTCCTGCTCATGCCGCCGGCTCAAGGAATGACTGGCGGCATGAGCAGTTTGCAAACTATCCACGAGGACTTCCAGTTATGGAACACGCCAAGCACGAGCCAACCCCCCAATCCCTCCCGGCTTCCGGGGGACTGCTGGACAAGCTGTTCAAACTGAGCGCCCATGGCACTACCGTCAAAACCGAGCTGGTAGCCGGTCTGACGACCTTCGTTACCATGGCGTACATCATTTTTGTTAACCCTAATATTATGTCAGCCTCCGGCATGGACGCGGGAGCCGTATTTGTAGCCACCTGTATTGGTGCCGCCATTGCCACCCTGTTTATGGGTCTTTATGCCAACTGGCCGGTCGGCCTGGCACCCGGCATGGGCCTGAATGCCTTCTTTGCCTTCACTGTGGTCGGTGAAATGGGCTACAGCTGGGAAGTGGCACTGGGTGCCGTATTCTGGTCCGGTATCATCTTCACTGCCATGAGCTTCTGGAAGATTCGGGAATGGGTACTCGACGCCATTCCCGAGTCACTGCGTTATGCCATGACCGCCGGGGTGGGCCTGTTTCTGGGCTTTATCGGCCTGAAAACTGCCGGTATCGTCGCCGACAGTCCGGCCACCTTGCTGACCACGGGTGATCTGACCCAGCCCAGCGCCTGGCTGGCCATCACTTGTTTTCTGATCATTGCCATTCTGGCCCATCGTCGTGTGTTCGGTGCCGTACTGCTTGGCGTGCTGATTACTACCCTGATTGGCCTGGCCATGGGGATTGTGGAATATAACGGTATTTTCGCCGCTCCGCCCAGCCTGGCCCCCACCCTGTTCAAACTGGACATCATGGGCGCTCTGGATGTGGGCATGATCACCGTGATCCTGGCGTTTCTGTTCGTCAACATGTTCGACACCGCTGGCACCCTGATGGGCGTGGCCGAGCGAGCCCACTTGCGCCGCCCTGACGGCACCATTGAAGGCCTGAAAAAATCCCTGAAGGCCGACAGCGCCTCATCGGTTATCGGCACCTTCGTCGGCTGCCCGCCAGTGACCAGTTATGTGGAAAGTTCCGCCGGTGTCGCCGCCGGTGGCCGTACCGGTCTTACTGCCGTGACCATCGCCGTGCTGTTTTTGCTGTCGATCTTCCTTGCCCCGCTGGCCGGCATGGTGCCCGCCTACGCCACCGCCGGCGCGCTGATCTATGTTGCCTTTCTGATGACCAGCAGCCTGGCCAATATCGACTGGCATGACTACACCGAAATGGCCCCGGCCGCCATCACCGCCCTGATGATGCCGCTGACCTTCTCCATTGCCAACGGCATTGCCATGGGCTTTATCACCTACGCAGTGCTGAAGGTAACGACCGGACAGGCCGCTAAGGTATCAGCGGGTGTGTATGTACTGAGTGCCATTTTTGTGGCCAAGTTCATTTTTATGTAAGCGCTTGCCGCTGAACGTAAAAAGCCACCGCATGCGGTGGCTTTTTTGATCAATGTGTCCAGGTAACATCGCCCTCGGCAAAATAACGTCGCTCCCGCGAAGGCGGGGGGTCTATGACATATCGCACCGGACTCTCGCCTTCGAGGCAGTGGCTGCAGAGAAAGGCTGCCAGCGTATTTGTCTTAACCCGCCAGGCGACTCATGCGCTGACGCAGCTCGGTCATTTTGTCATTCATTACCTGCTCAAAACGGCTCAGTTCCAACAGCAGCCGTTCCCGGGAGCTGGTCCTTCCCAGCAACTGCTCGAGCTCCTCAACGGCCGCGTCCAGAGTCTGAGCCACTTCACGGTTAATGACCTGCGGAAAATCAAACTTGAGGCTGGCAGGACGGCAGGAATCCATCTCCCGCTCAAACCAGATTTTCAGCTCCTTACCATCATCGGCATCACGCAGACGAAAGCGGCTGATGGCATTAATATCTTCAATTCCCATGGCAGTGAGCGTGGGATAGGCCTGAGTCATAGCAACCTCCGTCGATAATACAATTTATTCACATACCGTTAACCAAAGGCTAGCTATCCATAGGCACAGGAGCTAGAGCCAGTTGTCTGCGGCCAATAAGGCCAGCTGGACCTACTGAATGCCGCCGGCTGGTGCTAATACCGGAAAACACGCACTTCTAGAGTGGAGCAACTACCTGTGAAGACAACAACGAAACAAGGAAATGTTATGGCCGCAAATTCTCTTACTCTGGAATTGAGCCCGGAACTCGCCATGCTGTTTGAACAATACGAAGCACTGACCCGCGTCAGCGCGGAGCAGTACGTACAACAACTGGTGGAAAAAACGCAACCTACCCTGGAAGCCATGGTGTCGGCGCTGCAGGAAGCCGGCGACGACGAAGCCGCGGTAATGGAGCTGTTTGGCAAGAAGATGGCCGAGTCCATGCTGCGCCAGCAGCAGGCAGTCCAGGCGTAACAAACAAAAAGGCTACTGTGCTCTGCATACAGACAACGCAGATGTGGCACGAAACAGCAGTGGGGATTGCCGGAGCCGACCGTAAAATGCCATATATGGCATTTTCGGGCGTTACAGGGAAGTACCTGGAGCGTGTCGGCGGAGCGCAACCGCACTGTTGCTTCGCACTCCTCCCGATTACTTCAGCGCTTCTATCTGGCGGCGCAGATCTTCCAGCTTGTCCTGCATTACCCGCTCCATGTGCTCCAGATCCGCCAGCAGCTGTTTTTTGGTATCGGCGGTAACGTCATCAGAACGTACCTCACTACCCAGCAGTTGGTGCAGTTCGAGCAAAGCCTGGCGTAATACCGGACTGGTGTCTTCCAGCTGATGCCATTGCTCGGTTTTCTGAAATTCTACCGGGCCCAGTGACTTGGGACGGGCAAAGGTAAACTTCTTGCTGCGTGACAGCAGCGAACCTTTGGGTCTGTGGTAATAGATCTTGAGCACATCCGCCCGGCCTTCACGACGTAGCTGATAGCGGCTGATATTATCAAAGGAAGTAATACCCATCTGGGTAAGGGTGGGATTTTTTTCGCTCATGGCTGCTCGCTCGAAGGTTCAATATTCAATAGAACTCCGCATCAATGCGGAGCAAGCTGTTGCTTCGGGCCTTCTTCCTTGAGCAGCCCCGTTATCAGGACGGGTCGAGCAACAGGCCGGTAAATTTAGCCCGGCCTTATAATAATGAACAGGGCCAGTTCCATCTTTGCGTTGGCACCAGCCAGCCCTACTTGCTCAGGCCGACACCAGTACGGTTTTGGTCCGACAGAACTCTTTGAGCGCCGGCCTGTGAGACGGATCAGAAAACGGCGGCCAATGGCGACCATGATACGGATCCGGGTTGACCCGGCACAGATCAAAGGGGAGATCCCTGGCCAGCAGCTCACCCCGGGCTCGATCCTGGGTCCAGACAGACGCAATTCCGTCGGGAGACAAGGAGCGGCACAAGGCGACCATGGCCGCCTCGTCCGGCACCCGCAGCACACCACAGAGTGGCCCGGCAGGCCAGACAGGGAACAGCGTCATCGCCGGATCATCTCCCTCAATCAGAGTCGGCGGATAATACCAGCCCTCTTCATCGGGCAGGAAACCGCCACAGCGAATACGCCCACCCCGGCGCTCAGCCTCACGCAGCTGGCGTTCCAGCCATTCACGCTGGCCGCTCTTGGCCAACGGCCCCAGCTCCTCCCAAGTGTCGTTAGGCTGTCCCGGACCAAGCTCGGCCAGGCGGGCGGTGAGCCGCTCCAGAAAAGCGTCAGCCAGACCGGGAGTGATCAGCACACCCCCCTCACTCTGACGCCAACTGGCCCGGTAACGCACACAGCTGTTCAGCACTGATTCTACCGCCGGCTCCAGCTCGGCATCATCCAGAATCAGTTGTACATCAGCACGGGCCAGATCCAGCCGCACCGGCTTAAGGTGTCCTCCCGCCAGCGACGCCATGGCTGCCCCGCCCTGACGTTCACCACTGTAAGCAAGGCCGCCGATGCGCGGGTCTGCCACCAAACCCGCCACCTGCTCTTTGGAAATACGCAGCGGCGTGACCAGCCCTTCCGGTACCTCGGCCTCGGTCATCAGCCGCTCCAGCAAATCCACAAAGCGGGACAAATGTTCCGCCGGCTTAAGCAGCAGGCTATTACCCGCCATTAACGCCGGCACCAGCAACCTAAAACACTGCCACATAGGGGCCGGCCCGGCAGTCAGCACCAGCATCAGCCCCAGCGGAAGCTGACGGATCTGACTGTATGTCAACGGCAGCATGGCCTGACCATGCGCTGCAAAGTGGGCACATTCTTCGGCACAGCGCTCCACCTCCAGCAAACAGTCCGTCAGCAGGGTTCCGGTTTCCAGACTCAGCTCCCGGGCAAGACTGTCCCGCTGGGACGATAAAACGGATGCCAGCCTGAAGAGCAACGCAGTCCGTGTGGCAAACGGAGCTTGCTGCCATTCGCTTGCAGCCTCATCAGCACGTACCAGATGCCGCTCCAGGCTGTCGGCCCCAAGGCAGGCATGATGGGCCTTTATGCGGCCATTACTGGGTTCAAAGGAAACAAAGGTCATCACACGGCTCCATGTGCAGGGCTCAGCGCGCCCTCAGCAACAACATCGGCTGGTATACTGAATGCTGTGGCAGCACTCTTTACCACGTTTTCAGCGACGTTAATAAAGGGTTAACTGGCCTGCAAAGGCCAGTTCTTCCCGTTCAATGGAACCAGGAGACAATTCCTATGCCTGAGCCGACGGCCGGCTATTTTTCACGAGTTCAGCGTCTGTTGCCCTTTCTCAGCTGGTGGCCCCTGGTCAATCCGGCCAGTCTGCGGGCCGATGCCCAGTCCGGGCTGACCAACGCCATTGTGGTGCTGCCCCAAGGAGTGGCCTATGCGCTGATCGCCGGACTGCCACCGGAATACGGCCTGTACGCTGCCATTATTCCCGCCGTGATCGCGGCTCTTTTCGGATCCTCCTGGCACCTTATCTCCGGCCCGACCGCCGCCATGTCGGTGGTGGTATTCACCTCGGTCAGCCCGCTGGCCGAGCCTGGCACTGCTGCCTTTATTGCCCTGGCGCTGACCCTGACCCTGATGAAGGGGGTATTTCAGCTGATGCTGGCCCTCGCCCGGCTGGGGGTACTGGTGAACTTTGTCTCACAGTCGGTGGTAATCGGGTTTACTGCCGGAGCCGCCGTGGTGATCGCATCCAGTCAGTTGCCGGCCCTGTTCGGTATTGCCATCGAGAAGAACGGCGGTGTCACCGGTACCTGGTGGCAGTTGCTGCACCACCTGGGAGAAGTAAACTATTACAGTTTGTCGGTGGCGCTGTTTACCGTGGCGGTGTGTGTGACCGTCAAGCGCTGGCGGCCACGCTGGCCCAACATGCTGATCGCCCTGGCGCTGGCCAGTGTTCTGGCGATCATCATTGACCCGCATCACTCTCATATCGCCCTGGTAGGCGCCATTCCTTCCGGCCTGCCCCCCTTAAGCCTGCCCGACTTCAGTCTGGCCAGCATCAGTGCACTGGCTCCGGGAGCGTTGGCCATCAGCCTGCTGGGGCTGGTGGAGGCCGCCGCCATTTCCCGGGCCATTGCCAGCCGCTCTCACCAGCGCCTGGACGACAACCAGGAATTTGTCGGCCAGGGACTGTCGAATATCGTCGGTGCCTTTTTCTCCTGCTATGCCTCATCAGGCTCCTTCAGCCGCTCCGGTATCAACTATACCTCCGGAGCCCGTACCCCGATGGCGGCGATCTTCGCGTCCGGCTTTCTGCTGCTCATCGTACTGCTGATCCCCGGCATTACCACCTGGTTACCTCGCCCGGCAATGGCCGGCCTGCTGCTGGTGGTGGCCTGGAACCTGATCGACTTTCATCATATCCGGCTGATCATCAGCGGCTCCCGTTCCGAGACCACCGTGCTCATTGCAACCTTCGCCGCCACCCTGCTGGTCGAGCTGGAGTTTGCCATTTATACCGGGGTCATCTTATCGCTGGTGTTCTACCTCAAACGAACCTCCACCCCGCGGGTGGTTTCGATTTTGCCCGATCCCGACAGCAAACATCCGTTGTTCGTCAACGCCGAACGCCGCCGACTGCCCTACTGCCCCCAGTTGCGGGTGATCCGCATTGAGGGCTCACTGTTCTTTGGTGCCGTCAACCATGTACAGGAATATCTGCAGACCATCCGCGAGCCCCGGCTGCTGATAGTGGGTAACGGTATCAACTTTGTGGACATGGTGGGTGCCGACATGCTGGTGCAGGAGGCTGAACGCCGGCGCGAATTGGGAGGAAATCTGTACTTGTGCAACCTGCGCGAGGGGGTTCTGCGGTTTCTGCTGAGAAACCACCGGCTCGACGATATCCGGCGGGATCATGTGTTTATCAACAAGGGACAGGCCATTCACCGCATTTATGATCAGCTGGATGCCGAGGTGTGCCGCACCTGTACCGCTCGTATTTTCCGGGAGTGCCATATCCGGCCGCCGGGACAACATGCCGCAGTAAAAGAAAATGGCTGATACAGCGCTGGCCATACGGCCGCAGCCAAACTGGCCCTGTTCAGGGTTCGGAGGCGGGTTAGAGTGTGTTAACACTTTGTTTACTTTAGCCGTCGCCAGTGAGGCCAGTGCCATGACCGATCTTCTTCACGACCATCCCAGCCGGTTGCGCCCGGTGCGCGAACTGTTCAACCTCGACGTGGACATGCAGGTTCCTGTGTTCGAACACAGAGACGAACACGTGCCCGACATTGACCCCAGCTATTGCTTCAATCCGGATGTGACCCTGGCCATTCTGGCAGGCTTTACCCGCAACCGCCGGGTGCTGCTTCAGGGCCTGCATGGCACCGGCAAGTCCACCCACATTGAGCAGGTAGCAGCCCGCCTTAACTGGCCCTGTGTGCGGGTTAACCTCGACGGCCACATCAGCCGTCTGGATCTGGTGGGCAAGGACACCATAGTGCTGGAAGAAGGCAAGCAAATCACCCGCTTTCAGGAAGGCATTGTCCCTTGGGCGCTGCGCCGGCCGGTGGCATTGATCTTTGACGAGTTCGACGCCGGCCGTCCGGATGTGATGTTCGTTATTCAACGCATCCTGGAACAGGACGGCAAATTTACCCTGCTCGACCAGAACCAGGTGATCACCCCCAATCCTAACTTTCGCCTGTTCGCCACCGCCAACACCGTGGGTCTGGGCAATGTGACCGGTCTGTACCACGGCACCCAGCAGATCAATCAGGCCCAGATGGATCGCTGGAACATCGTCGCCAAGCTAGACTATCTGCCCCGGGAAGACGAAATTCAGATCGTTCAGGGCAAAGTACCCCGCTATAACGACGCCCGCGGCCATGAGCTGATAAGTCGTATGGTAGCGGTAGCCGAACTCACCCGGGCCGGTTTTGCTGCCGGGGATCTGTCCACTCTGATGTCACCCCGTACACTGATTGCCTGGGCTGAAAACACCGAGATCTTCAATGATGCCGCATTGGCATTCCGGCTGTCATTTCTCAACAAATGTGACGAGGCCGAGCGGCCACTGGTGGCCGAGTATTACCAGCGTTGCTTCGATGAGGAGCTTATCGAGCCCCAGGCCCTGCAATTGACGGCGATCTGAGCCATGGCCAATAACAACCAAACCCCGGACCCGGCCGCCGAAGCGCGCCGTCAGCAACGGCTGGAGGAGCTCTGTGCGGCGTTGATACGCGCCCAGTCCGCTCAGCGGGAGGTACGCTACCGGGGCCACCGGCTGGAATGGCACGGCAAAGCCTATCCGCTGCGAGCCCCCCACCTGCAGCTGAACGCCCAGCAGGATGACTGGGGCTCCTGCCGGGGAGTGGCCGACGCCATTGCCCTGCGCCTGCTCCATCACGACACCGCCCTGCACCGGAGCCTGCTACCGGCACCGCCGGTCGCCCGGCTGGTGTTCGAGTTACTGGAGCAGCTCAGGGTGGAATCTCTGGTGCCGGGCCACCACCCGGGAAGCCGCCGCAACCTGCATTATCGCTTCAGCGTCTGGAGCAACCGTTTTCTGGCTTCAGGCCAGACCGAAAGCCATCTGGGGCTGCTGCTGTTCACCCTGTCGATGATGAGTTGGGTGCAACTGGGTGGAGGCCCCATCGATGAAGGCACCGAGATGCTGATCGAATCCACCCGCATGTTTCTGCTGCGGGAAATTGGCCAGCCCTTTGGCCGGATCCGGCGATGCCGGGAAGATCAAGCCGCCTACGGCGAGCAGGCACGGGCCATTGCGCTCGCTGTGAACGAGCTGGTCGAGGATCTGCAGCAACAACTGGCCGAAGGCGAGCAGGATCAAAATGCGCTGGAAGAAATCGGCAACGGTTTTGGTCTGCTGCTGGATCTGGATGGCGACGGCGATCTGGGCAGCAGCCAGAGTGGAGGAGGCGCTGCTCGCGAGGGCAACAGCGAAGCCAGCTACCGCATATTTACCAGTCAGTACGACAAGGAATGGCTGGCTGCCAAAAAGGTACGCCCAGAACTGTTGATCCGGCTGCGTCAGCAACTGGATCAGCGCATTCGTGAGCAGGGGCTCAACCTCAACGGCCTGACCAAAAAACTGCGCCGGCTGCTGGCCCGCCCTCACAATGACGGCTGGCGTTTCGGTGAAGAAGAGGGCCACCTCGACGGCCGCAGGCTATCGACCCTGGTGACCAGCCATGCCGACCGCCGGGTGTTCAAGCAGCCCAGAGACGAATGGCGGGCCGATGCGGCGGTGACCATTCTGGTAGACAACTCCGGCTCCATGCGTAACCACATGGAACATATCGCCATGCTTGTCGATCTGCTGGTGCAGGGGCTGGAGCGCACCGGTGCGCGCACCGAGGTGCTCGGTTTTACCACCGGCCACTGGAACGGCGGCAAACCGCTCAAGGACTGGCAACGCCGGGGACAGCCGGCCAATCCGGGCCGGCTCAACGAACGCTGTCACCTGATCTACAAAAATACCGAGACCCCCTGGAGACGCGCCAGGCAAAGCCTAGCCGCTCTGCTTAAAGGGGACATGTTCCGGGAAGGACTGGACGGCGAGGCACTGCTGTGGGCCGAGCAACGGCTGCTGGCCGAAGACGTCAATGAACGCCTGCTGCTGGTGATTTCCGACGGCTGCCCCATGGACACAGCCACCCGCCAGGCTAACGAACAGGATATTCTCGACAGTCACCTGATGGCGGTCGCCGATCGAATTGACCAGGATCCGCGCATTCGGCTATGTGCACTGGGCGTAGGGCTTGATCTGAGCCGGTACTACCGTCATAACCAACTGCTGGATTTGGAGCAGGATCCGGATAACCGGATTTTTGATGAAATTCTGATACTGCTGGGACGCGCCATGCGCGGCTGAAAATGGCTGTTACCAAAGCCATCAGCACAAACATAGAGTTAACACTTTTTTCACAAAATGAATATGTAAACTATTGAAATAAAATTGGTTTTATTCTGGACCCAGTGTGAAAACACAAGTGGCCCTAACCAATTTAACAGCCTCATTCAAAGATATTGTCAGGCTTTAGGATAAAGTCGGAATCAATCACCAGCCGTCCTGGCGGTTCCTTACAGGCCAGAACGGCATGATATGAAGGCAGTCTCACGGAGTGTTCGCACTCTGTTATCACGGAAGGTAAACGCCCGGCCTCACCGGGCCACACAACTGGAGCAAGAAACCATGATATTCAAGCAACGTTTTGTGAAATCCCTGTCCCTCGCCCTTTGTTTTGGTGCCGCTATGGCCAGCCCACAGCTCCTGGCCAAGACCTTTCGGGTAGCGGTAGGTGACGGTGCTGGCGGCACTCAGCATGAACTCGGCAAGTCCTTTTCCGAGGAACTGAAACAACGTACCGAGGGCAAACACGACACCCAGCTGTTCCTTAACGGCCAGCTGGGTGACGAACAGGCCACCGTCAACGACGCTTCCATGGGGCTGCTCGACTTCTCCATTCTGGCCATCAACAACATCACCCCCTTCTCCCCGTCCGTCGGTGTGCTGACCCTGCCCTATATGGTACAGAGCCTGGATGACGCCGTTACCCTGACCCAGGGCGAAGTGGGCCAGCAACTGGTGGACAACACCATTCGTGATGCCGGTGTGCGTATTGTGGGCTGGGCCTATTCCGGCTTTCGTGTGCTGACCAATTCCAAGCAGCCGGTATCCAGCTTGGCCGATCTGGAAGGTCTGAAAATTCGAGTGCCCAACAACGAAATCATGATCGATACCTACCGTGCCTGGGGCATCAACCCCACGCCCATGGCCTGGTCCGAAACCTTTACCGGCCTGCAGATGGGCGTGGTAGACGGTCAGGACAACCCTTACATTACCGTCTCTGCCATGAAGTTCGATGAAGTGCAGAAATACATCACCAACATTCGCTACCTGTTCTCCATTGAGCCGCTGGTGATGTCAGAAGCCGTGTTCCAGGAACAGCCGGAAGACGTGCAGCAAGCCATTCTGGCGGCGGGCAAAGCCGCCACCGAGCACAGTGCTGAATGGCTAGTTGCCCAGGAAGACCGCATCAAGGCTGAACTGGTGGAAAACGGCATGGAAATCACCGAGCCCGCCAACGGCGAGCAGGAGTGGATCGACAAGGCTGTGAGCCAGGTCTGGCCCAAATACTACGACCAACTGGGTGGCAAGGAAAAACTGAACCAAATCCTGCAATCCCTGGGTCGTGACACCATCTAATCACCCCGCTCGACCAGTCTGCCCCCGGCATGCTCGGGGGCAGCGTGTATCAGGGAGGAAACGGCCATGTCCATTGGCACCACTATCTACCGCATTATCGACAATATCGAACGGGTTATCTGCAGTAGCCTGCTTGCCACCTTTGTGGTGATCCTGTTCATACAAATTATCTCACGGCAGCTGTTCAACCATTCCATCGCCTGGAGCGAGGAACTGTCTACCTATATGTTTGTGTGGTTTGTGTACTTCGGTGCCAGCTACGCGACCAAACTGGCGGCCCACAACCGGGTCACCTTTCAGTTCAAACTGTTTCCACCCCGAGTGGCGGTGTGGAGTGAGGCGCTGGCCGACCTGATCTGGGTGGGTTTCAACAGCTATTTTGTCTGGCTCAGCTATGACTTCGTGTTCAATAAAATGAATCTGTTCTGGAAATCCCAGACCCTCGGGTTTCCGATGAAATACGTTTACATGATCCTGCCCATAGCCTTTGCGCTGATGACCTTCCGCATTCTGCAGGTAAACTACTACAAGCTGGTCAAGGGCATTGACATTCGCGACCCCGAGTCGCTGGAAGTAGAAAAACTCATGGATTCAGCTCAGCAGTCTCAGGCCAACGGGCCAGCGTCACAAAACGATCCCAAGTCCCCCAGCCAAAACCGGGTAAAAGCGGGAGTCCATCATGGTTGAATCATCCGTTGTCATGATCCTGTTCGGCAGCTTTCTGGTATTGCTGCTGCTGGGTGCCCCCATCAGCGTATCGCTGGGCGTGTCGGCACTGGCATCTTTCCTGTATCTGGGTGAAAACCCCATCAAATTCGTACAGATCGCCTTTACCTCGGTGGGCTCCTTTCCGCTGATGGCACTACCCGCCTTTATTCTGGCCGGTGCCCTGATGGAAGCCGCCGGTATTTCCAAACGTCTGGTAGATCTGGCAGAAAGTTTTGCCGGGCCCTTTACCGGCGGCATGTCGGCCGCTACCGTTATGGCCTGTATGTTCTTTGGCGCCATTTCTGGCTCCGGCCCGGCCACCACTGCCGCCGTGGGCATGCTGATGATCCCGGCGATGGTAGACCGAGGTTACAGCAAGGGATACGCATCTGCTATTACCGCCTCTTCCGGCGGCCTGGGCGTGGTCATTCCTCCTTCCATTCCCATGGTCATCTTCGGAATTTCCGCCATCGGCCTGATGCCGCCCCCCGAGGCCATTGCCGAGCACGGCCAGTTCCAGTCGGTATCGATACCCAAGCTGTTTATCGCCGGCTTTTTACCGGGCCTGGTGCTGTCCTGCGGTCTGCTGACCATGAACTATTTCCTGTGTAAAAAGCAGAACTACAGCGGTACCACCGACGGCTGGTCCGGTGCCAATATCCTGACCATGCTGCGCAAGGGTACCTGGTCGGTCCTGGCTCCCATCGTGATCCTCGGGGGCATTTACAGTGGCCTGTTTACCCCCACTGAGTCGGCCATTGTCGCCATTTTCTATACCCTGTTTATCGGCTTTTTTGTGCACCGGGAGCTGAAGGTAAAAGATGTGCTGCGCTCACTGGAAACTACCACCTGGCTTACCGGCCGTGTACTGCTGATCCTGTTTACCGCCACCGTGTTCGGCCGGCTGCTGGTAGAGAACCAGATCCCGGCGATTGTAGCCTCGTCCATGCTGGAGATGACCAGTAACATTTATCTTATCTGGGCGCTGATCATCTTCTTCCTGCTGTTTGTGGGCATGTTCATGGAGACCCTGGCGGCCATCCTGATCCTCACGCCGGTACTGCTGCCGGTGGCTTACAGCTTAGGGATTGACCCGGTTCACTTCGGTATTGTAGTGGTGTGCTGCCTGTCCATCGGATTCCAGACCCCACCGCTGGGTGAAAACCTGTTTATTGCCTCGGGCGTCTCGGGCACCTCCATTGAGGAGATTTCTCTGCGGGCTCTGCCCTTTGCACTGACATCGGTAATAGCCGTGTTTATTATCGCCTTTGTACCGGAAATTACCCTGTTCCTGCCCGAGCTGCTCGGGTACTAGCGACAATACCGCGCAATGCCGCTGGCCTGATCGGAATCAATACTTCGTCTGGCCAGCGGTATCATCATGATGTCATCGATCAGCTGCTATGCTGGTCGCTTTAGGTTTCAGACAATGAGGAAATATCTATGCTGCCGCAAGTCAACAGGATCCTGTATTGCACCGACCTGTCCAAAAACGCTTCCTATGCCTTTCAGTATGCCGTGTATCTGGCCAAGCAAACCGGAGCCGACATTCATATCCTCAAGGTAGTGGAAAAGCTGTCCGGCGACGAAAAGCTCACCCTGCAGTCCTATATTCTCAACCAGAGCAGCCGGGAAGAGTTTCTGCACCAGCGCCTGAATCAGGCCAAGACCCAATTGCAGGAACGTCAGGATTATTTCTGGGAACATATCGCGCCGGAAGAAAAAGCCCTGCGTCCCAAAATCGTAAGCTGTGAGGTGGTGGAAGGTTATCCGGAACAGACCATTCTGCAGCGCTCGAAAGAACTGGAATGCGATCTTATCATTATGGGTGCTCACGAAAAGGGCTGGCTGCAGACCCTGCTGGGCAGCGTGGCCAAAAACGTGCTGCGTGAATCGCGCATTCCCACCCTGATCGTCCCCCGCCCGGAAAAGACCCAGTCCTGATCCCTCTTTGCCAGACTTTGTCACCCCCGCGCAAGCGGGGGGTCCATGTCACCGGCTTCATCGATATTAACGCCGCTGCTCGTCTGTAATGGATTCCCGCCGTCGCGCTGAGGGATCCCCAAAAAAATAGGCAGGCATGGTAGATTTTCTCTTTTGTTAATCGCCAAAAAAACAAAGAGGATCCGCCATGCCTGCCGTCCGCACAGTTTGCCATCACTTCTTCCGCACTGCTCTTGCTTCTTTTCATCAGGCCCGCACCAAAACCCAGCTGTCTTGCGCCGAAGGGTTGATTGCAGGTAACACGCTGTCCCTGACGCGAATTGGTCGCCATCTTCCGGGAAAGGCCAAAGTGAAACACAAGATAAAGCGGGTAGACCGGTTTATCGGCAATGAAAAACTGCACAATGAGAACACCGCCATCAGTGCCGCACTCGCCCGTCGCATCACCGCATGCCTGCCCAGTTGTGTCATTGCCATTGACTGGAGTGGCTGCTGCAGCCAGGACTTCCATGTACTGCGCGCCAGTCTGGTGTATGACGGTCGTGGGTTGCCCTTATTGAACCGGGTGGTGGTCTCCGAGCGACAGGAGCATACCGATGAACATCAGCAGTTTCTCCTCGACCTGCAGGCCTTGCTGGGGACACAACGCCGTGTGGTGATTGTGACGGATGCCGGTTTCAAAACACCGTGGTTACGACAGGTTCGCGCACTGGGTTGGGAGTATGTGGGCCGGGTTCGCGGACGTATCTACGGCAAACTGGAGAGCGAGCTGGAATGGCATCCGGCGACCAAACTGGCCCAGCAGGCGAGCGCTACCCCCGAGGCGCTGGGACCGGGTCTGTTAGGCAAGTCGGTGAAGCGGCGTTGCCCGGTTTACTTCCATCAATATCACGGCCCCTCCAAGGGACGGCATAAAAAGCGGGGTAAGAAGCAACCGCTGTATCCGCAAGCAGAGGCGCATTGCCGTGCGCTGGCCAAGGAGCCCTGGTTGTTGGTGACCTCAGATGAACGGCTGAGCGCGAAAGAAGTGGTCTCCATCTACCAGACTCGCATGCAAATTGAGCAAAACTTCCGGGATGACAAGAGTCAACGCTACGGTTTTGGCTGGAGCAACAGCAAAACCCTCGGGGAAAAAGGGATTGCAGTGTTATGCCTGATAGCCCAGGTTGCCACGCTGATGCTGTGGCTGGTGGGATTTGAATGTGAGCACCAGGGGAGGCACCGGCGCTATCAGGCCAACACGGTGCAACGCCGGGTACTGTCCTTTCTGAGCTTGGGCAATCAAATGCTGTTTCATGAACCCCGGCGAATCACAGGCTCGCTACTGGAGCGAGCCTTGTCACGATTGAGTCGCCTCTACTTGCGCTCACCGGGTGTGTCAGCATGACGCATAAAAACTGGGGAGCCCTCAGCGCCGTCGCGGGAATGACGGCATGCGAGCAGCTCTTGCGTGTGAGTTCGTCCCGCGCGCGGGCGGGGGTCCATGTCACCGGCTTCACCGAGATTAATGCCGCTGCTCGTCTGTATGTGGATTCCCGCCGTCGCCTTTGAGGCATAACACTTCCAGGTCCAGGCAACGATGAAGATCCTCATGATCACCCTGCGGGAACGGCACAAAAAAAACCGGGCATCAGCCCGGTCAAACAAGAGTGCACAATGAATACTGTCAGCTCCAGTGGATCCTGCCTTGATCCTCCCGACGGGTAACGGCTCGACCCAGCGGAACATGATCATTGATCGCCGCACGGATCGCCTCCTCTTCCTCGGCAGTAAAGCCGCCACATAGCTCGATTAACTCGATCCTCCGGGTCAGCATTTCCTGGGCAGCCATAATGGCTTCTTCCAGGGTGCTGACGCCGGATACCGCCAGATCAAAGCCCTCGCTTTTGATGCGACCGTGATGCTTGAACAGCTCCAGATCGGCGGCCTTGACGATAAATCCGTAACGACTGAGGGTCATAATGGGCTCTCCTTGTTAAATTCAGGCGCTGGCGCGTGCCGGTGTCACCGTGGTCTGGCGGTTGTGATGCACAATGCTGGCCAGGGCACAGGACGCCAGCCTCGCCTCGGGCGGATCGGCCCGTGAAGTAAGAATGATCGGCACTCTCGCTCCCAGCACCAGACCGGCAGCGGTGGCCCCCATAAAGTACACCATCTGCTTGAACAGAAAGTTGCCCGACTCCAGGTTGGGTACCAGCAGAATATCGGCCTCACCCGGTACCTTACCGGAAATGCCCTTAATCTCGGCCGCTTCCCGGGACACGGCATTGTCAAACGCCAGTGGCCCTTCCACCACAGCCCCGGGCAGAGCTCCCATGGCCGCCAGTTTGACCAGCTCGGCAGCATCCTGGCTCGAGGGCATGCTCTTGCTCACTTCTTCGGTGCCCGACAGCAACGCCACCTTGGGCTCGTCACAACCCAAGGCATGCAGCAGCTCAATGGCATTGCGGGCAATATGCAGCTTGTCGAGCACACCGGGCTGTACGTTGATCACCGCATCGGTAATGCACAGCGCCTTGCAGCTGCCCGGTACCGTCATATGGAACACATGGCTCAGCCGGCTGTCGGTACGCAGCCCGGCAGCGCGGTTGAGCACCGCCCGCAGCAATGTGTCGGTATGCACATGGCCTTTCATGATGGCATCGGCCTCACCCTGGCTGACCAGGGTCACCCCCAGGCGGGCAGCATCGGCCTCGTCGGTGGCATCCACCAGCCGGACGCCGGACAGATCCCAGTTCATGGCGGCGGCTTCCTCGCGTATCCGGGCCTCATTACCCACCAGAATGGGCGTGATCAGTCCCTCATCCTGCGCCAGCCGGGCGCTGGCCAGGGACACCCGGTTAACCGGGTTGATCACCACAGTGGCAACGGCCGGATATTGCCGGGCCTGTTCCAGCAAGTGAGCGGGACATTCCTTTGGATTGGTATTGAGCATCTCAGATTCCCTTTGATGACGGCCAGTAGACAACCGGATACCACTCAATAAGCAAGATCGGGTTGTCTTCCTGAAAAAACCGGCCGCAAGCGGCCGGGTAAAAAGGCTGCCCGGGCGGGCAGCCGTACCTGTCAGCAATAATCTTTGTACTTATCCAGGTGACGTACCGGCTTGGACAGAGCGTCGCGGCGGAAGGGGTCACCCAGCTCACGGGTACACATAATCTCGATAACCGTGGTCTTGCCTTCTTCCATCTGACGCGCAATGGCCGCCTGCAACGCAGGCCCCACATCTTCCAGCTTGTCGACGGTCACACCTTCAGCCCCCATGGAACGGGCAATGGAGGCAAAGCTCGGGTTTTCCAGATCACCGGCCACAAAGCGGCGGTTGTAGAAATCAACCTGGTTCTTCTTCTCGGCGCCCCACTGACGGTTGTGGAACACGATGGAGGTCACCGGAATGTTCTCACGCACACAGGTCATAATTTCCATCATGGACATCCCCCAGGCACCGTCACCAGCGTAGGAAATGGCCGGACGGTTGGGCGCGGCAGTCTTGGCACCGATGATGGTCGGCAGCGCGTAACCACAGTTGCCGAAGCTCATGGCAGCAAAGAAGGAACGCGGCTTCTCGAAACGCAGATAGCTGTTGGCCACAGAGTTGATGTTACCGATATCGGTAGACACCATCACGTCTTCGGGCATGGCCTTTTCCAGCTCACGCAGCACCTGACGCGGGTGCAGGTAGCTGCCTTCCTCTTCTTCCTGCTCGGAAATCATATCGAGGGAATAGTCGTCCTTCTCGTGGATCCACTGATCCAGCTCGGCTTCCCAGGTCGCTTTTTCGGCAGCGATTTCGGTGGCACGGGCCCCCTTGTTTTCCAGGCAGGAAACATTGAGGTTTTGCAGACGCTCCAGAATGGTGACGGCGGCGGCCTTAGCATCGCCACACACGCCCACAGAGATTTTCTTCACCAGTCCCAGCATCTTGGCATCGCAGTCCACCTGAATGATCTTCGCTTCCTTCGGCCAGTAGTCCAGACCGTGCTGCGGCAGGGTACCGAACGGACCAAGGCGGGTACCCAGCGCCAGCACCACGTCGGCGCGGGAGAGAAGCTTCATACCAGCTTTGGAGCCCTGATAACCCAGCGGACCACACCACAGCGGATGACTGGCAGGGAAAGAGTCATTATGCAGGTAGCTGTTCACTACCGGGGCGCCCAGGTATTCGGCCAGAGCCTTACACTCTTCTACCGCGTCAGCCATGACTACACCGCCACCGGAAATGATCACCGGGAACTCGGCTTCAGCCAGCAGAGCCGCAGCCTGTTGCAGGCTTTGCTCGCCGCCGGCACCGCGCTCGATGCGGATCGGCTCAGGAATTTCCACGTTGATGTCGCCGTAGAAGAAGTCCCGCGGAATGTTAAGCTGAGTCGGGCCGTTGTCGAGCATGGCGCGGTCAAAACAGCGGGCGGTAAACTCGGCCATACGCGCCGGGTTGGCCACGTGGCCCTGGTATTTGGTAATGGTTTCAAAGAAAGGCAGCTGCTGCGCTTCCTGGAAGCCGCCCAGCCCCTGGGTCATGGAACCGGTTTCCGGGGTGATGCATACCACCGGGCTGTGAGCCCAGTAAGCGGCGGCAATGGCGGTCACGAAGTTGGTAATACCGGGACCGTTCTGGGCGATACACACGCCGTGACGGCCGCTGACCCGGGCATAGCCATCGGCCATATGACCGGCACCCTGCTCATGTACCGTGGGGATAAGGCGAATGCCGGCAGGGGCGAAAATGTCCATGGCATCCATAAAGGCAGAGCCCATGATACCGAAGACGTCGGTAACACCGTTGGCCGCCAGGGTTTCGACCAAAGCTTCACTGGGAGTCATACGTGGCATAGCTGTCTTCCTTTTGCTGTTTCCCGTTGGTGGCGGCCTGAAGCCACCCTCCTCGGTGGGGTTGAGTTCAATATTCCGTTTCTGTTCGGGCAATTGGTTCGTTTGCGTTTGTTATGACGAGCAAGCTTCAAAGATAAACAGGGACTTTGGCGGCTCGCTTGGGAAATAGCTTAGGAAGGGGGGGCAAGGGAACATAGGGCCAGTTTCACTGACCATGTTACGCCAGGGTTAAAAAACGGTGTTAAAAGTTGTCTGGCAGGTCGGCACAACCTCCTTTTACTTTCCCGGTGAACCTGGATATCGCCTTATTAGCAATGCGCTGCCAGGGCCTGCAGGCGGCTCTGGTGCCAGAAACGCTCGGCAAGCTCCGAGCGGGGCTCTCCCAGCCGGCACAGATCAATATTCAGTTCCAGAGTTCGTGCGCCTTCCAGCACCACCACCCGGCCTGTGGCCAGCTCGTCACGGACCAGGCTTTCGGGCAGAAAGGCCACGCCTTCCCCTTGCAGCAACTGAGCCTTGAGCCCCTCGCCCAAGGCATTTTCACATACAGGCAGCCAGGGCCGCTCGCCCAGTGACGGTAGGCATTCCCGCTGGACCAGCGCCCCGAGAAAGGCATCTTTGGGATACAACAGCAGCGGTAATGGCTGGTTATCGTCGAGCTGAAAGCGGGGTTTGCCCTGCTCGCAGGTCACCGACACCAACGCCAGCCGGTCCTGCCCTACCTGCAGCCGGTCCACGTCCGGCCGCTGCAGGGCCTCGGCGTCACCCGCATCGGCAAAGCACAGCAGAAAGTCCACCGCTCCCGCCACAAACTGCTCCATGGCCTCGTGATAATGACCCGTGTTAAGGCGTACCAGGCCTTCTCCCAGGGCCGGACGCAGCCGGTGCAGCCAGGCCGGAAAAAAAGTTACCGCCAGCGCCGGCTGGGTGATCAGGCTTAACCCAGGAGTCTGCTGCTGACTCAGGCGCAACTGACTGCGAATACCGTAAATCTGGGCAAGAAGCTGACGGGCCTGCTCGAGAAAGGCTTCTCCCGCCGGCGTCAGCTCCAGCGGGTAACGGTTGCGGCATACCAGAGCCACGCCCAGCCAGTTTTCCAGCGAGCGAATGCGCCGGCTGAACGCGGGCTGGGTCACAAAGCGGCTTTCTGCCGCCCGGGAAAAGCTGCCTTGCTCACTGAGCGCGATAAAATCATGCAACCATTTAGCTTCCATTACGCCGTCCTTGTTGATGAAATCCATACCTATGCAAAAAAGTAACCATGATGGCCAAAAACGGCATTGGCTCGCCCGATACCATCATCAATACCATAACAACAACATTCATTTGTCTTGCTTCACGGAGGAAATCCCATGGCCGCCGACACCCACTCTCCGGTAATGGGCTTGCTGCATCGCCTGGACAGCACCCGCAAACGCTACTTTCCCGGCATTTGCGTCGCCGCAACCATCGGCATTGCCGCCAGCTTTTTGTCTCAGCATTACGGTGCCCCCGCCATGCTGATGGCCCTGCTGCTGGGCCTGGCGTTTAATTTTCTCAGCCAGGAGCCCCAGTGTGCGCCCGGCCTCGAGCTGTCAGCCAAAACCGTGCTGCGCCTGGGCGTGGCCATGCTGGGACTGCGCATCACCTTTGGCGACGTGCTCACCCTCGGCTGGCAGCCCATGCTGATGGTCTGCTCTGCGGTAGTGCTGACCATCTGCTTTGGCGTGGTCATGGCCCGTTGGCTCGGCTTTTCAAAAGAGTTCGGCACCCTCACCGGTGGCTCCGTAGCCATTTGCGGTGCCTCGGCGGCCATGGCCATCAGCAGTGTGCTGCCTCAGAGTGAACAGGCCAAGCGAGATACCCTGTTTACCGTGATCAGTGTGACGACACTCAGTACCCTGGCGATGATCTTCTACCCCATGATCAGTGAAAGCCTGGGACTGTCGGATCAGGAAGCCGGCCTGTTTATCGGTGCCACCATTCACGATGTGGCCCAGGTCGTGGGTGCCGGCTACAGCATGTCCGCCGAAGTCGGCGATCTCAGCACCTTTGTAAAACTGCTGCGGGTAGCCATGCTGGTGCCCATCGTGATGACCATCGGTATTCTGATCCGCCGCGCCGCCAGCAAGCAGGGTGAAACCAGTGGGGGCAGCAAGGTTGCCATTCCCGGTTTTCTGATCGGCTTTGTGGTGCTGTTCGTAATCAACAGCCTGGGCTGGATTCCTCAGGACATCGCTCAGCCGTTGGCTGGCAGTTCTTCCTGGCTGTTGCTCACCGCCATCGCAGCCCTCGGCGTGCGCACCCAGCTCAAGGACATTCTGTCGGTGGGCTGGAAGCCAGTTCTGCTGGTGGTACTGGAAACCGTCTTTATCGCTCTGCTTGTGCTTGCCTATCTGCTGCTGATGGGCTGATATCCTTTCCTTTTGTTGCCCTTGCTATTTTTAGCCCCGCTCTGGCGGGGCTTTTTTGTGGCCTCAGGTCATATCCCGGATAAGCGCAACCAGCGCTTCAATCCCGGGGCGAATGCGTTCCGCTGCAATGGAAGAATAGCCCAGCCGGAAATAGTTAAGTGGTACCTTCTCGCCCTGGAAATGAATATCACCGGGTTCAATCAAAATGCCCCGGTCGGCCGCTTCCTTACGTAAAATACGGCTGTCCAGGCCTTCCGGCCCCCGAACCCAATAACAGGAGCCGCCAAAGCCGGGCTGGCGGCTTGAACTGGGCATAAATTCATCCAGCGCCGCGCCCATTTCCTGCCAGCGCGCTTCATAGGCTTTGGCCAGATTCATAATCAGAGCGTCGTGATAACCTCGTTCCAGAAACAAGGCTACCGAACGCTGGTTATTGGCGGCCGGATGGCGCAGCATCAGCCGGCGCAAGGCACGGGCCTCACGAATCAGCTCCGCCGGTCCCACCAGATAGCCCAGCCGCAGCCCCGGTGCCAGGGTCTTGGACAGGCTGCCCACATAGAGCACCCGATCATTACGATCCAGGCTTTTCAGCGCCGGGGTCGGGTTGGCCCTGAAGTTGGTCTCGCTCTCGTAGTCATCCTCAATGATCAGAAAATCCTGCTCACTGGCCCGCTCCAGCAGAGTAAAACGCCGCTCCAGCGGCATGGTGACCGTGGTCGGGCACTGGTGGCTGGGGGTGGTATACACCAGATCGCAGCCGGCCAGCTTGTCATCAATGATCAGCCCCTGCTCGTCCACCGGCAGCGGCCGTACCCTGGCCGGGTTCATGGTGGCAATATTGCGAATATCGACGTAGCCCGGATCCTCAATGCCGATGGTGCTGTCCTTGTCGAGCAGCAGTTTGGCTAGCAGATACAGTGCTTGCTGGGCGCCGACCGTCACCAGGATCTGATCAGCCGAAGCCCAGACCCCGCGCCGGGGCAGCAGCCGGGTACGGATCTGCTCGATCAACAAGGGATCGTCATTATCGAAGCTGTCGGACGCCCAGTCGCGAATGGCCGGAATACTGACCGCATCACGGCAACACTCACGCCAGTTGTTGCTGGGAAACAGGGTGGGATCGAACTGGCCATAGATAAAGGAATAAGGATACTTCTGCCAGTCCCTGGGCTTAATGATATTCTGCTGCTCACTGGGATGCAGCTTGAGCTTGCGGCTCCAGTCCGGCAATTTACCCTCGGTAGCCGGTGCCTGGACTGCGGGCATGTCAGGCTGACGGGAGAGAATTTCCGGATTAACAAAATAACCACTGCGCTCTTTAGCCAGCAGATAGCCATCATCAAGCAGATGCTCATACGCCAGCACCACGGTATTGCGGGCAATACTCAGCTGTTTGGCCAGCTTGCGGCTGGAGGGTAACGGGCTGTCAACAGGAATATTACCGTTGAGAATGGCAGCGGCGATCTGCTCGCGCAGTTGTTGTTGCAGGCTGGTATTTTTTTCGGTGGAGAGATGAAACAACTGAAACATGAAAAGACTTTCCTGACAGCGAGTGGGTTCGTCTGGCGGGAACACGCAGTCCGCCCTCTGAAGTGATCGTTTTAACTCAGAGAGCGGAAAAGTAAAAGCATTGTTAACAATTTAATACACTTTTACAGTACTTCATCACGTAAATGATACCAATGATACAGCATACGCTGACCCATCCGGCGGAAGGGCGCAAACAGGTGCCCTGGCAACGGTGAGTTGTAGATGGGCAACTCAAAGCCTTCCTGGATGCCCGCAATACGCTGGGCCATGCGCCGGCCGGCGTGAGCCGAGAACATAACACCGTTGCCACCGTAACCCAGAGCGTAGAAGATCTGTTCCTTGTCATTGGGCTGATAGATACGCGGCATCATGTCGTGACTGACATCCACCCAGCCCCACCAGGAATAGTCTATCTGAATGCCCTTGAGCGGCGGAAACTTGCGGTGCAGACCATCGATCAACAGTTGCAGATGCTTGGGATTACCGGCATCGGCCCCGGTAATGGAGCTGCGGCTGCCAATTTGTACCCGATTGTCAGGCAACTTGCGATAATAATGACGCAAAGTCCGGGTGTCGGTGATCACTTCATTGGTCTTGAAGTTACAGGCGGCAATTTCCTGCTCGGTCAGCGGCCGGGTCACCAGCGAGTTTGACAGTATCGGCATGATCTTGCTGTTCAGGCTGGTATGCAGCCCCTGTGAGGTATAACCGCCGGTAGCCACGCCCACGGCCCGCGCCTTTACCGTACCGCCCGGGGTCTTGATGTGATGTACCCCATTGATGGTTTCCCAACCCAGCACCGGACTTGACGGGTGAATAGTTGCACCCAGTTCCCGGGCCATACGATGGTATCCCTGGGCCAGCTTGAGCGGATGCACGCCAATACCCTCAGGCTCATGCATGGCACCGACCGCCTCGGCCTCATCGACGTAGTCACGGCTTAAGGTAGATTTGTCGAGCAGCTCAGTGTGGTAATTGAACTGTTCACGCAGCACTTTGGCTTCCGCTTCCAGCTTGCGCATGGCTTTGTCGCGATGGGCAATATAGAGGTGGCCGCCAGTTTGAGGATCACAGTCGATATTGCCTTCCTTGATCAGGTTCTTGAAGGTATCAAAGCCTTCCTGTACCTCATCATGCATTTTGCGGGCAGTGCTCAGCCCCCAGCGTTTGACCCACTGGGAACGGGTCAGCCGGCCCGAAGCGTTCTGGGCCTGACCACCATTGCGGCTGGTACAGCCCCAGCTGACCTGGTTCGCTTCCAGTACGGTCGCCTTAATACCGTGCTCCTTGGCCAGGTGCAGAGCGGCGGACAGACCGGTAAAACCACTGCCGATGATCACCACATCGACATCCATGTCACCGGTCACGGGGCCATCATCCTCCGGCGGCGTTCCGGCAGTGGCAACCCAGTAGGTAGGAGCATACTGCTGACCCCGACCGGGCGTGGCCGCCACCAGGGGATCATAACTGGGATCGTAATGATCCAGCACGGTGTCGGCCTTGGCCGGCTGGCGGAAATCCGCCTGAGTGTTGTTGACCATATCCATATTCGTGATTCCCGTTAACAGAGTGAGACTGCCGTGGCTTACTGGGGATCCAGCAGCGGACGATCCTTGCGGAAGGCCTGCTTGAGCGCCAGCTTGCCGCCCTTCAGGGTGAACAAGTCCACTCCATCGGCTTCAATGCGACGGCCGTCCGGGGTGGTGGCACAGAAAGTCCACTGGGACACGCCCCGATCGCCCACCGCAAAGTGGCTGGTGTTGTTCCATTGCACATCCGGCATGGTGGTCCACACATTGACAAAGGCGGCAGCGACGGCATCGGCACCCTGAAAGCGGTTGCCGTGAGCTTCAGGGCCGGCGGCACCTTCAAATACCACATCGTCGGTCATGCAGGCCATTACGCCTTCAATATCATGGCGGTTAAAGGCGGCGAACAGCTGCTCCAGCAGCTCAGTGGTTTTCTGGTTTTCAGCGGACATATCAATTCTCCCTTGGCCAGCAAGTGGCAATGAATCATGGCCCGAAACACCAGGCCGTTTACATGCTCATAACATTAGGGGGAAAGGGGCAAGGGCCGGTAGCGCCAGTTACATGAATTAACTTGGACCACCGCAAAAAAGCATCGGAAAAACGGGAAAAGAAAAGGCAAAAAACGGGAACGGCAACGCGGGGCAGAAACGATTCAGCCCCGGATACTAGCCTGTCAGGAAATCAGCGAGCGCGGCCGGGCCGCTTTTTGGCTACGCCGGAAAAGACCACGTGCAGGTCGGTGGAAGCGGAGTCGCCGTCCAGGTTAAGTTTGGCTTCAATATGGTCCAGATGCTCGGTCATCTTTTGCAGAGCCGTGCTTTTGTCGCCACTCTCAATCGCGTTCAGCAGTATCTCATGCTCATTAAAAGAGCAATGGGCCTGATGACCTACTTCGTACTGAGCGATAATCAACGAGGTCTGGGATACCACACTGCGCTGGAAATTAAGCAATGGCGTATTGTTGGCCATATGTGCCAACTCCAGATGGAACTCACCCGACAGCCGAATACCGCTACCCCGATCTCCTCGGGCAAAGGCATCCTGCTCTTCCTTCACCATGGCGCGCATGTGGGCCAGGCTTTCAGGAGTGGCATTTTCTACTGCCAGCTCAGTGACCGCCAGCTCCACCACCCGGCGGGCAGCGAAAATCTGCCGGGCTTCTTCCACGCTGGGTGCAGCCACCACGGCGCCCCGGTTGGGCCGAATGATCACCACCTGTTCGTGGGACAGACGCAGCAGTGCACGGCGGATAATGGTGCGGCTGACGCCGAAAATTTCACCCAGCGCTTCCTCGCTGAGCTTGGTGCCCGGTGCCAGACGTTGTTCCAGAATGGCATCAAAAATATGTTCGTAGACGATATCGTCCTGGGTATTTGAGCTCGACTTGACAGGTCTTGGCTCCAGTTGACTGAGTGAACTCATACGTTGGTTTCCAGTTGCGGCATTAGCTGTGCTGGCTGGGCAGCATCATCTTGACTATTGCCAGTTAATAAATTGTTACATATCACGTATACAATCTAACGCTCTTTCTACCGAGGTAACAGTCGCAATGTCAAAGTCTGTGACTGAACACAAAAAACGCCCTGCCTGGGCGTTTTGTTATGCTTGGATAGCATTTGCTGCTTTTAAGCGTCTTCACGCCGGTGCTGACATTCACCGTACACATAGGTTTCGGCAATGACGCGGTCGTCTCCCAGCATCATAAGTACGAAGAGTTTTTCATACAGGTTTTGCGTATTTTGTATCCGCGCCTTCATCAACGGAGTGGCCTCCAGATCCACGACCAGAAAGTCGGCTTCCTTGCCCGGCAGCAGGTTACCCAGCTTATCATCCAGACTCAGTGACTCGGCACCGCCCAGCGTAGCCAGGTAAAAGGCCTTGAGCGGATGCAGCTTGTGCTGCCGCAGCTGCTGGATTTTGTAGGCCTCGTTGATGGTCTGCAGCATGGAGAAGCTGGTGCCCGCCCCTACATCGGTGCCCAGACCGACCCGGATCTGGTGTTGTTCCGCCGAAGGCAGATCAAACAGGCCGGAGCCCAGGAACAGGTTGGACGTCGGGCAATGGGATATGACCGAGCCGGTCGCGCCCATGCGCTCGCTTTCTTCCTGTTCCAGATGCACCGCATGAGCAAACACCGAACGCTCCCCCAGCAGGCCGAAGTGATCGTATACGTCCAGGTAGCCCTTTTGCTCCGGGAACAGGGATTTGACCCATGCTATTTCCTGCTTGTTTTCCGACAGATGCGTCTGCATATACAAGTCGTCGTACTCACTCATCAGCCGGCCAGCCTCCGTCAGTTGTTCGGCAGTGCTGGTCGGGGCAAAACGCGGGGTGACCGCATACAACTGGCGCCCCTGCTTGTGCCAGCGTTCGATCAGTTCCCGGCTGTCAGCATAGGAAGACGCCGCGGTGTCCAGCAGAAACTCAGGCGCATTGCGATCCATCATCACCTTGCCGGCAATCATGCGGGTGTTACGCCTGGCCGACTCGGTAAAGAAAGCGTCTACCGCCTGCTTGTGCACGGTACCGAACACCATGGCGGTGGTGGTGCCGTTGCGCAACAGTTCATCCAGGAACACCCCGGCCACGCGCGCGGCATGGGCCTCATCGGCAAATTTGCGCTCTTCCGGAAAGGTGTAGTTATTCAGCCAGTCCAGCAACTGATCGCCATAGGAGGCGATCATCTCGGTCTGGGGAAAGTGAATGTGGGTGTCAATAAAACCCGGGGTGATCAACCGGTTTTTCAGCGTGATCACTTGAGTGCCTTCGGGCAGCCGGTCCAGTACCTCGGGTGCCGGGCCGACATCCTGAATATGACCATCGGCCACCACCAGGACACCGTCCTCATGCCAGGCAAAGGAATGGTCGAGGCCGACTCTGGCCGGGTCACCCAGGCTGTAAAGAATGGCGGCGCGATAGGCCACGGGTTGCGTCATTTCTGCGCGTCTCCTTGAAATCAGTAAAATCAGGCGTGCTCGGTCTGAAGCATGGCGGAGGCAGTTTCCTGAGCCTTGATCGCATCACCAGCCTGATAGGCGGAAATCAGCTGACCAGCCACCGACACGGCGATCTCCGCCGGGTGCTTACCCGCTACCTCGGGCAGGCCGATAGGACACACCATGCTGGCCAGCGCGGCGTCGTCAAAGCCCCGTTCCCGCAGCCGGTAATCAAAACGCTTGCGCTTGGTACGCGAGCCGATCACCCCGAAATAACGGGCGTCGCCCCGTTTGAGAATACGGGCACACAGTTCAAGATCCAGCTGGTGGTTGTGAGTCATCACCAGGTAATAGCTGCCCGGTGGCTGCTCAGTCACCTCGTCCACTGGCTCATCGCTGACCAGGGCAGTCACGCCTTCGGGCAGCTCGGCGGGAAACTCCTCGGCACGGGAATCCACCCAGGTGATGCGAAACGGCAGCGTCGCCAGCACATGCACCAGGGCCTTGGCGACGTGACCGGCACCAAACAGCACCAGATGATGACGCGGCCGTACTACCGGCTCCAGCATGATAGTGGCCATGCCGCCACAGCACTGACCCAGATTGGCCCCCAGGTTAAAGCGCTCGACACACATCTGCTGTTCGCCACCGGCCAGCATTTTCCGCGCCAGCTCCAGGGCCTTGTATTCCAGATGACCGCCGCCAATGGTGGCGTAACACCCGCTTTCCGTCACCAGCATTTTGGTACCGCTGTCCCGCGGGGTGGAGCCCTTGTGCTCCACCACGGTGACCATGACGCAAGGCTCCCCTTTTTGCTCCAGCTCGGCCAGGATTTGAATCCAGTTGTCCTTGAACATGTGTTGCTCCCGGGGCAGCGTACCGCCCCTGTTAGCCGAATGGTTTACTTGGCGGTCACCGGCACATCACTGGCGGCTTCGTGTTGCTCCACCAGTTCGTGCATTTGCTCCACCGCCCACAACACCCGCTCGGGGGTAGCCGGCGCATCAATGTGCGGATAGCGGCGATAACCGGATACACTGGCCACCGCGTCTTTCAGTGCACACCATACTGCCATGCCCAGCATAAAGGGCGGCTCGCCCACGGCTTTGGAATGGAATACGGTATCTTCCGGATTCTTGCGGTTTTCCACCAGCTTGACCCGGAAGTCCACCGGCATGTCGGCGACGGCCGGAATCTTGTAACTGGCAGGCCCCGAGGTCATCAGCCGGCCCTTGTCATTCCATACCAGCTCTTCGGTAGTGAGCCAGCCGGCCCCCTGCAGGAAGGCCCCTTCTACCTGGCCGATGTCGATGGCCGGGTTCAGAGAGTCACCCACATCATGCAGGATATCGGTGCGCAGCAGCTTGTATTCGCCGGTCAGGGTATCCACCACGACCTCGGCACAGGCAGCACCGTAAGCAAAGTAGTAGAAGGGCCGGCCCGAGCCACTGGCGTGGTCGTAATAGATCTTCGGGGTCTTGTAAAAGCCGGTGCTCGACAGCGATACCTGGTTGAAGTAGGCCAGCTGCACAAACTCCTGAAACGACATCAGGGTATGGCGGATCTGTACGAAGTTGTTTTTGAACACCACTTCTTCCGGGCTGACCTGGAAATGCCCTGCCGCCCAGTCGATCAGCCGCTGCTTGATGGTACGGGCAGCATTTTGTGCAGCCTTGCCATTCAGATCGGTACCACTTGATGCCGCCGTGGGTGAGGTGTTGGGCACCTTGTCGGTATTGGTGGCAGTGATCTGAATACGGTCAATGTCCACCTGAAACTCTTCCGCGACCACCTGGGCCACCTTGATATTCAGGCCCTGCCCCATTTCGGTGCCACCGTGATTGAGGTGAATGCTGCCATCGGTGTAGACGTGGATCAGCGCCCCGGCCTGGTTAAGGAAAGTGGCGGTGAAAGAGATACCAAACTTCACCGGGGTGATGGCAATCCCTTTTTTCAGAATAGGGCTCTGAGCATTGAAGTCCCGGATCTGCTCACGCCGTTTGGCGTATTCGGACGACAGCTCCAGATCATTCACCAGCTCGTGAATAATGTTATGTTCCACCGGCTGATGATAATGGGTGACATTACGTTCGGTCTTGCCATAGAAGTTCACTTTACGGATTTCGAGCGGGTCTTTGCCCAGGTATGAGGCGATCTCGTCCATCACATGCTCGATAGTCATCATCCCCTGAGGACCACCAAAGCCGCGGTAGGCGGTATTGGATGCAGTGTTGGTCTTGCAGCGGTGACCAATCACAGTGGCATCGCCCAGATAATAGGCATTGTCCGAGTGGAACATCGCCCTATCGACAATGGATGAGGACAGATCCGGCGAATAACCACAGTTACCGGACACGGTGATTTCGGAGGCCTGAATACGACCCTGCTCGTCAAAACCAATTTTGTACTGGTTGTAGAAGGGGTGACGCTTGCCGGTCATAATCATATCTTCCATACGCGGCAACCGCATCTTGGCCGGACGGCCGGTCAGACGAGCAACCACTGCGGCCATGCAGGCCGGGCCGGCAGCCTGGGTTTCCTTGCCACCGAAACCGCCCCCCATGCGGCGCATGTCGATAACCACTTTGTTCATCGGCACGTCCAGAACACTGGCCACCAGCTTTTGTATCTCGGTGGGGTTCTGGCTGGAAGTAAAGACCATCATGCCGCCATCTTCGGCTGGCACCACGGAGCTGATCTGGGTTTCCAGATAAAAATGCTCCTGACCACCAATGTGCAGGCTGCCTTCGATCACGTGCCTGGCCTTTTTCAGGCCGGCAGCGGAATCACCCCGTTGCTGCTTGTGACTTTCGGTGAGGAACAACTCTTTTTCCAGCGCCTCTTCCACCGACAGTACCGCCGGCAGCTCTTCATACTCCACAATAGCCGCCATTGCCGCCTTACGGGCAGTTTCTAGATCATTGGCCGCTACCGCCAGCACCGGCTGACCGTAGTATTCCACCTTGCCGTCTGCCAGCAGGGGATCACCGGCAAGCACCGGGCCGATATCCAGCTCGCCGGGTACATCTTGGGCGGTAATGGCAATGGCCACACCGGGGAAGTCGTAACAGGGGCTGACATCCAGCTTGGTGATACGGGCATGGGCCTTATCGGACAACCGGGCATACACATGTAACTGGTTGGGAAACTCCAGCCGATCATCAATGTACTGCGCCTCACCGGATACCTGCCGGGCGGCGCTGTCGTGAGGCACACTCCGGCCCACACCGGTTTGCAGTTCCTGTTTCATTTTCGCCATCATTTCATCGATGGTGAGCGTGTTCTGAGGTTTGTTAGACATAAGACGTCACCCTGGTTTCCAGTTTCAGATCCTGTTGCTCGATAAAGCACTTGTACAGCAGGTTGGCCGCGGTTCTGGTGCGATATTCCTTGCTGGCACGAAAGTCCGACAGCGGCTCAAAGTCGGCCTCAAGAGCCTTCATCGCGGCCTTGACGGTAACCATGCTCCAGGGCTGACCAACCAGCGCTTGCTCACAGCCGGCGGCCCGTTTGGGAGTGGCAGCCATGCCGCCAAAGCCGATGCAGGCGGCGGTGACAGTGCCGTTTTCAATGGTCAGGTTAAAAGCGCCGCAGACCGCAGAAATATCGTCGTCTAACCGTTTGGACAGCTTGTATACCCTGAAGTGCTGATTGGCGCTGGGCTTGGGCACGATAATGCGCTCAATAAATTCGCCCGGTTCCTGGGCAGTGACCTTGTAACTGAGGAAGTAGTCTTCCACCGGCAGCTCGCGCACCCGGTCACCCTTACGCAGAACCAACGTCGCGTTAAGGGCAATCAGTACCGGTGGTGCGTCACCAATGGGAGAAGCATTACCAATGTTGCCGCCCAGGGTGCCCTGGTTACGGATTTGCAGTGAAGCAAAGCGGTGCAGCAGCTCGCCGAAATCCGGATAGTAATTGCTCAGAGCCTCGTAGCTGTCACTCAAACTGCGGGCAGCACCAATAACCAGCCCGGCATCGGTTTCTTCCAGCGTTTTCATATCCGCCACATTGCCCACATAGATCATGGTAGGCAGCTCACGATGGAACTGGGTCACTTCCAGCGCCAAGTCGGTGCCGCCGGCCAGCAGTCTTGCGTCCGGGTGCTGTTCCAGCAACGCAGCCAGTTCATCGCTGGAGGTGGGCGAAAAACACACCTTGTCGTCACCGTTCAGGGTGACCAGGGTATCGGTTTCCATTTTCGCCAGGCGGGCAACCAGCTGCTGCTCATAACGGGAGAACTCATCCGCCAGCTGGGGCTGCTCGGCGATTGCCTTGGCAGCATCCACAATGGGCCGGTAGCCGGTACAGCGGCACAGGTTGCCGGCCAGCGCCTCAAAGATGTCATGTTGATCGGCAGACGGCTTGTTTTTGCTGAGCGCAAACATCGACATGATAAAACCCGGGGTGCAAAAGCCGCACTGGGAGCCGTGGAAATCAACCATGGCCTGCTGCACCGGGTGCAGGCTGCCGTCCTTCGATTTCAGGTCTTCCACGGTGATCAGTTGCTTGCCATGCAGCGCCGGAACAAAGGTCAGACAGGAGTTGACCGAGCGATAGCGAATACGATCGCCGTCACGTTCACCCAGCACCACGGTACAGGCACCACAGTCTCCCGAACCACAGCCTTCCTTGGTGCCGGTCTTGCCAATGCGGGTGCGCAGATAATTGAGCACCGTCATATTGGGGGACAGGTTTTGTTCCTGTCGCAGCTCCTGATTTAACAGAAAAGTGATCACGGCTTGCCTCCTTCGGGGGTTACAACGTCTGGCCGAACAGATGAATTGTTAATATCTTCACGTGCAATTAAATTAAAAACTGACCCGGCAGTCAACAAAATTTTTACACTTAGGTTGCAGTCATGCCCCGGCACATAGTTAACTGGCTGCTGTAGAAACAGTTTTTTGATTGGCTGCACGATCTAACCGTCAAATCTTTTTATTCAAGTGTAGTGGGAGCATCCTTGATCATGTCTGAAACAACCCAGAACCGGCAGGCGCACCGGGTGTTTGCCGGCGTCGCCTTGGCCATTATGCTCGGCGCACTGGAGATCACCTTGCTGATGCCGACAATTTCCCGGTTGGGAGAAATGTTTGATTCACCCCGGCTGGCTCCGTTGCTGGTCAGCAGTTACCTGTTTAGCATGACCCTGACCATGCCCGTTTATGGCAGGCTGAGCGACCGTTTTGGCCGTACCCCCTGCCTGATGGCGGCACTGGCACTGTTTACCCTGGGCTCTCTGACCAGCACCCTGACCGACAGCCTGCCGGTGCTGCTTGCCACCCGGTTGCTGACGGGGCTGGGGGGCGGAGGCCTGATCGCCTTGTCGTTTGCAGTGATTGCCGATGTTATCCCCCCTCGCCAGGTAGGCCGTTATCAGGGACTGATCTCCACGCTGTTTGCGGTATCCAGCGTGGCCGGCCCGCTGCTGGGTGCCTTTATCATGGCGCACTTTGACTGGCGCTGGCTGTTTCTGTTCAAGCTGCCTCTGGGATTGCTGGCCATGGGCATCAGCTACTGGGCGCTGAAAGATCTGGGCCACAAGGGTGCCCGCAGCGCGCCGGATAACCTCGGCATCATCCTGTTACTGCTGGCGGGTATCGGCTGGGGTTTATCTACCAATACCGCCGAGTTGTTGCCTGCGCTGACCACATTACAGCCGGCACTGCTGGCCGGGGCTATCATGCTCAGTCTGGTATTACTGGTACAGCAGTGGCGACACCCCAACCCGGTGCTGCCTCTGCGTTTGCTGAGCGGCCGCCTGCTGTCCATTGCCTTTTTGCTGCTCGCCCTGTCAGAAGGCGTACGGCTGGGTCTGCTGGTATATTTGCCGCTCGCACTGGAACAGCACCAGGGAATGAGCCCGGACAATACCAGCCGGGTTTTACTGTGGTTTATTTTGAGTGTAACGGCTGGCACCTTTATCAGTGGCAAACGTATTGCACACCAGGGCTTATGCCGGCCGTTTCCCTGGGCGGGCGGTGTGTTACTGGGGGTAGGCAGTCTGTTGTTACTGGCGCTGTTCAGCCGCTGGTTGAATGGCTCCTGGCTTTATGTCGGCCTGATCACCAGCGGCACCGGCATTGGCTTTCTGATTGTGTCCTGCTCTATTGCGGTGCAGAACGCTTTGCCATCGCAACAACTGGGAGCCGGACTGGCACTGATGAACTTCTGCCGTTCATTGGGAGGCACGCTTGGCGTCATCTGGCTGGGCTGGCAATACCAGCAGCAGCTGGCCGACTGGTCAACACCCGTCTATGGCTCCCTGGCTGGGTATGGCGTTGTTTGCCTGCTATTGGGCTTCATCATGCCCGATAAAGAGCTGGGCAATCAGGCCAAGCACCAGCCGGAATCATAATGACGATAAAGGACGAACCCGGCAGCCCTCGATCACCAGGCGGGTGATAACCTCGGCGGCCTGGTCATAATCAGTGTCGTCGAGCTCTTCCTTGCCCAGCGCCATAGTGATCTGCCAGTTAAAATCAGCGTAGGTCTGGGTAGAGGCCCAAATCGCAAACAGCAGATGCCGAGGTTCCAACTGCTCCATCAAGCCTTGTCCCATCCATTGGCTCAGTTTGTCACTCAGCGTACGGGTCTGCTCGCTCAGGCGGGCGATAATGTCTTCCGGCAGGCGAGGAGCACCGTGCATGATCTCACTGGCAAATACCTTGGACGCATAAGGATAATCCCGGGAGATCATCAGCTTGGTGCGGATATAGGCGGTAAGGGCGATAACCGGATCAGCGTGCTGCTCAAAAGGCTCAGAGGCGGCCAGCAGCGGTTCGGTGACGCTTTCCAGTACGGCCCGGTACAGATTTTCCTTGCTGCCGAAGTAATAGTAAATATTGGGCTTGGGCAGCTGAGCCAGCTCGGCAATGTCGGCCGTCTTGGTGGCAGCATAACCGTGTTCGGCAAACACCCGGCTGGCAGCACGTATAATCTTTTCTTCGTTTCTGGCTCTTATCCGTGACATAGTTCTTTCAGGTTAATCTGGCTTATTTGTGGCCAACCATACCGGAATCCGTTAAAAATTCATAAAAAAACGCTCACCAGACGGTGAGCGCAAAAAAGAGTAACCAAAGTTACCCCTCGACCAAAACAACAGATGGGTGCATCAGCACCGGGACTAGCTGCAGTCAGCCTTTAGACCAATCTTCTCGATACCGGCGACAGCACAGGCCTCATCGACATCAGACAAGTCGCCGGTAATGCCCACTGCACCAATAATCAGATGATTGTCGTTACGGATCAAAACGCCGCCGGGCGCCGGCAATACTTTGCCTTCACCCAGGGTATTGAGGGATTGCATAAAGCCTGGGCGGGCTTCCGCCATTTCGGCCAGTCCACGAGAACTGCGCCCCAGCGCAATGGATCCCCACGCCTTGGCAATGGCAATGTCTGGCCGCATCAGGCTGGCAGTGTCTTCACGCTGCAAAGACACCAGTACACCTGCACTGTCGAGCACGGCCACTGTCAGCGGTGCGGCTGATACTTCTCTGCCGCGCTGCAGTGCGCCGTCAGTAATTGCAAGTGCCTGTTCAAGTGAAATTGTATTCATTACCTATGACTCCCTGTCTAGTCATACTAAAGTATTACCAACCGGACACTAATAAAACACAAATTCGAGACAAAGTTAACAGATATTTGTATACGTTTAATATAAAGATAAATCCAACTTCACTTTCACTTAACCAGACACAGGCGGTTTAACATCCGTCTTGTCGACCTCTGCCTGCGCAGGCTGATTATTCATGGCACGTGTATTGCAGATATGCGTACACGCATCATTCAATGGAGAAAAACAATGCCGGAGCTGCGACAGGTTTCCACGCTGAACTGGTTTATGTGCTGGCTGATGCTGAGCTGTCTGCTCATTACCCTGCTGCCCGACAGCCTGTTTTCCGGGTCCTTCGGGTTGTGGCTGGCGGACTATCGGTTACTGTTTGTACTGGCAATGGTGCTGTCGGGTACTTACTTTCTGTCGATTGGTGCCATCATGCTGTTTCAGCATGTGTTTTACCGTAAACAGCGCCTTACCCGGCAAAAACTACTGAAGGAACTGCTGGAATATCTGGATCCCAGTGAAAAGGCGGTACTGCGTGAGTTTGTTATTCAGCGTAAAAGCGTCATAAAGTTGCCGGTCACCGAGCCCTCCGTCAAAAATTTGTTAAGTCAGGGTATTCTCACTTATGCCTATGGAGAGCCGGGCGAAAACAGCCTGCACGCCATCAAGGCACTGATGATCACACTGGAAGCCCGCCCCTTGCTCACGTTCAAGGTACTGGGGCTTAACCCCGCCAATATGACCGAAGAGCAGAAGAGCCAGATCCTGAACACCCGGCCCCGCTACGCTTACAAGCAACTGGGTCGCAGCTGAATCAGCGGCCTGGGTCGCCGGCTCTTTCCTCGGATCACCTTTATTATGGCGGCTTCCATTTCCCTGCGGCGCACCATCCCCTTGATTCGGTGCTGACAAGGCAGCCAGAAGCAAAAGAAAGCGGCCTGCAGAACGACAAAAAGCTCCCGCAGGAGCTTTTTACACCAAGCGGCCGGTATCAGGCCACTTCGTAGAACACGGCGTTTTTGGCAGTTTCTTCGGCCAGAATAGCCAGCGCCACCGGAATACATTTACCACACTGAGAACCAACCCCCAGCTCACGCTTGAGATCCATAAACTCGGTATTGCCCTCGGCAATGGCTTCTTTTAACTGGCGTTCGGTAATGCCTTTGCACAAACACACATACATAAATCATGTCCTCCGCGTACAGGACAAATCTAAATGATAGCGGTTATCAGTGCAAGTTAATTTTGTTGAAAAAAACGGCGTTAGTTCACCGCACCGGCCTCCGGCTCAAAATCGGTCTCACCCAAATCCTGCCAGGCCTGATACAGCGTCAGATAAACCTGTCCGCTGAGTTGTTGCAACAGCTCACTGCGTTCCAGCCGGTCCATCACCGGTCCCTTCACTTCGGCCAGGTGGAAGTCCACACCGGCCAGAGCCAGACGTTCATTAATCATTAGCAGGCTGTCCAGAGCAGAGGCATCAATGCGGTTCACCGCGGTGCACTGCAATACCAGATGACGTAACCCGGGGCGCTGGCTGACCAGCGTGGCGATAATATCCTCCAGCTGACCGGCATTGGCAAAATACAGACTTTCATCCACCCGCAGGCACAACAGCGACGGCTGCAGCTCTACCCTGTGCCGCAGCCGGTTACGAAAGTGTTCGGTTCCGGCAATACGCCCCACTTCAGCCCAGTGCGGGCGGTGACTGTGATAAAGATGCAGTAACAAGGACACCAGAATGCCGCTCATCAGTCCTGCCTCTACCCCGGCCAGCAGGGTGAGCAGAAAAGTGGCGCACAAGGCTGAAAAATCGGCATGAGAGTAACGCCAGGTATGCACAAACTGATGCCAGTCAAACAGCCCCAGTACCGACACCACTATGGTCGCCGCCAGCACCGCCTGCGGCAGCCCGCTTAGCCATGGAGCAAACCAGAGTCCGGCCAGGGTAATACCGGCCGCCGCATAAATGCCCGCGGCCGGAGTTTGTGCTCCGGCATCAAAGTTCACCACAGAGCGGGCAAAGCCGCCGGTTACCGGCATGCCACCAGACACCCCCGCCGACAAATTGGCTAGCCCCAGGCCAATCAGCTCTCGGTTGGGCACAATGCGCTGACGCCGCCGCGCCGCCAGCGTCTGGCCAATGGACACCGACTCCACAAAACCAACCAACGCCAGTAACAATGACGGCAACATCAGCTCGCGCCAGGGCAGCGCAGCCCAGTCCGGCCAGCTCAGGGAAGGCAGTCCGGCCGGAATGGCCTGCACCAGCGCCACGCCAGCCTGCTCAAACTGCAACCAGCCGGACAGCACAATGGCTGCCACCACCACCATCGCCGGCATCAGCCGTACCAGTGCGGTTGCCACTGCCGGCCTTAACACCCGTAATAATATTTTCTTGAGGCCCCCCCTCGCCCATACCAGCATTGCCAGAGTGACAGCAGACACCGCCAGGGTGGCGACCGGCACCTCCCCAAGTCGCGCAAACAAGGCTCCCGGTAGTTGCCAGATCTCCCCCGGTAGTGATATTCCCAGCAAATGGCGAAGCTGGCTCAAAGTGATAAGCACCGCCGAAGCGCTGATAAAACCCGACATCACCGAGTGACTGATAAAGTGCGCCACAAACCCCAGACGCAATAAACCAAACAGCAGCAGCCAGCCTCCACTCAGCAACGCCAGCGCCAGCGCCCCTTCTATATAATGCACACCTTGCAGGGAAAGCTGCCCAAGCGTGGCGGCGGTCATCAGCGACAGCACCGCCACCGGTCCCACCGACAAAGTTCGGCTGGAGCCGAACAGACCATAGATCACCAACGGTAATATGCTGGCGTACAAACCAGCCTGAGGCGGCAACCCTGCCAGCATGGCGTAAGCCAGCGACTGAGGGATCAGCATCAGGGTCACGATCAGCGCTGCCGCACCGTCCTGGGTCAGCGTGTTGCGGTTATATTCCTTCGCCCAGCCGGGTACAGGAATCATGGTTGATGACGATCAGCAAGACGCCGGGCGTGCGCTGACAGATCATAACCTGCGGCAGAGGCCTGGCTCAGTAAGGCCTCTGCCGGCTGCAACCCAGCCTGAGAAAGAGCCCAAAGGGTGACAGAGCGAGTACCGGTACGGCAGAACGCTAGTGCCGGCTTTGCATGCCCATTGAGGGCGGCTGCAAACGCCGCCACCGCTTCATCAGTAAAGACACCGGAAGAAATGGGAATCCATGCCCAGCCGAACCCCATGGCTTTGGCCGCGGCAGCAAGGCTGTCGGCTGTCGGCTGCCCTTCTGCTTCACCATCCGAGCGGTTACAGATAAGAGTCTGGTAGCCCAGTTGTTTTAACTGTTCGAGATCGCTGACAGTTACCTGATCGGCAACGGCGAAGTCCGGAGTAACCGGTTTAATGTCCATACTGCGCTCCTTCTTATCACACAGCCACACCTTTAAATTAGAAGTTACTAACATAAAGGTGTGAATGCAATATCAGAAACGAAAAAAGGAGGCCGAAGCCTCCTTTTTTGCAGCGCGGGTTGCGCAAGTCATCAATTACTTGACGATCTTGGCTACAACACCAGCACCAACGGTACGACCACCTTCGCGGATAGCGAAGCGCAGGCCTTCTTCCATCGCGATCGGAGCGATCAGGCTAACAACCATTTTGATGTTGTCGCCAGGCATTACCATCTCAACGCCTTCCGGCAGTTCGATGGTACCGGTCACGTCAGTAGTACGGAAGTAGAACTGAGGACGGTAGCCTTTGAAGAACGGAGTGTGACGGCCGCCTTCGTCTTTGGACA
>NZ_NQJF01000040.1 GCF_002245495.1 Oceanimonas baumannii
TCTAGCGAATCCCCTCATAATTCTCTTCTGAATCAGAGAGGTAGACGCGCACCCTGCCGTTTGATCTAATGAATTTCGCCAAAAACACATTAGTTCTCAACGCCCCTATGAGGAGAATGCAGGATGCGCGATGTTCATATCCTACAAGAATTGCTGGCCCAACACTGCCCGGAAATACATAAAAAGCGGCTTAATTCACTCATGGCTGCTACTTCTGCTCTTCTGGAAGGAGATACTCTGTCTCTGACCGGGCTGGGCCGTCATATCGCCGGGAAAACCGCCACCAAACATTCCATCAAACGGATTGATCGTCTGCTGGGAAATGCGGGTCTTCATCGCGAACGATTAGCTCTATACCGCTGGCATGCAAGAAATCTGTGCGGACTCAACCCCATGCCGGTCATCCTTATCGATTGGTCTGATGTTCGTGAGCAACTCCGGCATATGACGCTCAGAGCAGCCATCGTACTCAAAGGCCGTTCCATCACGCTCTATGAGCGTGCATTTGCCTGGGAAGATTATAACTCGCCGCGCAGTCACAACCGCTTTTTGCATGAGCTGGCCAGTATCCTGCCCTCGGGGGCCACCCCTTTACTGATCACCGACGCAGGCTATCGCAATACCTGGTTTCGCGAAGTGGCTTCCTACGGCTGGTACTGGCTGGGACGAGTGCGCGGTGATGTGGCTTTTACTCCAGCTGGTCTGGAGCAGTGGCGCTCCAACAAAACCCTGTATTCCGATGCCAACCAAACACCCCGTTATATCGGGCCAGCAAAGCTGGCCAGAAAATCTCCGATTCGCTGCGACCTGTACTTGTATAAAAGCGATGCCAAGGGAAGAAAAGATCGGCGTACTGCCCGTTCAGGCAACAAGCACACTGCGCAACGAGAATATCTCAAAGGCAGCAAAGAGCCTTGGCTGCTGGCGACCAACCTTCCGTCAACGCCGTTCAGTGCGGCAAAGGTGGTGAAGCTTTATGCCAGAAGGATGCAGATAGAAGAATCATTCCGGGATCTGAAAAGTCCTCAGTACGGATTTGGTCTTCGGCACAGCCGAACACGTTGTCCACGGCGCTACGATATCCTGCTGCTCATCGCCTTGCTGGCTGAAATCATCCTGTGGTGGTTCGGTCTTGCTGCTCAGCAGGTGGGTTGGCAGCGTCACTTTCAAGCCAACACCATTCGACATAGGGCCGTGCTGTCATCAGTCCGGCTCGGTAAAGAGATCCGAAAGCGGCCACACTATCGTATCACCGAGCAGATGCTGCACTGGGCCAGACTGGAGTTAATGCGCCTGGCTCATCACGCGGGGAGCTCCGAATTATGAGGGGATCCTCCAGCGCC
>NZ_NQJF01000041.1 GCF_002245495.1 Oceanimonas baumannii
TCCGTACGCAGTTCAAACCCTTCGCCCCTTGGCAGGCCACCTCCGTAGTGGCGTGGATGAGTGAGGTAGCCCAGATGCAGCGCGCTATGTTCGTGATCACTCATCAGCGCCGCGCTGATTTGCGCGGTGGTGTCGTCAATACGCAACTCGTTGGCTCGCGTCCCTTTGAACTCGCGACTTTTAGTCGTTGCTATTGCGTTGAGCTTGGGCAGCTCATACGGCGGCAGGTTGGTTTGCCGATAGGCTCGCCCGGTGGCGATGGGCTGGTCAGGGTCACCGTCGAGATAGCTGATGATCAGTTCCTGACCCACACGCGGAATCGCCATCGAGCCCCAGGTCGCACCGGCCCACCCCTGAGCCACACGAATCCAGCATGAGCTCTGATCGTCGTTTTTATCAGTGCGGTCCCACGGGAACTGCACCTTGACTCGGCCCCATTCATCGCAATAGATCTCCTCACCCGGCGGGCCCACCACCGTGGCGATCTGCGGGCCGTCGATGCAAGGTTTATTGCGCAGTGGGGCTTTCCAGTCGGAGGTCCAGCGGATGGCTGTGGCCTTCAGTTCATAAGACGTGCCGTGGTCGCTGCCGAAGGCTTCTTCCAGCAGGCTGCTGTGCTGCTTGCCTTCATGCTGGACGGTGATGGTGCGCCAACGATCATTGAAGTCCTCACGCGGATGTTCGCTGAGGTCGAAGGCCAGGCCCGGTTGCAGGCGCGCATCGTCGCCTTCCAGATGTGCCAGCTTGGCATCGTTGCGTAACGCGGCCAGGCGCGTTTTGGTAAAGGGCTTGCCGGCGATATCGCGTTTGTAGCGGCCGGGGTAGTCGTAGCGTTCGTAATCCTTGTGCTGGTTGTTCAGGTCCTGATCGCCGGTGGCGGTGTGCTGTTGGTTGTAGCGTGGGTGGGTGAAGGTGTAGTCGCGCTGCACTTGCACGGCGGTGCGCACTTGTTCGGTGTAATGGAAACGGGTCAACGCCGGTTCCATGGAATCGCCGCCACCCATGGGCTGGTAGATCACCGGGCAATCGGTGTGGGTGCCGATGGTGCCCAGGCCGCCGACGCGGTCGGTAAGGATCAGGGTGTGGCCGTCGGCGCGGTGTTCGAAGGTGTAGAGCAGGCCTTCTTCGGCGGCGAGGCGAGCGATAAAGTCGAGGTCGGTTTCGCCGGCCTGCACGCAGTATTCGCGGGGTTGGTGGTCGAAGCAGATTTCGCTGCGGATGTCGTTCAGTCGATGCTCGGCAAGCACGCTGGTGATGATG
>NZ_NQJF01000042.1 GCF_002245495.1 Oceanimonas baumannii
AGATGTGTATAAGAGACAGGGGCAATACCGTCCGCCAGTTTCAGTGCGGTTTCAAACGATTCCGCCAGTCGTTGCTGCAGGTCCGCCCGCACTTTGAAGCGATCGACCACAACATCGATAGAATGCTTCTTCTGCTTGTCGAGCTTCGGTGCTTCATCGAGTTCATAGAGCTTGCCGTTGATGCGAGCTCGCACGAAACCCTGGGCGCGCAGCTCTTCGAATACGGACAGATGTTCGCCCTTGCGCTCGCGGATCACCGGCGCCAGCAGCATCAGCTTGGCCCCTTCGGGCTGCGTCAACACCAGGTCGACCATCTGGCTGACGGTCTGGGCTTCCAAAGGAATGTCGTGGTCCGGGCAGCGCGGGATACCTACCCGCGCATACAGCAGGCGCAGATAGTCATAGATTTCGGTAATGGTGCCCACGGTGGAACGGGGGTTATGGGAAGTCGACTTCTGTTCGATGGAAATGGCTGGCGACAGGCCTTCGATGGTATCGACGTCAGGCTTTTCCATCATCGACAGGAACTGGCGGGCGTAGGCCGACAGTGACTCCACATAACGACGCTGACCTTCGGCATACAGCGTATCGAAGGCCAGAGACGATTTGCCGGACCCGGACAGACCGGTGATCACGATCAGTTTGTCCCGTGGCAGGGTCAGGTCGATGTTCTTCAGGTTGTGGGTTCTAGCCCCACGAATCAGGATCTTGTCCAAGATGGCCTCGCACGGCGGGCGTAAATAATGCCGGAGTATACGGCTAAAGACTGGATGAATATACACTGTCAAAAGGCCGCTTGCAGCCTTACATGAAAGCTGCGCGGCAAACCGCCGCATATACCCTCTCAATCGATGGGACTGGTAGAATCGCCGCCGGTTCACACGAGGTTTTTCCATGCACGATCCCCACAGCGAACGCATGAGTAGCGGTGAGACCCGCGCGGCAAGCGGTCTGGCCCTGGTGTTCGCCTTCCGTATGCTTGGCATGTTCATGGTGTTGCCGGTACTGGCGACCTACGGGATGGATCTCGCAGGCGCGACCCCCGCTTTGATCGGTCTGGCCATTGGTGCCTACGGCCTGACCCAGGCGATTTTTCAGATTCCGTTTGGGATCATTTCCGACCGCATTGGTCGCTGTCTCTTATACACATCTGACGCTGCCGACG
>NZ_NQJF01000044.1 GCF_002245495.1 Oceanimonas baumannii
CTGGGACCTCCATCCCCGCACCGTTACCGCGTACCCGCGCCTCTTCCAGGACTAGCCCTTGCTCGGTCACGCGGTAGTCTTCCTCCCAGCGGATCTTTTCAATGGTGTGATCCCAGGCCAGCGTGAAGTGTGAAACCGACAGCTGGGCCCACACCACGCTGGTCAGGCCCAGGCATACGCCGATCATGGTAGGGCGAGCTCTGCACGTCGGGACCGCCAGACATGCTGGAGGATCACCACTATCCCCAGCGCGAAGCCCAATTCATCGGTCAGCGGCAACGCCACCACCAGCAAGGCTCCAGCCGCCACACTCAGCAGTCGTTCCCACAGGGGCATCTTGCGCAGCAAATAACCGGTGGATGCCATGCCCCAGAGCCCGACCGCTAACAAGGTCTTGATCAGCATGTACGCGGTCATCCACAAATTATCGCCTTGCAACATCAACGCCGGGTTGTAGACCGCCATAAAGGGTATGACAAACCCCGCCAGGGCAATTCGCACCGCCCAGAGGCTGATCTTGAACCCAGTCTCTTTAGCGATCGGGGCCGCGGCAAAGCAGGCGAGGGCGACGGGGGGCGTCAGGTCGGCGAGGATGCCGAAATAAAATACGAACATGTGCGACACAATCAACGGTACGCCCAATTCTAAAAGGGCGGGGGCTGCAATCGAGCTGGTGATGATGTAGTTGGGTATGGTCGGAATACCCATGCCCAAAACCAGGCAGGTGATCATCGTTAGGATCAGCGAAAGCAGTAGATTGTCTCGGCCGATCGCCAGGATGTATCCCGCAAACGTCGAGGCGACGCCCGTCAGTGAGACCACACCAATAATGATCCCCACCAGGGCGCACGCGATGCCAACCGGTACAGCATGGCGTGCACCTTCTACCAGGGCGTGCAGGCAGATGGTCAAGGTTTCGTGCCCGCCCTTGATGAGCCCGCAGCCCACCACCAGCACTGCAATCACAGCAAAGATCACACCGATGCCCAGTTGGAAAAAACCGGTACAGAGGATGCCCAGCGCAATCCAGAACGCGCAGCGCAAGCCAAAGCTTTGTACTTTTAGAATAATTGCCGAGCCGAGAATCACGATGGCCGTGAGTGCCACTCCGACCATGCCGGAAAACAACGGCGTACGCCCGGAAAACAATAAGTAGACCAATACCAGCAGGGGTATCAGCAGATACCAGTTCTCCTTCAC
>NZ_NQJF01000045.1 GCF_002245495.1 Oceanimonas baumannii
AGATGTGTATAAGAGACAGACGCTGAAGTGACCATCGATCTCGGCCTTGAGTACCTGGGTATTGACGAAGAAGCCAACCAGACGCTCGGTTTCCACACGGTTGCGGTTGGCAATCGGCACGCCAACGCGAATGTCCTGTTGGCCGCTGTAGCGGTGCAGCAGCGCCTGATAAGACGCCAGCAACAGCATAAACAGGGTCACCCCTTCACGCTGAGCCAGGGCCCTAAGGTCGTCGAGCAACGAGCTCGACAGGTCAATGGACAAACGCGCGCCACGATGGCTTGGTACCGCCGGGCGCTGATAATCGAACGGCAGCTCCAGCACCGGTTGCTCACCGCCCAGCAGCTCGCGCCAGTAGCTCAGCTGACGCGCCTTCTCGCCCGCCTCCATCCACTGGCGTTGCCACACCGCGTAATCGGCATATTGAATCGGCAGCGCCGGCAATTGCAGGCGCTGGCCCTGACTGCAAGCGCCATAGAGCTGCACCAGCTCGTCGACCATCACCTGCATCGACCAGCCGTCGGAAATGATGTGGTGCTGTACCAGCACCAGCACATGCTCATCTTCGGCCAGGCGTAGCAGGTTGACCCGCATCAGCGGCCCCGCACGCAGGTCGAAAGGTTGCGCGATACAGGCTTGCAGTGTGGCTTCAAGGTGCGCTTCATCGGTGTCGAGCACGGCCATGGCAAGGTGTACCTGCGGGCTGATCACCTGCACAGTGCGCTCGGCTTCCTGGAGCAGATGGGTGCGCAGGCTTTCGTGGCGAGTGACCAGGGCATCCAGGGCCTGTTGCAGCGCATCGACATTCAACGACCCCCGCAGACGCAATGCACTGGGCATGTGATACGCCGCACTGGCCGGGTCCAGCTGCCACAGAAACCATTGGCGCTCCTGGGCATAGGACAGTGCCAGCGGCTGCTCGCGCGACACGCTGACCATCGGCGGCGCGGTGTCGGCCTGCACGTCCGCGCACGCCACGGCAAACGCTTGCAGCGTCGGCTGTTCGAACAAGGCGCGCAACGGGACTTCCCGCTTGAGGTCGTGGCGCACCCGAGAGATAACCTGGGTGGCCAGCAAGGAGTGGCCGCCGCGTTCGAAGAAGCTGTCTCTTATACACATCTGACGCTGCCGAC
>NZ_NQJF01000046.1 GCF_002245495.1 Oceanimonas baumannii
ACACATACACATACCAATACACATAACATACTGTACACATACACACACATACCAATACACATACAAATAAATATACACATACACATACATATACACACACATACACATACATACATACATTACATATACACATACACACACATACACATACCAATACACATAACATACTGTACACATACACACACATACCAATACACATACAAATAAATATACACATACACATACATATACACACACATACACATACCAATGCACATACAACATCCCAATTCACATACACATAGACATACACATACAAATACACATGCACATACAAATGCACATACACATGCAAATACACATAACATAACATACCAATACACATACACATACACACACATACCAATACACATAACAAACTGTACACATACACACACATACCAATACACATAAAAATACATATACACATACACATACCAATACACATAACATACTGTACACATACACACACACATACCAATACACATACAAATACATATACATATACACATACCTATACACACACATACACATACCAATGCACATAAATTTACATATAACATACATAACATACTGTACACATACGCATACCAATGTACATACACATACACATCCCAATACACATACCAGCATAAACATACACATACGCATACACATACCAGTACACATACACATACCAGTACACATACACACACATACCAATACACATACACGTATACAATATGTGTTGGGACTTAATCCCATTCGATGACTCGATCCTATCTTAGCCGGATCACACACGTTCGGGAAGATGAATCTTTACTGCTACGCCACAAGCCAAAGACACAGCGTACAGAACGCGACTGACTGCACCGGCCGACATACGATAGTAAACTACTTAGGTCCTTACCTATTACCTCCACACCAAGTTTTAAACCACCCCAAAATTACAAACCCCACATAACCAGAAAACTAGGCTACAATCACATAGCACACACATGCAAATACACATAACATACACATACCAATACACATACAACTACACACACATACACATACCAATGCACATAACATACTGTACACATACTCACACATACCAATACACATACAAATAAATATACACATACACATACATATACACACACATACACATACCAATGCACATACAACATCCCAATTCACATACATACAAAT
>NZ_NQJF01000047.1 GCF_002245495.1 Oceanimonas baumannii
GGCCGAAGCGTCGCAATTGGTAGCCGGTGGGGTCGTAGGGGTCTTGCTGATTGATCTGCTCGGCCATATTCAACACAGCGCGGCGTTGTTCACGCTCATTGCTCGGCGCCTGCGGTTTGGGGCTGTTGAAAAAGGCTGACTCCAGCACACCGCCGGAGGTGGCCGCACGGGCGGGCTCGGTGGCAGCGACCGGCTCGCTGTATTTGTCCAGTTGGCGTTGCAACGCGTCCAGCGGGGCCGGGTCGAGCTTGGCGCTTTCGGCACACCGTTGCAGGTTGGTCAGGGCCAATTGGGCCGCCGCCTGATAGGCCGGCTCAAAACTGCTGCGCTCCAGGGTCGGCAACACCTGCCCCAAGTCGCCCAACAGGCGCTGCACCTGCTTGCGTTTGTTGAGGTAGCCGGTCGGGCCAGGCTTGGGGTAGGCACTGTCCCAATACAGCTCGACCATGCCGGCTATCAAGCCCAGGGAGTCGGACCAGCGCGCCCACTGTCGGGTGCGCAGCCATCCCACTTGCAGATGGCCGAGGATGCGCCAGTGCTTGCACTGGGTCGCCAGGTATTCACGGGACGCCTCGTCGATATACGGCCAGTCGATGTCGCCTTCGCGCAGGCCGCCGAGCTTGACCATTTCCTGGTCGATGGCCTGGTAGGTTTCGTCCTCGATATCGAAATGCCCGGCGGGTTGCTCCGGGTCGATGGGGGTCAGCAACAGCTTGACGGTGTCTACCGGCACGTCGATCACCAGCGACATACTTGGCGCTCCTGCTCGATCAGTTCGCCCAGCCCTTCAGCGTCGAATACCAGGCCGTGCAGCCTTGGATCTGTCTCTTATACACA
>NZ_NQJF01000048.1 GCF_002245495.1 Oceanimonas baumannii
AGATGTGTATAAGAGACAGGCTGCGATGCCATTGTTGAATCTCTCGTTCCAACTCGACGACCTGTCGATCCAGCTCTTTGAAATGTTCCATCAAGCGCTGCATCAGTTGGCGTAACGATCCAGGAAGAGCGTTTTCATGATCTTCCAAAATATCCGGCAAACGCTCGACGATATGTCGAATGCCCTGAGGCAAGACCACGCCAAATTCGCCAAGGAGCCCACGAATCGAATTAGCTTGTGCCGTTCTGGCCTTTACAAACCCTTGCCGTGCGCAATGCACCGCCAAAATAGCTTGCTGCTCTACCGTCTTGATCGGCACAAAGCGCATGTTAGGCCGAGTAACGGCTTCACAGATCGCTTCTGCGTCAGCTACATCGTTTTTGTTCGACTTCACGTAGGGCTTCACAAATTGCGGAGCCATTAACTTGACCGTATGACCAAGTGCCTGCAGTTTTCTTGCCCAATAGTGGGCTCCGCCACATGCCTCCATGCCCACTAGGCAGGGCTCCAGGTTGGCAAAAAAAGGGACAACCTGCTCACGTTTAAGCTGCTTCCTTAGCGCTGTTTTTCCTTGTTGATCGATCGCGTGAAGTTGAAACACGGTTTTTGCCAAGTCAACCGAAACAGTCGTAAGCTGCATGAGGACGCTCCCTTCCGCTAAGTGTGGGTAACACTTTAACTTTGGCACATAGATGCCGTTAGGAAGGGGGCGTCCATTCCATTACCACAGCAAGCCCACCACCACAGAAAGCCCGCTCATCACCACAAGCCTGTTTCCCACAGCAGTACCACCCACAGGTTTGCTCAAGGTACGTCAGAACAGGTTGGTAAACAGCCAGTACAGGCTGCCGGACAACACAATCGCCGCCGGCAATGTCAGTACCCAGGCCATCAGCAAATTGCGGATGGTCTTCATCTGCAAGCCGCCGCCATTGGCCACCATGGTGCCCGCCACGCCGGAGGACAACACATGGGTGGTCGACACCGGCAAGCCATACATGTCTGCCGCGCCGATGGTCAGCATTGCCACGGTTTCCGCCGCGGCGCCCTGGGCGTCTGTCTCTTATACACATCT
>NZ_NQJF01000049.1 GCF_002245495.1 Oceanimonas baumannii
CCGTGCGGCGAATGATCACCGTCCACCTGAGCATTTCCCCAGGCGCGCACAGCGCGTGCAGGAAGGCAGTGAGCGGCGTTCCGTAGTATTTGGCTACACGGGCCTTGAGCGCATCGGAGAGAGCGGCAGCATCCTCAAAACCATTCAGCACATCGAACATGCCGAGGCCTTTGCTGGCATCCGCCGGCACGGCGAGCATGCGCACCTCCATGCCGGCTTTCAGCTCCTTGTTTGCATCCGCCATGTGCTGGGCCAATGTCTTTTCTCCGGTCGAGAGAAACAGTAAGCGCCACTCCTGTACCTGTCGGCCCGCTTGTCCTCGATCATTCGCCCTGGCCTTACCTGTGCCATTGCCGAGCATGTACACCGTTTCGCCAATGATGCGTGGGTCACACATCCCGATTTCATCCAGCACCAGGAGGCCGTCTGAGTGTGCGGCGGCGATGGACTCCAGGGCGTTATCCGTGGAGCGCCACGAACGCACCAGACGTGGCCCGCCATAGACCGAGGCAGCGACCTGCAAGTGGGTAGTCTTGCCCCCGGAACTGTCGCCGTAGAGATGGAAGCCGCCCGACTCATGTCCCAGCAGGTTCAGCAGAGGCCCTACAAAGGCCACAGCGACGACAAACGCCAAGCGGTGATTACCAACGCACAGAGTGCCGATTTGCTGCTGCCATTGCTCCAGAGAACCCGCTTCGCTGATCGGTGGTAACTGCGCACCAGCTTCATAAAAATGCAGGTGCTCGCCGTGCGAGCCGATCTGTTGTTCGGGTAATAGAAACGCCTTGTCGTGCCAGCCCAAGCGCGTCACCAAGCGTGCGCGCTGGGTACTGTCGAACCCGCCGAGATAACTCTGCAGATCATTGCGTGCGTTGCGCCCAGATCGACTTCCTGCAAGGCGCAAACCCATATCTACCAGTGGACCGAGTACGTCCTTTCCGAAGTCGCCGGTCATGGTTCGAGCTGGAATGTTCCAACGTTTTTTAGCGCCGTCCGGGTCGTCGAATTCGACCAACAAGCCCCAGTTGTGGCCCTTGTCGTCGCGAGTGCGTGCGATGATTTCGAGAGGCGAACACACGGGGCGTGCCTCACCATCTGTCTCTTATACACATCT
>NZ_NQJF01000004.1 GCF_002245495.1 Oceanimonas baumannii
GTCATGGACGATCTTAGTATCCTGGGTGATCAGGAATATGAGTGGCCTGCGCTGAAAACACTGGGAATAGTAGGGACAATCCGCGAAGAGCGTGGCCAGCCGGCGAAAGAGCTGGATATCACGGTGCGCTACTACATCAGCTCGGCGCAGCTGTCGCCTAAAGAAATGCTGGAAGCTACCCGCTCACATTGGTCAATCGAGTCGCAACTACACTGGCGGCTGGACGTGGCCATGCGGGAAGATGACTGTCGCATTCGCCGTGAACAGGCGGGTGAAAACATGGCGGCAGTTCGCCATATCGCGTTCAATGCCCTGAACAGTGATACCAGCTTCAAGGCTGGTATCAAACGTAAACAAAAACGGGCAAGTCGAAATACCGCTTACCTGTCGCAAGTCCTGTCAGGGCTGGGGCTTTCGTAATCTTGCCCTGCGTCTACCTCTCTGATTCAGAAGAGAATTATGAGGGGATTCGCTAGGAACCGGCGTACCGGCATGGTCACCGTGTACCGCCATGGGCGCGTTTATTACTCTCATCCTTTTACCGAGTTTGACGCCTATCTCGCCCAGGGCCCCGATCATCAGGGTTTTCCGGTGCATGTGCTGAATCTGGTGCACCGTTATCACAATTACAAAAAAGCCTGCGCCCTCGGCCAGCTGATGCTGCAGCACGGCAATCGTCAGCACTGCCTTGACCTCTGGTCCATGCTGCAGCAGTTTATGGATGTGACCCGCCCCCTGCCCGACCTGTTAATGCTGGAAGCTTGCCGACCGCTGGACCCCACCACCAAAGCCTGGGATCAGGCCCACGGCCGACCCGAACGTTTCTGGCGGGATATGACCGATGAACAATACCAAAAGGCCATCAAGCATCTGAACGAACCCAACCAGCCCATCTGGCGAAAGAAAAAGAAATCACGAAATGCACGCTAAACGCTATAAAGGCAACGCCATTCCCCCGCTGCCCGCCGCTCCCAAAAGCCGCCATCGGTCCATGCAAACGCTGATGGGCTTTGGGGATTATGCCGGCATAAGCCCTTTACTCTGTGATACATGCTGCAAGAAATAATATAAAAAGGCTGCCATGCAGCCTTTTTCATTGGTCAGCGCACCGGCACCAGCCCTCCCGAAACGGATAGTTCATCGCCGTTACCCGATTGTTCCAACCGGTAATGAGCAATCATTTGCTCCAGCACTCTGCACTCTTCAACCAGTTGCAGACTGGCAGTGGCGGCAGCTTCTGCCTGAGATAAGGTTTCAGCGGAGGAGTCACGCACCCGGGTAATGTTGCGACTCACTTCAGCACACACGGCACTTTGCTCATCAGCTGAAGCAGAAACCTGGGCATTAAGTTCATTAATACGGGCCACCTGGTCAATAATGGCCTGCAATGATCCCATGGCATCCTGAGTACGGGCCACGCTGTCGGTGGCCTGGCCTTCGGCTTTTTCGATGGCCTGTACGGCATCTTTGGCTTCGTTCTGCAACAGACGGATCATGCCGGTAATTTCTTCCGCCGACTGCTGAGTGCGCAGTGCCAGGGTACGGACTTCATCGGCCACCACCGCAAAACCACGGCCAGACTCCCCTGCCCTCGCCGCCTCAATAGCAGCATTAAGGGCCAGCAGGTTGGTTTGTTCGGCAATGCCCTTAATCATGTCGAGCACCTTGTCGACCTGATCACAACGCCCGTCCAGCTCTCTGATAACTTTATCTATCCGGCCAATTTCGCCGTTTAGCAGCTGTATGCCTTCCACGGCAACCCGGGCCTGATCATTGGCCGTCAGCGCAAAGGCATGGCTTTGTTCGGACGTTTCCGCAGTAAGCCGTGCGTTTTCCCGAACTTCCCGGGCCGAGGCTTCCATTTCATTAATGGCGGTAGCGATCAGGGCAGTTTCACTGTCTTGTGCCTTGGCAAAGCTATCCGTTTGCTGAGCCGTATGCTGAATATCGCCGGCAGCGGTATAAATACGTCCGGTTACCCGATGCACTTCGGTCAGGCTGTGCTGAAAACTGCCCAGCAGGCCATTGACTGCTTCGGTCAGCCCGCCCAGTTCATCTTTGCCCAGTGGAGCAAGACGAATGGACAAATCTCGTTCTGCCGCAACCCGCTGCACCCGCTGACTGATGTTGAGAATAGGCCGCTTGAGATAATGGTTTTGCACCAGCCAGAGCACAGCAAAGGCCACCAGGAACACGCCAATCAGCACGGCTGCCAGGCGCAGATTATTGCTCTGGATCTGGCTGAAGGTATCGCTGAGATCATAACTGATGCGCACCGCGCCCATCACGGTGCCTTCTGGCACCTGATGGCACTGCAGGCAGGCGGTGCCACGATATTCCTGATAAGCCTTGAACGGTTTGATTAATGTCAGGTTGGGAATGTCATCTTCCAGATGCATTTCCAGCACGGTTTCACCCTGCTCAATGGCGCGACGATCCAGATCATCCTGAATGACCTGATCGGGTGCACCGGGGCCAAACAGTTTGGTCACGGCGGGAGCCCGGATCACCCGGGCCTGCTCAATCCCTTTCTCTGCCTGAATTTTGGATTGCACCAGCCCCCGCTGATGGATGGCTCCATTTACCATCAGCACATTAAGCTGATCCATATAAAGGTTGGCGGTGGTTTCTATTTTTTCTTCGGCCAGATGCAGGGCCAGAGTGCGCTGAAGCTGGGTAGAAATACCGTAACAGAGTGCGAAAACAAGCACAAAAATCACCAGCAACGGTAAAAAAATTTTCCAGTTAAGAGAAAGATTACGCATTCCTTATGGGCCTCTGAATGGGTCCGAAAGACAGTCATTTTAGAGTAAAGCGCGGGCATTGGAATGCCATTCTCTGCTGTCGTTGATCTGGATCAAGTCTGCGGGCAGGCCGTGTCTTTGCTTGACCGGCCTGATGAGCACTATACTTGAAAGGCTGTGATAGAAAGCAGGGGTTGTTGCGCCTGCTTTCGGGAGGTAATCATGGGTATGTCACTCAAACTCAAGAAATTTCTGGATAACAGCCATGTTGCTTACAACATGGTGCATCACCCTTATGCCGAAGGTGCCGCACAAAGCGCCATTGCCGGGCATGTGCCGCTGGCACAAATGGCCAAGGCCATTATGCTGGAAAATGTCGAGGGACGCTCAGTGATGGCCGTCATCCCCGCCGCCGACCGTATTGACATGCGCCGGCTGAGTTACCTGATGCACGATGAGCTGCAACTGGCACCGGAACATCACCTTGGTATCTGGTTTGACGATTGCGATCCCGGAGCCATTCCTGCATTAGGTGATGCTTATTCGGTAGACACTCTGGTGGACGACGACTTGCTGGAGATGGCCGATATTTATCTGGAAAGTGGAGATAACCGGGACTTGGTCCATATCAGCGGTGAAGACTTTCGCCGGCTGGCAAGCCACTGGATGCATGGCCACTTTAGCCAGAAGCCGGATCCCTGGAGCCGGGTTGAACGGATGTGACCGTTAACATAGTCATTCCGGCCCACGAGCCGGAATCCACTCTGTAGACAACTGGGTATTCCGACATTCTGTGCACCATGCAATGGACCCCCGCCTTCGCGGGGGTGACAATATCGACCGTCATGCCCGTGCAGACGGGCATCCAGGGCAGTCGGCTCCGGAGTTTGCGGCCCTGGCGCCGGTTTGAAAGCCCCGTGGTGCCGGCGGGATGGACTCCCGTTTCCACGGGAGTGACGAGGAAAATACGGGGTGACAGCATCGGCCGTCATGCCCGTGCAGACGGGCATCCAAAGCAGTCGGCTCCGGAGTTTGCGGCCCTGGCATAGGTTTGAAAGCCCCGTGGTGCCGGCGGGATGGACTCCCGTTTTCGCGGGAGTGACGAGGAAAATACGGGGGTGACAGCATCGGCCGTCATGCCCGTGCAGACGGGCATCCAAAGCAGTCGGCTCCGGAGTTTGCGGCCCTGGCATAGGTTTGAAAGCCCCGTGGTGCCGGCGGGATGAACTCCCGTTTCCACGGGGTGACGTACCTTCGCAGAGGTGACGTAATGGTAAACAGGAGTCACGGTCACAATACATTAAAAAAGGAGCCTGTAATGGCTCCTTTTTACTTCCAGCTTCAAGCTTTCTTTTACCAGCCGGTCACTTCACGCAGGGCGGAGCCGATATCGGCCAGCGAACGGACGGTTTTTACACCGGCGTCCTGCAGGGCGGCGAATTTTTCGTCCGCAGTCCCCTTGCCACCGGAGATGATGGCACCGGCATGGCCCATGCGCTTGCCCGGAGGAGCAGTCACACCAGCGATGTAGGATACCACCGGTTTGGTGACGTTTTCCTTGATGAAAGCAGCCGCTTCTTCTTCAGCGGTACCACCGATTTCACCGATCATCACGATGGCTTCGGTTTCCGGATCTTCCTGGAACAGCTTCAGAATATCGATGAAGTTGGAGCCGGGGATGGGGTCACCACCAATGCCCACACAGCTGGACTGGCCAAAACCTTCGTCGGTAGTTTGCTTAACCGCTTCGTAGGTCAGGGTGCCGGAGCGGGACACGATGCCCACCTTGCCCTTCTTGTGAATGTGACCGGGCATGATGCCGATCTTGCACTCGTCGGGAGTGATCACACCCGGGCAGTTGGGGCCGATCATGCGTACGCCGGTTTCGTCCAGCTTCACTTTTACGTCCAGCATGTCGAGGGTAGGAATGCCTTCGGTAATGGTGACGATCAGCTCAATACCGGCGTCGATGGCTTCCAGAATGGCGTCTTTACAGAACGGAGCCGGTACGTAAATTACGGTAGCGGTGGCACCAGTGGCTTCCACGGCTTCACGCACGGTGTTGAACACCGGCAGGCCAAGGTGAGTGGTACCACCTTTACCCGGAGACACGCCGCCGACCATTTGTGTTCCATATTCAATGGCTTGCTCGGAGTGGAAAGTCCCCTGGCCGCCAGTGAAACCCTGGCAGATAACCTTGGTGTCTTTGTTGATCAGAATGCTCATGCTGTTATTTCCCCTTGGCGGCGTTAACGACCTGAACGGCAGCGTCGGTCAGGCTGGTGGCGGCAATAATGTTAAGGCCGGATTCATCCAGCTTGGCAGTGCCGGCTTCGGCATTGTTGCCTTCCAGACGCACCACCACAGGCACTTTTACGCCCACTTCCTTCACCGCACCGATAATGCCTTCGGCAATCATGTCACAGCGGACGATACCGCCGAAAATGTTTACCAGCACCGCTTTTACATTGCTGTCGGAGAGAATAATCTTGAATGCTTCAGTTACCCGCTCTTTGGTCGCACCACCACCCACATCGAGGAAGTTGGCAGGAGAGCCGCCGTGCAGGTTAACGATGTCCATGGTACCCATGGCCAGGCCAGCGCCGTTCACCATGCAGCCGATGTTGCCGTCCAGCGCCACATAGTTCAGCTCCCACTTGGCAGCGTGCGCTTCACGGGCGTCGTCCTGGGTCGGATCGTGCATGTCACGCAGCTTGGGCTGACGATACATGGCGTTGGAGTCGATGTTGATCTTGCCGTCCAGGCAATGCAGGTTGCCTGCCGCGGTGATCACCAGCGGGTTGATTTCAAGCAGGGCGAAATCATAGTCCAGGAACATTTGTCCCAGACCGAGGAAAATTTTGGTGAACTGTTTGATCTGGTCGCCTTTCAGGCCCAGTTTGAATGCCAGTTCACGTCCCTGATAAGCCTGAGGGCCTACCAGCGGATCGATCGCAGCTTTGTGGATAAGTTCAGGGGTCTCTTCAGCCACCTTCTCAATTTCCACACCGCCTTCGGTTGATGCCATGAACACTACACGACGGGTTGCACGGTCTACTACCGCACCCAGGTAAAGTTCCTTGTCAATGTCAGTGCACGACTCCACCAGAATTTTTGCCACCGGCTGACCTTTAGCATCAGTCTGGTAAGTCACCAGATTTTTGCCCAGCCAGTTTTCGGCGAATTCGCGGATTTCTTCCTTGTTCTTGGCCAGCTTAACACCACCAGCCTTACCACGGCCACCTGCGTGGACCTGACACTTTACTACCCACATGTCACCGCCAATCTTACTGGCCGCTTCTACCGCTTCCTGCGGGTTGTCACATGCGTAGCCTTCAGACACGGGCAGACCGTATTCGGCGAACAGCTGTTTTGCCTGATATTCATGCAAATTCATGTTGTGTTTCCGTTGTTGTAGGGTTCAGGGCATGGGGCGGGATCAAGCCCGCCCTCTTGTTATCGTTGGCTTATACGTCCAACAGCAGACGAGTCGGATCTTCCAGCAGTTCCTTGATGGATACCAGGAAGCCAACCGACTCACGGCCATCGATCAGACGATGGTCGTAAGACAGGGCCAGGTACATCATCGGCAGAATTTCCACTTTGCCATCTACCGCCATGGGGCGATCCTGGATTTTGTGCATACCCAGAATAGCGCTCTGCGGCGGGTTGATGATGGGAGTAGACATCAGGGAGCCGAACACGCCACCGTTGGTAATGGTGAAGTTACCGCCGGTCATGTCGTCCACGGTCAGCTTGCCGTCACGACCCTTGATGGCCAGCTCTTTGATGCTCTTCTCAATGTCGGCCAGGCTCAGGCGATCGCAGTCGCGCAGAACCGGGGTCACCAGGCCACGGGGGGTGGACACGGCGATACTGACATCAAAGTAGTTGTGGTAAACGATATCGTCGCCGTCGATGGAGGCGTTCACTTCCGGGAAGCGCTTGAGTGACTCAACCACCGCCTTCACGTAGAAGGACATGAAGCCCAGACGAATACCATGACGCTTCTCGAAGATGTCCTGGTACTGCTTGCGCAGTTCCATGATCGGCTTCATGTTGACCTCGTTAAAGGTGGTCAGCATGGCGGTGGTGTTCTTGGCTTCCAGCAGACGCTCGGCAACCCGCTTGCGCAGACGGGTCATCGGCACCCGCTTTTGCTCACGTGCGCCCGGCGCAACCAGCGGCAGTTCGGCCTTGGCGGCAGCAGGTGCCGGAGCAGGCTTGTTGCCACCCTTGATGAAGGCTTCCACGTCTTCTTTGGTGATACGGCCGCCCTTGCCGGAGCCGGATACCTTGCTCACGTCAACGTTGTGCTCGGCTACCAGACGGCGAACCGCCGGGCTCAGATCGTCGCTGTCAGCAGCAACAGATTCGGCCTTGGCTTCACCGTTGGTGGCAGGCTTGTCCTTGGTTTCTTCACCGGCCTTGGCACCCTGCTTAAGCTTGCCAATCACCTGCTGGCCCAGCACGGTAGCGCCGGCATCTTCCATAATGGCTTCCAGAACACCAGCTTCAGGAGCCGGTACTTCCAGGACAACCTTGTCGGTTTCAATGTCGACGATCACTTCGTCGCGCTCTACGCTGTCGCCGGGTTGCTTATGCCAGGTAGCAATGGTGGCGTCTGCAACGGATTCGGGGAGGTCGGGAACCTTGATTTCGATGCTCATCAATAAGTCCTTAAATACATTATGCCTGGATCGGCGTCAGTGCTTCTGCTACCAACGCTTTTTGTTGTTGTAAGTGAACCGAGGTGTAACCCACCGCCGGAGAAGCCGAAGCCTCGCGACCGGCATAGCTCAGTTTCGCGCCTTCCGGAATTGCAGTCCGGAAATGATGCTGGCTGCAGTACCAGGCGCCCTGGTTTTGCGGCTCTTCCTGACACCAGACGAAATCAGTGACGTGCTGATAATCGGCCAGAATCGCGGCCACTTCTTCCTGCGGGAAGGGATACAGCTGCTCGATTCGAATGATGGCCACATCGGTTTGTTCGTTCTTGCGACGCGCTTCGAGCAAATCGTAATACACCTTGCCGGAACAAAGAATCACACGCTTGACGCCTTTGGGATCCAGATCATCAATTTCTCCGATGGCGTTCTGGAATGTGCCGTTGGCCAGGGTTTCCAGCTCGGAAACGGCCAGCGGATGGCGCAGCAGCGACTTGGGTGTCATCACCACCAGCGGACGACGCATGGGGCGCAGCACCTGACGACGCAGCATGTGGAATACCTGAGCCGGGGTGGTAGGCACACAGACCTGCATGTTGTGCTCGGCACACAGCTGCAGATAACGCTCCAGACGGGCACTGGAGTGCTCTGGCCCTTGTCCTTCATAGCCATGGGGCAGCAGCAGGGTCAGGCCACACATACGGCCCCATTTCTGCTCACCGGAGCTGAGGAACTGGTCGATCACCACCTGGGCACCGTTGGCGAAGTCACCAAACTGGGCTTCCCACACGGTCAGACCCACCGGCTCGGCAGTGGCGTAGCCGTATTCAAAGGCCATGACCGCTTCTTCACTCAGTACCGAGTCGTATACCTGGAACTGGCCCTGGTCTTCGGACAGGTAGCACAGCGGGGTATAGATGCTGGCATCATTCTGGTTGTGCAGTACCGCATGGCGGTGGAAGAAGGTACCCCGGCCGGAGTCCTGACCGGTGAGACGCACTTCATAACCGTTGTCACACAGGGTGGCGTAGGCCAAGGTCTCGGCGAAGCCCCAATCCAGCAGTTTTTCGCCCTGGGCCATCAATTTACGGTCATTGTAAATCTTGGCCACCTGGCGCTGCAGGGTATGGGTTTCCGGATAACGGGTCAGGCGGTCACCCAGTTCCTTGAGTTGTTCAAGGTCATAGGTAGAGTCCCAAGCCATGTCCCATTCGTGGCCCAGGTAGGGAGACCAGTCTACAGAATGCTTCTGCATCGGCCGCCATTCCTTCACCACACACTCACCGTGGTCCAGGGCATCCCGGTATTCGTTGATCTGAGTGGTGACCTGCTCGGCAGAGACGGTACCCGTTTCAATCAGACGATCAGCATAGATTTTACGCGGCGTAGGGTGCTTTTTAATCTTCTGGTACATCAGCGGCTGGGTCGCACTCGGCTCATCGGCCTCGTTGTGACCGTGACGGCGGTAACACACCAGATCGATGACCACATCGCGACCGAACTCGTTACGGAAGTCCAGTGCCAGCTGAGTCACCTGTACCACGGCTTCCGGATCGTCGGCATTAACGTGGAAGATCGGCGCCTGCACCATCTTGGCGATATCGGTACAGTACTCGGTAGAGCGGGTATCGCGCGGGTCGGAGGTGGTAAAGCCCACCTGGTTGTTGATCACGATACGCACGGTGCCGCCCACCCCGTAGCCCCGGGTCAGCGACATATTAAAGGTTTCCGCCACCACGCCCTGGCCGGCAAAGGCCGAGTCGCCGTGAATGGTCACCGGCAGTACCTGACGACCATCGGGGTTGTCGAGACGATCCATACGGGCACGTACCGAACCGATAACCACCGGGTTAACGATTTCCAGGTGCGACGGGTTAAACGCCAGCGCCAGGTGTACGGGACCGCCCGGGGTGTCGAAATCGGAGCTGAAGCCCATGTGGTATTTCACGTCACCGGAGCTCTGGGTGTCGTATTTGCCGGCAAAAGCATCAAACAGGTCTTGAGGACGCTTGCCCAGCACGTTGACCAGCATGTTCAGACGACCGCGGTGAGCCATACCGATCACCACTTCACGACCACCTTTCTCACCAAAACGGCGGATCAGCTCTTTGGTCATGGGGATCAGGGCATCACCCCCTTCGAGGGAGAAGCGCTTGGCGCCCGGGAACTTGGCGCCCAGATATTTTTCCAGTCCTTCGGCAGCGGTCAGGCTGTCGAGGAAGCGCGCCTTGTCTTCATCGGTGTATTGGGGAGCACCCACCACCGGCTCGAGGCGACTCTGGATCCAGCGTTTTTCACGGGTGCTGGTAATGTGCATATACTCTGCGCCGACGGAGCCGCAGTAGGTTTTTTTCAGCGCCGCCACCAGATCTTTCAGTTTCATGGTCTCGCTGCCGATGGCATAAGAGCCCACGTTGAAGGTAGCGTCCAGATCGGCACCGGTCAGGTTATGAAAGGCCGGATCAAGCTCAGCAACCGGCTCGCGGTTCCACAGGTTCAGCGGGTCCAGGTTGGCATTCTGATGGCCACGAAAACGATAGGCGTTGATCAGCTGCAGAACCTTGACCTGCTTGGCGTCAGTGTGGGGATCACTGACTGGGGTGGCATAACGGGAGGTGTCTTTGGCAAGGCGGCGGAAGTAATCTCTCACTTGAGAATGGGGCTGATCCTGAACCGGCTCTTCACTGGATGGCAAACCGTCAAATACGGTACGCCATTCTTCGGGAACAGAGTCGGGATCAGCCAGATAGGCTTCGTACAGATCTTCTACATAGGTCGCATTGGCACCGGCCAGGTGAGAAGAATCCAGCCAGGCTTGCATTACGCCATTGTGCATCTTTATCCCTTTGTCACTTCTCGACAGGGCTACTGTCGTTCTGGTCGTCGAGTCAATGCCGCCCTGGCGGGCGGCAACATTTTATTCGGGACGTTTATACTGCCCGTTTCAGCAGCATGGACTTGATGTTACCAATAGCCTTGGTGGGGTTCAGGCCCTTGGGACATACGTTCACGCAGTTCATGATGCCATGACAGCGGAATACGCTGAAGGCGTCATCCAGATTGGACAAACGCTCATCGGTCGCGGTATCACGGCTGTCAATCAGCCAGCGATAGGCAGCCAGCAGACCGGCCGGTCCGATGAACTTGTCCGGGTTCCACCAGAAGGACGGACAGGAGGTGGAGCAGCAGGCGCACAGAATGCACTCGTACAGACCATCCAGCTTTTCACGCTCTTCCGGAGATTGCAGGCGCTCACGCGCCGGCGGCTGTTTGTCTTCAGCAATAAGGAAAGGCTTCACCTTTTCCCACTGGGTGTAGAACTGGGTCATGTCGACCACCAGATCGCGCACCACCGGCAGACCCGGCAACGGACGGATCACGACCTTGTTGTCTTTACCCAGCAGGTCGGACAACGGAGTGATACAGGCCAGGCCGTTTTTGCCGTTCATGTTCAGACCGTCAGAGCCACATACACCTTCACGGCAGGAGCGGCGGAAGGCCAGGCTCGGATCTTCGTCTTTCAGTTGCAGCAGGGCATCCAGCACCATCATGTCGGAGCCTTCGGCCACATCCAGCCGGTAGTCCTTCATGTAGGGCTTGGCATCGGTTTCCGGGTTATACCGGTAAACGGAAATGGTAACTTGCATTATCGCCTCCCCTTAGTAGGTACGAGCTTTGGGCGGGAATGCGTCACGGGTAACCGGTGACATATTCACGGAACGCCGGGTCATGGACTCGGTCTCTGGGCTGTACAGTGAGTGGCACAGCCAGTTCTCATCATCACGCTCCGGATAATCGAAGCGGGAGTGAGCACCGCGGGACTCGGTACGGAAGTTCGCGGCCACGGCGGTGGCATACGCGGTTTCCATCAGGTTGTCCAGTTCCAGACATTCAATACGCTGAGTGTTGAAATCACGGCTGGTGTCATCCAGACGGGCAGTCTTCAGACGCTCGCGAATTTCCTTCAGCTCGGCCAGACCGCTCGCCATGGCATCACCTTCCCGGAATACCGAGAAGTTGTTCTGCATGCAGCGTTGCAGGTCTTTTCTGATATCGGCCGGATCTTCACCGCTGCGGGTATTTTCCCAACGGTTGTAACGGGTCAGAGAGGCTTCCAGATCGGACTCGGAGGCAGCGCGGCTGTCGCCCAGCTCGTTCAGGGCTTCAGTCAGGTGACGACCCACGGCGCGACCAAATACCACCAGATCCAGCAGCGAGTTACCGCCCAGACGGTTGGCACCGTGCACCGATACGCAGGCGATTTCGCCCACGGCAAACAGACCTTTCACCGGTACATCGTTGCCGTTGGCGTCTTGCTTCAGCGCCTGGCCGTGTACGTTGGTGGGAATGCCGCCCATCATGTAGTGACAGGTAGGGATAACCGGGATCGGCTCTTTCACCGGATCCACGTGGGCAAAGGTACGAGACAGCTCGCAAATACCGGGCAGACGACTTTCCAGTACTTCTTTACCCAGATGATCCAGCTTCAGCTTGATGTGCGGACCCCAAGGGCCATCGCAGCCACGGCCTTCACGGATTTCGATCATCATGGAGCGGGCAACCACGTCACGACCGGCGAGGTCTTTGGCGTTGGGAGCATAACGCTCCATGAAGCGCTCGCCATCTTTATTCAGCAGATAACCGCCCTCACCCCGGCAACCTTCGGTTACCAGCACGCCGGCACCGGCAATACCGGTGGGGTGGAACTGCCACATTTCCATATCCTGCACCGGCACACCGGCGCGCAGCGCCATGCCGACACCGTCACCGGTGTTGATATGAGCATTGGTGGTGGACTGGAAGATACGGCCGGCACCGCCGGTCGCCAGAATGGTCGCTTTGGCTTTGAAGTAAACCACTTCACCAGTTTCGATGTCGATGGCAGTACAACCCACCACATCGCCGTCCTGGTTCTTCACCAGATCCAGGGCGTACCACTCGGAGAACACGGTGGTCTGATGCTTGACGTTCTGCTGGTACAGAGTGTGCAGCAGGGCGTGGCCGGTACGGTCGGACGCCGCCGCAGTACGGGCTGCCTGCTCACCGCCAAAGGCTTTGGACTGACCGCCAAACGGGCGCTGATATACTTTACCGTTGTCAAAACGGGAGAACGGCAGACCCATTTTTTCCAGCTCGAGGATAGCCTCGGGGCCGGTCTGACACATAAATTCGATGGCATCCTGGTCACCGATGTAATCGGATCCCTTAACGGTGTCATACATGTGCCATTCCCAGTTATCGTCGTGGGCGTTGCCCAGCGCTACCGTAATGCCGCCCTGGGCAGATACGGTATGAGAACGGGTTGGAAATACTTTGGACAACAGCGCACAGCTTTTGCCCGATTCAGCAATCTGAAGGGCGGCGCGCATGCCGGCACCGCCGGCGCCGATTACCACGGCGTCGAATTCTCGAATAGCAATAGTCACCTTATACACCCCACAACACAACAATACCGGTCAGCAGATAGGACAGCAGCATCACCACCACAGCAAACTGGGCAATGCCCCGCCACAGCGCGGGTTTTACATAGTCGGACAGCACCTGCCAGGCACCAATCCAGCCGTGCATCAGCACACTGAACAACGCCAGCAAAGTGAACACCTTGGTAAAGGTGCGATCGAAAAAGCCCGTCCAGACCTGATAGCTGATGTCGTTAAAGGCAATAAAGCCAACCAGATAAAGGGTATAAAGGGTCAAAATGACAGCCGTTGCGCGAAGCAGCAAAAAGTCATGCACACCGCTGCGGCCGAATGTTGCAGAATTGCTTACCATACCAGTACTCCCGCCAGCAGTGACAGAACAATGGTTACGCCAAATGCCACTTTGGCACTCAGTGCACCCGATTCAATCTCTTCGCAATAGCCCAGATCCATGATGAGGTGGCGAATGCCGCCTACAATGTGGTAGGCCAGAGCTGTCAGCACACCCCAGAGGATGAAGCCGACAAAAAATCCGTCCATGATATCCATAACAGTATTAAAGCCCTGCTCGGAAGAGAGGGACTCACTGAGCAGCCACAACAGGATGGCAAGCGCGAACAGGGTGATCACGCCGGAAACCCGGTGCAGGATGGATGAAATGGCGGCGACGGGCTGGCGAATAGTCCGCAGGTCGAGGTTTACAGGTCTCTGTTTTTTAGTCACGGTCTTGCCCACTAGCTCCATTGAGCACGTTAGTTATTGTTTTGACAGACATTACCCGGATATATGAACTGTGGACATCACCGAGAACAAGCTGCTTTTACTATCTCACCAGACTGGCTGATACAGCATGTAAGCAGTGTGACTACGGCACTGCCACAACTGCGTTCTATACCCTCGGAAACCCAGTATAAGGAGGGAATCGACAAATACAACGAAGCACCTGAATCAATTGCGAATTCTGTAAAGTTGATCGCACAACGGCGTTAACGGCCTGTTGCGGGCGGCGAGGGAAATTGACATTACCCCCTGCTTTGTTTTCAATATGCCGGCACCATGAGAAGCAGAAATGCCGATAAATTCAGCTGCTCTGTATAAAAATCTTACTCATGGACCTAATTATAAAAGCAAAGGAGACGTGCTATGGCTGACCAAAAGGCCACTCTGCATCTGCCCGGCAAGGAACCCGTTGAGCTTCCGATTGCCTCCGGCACCGCCGGCTACGATGTGATCGACATCAGTTCACTCGGCTCACACGGTTATTTCACCTACGATCCCGGCTTCCTGGCGACCGCTTCCTGCCAGTCCGATATCACTTATATCGACGGTGACAAGGGTATTCTGCTGCATCGCGGTTACCCCATTGAACAACTGGCCCAGGATGCCAGCTATCTGGAAGTGTGTTATCTGCTGCTGTACGGCGAAGCCCCCACTGCCAAGCAGTATGAACAGTTCAGCCGCAACATCATGCGCCATACCATGGTGCACGAGCAGCTGTCTTCCTTCTTCAAAGGCTATCGCCGCGACGCTCACCCCATGGCCATTGTATGTGGTGTGATCGCCGGCCTGTCTGCCTTCTATCATGACCCCATGGACATCAATGATCCTGTGCATCGCGAACTGGCCGCTCAGCGCCTGATCGCCAAAATGCCGACCATTGCCGCCATGGCATACAAATATTCCGTAGGCCAGCCGTTCGTGTATCCGCGTAACGATCTGGGCTATGCCGGCAACTTCCTGCAAATGATGTTTGCCGTGCCCTGCGAAGACTACCGGGTGAATCCGGTGGTTGAAAAAGCCATGGACCGCATCTTTACGCTGCATGCAGATCATGAGCAAAACGCTTCTACTTCTACCGTACGTCTGTCCGGCTCCAGCGGTGCCAACCCGTTCGCCTGTATCGCTGCCGGTATCGCCTCCCTGTGGGGTCCGGCTCACGGTGGTGCCAACGAGGCCTGCCTGCGCATGCTGGAAGAGATCGGCTCTGTGGATCGTATCCCCGAGTTTATCGAACGTGCCAAAGACAAGGACGACCCCTTCCGTCTGATGGGCTTTGGTCACCGGGTATACAAAAACTTTGACCCCCGTGCCAAGGTAATGCGTGAAACCTGCCATGAAGTGCTGGACGATCTGAAAATTGAAGATCCGCTGCTGGATGTGGCCATGGAGCTCGAGCGCATTGCCCTGTCTGACGAGTACTTTGTCGAGCGTAAGCTGTATCCGAACGTTGACTTCTACTCCGGCATCATCCTGAAGGCCATCGGTATTCCGACCAGCATGTTTACCGTGATCTTCGCACTGGCCCGTACTGTTGGCTGGATGTCTCACTGGAACGAAATGATGTCTGATCCCAAGCAGAAGATCGGTCGTCCGCGCCAGCTGTATACCGGTGCTCCCGAGCGTGAGTTCAAAACCCAGGTCACCGAAAAGTAACCCGTGGTTTAAGTAAACGGTCAAAGCCGGCAATTCGCCGGCTTTTTTGTGCCCGTTATTTCCGGTGCATATCAGGCGGCATTGGATACCGGCGCACCTTGTCTGCGCAGACGCTGATATCCCCACAGTGCCAGCAACAGCACCACCACACCGCCACATAACGCAACCTGGGATCCGGAGCGTACGCCTTCTGCGTCTACCACCTGCCCGGATACCGCCGCACCCAGCGCCACTCCGACATTCAGCCCGGCCAGTAGCCAGGTCATCCCTTCCGTCAGACGACATTCCGGCACCAGACGTTCGACCAGCGACATGGCCACGATCATGGTGGGCGCGAAGAACACTCCCGCCACCAATACCGCACCGGCCAGGGCCGGAAGACTGCCGACCAGCAGCAGAGGCAATGTGGTCACCGCCGTGGCTCCCCCTCCCACCAGCAACAGCCGATGCAATGGCATCTGCAGCCTGAATGCACCAAATAGCAATCCGGAGGCACAAGAGCCCAGAGCATAGGCCGATAGCACCAGACTGGCCGCATATGGCTGTCCCTGCTGTTCGGCGAAGGCCACGCTCACAATATCCACGGTGCCGACGATAACTCCCATCGCCACCATCAGCAGGGCCAGCAACTGCATATTCACCAGCCGGATCACCGCTCTCTCCCCGGCGGTAACGGCTTTGGGTGCCTCTACCGGCGGCTCGGTACCACGCTGCATAACGAAGGCAAACACCCCCAGCATCAGCAACGTCGCCGCCGCCAGCAGACCCGCCTGAGGAAACAGCGCCACGGACAATCCCACTGACAACGGCGGCCCGGCAATGAAGGACACCTCATCGAGCACCGTTTCCAGTGAATAGGCGGTCTGCAAGCGTGACTGTCCCCGGTACAGCCGTGTCCAGCGAGCCCTGACCATGGCAGACATGCTGGGCATAACACCGCTCAGGCATGCCCCGAGGAACAGGACGCCGTCGGGGGCCGCCCAGCGGGAGCCGGCAAGGAGCAGCAGCAGGCCAACGACGCTGATGGCCGTGGCAGCCGGCAGCACACGACGTTGACCGTACCGATCCACCAGCCTGGAGATCTGCGGTGACATCAGTGCATAGGCCAGCACAAAAGTAGCGGATACAGCCCCTGCCAGTGCATAGCTGCCGCGTAGCTGCGACAGCATGGTGATGATGCCGATGCCTGTCATCGGCAACGACATCCTCGCCAGCAGGCCAGCCAGGGTAAAACCTTTACTGCCCGGTGCAGCAAAGAGTGTGCGATAAGAATGAGCCATTTCGTTCTCCAATATGCATTGCTTGCCTCGGCATCGCGATGCAGTGAAAATACAAACACTACGTATGAAAAGAGATTATATTCATACGCATTGTTTGTAAACAATCATACTCACTGTATGTAAGGAGAGATAAATGGTTCGCCGCACTCGTGCCGAGATGGAACAAACCCGCGCCACACTGCTGGCCACCGCCCGCAAGGTCTTCAGCGAGCACGGCTACGCCGCTAGCTCCATGGATGATCTCACCGCACAGGCTAACCTGACCCGGGGTGCCCTTTACCATCACTTCGGTGACAAGAAGGGATTGCTGGCCGCCGTGGTCGGGCAAATAGACGCCGAGATGGATCAGCGTCTGCAAACCATTTCCGACACGGCAGAGGATGCCTGGGAAGGCTTTCTCCGTCGCTGTCATGTCTACCTGGAGATGGCCCTGGAGCCCGAAATCCAGCGCATCGTGCTGCGCGATGCCAGAGCGGTACTGGGCGGCACCTCCCCCGAGTCGCAACGGCACTGCATCGCCTCCATGCAGCATCTGCTCGACAGCCTTATGCGCCAGGGTATTGTGGAGCACACCGACGCACAGGCACTTGCATCACTGATCTACGGTAGCCTGGCTGAGGCGGCATTCTGGATTTCCGAAGGGGAAGACGGCAAAGCCCGGCTGGCAGTAGCCAGCCAGGCGCTGGATTTGTTGCTGCGTGGCGTGCTGGTCAAGTAATAGCCTGACCGCAGGGTGATTACCGAATCAAGTCCGCTGTACACCGAGCCGGCTGCCGCTGGATCCCCGCCTTCGCGCTGAGGGATCCCCAAAAAATAGGCAGGCATGGTAGATTTTCTCTTTTGTTAATCGCCAAAAAAACAAAGAGGATCCGCCATGCCTGCCGTCCGCACAGTTTGCCATAACTTCTTCCGCACTGCTCTTGCTTCTTTCCATCAGGCCCGCACCAAAACCCTGCTGTCTTGCGCCGAAGGGTTGATTGCAGGTAACACGCTGTCTCTGACGCGAATTGGTCGCCATCTTCCGGGAAAGGCCAAAGTTAAACACAAGATAAAGCGGGTAGACCGGTTTATTGGCAATGAAAAACTGCACAATGAGAACACCGCCATCAGTGCCGCTCTCGCCCGTCGCATCACGGCATGCCTGCCCAGTTGTGTCATTGCCATTGACTGGAGTGGCTGCTGCAGCCAGGACTTCCATGTACTGCGCGCCAGTCTGGTGTATGACGGTCGTGGGTTGCCCTTGTTGAACCGGGTGGTGGTCTCCGAGCGACAGGAGCATACCGAAGAGCATCAGCAGTTTCTCCTCGACCTGCAGGCCTTGCTGGGGACACAACGCCGTGTGGTGATTGTGACGGATGCCGGTTTCAAAACACCGTGGTTACGACAGGTTCGCGCACTGGGTTGGGAGTATGTGGGCCGGGTTCGCGGACGTATCTACGGCAAGCTGGAGAGCGAGCTGGAATGGCATTCAGCGACCAAACTGGCCCAGCAGGCAAGCGCTACCCCCGAGGCGCTGGGAGCGGGTCTGTTAGGCAAGTCGGTGAAGCGGCGTTGCCCGGTTTACTTCCATCAATATCACGGCCCCTCCAAGGGACGGCATAAAAAGCGGGGTAAGAAGCAGCCGCTGTATCCGCAAGCAGAGGCGCGTTGCCGTGCGCTGGCCAAGGAGCCCTGGCTGTTGGTGACCTCAGATGAACGGTTGAGCGCCAAAGAAGTGGTCTCCATCTACCAGACTCGCATGCAAATTGAGCAAAACTTCCGGGATGACAAGAGTCAGCGCTACGGTTTTGGCTGGAGCAACAGCAAAACTTTCGGGGAAAAACGGATTGCAGTGTTATGCCTGATAGCCCAGGTTGCCACGCTGATGTTGTGGCTGGTGGGATTTGAATGTGAGCACCAGGGGCGGCACCGGCGCTATCAGGCCAACACGGAGCAACGCCGGGTACTGTCCTTTCTGAGCTTGGGCAAGCAAATGCTGTTTCATGAACCCCGGCGAGTCACAGGCTCGCTACTGGAGCGAGCCTTGTCACGATTGAATCGCCTCTACTTGCGCTCACCGGGTGTGTCGGCATGACGCATAAAAACTGGGGAGCCCTCAGCGCCTTCGCGGGGATGACCGGACTCCCTGCCCTGCCACTCCGTTACAGACAATAAAAAAGGCGCCGCAGCGCCTTTTTTATCATCCATACGACTTATTTGCGTTCGTCGGCAGAAAACTCCGCCATATAGCTTTCGGCTTTCTCTACCATGGAGATGGAGCCCACAAAATAGGGGGTGCGCTGATGCAGCTCGGTGGGTTTGATTTCCATGATACGTTGATAGCCGTCACTGGCCTTGCCACCGGCCTGCTCGGCCAGAAATGCCAGCGGATTGCACTCGTACAACAGGCGCAGCTTGCCATTGGGAGCACTGGTACCTGACGGGTAAATGTAAATACCGCCTTTCAGCATATTACGGTGAAAATCGGATACCAGAGAGCCGATGTAGCGGGAGGTGTAAGGACGCTGAGTAGCCTCATCCTGCTCCTGACAATACTTGATGTATTTCTTCACGCCTTCGGGGAACTTGATGTAGTTACCCTCGTTCACGGAATAAATGGAGCCGCTCTCGGGGATACGAATGTTTTCGTGAGACAGGCCGAATGAACCCAGGGAAGGATCATAAGTAAAGCCGTGCACTCCGTTGCCAGTGGTATACACCAGCATGGTGGAAGAGCCGTATACCACATAGCCAGCGGCGACCTGGTTAACGCCCGGCTGCAGGAAGTCTTCCATCACCACCGGCGTACCCGGCTCGCTGATACGGCGATAGATGGAGAAAATCGTGCCTACCGAAACATTCACATCAATGTTGGAGGAGCCGTCGAGCGGATCCATCAGCACCACATATTTGGCATCGCTGCGTTTGGCACTGTCGAAGCAGACAAAGTAGTCTTCTTCTTCCGAGGCAATACCGCACACTTCACCGCGCGCCTCCAGTGCTGCCTTGAATTTGTCATTGGCGAATACATCCAGCTTTTGCTGAACTTCCCCCTGCACATTCTGGCTGCCGTTACTGCCACCGATAATATCGGTAGCCAGACCGGCCCGGTTGATTTCTCGGTTTACTATTTTGGCAGCACGACGAATGGACGACAGCAGCGACGACAGCTCGCCGGTGGCGCCGGGGTATTCAGCCTGTGTTTTTACAATGTATTCACCCAGGGTAATCATAATTTCCTCAAACGTTTCCTTGATTAAGCGGCGGCATCACCTTGTTGCGGGCAATGTACTCATTAAACTTGTTTTATGCAGTTAATTTAGTCAGCAAAGCAAGTATCAGCCTGCTGCCAGATGCCTGCGCACGGCTTCCAGATCTGCCGGTGTGTCCACACCAGCAGGCGGTACCTCACTGGCCACACCCAGAGCGATCGGTTCTCCGTGCCAGAGCACCCGTAATTGTTCCAGCTTTTCCAGTTGCTCCAGCGGACCGGCCGGCAAGGCCACATAGCGGCTGATAAAACCCGCCCGGTAAGCATAAATGCCGATATGTCGCAGACAGTGATCAAGGGCAGTGTTGTTATCATCCCGATCGAAAGGAATCGGTGCCCGGCTGAAGTACAGCGCCCTGCCCTGCAGGCTGTGCACCACTTTTACTACATTCGGGTCCGTCAGCTCGTCAGCACGCAGCAAAGGAGTAGCCAGCGTGGCCATGGGAGCATCACCGGTCGCCAGCAACGCGGCCACTTCATTGATCAGCGCCGGTGGCAATAACGGCTCATCACCTTGTACGTTAACCACGATATCATCAGGCGCAAGCTGCAGCCGGGTCACCACTTCCGCCAGCCGTTCCGTGCCGGACTCGTGGTGGCTGCCAGTAAGGCAGATTTCAACCGGGCAGTGAGCCAGCGCATCACCAATGCGGTGGTCATCGGTGGCCACCACCACACGCTCAGCACCGCTTTTCAGCGCCTGCTCTGCCACCCGTTCGATCATGGACTTGCCATGAATATCGGCCAGCGGTTTTCCCGGCAGCCGAGTAGACTGCATGCGAGCGGGGATAACAACAATAAAGCTCATCCTGGCAACTCATCCGGATCCAGGCGGCGGGCCCGGGTTTCCAGCAACACCGGAATATTTTCGGTGATCGGATAAGCCAGTCGGTCAAAACGGCATACCAGCTCGTTGTGCTCCCGGTCCAGTTGCAGTTTGCCCTTGCATACCGGGCAGGCAATGATTTCCACCAGTTTGGCGTCAATCGCCATGATTCAGCTCCTTAAGTCGATTTGACAGCATGTGTTCAAATTCGGTCGGCAACGTGGCCCGTACCGGTAAATACCAGCACTGCTTGTGGCCACCCGGCCATTTTACCGCATCTTTTTCGGTGATCAGCAACGGCTTGTCGCCAAGCTCAGCCAGTTGTTCCGGCACCATGGCCTGATGATCAGCCAGCGCCACCTGCTTATCCAGTATAAAGCCCAGTGTTTCAAGGGTGCTAAAAAAACGGGGAGGATGGCCAATACCGGCCAGGGCATGCACCTTGCTACCTGACTGAGGAGCCTCACCCTGCCCGGTCACCGGCTGCAGGTTGCCGGGAGTCAATGTCATCAGGTATTCACCGGGTCCGGCCGGACCGCCATTGTTGATGATGGCATCCACCCCGGCCAGCCGCCACTCGCCTTCCCGCAGTGGCCCCATCGGCAACAGATGCCCGTTACCGTAACGGCGCTTGCCATCCACCACCACCAGTTCAATGTCCCGGGACAACGCATAATGCTGCAGGCCATCGTCACTGATGATGATATCGGCTCCCAGGCTTGCCAGCCTGGCAGCCGCCTCTGCCCGCTTGGGCCCCACCACTACCGGGCAGCCGGTGCGCCGGTAAATAAGCACGGGCTCATCACCCGCCTGTGCCGCTGTGGTGTTGCCATTCAATACCAGCGGATAATGTTCACTACGGCCGCCATAGCCCCGGCTGATCACCCCCGGGGTATAGCCCTGCGTGCGCAACCACTCTACCAGCCACACTACCATGGGGGTTTTGCCATTCCCCCCCACCGTGAGGTTGCCCACGACAATCACCGGCACAGGTGCCCGGTAAGCACGCTTCAGGCCAAGCGAAAACAACCGGCGACGCAGACCGCTGATAACACCAAACAGTACACTTAATGGCCAGAGCAGCCACAACCAGCGGGCGTTCCGGTACCAGCCCTGCATACTTTATTGCTCGCCGAACTGAATGGTTCTGAGCTGGGCATAAGCCCCATTCAGAGCCATCAGATCACCATGACTGCCCCGTTCAACAATGCGCCCTTCATCGATTACCAGTATTTCATCCGCATTTTCAATGGTGGACAGCCGGTGAGCAATCACCAGCGCTGTTCTGTCTTTACGCAGCTCATCGAGCGCGGCCTGAATATGGCGTTCAGACTCGGTATCCAGCGCCGAGGTGGCTTCATCAAGGATCAGCAGCGGAGCATTGCGCAACAATGCACGGGCAATGGCAATACGCTGACGCTGACCGCCGGAAAGGCTGGCCCCGTTCTCGCCAATCACGGTATCAAAGCCCTGATCCAGCTTGCTGATAAATTCATCGGCATAGGCCAGCTTCGCCGCTGCTTCAATCTGCTCGCGGCTGTACTGACCCTCGGCTGCATAGGCAATGTTGTTGGCAATGGTATCGTTAAACAGGTGAACATGCTGTGATACCAGGGCAAACTGGCGGCGTAAATCGCTGAGTCTGTAGTCCTGAATATTGATCCCGTCCAGCCGGATCTCGCCATCGTTAATATCGTAGAAACGGGTCAGCAGACTGGCAATGGTACTTTTCCCCGAGCCAGAACGGCCCACCAGCGCAATGGTCTTGCCCGGCTCCAGGGTAAAGCTGACACTCTTCAGCGCCGGCGTGTCTTTGGTCGGGTAACAGAAGGTGACCTTGTCGAATTCGATACGTCCCTGAGCACGCTGCAAAGGCTGAGTCCCCTTGTCGGTTTCAGCGTCGCTGTCGAGTAATTCAAACAGACTTTGGCAGGCGGCAATGCCGCGCTGGTAAGGACCGTTGACCTGGGTCAGGCTTTTCAGCGGTCGCATCAGCATCATCATGGAGGTCACTATCACAGTAAAGGTGCCCGGTGTAAGTGATTCCTGAATACCATCAAAGCTGGCGACATAAAGCAGAATGGCCAGCGCCGTAGACGCGATGATCTGCACCAGCGGCGTCCCCACCGCATCGGCAGCCACCATTTTCATATTCTGCTGACGAACCTTGTTACTCACATTGAAGAAACGACCACTTTCCACTTTCTGACCGTTAAACATCAAAACTTCCTTGTGACCTTTCAGCATTTGCTCGGTGCTGCTGGTAATGTTGCCCATGGCCGCCTGAATGCCTTTGCTGACACGGCGAAAACGCCGGCTGATCACGGCAATCATCACCCCCACTACCGGGCCCACCACAAAAAAGATCAGCGACAACTCCCAGGAGTGATAAAACATCAGTCCCAGCAGTCCGATAACGGTCGCTCCTTCCCGCACCAGTGTCACCAGGGTAGAGCTCGCTGCCGATGACACCTGAGAAGCATCATAGGTCACCTTGGAGAGCAAATTACCGGTGTTATGTTTGTCAAAAAACGACACCGGCATGGCCATCAGTTTGTCGAACACCTGCTGCTGCAGCGCCATCACCACATGGTTGCCCACCCAGGCCATGCAATAACCCGATAAGAACGTGCAGATCCCGCGTAAAAACACAATGCCGATAACAAAAAACGGCATCCACTTCAGTACAGCCGGATCCTGGCCGGTAAGCCCCTCATCAATCAGCGGCTTGATGGAATAGACAAAGGCGGTATCAACGGCGGCATAGCCGGCCATGCCGATAATGGCGGCCACAAGGCCGAGCTTGCGCTCCTTAACATAAACCAGCAGGCGCTTAAGCACCGGCCAGGATGAGGAGTGTGCATCTGTGGACATAAAAACTCTGCCGTAGAAAACGAGGCGCTATTCTAACGGTCTGACCGGATTTCTGCCAGTTTCACGCCAGGTCGCCAGATGCTGATACCAGGGGCCGGCCCTGCCCTGTCCGATTCTGCGCCAGTGCGCGCCTTCCGCCACCAGATGGATCATCCCCTCCCGGCCGGTTACCAGCTGGCGAGTGCCGGCGTTCCGGTAGCGGGCCTCCACCTCAGCAGCAGGAAATCCCCAGCGATTGGCAAAACCGGCGGTATGCACCACCCACTCCGGCGATACCGCCTGAATGAATCCCGTGCCCGATGAGCTTCGGCTACCGTGGTGCGGGCTTAACAGCAGTTGTGACTGCAGGACCGGCTGCCGGCCGACCAGGGCCAGCTCAGCACTGCGCTCAATATCACCGGTCAGCAGAACAGCCAGTTGCCCGTCGGTGATGCGCAGCACACAGGAGTCATTATTACGATGACCGCCGGGGCTCACGGGCCAGAGCATTTGCAGTGTGAGCCGTCCCCATTGCCGTTGCTGGCCGGCCCGGCAAGGCATGCCGCGGGCCCAGGCTCCCCAACGATGGACAACCGGCATCTGGGTGGCCAGATAGTGACGGTTGGCACTGTGATCGCTGTCTTCGTGGCTCACCACCAGATAGTCGAGCCGGGTAATCCCCAGCCGCGACAGCAGGGGCAGAATAACGCCATCTGCCATATTAAAGCCCGATGTGAACCGGTTGCCGGTGTCATATAACAGCGCCCGATCACCTTGTGTCACCAGCACTGACAACCCCTGCCCCACATCAAGCACCCGCACCTGCCAGGCCGGTCCGGGCCATAACGCCAGCACGACCAGCATACCCAAGGCAAGCGCCAGCCAGCGCGCACCGGGCAGCAGCAACAACAAGGGTAACAACATCAGCAACAAAACCAGCCCCTGCCAGGTGGCCGGCAACTCGGACCAGGGAGAAAAATGTCCGGCAAGCCAGTGCAGGCCACCTGTTAACCCGGTGAATACATGATCCAGTAGCTGGAAAACCGGTACCGCCATCGCAGGCCACAGCAGCAATAAACCGCATCCCAGCAACAACAAAGGGATCAGCACCAGAGAAAACAGCGGGATCAGCAACAGGTTAACCGGCACCGACAACCAGCTGATACCTCCGAACAACACCATTACCAACGGCAGTAACAATACCCCAAGCCCCAGTTGCAGGCGGATCAGCCGATACCGCCCCCGGCCGCCGGCCAGCAGTAATAACGCCGCGACCGCCAGCACCGACATCCAGAACCCCAGATTAAGCACCAGCCAGGGGTTCACCATCAGCAGCAGGGTCATGGTGACCAGCAAAATACGTCTGCCATTCCAGTAACGGCCCCACCACAGCAGGCTCAGCCACACGACCAGCATTAACAGGGCCCGCTGCGTGGCCACCCCAAACCCGGCCAGCCAGGCATAACCGGCGGCCAGCACCAATGCAGTCAGCAGCCCGGCGGTGTAATGCCCGGTTAATCTGCCTGCCAGCCATCCCAGGCCGGCCATCAGACCGATATGCAAACCGGATATCGCAAACAGATGGCTGATGCCCAGTGCCCGCAGCATATTCCAGTCATCCGGCGTCAGCCCGTTGCGTTCCCCAAAGCTCAGCGCCCTGAGCCAGCCTTGCGTGGTTAAGCCATGCGTGCTTTGGTTAAAGCGTGCGAGTAAACGATCCCTGATATCCGGCTGCGCGGCATCATGAGTGAGTGTGCCGGTAAGGTATCCCCGGGCGGTAATGCCCTGCCCCAACAACCAGCGGGCACTGTTAAAACTGCCCGGATTAGCAAGCGAGTGAGGAGGGTAAAGCCGGGTAATGGCACTGAAAGTGTCATTCGGTTCCGGTGGTGACGAATGACCATACCAGCTGAGCAGAATACGGGGAGCTGGTGAAAGTGCTTGACCCTGCAGGTGCGTCAGACCGACAATCAGTCGGCTGGCACCGCTCTGCTGAGTCTCAACATCGATAACCCGTCCGGTAATAATATGACTGTTATCGACAGCATGAGTGGTTTTCAGCCAGCTCAGCTGCCAATGGCTGAAACACAGTACCCATGCCACCCCCAGTATAAAAGCGGTAACAGCGGGGTGGGTACGCCAGCCGGCAACACACAGTATTGCCAGTGGTAACCATAAATCCACGGCCGGCAACCAGGGCCACCACAGGCAACTGCTGATGCCAGCACATAAGAAAAACAGCCGCTTGTCCATCCGGTAAGTATTGCGGACCTGGAGCAAATGCCAAGAAAGATCCTAAAACGTCTGATGCCCGAGCATGGCTCCATCAGAGACCATAAATACCTGCGTATGTTTGGCAGCCGTTTACACGACAGCAACCTGTGGCATTTAAACCGCCATTCTGCCGCCGGCGCGTTTGCTGTAGGCCTGTTTTGTGCCTGGCTGCCCATTCCGTTTCAGATGGTCGTGGCCGCGGCCGGAGCCATGCTGTTTCGTGTGAATTTGCCACTGTCGGCGGTATTGGTATGGTTTACCAATCCATTGACCATGCCCCCCATGTTTTATTTTGCCTACCGGCTGGGTTCCTTCTTGCTGAACCGCCCCCATCATTATGAGCATTTTGAAGTCAGTCTGAGTTGGCTGGCCGGTGCTATGAGCACGGTGGGACCTCCCTTTTTACTGGGCAGCCTGGTGCTGGGACTGGTCAGCTCAGCCATCGGGTATATGTTTATTCACGGTTTGTGGCGCTGGTCGGTATCGCGCCAGTGGAAACGACGGCGGCAGGGGCGTTGATGCTACGCCAGTGGGTTCGGAGCAAAATGCCCAGCCAGGAAGCTCTGCGTGGCAACAAGGCCCTTCGTCTGTTCGGGGATCGCCTGCTGGATCCGGACTATTGGTTCTGCAATCGCCACTCTGCTGCCGTAGCCGTGGCCGCCGGCCTGTTTGCCGCCTGGCTGCCCCTGCCCATGCATACCCTGGTGGCGATCGCTCTGGCAGTACTGATGCGCGGTTACCTGCCTTTGGCCGTTGCCATGGTATGGGTGAATAATCCGCTGACCATCGCTCCCATGTTTTATTTTGCCTACCAGCTGGGCCGGCAGCTGCTGGGCCAGCCCGAAGTGGAATTCAACACCCATTTTTCGCTGGAACACGAGGCGCTGGCCGTGGCCGTGCCACTGTTTACCGGCAGCCTGATACTGGCACTGGCCTCCGCCCTCCTCGGCTGGCTGCTCACCCGCCTGGGCTGGCGCTGGAAGGTGCAACTGGCATGGCACCGGCGGTACAAGCGCGAAAGATAATCGGATTATTTCCACGAAGGAACGGTATCCTCACGCAGGCAGGGACGGGAATCCATGTACCCGACTGCCATTCCCGCGAAGACGGTGTCCATGCTGCACCCCACGCCATAGTCCAGGCCATGCACATCTGCTATGGATGCCCGTCTGCACGGGCAGGACAGCAAAAAAAACCGTCGTCTCCGCGCTTATTTTGTCACCCCCGCGCAGGCGGGGGTCCATATGGCAGCCCACGCCATATTCCAGGCCATGCACATCTGCTATGGATGCCCGTCTGCACGGGCATGACAACAAAAAAGCCATCGCCCCCGCGCAGGCGGGGGTCCATATGGCAGCCCACACCATAATCCAGGCCGTGCACGTCTGCTCTGGATCTCCGCCTGCGCGGAGATGACAGGAAAAAACATCGCCCCAGCGAAGGCGGGGGCATGACAGGGCGAAGAGAAGATCAGGCTTCGCCCAGCAATTGCCTTGGCAGCAAGCGACCTGCCCGCCAGGCGGGATAGAGGGTCGCAATAAAGATCAGCACCAGCGCCGAGCCGGTCACCAGCCACAGGTCCGCCCAGTGAAACTCGGTGGGAATAAAATCAATAAAGTACACATCCGGATTCAGCATCCGGTGACCGGTCAGCTTTTCATAACCGGCTACCAGCTCCGACAGCCGGCTGGCCAGCAAGGCACCGAGCAAGCCGCCGACCAGTACACCGGTCACCCCATTAAGCATGCCCTGCACCACAAAGGCTCCACGAATTTGCCAGGGGCCGGCCCCCATGGTTTTCAGAATGGCAATGTCCCCTTTCTTTTCGTTCACCGCCATCACCAGCGTAGACACAATATTAAAGCTGGCCACCGCCATGACCAACAGCAGCACCACTATCATCAGGGTACGTACCAGCTGAATATCCCGGTATATATTGCCCTGGCTGTTCATCCAGCTGGTCACATAAAAGCTTGCCGGCAGCGGCATAGCGGCATCAAAACTGATGCGATCAGCTCGCAGCACTTCATTCACCTTTAAATGAAAACCGCTGATACTGTCGCCGAGCTCACGCAACTCCTGCGCATCCTGGATGTGGGTATAGCCCAGTACGCTGTCGAGCTGGCCACCAAGACGCAGCACACCTACCAGTGTAAATGCGTGCCGGCGAGGAGAGCCAAACCCCTGCTCACCAGGAGACGGTAACAACAGCGATACCTTGTCCCCGAGCTGAAGTTTCAGTTTGTCGGCAATGGCCTGCCCCAGAATAATGCCTCGCTCACCGGGCTCAAGTGCATCCAGGTTGCCTCCATCCAGATAAGGACCCAGTGCCGAAATGCGCAGTTCCCGTGCGGGATCAACTCCCTGCAGCTGCACCGCCTTGAGCATGGCCCCTTTACTGAGCAAGCCTTCCAGTGGCACAAACGGCGCAACGGCTTCCACACCGGGAGCGCTTTCCAGCTGACGCTGCATCGGTTGCCAGTTGGCCACCGGCCCATCGGCAGCATAAAGCTGACCATGGGGTAACACCGACAAAATGCGGTTTTCCAGCTCCCGTTGAAAGCCATTCATGGCAGACAACCCGAGAATCAACGCACTGACTCCGATGGCAATGCCCAGAATGGAAGCTACCGAAATAAACGAAATAAAGCGGTTACGCCGCCGCGCCCGGCTGAAACGCCAGCCCAGATAAACCGGTAATGGCCGAAACATTATTGTTCCTCCAGGTGACCGTCCACCAACCGGGCCTGACGGTTCAGCCGTCCGGCCAGTGCCAGATCGTGCGTCACCACTACCAGCCCCGTCCCCAGTTCACTCTGCAGCTCAGCAAGCAGTTCAAACACATCCGCCGCACTGTGCGCATCCAGGTTGCCAGTAGGCTCATCCGCCAGCACCAGCCTGGGGTTATTGACCAGCGCCCGGGCAATGGCCACCCGCTGACGCTCACCGCCGGAAAGCTGGGCCGGGCGATGATCAAGCCGGTGCGAGAGCCCCACCTTGCCCAGCAGGGTTTCGGCGCGGGAACGGGCTTCGGCCACCGGACGGCCGGCAATCAGCAGCGGCATGGCGGCATTTTCCAGCGCACTGAACTCGCCCAGCAGATGATGGAACTGATACACGAAGCCCATTTTCTGGTTACGAAAGCGAGCCTGAGCCCGATTGGGCAGTTGGTGCAGATCTTCCCCTTCCACCAGCACCCGGCCGGAGGTAGGGGTATCCAGGCTGCCTAACAAATGCAGCAAGGTACTTTTTCCCGAGCCGGAGCTGCCCACCACCGCCAGACTTTCGCCGGCATTCAGTCCCAGGCTGACCCCATGCAGAATGCTCACCGAGCGCTCGCCGTCACGGTGGGTTTTGGTCAGGTTCTCAACCGTCAACAACGAATTACTCATAGCGCAGGGCCTCGGCAGGTTGCACCCGAGATGCCCGCCAGGCCGGATACAGGCTGGCCAGCACGCACAGGGCAAGGGTGGAAAACAAAATAATCACAAGCTGAGCAGAGTTCAGCAGCACCGGCAGCTGGCTACCACCGGCAGAGGAATAAAAGTTAATGCCGAGCACATTGAGCACGGCATCCAGATTAAGGGTAAGCAGCAGCCCCAGCCCGAAGCCCAGCAGGCTGCCCAGCACGCCGCTGAACCCTCCCTGGATCATAAACACCGCCATCACCCGGGCACGACTCAGCCCCAGCGTCTGTAGCATGGCAATTTCGGCTTCCTTGTCGGTTACCACCATCACCATGGCAGACAGAATATTAAACGCGGCCACCAGAATAATCAGTGCCAGCATCAGGCTCATCAGCCGCTTCTCCATGGCTACCGCCTGGAACAGCTCACCCCGACTGTGCTGCCAGGTTTCATAGCGAAGACCGTTATCAAGCGCCGGTAGCTTGTCCACTTGAAAGGGATCTGCCAGCCAAAGCCGCAAACCGGACACCTGCTCCGGCCGGTAACGCAGTAACCGGCCGGCATCTTCCAGCCGGGTCAGCACAACCTGCCGGTCCACATCCTGTCCGGTGGCAAAGGTGCCCACCAGGGTAAACAGCCGCTGGCTGGGCACTCTGCCCAATGGGGTAAAACGGCTGCCTTCGGTTACGGTCAGCCGTATCTTGTCGCCGGGGCTCACCCCCAGCTCCCGGGCCAGCCCCGCCCCCATCACCAGGCCATAAGGCAAATCGCGGAAATATCCCAGCGTCTGCTCGTCCAGCATATTCAGCAGCCGGTCTGCCGGGTTGGCCGGATCCACACCGTAAAGCTCGGCACCGGTCAGCGCCGCCGGGCCCTGTACCATGGCTTCGGCACTGATAAAGGGCGAACTGGCCACCACCCCGGGCACATGGGCCAGCTGCCCGGCCTGCTCCGCTGGCATGTTCAGGCGACGGGCGTCATTCGTTACCAGTGCATGAGGTATCACCCCCAGCAAATTGTCTTTTAACTGCTGTTCGAAGCCGTTCATTACCGACGACACCAGCATCAGTGCTGCCACCCCCAGCAAAATGCCGATGGTGGAAAAGCCGGATACAAAAGAAGCGAAACTGCGCCGTCCCCGGGCTCCGGCATAGCGCAGACCCAGCATCAGCGTCAGGGGTTGAAACATGGCATAATCTTCCGTTTTTCAAAGGGTTTTACGTCACCCGCAAGTTGCGGAATAATAAAGGCTTGTGACAGGCGCAACAAGAGCAGTACAGCATGACAGATCCTTATTTCAGTGTGGAATACCGTGCCCAGGTGAACCTGCTCCCTCTTGAGCAGGATGAAACCGTGCCTGATGCTGAGCAGTTTGAAGCCGACATTCCGGCACCATTCCGGCTGATCAGTGAAGTCACCCGCATCGATACTCATCAGGCCCGCCTGTTGCGCAATCTTGATGACCATGCCAGTGAACTGGTGGACATCATCAATCAGCAGTCCCGCAAAATTGATCTGATGCTGAGCTATTTGTTAGCAGGTCAGGACGACCCGGATTGCCGCTATGACACCCTTTCTCTGGGAGGCAGCGGTTTTGACTTTGTGCCGCGACAGCCTATGACCGATGGCCAGCCAGTTCGTATCAAGCTGTTTTTACCCGAATATTCGGTGGCGGTTTATGCCTATGGTGAAGTGCAGACCGGCCCCGGCGAACAGCATTGCCATTGCCGTTTTACCCGCATTCGTGAGCAGGACAGAGACGCCCTTATTCGCGCCAGCCTGCAGTTGCAGGCCAAACAACTTAAAGCCCGCGCCGAGCAGCGCGCCCAACACAGCAAAGACTCATGATCGATATTTCCAGTCCCGTTCCCAAACCCAGGGCCAGCCTGGGTGGCCTGATTGGCAGCAGCCTGGCTCTGGCCATCGCCGGTCAGGTTAAACAACAATCTCAGCGGGTGCTGCTGGTGGTACCCGACACGCCTACCGCCCTGCGCCTGGAGCAGGAAGTCGCTTATCTGCTGGCCGATGACGCATTGCCGGTACAGTTACTGCCCGACTGGGAAACCCTGCCCTTTGATCAATTTTCGCCGCATCAGGACATTATTTCCCAACGACTGGAAACCCTTTACGGTTTGCCGGAGCTGAACCGGGGCTTGCTGATCGTGCCGGTGACCACGCTCATGCTGCGCACACCGCCACGACACTGGCTGGAGCAGAACAGCCTGCTGCTGAAGGTCGGTGACCGGCTGAACATGCACCACTTGCGCCAGCGCCTGGAGCAGGCCGGCTACCGCGCAGTGGAGCAGGTGCTGGAGCACGGCGAGTTTGCCGCCCGGGGGGCCTTGCTGGACCTGTTCCCCATGGGAGCCGACGAGCCGGTACGCATCGATTTTTTTGATGATGAAATCGATACCCTGCGTCCCTTTGATCCTGACAGCCAGCGCTCCAGAGACAAAATTAAGGAAGTTCGGCTGCTGCCGGCCCGGGAATTTCCCACCGACAGCGCCGCCATTGAGATGTTCCGCGGTCAGTACCGGGAACGCTTTGCCCTGCGCAACGAACCGGAGTCGCTCTATCACAGAGTGAGCCAGGGCCAGCTGCCGGCGGGCATTGAATATTACTTCCCGCTGTTTTTTGAACAGACCCAGACCCTGTTCGATGCCCTGCCCGACACCATGCTGGTGCTGGCCGTGGGCGATGCAGAACCTGCAGCCCAGAGCTTCTGGCGCGACATCAATGAACGTTATGAAGATCGCCGCCACGACATGCTGCGTCCGCTGCTGGCCCCGGATGAGCTCTATTTAAAGCCTGACGCCCTGATGCACGAGCTGAACCGCTGGCCCCGGCTGCAGCTGAGCCAGAGCACGGTACCGGAAAAAGGCGAGCGCATGAACGCCCCGGTGCAAGCCTTGCCCGAGCTTGAAGTAGAGCACCAAAAAACCGTGCCGCTGGCGCGACTGCTGGATTTTTGCCAGTCCTTTGCCGGGCGCGTGTTGTTCTCGGTGGAAAGCGCCGGCCGGCGTGAAGCACTGACCGAGCTGCTGGCAGGCTCTCCCCTCAAACTCTCGCCAGTAAACAGTCTGAACGAATTTGCCACCGGCGAAGACAAGCTCGGCCTGGTCGTCGGCCCGCTGACACAGGGGTTTGTACTGGGCAATGAATTCGCCCTGATCTGTGAAGGCGATTTGCTCGGCGGTCGCGTCATTCAGCGCCGGCGGCGGGAAAAGTCTGCCGCCCTCAGCCCCGACACGCTGATCCGGAATCTGGCGGAGCTGTCCATCGGTCAGCCGGTGGTGCACCTGGATCACGGTGTCGGCCGTTATATGGGCCTGCAGAGCCTGGATGCCGGGGGCATGAAGTCGGAGTACCTGACGCTGGAATATGCCGCCGGAGACAAGCTGTATGTGCCGGTCACCGCCTTACACCTGGTAGGCCGCTACAGCGGTGCCGATGATCCGACCCTCAACCGGCTGGGCAACGATGCCTGGGCCAAAGCCAAGCGCAAAGCCGCCGAGAAGGTACGCGACGTGGCCGCCGAGTTACTGGATGTGTATGCCCGCCGGGCTGCACAGCCGGGACAGGCCATTGCCCACGACAAACAGGCGTATCGTCAGTTCTGCGATGCCTTCCCCTTTGAAGAAACCGACGATCAGCTGAAAGCCATTAATGCCGTGCTGACCGATATGACCCAGGCCAAGGCCATGGACCGGCTGGTGTGCGGCGATGTGGGCTTCGGCAAAACCGAAGTGGCCATGCGCGCCGCCTTTGTGGCGGTGCACGGCAGCAAGCAGGTGGCGGTGCTGGTGCCCACCACCCTGCTGGCCCAGCAGCATTACGACAACTTCCGCGACCGTTTTGCCAACTGGCCGGTCAAGGTAGAACTCATCAGCCGCTTTAAAACCGGCAAGGAGCAGGACAAGGCGCTGGAAGGACTGGCGGATGGCAGCATCGATATTGTGATCGGTACTCACAAGCTGCTGAGCCAGGATGTGCGCTTTAAAGATCTCGGCCTGCTGATTGTGGATGAGGAGCACCGCTTTGGCGTGCGTCAGAAAGACAAAATCAAGGCATTGCGGGCCGATGTGGACATTTTAACCCTGACTGCCACCCCCATCCCCCGCACCCTGAACATGGCCATGGGCGGCATGCGGGATCTCTCCATTATTGCGACCCCGCCGGCCAAACGGCTGGCGGTAAAGACCTTTGTGCGCGAGTCGGATCCGACTGTGGTGCGCGAGGCCATTTTGCGGGAGCTGAAACGGGGCGGTCAGGTCTATTATCTGCACAACGAAGTACAGACCATCGAGAACAGCGCGGACGCCCTGCGCACCCTGGTGCCCGAGGCCCGTCTTGGCATTGCCCACGGCCAGATGCGCGAGCGCGAACTGGAAAAGGTGATGTCGGACTTCTACCACCAACGCTTTAACGTGTTGCTGTGCTCCACCATCATTGAAACCGGCATCGACGTGCCCAGCGCCAACACCATTATCATGGACCGTGCCGACAAGCTGGGCCTGGCGCAATTGCATCAGCTGCGGGGCCGGGTAGGTCGCTCTCATCATCAGGCCTACGCCTATTTGCTGACCCCGCACCCCAAGCGCATGACCACGGATGCCAAAAAGCGGCTGGAAGCCATTGCCGCGCTGGAAGATCTGGGTGCCGGCTTTGCCCTGGCCACCCATGATCTGGAAATCCGTGGTGCCGGCGAGCTGCTCGGCGACGAGCAAAGCGGCCAGATCACCGCCATTGGCTTCAGCCTCTATATGGAAATGCTGGAGCAGGCTGTGAAGGCGCTGCAGTCAGGCAAGGAGCCGACACTGGACAAACTGCTCAACAGCCAGGCCGACATTGAACTGCGCCTGCCTGCGCTGCTGCCGGACGATTATATTCCCGACGTGAACATGCGCCTTTCCATGTATAAGCGCATTGCTGCCGCCGAAAATGATGCAGCCCTGCGTGAACTGCAGGTGGAGCTGATTGACCGCTTTGGCCTGCTGCCGGAGCCGGGCAAAAACCTGATTGCCCTTTCCGCGCTCAAGAGCAAAGCCAGTGAACTTGGCATTGAGAAAATCGACGCCGGTCCGCAAGGAGGCACCATCAACTTTGGCCAGGACGCCAGGGTCGATCCCGGCTATCTGGTGAGCCTGTTGCAAAGTCAGCCCCGCATCTACAAAATGGAGGGCCCCACCAAACTGCGCTTTGCTATTCCGAGCAATGATGCCAAAGCCCGGCTGTCGCTGGTGGGCGATATGCTTAACGAATTTGCGGCGCATCAGGCCTGATGCGCACTCCCAGGGACGGGATAGAAGTAACAGATGAAGTCACTCGCTTTGAAATCTGTCATACCGGGCTTGCCCCGGTATGACAGAGGTGACCAATGACCCATCTGTTTTGTATGACATCCTGACCGAGAAGTGATGAACACAACATCTTGTGCCGCCTGGGCCACACGCCCGCTCAGAGTGGGCATTCTGGGAGGTGGTATCGCCGGTGCCACCGTGGCGCTGCGCCTCACCGACATGGGCATTCACACCTTGCTGCTGGAAAGCAGCACCGGCCTGGTTAACGGCCCGCCTATCTGCCATTTGCATGCAGGGGGCAACCTGTATCGTGAAATCAGTGACGAGCAATGCCTGACCCTGCTGCGCCAGTCCATTGCTTCCGTGCGTGCCTACCCTCACAGCATTAACCGCCGCCCTACCGTGATTGCCGTGCCGGCGACCGATCCCGGCGATCCGCTCGCCTTGTTACCCCGTCTGCACCAGGTTGTACGGGAATATCAGTTACTGGCAGATGAAGACCCCGCCAACAAGGTGCTGGGCGAGCCGGAGGATTATTACCGCTGCTATAGCCGGGAACAATTCGAAGCGCTGGCCAGCAAACCACAGCCAGCCCGCGCCCACTGCCACGATGACTGGATCATCCCCCTGGCCCGCCAGCTGGATGCCGACAAACTGAAATTTCCTCTTATCCTGGTGCAAGAATATGGCTGGAGCCTGTTCCGTATGGCCGCCACCGCTACACTGGCCTTGAATAATTCCCCGCTGTGCGACCTGCGCCTGAATACCCGGGCCACTCACCTGGAGCAGCGCGAGTGCAGCTGGCTGGTACAGAGCGTGGGCCCACAGGGAGAGTGCGTGGATGAAGTGGACTTTCTGGTTAACGCCTGCGGTTTTCGTACCGGCCTGGTAGACGACATGGCCGGCTACCGCCGCGAGCGGCTGGTGGAATATAAAGCCGCCTATCTGGCCCGCTGGCCCGACACCGCCGACTGGCCCGAAGTCATTTTTCACGGTGAACGGGGTACCCCCCGGGGCATGGCCCAGCTCACTCCCTACCCCGGCGGCCTGTTTCAGCTGCACGGCATGACCGATACCATTACCCTGTTCAAGAACGGCCTGGTAGCCAGCCCCGGACACAGTGCCCAGCCGACATTACCCGAAGCCTATCGACAGCAACTGAACCAAGGCTGGAATCGGGATGATGCCGAAACACGCACCCAACGTGCCATCGATCACCTGGCCCGGCTGCTGCCGGATTTTGCCCGAGCCACCCCTGCCGGCAAACCGCTGTTTGGTGCCCAGCAAATTCCGGGCAGCGATCCCAAACTGCGAGCCGCCGATGTGTCTTTTGAAGGGCATCACTACGCCCGGGTGGAAATTGTAAAGGCATCATCGGCATTGACCGCCGCCGACCGTATTATCGACAAACTGAGCGGTTTGGGCTGGCTGGACTCTTCAGGCCCGCTCAGCCCGGATCTGACTCTGGTAGGCCGGCAAACCGCCGCCGAGGTGGAAAACACCGCCATTCAGCTGGCCGAAGCCCGCGGCTACCCCAGAGAGCTGGCGGAAAACGGCTGGTAAGACGTGAAGAAAGTTGCAATGGTGATAGCCACTCCCGCAAAGGAAGGCCATCGCCGTGCACTCTGCTCTGGATGCCCGCCCGTGCGGGCATGACACATGCTTGCGGTTAATGCCGGAGCTGCATTCGTCCAAAAAATATGAGCCCCGTCACAAAACTCTGTTAGATTACTCCCTTTAAGACTGACGGCACATAAAGGAGTATGAATGCGCAGTCACCCTCTGCGGGAGCAGATTATTGCCGAGGTACACGCCCGGCCGTTTCAGATGTTGCAGGCACCGCTGGCCATGCTTCACCTTGCCGTGGTGTATGACGACACCCCGCTTGAAGAGCTGCGGCAACATATTTACCGGTTAAGTGACACGCTGAAGCTGACCAACACCATCAACAAATCCCGCTTCTGGCAGGGGGAGAATGAACAGCTGGCATTGCGTTTCGAAGCACACCACGAGTTTTATACCCTTACCCTGACCGCACTCAACAGGCTGGAGCTGCCACAACTGCCACAGCCGTGGCTCAGCACCGCGCCCGGCAGCTTGTTATGTGGTGCCGAAATTCTGTTTCGCACTTATCACCACGAACAGGATGAAAACGCCTGGCCAGAGCAACACTTTGGAGAAAATCAGGTGAACAGCTCCATGGTCATGTCGGAGGTGGGCCAGATCTGGACCGATTTTTATCCCCGGCCAGACAGCGGCATGGTACGGGTGCTGGTGGAGGATCGCGGCCTGCAACTACGCCAAGCCGGCCGTTTGCTGCAACGCATCTGCGAAATTGAAACCTACCGTCATGTGGCCCTGCTGGCCCTGCCACTGGCCAATAAGGTCGTGCCCGACATTAACCGGCTGGAAACCGAGCTGGCAGAGCTTTCCACCCGGGTGGCATCGGAAGACCCTTCGGTGTTGCTGCACCGGCTGATGGATCTGGCAGAGCAGCTGGAAGCCTTATCGGCGCAAACCTCCAACCGCTTTTCCGCAGCAGAAGCCTATTTTACCCTGGTAAACAAACGCATTGCCGAGCTGAGGGAAACCCGTATTGAAGGACGCCAGACCGTAGAGCAATTTATGGATCGCCGGCTCGATCCCGCTACCCGCACCTGCCGTGCAGCCGGACAGCGTATTGAACAACTTTCCCGCCGGCTGGCCCGTACCACCCAGCTGGTACGCTCTCAGGTGGACTTGTCCGTTGAGCAGCAAAACCGCGACATGCTGACCTCTCTCAGCAAACGTGCCGGCGAGCAGCTACGCCTGCAGGCCAAACTGGAAAGTTTCTCCATTATCGTGGTCACCTACTATGCCTTTGACCTGATTGACCGTACCCTGCGCAACCTGGTAGAGAACGAAGAGCATCGCCACTTGATGGAGGCAGGACTGAGCATCTCGGTCCCCTTTATTGCCCTGCTGCTCTGGCTTTATATTCGCCGCCTGCTACACGGCGTAGGCGAAGACTGACACTGGTACCGGCCCCCGGGCCGGTTTTCTGCCCACGGCACCTTCAGCCACTTGCACCTCCTGTACCGAACTACAATTAACGGTGCAATAGCAAGGAGGTTGTTATGCCCAAATACGTCATTGAACGGGATGTGGAAAACGCCGGCGCTCTCAGTGCCGATGATCTCAGAAACATCTCCAGAAAGTCCTGCGATGTGCTGGAACAACTCGGTCCTAAAATCCAGTGGGTGGAAAGCTTTGTGACCCCCAGCAAGATTTACTGCGTTTACATCGCCCCCGATGAAGCCATGATCCGCAAACACGCCGAAATGGGAGAGTTCCCCATTACCTCGATCAGCGAGGTCGGCTGCGTTATCGATCCCACCACATCCGAAGGCCCTTGATCATCACCCAGGGGCGTTCCGAGCATCCGCTGTCCGGAGCGCCCTTACTTTCAGCCAGCAACGTGTCGTGGTCCGCTCGTTTTCTCTTTGGCATTCGCAACTACCACTGACTAAACCAGGCTAGTAAGTAATAAGGAGCGCGGTATTGTTACGCTATTATCCAAAATATTCGGCAAAGACTTGGATTAGTTGTAATTTACCAAGGCAACAGGACTTACCTCTTCTTACTCAAACTAATCCCATCTCCCCCACTATATGCGTCAGCATTTTCAGGCTCAGCAACAGTGAAAGTACGCCGAGTACCTTCTTCAGACTGGCTGCAGGAAGACGGGTTGCGTATGCAACGCCAAGCGGAGCCGAGAAGTAGCTCGCTAACGAGAACAGTGCAACCGCAGGAAGATAGACATAACCAAATGTCAGTTGCTCAAGACTGGTGTGCTGCCAGCCGTTAACAAGGTAGCCCAGAGTGCCGGCCACAGCGAGTGGGAAGCCAATGGCGGCCGAGGTTCCCACGGCCTGTTTCACGTTAAGGTTCTGGCCCATCAGATAAGGTACTATCATACCCGCCCCGCTCACAGAGACCAGCGCGGATACCATGCCAATTAGCGAGCCAACGCTGATGTTGGCTACCGCCGTATGCGGCTTTGGGTTAGTTTTTTCGCTTTTGGTCTGGAACATTTTGTAGGCAACATAGAGCATAAATAAGCTAAAAAATACCGCCAGAGCAACCCCGTTCACTGCAGCAGCAATAGTGGTGGCAATAAGCGTACCGACCATCGCGCCTACCGCCATTCTGGTTACCAGGGAGGCATTCACATGACCTTGGGTGTAGTGCGCCCGCATACTGCTGAATGTGGTAAAAATCATGGCCGCCATCGAGGTTCCCAGTGCCATATGCACCACCTCTTGGCCGGCAATACCCTGCGCCGTGAATAACAGCGTAAATGCAGGAACGGTTAAACCACCTCCTCCAACACCCACCAGACCGGCAATAAAACCGACACCCACCCCCAGCAACGCATAATAGAGTGCGAACGTTAAATCAATCATGTAAAGCTTCCTGCTGTTTGCTAAATAGAAAGCCTATTTTAAGGTGCTGCTGTGCTGGCATATTAATGATGTCTGGCCTTAAAGTAATGCCAACTGGCCAAACAAGGGAGATGAAATGCGTGTTCGGGACTTCAGCGAGAGAACATCAGGCGCAGCGCTGATTACTTGCCAATGGTCACATGATGCCCATGAAGGCGACAAGGCACAAAAACCCTATCGCTGGCATCATCACCTGCGGGGACAGCTATTGTGTATCCAGTCAGGTCTTGCACAGATAAAGACCCGTGCAGGAACGTGGATATTACCGCCCTATCGTGCCGGCTGGATCCCTCCTGGTGCACTGCACAGTGTGCTGTTTTGCAGTACGGTGTCTGGATACTCGGTTTTGTTGCAGCCACAATTGTGCGAAGTCTTGCCAGACCAGCCCCGGGTACTGGGGTTAAACCCGCTGCTGGAGGCGATGGTGAGTCGCAGCACAGCCTGGAGCAAAGAGCAGCTTACCCCGGAGAATCAACGTATTGCTGCGGTGATGACGGATGAGATCCGTTCTGCTGTAACGGAAAAACTCTATCTGCCCATGCCAACTGATCCCAGGCTGGTGCGCGTGGCCGAGTCGGTGTTAAGTCACCCTGGCAGCCAGAACAACATAGAGCAGTGGGCCGAAGTGGGTGCCTTGTCGGCACGCTCATTAAGGCGTTTGATGCTCGCCGAAACAGGGTTGAGTTTTGCACAGTGGCGCAAGCTGGCGCAGTTGAACCATGCGCTGGCCCTGCTGGCACAAGGGGAGACGGTAGGGAATGTCGCTTTTGCTCTGGGCTACGCTACACCGAGCAACTTTATCGCCATGTTTAAAAAGGCAATGGGGGATTCGCCCGCACGCTACTTTTCCTGCGGGAAACCCGTACAGAATGCCACCAGATCGTTGGGCGGTTTATGAACCCACGCGTGGCTAACGTGGTAGCCGAAGGTGACATATCAAATAAAATATAGACGACCGGTCTAGTTTGGTTTAGAGTGCTGACCATGAAAACAAAATATCAGGATACCCGCCAGCATTTGCTGGATACCGGACGCATCATACTGGCCGAGCAAGGCTTCAGCTCCGTGGGGCTCAGCACCCTGTTACAGCAGGCCGGTGTACCCAAAGGGTCGTTTTATCACTACTTCAAGTCCAAGGAACACTACGGCCAGGCGTTGCTGGAAGATTACTTCAGCACCTACTTACAAGAGATGGAAGCGTTACTCGGTCAGTCCGGTATCGGCGCCAAAGAACGCTTGTTCAACTATTTTTCACTATGGTTACAGCGTTTTACCCCGGAACAAGGCCGCTGTGACTGCCTGGTGGTAAAACTGAGCGCCGAAGTCGCAGACTTGTCTGAAGCGATGCGCTTAACCCTGAAAGAAGGGACCGAGCGGGTAATGACCAGACTCATGGACTGCATTGATGAGGCAATCGCCGAAGGCTCGGTGCCGGTTCAGGATGTACGCGCCCTGGCCAGCAACTTGTATCAGCTATGGCTGGGGGCCAGTCTGTTAACCAAACTGCGCCGTGACGACGAACAAATCAGACAGGCAATGCAGCTGACTTACAAGCTGCTGGCAGCATAGCGCCCGTTGCCGGCCTGAATAGAAATGAAGCCCTGTGGTGGGCTTTTTTTACCAGCAAGAACTAGACGACCGGTCTAGTAAGGATTAGAGATGCAACAAAGCAAACTGGAAAACCGTCAGATAACCCTGGCGTCACGCCCCCAGGGCTCACCCCACAATGATAATTTTGCGCTGAACGTCACCGCCATCCCTGAGATTCAGGACGGTCAGGTACTGCTGAGAACCGTATATCTCAGCCTGGACCCTTATATGCGCGGCCGTATGAGTGATGCCGAGTCTTACGCCGAGCCGGTTGCACTGGGAGCTACCATGATTGGCGGTACCATCAACCGGGTGGAGAGCTCCAGACATGCCGGTTTTTCCAAAGGCGACTGGGTGCTGAGCTACGTGGTGGGCTGGCAGGATTACGGCGTATCAGACGGTACTGATCTGGTAAAACTGGATCCTGCCCAAGCCCCTGTCAGTTACGCCCTGGGCATGCTGGGCATGCCTGGTTTTACCGCCTACATGGGGCTGAAAGATATTGGTCAGCCCAAGGCCGGTGAAACCCTGGTTGTGGCAGCAGCGACAGGCCCGGTAGGCGCAACCGTGGCACAGATTGGCAAGCTGATGGGTTGCAAAGTGGTGGCCATTGCCGGTGGAGAGCAGAAATGCCGGTTTGCCCTGGAAAACCTGGGCGTCGACGCCTGTATCGATCACAAAGCGGACGACTTTGCCACTCAACTCGCTCAGGCCTGCCCCGATGGCATAGACATTTATTTCGAAAATGTGGGCGGAAAAGTATTTGACGCCGTACTTCCGTTACTGAACACCAACGCACGTATCCCGGTTTGTGGCACCATTGCCACCTATAATGCCACCGGCCTTCCCGCCGGGCCGGACAGGCTTGGCCTGCTGATGTCGACCATTCTGGTCAAGCGTCTCACGGTCAAGGGCTTTATTATTTTCGATGACTATGGGCATCGCTACTCTGAGTTTGCATCCGATATGGCCAACTGGCTGGCGGAAGGCAAAATGCACTATAAAGAGCAGGTGGTTGATGGTCTCGAAAACGCGCCGGAAGCCTTCAGAGGTTTGCTGGAAGGCAAAAACTTCGGCAAGCTGGTCATCCGGGTCGGCGATGATGAACTGGCTTAATAAACCAGGAGCAGCAATTTAAGCATCGTGATGCCGGCCGATAAGCCGGCATTTTTTTCATATCCCATATCCAAACCATTCACCTGCCCGTTTTTTACTCTCTTCGTTTTTACCATTGCCCTTTCCTGCTCCAGCCACCAAAATAGACGCATTTGAAAACCTCAGGCCCAGACTGGCGGCCTGACACCATCGGGCGGCAGCGTAGTACAAATAAAACGCCGAATGCGCCATATAACGGGATAAGAAAAAGAGCATATGCAGCCTGAACCGAATATCCGCCCGGCAATGGCCAGTGATGAATTTGCTTTATTCACCCTGGTTAACCAGCTGCACGAATCGATCTCGGTAGAAAAAACGCAATTTGAGGCGGTTTTTACTACCGTACTGCGTGAGCCTCGTCATCGAGACAGACTCGGAAGTGGTTGGCTATGCCTCGGGGTACCGGCATGTCAGCCTCGGGGTACCGGCATGTCAACTTGGCCAGCTGTGGCCAGGTCGCCTTGCTCGATGAAATCGTGATTAATCCGGCATTACGTGGCCGCAGCTTGGGCCGGATATTACAAAAAATCACTAAAACAGGTCCGGCCCGCTATTAATATGCCACTGGCCAGCCATCCTCATAACAAGGAGAACAACCATGTCAGAACCATCCAATAATCAGCAAGTCACCGTAGTAAATATCAAAATGCCATTTATATCCATGGTGATATTTATGGTGAAGTTTGCCATCGCATCCATCCCCGCCTTTCTTATTCTGTCGGTCATCTTCGGCCTGCTGGCAATGGTATTCGGCGGCATTTTCCACGGCATGGGAATGATGGACAGTTACTGAGCACGGCGTAATATGTCAGCCAAAGAGCCCACATGACCAGAACCAGAAAACTGCACCGCCTGCTGGGGTGTCTGCTGCTACTGCCACTGTTCGGGTGGGCACTGACCGGTGCTGTGTTTTTTATCAAGCCCGGATACAAAAGCGCCTTTGAGCCGCTCACGATCAAAACCTATCCGTTGCAGCAAAATACCATTATTACGCCCGGTGCAGACTGGCAGCAAGTGAAGCTAGTCAAAACGGTACTGGGGCGGCATTTGCTGGTGCAACATAACGGCCAGTGGCAGCATCTGCAACCAGAGCACAATACGCCTATGGCGTTACCCGCAGAGACCCAGATCAGGTTGCTGTTACAGGACGCCATGACTTCAAACCCGGAGCGTTATGGTCATATTGTTGACCTTGACGGCACCCGTGCCCGTACCAGCACAGGGGTAAATATCCGCCTGAACTGGAACACCCTGTCTCTGCAGCAGGAAGGTAAAGACACCCGACTTATCAATGGATTGTACCGGGTGCATTACCTGCAATGGCTGCCATCAGGCCTACTCAATCAGGGGCTGGGGCTGCTGGGGCTGGGGTTGCTGATGAGCATGGCCCTGCTGGGGCTCAGACTGTGCTGGCGGCGGCCGACACCTCGTTAACATCATCACAGGAGACATTCATGAGCTGCATTTTCTGCGATATCGTGGCGGGCAAAGCCCCCTGCCACAAAATATGGGAAGACGACGATCATCTGGCATTTTTATCGATCTTTCCCAATACCAAAGGCTTCACCGTGGTGATCCCCAAAGAGCACTACCCCAGCTATGCCTTTGACGCCCCCGATGACGTGCTGAGCAAGCTCATCATTGCAACCAAGCACGTAGCGCAGCTGCTGGATCAGTCCTTTGACGATGTAGCTCGCACCGGCCTGTTTTTTGAGGGATATGGAGTCGATCACCTGCACAGCAAGCTGTTCCCCATGCATGGCACCGGCAGCAACTCGGCATTTCAGGCCATTGAATCGGTGCGGGATAAATACTTCGAGCGTTACGAAGGCTATTTATCGTCTCATGACAGCCACCGGGCCGATGATGCCGGGCTGGCCGCCCTGGCGGCCCATATCCGCAGCATTGCTGAACAGGATTAAAGAAGGCTGTTGCGCACCAGACCACGCTTTACACTGTTACACAACTTGCCAAAGCGGCGGATTTCATCGAAGTGAGGTGGAATTCCCCGCTTGACCTGGTGCTCCCAGTAGCTGAGCTCGGAGTCGAGCAACTCCATCAGCTTTTTGGGGCAGCCAATGCAGTTGTTGCCGGTGCCGCACACAAAGGTGTCGGATTCATAAAGAGGAAACGTGACTTTAGCCTGTTCGATAAGCTCGCTCATCGCGGTAAGCCGATCGGGCTTGCGAGGCATGCTACTCTCCTGCCGCCGTCTGCGGTGACTGACTGAATACTCTTGCCAGCATACGCCCGCCGGCGCTGTTCACCCTGATCTGCGTCAAGCCAGCTCAGGTTATCCAGAGCGGCTCCCTGCTCTACCCGGCCCGGTACAGCGCTGGCCGAGCTGCTTATTTTTACGCCTCCGTTACTGCCAGATATCCCTTCCTGGTCTACATTGGGTCTTGTGTCTGCCGGATTGAGATCCGCTGACACAGCCTTCCGTTCAATGCAGCCAACAAGGGAACACACCATGGCGTATATCAACATAGACGGTAAAAAATACGAAAAAGAACTGATCGAGCTGGCCCGGGCCCACACCACCGGACGAGGTGAAGGAAAGATTTCCAAAGAGGAAGCGGCCGAATTGCTGAAGTCGGCCAATGATGGCCAGAGTGTAACCACCACCGAACGGGAAACCCTGAGTTACATTCGCGAAAACTTCCCGTTTACCGAAGCAGCCGCCAGTTTTTTCGATGCGGAAATGAGCAAGCTTTAAGCCCGAGCGTCTGCCAGCACCCTCGGCAAGCGGCTGAAAACCGCAACCAAATACTAAACGGCTCCCTGCGGAGCCGTTTAGTATTTTGACCACATCGGAAGTCCCCCTACACCAGCAGATAAACCGCCAGACTCTTATGCAGCAGAACTGCAGTGATATAAGAAAATCAGCTCATCATGGATCTGCTGGTTTTGTGTCCCCTGATCTGTATCAAGCCCGCGCCAGCTGATGTGAACTAGGCTAATGAATATGCAGATCAAAAACAGGGAGAGGCGTTATGTCCGACATCATGCTGATCCGGGTACTTAAAATCGTCATGCTTATTGGCATTACCCTTATTTTACTGGGGGTTTACCTGCATAACAGCCGCTATATGGAAGTACTGGGAGTGAAAGGCATTCTTGTTAGTGCCGGTTGTGTGGCCATTGGCATGGCTCTGTCCCTGCCGACCAAAATGTACCTCACCTTCGTGCTGATGAAGCGGGAAAACGAGCATTCTTCCTGATCCGCGAGCACTCGCGGGCGGGCAACATCTCCGGGGCACCCGCCGTCATCGATTCCGGCCTTACTTGTCCTTGTCGCGGGTCAGTTTGTCGAGATAACCCATTGCAAAGGCCGAAAGCACAAAAGTAATGTGGATAAGCAAATACCACAGGATCTTATCGTTAGAAATATTCTCGGTATTCATAAATATCTTCAGCAGGTGAATCGACGAGATGGCGACAATCGACGCCGCTACCTTGTTCTTGAGCGAGCCGGCATCCAGTTTGCCCAACCAGCCCAGCTTGTCGTCATTTTCATCCACATCCAGCTGTGAAACAAAGTTCTCGTAGCCCGAGAACATCACCATGATGATCAGCCCTCCCACCAGCGTGATATCGATCAACGACAACGTTACCAGCACCAGGTCCACTTCCTTCATCTGCAGTACATTGGGCAGAATGTGGAAGATCTCCTGAAAGAACTTAATGCCCAGCGCCAGCAATACCAGGCTCAGCCCCAGGTAAATGGGAGCCATGATCCAGCGGGATGCATACATCAGCTTTTCTATCTGTTTTTCCATTATTATTTTACCTGTGCATAGGCGGAAGAAGCGTTCAGAGTATCGTGGCCGGCAGCCAGCCAAAAACGTTAATGTAAATCTGAGTCCAGCTCTGCTGCAAGACAAAAACACTTCTGCTCTGCCATCACTTCAGTAATCAAATCCTTGCTGGGCCTTTACACCAGCTTCAAAGGCGTGCTTGAGCGATTGTACTTCACTGACAGTATCAGCCAGTTCAGTGATGGCGCGGTGACAGCCGCGGCCGGTAATCACCACATGCTGGTGAGCCGGACGGTTTTTCAGCGCAGTCAGCACCCGCTCCAGATCCAGGTAGTGATAGGCCACCATGTAGGTAAGCTCGTCGAGCAGCACCAGGTCGATGCTCGGGTCGGCCAGCATTTGTTCCGCCGGCAACCAGGTTTGCTCGCAGGCTTCCATGTCTTTTTCCCGGTTCTGGGTTTCCCAGGTAAAACCGGTGTTCATCACCACAAAGGGTACGCCCACCTTTTGCAACAAATTGCGCTCACCACAGTCCCAGCCGCCTTTGATAAACTGCACCACGGCAGCCTTTTTGCCATGTCCCACGGCCCGCGCCACAGTGCCAAAACCGGCAGTACTCTTTCCTTTGCCGTTACCCGTAATCACCATCAGCACACCGCGTTCTTCGGTGGCCGCCGCCACTTTGGCATCGACCGCTTCCTTTACTTTTTGCTGACGCTGCTGGTGACGTTCGGCTTTTACCTGCTCACGGCTCTGCTCATTGCCCATGGTGGTTTCCTTATGGCTTGTGCGGGTTCATCTGTTGTTCGAGTAAATCCAGGTTGAGGTGCGTTTCAAGGGTATCGGCCAACCGGTTGATGCTGGCTTCACGCTGTTGGTCCAGCGCCACCGCCTGCCGGCTGTGTTCAAGGCCGGCCCAGGCCAGCAAGGCATTGCAGGCCTCTGTGCTGTCAAACACACCGTGCAGATAAGTGCCCAGCACCTGGTTATCATCTGACACCATACCATCCGGCTGCGGCTCACCGCCATTGGTTGTCAGCAGCAAAAGGGGAGGATGCTCCGCCAGCGCTTCGCTCTGGCCACAGTGAATTTCATAACCCTGAACGGCGCAGGGCTCGCCTTCCAGGTGCAGGATGCCGGTGACATTGCGCAGCTGCTTGCCAATTTCCAGCCGGGTGGTCATCGGCAGATAGCCCAGGCCTTCACTGCTGCCGGCCGCACTTTCAATGCCCTGCGGATCATCAATGCATTGCCCCAGCATCTGGTAACCGCCGCAAATACCCATCAGCTTGCCGCCATAACGCAGGTGGCGATTCAGCCATTGTTGCCAGCCATTGGTCTTGAGTACGGTCAGGTCATCACGCACCGCCTTGCTGCCGGGCAAAATAACCAGATCGGCAGCCAGACACTGAGCGGGAGCCGAGCCGACGTGTACCCATGTCAGTTCCACCCTCGGATGCAGACGCAGGGCATCGAAGTCGGTGTGGTTGCTGATGCGCGGAGTCACCAGCACTACTACCCTGAGCGGACGTTCGTCACTGCTGGCCACTGTATGCCGGGTAATGGCGTCTTCGGCATCCAGCACCAGGTTGTCGAGGTAAGGCACCACCCCCAGCACCGGTTTGCCGGTCAGCTCTTCAATCATGGTCAGGCCGCTTTCCAGCAGGCCGATATCACCACGGAAACGGTTGATCACCAGCCCCTTTACCCGCGCCTGCTCCGACTCGCTCAGCAGCATCAGGGTGCCGTAAAGCTGGGCAAACACCCCGCCCTTGTCGATGTCGGCCACCAGGATCACCGGACAATCAGCGACTTCGGCAAAGCCCATATTGGCAATGTCGTTGTCACGCAGGTTGATCTCGGCGGGACTGCCCGCCCCTTCCACCACTATCCGCTGATAATCCCCTCGCAGGCGTTCAAAGGAATCGAGTATGGCCGCCATCATTTTTTGCTTGTAGTGACGGGCACCGGGGCCGAAAAAGTCTTTCGCCTCCACCACCGACAGCGCCCTGCCCTGCACAATCACCTGGGCACCGGTGTCGCTCTGGGGCTTGAGCAGCACCGGATTAAAGTCGGTATGGGCCGGCACCCCGCAGGCTATGGCCTGCAGCGCCTGGGCCCGGCCAATTTCACCGCCGTCGCTGGTCACGGCACTGTTGAGCGCCATATTCTGCGGTTTGAACGGGGCCACACGCAGACCACGGCGGGCAAATACCCGGCACAGCCCGGCTACCAGGGTGGTTTTGCCGGCATCAGAGGCAGTGCCCTGCACCATCAGGGTCAAGGCGCTGGAAGCGGATGGAGTCATGACAGGAGTTGGGCTTGTTTGACACTGCCAGCACCTTAGCACGAATGGGCGTTGCACTTAAGGTGTAGCATATCCTGCCCGTTACGACTCATGTCAACGGCGTTCAACACCAAGTGATAAAGCAGGCCGACAAACCTTATCTTTCAATCTTACTCGGCTCTGCCGCAACTTCCCACAAGCAAATAGCCGCAGCCAGGTCTTCCAGTGAAGCGCCTACCGATTTAAACAGGGTGATATCCTGCGCACTCTCGCGTCCAGGGTGCTGCTCCCCCGTGAGCTGGTACAAGTCGGCACAAATATCCAACATGGTGAATTGACCCTCGTTAATCGCATGATGCAAGTCACCCGCTTCATCTGCAGCGCCCGCATAGGTGTCAACAAATACGCGGGCTTTCTCTACGCAAGCGGCGTCGGTTTCTCGCATATCGGGGCGAAACGCGCCCACCAGATCAAGATGACAGCCCGGTGATAACCACTCACCTTTAATCAGTGGTTCAGTAGACAGAGTCGCACAACTGATAATGTCGGCGTCTGTGCATGCAGCAGCCAGATCCATAACGGCTTCCACACTGCTAAAGGGTTCACACCCCCCCTGATAACCCTGGTATTGCTTTGCCAATTCCCGTGCTTTTTCGTGGTTACGGCCCCAAATGCGCACCCGGCGGATAGGTCGTATGGCGGAATGAGCCTCTATCAGCATGGGAGCCAACCGACCAGTTCCCACTACCAGAAGAGTATCAGCGTCATCGCACACTAAATAACGAGCCGCTAATGCCGAAGCCGCAGCGGTACGCCTGCGAGTCAGCTCGGCCCCATCGATACAGGCCAACGGTAATCCCGTCTGACCATCACTAAGCAAGTAAGCACCTGATATAGCGGGTAATTCATTGTCTGAGTTATTGGGGAACACATTAATCAGTTTAACCCCTATATATTTCTGATTTTGCCACGCAGGCATCAGCAGCAGGGTAGCGTCATCTTTTGAACCGGGCAGCGTATGATGATGCCGTGGTGGAGATACCACGTCATTGTGGCGAAAACTATGCTCAATCTTATCTATCAGTGCATCCCAGGGTAGCTGGTGGGCTATCTGCTCTGCGGATATTATCTGCATACACACCTCTGTAAATATACCGTCACTGCTTCTCTGAAATTCAGTCAGACAAGCAGAGTTAACCCTTCAAAAAGAGTGAGCCCTGACGACACCGTTTGGCTTCAACATCGGAGATGGCCATGACAGATCTCGGTTCATTTTTACTGATGAGCTGTATTTTCCGCTCCCTCGATACTCAGGCAATAAGAGAATCGAGCGCGCGCTCAAGACAATTCAGGCCTTCTGCCATGATGGCGGGCTCTGTGGTTAACGGCGCCAATAAACGCAACACATTGCGATGCCGGCCACTAGGCATCAACAACACTCCTGCTGTTCGCGCTGCCGTCAGCAGCTTGGCCAGATGTTCTGCGCCCGTGGCATGAGCCGTATCTTCAAACACTATACCTCGCATTGCGCCAACCCCGGTGAGCAATCCCAGCATGGGATAACGCCCCGACACGCGCCACTTATCATAAGCCTGCTGAATCGCCCGTTCTTGTTGTTCTCCCCAACGTGCCAGTTTATCGCCGGTCATCAGCTTGATGACCGCGCTTGCAGCGGCACAGGCCAGGGCATTACCAGAATAGGTTCCACCCAGGCCGCCTTTGGGAAGTACATTCATTATCTCTGCGCGCCCTGCCACCGCTGCCAGCGGTAAACCGGCCGCCATGCTTTTCCCCATTAAGATCAAGTCGGGCTCTATATCCAGGTGCGTAAACGCAAAACGACTGCCGGTGCGACCAAAGCCTGACTGCACCTCATCAAAAATCAATACTATGCCGTTGGCTTCACATACCTGAGCCAAATGAGATGCAAATTCGGGACATAAGAAACGAAACCCGCCTTCACCTTGTACCGGCTCAACAATAATGCAGGCGACTTCACTGGCCGGAATTTCTACTGCAAACAAACGTTCCAGAGCCTTCCTAGCGTACTGGCAGGTCACCTCACCGTCAGTACTGGGAAAAGGAAGGTGATAAACGGGTCCGGGCAAAGTGCCTAACTGTTGCTTGTAAGGGGCCACTTTACCGTTCAGATTCAAGGCGGCCAGAGTGCGCCCGTGAAACCCGTCATCAAAGGCAATCACTCCCTGCCGTTGGGTAAAGGCTCGCGCTACCTTAAGCGCATTTTCTGTAGCCTCGGCACCACTGTTAGTCAGCATGCATGACAGGGGATATGACACGGGGATAAAGTTGGCCAGTTGTCGGGTAAGATCCAGATAGCCACGATGAGGAATAGCATTAAAAGCCGAATGCATCAGGGTATCAAGCTGCGCTTTTACCGCTTCGACTACCAAAGGGTGCCTGTGTCCTAGATTAAGCACCCCTATACCGCCTACAAAATCGATATAGCGCCTTCCCTGCTCGTCCCATACTTCAGCGTTCAGTCCGTGAGCCAGGCAAACAGGATGAACTATGCCTAGAGATTGACTAACGTGTGAAAAATCCATATTGCAACACCGTTAAGAAATACAAGTGTGTGGATATCACATCAGGCAAGGCATCAGGCTTCAAACGAAAAAAAGCCACCACAACATTCCCAAAAGGACTGAATGATCAGAGTTGCCTTAATATTCAATCTCTGTCCCGAACGCTGATTGACACTAGGTGTTATTCGCAACACAGCTGTCCGAGGGCAAGCGGAGGTCGGGCGTTTTGTCCTTTTTATCCAAAATCCAGGTGACAAAATTTTTGACTTTCACTACCTCAGCCTTGTGTTCAGGATAAGCCAGATAGTAAGCATTATCGCTATAAAGAGAATAAGACCAGGGAATCACCAACTGACCGTTACCCAGCTCTTCTTCGGCCAGAAAGCGGGGTACCAGAGTAACGCCACAGCCGGATCTGGCCGCTTGCAGGGCCATGTAGAAACTGTCAAATCGCGGGCCGTGATAACTGTAGCTGGTGTAACACTCCTGCTTTTGAAACCAGTCATGCCAAGCCTCGGGACGCGTCGCATTTTGTAGCAGTACCAATGACACCAAATCGAGTGGCGCATTGATACCGGCTGGTGGAATAATTGCCGGTGAACAGACAGGCACCATTTCCTCGTCCTGTAATTTGATGCATTCCGATCTGGGCCAGGCTCCTCGGCCGTAAAAAAACGCCACATCCACGCTCTCGGTATCGAAGTCGAACGACTTGGTTCTGTTACTGATGTTCAAATAAACATTGGGGTGCCGAAAGCGAAAACCATTGAGGCGCGGCACCAGCCAACGGGCACCAAAAGTCATGGGGGTGGTTACATTCAGCACCTCACTCTGGCCGCCGTAAGATTGCATGTAACGGGTTGACATCTCGACCAGGGCCAAGGTTTTACGTACTTCGGCTAAATAGAGGGAGCCTTCCGGCGTTATCTGTAATCGCTTGCGTACACGACGAAACAGCGGTTGATCGACAATATACTCCAGCTGAGCCACTTGCTTGCTGACCGCACTTTGCGTGAGATTCAGCTCGTCGGCGGCGCGCGTAAAACTCAGATGACGCGCCGATGCTTCAAAACACTGCATCGATGTGAGAGTAGGCAGTGAGCGACGGGCCATAACAACACCACTTCATGAAAAAAATGAATGAAGTCGTTATAAAGTCTCGCTTGATAGAAATCAAGACCCAGGACGATACTGCGCTTGTTCATGATCAACTCATTAACAATAGTAGTCAGGAGGGAAAATGATTGAATCCATCATGAAGCGTCTTGGGGTAGCAGACTCGTTATACCGTGAAGGAGATTACGCAATAACCTCCCCCACCGATGGTGCCGTTATCGGCAAGGTCACCCTCGAAGGCGCTGAAGAGGTAGCAAAGCGAATTGATAAAGCCGATCAGGCTTTTACCAAATGGCGCCAGATCCCGGCACCTCGTCGGGGTGAACTGGTACGTCTATTTGGCGAGCAACTGCGCAAGCACAAAGAAGATTTGGGCGCCTTGGTAACATTGGAATGTGGCAAAATCCTTCAGGAAGGCCTGGGTGAAGTGCAAGAAATGATCGATATTTGCGATCTGGCTGTGGGTCAGTCTCGCCAGTTATACGGTTTGACGATTGCCTCTGAACGCTCAGGGCACCACATGCGAGAAAGCTGGCACCCGCTAGGTCCGGTCGCCATTATCACCGCCTTTAACTTTCCGGTCGCTCCCTGGGCCTGGAACGCTGCTCTGGCCCTGGTTTGTGGCAACAGCCTGCTGTGGAAACCGTCAGAGAAAACTCCCCTGAGCGCCCTGGCTTGTCAGGCCTTACTGGAAAAGGCCATTACCGAATTTGGTGATGATGCTCCCGAAGGACTGAGCCAGGTCATTATTGGCGACCGGAAAGCCGGCGAGCGTCTTGTCGACGACTCGCGTATTCCTTTGGTGAGTGCAACCGGAAGTACTCGTATGGGTCGTGAAATTGCGCCTAAAGTAGCCACACGTTTTGGCCGCAGCATTCTGGAGCTAGGCGGCAATAATGCTATGATTTTGGCTCCCAGCGCCGACATCGACATGGCGATACGTGCCATTCTGTTCTCGGCCGTGGGCACTGCAGGACAACGCTGCACCACCTTACGACGTCTGATTGTACATGAGTCCATTCATGACGATGTACTGGCGCGCTTGAAGAAGTCCTATGCGGGCATTAGTGTTGGTGATCCGATGGAAGGCCATCTGGTGGGCCCACTGATAGACGAAGACTCCTTCAATCAAATGCAAACTGCTCTCAGCAAAGCGCGGGATCTCGGCGCTCCGGTGTTTGGTGGTGAGCGTCAATTGGTCGGAACCTACCCTGATGGCTACTATGTGGCACCCGCTATTGTAGAAATGTCGGAGCAAAACGAGCTGGTTAAAAGTGAAACCTTTGCACCCATTCTGTATGTGCTCAGCTACAAGGACTTTGATGAAGCTCTGGCATTGAATAATGGCGTGCCCCAGGGCCTGTCCTCCTGCATCTTTACCACAGACGTTCGAGAGGCAGAATCCTTTGTCTCGGATATGGGCAGTGACTGTGGCATTGCCAACGTGAATATAGGCCCCAGCGGTGCCGAAATTGGCGGTGCCTTTGGTGGCGAAAAGGAAACTGGCGGTGGTCGCGAATCAGGTTCGGACGTATGGAAGAGTTATATGCGTCGTCAAACCAACACCGTAAACTATTCTCGCGAGCTACCATTGGCTCAGGGTATAAAATTTGATTGACAATAATAACCGCCACCCTGCCGGGTGGCGGCTTCATTAGTTTCTCTTAACTTCCGTTAAGGAGTCATGGAATGACAGCAACTATTTCCCGCGAACAGTGGGGTAGCCGTTTTGGCTACCTGATGGCCGTTATTGGCGCCATGGTCGGTGCAGGTAATATTTGGCGAATGCCCTATGTTACCGGAGAAAACGGCGGGGGCGCCTTTCTTATTGCCTACTTCTTGCTACTTTACCTGATTGCCGTACCAGGTCTGATGGGAGAAACCAGCCTGGGCCGTTATACCCGCCAGGGTTTGCTCGGTACTTTTAGAAAAATTTACGGCAACAATAAAATGGTTGGGCTGGGGCTGGCCATTGTAATATTCAATGTTTTATTGATGTCCTACTATTCCTCGGTGGTAGGCTGGACTATTTATTATGCCTATCACGCGATAGTTGGCACTTTCACCCAGACCGGCTTTGATACTGCCGCTTTATGGCAAGCTTTTAGTGAAAATAAGACGCTTAATGTAGGCATGCATACTCTTTCCATGTTAATGATCACCGGCACCCTGCTATTTGGCATTAAAAATGGTATTGAGCGTTTATCTAAGTGGATGATGCCCATTCTCACCCTGTCTTTGATTGCTATCGCCATTAGAGGATTAACCTTGCCTGGAGCCATGGCCGGACTTGAGTTCAGCTTTTCACCCAACTGGGAGTATTTGGCGCGTGGAGAAACCTGGCTTGCCGCCTTGGGCCAAGCCTTGTTTTCTACCGGCCTGGGTTGGGGTATCGCCCTTACCTATGGCAGTTACCTGGGCCGTAACGATGACTTGCCTTTGGGCGGCGGCATCTTTACTGCCGTGGGAAATACCAGCTTTGGTCTACTCGCCATTTTTGCTGTCTTTCCTATCGTATTTGCCTACGGTATAGAGCCGACCTCAGGCCCAGCCCTAGCCTTTGTGGCGTTGGCGAGTGCCTTTGGCAACATGTCCGGTGGTTACTTCTGGGCATTGTTATTCTTTATTGGTTTCTTCTTCGCCAACATGACTACCGCCATTGCCATTACCGAAGTCGGTGTTACAACCTATAAGGAAGAGCGTAATACCTCTCGAAGCAAAGCCGTTCTAACCATTTGCGGTATTGTGTGGCTGTTAGGTATTCCCAGCGCGATGAATGCCGACATTTTAGGCTACCTGGATTTTGTACTGGGGAACTGGGGACTGCCGCTGGCAACCTTTATAATCATGGTTACCATTGGCTGGAAGTTCGATGCCAAGCGATTGCGTCTTGTCAGCCTGAATCGTGGTGCAGACCTTTATATCCCCAGTATCTGGGAGTCGGTTATTCGCTATCAAATACCGCTGATTATGCTGGGTATAATGAGCTACTTCCTATACAGCAACCTCAGCGATTCACCATGGAAAACCATCAGTGGCTTAATAGTACTGACGCTCACCATCCCCTTGTGCATGTGGATCATGAACAAGCGCGAAATAAACATGAATGAAAATTACGTTTATGAGGAGAAAACGTCATGAGCATTGCCGCTATTATTGTCATGGTCATGTCTATGATCGCATTATGGGGTGTCGCTACTACTGCGTTAGTGTACTCTATGAGAAAAGAAGATTATAAACTGGAGCTGGTACAAAAGCAGAATGGATTTGAGCCGTTTTCTCCTGTTGCCCAAAACGACATTGAGAACTGGCTCAAAAACAATCCATCCAGCGAACATGCTGAAGAGATGCGAGCGCTATTGGCCATGCAAAATCAGGCTCTGCAGAAACACCCCGAATACTTCTATGATTGGTCGGAACATAAAAAGTAAATGTCGATTACGCATTGTATAAACGCATAAAAACTTGCCTCTCACATTGATGTGAGGGGGCAAGACAAGGAGACATCATGCAGAAAAGATGCTTGTGGTACGACACGTCGCCCGAGCCGGCATTACCGTTAGCGCAACTTGAGGGACACGATACTTGCGAAGTCGTCGTTATTGGCGGCGGCATTACCGGATTAAGCACCGCCTTGCATCTTGCGGAAATTGGCGTCAGCGTCACGCTCATTGAAGCGGGAGATATACCCAGTGGTGGTTCTGGCCGGAACGTCGGTTTTGTTAATGCGGGGCTATGGATTCCGCCGGAGGACATCGTCAATGCATTGGGCAAAGCCGATGGCGAACGGGTGAATACGCTATTGGGCGATGCGCCCGCAGAGGTATTTTCGCTGATTGAGCGTTATGACATTGACTGTAACGCCACCCGCACCGGCACCTTGCATTTAGCGCATAACCGCCAGGGTGAAAAAGAGCTGGCAAGGCGTGTCGAACAGTTTCAACGCCGAGGCGCGCCGGTAGAACTGCTGGAAGACGATCTGTGTCATCAGCATGTAGGCACACAACGTATAAAAAAAGCCCTGCTCGATCGCCGTGCCGGAACCATCAACCCCACCTCCTATACGCGCGGTCTGGCCAGAGCCGCTCATGGCCTTGGCGTAAAAATGCATACACAGACTCCCGCCACCGGCGTCATCCGCCAAGGCGATGACTGGCAGGTCATGACACCCAAAGGAAGTGTAAAAGCCTCACGAGTCGTGCTAGCGACCAATGCTTATACCGATAGTGACTGGAATCAGGTACGCCGGCATTTCTTCGCCGGCCATTATTTTCAGGTGGCATCACCTCCCCTGCCCGATAAGGTGGCAGGTGATATCTTGCCCGGAAAACAAGGTGCCTGGGATACCCGTACTGTTCTAAGTAGCATACGTCGTGACGCTCATGGCCGCTTGTTGCTGGGTAGTCTGGGTAAAGGAGAAGGCAAGCCCTTGTCTTATATTCGCTGCTGGGCCAATCGTGTGCAGCAATACTATTTCCCGCAGTTGGGTAAAATAGACTGGCAGTACACTTGGACAGGGCGCATCGCTTTTACACCGGATAATACCTGCCGCTTATTCGAGCCTGCCCCGGGAATTGTGGCGGTAACGGGCTATAACGGTCGGGGAGTTACCACGGGTACAGTAGTAGGCAAAGGCTTTGCCAGGTACCTCACTTGTGGTGACGATGCCTTGCTGCCCATGCCAATACGCTCTCACTCCCCCATCAAGGCCAAGTCGCTATGGGCAGCCGGATACGAAAGCGGATTTACACTCTACCACACCGGACAGTGCCTGCGTTTACTGGCATAACCCTACACCTATTTCCCCGATATACTCGCAGTATTGGGGAAATAACCTTCATCACTGACGCGCTTCCTGGGCCAAGACTTAGTTGACCACTACATCTGACCTCCTATAGCTTCCTTCAGACCTGCCGCTGGACAAACAAAAAAGCGGGAAGGTCGCCCTTCCCGCTTAAATCATATACTGTAACTAATGTTATGAGGCTGGCTTGCCTTTACCGTCGCCCCCGCAAAGGCGGAGCCAGTGTCTTTGCAAGCTCTCTGTAGTTTGCACATTCTATGTAACCAGCCCTGGATTCCCGTCTGCACGGGAATGACGATAGAGCCACATCGGCCATGCAACATTACTTAGTTGGTGCGCTTGAGGACCTTGGGGTTGGAGTTGCCCCACACGGTATAGAGATCCGCCAGCAGGGCACCGTTGGCGTCTTCCAGCTCGGACTGGGTCACTTCCGCCTCTCCCTGTTTGCCAAACAGCACCACTTCATCACCGGGTTTTACACCGGGAATGTCGGTAACGTCGATCATGGTGGTGTTCATCGACACCTTACCCACTACCGGTGCCCGGTGGCCGTTTACCACCACATGGGCGTTGTTGGTAAACACCCTGCGATAGCCGTCGGAATAGCCCATGGGCAGGTTGGCCAGCAGGGAATCACGCTCCAGGGTAAAGGTACCGTCATAGCCCACTTTGCTGCCCGCCGGGTAATCGTTTACCGAGGCCACCCGGGTCTTGAACGACATCACCTTTTTATATTCGGTGTAACTGGGCAGGGTATCGCCATAGATGATGCCGCCCGGACGCACCATGTCCAGCCGGGCTTCCGGCACTTCCAGGGTGGTGAACGAATTGGCGGTATGCAGGGTCAGCTTGCTGCGATCCAGCTTGCCATGCTCAATCAGCCAGGCCGACTGCTCGTTGAATTTGGCCAGGCCGGCACGCACGAAGTCAGCGTCCTCAAACTGGAAATGAGTCATGATGCCCACCAGTTCCAGATCTGGCTCCGCCAGCAGGTCGAGCGCTTCCTGCTTGCCGGCCTCACTCGCCAGCTCCAGACCGTTACGGCTCATGCCGCCGGCATTCAGCCCCAGGTGATAGCGCAGGATCTTGCCCTCGGCCCGCGCCAGCGCGGCCGCTTCCCGTGCCGCCGTCACATCGCCAAAGAGCTCTTCCATATCATATTGCAGGCCATCACGTACTTCCGCCGGCGTGGCGCTGCGCACCCGCAGAATACGACCCTCATAGCCACTTTCGCGTACTACCCGGGCTTCCTCGTTGCTGGTAATGCCCACACAGGGAATGCCGGCGGCCATGACCGAAGGCATCAGGTTGGCAATACCGTGACCATAGGCATCGGCCTTCATGATGGCACAGATCTGTGACTGGCCGTCGAGCAGGGCCTGCAGGGTACGCACGTTGTGTTCAAAAGCAGCCTGATCCACTTCAACCCAGGCATTGGTAGTTTGCTGAATGGCATGACTGGTGTTCAGGCCGGTCACCGGCAGTTCGGGGGCAGCGGTGGCGGTCTGGCTGAGGCAGGCAGCCAGCGACAGGGCCAGCAAGGTAGGGGTCGTTTTCATCAAGATACTCCTTGTTATGAGATGAAACCCGACTATACAAGGAGAAGTAAAAAACTTAATAGCAAATATTAATTTTTTGTTAAAATTAAACTCTACCGAACATTAAACACTCAGCACAAATCCCGAATATAAATGGTTACAACCAGAATATTTAAGCAAAAAAATGGCCGGCAATGCCGGCCATCGGATCATCAGCGACGCAGCGCTACATTGTTATGCCATCAGTGTAGCTTCAGTCGCGGTCGCAGAAAGCGGTTGATGCGGCCCACCAGCATCATCAGGCCGGTACGAGTGTAACCGTGCAGCGCCACCTGGTGCATGCGGTAAAGCGACACATACACGGTACGGGCAATGCGCCCTTCCACCATCATGGAGCCACGCATCAGATTGCCCATCAGTGAACCCACCGTGCTGTAGCGACTCAGGTTCACCAGTGAGCCATGATCTTTATAAACATAGGGTTTAAGGGGCTTGCCATTGAGGCTGGCGATGATGTTGTCAAAAGCCAGGCTTGCCATCTGGTGAGCCGACTGCGCCCGGGGCGGCACCGGCTTGCCGTCAGCCTGCAGACAGAAGGCACAATCACCAATCACGAATATACTGTCATCCCGGCTAGTCTGCAGGGTGTCTTTTACCACCAGCTGGTTAATACGGTTCGTCTCCAGCCCGGCAATGTCTTTCATAAAGTCAGGCGCTTTAATGCCTGCCGCCCACACCATCAGATCCGCCGGGATCAGTTCATCACTTTTTGTTTTAAGGCCCTTGTCGGTGGCTTCCACCACCATGGTGCCCACCCGGACATCTACCCCGAGTGCACGCAGCTCTTTGTGCGCCATGGCAGAAATCCGCTCCGGCAGCGCCGGCAAAATACGCGGCCCGGCTTCGACCAGGGTCAACCGCAGGCAGTTGCGGTTCAGTTTTTTGAAACCATAGGCATTCAGGTGCTCCACCGCATTGAACAACTCGGCAGACAGCTCCACCCCGGTAGCACCACCGCCCACAATGGCGATATCCACTTTTTCATCCACGGTGTCGCTCTCGGCATATTGCAGAAAACGGTTCATCAGCTCATCGTGAAAGCGTTCGGCCTGCTGCGGACTGTCCAGGAAAATGCAGTGTTCACTCACACCCTGAGTACCGAAGTCGTTGGATACTGAGCCCAGTGCCATCACCAGAATATCGTAATTCAGGGTGCGCTCACCCACCACCGGCTTGCCGTTGTCATCGGCCAGCGGGGCAAGCCTGATCAGTTTCTGCTCCCGATCAATATCGGTAAGGGTGCCAAGGTGAAAGCTGAAACCATGGTTATGGGCCTGAGAGCGATAACTGAGTCCGTCGATACCGGTATCCATGGCACCGGTGGCCACTTCATGCAGCAAAGGTTTCCACAGATGAGTCCGGTTGCGGTCTACCAGGATCACCTCCGCCTTGCCTTTGCGACCCAGCTGCCGGCCCAGTTTGGTCACCAGCTCAAGTCCGCCGGCACCTCCACCAACTACAATGATGCGTGTCATTCCTTAACCTCGTAAAAATAAAAGTCTGCGGCTATGGCCTGTCCATAGCGGAAGACTCTTGTAGTGACGCCTCAACTGAGGCGTCACCATTGTAAAAGTTGTAAGCGAATCCACAACTTTATTTTTACATAAAAATAACTACAGGCTAGTGCGCTGAAGGCGATCTGCGGCGTCACGCCAGCGCCGGCTGTGGTAAAGATGATCGGGGCCGGCATTATCCTTTTTACGCAATACGGACAGATCGCGCTGCAGATCATGCGGCAGGCTGTCGATAATGCTGACCGCCCCGGCCCTGTTGTTGCAGGCCAGCAGCAGATCACAACCGGCTGCCAGGGCCTGTGCGGCACGCTCGGCGTAGCCGCCGGCCACTGCAGCCCCTTCCATGGTGAGATCGTCACTGAAAATAATGCCATTAAATCCCAGCTGCCGGCGCAGCACGTGTTTTAACCAGAACTCGGAAAAACCCGCCGGACGTTCGTCTGCCTGGCTGTAAATCACATGCGCCGGCATCACTCCCTGGATGATCCCCTGCGCAATCAGGGCTTTAAAAGGCACCATATCAGCCTGTTCAATGTCTGCCAGTGGCCGCTCATCAACCGGGCTTTCTTTATGCGAATCGGCACGTACGCTGCCATGGCCGGGAAAATGCTTGGCCACCGCCGCCATACCTGCTTCTTTCATGCCGCTGATATAAGCCCCGGCGTTCGCGATCACCGGCTCGGGATCGGAACCAAAGCTACGATCACCAATCACTTCACTGCCCCGCTCCAGATCCAGTACGGGGGCAAAGCTGAGATCAATGTCATGCGCCAGCAGCTCGGCTGCCATCACCCAGCCGGCGTCGGCCAGCAACTGCTGCCGCTCGGGATGAGCGAGTCCGGCCAGCCGGCCCGGTGCCGGCAACGGAAAAAAGCCATCACGAAAACGTTGTACCCGGCCGCCCTCGTGATCCACCGTGAGCAGCAAGCCGGGTTTGACGGCCCTGATGGCCTTGACCAGGGCACTGAGCTGGCGGCGATCATGATAATTTCTGGCGAAAAAAATCACCCCGCCCACCGTGGGGTGTGCCAGCAGCTCTCGCTCTTCGGCATCCAGCTCACAGCCGTTTACATCAAGAAGAAAAGGTCCCATGTTTGCTCCGGAGCCGCATTGCGGCCGTGTTGAATGTATTTATCATTGTCAGAATACGATATTGCCGCCAAAAAACGTCACCCCGTGAAGGAACGTCATCCCCAGCAGGGGCGGGTCCATGCACTTCTGCGGATCAGGCGTTGCCGTTCGTATCTTGCGCCCTGTACTGGATTCCCACCTTCGTGGGAATGACCACCGCACTATCATCTCGCGCGGGGGCGGGTTCATATTCTTCTGCAGATCAGCCGTTACCATTCGAATCTTGCACCTTGTGCTGGATTCCCACCTTCGTGGGAATGACCACCGCACTATCATCTCGCGCGGGGGCGGGTTCATATTCTTCTGCAGATCAGCCGTTGCCGTTCGAATCTTGCACCTTGTGCTGGATTCCCACCTTCGTGGGAATGACCACCGCACCATCATTCCGCGCGGGAACGGGGTCCATGCACTTCTGCGGATCAGGCGTTGCCGTTCGTATCTTGCGCCCTGTGCTGCATTCCCACCTTGGTGGGAATGCCCCTGATCCGTCATCCCGCTCTGAGTGGCAGTGCAAATGCTACCCAAGTCTGTTCGTCAGCTTCGCCCGCGCCGACTCCAGCCACACCTGGTATGATGCCTTTTGCGTATGCTGATATTGCACCATGGCCCACAGCAGGGTCAGTAACTGCACCCAGGGCAAGCGGGCCCGCAGACGGGCAAGGCTGACCTGACCACCGGCGGCATTATAAGCAGCCAGCAAGGCGGCACAGCCGTTATCGTCCAGCGCTCTGTCATCGGCGATAACCGCCAGCTCAAAGGCCGCATCGGCCAGACAGGCATATTCCCAGTCCAGTAACCAGGGGCGAGGCCCCATCAGGTTGCCGGCAGTTAAGTCGCAATGACACAGCACAGGGGTAAAATCAGGGTTCAGTTCCGGCTGGCTGAACTGGGCAAGGGTCGCCGTGAGCCAGGCCGGCTGGTGAGTCAGCTGCTCAAGATAGTGCTGCGCCCGATGATGGAGGTTCAGCCGCCCCGGGCCTCGTACCTCAAGCCGGTGCAGGCGGGCCACCCTGTTCATCAGTGCCGTCAGCGAGCCCGGCGTTTGCCGCCAGTCAGGCTCACTCAGCCAGTCAAGGATCAGCAGGCCGGTGCGGGTATCGGAATAACGGATAAGCGGCGCCAGCCCGGCGCGGGAGGCGGCCTGATGAATAATAAGCTCGTGATGGCGGTTAATGCCCAGGCGGGCAGGTGTCTGACAGCCCAGCCGCAACCAGTAACAACCCTGCCCGGTCTCCAGCCGGAAACAATGATTGGTCTGGCCACCCTTCAGTGCAACCAGCCTGCCGTGCCATACCGGCGGCAGGCTGGTCAGCAACTGCTCAGCGTCCACTTACGCTATCGGACCACAGCACTTCACCGCTGGCCAGCTCCATCAGCTGAGCCTGCAATTTAAAACCACTGCCGGCACGGTTCAGGTTACCGGACAACAGATAGGCGGCACCACTTTGCTTGCCCAGCCGTACCAGCGAGGCAATGTCGGCCCGTCCGTGCTGAAACGCCAGCTGTTGCCGCAGGCTGTTGACCTGAGGACCAGACACAAAGTTCACCGAGTCACTCAGCTGTGCCTGCAGCCGTTCGGTCAGGCCCCGGGTATCTACCGGACTGCCGGCCTGGTTACGGATATCATCCAGCAGCACAGGGCCGTTCACTTCACTTATGGCGGGGCTGGACTTAAGCCGTGCCGCCAGATTGTCGGCCAGCCGCTGCATGGTCGCATTGCTGACTTCCGGCATCGGAGCCGGCGGCGGCTCAGGTAAATCGATGACCGGCGGTGGCGTCGGTGTTGACGGCTGCACAGGCGGAGGTTGAGGCGTCGCTGGCCTGACCGGAGCTGGCTGGGAAGAATACGGGTTTGGCAGGGTACAGGCACTCAGTGCCAGCACCGCAGTCGCCAGGGTAGCAATGCGAAAAGCGGTCATTTCTGCTCCTTATTGCGCCAGCATGGGGCCCAGTGGCCGGCCACCCAGCAAATGCATGTGAATATGGTATACCTCCTGACCACCATGACGATTACAGTTTACCAGCAGACGATAGCCGTCTTCGGCAATACCGGCGTCGGCAGCCAGCTTGCGGGCAACGGTAAATAACCGGCCCAGAGCCAGCTCATGCTCGGCTTCTACCTCATTCACCGTCGGGATCAGCACATTGGGAATGATCAGAATATGAGTGGGAGCCTTGGGAGAAATATCCCGGAATGCAGTGACCAGCTCATCCTGATACAGAATATCGGCGGGAATTTCCTTACGGATAATTTTGCTGAAAATCGTCTCTTCTGCCATTGCCTGTCTCCTTCAATAAATGGCCTGCCAAAAGGTGGGCAGACCAGACATTATAGCCTGCCATGCCCACAAGTGAATGGGTAACCCCTTGATGCATAACGTACAGAACGGGCCAAAACGAACAAATTAGCAGCACTTGAAATAACTTATCCATAATCCATATTGACAGCACCGCCCGCCTTTATCTATTATGCGCCCCGTCATCACGAATGACCTTCTCGGCGTGTAGCGCAGCCTGGTAGCGCACTGTCATGGGGTGTCAGGGGTCGGAGGTTCAAATCCTCTCACGCCGACCAAATCATCCTCAAAAAGCCCACCTTATGGTGGGCTTTTTGTTTTTCGGCATTTCTATTCGCCAGTCTCTGTCCGTTACCATCACCATTAAGATTCAGTCTGCTCCGTTATTCTATACACTTCTGTGTATTGGTCTCACTGACGGAGCAACGTCCATGACAACATTCAGACGCAAAACCCTGGCGCTGGCACTGGCCGGCATCATCACCACACAACTGGCCGCCTGTGGCACCGTGTTCTATCCGGAGCGCAAAGGACAGCACAGTGGCCGCATCGATCCTGTGGTTGCCATCGCCAACGGCGTGGGGCTGTTATTCTTCCTGGTACCCGGGGTCATCGCCTTTGCCGTGGATTTTACCAACGGTACCATTTATCTGCCAGGTGGACGGGCCGAACATCAACCCGAGCTGACCCCCGACAACATTAATAACATCCTCTACGCCGCCACCGGCAAGCAGGTAGACTGGTCACAACAGGACATTACCATCACCTCGCTGCAAAGCCATGATGCGTTCGCTGGCTTTGAACTGATGCCAGCACAAGGCTGAACCTTAATAAGCGCCGCCAATAGCAGGCCGTAAATTGTCATACAGCGGTATGAACTTGTTCAGTTCACTGCTGCTCATACTCTGGTTAATTTGTTCAAGATGCGTAAGTGCCCGGCTGATGCTGGCCTTACGCAACAACAACACGTTGGGATAGATCCGCCTCGCTTCAGTCAGCACCAGAGCTGCCCTCTCCTGCTCATCTGCCCGCATTAACGCCAGGTAAGCATTGTAATAAATGCCCGATCTGGGCGTATGCAGCAGAAAACGTCTGGCCCAGCCGGCATAATCCAATAGTGCTTCCCGATCACGGCTCTGCAGCGCCTTTTCCAGCTCGGCATGGTGACGATAAAACGCCGTCCTGTCGTGCCAGATAAGAGGATTAAGCACATGCCGGAGTGACGATGTCTCCCGTTCCGGCGACTGGGCATAAGCGGTAATCTGCTGGCTGGCAACCAAGCCGGTTGCCATAAACAGCATAACACCCAGCCCCCAGGCTCTCACCGGCCAGCGGCTCCAGGATGGTGGTGCCGGCAACATCACTCGCCGGCCGTGCCCGGCATCAATGACATAAAGGAGTACCAGCACCATAAACCAGTGCGGCAGCGAGTGATACATGGGAAACTCGGTCTGGCTGTGTACAAACACCGGCATCAGAATGCCCGTCCAGGCCAGCGCTTGGGCAAAGGGAGCCTGGCTTAACAAACGCATGGCCAGCCAGATCATGATAATTAACCCCAGTAAGGGGGCGGCTCCCCCCTCAATTGCCCATAACAAAAACTCATTATGAGGATGCCCCATCTCGGTAAACAGCGGCAGGGCATCAGGGGTCAGCTCACGCCAGTCGGCATAAGTCCGGTAAAAAGCTGACTCAAAACTGCCATAGCCATACCCCGCCAGCGGCTGCTCCAGCCACATACGTAAACCATGGGCATAAATATCAAACCGACCATCCACCTGAGTATAAATATTCAGGCTGCGCTTGCTCATGTCGAATATATCGAGTCCGAATACGCCCACGCCGATCCCAAGGGGTATCAGCAACAGACTGGCCAGCAGTCGTTTGGAGCGGCTGCGCAACAGGGTTTGCCAGATCAGCGGTAACAGCAACAACAGCCCCAGCAACAACCCCAGCTGCCCGGCCCGGGACTGCAGCAACACCACCAGCATGGCACCGGCTCCTAATACCACGGCAAACCAGCACGACTTCAGCAAGAACGGACGACGCGGATACTTGGCCTCATTCAGCCATAAATACACCGCCAGTATCATGCCCGTCGCCACAAAGCTGGCCATCACATTGCGGTGCTGGAAAATACCGTAGGGAGAGCGGACATCGGTGTTGTAACCAAAGACATTGCCCGGCTCCAGCACAAAGAATTGCACCAGCCCCAGCAGCATTTCCATGCTGATGGCCAGCAGCAGACAGTAGAGCAGCCAGCGACGTCCCCGCTCACTGAAACGGCACTGCTGCAAAGCCAGAAAGAACAGTAATCCGCCGGTCAGTCCGAGCATGCGTGGCAACGCCTGGCCCGCCACCGAATTATTGTGCCAGTAAAAAAATGGCAGCCACAGCAACAGGCTGGAGGCCGTCAGCCCAAGCCAGAAGCGGCTGGTGAGCAGGCGTCTCCGGTGCCAGTTCCACAGCCCCAGCGTGGTCATCAGGCCAACAAAAAACCAACCGGCAATATTAAACGGCAGCTGTAGCCCGGTGCCAAACAGATGAGGTAAATACAGATGCATACCAACCAGCGTAAATACCGCCATGCACACCAGCATGGTCTTGGCCAGACGCTCTTGCTTAAGCAGTTGCACATACTTCATCAAAGGGCAGACACTCGCGAACCGGTTAGCGATAACAGATTCCCTACTTTACCCAAGCGCACCTGAAAAAGCATGATGCTGACGGTGACTGACGGGCAAAAACCGGCGCAAAAACAAATGGGCCGGAGTGTCTCCGGCCCATCATGAACTCCACTCGTCGCTCAGAACTCGAACTTATAGAACAGATCAATCGCCTGGCTCAAGCCACTGGTAGCCTGCAGATACAGCCGTGGCAGCAGCTCGTAGCGCAGGCGCAGCTCACCAATAGAGGAAAAGACCCCCACACCGTAGCCAATTTGCAGGCCTGGCAGAACATAAGCACTGATGTTTACCGCGGTGCTTTCTCCCGAGCCGCTGGTATCCAGCGCTACATCCTGCAATCCCAACGCCTCGCCAACACCACTGACCAGGCCACCTACTTGCCCTACTCCGGCTCCCAGCAACATGGACTGCACCAGCGCATTGCCGTCACTGCCGTCGCCTCCTTCCAGTCCGCGTCCGCGTAGCAGCCAGGACAGCTGTTCGGCCTGAGGCATACCCGGCTCCGAGAATACCTCCAGCTCGGGCTGCGAGGCATTGCCGGTTACCCGTACCCCCACCACCACACTGCTGTCCGACATACTGGACGGATTACGGATCGCTTCCACCCGCAGGTTAGGTTGATCCAGCGGGCCGCTGAACAAAATACTGCCGTCGCGGATCAGCAGGCTCTGACCATAGGACTGGAATTTCCCCTCCTCCAGACGAATTTCACCGTTGGCCCGCATAATCCGCCCGGGAGGCTGCACGACCCGCAACTGGCCTGCCAGCAGGGTATTAAGGCCAAAGGCCTGCAAGCGCACATTGTCACCCAACCGCACCCGCAAACGAATATCCAGCGGCAGGGAGGGACCGGTTTCAGGAATGGTGCCCGACGGCTGCACAATCACCACATCCGATGATTTGGACACGGCACTGGCAGGCAGCTCTTTCACCTTGATGCGCGCCCAGGGAATGAAAATGTCACCCCGTACCTTTGCCTGCTCCCCCAGGGTAATCTGCAGATCCGGGCTGACTCGCACCCGTCCCATCCCCGGATAACCCGCTTCCAGTCCATCCCCTTTCAGACGAATCTCCCCGCTGACCGGCATGGCGCTCCAGTCCAGCTCGCCGCCGATATTCAGTGGCCCCTTGCCGACCAGCAAGCTGCCGTCAAGAGCCGCCCGGCTCCCCTGCACCGACAGCCGGGTAGTGAGATCCCTCACTTTTACCATGTCGGCATAGGTGTCCACCTCGCCCCCGGTCAGAGCAATATCACCATACATCAGCGGCTGATCAAGGGTGCCTGCCAGACGCACATCACCGGCCAGTGCGCCTTCCAGCCGAGCCACTTCCGGCAACAAGGGTACCAGCCAGTTCAGCTGCAGTTCACTGATACGCAGATTCCCCTCAAGGTTGCGGGCACCGTCCAGCGCACTGACCCGGGCATCCAGACGCAGCCGGCCCAACGGCTCAGAGTCAAAGTCAATTTCACTGATCAGCCGGTTATTCACCACCTCACTCTGCAACTGCAGCCGTTCGTAGCCAAGACGAGTGTCACCGCTGACAAAAGTGCCCGCCGTGGTGCCGATGTCCGCATTCACCCTTGGCGCTTCACCTGTTTTCCAGCTGGCGTTTACCCGACCTTCCAGCATGGCTTCCCAGGCAAAGTCATCCGGGAAAAACGGCTCAAGACGCGCCAGATCAAAGTCCTGAATGGACAGCCCGGCCTGCCCGCCTTTACTGCCGGCCAGGACTTCATTGATACACACAGACGCATCCAGTGAGCGCCAGCAATGCGCAGCCGCGGAAAACTGACCTTCGGCCTGACGCCAGGCCAGTGCCACCGGGCCGGAAGCCGCCCAGCTATCCAGTGGCGTGTTCAGCTCAGCCTGCTGCAGCTGGCCACGCCAGCCACTGTCGTTCAGGCCACCAGCCAGCGCCAGCTCAAGCGCCAGCGGTTCGCCATCAGCGGTCAGGGTCAGCCGGTGAGACTGCTGGTTACCACCGGCGTTCAGGGCCATATCGGACAACTGCATGGTGCCGGCATTCAGTTTATTCACCGTCAGGCTCAGATCCCCGGCTGGTGCCTCTCCCAGCACCATATTAGCCTTCAGCGCCAGTCTGCTGGCTTTGGTTTCATTAAAACCGGCCAGTTCACTGTTGAAACTGGCCTGTACCTGCGGTGCCGTGCGCGCGCCGCTGACCTTGAAGTTTCCTTTAAGATCACCAAACAACCCGGGCGCATACACCGCCAGCTTGGGAGCCGTCAGACTGCCATCCAATGCCCAGTTCTGATCAATACGGCCATTGGCCGTTAACCGGTTATCACCATTGGCCAGCACCAGGTTGTTGATATCACCTTCCAGATCCTGATTCAGGTTCAGTGCACCGGTCAGCGACAGAGGATGATTGCGTAGAACACCGGTGATATCGGGAGTGGCGGTCAGCTGCCACTGCTCACCGCTGAGCTCAAACCGGCTGGCAATGGCACCGTTAAGCCGGCCTTCAAAGCCTTCCGCAAAGGCCGACGGATCCAGCTCATTCAGCGCCAGTTCACCCTGCCAGCGTACCCCATTGCTCCAGCCGATCTCACCGGTCAGACGGGTTTCCCCCTGAGGCAGGGTCACCGTCAGTGGTTCAATACGAGCCTGCTCCAGGTTACCACTGACATTCAGATCCAGCCCCAGTGGCAGTACTCCCGGCCCACTGGCGGTTGAGCTGAATGTCATCCGGTAATCCTCCAGCGCGCCGGTCAGTGCCAGGTTACCTTCCGTTAACTTCCACTCCGGCACTGTCAGGGGCCAGCCCAGCTGCTTCCAGCTTAAATTCACGCTCAGGGGCAATTCCGGTTTCAATGGCTCAGCCTGCACGGTGGCCTCGGCGGTGACCGGCCCACTCAGGGTCAGCTCAGCGGCCAGCCTGGCCAGGCTGTCCCGTAACGAAAGCACTACCTGCTGGCCATTAAGCTGGCCGTCGAGCAGAGGTTCGTGCAGGGTGGCATTCAGGGTCGCAGCCAGCGGATAGTCCCCGTTTAAGGTAACTTCTGCGCTCAGGCTGGCATCGGCAAAAGGATGAGCCAGCTCCAGCTGCGCTATCCGCACCACACTGCCTTCACCTTCCAGCTCAACGGCCAGCCGATGAATGTCCTGTGTCTGACCGCTCTGCACCAGGGTACTGTCGGTCAGCGCCAGCTGCTCAATCTTAACCGGAAATGGCAGCACGATTTCCGGCAGTACAATGGCCTGCTTTTCGGCGGCCGGTGCCGGCGGGGTGTCATCGGCACCCGTCACCGGGGTCATTTCAATACGCAGGCCGCTCATTTGCGGTCCGGTAATCACCATGCCATCGTCGTTCCAGTGGGCTGCCACCTTCAGGCTTTGCCAGCCAATGCGCTGACCGGGCAACACAATATTGACCCGGTCAGCGTTTATTTCATCCAGATCGATAGTAAACGGCGGGCTCAGGCTGGTCAGCGGTTCGCTGTCGGCAGCCGGATCACTCTCAGCCACGTCCCGCACCTCTACTTCAATATCGGCGGCGTCCAGCCGACGCAGCCAGAAACGGCCATCCACCATTTTGCCCAGTTGCCAGTCAAGTGTGACCTGACTGGCACGAAACGCCAGCGAGTCCTGCTCATAAGCCAGCTCGGAAAATGTCCAGCCACTCAGCAGCTGGCCCGATACCATGGTGCCTTCCAGCCCTGCAAGCTGCTTTTTGGCCATGCCCCACAGCCACTGGTTACCGGTGTGCGTAAACAATAAACTGGCCACCAGCATCAACAGCAGGCAAACCGTAACCAACAGCCCCAGCAGCAGGCGTTTCAGTCGCATCATAATTCCGGTCCAAGTGTAAAGTGCAGACGCCAGGGAGTGTCTTCTTCACTCACCGCAAACGCCACATCCAGGCGCACCGGGCCTACCGGGGTCAGCCAGCGTAACCCAAGTCCCGTGCCTATTTTCCAGTCATCCTGATAATCGTTGGTGGCGGTACCGGCATCAACAAAGGTAGCCACCCGCCATTTGGGGGCAAAACGATAGTCATATTCCAGACTCAGCGCCGTACTGTATTTGGCCCCCAGCCGGTCACCGTTCTCATCCAGCGGTGTAATCGACTCGTAGCTGTACCCACGCACCGTGGTATCGCCACCGGTAAAGAACCGTAATGACGGTGGCAGATCGTTAACACTGTCCACCCACACTGCTCCTTGCTCGGCCCGGGCCAGCAAGCGGTGATCTTCCGCCAGGGTCCGCAACCATTTGCTGCGCCCCCAGAAACGTACAAAGCGGGTATCGGACCCCCACCACGGCTCGGAAAACTCCAGGGTCAGGCTCTGACTGTCACCCCAGTAAGGATCTATGCCGCCGCGAAGACGGGTACGGCTGACGGTAGCGCCGGGGATCAGCAAAAAGCTGGAGTCTTCCTGCTTGCCCTGGGTATATGACTCATACTCGGTACGCAGAAACACATCGCGGGTCCAGTCGTTGTCATCAATATTCCAGCGATGCACCCCTGCTACCAGCCGGTCACTTTCAGTGTCGTTCTGATCCAGCCGCTGATAGCCCCCCTGAATGGTGTAATACTCTTCCAGTGGATGGCCGCGAGGAATTTTATATACCAAGGTGACATCCTGGGATGGTGCCGACACTTTCAGACTGGTGCTTAGGCTGTGGCCCAGGCTGTTAATCCAGGGTTTTTCCCAGGTCACCGACGCCCGGGGCCCTTCATCGGTAGACACGCCCAGGCCCAGCTCCACTTCATTATCGGCTCTGGCCTGCAGCAATACCGATAAGGGCACCTGGTTCTGCTCATCGGCGTCGGCTACCCTGGGCAACACTTCTACTTGTTTGAAATAGCGGGTAGACGACAGCGAACGGCTCAGTTCTGCCAGTTTATTGGCATGATAAGGCTCGCCGGCATGTAATGTGATCAGCGGCTCAATCAGCCGATCGGCCGGTCTGTCGGAATCGACCTCCAGTTCACCAAAGCGATAACGCGCTCCGGAATCAAAATCGAGCACCACCTCGGCGGCCTTGTCCCAAGGCATGACTTTTACCTGGCTGGCACGATAAGCGGCATCGAAATACCCCCGGCGCAGGGCCAGACTGAGCAAGCTGCCCTTGGCCTGCTCATAGGTATTGTGATGCAGTATGTCGCCTTCCTTGATGGCAAAGTTCTGCCGCAATTCGGCAAAGGCCGGATCGGTTTCGGCATCCCCGTGAAGCAATACATTTAATGAGCGGATGCGCACCGGCTCGCCGGCCCTGACCTGTACGGTCACGTCTTTTGGGCTTTCTTCGCTTTGCTCCAGCTCTATTTCCGGATTGTAATAGCCCAGCGCCTGCAAACTGTCGGTAACCGCACCCATAATCTGCTTGCGAAAACGGGACAACTGCTCCACTTCGATGTCCGGCAACTGATCAAGGTAGATCTGCGTATTGTCTTTCAGCTCACCTTCAAGACCACGCAGGCGCAAGTCCACCTCATCGGCCTGCGCCGGCAGGACAAGCAACATCAGCGCCGCCAGCCCCCAACTTGCTCGTTTCATAGCGCCACCCGCTTTTTTCATTAATTATTTATCCTGTGCATCGGCGAACTGCCCCAAACATGGCACACTTGCGCATTCTTTTATCATGGCCGGAGCCAATCTATGTCTTCTGTTTCAACACCCTGCCATCTGCTGGGGATGGCCGGTTTCAGCGGCAGCGGCAAAACAACCCTGCTCAGAGCGCTGCTTCCTCAGTTGCGTGCCGAGGGCCTTCGTCTGGCAGTGATTAAGCATACGCACCACAACGTAGAGCAGGACACGCCGGGCAAAGACAGCTATGAGCTGCGCCATGCTGGTGCCTCGCAGACCTTACTGGCCGGCCCTGAACGCAGCATTTTAACGCTTGAGTCCCCCCGGCCGCAGGAGCCAACCCTGACGGCATCACTGGCCATGCTTGATACTTCCGTGCTCGATCTGGTGCTGGTAGAAGGCTTTCGTGATGAACCGGTGAGCAAGCTGGAAATTCACCGCCCCGCCCATCAAAAGCCGCTGTTATGCCAGCACGACCGGCATATCCTGGCCGTTGCCACCGACGATCCTGCCTTACCGGCCCCCGTGCCATTGCTTGACCTGAACCAGCCTCACATGATTACTGCCTGTATTCTCGACTGGCTCACTACCGGCCGGCTAACAGTGGTTGCATGCTAAGCCCGGCTCCGTCCGGATAACCACATACCTTTCGGTAAGCAAAAAACAGCAAGGGATGCTGCTGATAAAACTGACGGTGACGTGCCTCAGCCGGCACAAACCGGCTCACCGGTAAAATACGCACCGCCAGCGACTGGCTCTGTTCCAGCCAGAGTCGTGAGCGGCTTTGTCTGGCCCACTTTAACTGCAGTGAACCCTGTACAAACAGTGCCGGGCTGTATTCCTGACCGCGATCACAAAACTGGCCCGTGCTGTCTTTTGTATCCACTGCCTGCCAGTAAAGGGTCAGCAAATCGCCATAGGTCAGCACCTTATGGTCATAGTGCACCCGCACTACCTGGCGCCGTGGTTGCCGGGTCTCCCCCTGCATCCAGCCCGGCTCGACACGTTCAATGCCGGGCCGGCCGGCAAACAGGGACTCCATCACCCAGAAACTGCCACCGCCAAACACAGCCGTGCCCGCCTGGGTATAAAAAACAGGCAAAATGGAAATAACCATCAGCATTACAAATCGAGACACACCATTCCTTTTTCTGACGTTTCAGCCTCTTTTTCCAGGCTACTATGCTAACCGATTGAAACCATTTGAAAACCCCAAGACTTATGATGGTAATAAAACTTGGCCTGAATAATAACGGCGCAAACACAAAACCATGGCGGTGCAGCTAAACTGTTTACATAAGAACCCCTGAAACGGGGCGCAGAGGCAGATTATGGATGTGATACCGCACTCGGAACATTCTCCGGGCCGTCTGACGGATCAGCAGCCCGAGGTACAGCATACCGCCAGGCGACGCTGGCGCTGGATGTTGTGGCTTTTTTTATTCATGCTGCTGGGTGCCTTAACACTGGCCGTGCTTGATGAATTGCGCACATCCCGCCTGCAAAGCCGGGAACTCTCCCGCTACGCTGCCACACTGACCTATCAGCTGGAACCGGGACCGAGCCAGACAGTGCAATTTCCGCAAGACGGCCCCTTTGACCAGCGCTTGGGCTACACCCGGCTGCCGGCACTGCTGGCCAGGCTGGAACAGCAGCACTTTGTGGTGGAGCAACAAACCCAGTTCTCAAACGCCCTGCTCAGCTACAGCCAGCGCGGCTTTTTCATTCCTTACCCCGAAAAACACCGGGCCGGGCTGGGTCTGAGCGACTGCCGGGCCGAACCTGTTTATGAGCATTTTTATCCGCAGCGCCATTTTGCTCACTTCCACGACATTGCACCGCAAATTCTGAATACCCTGTTGTTTATTGAAAACCGGGCGCTGCTGAACACCGAGCAACCGCTGGCCAATCCGGCAGTAGACTGGCCCCGCTTTGTAAAAGCGGCGCTGTCGCAACTAGGCCGGGCACTCGCGTTACAGGATGACTCCGCCGGCGGCAGCACCCTGGCCACGCAAATTGAAAAGTTCCGTCATTCTCCCGGGGGATTGACTCACTCCGCCAGTGAGAAATTACGTCAGATGATCTCGGCCAGCGTCCGCGCCTATCAACAAGGCCCCGAAACCCTGGCTGCCCGCCAGCGGGTCGCCCTGTCTTACCTGAACTCAGTTCCGCTGGCAGCCGCCCCCGGTCATGGTGAGGTGCATGGTCTGGGCGATGGCTTATGGGTATGGTTCGACACCCGTCTTGAGCGGGTAAACACTCTGCTTGATCCTGCACAGAATGCCGGTTTGCCTATGGACGAACAGGGACTGGCCCTGCGCCGGGTCATGGCATTAATGATTGCCCAGCGCCGGCCATCATATTATTTATTCGCCGGCCGCAATGAGCTGGAAAGCATCACCGACAGCTATTTACGACTGCAGGCCGATGCCGGGTTAATTACACCCGCCCTGCGCGATGCCGCGCTGGCCAGGCAGCTGCACTTTCGCGACTTTAGTGACAATCCGGTGCTGCAGCGGGTTGAAGGCAGCAAGCTGCTGCATGCATCCCGCGGCCGGCTGGCGGGCCTGCTGGGCCTTGGCTACTACGAGCTGGACCGGCTCGATTTGCAGGCAGAAACCACCCTGAATGCCGAGCTGCAACAAAAAGTCAGCCGCTATCTGAACGAGCTGGCCGATCCGGAGGTGGCGCGCACTGCCGGACTTTATGGCAAGCGCCTGCTCTCGCCGGAAAAAACCGCCGATGTACGTTACAGTTTTACGCTGTTTGAACGGGGTGAACACAGCTTTAATGTCAGGGTACAGACCGACAATACCGGCCAGCCATTTGATATTAATGACAGCAGCAAGCTGGAGCTGGGCTCTACCGCCAAACTCAGAGTGCTGACCACCTATTTGCAAATGGTGGCCGAATTACACCGGCTCCATGCCGACAAAACCCTGCCAGCCCTCAAAGAGCTTACGCCTCACCGCAACGACACCCTCAGCCGCTGGGCCCTTGATTATCTGATGCGTCATCATGCTGATCGCGACCTGAACAGCATGCTGGCCGCGGCACTGGAGCGGCGCTTTTCAGCCAGCCCCCATGAACGCTTTTTTACCGGTGGCGGCCTGCACACCTTTGCCAACTTCCGTAAACAGGACAATGGCCGGCGTCCGACCATGATTGAATCCCTGCGTGAATCGATTAACCTGCCCTTTATACGCCTGATGCGCGAGCTGGTGCGCCACGCTCTTTACCAGGACGAGCAAAGGGCACGATTACTAAGTGATGACAAAGACCCCCAACGGCTCACCTATTTACGACAGTTTGCCGATAAAGAGGGGACCGTATTTCTGCGCCGTTTCTGGAATAAATATCAGAACAAAACTCATGAAGAGCGGCTCGACGCCTTTTTTGCCAGTGTACGCCCTCTGCGCAGCCGGATGGCCGCCGCGCACCGCTATTTGCAGCCCGAAGCCGGCCTGGATGAGTTCAATGCCTTTATGCGCAGGCAACTGCCCCTGGATCATAAACTGACCGACAGCCGGATAGAAAAACTGTATCACCAGCATGGTCCCGGCGCATGGAGCCTGCCTGATCAGGGCTATATTGCCCGTAAGCACCCGTTGGAAATGTGGCTGTTGGGCTATTTGCGTCAGCACCCAGAGGCCAGTTTCAGTGATGCAGTGGCCGCCAGTGCCGAGCCCCGTCAGGAAGTTTATGGCTGGCTGTTTAAAACCCGACACCGTAGTGCCCGGGACAGCCGGATGCGTACCATGCTGGAAATTGAAGTGTTCAGTGAAATCCATGAACGCTGGCAACAACTGGGCTTTCCGTTTGATCAGCTGGTGCCCTCACTGGCCACCGCCATTGGCAGCTCGGGTGACAGACCTGCCGCCCTGGCCGAACTGATTGGCATTATTCTAAACGATGGCGTGCGTGTGCCGGTGGTGCGCATTAACTCACTGCGTTTTGCCGATCGTACCCCCTATGAGGTCCACCTTGGTCCGGACCCTAATCGTGGGCAGCGGGTGATGCCAGCCGAGGTCGCCACCGCCCTGCGCTATGCCCTGTCTCAGGTGGTTGAAGGCGGCACCGCCCGCCGCTTGCAGGGCAGCTTCAGCCTGACCGATGGCTCGCCACTGGTGCTGGGCGGAAAAACCGGCACCGGCGACAACCGCATAGAAACCGTGACCCGCTATGGTCAGGTCATCAAGTCCGAAGCCCGCAACCGCACTGCTACCTTTGTGTTTTATCTGGGAGACCGCCACTTTGGCACCCTCACCGCCTATGTGCCAGGTGAGCAGGCCGACAACTTCCACTTTACCTCCGCCCTGCCGGTACAGGTGCTGAAAGGCATGGAGCCCATTCTGCGTCCCTACCTGCAACCCGGTGCACAAACACTGTGCCACCAACAATTTGCTGCCAGTGAACATGTCCCGCGCAATGAGGGGTAATACAAGGCGATAAGCGGTAAACCATATGGTTTAAGCAGGGTCAACGCAGTGCGTTAACCGTTACCGCTGAGACGCCGGGTGGCATAACCGGCTGACCCAGAGCCCGCCGCCACAACCAGGAAAGCGCGGTGCTGTTATGGCCTTCACTGAACTGACGGGGGACATCAAGGGCCTGCCACTCGCCCTGTGTATTACGCCGGGCCACCGCAAAGTTAAACACGTACCCCGGCTCCTGCCCCATGCGCAAGTCGGTGACCACCAGCTCATGATTGTGTTCACTCAGCCGGAAAAACCCTTTGGTAAACCAGATCATACGTGCCACATATGGCTGGGTTTGCCATTCCCTGAGCAGGATCGAGTCCACAGTATGAAACACCAAGGGAGTGGGCTCGGTATCCAGCAACGACACATGTCCTTCCCAATATCCGTCCGGGGTCATGACCAGCACCCGCCACAGCAGGGTATTAAGCGGTGCCGGCGTTACCAGCACCCGCTCTGCAGCAACCTGCTGCTGTGCCAGCAGAGTGTGGGCTTTCTCCTCCGCCAGCCCCTGTGCCACCAGACTCCAGCCCAGGTAGAGCGTGCTGACCACCAGCCCCAGCCGGTTGGCGCTGGTGCTTTTACGGCGCAGGGCAAACCACAGCCCCGCCAGTAATGGCAAGGTATAAAGCGGATCTATAATGAAAATGCTGCCGGCCCCGAAGGGGTAATAGGTAAACGGCTGCCCCAGCTGGGTGCCGTATACCGTCATAAAATCAATACCCACATGGGTCATTAATATCAGCCAGATGGCCAGCGTCCAGCGTTGCCAGTGCGCCTGCCGGCCCAGCAACCAGCCACACACAGGTGCACACAAGGTAAGATAAAACAGTGCATGGCTGGCCCCTCTGTGTTTGGTCATATTGCTGACGGGGTCACCATAATCAAAGATGACATCCAGATCCGGCAAGGTGCCAAATGCCGCACCGGCCAACGCCGCTCTGCCCATGCCGACTGTCCGTCCCATCACGGCCACCCCTACGGCAGCGCCCAATGCTATTTGAGAAACCGAGTCCATGCTGCCTCATCCGAAATAAAATCAGTTTTTACCATACAGTCTGATAGCATGTGAGTCCTTGATTTTTATGCACTCATCGCCATGCCAGTGACCAGCCAGCTTACTCTGCCTGCCATTCCCCTCATTGCCAACCCTGCCCTGCAACAACAGTTGCAGCAAAAGGTCAGTAACAAAACCAAACCACCCGGTTCCCTCGGCACACTGGAGTCGTTGGCCATCCGGCTGGGGCTGATTCAGCAAAGCCTGACACCCGCCATTCATCATCCTCAGGTAGCAGTATTTGCCGCCGATCATGGCCTCACCGATGAAGGCGTTTCCGCCTTTCCTGCCGCTGTGACCCCTCAGATGGTGCATAACTTTTTGCAAGGCGGTGCCGCCATCAATGTATTTGCCCGCCAGCACAACCTGGCGCTGCAAGCCGTGGACGCCGGAGTTAACGCCGATTTTACTCCCCATGCCCGGCTTATCGATAAAAAAGTACGCAAAGGCACCCGCAATGCTCTGCATACGCCGGCCATGACCCGCGACGAATGTATCCAGGCCCTGCAAGCTGGCATGGAGCTGGTGCAAACTCTGCCCGGTAACCTGCTGCTGACCGGTGAAATGGGCATTGGCAATACCTCGTCCGCCAGCTTGCTGCTGGCACGGCTAGGCAAACTGCCGGTAGCGAAATGTACCGGCCGCGGTACCGGACTGAATAATAACGGCCTGCACCATAAAACCCGGGTGCTTCAGGCAGTGCTGAGCCGCCATGCCAGCGCACAAACTCCACTCGACGTACTGACTGCGCTGGGCGGGCTGGAAATTGCCATGATGGCCGGGGCTCTGATCCAGGGGGCAGCGGAGCGGCGCATTTTACTGATGGACGGCTTTATTGCCGGTGTGGCCCTACTGGTGGCCAACAGGCTGGCACCGGGCACCTGCGACTATGCCGTGTTCGGGCATGGCTCAGCCGAACCCGGCCATCGTTATGTGCTGCAATTACTGAACGCCACCCCCTTGCTCGAACTGAACCTGCGCCTTGGCGAAGGCAGCGGTGCCGCCCTGGCTTACCCGCTGTTGCAGTCTGCCTGTGCTTTTATAAACGAAATGGCCAGCTTTGAAGATGCCGGCATCAGCGGAGCCAGCTCATGAAGCACGAACTGACCCTGCTGCTGGTGGCCACCCAGTTTCTGACTCGTCTGCCACTGCCGGCACTGAAGCACTTTAACCCCGACTGGCTGCATCAGAGCAGCCGGCATTTTCCGGCGGTAGGGTTGTTGGTGGGCGCATTATGCGCCCTGATTTACTGGCTGGCGGACCTCGCTTTGGGTGTCGTGCCGGCAGCTGTGCTCAGTACCGCCTTTGGCATTTATATTACCGGAGCCTTTCATGAAGATGGCCTGGCCGACACCTGCGACGGCCTGGGCGGCGGTCTCACCAAGGCTCGGGCCCTGACCATCATGAAAGACTCGCGCCTGGGAACCTTTGGTACCCTGGGACTGGTTCTGGCATTGCTATTAAAAATAGCGCTGCTGGCCAGCATGATACCGGTAGCGGCCATGGCAGCACTGATGCTGGCCCATAGCGGATCGCGGCTGGCCTGTATCAGTTTGATCACCCTGTTACCCTATGGCGGAGACATTGAGCATGCCAAAGCCAAACCCATGGCACAGCGGTTAACGCCTTTTCAGTGGGGAATGGCCAGCCTGTGGCTGCTGCCACCATTGTGGCTGCTTGGCCCGGTATTTGACTCTGTGCAGATAGTGCTGGCCGTTCTGCTAGCTGCCCTGGCCACCGCCTATATGTATCGTTTGCTTAAACGCCGGCTGAATGGCTATACCGGGGACGGACTTGGCGCCACCCAGCAACTGGCAGAAATCGCTATTTATGCCGGGCTGGCAGCACAGCTATGACACTCTACATCTGGCGTCATCCCAAACCGTTACATGTTCAGGGCCTTTGCCTTGGCCATACCGATGCCCCCGCTGAACAGCGTAAACTAAAACGGCTGGCAGGTCAGATCCAGCGGTTTGCCCGCCGGCACCGGCTGCCTAAAGTCATTTACACCAGTCCGCTGCAACGTGCAGCCGGGGTGGGAACCTTGCTGGCGGCACAAGGATGGCAATGGCATTCAGTAACAGAGTTAAAAGAAATCAATTTCGGCCACTGGGACGGCCGTCCCTGGAATGAAATAGAAAAAACGGAAATTGACGCTTGGTGTAACAATTTTGCAGGCTTTGCACCGACCGGCGGCGAAAGCCTGCAGCAGCTATTTGGCAGAGTAAGCAGCTGGCTCAGCCAACTGCCGGATAAGCCAGTACTGGCGGTGGGACATGCCGGCTGGATGAACGCCGCCCGCCTGTTGGCTCAGGGCCACCATACTCCGGACAGCCCATCTCTTTGGCCAGCATCGGTAGCCTACCGGCAGCAAATAGTTATTTCAGTAACTCCAGCTTGACCGATGCCACTCCGGCCCTGAGCATGCCCACTTCCCGAGCCGCTCGTTCGGACAGATCGATAACCCGCCCGTGGGCATAGGGGCCTCTGTCGTTAATACGCACCACCACCACCCGGTTATTGTTCAGGTTAGTCACCTTTACCCGGGTGCCAAATGGCAGGGTTTTATGGGCAGCGGTGAGATCGTTTTTATTAAAACGTTCTCCACTGGCTGTTTTCAGGCCATGATGACGCCCACCATAATAGGATGCCTTGCCCTCACCCAGCAGCATCACCTGCCGCGATGACGGCGAGCTGGCACCGGACTGGGAGGCACACGCCGACACCCCCAGCAATAAAAACACCAAACAACAACGCAAGAATAAACGCATGATCATATCACCACGTTAATTATTGCATTTCCAACCAGACGACCAGCGCCACCGCCTCTTTGGCCGAGCGGATTGTCAGTTTGGGAATGCAGCAAATACCCAGCCCCGCAGCAAATTGGCGCAGGCCGGCGTTCAGTTCCGACAGGCATATTAGATCCGGCAGCCCCTTCCAGTACAGCCCCAGCTGTTCATTTTGCGATAAAACATGCACCCGACCAGCACTGTCGATAAGCCGATCTCCGGCATGCCAGTGATGCTCATTCAGCTCTTCGGCTTCAGTAATATGAATAAAATCATGGGTATCCGTGCAATAGACAATAGCAGGAAACTGGCAGCTCATAGATAAACCACGGTACGGTGCAAAAGCGGAACTATAGCAGGCAGGAAAGCAGGTAAGAAGGGCCGCCACGGAGGAAGACCCGGTAATTCCTACGGGGAACGGGATAAGTGCAACTGTGGTGAACGCGGCGCTCACGGTTTATCCCCGCGCCTGCGGGGAACGGAGGTCGGTGCGTCAGCTTGTCGTCCATCAGCCCGGTTTATCCCCGCGCCTGCGGGGAACGGGAACCGGCGGCGGATCCTCTGGCAGACACGACCGGTTTATCCCCGCGCCTGCGGGGAACGGTTGCCAGGATCTGTAATATCAATTACGACAACCGGTTTATCCCCGCGCCTGCGGGGAACGGGCCGTGCGTGCGGAACACGTCGATTCGCCATTCGGTTTATCCCCGCGCCTGCGGGGAACGGCGCTGAAGCGTGACCTGCTGCGCCGCTGGACGCGGTTTATCCCCGCGCCTGCGGGGAACGGCATCTCGCCGTAACACAGCGGCACAGGCCGGCCGGTTTATCCCCGCGCCTGCGGGGAACGGGGCCAGGTAATCACCGAACTTGTCCGACACATCGGTTTATCCCCGCGCCTGCGGGGAACGGATGGCCTGCAGGCAGATGGCGAAGCAGTCGGCCGGTTTATCCCCGCGCCTGCGGGGAACGGGGCAGCAGCTCCGGGGCCCACTCGGGAAAGTCCGGTTTATCCCCGCGCCTGCGGGGAACGGCTCGGGACGCAGCTCCGGGGTTAGATAGCCCGCGGTTTATCCCCGCGCCTGCGGGGAACGGTAGTTGTTTCTTTGGCACCTACTTCACTCGCCCGGTTTATCCCCGCGCCTGCGGGGAACGGCCTTTGATGCCCTTTATCTCGACGGACTCTGCCGGTTTATCCCCGCGCCTGCGGGGAACGGGTCCTTCACCCACAGCGGGTAATCGGCGCGGCCGGTTTATCCCCGCGCCTGCGGGGAACGGGTTGCAGGGCCCGGAACGAAGCTATCCCACGTCGGTTTATCCCCGCGCCTGCGGGGAACGGTTGCCCCTATCCTTTCCGGTTGGTGCATATCCCGGTTTATCCCCGCGCCTGCGGGGAACGGGTAGCCACAGCATACGTCGTAGAGCAGGGCAGCGGTTTATCCCCGCGCCTGCGGGGAACGGGACCCGACGACGAGCTACCACTATTTTTTTACCGGTTTATCCCCGCGCCTGCGGGGAACGGGATTCGGAAATATTTCCCGAGAACGCTGGCTGCGGTTTATCCCCGCGCCTGCGGGGAACGGTCGGGCAGTAGAATCTGGCTAACCGCAGGTGGCGGTTTATCCCCGCGCCTGCGGGGAACGGGAACTACGTACAAGAAGGCGACGCCCTGACGCTGGTTTATCCCCGCGCCTGCGGGGAACGGCCCAAGATATACCGTTGCCACATTTTCACGCCCGGTTTATCCCCGCGCCTGCGGGGAACGGCTGCTTGAGCTGTTCGCGACCAGACCTTGTGGCGGTTTATCCCCGCGCCTGCGGGGAACGGGCTGCCACCCACGCCCAGCTGATTGCCCGAGCCGGTTTATCCCCGCGCCTGCGGGGAACGGTCCAGCCCCTCAAACAGCCGCATGGACACGCACGGTTTATCCCCGCGCCTGCGGGGAACGGCACCCTTCAGGCTGGTGAACAGTTTATCGAGGCGGTTTATCCCCGCGCCTGCGGGGAACGGCATTTTGTTGAGTCTGGCCACAATGTTGCCGTCGGTTTATCCCCGCGCCTGCGGGGAACGGACGAAAACGGGGAAACTGGCTGGCGAGTCACCCGGTTTATCCCCGCGCCTGCGGGGAACGGACCATGGCATCAATAATAAATGCCGATACCGCCGGTTTATCCCCGCGCCTGCGGGGAACGGCATGGGGGGCCTGGATGAATAAACCCACCCTGCGGTTTATCCCCGCGCCTGCGGGGAACGGCCTGGCGCTTAAAGGTGCGGGTAGCGGTAATGCGGTTTATCCCCGCGCCTGCGGGGAACGGCAGGTAGTCAGCCACCTGAGCCGGCAGCAGGCCGGTTTATCCCCGCGCCTGCGGGGAACGGAGGGTGCCGTTCTGCATCCAGGCATCAAAGTCCGGTTTATCCCCGCGCCTGCGGGGAACGGGCCTGATGACTTACTGTAGCGTCCCAGTTCCACGGTTTATCCCCGCGCCTGCGGGGAACGGGCGGTTGTACCTTTCACTGCGAAAGTAAGTAACGGTTTATCCCCGCGCCTGCGGGGAACGGTGGTCCCGGGTGTCGTAACGGGCATCTGTATCCGGTTTATCCCCGCGCCTGCGGGGAACGGTTCAGCGACGGGTCATTAAGCAGGCCGTAGTTCGGTTTATCCCCGCGCCTGCGGGGAACGGTAGCCATTCGGTTGTGTTCTTACGCACAGTTGCGGTTTATCCCCGCGCCTGCGGGGAACGGTTCAATGAAGTCCACCGCCCAATTGATATTATCGGTTTATCCCCGCGCCTGCGGGGAACGGGAAAGTATTGAGGCAAAAGAGTGGGCGGCCTACGGTTTATCCCCGCGCCTGCGGGGAACGGACAGGGGGGTGAGCATGCCGAAGCTGCTGCCGCGGTTTATCCCCGCGCCTGCGGGGAACGGTGTCGCCGGAACTGGGCGGTGCGCGCCTTGTGCGGTTTATCCCCGCGCCTGCGGGGAACGGTAGGCTGAGTGCAGTTCGGGCTTGGGAGTTACCGGTTTATCCCCGCGCCTGCGGGGAACGGCTTACGCAGACGCTCGTCCTCCTCATTCAATCCGGTTTATCCCCGCGCCTGCGGGGAACGGCTGACAGATGCTCCATTCAGATTCATCGTAGTCGGTTTATCCCCGCGCCTGCGGGGAACGGACTAAACGTATATTACTGATTTAGATGACTTTTTCCAGGCATGAAAAAGCCACCAACTATTCCATGTTTTTAAAGATCTATAACCTACTGATTTTCAACAGGATAGAAAGACACTAAGCGCAGCCCATCCAAGTCCACCGGCATGCGCCGATTCTGGCCATAGGTCTGGAATTCAAATCCCGACTCTGAGTTAGTCGCCCAGGCCATTACCACGTTGCCTTGTTCAGCCAGTTCGGTGATCTGCTCCCAAATCATTTCTCTGATCCGCTTGGATACATCACCCACATACACTCCCGCCCTTACTTCAAGCATCCAGACGGCAAGCCGGCCCCTGAGACGGAAGGGCACACTTTCAGTAACCACCACTAGCATGCTCATTATCAGCCACTCCTGTGTCCTTCTTCACCCAACGGCTTTGGCTCGGGAATCGCAATGGGCTGAGCATCTTTTGGAGGCGGCGGTGGCTCTATTTCACCAGCGGCCAGCACTTCTTCAATAAGAGGGATGAGCTTTCCCAGCGTATTGCTGCTTCGAAAAATATCCCGGCAGGCAATTCGTACTTCTCTATCGGGACTGGCAGGAGACTTGCTCGCTATCTCAAAGGCTTTGGGAACCACATCATCAAATTTGATGATATCAGCGATGTCATACACAAAAGATAATGGCTTTCCTGTATGAATAAACCCAATCGCCGGTGCATATCCGGCCGCCAAAATGGCGGCCTCAGTAATGCCATACAGGCAGGAGGTGGCAGCACTGATGCACTGATTAACCTTATCACCTTTAGACCAGTCTTTCGGATCATAACGGCGACCGTTCCACTTAACGCCGTACTGTTTTGCCAGCATGGCGTAAGTAGCCCGTACCCGACTGCCTTCAATGCCCCTGAGTTGATCCACGGAACGGCGGCTGGGTGCTTCTTCGCCAAAGCGCAACTCAAACATTTTACGCACTACTTTAAGACGAAGATCTTCCTCCAGGGCCAGCTTGGCCTGATATAACAGCTTATCGGAACGGGCTCCGCCTGGCTGCCCGGAGGCATAAAGACGTACACCCGCTTCGCCAACCCATACCAACAAGGTCCCGACAGTGGCAGCCAATTTGGCAGCGGCATGAGAAACCCGGGTGCCGGGCTCCAGCATAATGCAAGCCACCGAGCCAACGGGAATGTGAGTGCGCACACCACTTTTATCAATCAGCACAAAGGCACCGTCAATCACATCAATCTGTCCATATTGCAGAAAGATCATGGAAGCTCTGTTTTTAAGCGGTATCGGTTTGAGGGGAATAAAGGCCATGCATCAGCTCCCTAAAAGTTCCGCGAATTAAATCCTTCGAATTAACATCAGGCCACAGCCGAAGGCCTTGGATCTTCCGACTCCTCTCGCAAGACTCTCAATAAAAGTTTCCGGTTTATCAACAGTAAGAGAACCGCTGAGGTTAATTGAGCTGAACATGGCACCAGTACCTTTGCCCTTGATATGGTGCTGCAAATATCCATCGGCTTGCATGGCATCATCAGAGCACTGAATACCAATTTGTTGACTACGCTGTTGCCACCAGGTCAGTAAAGCCCGCTCGGATATGGTTTTTAATGCCAGTTCAAGCGCTGAGCTTCTGCCCAATCTCGCTTCCAGCTCGCCACAATAGCGACCGTTTTCAATCACTGTATTCCAGCGATGAATATCTTCATCTGTCGCCATATCCAGCAACCGGTGCTTCAGGTTTTTTTTGGTACCCTCAGTGGACAACTCCAGCAACTGTGCTTCCTGATACAGCCATTTCTGCTGGGCATCCATCAAAACATCATGCCGTTTTCCGTTACGGCACACCGTTGGGTTTACCCTGAGTTGAAAGCCAAGTTGTTCTCCTGACTTAAGCTGAGGTAAAAATGGCCTGCTTTCCACCTGAAACAGCTGCTCGGCATTATCAGGCTGCTCGCGGGAAAGCACATAAAAAACAGGCTCTCCCTGAGGGACCAGACGACCATCACTCTGCTCGTGACGAAATAAAAAGCTGCGTTCACTTTGCTGGGTGAAAAGCCGCCACAGCAGCTGATGATAGCCATACACACCTTTGTGCATGGACTTAATTAACTCGGCTCTGGCCGATGGTGCATCAGCCAGGGTTACGCGGGATAAATACATGTTATTCCTCCACCAGAGTCAGCTGATGCACCTGCCGTGCCGAAAACTGCCAGGGCTCCCTGCTTATCGGCTCATCCCATACTTGGCTGCTCTGCACACTTTCAGATTCGCCCAAGTCACCGGCCGTTCCCTGCCACAGATAAGTGACGGTGTTACCCAGGCCAAGCCAGCGCCGATCCTGCTCATGGCTGAATAAAATCGGCGGGAATGGCGTATCGAGCGCTTCTTTTAACTCAGACTCAACTAATTGTGGAGTTACGGGAAGGGCCAGCGGGCAGGCCTTTCGCCCAAGATACGGTGTAAATATCGGTTTTTTTAATGCAGCTTCCAGCATCTCAAGCGTGAACTCGCTTTGCTGCCACAACCACACTGCCACTATCCAATATCCATCACTGCGATAATCACGGCTGGACAAGACCGTATTCAGCTTGTCTTTGTCTACACTCAGCTCATCTTTTCGGCTGTAAAATGTACGCTTTCTGTCCTGTGAAGGTACCTGAGCAGTATGATAGTCCCGCATCAGGCTGCCGCAGGAATAAGCCTTAACAGCGATCCCCACCGCGGCCCGCAGCGCTTCAAGCCTGCTCACATCGTCTCGTTTAATACCCAGCGCGGCACCAAGCAACCCCAGCACTGCAGAGCGACTGGGAGTCAGACCAGAAGGTCTGTCTCCACCCACTGCGGCTTCTCCCCAGCTGGCCATGGGACCATAAAGCCGAAAAACCAGATATTGCATAATGCCTCCTTAATCTGCGGCAAATGCTTTTAACTGCTCAAAGCTGCCCTCGCCTTCCAGCGCATTAACGGAGTAGCGGTCATCGGCACAGGCTCCATACACCTTGTCAAAATTTTCAACCTGCCGCTGCAGTGCCTTAACCGCGTCTTCCGCCTGGTTTTCACCGATAATGGGCTTCAGAAAGGCGACCGACAGAGAACGAGGCTGCTGATCACCTTTTTCGGCCAGCACATAAGAGGCATAAGCACGGGAAGCAAAGCTGTTCTGCTTACCTTTCGGAGACACCTTCACCGCAGCTTCTACCAATGCTGTAATGGCTTTATTGGCGAGTTCAATATCACCGCCCAGATTACTGACGAGCAACTCTTTATCGATACAGATGTAGCTGTAAAACAAGGCAGCAGAAAAGGCCGCTTCACCAATATGCGCCGCACCAAGATCCGAGTCGCCCCGGTTAAGGTCATCCACGGCAGTAAAGTAATCTTCTTCTACCGCAACGCCATGCACACTGATGGCATGGGCAACCTGACAGGCAGCTTCACAGTTAAACTCAGGGGAGGACGCCAGCATACGACCAAACATGGCAATATCGGCTGCTGCGGCATTCCGGCGCAACAAGGCAAGATCATCTTTTTCCGGCGCGCGGTTTTCTGCAGCCAGGGTCTTCACCAAGGCATCTACTGCTGCCAGCTCTTCCGGACTGATATGGGCAAGCTGTTCAATTTCCAGACTGTCTTTTTTGCCTTTACCAAACACACCCGCAATGGCTATTGCCCAGGTTTTGGCCTGCTTCTCAGACACGCCCAGCTCACACAGCTGATTAAATACTTCCACGCCCAGGCGTTTGGTACGGGTACCAATATGCTGGCCCAGAGTCTGTTCAAACACATCGGAAGTACGCCAATGACGCTTCAGACTCTGTGAGCTGACTCGTAAACGTTCAGTTCCTCCCATACGGGCGGTTTTAGGCCGGCCCAGATCGTCACGGTTAAGATTGGAGGGGGCATAAGAGGTCAGCAGGTGCAGTTGAATAAATTTGCTCATCATAATCTCCTTGTTTAATCCTTGTTTTTTGCCAGTGCCGGCTCGGCGGCCTGGTAGTAATCCATTGCCCAGCGTACGGCGATTTTTTTATCGGGACGCACTGCCTGCTGGCCATGATGTTCATCAAACCAGTCGAGTATGCCTCTGGCCAGAGAAGCCACATGGGTTTTACCATTTACCTGCTTTATCAAGCGGTGCAGGCGACGGTAAAAGTCCTCCGGGGTTCTCGCCCCCTGCAGTTGCTGAAAGCGCAATTCACTGACTTTGGGTTTATCGATATCGGGATTAATTTTGCCCAGTGACGCCGCAAAACTCCTGCTGTCATCCTGCTGTTTTACATGACTCAGCACGCCTGCCAGAGCAGCCCATGCAAGCATGCTCCAGGGTTTACGCTCCCGGGCCGAATCCGGCAGCGCCAGCCACAAGGCTCTGAACCCCTGGGTCATCAAGGCTGCTTCCGGTGTGCCGGCCCATTTCAGCTCGGCTCGATACACTGTGGGCGCGGGCCGAATATTCAATGTGTTGAGTTCCTGCTCGGTCAACATCATTGCTTGCCACCAGCGCATTAATGCACCCTCGCCGGCAAAGAGTGCTTTGGGTGTTACGGCTTGCTCTGTGTCTGTCATCACGCCAGCTCCTCGGTTAAGGTGTCGAGTCGGTAATCCTGACTGAATTGCCGAATACGTTTGCTGCCAGCCAGCCAGCCTGTGAGCTGACGGCGGGCTCGGATTTTTTTATACATTTTCCGGTCGGGATACAGATTGGACAGTGCCAGATCGTCAAACAAAGCCCTGGCATGCCGGGACAATGCCCACAGCCAGCGCGCGGCAGCTTCCGGTGTTAACCGGCCATCCGGTGCATTCAGCAGCGCTGCCACCATCTGGAAAAAGTCATTTTGTGTTCGCTGCCAGAACTGTAAGTCGATGTGACTGGTATCGCCTTTGGCATCGGCGGGTTTGTCAAACCAGGCTGCCTTTATCTGGGTCCGGCAGTGCCACAGCACTTCTTGCGCCAGAGTTTGCATGGCCTTGATCTCATGAAGCAGCTCATCCCTGAGCTCGGGTTCCAGCCGAATCAGCGGAAATTCGCTGTTGTACCAGCCTCTGGCTTTCATATTGTCCATATCGAATCCAAAGGCCCACAATCTGGGGGCTTCCCCCCAGTTCACATCGAAATATTCAGACTTGCGAAGAAGAAAGTCCTGTACCACCTGGGCTGGATGACTGCCTTCCGCAGCATCGACAAAGCTGAGGCTGTGCCACTGCTTATACTGAATTCCGCCGGGCTGCCCTTTGGTGGATAGATAATCCTCATCCGGCTTTTTGGGGTTAGAGCGGTAATGGGTCAGCGGATGTAGCCAGGTGCCCACATAGTTATTGCCGTAATTGCTGGTACGGTATTGCCGGCAAACAGAGGAACATGCTTTAAGACTTAACTGGCAAGTGCCTTCCTGCTGTTCAAACAGCAGCCGGATCCGTCGCGGCATGGCCCAGAACATGGCAAGCGGATGCACATCGTGTGCATAGATGTCACTGCCCTTGTTTTTGCTAATGCGTGTTTTTCCCAGCCAGGGGAACAGCTCTGCACTGTGATAATCGGGGTCTTTATACGTCCAAGACTCACGACTCTGAACATTCAGCCACAGCTTCTGCCACAAGCTGGCGTCATCTTCATGAGGCAACACCAGGGTGGTCAGCGGGCCTCCACCTCGCAGGCCGGTTCTGTGTCCCTGGCCACCCGATGGGGCATTGATCTGCAGGGTAAACAGCGCCAGCGCAGCCATTTCCGGCGACAGCGTTTCCGCAATACCGCGTTTAATGAAATGATCAGTATTCAGCTTCAGGGTGTTGCCGCCCGGCGCCTCTATCAAGAGGCCGGAAACCGGAACAGGACTGGCGGCATCCAGCGGATCCGAATCCTGCATAAAGCGCGGACTGTCTCCGTTCAGCTCAAAAGCATGCTCTACCTTGGCAAACGCGGCGGCCAGCTCGGCCTCATCGGGCGGCGACAGATACTGTTTGTGCCAGTCATCTTTATCCTGCGGTGCCAGAACGGTTTGTAACAAGCCAATGGCAAACTGGTAAGCGGCACCATGGAAATCAGCCCTTGGCAAGGCAAAGTCCACCACATCAGGGTTGGCAATGGCAGTGAGTGGCAACTGCTCCTCGCTGCCATCCCTGAACCGGTAGCTCAGCCAGGGAGCGGTTAACAGATTCATCAATATTGCTCCTTAATTTCGTAAAATATGAGAATGAGGGGCGTAAGTCGCCCCTCGAGCTTACTTTTTCGCCGGTACTTTTATCGGCCAAGCCTTCTTCCCATACTGCCTTGCATCCAGCAGACGGCCGTCTTTTCCTTTGATGAACCGCCGGAAAATCACAACATAGTCCTGCTCGGGTTGATCTGACATGGTCATTCCTCGCGTCATTGATGAGGCACTTCATCAGAGAACGCTCTTGCGCCCAGTACCGAACCCTAATACCATCCTCGTTGCTACGCTCGGGTGTATTGGGAGTAGTTCGCTGCCTCAATTACGCCCACCTCCTCTGATGGATTCAATACTGGACTCAAGTAAACCACACCCAAACAAGAATATCAAAAAATAAAAGCTCTACAGAGAAACTGTTAAAATTGATTTATCGAAAGCTCTCTTTCAGAACTGGCGATCCCCCTCAAACTCACGTACTCTCCGCGCTGTTTCTCCGACACTCGGAGATGAACCACTCTAGAGAGAGACTGCTCCCTCGGTTCTATTCTGTTCCCCGCTTCGGCGGGGATTTACTTCTTCTCTACCACTCCCAGCTGAGCACAGTACCCAAATCCTTGATCGCTATCCGGCAACCAGGGCTGCAGAAACTTTGCCTGGGGATAGCGCTGTGTCAGCTTCTCAAAGTCTGCGACAAACTCACCAGGCAAAGCTGCCAGCTTGTCGGCGAAACGATGCTTGGCAAGCTTCACCACACTATTCTGCAAGGCATAAGGCTCACCTTCTGCCCACAACTGAATCCGGCCATAGGGATCGAGCCTGAACACCAACACCTGAACGGTTTCTCTGTCCGAAAAACGCGTGCTGATCTCGATGTTGTCGTCGTGCCAGGCTTTGGCACTGGTCTGGTTGTAACCTTTATTCCACTCAATTAACTGGCTTTTGGCCCGGGCAGCCTGACCACGCATTTCACCAAAATATTGGTCTTCCTTTTTCTGCAGCGCTGGTGGCATACGCTCAAATGCGGTTTTGTCATAAACCGCTTCTATTAATGTTCTTGCCTCACCCGGCATGCGGATCGCTCCCTGCTTGCGCAATATCTGCATGCCCAGCCACAGCCTGCCGGGAGAGCGATAAACGTATTCGGTATTGGGCAAATGATTGAGCAGCCAGTCAGCATTGGGTTGTTCCTGCCACTCAGGCGCATGAACCAACAAAAGTGGAGACGAACGCTCATCCTGAGTTTTATCTGTGCGATTACCCCATGTGTCCCGAATATGACGATGAAGCCGGCCGGCTCGCTGAATGAGATCATCAATAGGACACAGATCGGAAACCATCAGGTCGGCATCTGCATCAAGACTTTCCTGAAAAACCTGGGTAGCAATCAGGATTTGCCCCTGCCGAACATCCTGACCGCCCTGTTTACCGAAGATAGCCAGCACCCTGTTTTCTATCGCTTTGCGATCCTTCAAGGTAAAACGGCTGTGAAACAGTGTCAGCGCTTCATCAGAGCCAAGTTGTTCAGCGAGCATTTGATAGGCACGGATGGCATCGTCCACCGAGTTGCGAATCCACACCACACACTGGTCACTTTTGTGTGCATTCAGAATTTTTTCGGCACAGGCTTGTTCGCTATGCACAAAGGCAACGTTCAGCTCCCGGCTAACTGACTTTCTGCTGGCAACCGGTGTTTCTTTAAGGCCTTGCTCAAAGCTAATGTGTGTCGCCAAGGGAAAATCAGCTTTCTCCGGCAACAGCAAAGGAGCAATCCCCCCAGCTTGTTGCCAGATCCGGCACAATCGTTCCCGTTGTTGCTGTGCCAAGGTGGCAGTGAGCAGGATGACGCTGCCCCCCTGGCGCAAATGAACCTGTAACAAGTCATCCAGCAATTCAAACATGAAGGCGTCGGCCGCATGCACCTCATCAAAAATCAGCACTTTCCGGTGCAGCCCTATCAGCCTTAAGGGTTGGTGCTTGCGTGGCAGCACCGCCATTAACGCCTGATCAATAGTGCCCACTCCCACCGAGGCCAGCAGCGCTTTCTTGCGGGAGTCTGCCAGCCACTGATTACAATACAGACTGGCGGTATCGTCGCCTTGCGCATAAGGAGTGCCGGCTTTGTCAGCGGGGAGCAAGGCTTCCTGAAATTGCTCGTTCATTTCTCGGGCACCATGGGCCAGCACTATACTGGGGCGACTGTCTTGCACCGATAACATCTGCAGATAGTGGCCAGCCACGCGAGAGAACATGGCATTGGAAGTCGCCATGGTGGGCAAACCAAAATAAAAACCATCAGCCTCACCCTGCTGCAACAACCGGTGGGTCAAGGCCAGTGCCGCCTCTGTTTTGCCAGCGCCAGTTACGTCTTCAAGAATAAATAACTGGGGGCCGGCAGCCAGAGGCACCGACTCTGCCCATGCCTGCAAAGGGGTCGGTTCAAAACCAAAATGAGACTGGACAGAGATAAACGGCTGTACACTAACAGGCTGGTTCAGCTCCGTTGCCGCCAGTGCTTGCCGGGCCTTGTCCTGTGCAACAGGCCAATACTCCTCGAGCGTATAACCACCGGTTTGATACTCAAAATGGTTTGTGTCGGAGCCAATCCAGTCACTTAAAATAGCCAGGCCGGATAAGTGCCAGCTCACCTGCCGAAAGCGTGCCAGCCACTCTTTATCGGCCATTTGCTGCTCCGGCCACTCAACTTGCAGCAATGCCGCACAGTCCCGAATAAAGTCACAGGCTGCGCTGATATCTTCCTCATGACAGTAGTTTTTCATCGCCCTCGTCTGGTTGCTCCGGTTAATGGGGTAACCATGGTGGCCAAATACCACATCAAACATGGCGTTCAGGCTGTCCAGAGCCGGACTGACTTGAGTAAGTTCGGTTTGCTTAAGTCCAAGCTCGGTGCCTGATAAATGCCTGCCCCGGCTGGCCTGCAACCAGAAAAAATAACCCAGCCTGTCGTGTCTGGCCTGATGGCTGTCATAACCAAACCTTGGTTGATGGTTAACCAGCGGAGAATCTGGGAAATCGGCCAGATTTTGGAATGCCGATGCAAACTTGCCAAGATCGTGCAGCATGAGAAAAAAGGTAAACAGCAGCCGCAGTTGCGCGGGAGAAATATTGAGGAAATCCGCCAGGCTTTTGGTAAGGGGATCGTGTTCATCCAGCAGCCACCAGCCCACCGCTGCTACATCGAGGCAGTGATAAGGCAACAAGTGATACTCTGCCCCGGACTTTTTTTCATCCTTACTGGCCTTGCCCCAATACAGAAAATAACTAGCATTCATTCTGTTTTCCTTTTGTTGACTGCGCTTACTCTGGTGCATTCCGGCTCTTCAGCCAACCCTGTACAAAAAACATGTCGCCTCACTTTACAGGTGAGCTCAAAACAACCATTCCTTCACCACATCGTAATTAGCCAGAATTAACTGCTGGGCGGCGGGATTGCCGTCGAGCCATTTGGTGTTTATCTGCATTTCCCGTAGTAAATATCCGGCCAGGGCGGCGCGGACATTTATTTTCAGCTGGCCGTTTTCCATGGCGTAGTCGTGGATCAGGGCTTGTTGTTGCTCGGGGCTTAAACGGGGATCGGGTTTGATGGTGAGAGTGATATGCGTATTCCAGCGCGTGTCGGGAGGAAGTGGGGCCAGCAGTTTACCTTCCGGTACGGGCGTGCCGTGAAAGCGGCTTAGCACAAAATCACGGTAATCCTGCGCTTTTTCACACCAGGCACGCAGGTGCCAGCGACTGCCGGTATTAACAAAGCGCACCGGAACAATAATACGGCCGTCCCGATCGGTATTGCTTACCGCACCATAGTCCACATCCAGCCGCTCATTGTTGCGCAGTGCCCGCACTAGTTGCTGAATAACCCCGGGATCCACCTGCCGGGCCGGCAGAGCCAGAATGGCATGTTCCAGCCGGTAGCCTGGTTCGGCGGGCATGGCACGGGCACTTTGCCCGGTCATCCAGTTGAGATATTCGGTTACATCAGCAGAAATATGAGCAGGATGAAAATTCTCGGAGGGTAAATAGCCTTTGCGTGACGGGCTGTAAATGAGGTTGCCGGCATACTCTTGCTGATATTGATTAATGGCTTTGCTGGCCTGCTGCCGGCTCAGACCAAAAAATTGCTGTAAATGGTTGGTGGTGAGCCTGCCTTCCCAATAACAAATAAGCTCTGTCAGCCAATAGCGGCGATAAAGTTCGGGTTTTATCATAACGTCCGTGCTTTTTAGTTTTTTATCATTAGAAGCATTTAGCACGGAAATAACAAGACTCTTCTTCAGGAAGGGCGAAACTACTAAAAAATGGGCTTGATTAAGGATGCTGGTAGTCCATCACTTTTTTGGCCACCTGAAGGATGCCCCCGGTGCACTATGCCCTAGATCTCCGCCTGCGCGGAGATGACGCAATAATAACGCTTTTTAAAGGTTATCCCGCTTAGGCGTGGCCCTGGGTTGCCGCTTCGCGCCAATTTTCAGGCGAGCCGCCTGCGCTCCAATAAAAAAACCCCGGCATGCCGGGGTTAAAGAGACCAAACTACAGGGTTATTGCAACAATCAGCGCTGGGTTCGCAGCACGTGAATACGTTTTTCCAGCGGCGGATGGCTCATCAGCAGTTCACTTTGTTGCTTGCCATTAATACCAAAAGCGGCCAGAGAGCCTTCAAGCTGAGATTCATGACCATGGCGCAAACGCTCAAGGGCAGCGATCATTTTTTCACGGCCGGCCAGGCGGGCACCGCCTTCGTCGGCACGGTATTCACGCTGGCGGCTGAACCACATCACAATAATGGAAGCCAGAATACCAAACAGCATCTCGAGCACCATCACGGTAATAAAGTAGGCAATGCCACCCATTCCACCGCCTTCTTCCTCTTCACTGTTACTGAAGAAGCCGCTGATCACGTTGGCCACAATACGGGCGAAGAACATAACAAAGGTGTTCACTACACCCTGAATAAGAGTAAGGGTGACCATATCACCGTTGGCAATGTGGCTTACCTCGTGCGCCAGTACGGCTTCGGCTTCATCCCGGCTCATGCTGTACATCAACCCGGTAGACACCGCTACCAACGAGTTGTTACGGCTTGCTCCGGTAGCAAAGGCGTTCATGTCGGGCGAGTCGTAAATACCCACTTCCGGCATGCCAATACCGGCCTGCTGTGCCTGACGTTGTACGGTAGAAAGCAGCCAGTGCTCCATTTCGTTGCGGGGCTGTTCAATCACCTGCACGCCATAGCTGCGCTTGGCCATCCACTTGGAGATAAGCAGCGAAATAATAGCGCCGCCAAAACCAAATACGGCACAGAATACCAGCATGCCGCCAATGCTGCGGCTGTTGATACCCAGCACGGAAAATACGATGTTCAGCACCACACCCAGCACCAGCACCACAGCCAGGTTGGTGGCAATAAACAACAATACGCGTTTCATCAAACCTTTCCTTACATCAGGGAACTACAGACATAATATGTCTGGCGATGGGAATTTCAAGGTGCTGATGATGAATTATTTAAGCAGGGGAGCCAGATCAATAAAGCTCTCGGCCGTTTCTGCTTCGCCTTCCGTCAGCCTTGGCACCTCTCCCAGGAAGGGAGCGCGGATAAGCTGTTTAAGAGTGACTGCGTTCTCTTCATAGTGACTCATGTGAGCATCTACCCGATTCAGTACCCAACCAGCTACCACCAGGCCATCATGACGAATCGCTTCCAGAGTAAGCAGTGCATGATTAATGCAGCCCAGGCGCGCACCTACCACCAGAATAACCGGCAGGTGTTCTCGTTTTACCCAGTCGGATAAAAACCGCCCCTGCCCCAGAGGCAACCGCCAGCCGCCGGCTCCTTCCACAAAAATCCAGTCGGCAGAGGTTTCTTGCAGACGTGCCAGCCCTTCGGCAATGCGAGGCAACTCGATACCTTCACCGGCCTGTTCAGCAGCAATGTGAGGAGCAATGGCAGGGGCAAATGCATAGGGGTTGTGCATAGAGTAAGGCAACTCAATGCTGGATTCCGCCTTCAGGGTAAGGGCATCTTCGTTTTTCAGCTCACCGTTTATCAGCTCACATCCCGAGGCCACCGGCTTATAACCCAGTACCTGTTTGCCTGCTTCTTTAGCAGCCCGCATCAAAGCACGGGTCACAAAGGTTTTGCCGGTTTCGGTATCCGTGCCGGTCACAAAAAAGGTTTTAGCCATGAATTACTCCATATGCCAGCCGGTAGGTCGCCACACATTGGCCCTGCTGGTTTTTAGGATAGATGAAATTAAGCTGCTGCCAGGCATTTTTACCCAGCAGCCCCGTGCGCCGGTTGTCGTTGATCTGGTTGGCACCAATGCCTTTAAGATCCTGCAGCAGGGCTTTCAGCTCGGGATAAAACAATTGCTCGGTGGCGGTATGCAGTTGCCAGCGCCGGTTGGTGGCAGCGAGGTATTGCTGCAGCAAAGGCGTTTCGGTAAAGCGATTGATATGGCGATGATTATCAAGGGTCCGCCAGCTTTCAGCCAGCTCCGCCAGGCTGCCGTTGAGCAAAGTGGAAAACACCATCACACCGCCGGGTTTAAGCCTCTGGCTCCAGTTGCTCAGCCAGGCCGCAGGATGGTTACTCCACTGCATGCACAGATTGGCAAAAATAAAATCAAGGCTGTGCTCGGCAACAGGAGGCGCGTCCATATCGGCGCACAAAGGCATGATATCGGCCCGGCTGGCGGCCTGTTGCAACATGGCCGTAGACAGATCCAGCGCCAGTAACTGCTGCGTACGCTGTTTTAGTGCAGGTATAAACCAGCCACTGCCACACCCCAGATCCAACCCGGTACGGGCCTGGTCAGGCAAATACGCCAGCAAAGCCTCACCGGTGCGTCGTTGCAGTGTATTGTGGCGATCATAACTGAGCGCCGCGCGGCTGAAAGCCCGGGCCACTTTATGTTTGTCGACCTGTTGCATGGATTCTCCGGAAGTCGGCTGTCAACTGTTAGTAAAGTCATTCCGGCCTTTGAGCCGGAATCCATTCTGCGGGCGGCGGTGCATTCCACCTTATACCGTGCTTCTTGCTGCGGCCCCCGTCCCTGCCTTCGCGGGAATGACGTTCCTTCGCGGGAGTAACGCTGTTATGCCTGCAAGACACAGTGCAGGGTGTCGAGCAGCCGTTGTACGTCTGCCCGGGTGTGAGCTGCGCTCAGGGTAATGCGCAGCCGGGCAGATCCCTTGGGCACCGTGGGCGGACGAATGGCACCGGTCCACAGTCCCTGCTCTTTAAGAGCAGCGGCAAGCCGGAGGGTTGCGGTTTCCTCCCCGACCACCAGGGGCTGAATGGCGGTGGCGGAAGGCAACAGCTGTAACGGCAGTGCCGCCACTCCCTCTCGAAACTGAGCGACCCGTGCGCGCAGATGTTCGCGCCGGTCATTGGCACTGCGCACCAGACGCACGGCGGCCAGCACAGCGGCGGCTTGGGGGGGCGGCAGGTGAGTACTGTAAATGTAGCTGCGACCAAGGTTGTGCAAATAGTCAATCAGCGCCCGGCTGCCGCCCACAAAGGCCCCGCTGACTCCCAGCGCCTTGCCAAAGGTCCCCATAAAAATATTCACATCGCTGGCAGCAAGCCCCTGCTCATCCAGCGTTCCTCTGCCCTCACTGCCCAGCACGCCCAAGCCATGAGCATCGTCAATCATCAGCCAGTTGCCGGTTTGCCTTGCCAGCTCCACCAACCCGGGCCAGGGGGCGGTGTCGCCGTCCATGCTGAACACCCCTTCCGAGATAATCAGTCCCGCTGCTGGCTTCAGTTTTTTCTCAAGCGCGGACATGTCGTTATGGGCAAATCGCACCATGCGCGCCGGGCTGAGCCACCCCGCTTCCTGCAACGATGCATGGTTCAGCTTGTCTTGCCACAGCGTGTGTTCCTTGCCGGCTAATGCCTTGATCACGGCCTGATTGGCAGAAAAGCCCGAGCTGAACAGCATCACCGCCTCCAGCCCCAGCCAGTCACACAGCTCATGCTCAAGCTGGCGGTGTATGGTCTGATGACCTGCCACCAACGGTGAAGCCACTGCCCCCGCACCATAGTCCCGTGCCGCCTGGCTGGTGGCAGCCAGCAGTTCGGGTGCGCGACTCAGTCCCAGATAATCATTACCGGCAAAATTGAGGTATTGTCTGCCCCCCGCATGCAGCCATCGACCGTCCACCCGGTCGATGGCCGGCAAAACACGTTTCAGGCCGGCGTGTTCACGCTCGGCAAGGCTCAGGTTAAAGGGCATGATGGTGCTCTCCTAAAATACCGAATCAAATCTGCTGCACACCGAGTTGGCTGCCTCTGGATCCCCGCCTTCGCGGGGATGACGGGGAAGTCGCGGGAAGACGGGAAGACGGGAAGACACATCTGCCCCACACCCCGTCACTACCGCGCAGGCAGAAGCCCAGGCACACTACCCGATACTCCGTCACTCCCGCGCAAGCAGGAGCCCAGGCACACTACCCAATACTCCGTCACTCCCGCGCAGGCGGGAGTCCATTTGCACTCACAGTCTGCGCCTTCATTACCGAACCGAATCCGCTATATACCAAGTAGGCTGCCTCTGGATCCCCGCCTTCGCGGGGATGACAGGAAAGTCGCGGGAAGACGGGAAGACACATCTGCCCCACACCCCGTCACTCCCGCGCAAGCAGAAGCCCAGGCACACTACCCGATACTTCGTCACTCCCGCGCAAGCGGGAGTCCATTTGCACTCACAGTCTGCGCCTTCATTACCGAACCGAATCCGCTATATACCGAGCCGGCTGCCTCTGGATCCCCGCCTTCGCGGGGATGACGGGAAAGTCGCGGGAAGACGGGTAAGTCACGAGGTGACGGGAACGTCGCGGGATGACGGGAAGCTCGCAAGATGACCGGAAAGTCGTGAAATAACGGGCACTCAGAGCAAAACTTCCCGATGAATATTCAGGCTTGGTAATAAAGCGGTTTGGGAGCATTCTGCTCGGCTATCTGCTCATGCAATTCTATTTCCGTCATTTCGTCGGGTTTCTGGCTTACACCGCTGGGGCGAATGCCCAGACGCCGGAACAACTGCATGTCGCTGTTTTCATCGGGGTTAGGGGTGGTAAGCAGCTTGCAGCCATAAAAGATGGAATTGGCACCAGCCATAAAGCACAGGGCCTGCATTTGCTCGTTCATTTTTTCACGGCCGGCTGAAAGCCGCACATGGCTCTGGGGCATTAGAATACGGGCCACGGCAATGGTGCGAATAAAATCAAAATCGTCCAGTTCTTCCTGGTTTTCCAGTGGCGTCCCTTTTACCTTAACCAACATATTAATGGGCACGCTTTCGGGCTGGCGAGGCAGGTTGGCCAGCGCCAGCAGCAGGCCGGCGCGATCTTCCGGGCTTTCTCCCAAACCCACAATGCCGCCGGAGCACACTTTCATCCCCGCTTCGCGTACATTTTCCAGGGTATTGAGCCGGTCGGCATAGGTACGGGTAGTAATGATGTCACCATAAAACTCTGGGCTGGTGTCGAGATTGTGGTTGTAATAATCAAGTCCCGCCTCAGCCAGCCGGCCGGCCTGGTCGGCATTAAGCATCCCCAAGGTCATGCAGGTCTCCAGCCCCATGGCTTTGACTTCCTGCACCATTTTCAGCAAATAGGGCATGTCCCGCTCTTTGGGGTTGCGCCAGGCCGCCCCCATGCAGAACCGGCTGGAACCGTTGCTTTTCGCCTCGCGGGCTCGCTCCAGTACCTTTTCCACTTCCATCAGCTGCTCGGTTTCCAGCCCGGTGCTGTAACGGGCACTCTGAGGGCAATATTTACAATCTTCGGGGCAGGCACCGGTTTTAATGGACAGCAAGGTGCTCACCTGCACTTCATTGGCATCAAAGTTGGCTCTGTGCACCTGCTGGGCTTCAAACAGCAGATCAAAAAACGGACGGTTAAACAGCTCGAGCACCTGCTCGCGAGTCCAGAGAGTACGGCTCATAAGGTGGCCTTTTTATTAAAAGTGATTCGGCGTTTGCTGGCCAAGTTTAAAGGCCAGTGTTAGCCTGTCAATCATAAAAGACACCAAAGGTTTACATTAGATTGTTTTATGAACAACCAAGAGTTTGACCTGCATCACCTGTGGCATCCCTACACTTCCCTGACCCGTCCCCTCCCTTGCTATGAAGTGGAAAGCGCTAACGGCGTATACCTGCAGCTAAAAGATGGTCGTAGCCTGGTGGATGGCATGTCGTCCTGGTGGGCCTGTTTGCATGGCTATAATGTGCCGGAGCTGAACGCTGCCGCCTCTGCCCAGCTTGGCAAAATGGCGCACGTGATGTTTGGCGGCCTGACGCACGAACCAGCCATTGAGCTGTGCGCTGCACTCAGCAACATTCTACCCGAGGGGCTGGATCGGTTTTTCCTGGCGGATTCAGGTTCGGTGTCGGTAGAAGTGGCATTAAAGATGGCCATTCAGTACTGGCATGGCAAAGGCACTCCCAGAACCCGTTTTGCAGCATTAAGCCGTGGCTATCATGGTGATACCTTCGGTGCCATGAGCGTATGCGACCCTAACGGCGGAATGCACAGCCTCTACAAAGGTTTTTTGCCGGAGCATATTTTTGTGCCCACGCCCCAGAGCCGGTTTGACGGAGAATTTGATCCGGCTGATCTGCTCGCCCTTGAAGCGGTCTTTGAGCAACACCATCAGGAGCTGGCTGCGTTTATTCTGGAGCCCTTGGTTCAGGGAGCAGGCGGCATGCGCTTTTATCACCCCGACTACCTTAAAGGAGCCCGGGAACTGTGCGACCGCTATGGCGTGCTGCTGATTGCCGATGAAATTGCCACCGGCTTTGGCCGCACCGGCAAGCTGTTTGCCTGCGAGTGGGCCGGTATTTCGCCGGACATCATTTGCATTGGCAAAGCCCTTACCGGTGGATATATGACCATGGCCGCTACCGTTACCACAAAAGCGGTGGCCGACACCATCTGTAATGGCCCTGCCGGCGTACTGATGCACGGCCCCACTTTTATGGCTAACCCCCTGGCCTGTGCAGTAGCACTGGCCAGCCTGAAGTTACTGCTCTGTTCTCCCTGGCAACAGCGTATCAGCGCCATAGAAGAGCAAATGAAGCGCGAACTGACACCGGCATGTGAGCTTGATGCGGTGGCTGATGTACGGGTGCTGGGCGGCATTGGCGTGATTGAACTGCACCAGCCGTTGAACGTTGCCGATGTACAAAAACAGCTGGTGGACCTGGGCGTATGGATCCGCCCCTTTGGCAAGCTGTTTTACATTATGCCGCCGTATATCATCCAACCGGAAGAGCTGAGCAGGTTAACGTCGGCTATGGTAGCGGTGTGTAAAGGTTATTGATAATCCGGTTGCCGGGCCGGGGCAGCCTGCTGAAAAGCGGGCTGTTGCTGGCAGTGGTGATATACAGCCATCACCCTGGGATAAGGCGTAAGATCGCAGTTTGTACGAATTCCGTTGGCCACCTGAGGTACCAGGCAGCAGTCGGCCAAGGTGGGCGAATCACCAAAACAGTAATCACCAAAACCATACCGGTTCAGCAAGGTTTCGGCGGCACTCAGGCCTTCGGCCGTCCAATGACGGATCCAGCTCTGCTGTTGCTCGTCACTCAGTGCCAGCTCATTAGCCAGATAGTTGCGTACCCGCAGGTTGTTAAGCGGATGCATATCACAAGCAACCAGATTGGCCAGCTCCAGCACCCGTGCCCGCAGCAAAGGCTCAGCGGGAAACAAGGAAGGCTCGGGATGCAAGCATTCAAGATAATCCATAATGGCCAAGGACTGACCCAACGCATTGCCCTGGTTGTCTATTAACATAGGGACGCCACCGGCAGGGTTTTGCGCCTTAAAGCTTTGCTCCCGATGTGCGCCTGCACGCAGATCTACCCCAAAATAGTCAACATCAATGCCCTTGATGGCCAGCGCAATACGTACCCGATAAGAGGTGGAACTGTTAAAAAAGCTGTAAAGCTGCATGGCGCTGAATTCCTTTTTTGACCGAGAATGGGTTTGCCGCGCATAAAGCACGGCCTGCAAAAACATGTCAACGTCATTCCGGGTTTAACCCGGAATCCATACCGCAAACATCGCCGTAGCCTGCTGAATGGACTCCGGCCTGCGCCGGAGTGACGAGTTGTAGCGCCGAAATGACGAGAGGGTTAATTGTTTACCCTGCCCCACATAAAGCACGGCCTGCAAAAACGTACCAACGTCATTCCGGGTTTAACCCGGAATCCATACCGCAAACATCGCCGTAGCCTGCTGAATGGACTCCGGCCTGCGCCGGAGTGACGAGTTATAGCGCCGAAATGAAGAGAGGGTTAATTGTTTACCCTGCCCCACATAAAGCACGGCCTACAAAAACGTACCAACGTCATTCCGGGTTTAACCCGGAATCCATACCGCAAACATCGCCGTAGCCTGCTGAATGGACTCCGGCCTGCGCCGGAGTGACGGATTTATAACGCAGGAGTGACGATACCCTACCGGTTGTTTGCCGACTGCATGGATTTGGCCTGATTAAGATTCTCTACCGCTTTGGGGTAGTAACGGGGGGAAGCATCAATGGCGCGCTGAAAAAGACTTTGTGCCGCCTCATATTCCCCTTCCATCAGCGCGATATAGCCCAAATCATTCAGCGCTTCAGCCTGAGGCATCACCTTGCGCAGAGCCATCAAGGCCTCCGAGTTCCGGCCCCAGCGATAATACAACAACCCGAGGTTACTCCAGGCACGCTCATATTCCGGCTCCTGATTCACGGCCCGCAACATGGCACGCTCGGCCTGGGGATATTCCCCCTGCAAATAATAAGAAAAACCAAGGTTGGTATGCAACATGGCCAGACCTGGCTGCACCTGCAGTGCACAACGGTAATATTCCCGGGCCAGCGGGCCCTGTTCAAGAATATCGGCCAGCAAGCCAAGGCCATTGTAACTGCGCCACGGTGATTTAGCATCGGTCATGCACTCACCGGTAGCCGGCTGGCCAAGACGGCTTCTGTCAGCCGCAATCACTTCCTGTAGCAGAGTTTCAGCCTCGTGATGGCGTTTCATGTCAATTAACAGCAACGCCAGCCCTTCTTTGGCCTCCAGACGGTTTGGAGCATCCCGCAAGGCACTGCGATAGGCCTGCTCTGCCCGGGAGTTGTTATTTCGCTGACGTTCCAGCCCGGCAATATTGAGGTACAGCTCACCCGGTTCAAACTCACGAAATGCCAGTGCCTGGGTGTATGCATATACCATGGCATCGATATCACCGGAAGTTTGCGACTGGGCAATCAGCATTTGAGCTTCCTGGCCGTTGGTGGGTTTAATGGCGCCGGCTCCCGGCGTGTTAACCGGGCCCGGCTCTTCGTCGCCTGAGCCGGACATGGCCGAGCAGCCGGACAGCAACACCAATGTTAATGCCAGTACAATGTGTTTCATCTTGTTTATCCTCATGCCGTATCCGTGGCGTAAGAAAGCGTTCTTGGTACTTTTATGCTAGTAGGTGTGCCTCATTCGAGCCAGCTCCGATAGATAAACTACATATTGCTGAATACCCGAAATATCTTAATAAGAGCAGGGCCTATGGCCACAATAAAAAAAGACGGCCAGATAAACAGTACCAACGGAAAGATCATTTTGGTGCCCACCTTGGCAGCCAGCTCTTCCGCCTCCTGCTTGCGCTTAATACGATATTCATCGGCATACACCCGCAGGGTTTCGGCAATACTGGTGCCCAACTGAATACACTGGTTAATGGCCACGTTCAGGCTGCGAAAATCCTCCAGACCGGTGCGCAGAATAAATTCATCAAACGCCTGCTGCATGGTAAAACCGGCTCTGAGTTTGGCAGAAATCAGGTTCAGCTCTTCTGCCAACTCTTCATGGCTCATGCTTATTTCTCCGGCCACCCGCTGCAAGGCTGCCTTAAAGCCCAGACCGGCTTCGGTGCACACCACCAATAAATCGAGGGCATCGGGCATGGCCAGTTTCATCCGGGTCATGCGTTTTTTCGCCAGCCGCTCCAGTATAAAGACCGGCACAATATAGGCGATATAGCCCACACCCAGCAGCACCATTAAAATCATATTCAGGGGTAGCTGAGTGAACAGGTTAAAGACCACAAATACCACCAGCAGCGAGCCCAGCACCGTTATCACACGAATGCCGGTAAACACACTGTAGGCAGATCCTTTCTGAAAACCGGCATGTACCAGCAGGGTACGAATGCGGTGGCCATTAAAGCCGCTGCCATGTTTTTTAGCCAGTACCAGGCGCTGCTCGAGTGACTGCTCGTCTTCTGCCTCTTGCTGAATATCTTTCAACTGACGACGGTAAGGACTGTTCATTCCGCTGGCGACCAGAGTCACGCCCCAGAACAGGGTCATCACGCTCAGCGCCACCCCGCCCACCAGCACCCACTGGCGCATTTGCGGATCGGCCAACATCTGGCCCAGCAATTGACTGAGTGTGTCCATGGCTACACCTCTATCTTGATGATTTGGCTGATCCACCAGGTGCCCAAGATCATGCCTATGGCCCCGCCAATCAGCAGCTTGTTCCCTTCAGCCGTGTTCACCAGTTCAACAATATAGCTGGGCGTGGTTAAAAATATCACGGCAAACAAGGCAAACGGCGTCAGCACCAGTACCCAGCCCGACATGCGCCCTTCTGCCGACAGGGTGCGTAACTGGCGGTTAAACTTAAAGCGATCCCGAATAATTTTCGCCAGCTTATCGATATTTTCTACCAGGTTACCGCCGGTTTCCCGCTGCACCTGTACGGCACTGACCAGCGCCATATTGGAAATGCTGGGCACCCGCTCCAGCAGGCCGGTCATGGCCTTGCGCACATCTTTCCTGTAGTTAATGTCGGCAAACACCAGTGCAAATTCACGGCCAATGGGATCCGGCATTTGTTCGCTGATAAGCTTGATGGTATCGGCAAAAGAATAACCTGCCTGCAACCCTCGTTTCATGATGTCCAGTGCTTCGGGCATTTGCTGTTCATACAGTGCCAGCCGTTGCAGGTAGTTACGCCGTAACTTCAGCCATACAATCAGAGACGGCACTACCAGCATGATTAAACTCAGCCACAGGTTGTGCAGCCACAACCAGCTTCCTCCTGCCAATAGCAACGTGATAATCCCCACCCTAAATACCAGCTGATAGGCATACAGCCTGGAGCCAGCCAGCTCCAGTGAAAACGCCACCCGCTCCATTGCAGGCAGGGTTTCTATGCGGCGCAGAGCCGGCGACAGGGCATCCAGCTTTTTGGTACGAAAAATGGATGCCTGTGCCTGTTCGCGGTTTTCATCGGCCAGAGCCTGTACCCGGCGCTTCAGCATGGCGGAATATTTAAGGCGGGGCTGACTGATGGGCACAAACATGGCCATGCTCAGACACACTACGGCCAGCCCCACCAGCGCCAGAAAAATCAGCATATTCATAAGCGCCTCCCTTAAAAAATGCCCTTGTGCAGTTCATCGTCACCAAACAGGCTGCGGGGCAACACCATGCCCCGGCGGGCCAGCCTGTCATAAAAGTTGGGCATAACGCCGGTCGCCTTGTGCCGGCCGGTCACATTGCCTTCACTGTCTATGCCGGTGCGCTCAAAGGTAAAAATTTCTGACATGGTAATGGTTTCACCTTCCATGCCATGTACTTCCTGCATGCTGATCATCCGCCGCTTGCCGTCTTCCTGACGTTCCAGCTGAATAATGAGATCCAACGCCGAAGCTACCTGAGTACGAATGTTTTTTACCGGCATGTCGAAGCCGGTCATGGACACCATGTTCTCAAGACGGCCCAGCGCATCCCGCGGGGTGTTGGCGTGGATGGTGGTCAGCGAGCCTTCATGACCGGTGTTCATGGCAGTAAGCATGTCGAAGGCTTCCACACCACGCACCTCCCCTACCACAATTCGGTCGGGGCGCATACGCAAGGTATTTTTTACCAGATCGCGCAGGCTTATCTCCCCTTTGCCTTCTATGTTGGAAGGGCGGCTTTCCAGCTGTACCACATGGGGCTGCTGCAATTGCAGCTCGGCGGAGTCTTCCACCGTGATAATGCGCTGATTGGATGGAATAAAGCTGGACAAAATATTCAGAAAGGTGGTTTTACCGGTACCGGTACCGCCAGAAATCAGAATATTCAGCTTGCCCTTTACCACCGCCTCCATGACCTCGGCAATGGCCGGAGTAATAGTGCCAAAGTCGATCAGGGTGTCTACAGCCAGTTTTTCCACGGTAAAACGACGAATGGACAAGGTAGGGCCGTTCAGAGCCAGCGGCGGAATAATGGCATTCACCCGGGAGCCGTCTTTAAGGCGGGCATCCACCATGGGAGAAAGCTCGTCTATGCGCCGGCCCACACTCGACACAATACGCTCAATCACTCCCATAAGGTGTTCGTCATCAGTAAAGGTAAGCGGCACCCGCTCAATGCGGCCACGGCGCTCGACATAAATGCTTTTGGCCCCGTTCACCATGATATCGGCAATGCCGGCATCAGCCAGCAAGGGCTCCAGTGGCCCCAAGCCCAGCACTTCATCCAGAATTTGCCGCACTATTCTCTGGCGCGAGCTCATGGAAAGCGGCACCGGCGAGTCTTGCATTAACTGATGCGCCAGCCGTTCAATCTGCTCGCTGGCTTGATCAACAGACACGGTTTGCAGCATGGGCAGGTCGAGCATGTCCATCAGTTTTTCGTGCAAACGCTGTTTGTGGTTCTGCTCTTCCTGATTAAGGATATAGTCTTCAAGGTTCATCCATGACCCCCTTTGCCCGGTCAGTGACCGAACAGTCGCTTGAATAATCCTGGCTGTTTGCGTTTATCTGCCTCGGGTTGCAGTGCATTGCTCAACTCATTAAACGCAGATACCAGCTTGTGGTTACGCTTTTCTTCTGCCACCAGACGGCCCAGATCGGTACAGGTTTCAGCCATGCTAAAGTCATTAGGTAAAGTTGCTATATTTTTAATTTCAGTGGCTTTTTCAATTTCCTGAAGCGACACATCCTTTTTTTTATCGTAACGGTTCACCAACAACAGAATGCGGTCTTTGCCCATGCCCAGTTCGTGGCGCAACTGACGCAACAGAAAAATGGTTTCGCGCAGCGCACTCAGGCTTTGCTGCATCACCACCACCACCTGGCCGGCATTTTCCAGCAGGGGTAAACTCCAGGTTTCAGGGCCGCGTGACATATCAATCACCACCCGCTGATATTGCCCCCGCACCAGATGCAGCAACTGGGCACACTGGCGGGCAGTCACGGTACTTTCATCGTGCAACTGGACAACTGACGCCGGCAACACATCCATGCCATCCCGAGCCTTGCTGACCATGCCGGCCAGCGCCATGGCATCCATCTCGCTGGATTTAAGCAATGCATCGGTAAGACCACCCTGCCTTTCCCGGATATTGAGATAGTCGGCCAGTGAGCCATAGTGACGGTTGGCATCCAGCAGCAGCACCTTCTCATGATCTGCCTGAAAGGCATGGCCCAGGTTGGCACACACAAAGCTGGCACCAGAGCCGCTTTTGCCATTGACCACCACGGTGACCGGTGCCAGACTGATGCTGGCCGACACACTGGCAGAAATGCGCACCAAGGCACTCCACAACTCGGTGAGTTCGCTGTCTTGCGGCAAGAAGTCGGCCGCTCCCATACGCATGGCCCGGCGTACCAAACCAGTGTTGGCCGGGTTTCCCATAAAGATAAGGTGGCGGCTTTCACCGGCTTTGCGTTCCAGCTCGTCATACACCGGGGCCACTACCGGGTGATCGACCAGCAGCAGCACCTGCCTATCCCCTTTGGGTAGTAAATCCTGATCGCTCAGTTTTTTTAACTGCAGCTGACTGCTGTTATGCAGCTTTATTTTAAGCAAAGGCCATAACTGCTCGTCCGGGTCCATTACATTCAGCAGCAAGGGGCAGGAAAGTGCCGGCAATGTTTGCATGCTCTCTCGCTCCAGATCTACTATTTTTGCATCGGTCATAGCAACTCCATTTAAGGGAAACAGGGCACGACACCGTCTGGTGTTTCTCCCAAACTTTCAGCTCTGACTACGGTTGAGAAATCCGGACTGAACATGGAAAGGTCGATGGACAGAGGCAAAATCATTTCAAACTGAAAGTTGATAATGCCGGCTCTGATGTAAAAAGGGACTTCGGTGCCTGTTACCGGTGAAAAATCATCCTTGAGATATTCAATACCAATATTGCTTCCGGAAAACCCCGGTATACTTCCCCCTAACCTGGCAGCGACATCACTGGCAACATCCGCACTTTCACCGGGTGCGCATACAGCAGCTACTCTGGCTGCTTGCCGGGTCGTTTCATTAAGAATATTCCAAGTGTAGAGCAACCTGCTGATTTCTATAACAGCAAACAACACAAAAAAAACTACAGCGCCGACAATAGCAAACTCAACTATTGTTGTACCCTTCTGCCCGTTTTTTAAGGTGCTCATACACTGCCTCACATTACTCTTACAACCATGCTGGTTCTCATGGGAAAGTTCAGTGATAGCGAGTTACCAAAAAAGGTATTAAAGTTATCACCAAACACTGGCGTCCAGTCATACTCCACCATCAGTTCAGTATAAAAATTCCCACTTCCAAAAGGATATTCATAATCGGTGACAATGGTTACATCGCTGGTCGTTAAACCTGGCAACACTGAGCTTCCTGCCGCGCTCGTACTTCCGTACACAATCAGGTTTTTGGCTTCGCTCTCACGCTGAGCTCTGGAGCCAGAGTTACTGTAAAAATCTCCGGATCGCTCTATAGATAACGCGCCAGCTCTCATTGCCTTGGAAAGCATTGAATATTGATATAAAGCCCTGCCAAACTCCCCTGATGCCAACATTAACAACAGCAGAAATGGAAGAACAATGGTTGCTTCAACAGCAGCAAGACCCTTTTGATACTTTTTCATCATGAGTCTCCACTATCTGAGTCATCAAACAATACCAGCCTGAAGTTCTCACCCCCAGTACCGCCGCTACCAGATCCTCCTGATGGGCACTTACTGACAAATTCTGCGGCAATATACATATCATTACCTTTTCCATCTGCTTCTTGGTTTAGAAACATACAGGCAACACCCACTGTTTCAACTGGTGCATTACCTCCGGCATCAGAGCAGTTTGCAACCGGAACTTTTACCAGCCTGCGGTTATCTATTGAATATCCAGAAGCAGCTTTATATCCATAACCCAAGTCTTTTTTTACATAATCTTTATACATCTGCAATGTCTGATTTCCATCATTATCGAGTAAATCACCAGGGCTCAACTTAATGCTTTCGCCATCATCCAGAGGTGTTTTTGAAAAATCAACAATTGGCAGGCTCGACAATATTCCATCAGAGTAGTAATCACCACTAACCCCAGGCGGAGGCGCATTAGGCTCTTTTATCTTCCCCTTGTAAATACCAAACCTAGAATTCAAACCTTGCTTTGTTGGACCATGTATATTACCCGGCTCAGTAGAGTCAACTTCAAACTCAGGAGTCTCTCCTATTTCAATACAATGGCCACCTGCTAGTCCATCTCTAAAATCGTCAGCACCTTTAGAGTCTCCAATTCTGATGGCTTTAAAATTACCGGGTCCCATTTCACTGGAGCCCGGAGCCGGTGATTTGATAACGATAACATCACCTTTATTTTTACTATCGTCGTCCAGATTGTCTACATCTGCCGCTGTATACCCAAAATTATCGGCATCACTTAATGCGCACATTAAAAGTGGGATCACATCACAAACTTTGTTTGAGTTTTCCGGTGCCAATGGCCCGGCTAAAGCAGAGACCCTAACCTGCCAGATATTAGTAGCTATCTGAGAAAGAAACTGGGTTACAGGAACCGACTCCATTCTTACCCTTATATACTCTGCACCGGGGTTATTCGTGGGCTGAAAGGGAACAGGATCATCAGAAAATTCAACCACTACGGCTGCCGCTAATGCGGTGGTATCCACATTAATAAAACCATAACCGTCTTTAGATAAAATTAACTGCAATGTATCCAGTGCAGCCGCTTCAGCATTGGCATGAGTGCTGATACTGGCATCATCCGAGGACATTGTTTTAGCACCACTTAACGCCGCCGCATCCACCGCATCCTGCAGGCGACTCTTGTTTAACAATAAATACCCGCCATCCAGTGCCAGAGCGGTAAAGCCTAGTAAGACAAAGAGCGCTACCGTCACCAGGATCAGTACGGCTCCTTTCTGTTTCCTTTGGGTTGGCAGCGCTTTCATGATGTTGTCCTCGTTTACATACTCATTGATCTATTCGGGTTAATCACCAAAGTTAAGAGTGACCTGGGTTTTCCCCTCACTTGGCGTTTCAGCCCCTTTTACGTATTTATCGTGCAGCGACACACCATATTCACCGTTAAGAGTGAGAGCTGTCAGCTTGCCGTCACTCCGTTCGGCAGCGCCGGGGTCCAGCACCTGCAAGGTGTCGAGCTGACGGGTGTCCTGCCCCATATCAAAACCGTAGTGAAGTTCATTGGCACAGCCTGTGAGCAAGCCGGCAGCCAGCAGGGTCAGTAGTGGTAACTTCATTATGTTTCTCCTTATTCTGCTGCTACAGCGACTGGCCATAGGTCTGTTCCATGCCACCTTCGTTCATGGCCGGGTTAACACCGCTGTTATTGCTCTGCTCTGTTGCCGGAGCTTCATCGGTAACACGGGCCCGCTGCGACATGCGGCCCAGCAGATAAAACTCAAGATCATTAGGCTCTATAAATCCGTCGGTGGGCAAAGACACATGCTGCCTGTTGAAAGGGCGTACCAACCGTGGCGTCACCATAATCACCAGTTCCGACTCACCTTTGGCAAAGCTACGGCTGGTGAACAGGTTGCCCAGAATGGGGATGTCGCCGGCAAAAGGCAGCTGACTTACCTGCTCACGAGTGCTTTCACTCAGCAGGCCGGCAATGCTGATGGTCTGGCCATCACCCAACTCTACCGTGGTGCCAGCGCTGCGCTTGCTGAGTGCGGTGATGTCACCGAACAGCGGTACATTGGCAGAATTGGCCACCACCGGCTCACTGACGCTGACATTGAGATTAAGATTGATTTTTCCACTGCCCAGCACCACTGGGGTAAACTTGAGCCCCACGCCGAATTCCTTGAATTCAATGGCGATGCCGTCTTCGGTGGGCACCGGTACAGGATATTCCCCGCCGGAGAGAAACTCGGCCGACTGACCGCTAATGGCGGTAATGCGCGGCTCAGCCAGCACTCTGGCCAGGCCCCGGGTTTTGGCCAAATCGAGTGCCACATTAAACACGGTGTCAGCACTGGCAAAACCACCAATAATGGTATTGGTACCAAAGTTCTGCAGCTGGCTTACGCTGTCGCGCAGTAATGAAAACCCCCAGTTGCCGGAACTTTCGAGCAACTCAAAGGCCGATTCCCAACTGCGGGAGGTGTCGCGGGCCACTTCGGCCACGGTCACTTCCAGCATCACCTGCTGGCCACCGCCCACACTCATCATGTTCATCACTTCGGAGCGGGCCACGCCCCCTTCGGCGGCCACCACATAGCCCCGGGCCAGTTCATAAGCGGCATTCAGCCGGTCGAGGTTGGATACTTCACCGCTGACCACCAGTTGGCCCTGGGAGGTATGTACCTGAATGGGTTCATTGGGCAGAAAGCGATAAAGCCGCTCTTTAAGGCCCTGCAGATCATGGCTGACTTCAATATCGTAAACCTGCATCAGATTGTCGTTCATGTCCCACACCATCAGGTTGGTATGGCCGAGCGACTTGCCCACCAGATAAAGTTCACGATCCTGCAGCACCAGCACGTCTGCGATGGCAGGGTTACCCACCGAGACCCGGCTGGCTGGCCGGTCGAGCATCATCGAGCGGGATTTATGAATAGGCAACTGCATTTCGTTGCCCGCCCGGTTCAGGCTGCCACCGGCCATGACCGGGCCGGTTGCTGCCAGTAACGTTAACCCCAGAATACATCCTGTCAGGGTTTTCATAGCCACCTCCTGTGCACTAAAATCGGGTTTTATCAGCTTTTTACCGGCACCTGTTGCTGACTGGTACCTTTAATAAGATCAATGGTGGAGGCTCGGGGGCGCACCACCGGTTTAGGGGCCGGCTCCGGTTCAGTCACTTCAGGCTTCGGCTGCTCGGCCACCGCCGCCACAGTGGTTTCAATAACCGGATCCTGTTCGTCGTTGGGGTTGCGCAATGCCAGCTGAATGCGGCCATTGGAGCTGGCGTTTACCAGCCGCTCGGCCTGCTCGGGGTTTACCTCAAGGGTGACGGCTCGCACCAACTTGGGGCGGTTTTCATCGGTATGCTGGGTCTGGTCTACGGCCAGTACCTTCAGGTTTTTAAGCACAGTGCGGGTACTGCTGCCTTCGGTAAACAAAATATCAACCCGGTTACCCGGCAGCAGAAAACCGGCCACGCCGATCACGTCGTTTACCCGAACGGTCACCGCTCTCATACCTGGCTCCAGCAACACAGACAAGGTGCTGCCCTCTCCGGCCGGGGCCAGTCGCTCTATGCGCAGCACATCACCCCGGTAAAGGTTATTTTTGGCCACCATGCTCTGGGCCTGCTCCAGACTGGTAAGCGCCCCGGGCGGCACCAGGCGGGTATCTATGTTTTTAAGCTGCACATGAATGGGCTCGATGGGGGCACCGGGAGTCAGATCCACAGCGGCCACTACCACTTGTGTGGTTTTTCCTTCGGCCTGTGCCTTGGCGGCCTGACTTTGCTGACTAAGCCAGTTATTGGCCATATAAGCCGCAGCCACGCCAAATACAACCGAAAGAACAAACAGTAATAATGTGCGTGTTTTCATAACCTGATCCTTGGTTAACGATTAACTCCATAAAGGGAGTATAGTCAGTGCACACAATACATGCGCCAGGCTTTATCGAGAATTTCTTCATTTAATGGCATGCCGGCCTGACCATTAAAATGCATAATATCCCGGGCAATACCCAGAATATCGCGTGGGTAGCAGGCAATAAGCGGCTTGTCACTTCCGCCATGCAATTTGTCTATCATAAATCTGAATACAGACTCATCTGCGGACAACTGGTATTTATCCAGGTTCATATTCCATATATCCCGGTACAAATTTTCCGGCATGGCACTTAAATGCAGCTTATAGCCCAGCCGGCGTAAAAATGCCTCATCGGCAATGGTTTCGGGGTCCAGGTTGGTGGAAAATACCAGTATCTGTTCAAAGGGGATATCAAAGTGAAGGCCATTGGGCAGTGAAAGAAAGTCCCGCCGTTCTTCCATCGGCACAATCCAGCGGTTAAACAATTCGTCAGCGGAAAAACTCTGCCGGCCCAAGTCATCAATAAGAAACACGCCATTATTGGCTTTCATTTGTAAGGGGGCACTATATTGCCGGGACTGCCGGTCAAAATGTACTTCCAGCATATCAAGCTTCAGCTCGCCACCTACCATCACCAACGGGCGTTTACAAGGGATATAACGGGCATCCTGATCTTCAGTATTATGCTCTACTCGCCAGTGATAGAGCGGATCGAACAAGGGAATAATGGTGTTCTGCACCGCAATGGCGTGGGGCACAAAGATATTTTCATCAAACACTTTATTAAAGCGATGACACAAAAAACTTTTACCGGTACCGGCATGACCATAAATAAGCAAAGGCCGGCGTGAGTTAAGCGCCGGCCCCAGAGCATTCACCAGCTCCTGGCTTATCACCATATCGGAAAGCGCGGTTTCCAGTTGCTCCCTTTTTATACTACGCTCACCCAACGACTGTGCCAGCACCAGCCGGTTATAATCGGCAAGCGGAATAGGTGCCGGGCCGATATAGCCATCACGTTCATTCAGTACCTGGGCTTCGTACTGGCCTTTTTGAGTAAGAGCAAAACGAATGGGCTCGTCCATTCGTCCGGAGGCCCGCACCTCAACCAGTTGCAGACTTTTCAGCTCCTGCAGCAGCGGTTCCACAATGCTGCCACGCAAGCACAAACGCTCAGCCAGCATTGGCAACGATAATGAGGCCTCTTCCTGTAAATGGCGCAACACCAGACGGAACAACAGTTCTTTGGAGAGGCCGGTATCGGCCAGGGTTTTGGGTTTGGGCAGAAACATCCTTGTTACCCCCTGTTTAGCCGCCAGCTTTAAGCTGTCAACTGTAAATTAAACAACACTGCCTGATAGCTGATTATCAGGAGACCAGGGTAAATATCTGGAATTCATTCAGAATTACCGCCAATGCCGCCCCCATAGCCAAAGCCGGGCCGTAGGGCACCTTTAAGCCGGCCAGCTCACCTTTTGCCGGTGCCAGATAACGGCGGGAACCTAATATTATTACGTAACGGTTAAAGCTGGCTTTAACCCCCTGCCAACCCACTTTTCGCCAGGCCAGTAGCAATACCAGCGGCAAACCAATGATTAACCCGTAAAGTAGCCCTTCCAGAAATATCTGCCAGCCGGTAAAAGTGGCAATAGCCATACCCAACTTAACATCACCACCCGCCAGAAAACGAAGCACAAAAAATGGGAAAAGAATAAGAAAGGAATAAACAAGGCCGGTTAATGCAAAGGCGACATCTCCGTTAACTACTCCATGATAAGCCAGTGCGAGAATAATAAAGTTTAGCGTTAACCAGTTGGGAATTTTTTGGCGGGCCAGATCCATCCAGCATGCCGCCATCAAAAATATTATCAGTGGTAGCTGTTCCATAGCATCACCATTAAATTTGGCGAGCATATGCTCGCCAAAAAAACATCACGAACAAGCAGTCTTAGAGCCACCGGAAACATTTGCAGCACCATCACCAACAGCATCACAGAGACCAGTGATAACAGTATCAACGTTAGTACCTAAATTGGTAAATGCTGCCACAACCCCTGCAGCAACCAAACCACCTGCTATTGCATATTCCACAATAGTCAGACCATCTTCATCATTTACCAGACGCAGTAATTCTTTGGCAATAAACATAAGAAAACCCTCTTCCTTGCTTGTGTTTTCAGGTCCCTGTTTTACAGAAAACCTTCCTGGTTATAGCAATTACAAATAAAAGCCTACTTTATGCAAAAAATTTACATTTGCTTTTACTTGCGGCACTGCCTGTGCCTGATTCAGTCATATAGTCGCGCGGCCTCCTTTCTGCTCGATTATATGTTCCGCCACTTTGTTTACTGTAAATTGTTACTGCAAGCCTTTACTGTAAGCTTTTACGTTAAGTACTTACGTTCAGTACTTACTTTAACACTTTAAGTTTTAAGTGCCGGGCCTTAAGCAATCTGCTTATTATTATTTATAGCTCAGTTTCAGCCGGTAGGTAGTACTTTATGCATGCAAGTTTCCGAACGTTTTCGCCCTTTTCCCTTGGCTATATTCTGTTTTTTCGATAGATATCGTGGGCAAACACCAGGCTGTTGCCCTCGGTCCAGGTGGTGAAGTACACCATATACACCGGCAGTCGTTCCGGCGGCGGCAACACTTGGGTATGCTTGTGTTCCGGCAGTTGCCAGCCCAGGCCTGTGGCCAGCGCCTCCGGCTCGGCCAGGCGCACGCAGCCATGGCTGAGCGCACGCTGATCATGGCTGAACAAAGCCTTGTCGGGGGTATCGTGCAGGTACACACTGTGGCGGTTTTGCATTTCAAACTTGAGCCTGCCAAGAGCATTGGCAGGACCGGGCTGCTGCACCAGGCGCAACCCGGGTGGCGGGCTTTGCCAGTTCACACTGGATGGCAGCACCGGCGTACTCTGGCCCGGCAGCCAGGCCATAAAACCATTGCGATCCAGAAAACCGCCGTCCTTGCGCTGTGCCGGCAGCAATTCTTCCCGCATGATGTTGGCGGTGGGTGTCCAGTCCGGATTCACTTTCAGCGCACTGATATGGGTAGCCAGTTCAGGCGTGGGCCAGTCGGGCCGGCCAACAATGACCTTCATGGCCAGTTGCGGCCGGTCGTTGCGCACCAGGGTAAGGCGATAAGAAGGAATATTAATCAGCACATAGCTTGCCGTGGCCGGGGGTAAATACAGCCAGCGGTGCAGGTTGGTTTTTATTTCCTGTCTCACTCCGGCTGGGGTGCGATCAAGCAAAGTCCGGGTGGGCTTGTTCAGCTCGCCGGTCACATTCAGGCCGCCGGCCTGTTGCAGTTTTTTCAGTTGGTTTGCCAGCGGAGGGTCCAGCACATCGGGCCGCCCCACCGGGGCCGGCACCGCCCGGCCCAGCTCAGTCAGCCTTGCCCGTAATGCCGGAATGGCCGCATCACGCTCGCCGGGGCGTATGGCCGGTCCGGCAGGCAGCGGCGTGTAAGCCGGCTGGTTACTCAGCCGCTGGTAATGCCGGTACAACTCACGATAACCGTTATAGTCAGGTACCTGACCCGCCATGTAGGCCGCCAGGCTCTGCTGCGCGATGGCCTGTTCAAAGCCCTGAGTGCGCCAGTGTGCAGGCAGCGTATATTGGGCAAAACGCTCCCGCTCGGTTAATACTTGCCGCCATTGTTGCGTTAACCAGGCATCTCGCTCGTTGGTGCTCATGGCATTAAAAGTGTGTTGATCCGGCAACAGCAGCTGCTGCAGTTGTTGTCCGGCTTCGTTCAGTTGCTGGTTATGATGCCATAACCACTCGGCCATGGCCGGCATGCTGAACAGTGAAAACAGCAATAGCAGCACACGCATATGGGCTCCCTCCCTGGCTCATGCTTTTAATCATTATGGGTCAAGGAATACAGAGCGCCGGTATCAAACCGGATAAAAGTAAAACAACAGCAGCGTCAGTACGGCAGTGGCGGCCAGCATGGCCAGATAGGTTTTAAGATACTGGCTTTGCCGGCGGCCTTTAAGGTGCACCAGGGTTAAGGTCGTCACCGCCAGCCCCAGGGCTCCCCAGACTCCCAGATGAAACCACAGCGCCGGCAGGGTCAGCCAGCCGGTGCGCACTTCTACCTCCAGGTAGCGCATATAACCATATTGCTGCTCGGGCCGGCCGTAATGAAACAAGATGAGCAGCAGTGCATAAAGTGTCCAGCCACCGGCGGTAAGGGCCGAAAGCAGGGCCCCAAAGGGGTCTTTACGGTGTTTCGCCATGGCCGCCTCCCATCTTTTGCTTGAGTCCTGAAACCACAAGGGTAACATTGGTTCCCCTACATATAGTGTATCGGCCAAGGGCCGGTTTAGTTCAAAGCTGGAGAGCGATTTACATGACCCACGCATCCGTAACAGATGTGCTGGCTGGCAAATATGCCGTTGGCACCACCCTCACTGTAAAGGGGTGGATTCGCACCCGCCGTGACTCCAAGGCGGGCATTTCGTTTTTGGCCATTCACGATGGTAGCTGCTTTAATCCGGTGCAGGCCGTGGTGCCCAACAGCGTGGCGAATTATCAGTCTGAAGTGGTGCGTGTAACCACCGGCTGCTCGGTGGAAGTCACCGGCACCGTCACCGAGTCTCAGGGTCAGGGCCAGGATTTTGAACTGCAGGCCACTGCGGTTAAGGTCGTTGGCTGGGTGGACGATCCCGACTCCTACCCGATGGCCGCCAAACGCCACTCCATTGAATATTTGCGAGAATACGCTCATCTGCGCCCGCGTACCAACCTGATTGGTGCCGTGGCCCGGGTGCGTAACTGCTTGTCTCAGGCGCTGCACCGCTTCTTTCATGAAAACGGCTATATGTGGGTAGCCACTCCCATCGTCACCGCCTCCGACTGTGAAGGTGCCGGTGAGATGTTCCGGGTATCGACCCTGGATCTGCAAAACCTGCCCCGTACCGACAAGGGTGATGTCAACTTTGATGAAGACTTTTTCGGTAAAGAAGCCTTTCTTACTGTGTCTGGCCAGCTGAACGCCGAGACCTATGCCTGTGCCCTGAGCAAGGTCTACACTTTTGGCCCGACTTTCCGCGCCGAAAACTCCAACACCAGCCGCCACCTGGCCGAGTTCTGGATGGTAGAGCCGGAGCTGGCCTTTGCCGATCTGGACGATGCCGCCAAGCTTGCTGAAGACATGCTGAAATATGTATTCCGCGCTGTGCTGGAAGAGCGCATGGACGACATGACCTTCTTTGCCCAGCGGGTAGATAAAGACGCCATTACCCGCCTGCAGGATTTTGTTGAGAAAGACTTTGCCCAGGTGGACTACACCGATGCGGTAGACATTCTGCTGAAATCCGGCAAAACCTTTGAGTTCCCGGTGGAATGGGGTATCGATTTGTCCTCCGAGCATGAGCGCTACCTGGCGGAAGAACACTTCAAGGCTCCGGTTGTCGTGAAGAACTATCCGAAAGACATTAAAGCCTTCTATATGAAGCTGAACGCCGACGGCAAAACCGTGGCTGCCATGGACGTACTGGCTCCCGGCATTGGTGAAATCATCGGCGGCTCCCAGCGTGAAGAAGTGCTGGAAGTGCTGGACGCCCGTCTGGAAGAAATGGGCCTGAACAAGGAGGATTACGGCTGGTACCGGGATCTGCGCCGTTACGGCACCGTGCCGCACGCCGGCTTTGGCCTGGGATTTGAGCGCCTGGTGGCCTATGTCACCGGTATGGGCAACGTGCGTGATGTTATCCCCTTCCCCCGCACCCCGCGCCACGCCGAGTTTTAATGACTGGCCAGCAACGATAAAAAAGCCCCGGGACCGGGGCTTTTTTGTGTAAGCCCGGCAACAACCAGGCACACCTGTCAGCTGTTAATAATAACTCTGGCCTTGCTTTGCCATTTCCAGCAGCGGTTCACAGGGTTTAAAGCGTTCGCCGTATTTGCGCGAGTACTCTTCCATCTTCGCCACTATGTTAGCGATGCTCTGCTGATGCATATAATGGAAAGGGCCACCGGTAAAGGGCGGGAAGCCAATACCAAACACCGCGCCGATATCACCGTCGCGAGCAGATGCCACCACACCATCGTGCAGCGCCTGCGCCGCTTCATTCAGCATTAACAAGACACACCGCTCGGCAAGGTCCTGGGCCGGCAGCCGTGCTTGCGGACTAATGCCAAGCAAGCGATACATATCGGGATCGGCAGGCTTGCCCTTTTTATTGAAGGCATAAAAACCGCGGCCGTTCTTTTTGCCATGACGCTTGTCATCCAGCAGCTTGCCAAAGGCTGAAGGCGCCTTAAAGCGGCTGCCCAGCTCCTGCTCCAGCACGGGGGCAATTTTTACCGCCACATCAATGCCCACTTCATCCAGCAGCGTAATGGGCCCGACCGGAAAGCCGTATTTCACCAGCGCCCGATCAATAGATTCAACGGGCTCACCTTCCAGCAGCAGACGAGCCGCTTCGTTGATGTAAGGTGCCAGAATACGGTTTACATAAAAGCCGGCACTGTCTTTTACCACAATGGGTGTTTTGCCCTGGGCCCGGGCCAGTTTCAGCGCTGTCGCCACCGTGACTGCACTGGTGCCGGCATGGGGAATGATTTCGGCCAGCGGCATTTTCTCTACCGGGCTGAAATAGTGCAGCCCTACTACCCGGGAAGGATCGGCCGCACCTTCGGCAATGTGGTGAATGGGAATGGACGAGGTGTTGGTAGCAAAAATAGTGTGCACCGGGCAATTAGCCTGCACCTGCTCCACCATCTGCCGTTTAATGTTAACGTCTTCAAAGACCGCTTCCACTACCACGTCTGCCCGCTCAAAGCCGCTGTAATTCAGGGTACCGGTGAGCCCGGCCAGTTGCCGGTTCATGGCCATTCTGCTCAGGTGCTTTTTCTTTACCTTGTCATTCAGCAAACGGTGGGCAGTGGCCATGGCCTGATTAATGCCCTTATGGTTAATGTCTTTGATACGCACCGGAAAACCGGCTTTGGTGGCCGTCACAAAGGCAATGCCCCCGCCCATCAGCCCACCGCCCAGCACCCCGACCCGGTGCAGCGGGCCAGGTTCGACTCCCTGATACTCGGTTTCCTTTTTCATTTCGGTGGTGGCAAAAAACAGCCGGCGCAAAGAGGCAGACTCCGCCGTCATCACCAGCTCGCCAAACGCCGCAGCCTCTGCGTTGTAACCGGCCTCACTGCCGTGCTCCAGGCCGGTATGCACCACCTCCAGCAACTTTTCCGGGGCCGGATAATTACCCTGGGTTTTGCGGCGCAATTTACTGAGAGCCTGATCAACAATGAGTTTGCGCCCAAGCGGATTGCCCTCAAGAACACGGGTTTTAAGATCTGTTTTACGGGTGTTGGCTGGCTTGCCTTTTTTAGCCATGGCCACGGCAGTACGCAGCAAAATGCTCTCGGGCACACAGTCGTGCACTAACCCCGCCTTTTGTGCCTGTTTGGGTCGTAGCTGCTTGCCGGTCAGCATCATATCGAGGGCACGCATCAGCCCCACCAGCCGTGGCAGGCGCTGAGTCCCTCCAGAGCCAGGGATCAGCCCCAGTTGCACCTCGGGTAACCCTAAACGGGTAATATCGGCATCACTGCACACCCGGCCATGACAGGCCAGCGCCAGCTCCAGCCCGCCACCCAGACAAGGGCCGTGAATAGCAGCAATAACCGGCAGCTCCAGACTTTCCAGCTCACTGAATATTTGCTGACCGGTACGGGCCAGCGCTTCTGCCGCTCCGGCGCTGGTGCAGCTGTCCAGCATGCGCACATCGGCTCCGGCAATAAAGGAGCCGGGCTTGCCCGAGCGCAGCACCAGCCCCTGAATGGCGGGGTTATTGCGAATGTCAGCCAGCAGTGCCCGCAATTCGCCGGCAAAACTCTCGCGCAATGTATTCATGCGCTCACCGGGCACGTCTATGGTGATAATGCCAATGCCGTCATCCATGCTCAGGCTAAAAGTTGCTTCAGTCATCAGCGGCCTCCAGTACCATGGCTACGCCCAGACCGCCGGCGGCACAGGCAGTGGCCAGGGCCAGACCGCCGCCCCGGCGGTTAAGCTCATTCAGGGTTTGGGTAATCATCCGTGCGCCGGTGGCGGCAAAGGGGTGACCAAAGGCCAGGGAGCCGCCCAGTACATTGAATTTGTTCATATCAATACTGCCGATGGCTTTGTCCTGGCCCAGCTCATGTTCGGCAAAGTGCCGGCTTTCAAAACATTGAATATTGGCCAGTGTCTGAGCCGCAAAGGCTTCGTGCATGTCGATCAGATCCATGTCTGCCAGCGTGCAGCCCGCCTGCGCCAGCGCCTTGGGGCTGGCATAACTTGGTCCCAGCAGCATGTCATGATGCACATCAATGGCAGCATAGGCATGGCTGCGCAGATAGCCAAGTGGGGCTAACCCCAGCGCCCTGGCACGGCTTTCGGTCATCATCAGCACAGCGGCGGCACCGTCGGTCAGGGCCGAGCTGTTGCCAGCGGTAACGGTACCATGGCGTTTATCAAAAGCGGGCCTGAGGCGTTGATAGTCTTCTGGACGAGTATCGGCACGCAAGGTGTTGTCTTGCCCGAACGGCTCCTTAAAAGGCGGCACAAAGGCGGTCATGACTTCGTCATTCAGCCAGCCCTGTTGCCAGGCATTGGCAGCAAGCTGATGCGAACGGCGGGCAAACTCATCCTGATCCCGGCGGGAAATGCCGTAACTTTTGGCCATTTGCTCGGCGGTTTGTCCCATGGTGAGACCGGTGGAATATTCCGCCACCGCCGGCGGCACCGGAGCCAGATCCTTCAGTTTCAGTTTCCGCAAAATCGTCAGCTTTTGTTTCAGGCTTTTCGCCCTGCTCAACTCCAGCAGTGCGGCAGCCAGGTGCCGCGATACGCCGATGGGCAGTACGGAAGAAGAATCTGCCCCTCCGGCGATACCCACCTCTACCCTGCCCGCCAACATGGACTCGGCAAGACTCGACACGGCCTGGAAACTGGTAGCACAGGCTCGGGTAACACTGTAAGCATCGGTGCTGACGGGCAACTCGGTGCCCAGCACGATTTCCCGGGCAATATTAGGGGCACTGGGCATCTGAATCACCTGACCAAATACCAGTTGTTCAATGCAGCCGGCGTCTACCGGCGCGCGCGCCAGCAGTTCAGAGACCAGTATACGGCCCAGATCAAGCGCGGCCATGTCCTTAAAGGCCGTGGCCTGACGAGCAAAGGGAGTGCGCAGCCCGGTAACGAAGGCAATGCGATCACCCCGGGGCGTAGCGAGAGGAAATGTCGGTGACATGAACGCTCCTTGGATCAGCAAGAGGTCGGACCTGCATGCATAGTAGCAATGGCATTCTAGGTTTCAAACAGGCGATTAAATTTTTACCGGTAGCTATATCAATACACCGCAGTCGCAGCGAGTGGCAACAATGGTTAGACTGAAGAGCAGATGCCCATCTGGGGAAAATGATGATTTCCATATTTAAGCGAAAGCAACAAGGGCAGCCAACGGTCTCTAAAGACATGATGATAAAACAAAAACGTTATGAGGCGCTGGTGTATGCCCTGCATGGTGACCTGTTTCGCTATGCCTTCTGGCTGTGCCACGACCGGCAGGTGGCTGAAGATTTGGTGCAGGAAACCTTTTTGCGTGCCTGGAAGGCGCTCGACAGCCTTAAGGAAGAGAAAGCCGCCAAGGCATGGCTTATTACTATATTGCGCCGGGAAAATGCCCGCCGGTTTGAGCGCAAGCAGTTCGATCTGGTCGATGTGGAAACCACTGCCGTGCCCGACAAAAAATCACCGGGCCCCGAGCAGAACATGGAAAATGAGTGGCTGCGCCGGCACATTGCCGACCTGGCCCCTGAGTATCGGGAGCCGCTGTTATTACAGGTGATAGGTGGCTTCAGCGGAGAGGAAATTGCCGGAATACTGGATCTGAACAAGAACACCGTGATGACCCGCCTCTTTCGCGCCCGTAATCAGCTTAAAGAGGCGATGGAGCAAAACAACTCACCAAGAGGTCGCAGTAATGGATGATCTGGAGTTCCGCCGGCGGGCCTATGCGGATCCTGATGACAAAAGCCCCGAATTTCTCTCTGCCTCTGCCAGTTGCCTGAGCAACCGTCAGTTTCTGGATGAGCTGAAAGTCTTTAACCACAAGCTGAGCAAGGCTCTGGAAGAACCGGTGCCTGATGCCCTGCCCGACAAGCTGATGCTGTCTCACCTACTGCGTCAGCCCGACAGAGAAACACGGCGCTGGCAGCCATTGGCGGTGGCGGCCTCAGTCGCCTTTGCTCTGGGGTTTGCCACTCGTTTTATTACCTTTTCACCCCAGGCGGTTGCCGAGCCGCCGTCGGTGGCTCAGGTGGCAGTCAGCCATGTGCTGCAGGAAATACCGTTCACACATTACGTGGATGAAGAGGTAACGCTGAACACGGTGAACGCCAAACTGCGCCCTTATGGCACCCGGCTGCAGAGCCTGAACAGCCTTGGTAAAGTGTATTATGCCAACCATTGCATGTTTGCCGGCGGTCCGGCGGCCCACCTGGTGATACAGGGCGAGCACGAACGGGTACATGTGTTTCTGGTGCCCATGGAGCGTGCCCTGCGGTTGCAGGATCGCTTCAGTGAAGACAACCTTCACGGCGAGGTGCTGTCCATGAGTTACAACCGCCTGGTAGTCGTCAGCGATCGCAGCGAAAACGTAAGCCGCATGGCCGAGCAGGTTAAGGCGTCTTTGGAAAAGTCGATTTAACCCTTCAATCACCGTCATGCCCGCGCAAGCGGGCATCCAGCCACCTCTGAAAGCTGCACTATGGACACCGCCTTCGCGAAAATGACGCTCCGTCGCGGAAATAGCGGTATCGCTTCAGTCATCACATGATACTTCACGGTTTTCAGCTCCGCTCCCGTTCGGCACCATCTACTATAAGAGTTGTAAGCACTTTTAGTGTAAGATCCTGACCTGATTACACGGAAGCCATTAATGCTGTTTGCAACGACAGGAACGCGCTATGACCATTGAACTCCCTATTTTAATAACCTTTGTCGGCTATCTGGTGCTGACCATGCTGATTGGTGTGGTGGCTTATAAAGCAACCAGCTCGCTGAGTGATTACATTCTGGGTGGCCGCCGCCTCGGGCCCGGTGTGGCGGCACTGAGTGTCGGAGCCTCGGACATGAGCGGCTGGCTGCTGCTGGGACTGCCCGGTGCGGTTTATATGTATGGCCTGAACCAGGCATGGATCGGCATCGGGCTGGTGCTGGGTGCCTGGCTTAACTGGCTGTTTGTGGCCAAGCGCCTGCGGGTATATACCGAACAGGCCAACGACTCATTAACCCTGCCCGACTTTCTGGAAAACCGGCTTGACGATCGCAGCGGACTTATCCGGGCAATCTCGGCACTGACCATTCTGATCTTTTTTGTGTTTTACACATCATCAGGCCTGGTAGGTGGTGCCATTTTATTTGAAAAAGTCTTTGGCCTGCCCTATCTGACCGCCCTGTTTATTGGTGGTGCTGTCATTGTTTCCTACACCTTTATGGGTGGCTTTCTGGCCGTGTCCTGGACTGACTTTTTCCAGGGTATTCTGATGCTGCTGGCATTAATCGTTATGCCCTGGGCAGTAATGAACGAGCTTGGTGGTGTTGAGCAGACCCTGACCACACTGGATGCCATGGGCGAACACAAACTGGATCTTTTCCATGACTTTTCACTGCTGAGCGGTCTTAGCCTGCTGGCCTGGGGTCTGGGTTATTTTGGACAGCCTCATATCCTGGCCCGCTTTATGGCCATCGACTCACCGAAGTCGGTGCCGCTGTCGCGCCGTATTGCCATGAGCTGGATGATCTTGTCTCTGATTGGTGCGCTCGGCGTGGGCCTGTCCGGAGCCGTTTATTTCACCGATGCTCCGCTGGAAAATTCCGAAACGGTATTCCTGGCACTGGCCAATGCAATATTTAACCCCTGGGTAGCGGGTTTTCTGATTGCCGCCATTATGTCAGCCATTATGAGCACCATCGACTCACAGCTGCTGGTGTGCTCCTCGGCCATTACCGAAGACTTTTATAAACGCTGGCTGCGCCCCCGGGCCAGTGACTATGAGCTGGTGTGGGTAGGCCGGTTTGCCGTGTTGGCTGTGGCGGTGCTGGCACTGATCATTGCCACCGACAGAAATGCGACGGTACTGGATCTGGTCAGTTACGCCTGGGCCGGCTTTGGTGCGGCCTTTGGCCCGGTGATGATTCTGTCGGTATTCTGGCCACGCCTTACCCGTAACGGGGCCCTTGCCGGTATTATTCTGGGCGCCTTAACCGTGATTGGCTGGAAACAACTGGAAGGTGGCCTGTTTGACCTTTACGAAATTGTGCCCGGCTTTATTATTTGCGGCCTGGCCTGTATCCTCGTCAGCCGCTATGACAAGGCCCCCTCTAAATCTGTGGAGCTGGGTTTCCGCCGCATGGAGTCTGAGCTGTAATCCGAAGCGGGTATACCTGCTTACGTTTTGATTTTTTCACAAAAGAGGCCGTAAGGCCTCTTTTTTTGAAACACTTGTTTTACTTTTTAGTGACTTATTTTTAATCTTCCGGAGACACTTCGTCTTTATACCGGCGGTGTTATGTTGTCTCGCCCCTTGTCTCCCGGACACATGAGAGGAATCTATGAACAAAAAGACATTGACCCTGTCAATGCTGGCTGCTGCCATCACCACAAGCCAGGTACAGGCTGCTGCCTTTCAGCTCGCAGAACAGAGCACTTCCGGCCTGGGACGGGCCTACGCTGGCGAAGGTGCTGCCGCCGACAATGCCGCAGTGCTGGGCCGCAACCCGGCCGCCATGACCTTGTTTGAACAAACGTCACTGTCGGCCGGTGCCGTCTATGTCAACCCGAAAGTAGACGTTGAAGGCAAACCCACCGCCATGCAGGCCGCTGGTGCCAATATGGCCGGTCTGCCCACTCAGTCAGATGATATTGCTAACGATGCTATTGTGCCGTTCTTCTATTATGTACAACCCATTAATGAGCAGTGGGCTGCCGGCCTCGGCATATTTACCAACTATGGACTGTCAACGACCTACCAGGATAATCACTATGCCGGACCGGTAGCAGGCAAAACAGCACTGACAACCATTAACCTTAATCCCAGTATTGCCTACCGGATTAATCAGCATCTGTCATTGGGTGCCGGCTTTAATGCGGTGTATGCCGATGCAGAGTTAATCAGACACTCAGGCGTTGCCGCACTGACTCCGGGATTAGGGCTGCAACCGGGCTCTGAATTTGTTCGACTGACCGGCGACGACTGGGGCTATGGCTGGAACATTGGTCTGCTGCTGGAAGCCGATGAGCATAACCGGTGGGCTCTGACCTACCGCTCTGAAGTGGAACTGTCTCTGGAAGGACATTATTCCAGCGCCCTGCCCCAGTTGCCCGGTAATATGCCGGTGCAGCCCGGCTTACCGGTCGGCACCGGCAGCATGGTGAAACCCGGCAGCCTGGATCTGACCCTACCAGCCATTGCCGAATTATCAGGCTTTCATCAGGTAGCCCCGGCCTGGTCTGTGCATTACGGCATTATGTGGAGCGAGTGGAGCAGCTTTGAAGAGCTGCGGGCGCTGGGCACGGATGGCAACACCCTGTTCCAGAAAGATGAAAAATTTAATAATAGCTGGCGGATCAGTGCCGGGCTGACCCACCAGCTGAACGATCAGTGGGCAGTACGTGGTGGCCTGGCTTATGATGAATCACCGGTGCCGGAAGCCACCCGCAGTATTTCCATACCTGATGTGGATCGTACCTGGTATACCCTGGGAGCCACTTACGCGGTTAATCAGAACCTGAGTCTGGACGCCGCGCTGGCGTTTCTGGATGGTGGCAAGGTAGATGTTAATGAAGCCCCCTACCAGTTTTCATCCGGTGGCGATGCCTGGCTGATGGGCCTGCAAATGAACTACCGGTTCTGACCCTGAATATGACAATAAAGCGCCACCCGGCGCTTTTATTTTGCCTTTGAGGTTTGGCCCGCTCCGGTCGATTACTGTATATTACCCTGACCAGTTTTTTGTTGGTTTTTTCATGAACGCATACAGCTTTGTCGCACGCCAGGCCATTCTTGATGTAAATGGTGTCCCATTGGGCTATGAATTGCTGTTCCGGCTTGGACTTGAAAATCGCTTTCCCGATATTGATGCCGAGCAAGCTACCCGCCGGCTGATCGCAGAGCAATTTTTAAGCGATAAGATCGACGATCTGGTCGGCTCCGCCATGTGTTTTGTGAATTTTCCTGACACGCTGCTGGAAGAAGGGCTGGCAACGGCTCTGAACCACAAAAACATGGTCATTGAAATTCTTGAAGATGCCCGGCCCACTCCGCAATTGCTGGAACAGGTGAAAAAGCTGAAAGCTGCCGGCATTAAAGTAGCACTGGATGATCATGTGCCCGGTAAGGGCTGGAGTGCATTTTTTCCATATGTTGACTTTATCAAACTCGACTTGCGTCATCTGCCACTGGATGAATGCCGCTCTATTATTGAACAGTGTACAGAATACACTGCTTTACGATTTATTGCCGAAAAAGTAGAAACACGGGAAGAATTCAACGCGGCCCGGGAGGCGGGTTTTGACTATTTTCAGGGCTACTATTTTCAGCAACCTCAGGTGATTCAACGCCGTCTGCTGACCACTGACGAACTGACCGCTTTTGAACTGTTATCAGCGGTCAGCGAGAAACATATCGACTACGACCGGCTCACCGCCTTATTCAGCCGGGATCTGCCGCTTACCTATAACCTGCTGCGCTATGTAAACAGCCTGCACCTTGGTTATAAACGCCAGAGTATCGAAAACCTGCGCAATGCCATTGTTTATCTTGGCCAGGAGCAGCTGAAGCGGTTTACCGCCATGGTGATGACCGCTTATATCAGCAAGAAGAAAAACCGTGAGCTGTATCGTCTGTCCATTGTCCGCGCCCGCTGGTGTGAACTGCTGGCAGAGCAGCTGAATAACAGTATGACTAACGATGCATTTATGTGTGGGTTATTTTCATTACTGGATGTACTGCTGGAACGCCCTATTGCCGAAATTTTGCCACAACTTCCTGTTTCAGAAGAAGTAAAACAGGCCCTGGGACAGGGCAAAGGTCAACTTGGTTTTCTGCTGGGCTTAATGGACAATCATGAAAGAGCCAATTGGAACAATTTGAAACAGCGGCTCGATTTTATAGGGATGGAAGAAAAGATAAACGCCGACTGTTATGAAAAAGCCATCTGCTGGAGTAACCAGCTTGAGGCCAGCCGCAATAACACCCCGTAAATATTTTTCTCCATTAAAACGGAAAACTGTCAGCAGCATCACGCCGGGACCAAGTCACCTTCAGCATGACCGCTACGAAGCCGCTCAGCAGACTCTGAGCGCTCCTCCAGTCGGCTCCGGCCTTTAAGCCCGGCTCCCGCCGGGCAAATAGGCTTAACGGCGGAACAACGACCAGAATCCCAGAACGGCAGCAAATGTGATTGCCGATACCAGAAGCCCTGTCAACAAGCTGGTGGTAATTCCCAGCGCAAGAAAACCGGCAATACTCACCAACGCCATTGAAAGCGCATAGGGTAGTTGAGTCATCACATGATCAATATGATGACAGGACGCCCCGGTAGAAGAAAGAATGGTGGTATCGGAGATGGGTGAGCAGTGATCACCAAAGACGGCACCGGCCATCACCGCCGCCATGCCGGGCAGCAGCATTTGTGGGTCTATCGCCATGGTCATATCGGCAGCAATGGGCAGCATAACGCCAAACGTCCCCCAACTGGTACCGGTGGCAAATGCCATCACGCCAGCCAGTACAAACAAAATGGCCGGTAACAGATAAAGCGGCAGGCTCTGCTGTACCAATGACGCCAGATACTTGCCGGTTTCCAGCTCACTGATAAGCCCGGCAATGGTCCAGGCAAACAACAGAATGTAAATGGCAGGCAACATACCCTTCAGACCCACCATAATGGTATGAGCCCAGCCGGCAGCGGAAGTACGTTCGCGTATCAGCGCACCTGCACAGATCAGTAGTCCGGCCACACCGCCAGCCACCAATGAGCGGCCCACATTGGTATTCTCCAGTGCTCCCAGCAGGCTAAACGACTCTCCCGCTTCATTCAGAGCCTGAGTACCGGTCCAAAGCAGGCCTGCTACAGTCACCAACGTCAGCCCACCGATAGCAAACAGCAGATCGGTAACACGGCCACCGGCTACTTCATGATCATGCACCCCCGGAGGGGTGCCCTTGCTTTTATCAAACAGCTCACCCTGCAGTGCCCGGCTTTCATGCTGTTGCATTAATCCCAAATCCCAACCGCCGCGGATCACCAGAATCACCATTAACAGTGTAAAAATGGCATAGAAATTCATCGCTCCCATGGTGATAAAAGCCGCTAACGGACTTTGTCCGGTGATGCCATAGCCAGCCAGAATGCCACCGATCAGGGCAATAATATACGCCCCCCATGACGATACCGGCATTAATACGCAAATAGGAGCGGCAGTAGAATCCAGTAAATAGGCAAGTTTAGCGCGGGATATGCCAAACCGGTCGGTCACCGGGCGACAAATGGTACCTACCGACAGACTGTGAAAGTAATCATCGATAAAAAAAACAAATACCAGCAAACCGGTCATGGCCTTGGCCTGGCGCCGGCTCTTAATGCGCGCCTGCGCCCATTCGGCAAAAGCATGGGTCGCCCCTGCCTTGCTCAGCATGCTGATAATGCAGCCCAGCAACAACAGGAACAGCAATATATTTACATTCCATTCATTGAGCGCACCTTCGCTCCAGAACAGTGAAAACACTTTAGAGGAAAGATGTGACAGGGAAGTCAACGGGTTGAATTGCTGCAACAATAGCGCAGCCAGCACAATGCCCAGACCTAATGATAACAATACTTTACGAGTGACAATAGCCAGCACAATGGCTATTAGCGGGGGCAATACTGACCAGAAAGTCTGAATAAACGGATGAGCTTCCACAGCGGCACCTGAATGTTAAGTAATAAAAAACTACCAGGAGCAGGAAAGCAGCACAGACTTATCCTTTCTTTCCCAGCAGTAGCGCATCGCGATAGCAAATCGCGACAGTATCAGCCCTTTAGGTACTGATCCCAGCCATGGTCTGTTGATAAGAACCACAGCTTCGGCAGCACTTCCTTTAGGCCGGGGTCATTGGTATCACCCTGTTCCGGCTTACTGATAAGCGCTGCGCCTCTACGCAGGTAAGTTGGTGGATTTTACTGCCTCAGACGTAAAGATCAACACATTCATCTGTTATGTTGCTATTTTGTTAGGTTGACATCATTGTTCTCAACATTTGGTAAACCCTGTGCTGGCAGCGACATTATTATTGATAAAGTTAAAGAGCGCTTTTAAACGCTTCTGCGTTCTGCTTAGTATTCGTAAGGATTTAATTTGAGTTGCGCGAAAAGAATATTATTGCAAAATGCGAAAACAGTTTGACCTTGATATCAGGTAAGCCTCCCATTATTGAGTCGAATGAATGATAAATATGTCAATTTACTTGCAACCCTGCAATTCAGGTTGTAAATTTAATTTATTAAAACAAAATCAAAGATACTACAGGTGAACACAATGTCTGACTTTCTGAAAACTCTGCTCAATATTCGCAGCCTGCGCGCTGCTGGTCGTGAACTGTCTCTGGAACAGCTCGAAGAAGGCCTGAGCAAACTCACTGTCGTTGTTGAAGAGCGCCGTGAGTCAGAAGCCGAAGAACGTGCCAAAGCGGCTGAAAAAGAACGTAAGCTGAAAGAATATGCTGATATGCTGGCCGCAGATGGCATTGAATTAAGCGATTTGCTCGAAGCCGTTGAGCCCGCAGCCAAAAAGTCCTCCGCTCCGCGTGCCAAGCGTCCGCCCAAATATGAATATCAGGATGGTGGTGAATGGAAAACCTGGACTGGCCAGGGCCGTCAGCCTTCTACCATCAAACACGCCATTGAAAATGAAGGCAAAACGCTGGAAGACTTCCTGATCAACAAGTAATGAAGAATTACACAACGACCAAAAACGGGGCTAATAGCCCCGTTTTTTTATTTAGACTGGCGTTAACAGACCGTATAACGGCTGATCAAGACCATTGTGTTTAAGCTCATATATCAGTGCCAGCTCTGCTCCCAGGGTGCCTTCCGGCCAGCCTTTCCGCTCCATCCAGCATAAATATGCCAGAGGCAACCGCAGCAATGGCTGCCCCCGGTATTTACCATAGGGCATGGGTTTTCGAATAATACGCAGCAACCCGGCCTGATCCAGGCCGGGAAAACCTGACTCAGCCATGTAAGCTGGCGTTAATGGCTTTTAACGCCGCAGCAGGGTCTTCTGCCTGGGTAATGGGACGGCCGATAACCAGGTAGTCACTGCCTGCTTTTAGAGCCAGCTCAGGCGTCATAATACGACGCTGATCGCCAGCATCGCTGCCCGCCGGACGAATACCCGGCGTAACCAGTTTAAACGACGGACCCAGTTCACTTTTCAGCAGACTGGCCTCCTGAGCCGAACACACCACACCATCAAGCCCGGCCTGCTGAGTGAGTCTGGCCAGCGCCAGCACCTGCTCAGCAGGAGAGCGCAGAACACCTGTCTGATTAAGCTCATCAGCGGTCATGCTGGTCAGCACGGTCACTGCAATCAGCAAGGGGGCCTTCTCGCCGTAAGGTCCCAGCGCGGCTTTGGCCGCCTCCATCATGCGGCTGCCACCGCTGGCGTGAACATTGACCATCCACACCCCCAGCTCAGCGGCTGCAGCCACAGCCTTGGCAACCGTATTGGGTATATCATGAAACTTGAGATCCAGAAATACATCAAAACCCTGAGCCACCAGATAACGTACGAATTCCGGGCCAAACAGGGTGAACATTTCTTTGCCCACTTTCAGCCGGCAACAGGCCGGGTCCAGCTGTACTATCAGGGCCTTGGCCTGCTGTTCATTAGCAAAGTCGAGCGCGATCAGTATTTTGGGATCGTCATTGTGGGTTGTCTGTTGCATTGAATGATTACCTTAAGTTCTTTTTATAACGCCGCTGTCAGCCAGTATTTCATCCTGGCTTTACATTATTCGCCATCCAGTCCTCGCACTGGCCGGATGGTACCCCACTGCTTGCATGATGGACACTGCCAGAACAAGCTACGGGAAGAAAAACCACAGTGGCCACACCGGTGACTAGGCTTGGCCTTGATCTGCTCGGCAACCAGCGCCTTCAGCATTTCGAGACTGGCCTTGGCCCTGCCCTGGCCCGCATTCGCCGAATGATAGGACATCAGCCGGTAAAAGCCTTTCATAGTGGGATGACGCTGCAGATGAGACAGCACCAGTTGTTCGGCACTGACTTGCCCCTCCCGGGCGGCGATATGGTCGGCCAGCATTAATACCTCACTGGCACCACTGTCTTCGGCTACCCACTGTTCAAGTAAGGCAGTAAAGGCATCATCCTGCCCCAGCTGGTGATAACAGTGTTGCAAATCGGACAGCACTTCACTGAGAAAGCCTCTGTCCTGCTTTGCCACATCCTGCAAACAGGCTGCCGCATGACGCCATTCACCGTTTGCCATATAAATGGCACCCAAACGTATATTGGCGCGTACACACCCCGGATCGGCCCTGAGAGCTTTTTTTAAATCGTTAACGGCACCTTTACTGTCTTGCCGTTTCCATTTTTGCTCGGCAAGTTCACAATAAAAATGCCCCATGGGCACCAGCGCTTTGGTATCCGGTTTCTTTTTAAGACGCCCGGCTACCGCAATAGCCTGCTCCCAGTCGCGTAATTGCTGATAAAGGATCATCAGTAATTCAAGCGCATCCTGCTCATAGTCGGGATCATTTTTCAGTTCGGATAAAATCTGCTCGGCCCTGTCCAGCAAACCGGCGGCAAAAAAATCCCGGGCCAGCTCAAGCATGGCAAGATGGCGCTGCTCAAGGGACAGATTAGTACGGGCAATCAGGTTTTGATGAATGCGTATAGCCCTGTCGACCTCACCGCGGGAGCGGAACAGGTTCCCCAAAGCCAGATGGGTTTCTATGGTTTCACTGTCTACCTGTAGCAGCTGAATAAAAAGATCAACGGCTTTATCAGGCTCATCGGAAAGCAAAAAGTTCAGCCCGGCAACATATTGCCGGGAGAACTGACTGGATTGTTTCTGCGTATCCTGACGCACACTTCGGCGCCCCATATACCAGCCGTAGGCCGCTGCCACCGGAAGCAGCAGAAACAACAATTCCAGCATGAAGTATGTTAATCCTTAACCGGCAGCGCTCTGAGCTCTTCCAGTTCCCGCTGCTGACGTGCCACCTTTTTATTCAGGCCCTTGTTGGACATTTTAAGGCGCAGCATAACCAGGCCAAACACCAGCCAGCCCAGTAGAAAACCACCCGTAAATACCACGGCCAGTAAGGAAGAAAGACGATAATCGCCTTGTGCCAGTAAATAATTAACGTGTACCAGCTGATCGTTCTGGGAGCCCAATGTCAGACCCACCGCAAAAAGGATCGCCAGAATAATCAGGCCAAAAATTATTTTCACCTTATCCTCTCAACATCCTGATTTTTGAGTATTCGGCATTATCCCGAAAAAGCACCGGTTGCGCCACCGTAGCCCATGGGAAAAGTGAACTTACGCCGGGTTTACCCGTTCACGCAATTCCTTGCCCGGCTTAAAGTGCGGTACATATTTTCCGTTCAGCTCGACTTTCTCGCCGGTTTTAGGATTTCGCCCTTGGCGCGGTGCCCGATAGTGCAGTGAAAAGCTGCCAAAGCCACGAATTTCAATGCGATCTCCCGATTGCAGCGTAGACGCCATTTGTTCCAGAATTTCCTTGATGGCGTTTTCCACTTCCTTGGCGGAAAGGTGGGCATACTGCTCGGCCATACGTTCAATCAGGTCGGATTTTGTCATGATTCAAGTCTCCGCAATACAAAACAAAAAGGGGCCGTGAAGGCCCCTTGTTTCAATACGGCTTGGCTTATTCGCCTTTGGCCGCCTTGAATGCTTCGGCCATGGCACTCAGACCAACAACTTCGTCTTGCTGCTGGTTCAGGGTGTCGATGGCTGCCTTCTCTTCAGCTTCGTCTTTCGCACGGATAGACAGGCTGACGGTACGGTTTTTGCGATCGATGCCCATGAAGCGAGCTTCAACTTCTTCACCGGCATTCAGCACGGTGGAGGCGTCTTCGATGCGGTCGCGGGAAATGTCGGCAACGCGGATGTAACCTTCCACGCCTTCTTCCAGCTCAACCACGGCACCTTTGGCGTCAACAGCAGTGATGGTACCCTTAACAATAGTACCTTTCTTGTTGTCAGACAGGTACTTATTGAAAGGATCTTCGTCGATTTGCTTCACGCCCAGGCTGATACGCTCGCGCTCAGGGTCAACCTGCAGAACCACGGCTTCAATTTCTTCGCCTTTCTTGAACTCACGAACGGCTTCGTCACCGTTGGCGTTCCAGGAAATGTCGGACAGGTGAACCAGACCGTCGATGCCGCCGTCCAGACCGATGAAGATACCGAAGTCAGTGATAGACTTGATCTTACCGGAAACGCGGTCGCCCTTGTTGTGGGTTTCAGCAAACAGCTGCCACGGGTTGGATTTGCACTGCTTCAGACCCAGGGAGATACGACGACGCTCTTCGTCGATGTCCAGAACCATTACATCTACGTTGTCGCCCACGGATACAACCTTGGACGGGTGGATGTTCTTGTTGGTCCAGTCCATTTCAGACACGTGTACCAGGCCTTCAACGCCTTCTTCGATTTCAACGAAGCAGCCGTAGTCGGTCAGGTTGGTTACACGGCCGGCCAGACGGGTGCCTTCCGGGTAACGGTTAGCGATATCTACCCACGGATCTTCGCCCAGCTGCTTCAGACCCAGAGACACACGAGTGCGCTCACGATCGAACTTCAGGACTTTAACGTTGATTTCATCGCCTACGTTCACGATCTCGGAAGGATGCTTAACGCGCTTCCAGGCCATGTCGGTGATGTGCAGCAGGCCGTCTACGCCGCCCAGGTCTACGAAAGCACCGTAGTCAGTCAGGTTCTTAACGATACCTTTAACTTCCTGGCCTTCCTGCAGGTTCTCGAGCAACTGCTCACGCTCGGCGCTGTTTTCGGTTTCGATCACGGCACGGCGGGAAACAACAACGTTGTTACGCTTCTGGTCCAGCTTGATAACCTTGAACTCAAGCTCTTTGCCTTCCAGGTGAGTGGTGTCGCGAACCGGACGCACGTCGACCAGAGATCCCGGCAGGAAAGCGCGGATGCTGTTCACTTCTACAGTGAAACCACCCTTAACTTTGCCGTTGATAACGCCGATGACGGTTTCTTCGTCTTCGTACGCTTTTTCCAGCTGCAGCCAGGCTTCATGGCGCTTGGCTTTTTCACGGGACAGCTGAGTCTCACCGAAGCCGTCTTCTACGGCATCCAGCGCTACGTCTACTTCGTCGCCAACGCTGATTTCCAGCTCGCCCTGGGCATTTTTGAACTGCTCGGCAGGAATGGCAGACTCAGATTTCAGGCCGGCGTCAACCAGAACGATACCGTTCTCGATGGCAACAACGGTGCCCTTGACGATGGAGCCCGGACGGGTTTCGAGTTCTTTCAGAGACTCTTCAAAGAGTTGAGCAAAAGATTCAGTCATGTTTAATGAATACACTGTTTAAGTTGAACATCCACGGGGCAATCCGGCACTCGTGGGGTGACTAACACATTCCGCGCTTCTTCCCTGAAGGCGGCATTGCCAAATGGCTTAACGACCAAGTTTAACCTTAGTATGACTCAGCACCCTGTCCAGCACTTCAGCGATGGTCAGATCGGTAGAGTCAATTACCAAGGCATCCTCGGCCGCCTTGAGTGGCGCCACGGCCCGGTTGCGATCCCGGTCGTCACGCTCCTGTATTTCGCTTAAAAGGCGGTCAAAACTAACATCAAAACCCTTTTCTTGCAACTGCTTAAAGCGCCGGCTGGCCCGCTCTTCGGCACTGGCATCAAGAAAAATTTTGACCTCGGCATCCGGGAATACCACCGTACCCATGTCACGGCCGTCAGCAATCAGACCAGGTTTGCTGCGAAAGGCGCGCTGGCGACGCAGCAGTGCTTCGCGCACTCTGGGGAAGGCCGCCACCTTGCTGGCCGCATCGGCGACTTGCTGAGTACGGATATCACGGGAAACGTCTTCGCCTTCCAGAATCACGCGGATTTCACCACCCGCTGTCGGAAACTGCACGTCCAGATGAGCTGCCAGAGGCATCAGGCCCGCTTCGTCATTCAGATCCACATTGTGGTGCAGAGCAGCCAGTGCCAGCACCCGATAGATGGCACCAGAATCGAGCAGATTCCACTCCAGTTGCTCGGCCAGCAGCTGGCACAGGGTGCCTTTGCCAGCCCCGCCCGGGCCATCAACAGTAATGACGGGAGCTTGTTCAGACATACATCCTCCGGTAAATCATAAGTCCGGACACACCGCCGAAGCGGTTGCCTTGCGGCGGGCATTATAACCAAGTTGAAGGTCAAAGACAGGCATTACAAACATTTAACAAAACATTCCCTTTCTATTGAACCTATACCTGCCAGCACATCCGCTTTACAATAACGGCCATTTTTTATTGATAAATAACTTAAAAGAGGAAGGCCATGAGCAGTGTTACCCGTATGGCAAACTCCAAACTGCCAACGCCCTGGGGCACTTTCACCCTGGTCGGGTTTGAAGAAAAGGGAACCGGGAAAGATCATGCCGCTCTGGTAATGGGTGATATTGAGAACGGCGAACCGGTGCTGGCCCGCATTCATTCCGAGTGTTTGACCGGTGATGCCCTGTTCAGCCTGCGCTGCGATTGCGGTTTTCAGTTACAGGCAGCGCTGGAGCGGATTGCCAAGGAAGGCCGGGGCGTTCTGCTGTACGTACGCCAGGAAGGTCGTGGCATCGGCCTGCTGAACAAAATTCATGCCTATCATTTGCAGGATCAGGGTAAGGATACGGTGGAAGCCAACGTAGAGCTGGGTTTTGCCGCCGATATGCGCGATTACACTATCTGTGCCGATATGCTGCACAGCCTGGGGGTAACCGGGCTGAAGCTGATGACCAACAATCCGCGCAAAGTAAAGGCAATGGAAAACTTTGGCATCAGGGTGACGGAACGCCTGCCTCTGCAGGAAGGCCGCAACCCCTTCAATGAACATTACCTTGATACCAAGGCCGGTAAACTGGGTCATATGCTGAAAGAGCAGGACTGACCCTTAATTACATCAGACAAAGGATGTCGCCATTCCGGCCTTAAGGCCGGAATCCATGGTACTGCAGCGCAGTGCAATACATGGCCCATGCCTTTATCCAAATACCCCAGCTTTGTATTAACAACCTCTGTTTCAGAGGGCGATTCCCACATGCCGACTCTCAGCTACCCGCCTGTGCCAACATATGAACATTACCTCGTTTGAGCACGGCATAGACCAGCCCGGTCAACAGTGCACCGGCAGCAATGGCCAATCCATACCAGCCCGGTTGCTGAACGGCACCGGGGATCATCAATACAAACACCCCGCCATGAGGGGCCAGCAGCTTGGCACCAAACACCATTGAGAGCGCGCCGGTGAGCGCTCCCCCAGCCATACAGCTTGGGATCACCCTGAGCGGATCCCGGGCAGCAAAGGGAATGGCGCCCTCGGAAATAAAACACAGCCCCAGCACAAAAGAAGCCTTACCCGCTTCCTGTTCACTGACGCTGAACTTGCGCCGGGCCAGCACGGTGGCGATGCCCATTCCCAGTGCCGGCACCATGCCCGCCGCCATGGCGGCCGCCATGGGAGCGTAGGTTTGTGACGCCAGTAACCCCACGGAAAAAGCATAGGCGGCCTTGTTGACCGGCCCGCCCATGTCAAAGCACATCATGGCTCCGATAATAACCCCCAGTAACACCGCATTGGCCGATCCCATGTTATTCAGAAATCCGGTCATCACCGTCATGATACTGGCCACCGGCTCACCCACGACATAAATCATCACCAGACCGGTAAACAGGCTGGCAAGTAAGGGAATTAGCAGGATCGGAGTTAATGATGCCAGGCTTTTGGGCATGGGAAGACGACGGGCAAGCAAGACGGCACTGTAACCGGCAAGAAACCCGGCAATTATGCCACCGATAAACCCCGCTCCCAGCGAGCTGGCCAGCATGCCGCCAATCATACCCGGCGCAATACCGGGACGATCGGCAATGGAGTAAGCAATGTAACCTGACAGCACCGGGATCATCAGGGCAAAAGCCGCGTTGTCGCCAATTTTCATCAAAGCCGCCGCCAGTGTGCCTTCTTCCCTGAATGCCTCAATACCGAACATAAATGACAGCGCAATAATCAGACCACCGGCCACCACCATGGGTAACATGAAAGACACCCCGGTCAGCAGGTGCTGATAGGGGCCGGGAGCCTGTTCACCGCTATCTCCGGATTGTTCACTGTGATCTTGCCAAACCGCCGCTTCATTCAAGGCTGTTTCGATGGTTTCCCGGGGGTGCTTGAGTGCGGTTCCGGTGCCGGTGCGATACAGCCGCTTGTCATTGAAACGGCTCAGGTTAACCTCGATATCGGCGGCCACAATCACGCAGTCAGCCTCACGAATGTCGGTGGCCGTCAGGGTATTCTGGACCCCGACCGAGCCCTGGGTTTCCACCTTGATACTGTGCCCCAGTCTTTTCGCCGCGCCGATGAGTGCTTCTGCCGACATAAAGGTATGCGCCACCCCGGTCGGACAGGCGGTAATCGCGACCAGCCGTGCCGGTTGGCCAGGGCCATGAGCGGGTATTTCCAGCGGTACGGCGTCAGCTGATGCCCGCTCCAGCCAGCCTTGCGGATCATTCAGTGCGTCTTCAAGTTCCCCTATAAAGCAGGGCTTACCGGCAAACCGGGACAACTCAGGGAGATGACAGGCAGCCACTACCACCAGCCCGGCTTCTGCGACCTGCGTCTGGGTAAAAGGGATCACCGGCGCCAGCTCGCTATGGCACTCCACCGCAACCTGCCAGCCCAGTAGCGTCGCTGCCTGCTCCAGCATCCGCGCAGCCATGTAGCTGCCGGACATACCATCGGGGCTGGCAGTGATGATAAGCACCTTCATTATTGCGCTCCCCCGAGCACCAGAGGCTCTATATGAATCTTCTGCTGAAATACCTCCAGGGTTTTCCGGCAATAGATGCCCACCCCAACTTGCGTGACCGCCATCAACGACAAGGCCACCGCCCGGCGAAGATTGTCGGGGGCACTCAAACCTTCCAGCATACCAGCACACAAGCCTGCCACCAGCGAATCACCGGCACCGACAGTGCTAATCACCTCCACCGCCGGGACATGGGCACGCCAGTGTCTTTCCGGGCCAAACCAGTACACTCCCCCGGCACCAGCAGACACCACCACCTGCGCAATGCCGCTTTGCTGCAGCTGGCCAACACAGCCGGCAAGGGCCTGCTCGCCGTTAATGGCTGAGCCAGTCAGTTCTTCCAGCTCTGCAAGATTCGGCTTAATCAGCTCGGGCATCCCCCGGATCCCGGCGCTCAGTGCCTCTCCGCTGGTATCAAGCCAAACCCGCTTGCCCCGGTCCCGCCACATTTCGAGCATGCCTTCCAGCTGCGCCGGACTGACCCCGGGAGGTAAGCTGCCTGCCACGATGAGGTAGTCAAACCGGCCCGCCAGCGTTTCCAGTCTGGCCAGCAACCGGGCCCAGTCACCCTTGCCGACTTTCAGGCCGGGCAAATTAATATCGGTAACGCGTCCTCCCGTTTCACTGACCTTCACATTTATCCGGGTACTGCCGGGCAGGCGCACAACATCATCATAAATGCCATAACGGTCAAACAGCGTACGAAAGGACGCGTCATTATCCAGACCAAGAAAGCCGCTCACATAAGGCCTGTGGCCCAGATCTGCCAGCACACGGGCCACGTTGATGCCTTTGCCGGCGGCTCCCAGCTGGCCGGCACTGGCGATATTGACCTGGCCGGCGTTCAGTTGCGGCAGCGATACCGTCAAATCCAGTGCCGGGTTCAGGGTCAGGGTTAACACACTCATTGTTTTTCTCCTGCCAGGATCCGCACCGCCCCGGCACAGCTTGCTTCAAGCGCGCGGCCGGCCAGTTGTTTGCATTTAGCCAGACTGAGTTCTCGTACCCGGGCCTTTACCAGAGGTATTCGCTTTGGGCTGACCGACACTTCGTCTATGCCCAACCCCAGCAGCACGGGTAACGCCTGTGGATCCGCCCCCAGTTCACCACATACACCCACCCACTTGCCCTCGGCATGGGCAGCCTCAACGGTCATGGCAATCAACCTCAGCACGGCAGGGTGCAGGCCGTCGGACAGTGCCGCCAGCTCACCGTTGCCCCTGTCGGCGGCGAGGGTATATTGCGTTAAATCATTGGTGCCAATACTGAAAAAGTCGGCCTCTCTGGCAAACTGGCGCGCATTGAGCGCCGCCGAAGGGACCTCAACCATCATCCCCAGTTGCACATCAGGAGCCTGTATATCGGCCTGAATGCGATCGAACATCTCTTTGCCAAAACGCCATTCTGACCAGTCGGCCACCATGGGAAACATGATGCGCAGGGGCTGGTCGCCGGCGGCAGCGAGCAGTGCGCGAAGCTGGGTTTCCAGCAGTTCAGGCTGTTGCATGCATAAGCGGATGCCTCGCACACCAAGAAAAGGATTATCTTCTTTCGGACGCAGCCAGTAAGACAGTGGCTTATCGCCGCCTGCATCAAGCGTCCGCGCGACCAGTGGTCTGCCGCCCAATGCGCTGAACACATGCTGGTATTCTTCTATTTGTTGCTGTATAGCGGGCAACTGACTGTGGCCCATAAAGGCAAATTCGGTACGCAGCAATCCGACACCTTCCGCACCGCCAGCCATGGCCTCAGCGGCTTGACCTGCATCCCCCAGATTGGCCCCCACCTCCAGCCGGTAACCATCGGTGGTGATGGCCGGTTGCATTCGCTGCTCCCAGGCCTGCCATGCCAGTTCACGCTCCCGCAGCTGTACTTCCAGGGCCCGGCTCAGCACCGCCTCGCCGGGATCAACATGCAGAGTGCCCGTGTCTCCGTTGAGAATGGCGCAGGTACCGGTTTTCAGCGCCATCACCTTCCCTCCCATGGCCACCAGCGCAGGGATGTCCAACGCCCGCGCCAGAATGGCACTGTGAGACGAGACACCACCACCGGCCGTTACCAGCCCCAGCACCTTAGCGGTGTCCATATTCACGATATCAGAGGGGCCAATGTCTTCCGCTACCCAGATATAGGGGGCTTCCGGTGTGTCAGGCAGCGCCGTATTACACAAAATGGCCATCACCTGCCGGCCAATATCACGAATATCGGCAGCTCGCTCCGCCAGTGTGCTATTGTCGCTGGACGCCTGCCGGGTGGCGGCAGAGTCGATTGCCGCCCACCAGGCGGCCGGGGCCGATACGCCTTGCCGCACCCGCTGCAATACGTTTTCCGTCAATCCCGGGTCTTTGAGCAATTCACGGTGCATGCCAAGGATCTCCTGCGCCTGGCCTTGTGCTCGCGCAGCAGCGTCAGCCAGGTGACAGTCTGCCAGTTGCAGTGCTTGTTCAAACCGTCGCTGCTCGGCAACGGCATCGCAGGCCACATCGGCGTAGTCAAAATGGACCGGTGCTTCAACATAAAGGGGACCAATGGCGATACCTGGCGAGGCGCTGGCTCCTTTCAACAGCCCCACCGGCTCCGGATGACTGGCTGCAGCAATGGGGACCAGCGGGGCAACCAGCTCTCCCAGTCCTTCATTGATCACTGCCTGTAACCTGGCAAGAGCAGCCCCGGAATCGGGACCGGTGGCGGTAAACAGCAAACGGTGGCCGGGCCGCACTCCCAGGCTTATCAGCTTCATCAGGCTTTTGGCGTTCACATCATGCCCGTCTCCGTCCAGGTTACGCACCAGGATATCAGCGTCAAACGCCTTGGCAGCCTGCACCAGCAAAGCACCTGGCCGGGCATGCAGCCCCTGATGATTGCGTACCGTCACCAGGCACTGGTTGCTGGTGGGCTCTCCAGACGGCCGTGGTCCGCGGCTCAGTGCCTGTTGCAGAGCCTGGGCATTATTCAGTGTGGTCAGTTCTGCAGCCTTACCCGTTACCAGCCAGTCGGCCAGCTGTACCAATAGTTTTTTATGATCGCGGCCACGGGCTTTAAGGGCCAGCAGCGCTCTAACCGGCTGCCCCCGGTATTCAAAGCCGGTGGTCGTCAACACCGCCGCCCGGGGTATGTCCGTGGTAACGCTCTCGCTCAGCCACCAGCCCTGCCCCAGGTGCAAGATATTGTTCTGTAACTGCTCCAGCTCTTGCGCCGAGGCCTGCAACCGCCTTGCTGCCGCGTGCAGCAACTCATCCATCGTGGCTGCCGGCTGCTGTATATAGATGGCATCGCTGTGCCACGCCAGCAACGGTGAAACAGGATACTCATGCAGTAAGTTGAAAATATCTTCGCCATGCTGTGCCTTGCGCACCGTCTCCGCCAGATCGTCCCGTGACAGTACCCGGGCCAGCTGGCGCAACAGAGCCAGGTGTTCACCGGAGCTCGCAGCAATCCCCAGGATCAGGTACGCTTTTTCACCGTCATCCCAGTCAATGCCCTCGGGGACGTGCAGTGCCTTGATGCCGGTTTTTTGGACCAGATGGCGACATTCCCGGGTGCCGTGAGGGATGGCGATGCCCTGCCCAAGATAGGTGGCGGCCTGAGCTTCCCGCTCCAGCATACCGGCTTCATAACCCGCCTTCACATAACCATCCTGCTCCAGCCACCGGGAAAGTGCCACAATGGCCGCCTGTTTGCTGGCCAGGGTCTGGTTCATTTTTATATCTTGCGTGGTCATGGGAAACATGGCATCACCTGTCAGCAAATCAGGGTATTCGACCCCTACCCTCCTTCCGGGTCAAACGGAGCTGTTTACCCGATACATTTATGCTGAATCGTTTTAGTTACGCAAACAAGCGCCTTGCTAACTGTTGTTTCAACAGGATGATCCACTGCACATTCTGATGAGCTGAGTAGAGATGTTAAAATCAGTGAAATCATGATGGCGCCCTCAAAGCCGCATCAGTGCCGCAAACCATCATTTCGTTCAAGGAGCAAATTCCCTGCCATTCCAAGCAAAAAGGCGTCCGGAATGCTCCGGTGTAAGCGTACCGAGCAGCGTAAGCAAGTGCCCGGCCGCCTGTTCCGGTGTCTGAAGCTGGCCAGAAGGCAGCCCGGCACGAAACGGAGCCGACAACCCAGTAGCCACCGTGCCCGGATGTAAACCAGCTACACAAGCGGCCGGAAAGCGTCTTGCCCATTCTATACCAAGGTTTTTAATAGCCATGTTCAGTGCTGCTTTACTGATGCGGTAGCTGTACCAACCACCGCTGCGGTTATCACTGATACTGCCTACCCGCGCCGATAATGTGACCAACAGTAGCGGCTGATGCCGCATCATGCGAGAGGATAACAGCTTTGCCAACGCCAGCGTGGGCCAGGTATTCACTTTTATATGTTCAGATAACATCTCCCCAGAGAGCTGCTCTATGCGCTTTTCCGGCTGGTGATGACTGTTATGCAGCATCCCTACGGTATTAATAACCCGATCCGGCAACGACAGCCTGGCACAAACCTCATGCATAGCCACGTCATCAGTATTGTCTAGTTCATGCCAGGCTACGCCGGCAAGCTCAGGGTTACTCCGACTAAACACTCTTACTTCATCGCCCCGCCCGATACACTCCGCTGCCAGCGCCCGGCCAATACCGCCTCCGCCCATGATCCAATACTGCATACAGTTCCCCTGATAAAAACAGTCAGGATCGGGACCGATTAAAAACACATTTACTTACAGCTTTTCCCCCATTGGGCCAGAGCCGCATACCATTGCACAAACAACTCGCCTTCAGTTGCCGGAGCTGTCACCTCAATGCGCTCTCCCTGACAGTCAAAAGCAAGCTTCCAGGCATGCAAGTACCCCCGCTCGGCGACCGTGCCGCCATAGCGGACATCACCGATAATAGGACAACCAATGCTTTTCAGGGCAACTCGCAACTGATGAGTACGGCCGGTTTGCGGTTGCAGTACAAAGCCTCTCAACCCGGGGGCAAGCGAGGTACTGACAAACCGGGTCACCGCCAGATACCGGGTGTCTCGGGTCAGTTTCCAGCTACCATTGCGGGATTTTTCCATACCGCCTTTAATCAGCCCCTGCTTTTTAAGCGGCTTGCGATCACTTAAGGCAAGGTAGCATTTGCGGGTGGTACGTTCGGCAAACTGGGCACTGAGCAACCGGTTGGCGTCTGGGTTACGAGCCAGCAACAAGGCACCCGTGGTCATCTTGTCGAGCCGGTGCACCGGATAAAGTGGTTCATTCAACCGCTCGCTGAGCACACGTACCAGACCGGGCTCCTCTCCTTCCTGATGCATGCCGATGCCGGCGGGCTTATTGATCACATAAAAGTCGGCGTGCTCAAGTAAAATAGTCATGGCGGATTCCGGCAGACAATAAAGCAAAAAAGCCCGCTGCAAATGCAGCGGGCTTTTCGTGTATGGCGGAGGAGGTGGGATTTGAACCCACGGTAGGCTATTAACCTACGCCGGTTTTCAAGACCGGTGCATTCAACCACTCTGCCACCCCTCCTGACGGGCGCCAATATTACTGGGCCTTAAAAACCTTGTAAACTGTTATATGTGTTATTCTGCTCAAGTGCCCAATAAACCACCAGAATACCAGGTGGTAGTGAAACAGAAGACTCGACATTCGGGTCATAATATGTCCAGAATAGAGCAAATTCATTTGAGTTACTTTGAGTCAGATACGTAAGGAGTCTGGATCATGCGTTACAACAATACCCTTTCCCGCACTCAGAGCGGTGCTCTGGAAACCAACAAGGTATTACGCAATACCTACATGCTGCTGGGTATGACCCTGGTGGTCGCGTCTCTGTCTGCAGGCATCAGCGCCATGATGAACCTGCCGCACCCAGGCCTGATTATTACCCTGGTCGGGTTTTACGGTCTGATGTACCTGACTGAGCGCAACCGCAACAGCGGTCTGGGCCTTCTGTTTATTTTTGCTTTTACCGCTTTTACCGGTTACACCATTGGCCCTATCCTTAATTATTACCTGAGTACCAGTACGGGTACCGAAACCGTGATGCTGGCCCTGGGTGGCACCGCACTTACCTTTCTGGCGCTGTCGGCCTATGTGCTGACCACCAAAAAGGACATGTCGTTTCTGGGTGGCATGATGATGGCCGGCTTTGTTGTTATTCTGGTCGGCTTTGTCGCCAATATATTCCTGGCACTACCGGCACTGAGCCTGGCCCTTAGCGCCCTGTTCATTCTGTTCTCATCTGGTGCCATTCTGATGCAGACCAGCGCCATTATCCATGGCGGTGAACAAAACTACATTTCAGCCACAGTGACCCTGTACGTGTCCATTTTCAATATTTTCCTGAGCCTGCTGCAACTGCTGGGTATGAGCCGCGATTAACCCTCCGGCCAGAACCATCAAAGGCGGCGTAAGCCGCCTTTTTTATCCCTCCGTTTCACCGGACAATCCAGTATAATTAAAGCTGGTTTTTTACTAGAGACATACCATGCCCTCTTTCAGCCAATGGCTGAGACGCATCTTTACCGACAGTCATTTTTTCTTTGCTCTCAAGGTGATGCTGGCAATGGCCAGTTTGCTGCTGGGCGGCTGGTGGTTAGAACAGGTCCCGGCGGCAGTCACTCTGAGCCTGGGGGCCATGGCCGGAGCCCTGAGCGAAATCGATCACCGCCCCGGGCCAAGACTGGCTCAGCTGACAGTGGGACTGCTCTGTTTTTTTGGCGCCGTAACCGGAGTTACCGTGCTGATTGATATTCCCTGGCTATTTGGTCCGGTACTGGTACTGGCCACCTTTTGCCTGATCCTGGCCGGTGCCTGGGGCCAGGCAGCAGGCAAACTCGGTTTTGGTACCCTGCTGGTATCCATTTATGCCATGCAGGGACACATAGACAGCCCCTATTTCTGGTATCAGCCGCTGTTGCTTACCGCCGGTGCAGCCTGGTATGGAATATTATCGTGGCTGATCCTGATACTGCTCCCCTACAAGCCAGTCCATGAACAACTGGCACAATGCTATTTTGCGCTCTCCCGCTATTTGCTGGCCAAATCACGCTTTTTTGACAGCCCGGATGAGTTGCATCAGGGGCTTCGTCACCAGCTGGCACAACTCAACATTCAGCTGGTAAATAGCCTGGAACTGACCAAGCAGATGCTGAACCGGCGTTTACAAAAGGACAAGGAAGACACTGAGCTGGCACGACTGCTGGATTTATACTTACTGGTACAAAGCATGCACGAGCAGGCTGCTTCCAGTCATTATTCTTACCGCCAACTGAATCACGCCCTGAGCCAAGCAGAAGTGCTGACCGGCTACCAGGTGTTGCTGGCTGAGCTGGGCGAAGCCTGTTACCGACTGGGTCTGGCTATTCTTACCCATCGTCCTTATGACGCCGGAAAACGCATCGGCTGGGAGTTGTCAGCACTGAGAGATCAGCTCGATTACAGTCATTTACGTCGCCACTATTCTTCCGAACTGATGAGCCCGCTGCGCTTTTTAACCCGCAATATGGCGCGTGTTCATCAGGCGTTGTTGCAAGCTCAGGCACTGACAGCCCGCCCCCCCTCCGCTGATGCCGGCAGTGCCGGTGTTGAGCTGGCTCGCCCGGTGCAACAGCCTCTTGGCGAGCGACTCCGGGCATTATTAAATCCCAATGCCATTCTGTTTCGTCACGGCGTCCGCCTTAGCGTGTGCGTTGCACTGGGGTACGCCATGATCACCATCCTTGAGCTGGAGCGAGGATACTGGATATTGCTGACCAGCCTGTTTGTTTGTCAGCCCAGTTTCAGCGCCACTCGTCAGCGTCTCAGTGAGCGAACTCTGGGCACACTGGCCGGCATTGTCGCGGCGCTGCCGTTGCTATGGCTGTTCCCATCAGTAGAAAGCCAGCTGGTGATTCTGCTTGTTTGCGCCTTTGTCTTTTTTACCCAGGTCAGAGTGCATTACAGCTGGGCCGTCTTCTTTATTACTTTGTTTGTACTGCTGGCCTTCAACCTGCAAGGAACCGAACGCGCACCGGTGTTGCTCCCCCGACTTCTTGATACTCTGGCTGGCTGTGCACTGGCTTATCTGGCGGTATGGTATATCTGGCCCGACTGGCAACGCCGGCACCTGCCTCAGCTGCTGGCCGAGGCCATGCGGGCCAATGCAGGTTACCTTAACGCCATCAGCCAGCACTCCCCTGGCGAGCACAAAAACAGCCTGTCTTACCGTATTGCCCGTAAACAAGCACATCTCGCTGACAATAAGCTGGCTCAGGCCTGGCAAAACATCCGGGTGGAGCCGGTATCCCGGCACTGGCTGAATGCCTGTTTTGAAATTGCCTATCGCAATCATACCTTGCTGTCCTATTTATCCACGCTGGGTGTGCACCGGGATCAGGGATTGGTATTGCCTCCCCGCTTTGTTGACGAGCTGAACGGAAGACTGTGTGCCGCAGCCGACGCCCTTGCAAATAAAAACGGCTTGTTAAAGCAGCCCCCCTTGCCGGTAATAGCAATAGAAGGAGAGCAAGAGCAGGACATTCTGGCCAGGCAACTGCATAACAATATGGTGCTGCTGGTGAACGATTTGTATCAGCTGGCAGAAAGTGTGGAGCAGGATGCACAACCCCGCCTGTCCGGGTAAAATAATGCCGGAAAAAGGAGACTGCATGTTTGAATTTGAAGGCCGCCCTGTTGAAACTGATACGCAGGGCTATTTAAAAAACCATGAAGACTGGTGCCCTGCCATGATTGAGCTGCTGGCAGCAGCCGAGGGGATTAACCTGACATCGGAGCACCGGGAAGTGATCCTGTTTGTGCGTCAGTTTTACCTGAAGTACAAAACCTCGCCGGCCATTCGGGCACTGGTTAAAGCCATGGCCAAAGAGCTGGGGGAAGATAAAGGCAACAGTCGTTATTTATACCGGTTATTTCCCAAAGGCCCTGCCAAGCAGGCAACCAAGCTGGCCGGTCTGCCCAAACCGGTGAAGTGTATATAAGTGACGGGTATCAGTATCGTGATCCCGGCTGACAAGCCGGAGTCACAATACTGACCAGGCCGGTTTATTTGGCCATCACCCTTCCCTTCAACCCGGTAAGACGCTCCAGTGCCGGCAACTGCTGCTCCAACCTGGCTTTGGCATCCGGCCCCACCCATACCCGGTTCAGCTCCCCTTGGCGGGGAACGGCAGGAGCAGTCTGCACCCGGTAGCCGGCAGCCTTCAGCTTCCGCACCAGCGCGTTTACATTATCGGCATTGCGAAACGCACCCAATTGCACAATAAAGTCGCCACCCGCAGGTGCCGGCTTGGCCGGGGCAGGTGTTTTCTCAATCACGGGTTTGGGTGCCGGTGCAGGTCTGACGGGCTCCGCTGCCGGAGCCGGTGGAGTAACCTGTACCACTCTTGGCGGCGGCTCAACAACAGCAGGCGGCTCGGGAGGTGCTTCCTTGACCTCTTCCAGTGTCCAGGTTTCAGCGCTGGCAGCAGGCTTGGCCACCACAGCTTGTGCTGGTTCAAGCTCCGGCCGCAACGGAATGGATACCACTTCTTCAGGCATGTCCGGCTGCTTGCCATCCAGCAGATCAGGTAAAAAAATAACCCCCAGTGCCACCAGAATAATGGTACCCACCAGGCGATGCTGAAACTGTGTTGCCACCTCAGCACTCCTTCTGTTGAGTACCGTGCCAGGCCAGAGCCTCGGCGACGGTAAAAAACGAACCAAACACAATCACGCTGTCGCCGGGGGCTCGGGCCGCCAACGCTGCCTGCAATGCTGCTGTCACCGAGTCAAAATGATGATGCTCCCGTTTTAGCAGCGTGGCCAGTTCTGTACCGCTGGCCCCACGCGGGCCTGTCAGAGAGGCCGGATACCAGTGCGTTACCAGCGGCTGCAATGCCGCCAGTGTTGCCGTCATGTCTTTGTCCTTGAGCATCCCCACCACAGCATGAATGTTGCCTTTTCCGCCAGGCAACTGCGATGCCAGATAAGTTGCCGACTCGGGGTTATGGGCCACATCCACCCACAAGCCGGGTTCAAGCTCAGTCAGCCGGCCGGCAAGTCTGGCCTCCCGCAAGCCTTCAGCAATGGCATCCTGCCCCAACTTAAAAGGAGAAGCGGCCAGGGTGGCCAACGCCGTGGCGGCATTCATCAGTGGCAGCCCGGGTACCGGCAAGTGCTGCAGCGTCCCTTGCGGGCTGGTAAATGACCAGTGCTCACCCTGCCGTTGCCAGTGAAAATCACGACCACTGAACGCCATCGGCGTGCCAAGCCTGTCAGCCTGTCTGGCGATGCTGGCAGGGGGATCGGGGTCCCCACAAACGGCGGGCTTGCCTGCTCGCAGAATGCCGGCTTTTTCAAAACCGATCACTTCACGATCACTGCCCAGCCAGTCCGTATGGTCAAGCGCAATGGTGGTGATTACCGTTTGATCCGACTCCACCACATTGGTCGCGTCAAGCCTGCCCCCCAACCCCACTTCGAGCAATACCACATCGGGCTGCACGGCACGAAACAACCAGAGTGCCGCCAGCGTGCCAAATTCAAAGTAGGTGAGCGCAATGTCACCCCTGGCGGCTTCCACAGCGGCAAAGGCATCGCAAAAGGCCTGCTCTTCAGGAAAGCGGCCATTAATGCGCACCCGCTCCCGGTAGTCGAGCAAATGAGGGGAAGAATAGACGCCGACACTATGGCTGCCCGCCCGCAGCATGCTTTCAAGCAGCGCACAGGTAGAGCCCTTACCATTGGTCCCACCGACGGTGATCACATAGGACGGCAGGCACAGTAAGCCGAGCCGGGCTGCAACTTGCTGCATGCGCTCCAGCCCCAGCTCAATGTGAGCCATATTCAGGTTCTCGAGCACATGCAGCCACTCGGCCAGCGACCGACTGTGCGGCTTGGCGACGGAGTGTGACATCAGATTTCCAGCGGCTCCTGGTTCATCAGCTTGCCAATCAGTCCGGCCAGGCGATCACGCATTTCACGGCGATCAATGATCATATCGATGGCACCATGCTCGAGCAAAAACTCACTGCGCTGAAAGCCTTCGGGCAGTTTTTCCCGCACGGTCTGCTCGATCACCCGGGGACCGGCAAACCCGATCAGGGCTTTGGGCTCGCCCACGTTAACATCCCCCAGCATGGCAAGACTGGCAGACACGCCTCCCATGGTGGGATCGGTCAGTACCGAAATATAAGGCAGGCCTGCGGCAGACAGCCGGTTAAGGGCTGCACTGGTTTTAGCCATCTGCATCAGCGACATCAAGGCTTCCTGCATACGCGCACCGCCGGAGGCAGAAAAACAGACCAGGGCACGGTTTTCTTCCAGACAAGCCTCAACCGCTTTGACAAAACGGGCACCTACCACAGAAGCCATGGAGCCCCCCATAAAGGCAAATTCGAAGGAGCAGGCCACCACCGGCAGACCACGCAGCGTACCCTTCATCACCACCATGGCGTCTTTTTCATTACTGCTCTTCTGCGCGGCAGAAATGCGGTCTTTGTAACGTTTGGAGTCTTTAAACTTCAGAATGTCCTGAGGCTCCAGCTCGGCCCCCAGCTCTTCCCGGCCGTCCTGATCAAGAAACTTGTCGAGGCGGTTGCGGGCACTGATACGCATGTGGTGATCACATTTGGGACAGACTTCCAGATTGCGCTCCAGCTCGGCACGGTAAAGTACCTGCTCACATTGGGCGCACTTGGTCCAGACTCCTTCCGGAATATTATGGCGACGAACGCCGATGTTCTTGTTCTTGGGGAGAATTTTCTCAAGCCAGCTCATGGAAATCCTTAATCATGGTTCGTGGTTGTCGCGCAGCGGTCATTAAATCATACATTTGGCTGCGGGTTGATAAAAATTACAGTTGGTCCGGCAGCCACAACGGCCCGGGAATGGCCGCAGGCAGCGCAAACTCCGCCGGGTAATCCACCTCTACCAGATAGAGGCCACCGGCCTTGGCCGTGACCCCGGCAAGATTGCGATCACGCCCTTCCAGCACCTGCTGTACCCAGGCACCATCGGCTTCACCCATGCCTACTTTCAGCAGGGTGCCGGTAATGTTTCGCACCATATGATGCAAAAAGGCATTGGCCTTGATATCGAGCACAATATAGTGGCCAAAGCGCTGCACGTTAAGGTGCATAATATTGCGAAACGGACTTTTAGACTGACACTGTACGGCCCGGAAGGCACTGAAGTCCCGTTCGCCCAGCAGGCACTGACCGGCTTCATGCATCTTGCCGGCATCAATATGACCGGCATAATGACTGACGCCGGCACCATGAATGGCCGGACGCATATTATGGTTGAAAATAATATAGCGATAGCGACGGGCGGTGGCGCTGAAGCGGGCGTGAAAATCGTCGGGTACGGCCTTTACCCAACGCACGGCGATGTCCGGCGGCAGGTTGGCATTCATCCCCAGAGTCCAGGCACCATCAGGACGGCTGGCGCGAGTATCGAAATGCACCACTTGCGCAGTGCCATGCACGCCGGCATCGGTGCGTCCGGCGCATTGCACCTCTACCGGATGATCGGCAATTTTTGAAAGGGCTTTTTCCACCTCTTCCTGGACACTGGGAACTTCCCGCTGCCGTTGCCAGCCGTAATAACGGCTGCCGTCGTACTCTATGCCAAGGGCGATGCGCATATTCAGTTCCAAGAAAAAAAGAGGACAATTATAACCGTTGCTACCGCAAAATGAAGAACCGGCCGCAAGCGGCCGGCAGCGTCAGCATTAAATCATCCTGTCCACTCAGCGCTTGTCCAGGCGCTGCAACAGTTTGCGGGCATCACTCTGATGCTGCTCATTGCCTCTTTCCAGCGCTTCGTTAAGCAGCTCACGGGCACTGTCGAAGTCATCGATTTCAATGTAGGCCCGGGCCAGATCCAGCTTGGCACCCATGCCCCCTTCATCAACGTCGATATCCACACCCTGGGCGTTCCCCAGCAGATCGGCGTAATCATCCAGCTCCTGACGCAGCATGGGATCCCGCTGCGGTGTTAACGTCGTGCCATTATCCGTGGCCTGCATCGACAACAAGGCGTCGGCTTCCCTGTCTGACAGGGTTTCAGCCAGGATATCGTCAAAATCACCGGCCACGGAATCACTGAAAGCTCCCTGCCCGGCCAGAGAGTCCGGTGCAGGGCGCTCACTTGCAGGCACCGCTGCCGTCTCATCCAGATTAAACAGCTCGTTATCAAAGGCGGCATTAATATCATCAGAAGTGATATTGTCACCGGCCCGGGAAAAGTCCGCCACGTCGTTGGCCAGCTCTGACGATAACGGCTTGTCGTCGCTGAGCATTTCATCCTGGACGGTTTGATCATCCATCAAGGTCTCGGTCTGATCACGACCGGCTGCATCATCGAACAACACATCGGCCTGCTCACGGCGGGCCGCATCATCGAACAGCGCATCGGCCTGTTCACGGCTGGCCGCATCATCGAACAGCGCATCGGCCTGCTCGCGGCGGGCCGCATCATCGAACAGCGCATCGGCCTGTTCGCCGCTGGCCGCATCATCGAACAGCGCATCGGCCTGCTCACGGCGGGCCGCATCATCGAACAGCGCATCGGCCTGCTCACGGCTGGCCGCATCATCAAACAGCGCATCGGCCTGTTCGCCGCTGGCCGCATCATCGAACAGTGCTTCGGGCTCATCCTCCGGTCTTATCTCATCAGACAGAGCCTCTTCAGCCGGCTCAGCCACCTGCCCCATTGCCGCTTCCTGCTCTTCCAGTTGTTGCTGCTCTTCCAGAAAACGGGCAAAAGCATCTTCATCAATTTCAGCTTCGGGTTCAGACTGCAGTTCGGCGTCTTTCTCCTTCTGCTGCTCATCGGTGTTGAAATCAACCGCGAACAGATCGTCAAAGTCGTTATTGTCTTCATCCATCATCAGCTCAGAAGACGTCTTTTCCTGCTCTGCCAGATCCTCTTTAGTGTGCTTGCGCCACCACAGGGTAAACAGCGCCAGCAGCAGTAAGGCCGGCAAGGTCAGCAGCATGGCCAGATTGACCGGCTGTTTCAGGATCTGGGAAAGCCAGCCAGCGCTTTCCCCAGTCGCAACTGCCGGGGCTGCGGCTTCATCGACTCTGGTCAGTTTCAGCTCATTTACCTCGGCAGTGAGCTGCCCAAGACGCCGGCGCAATACCTGATTATTATCGGCAAGCTCAGCCAGTTGTTCATTGGACATGGCCACCTGCTCACGAAGCTCATCCAGCAGTTGCGCCTGCAAACGCTCCAGCGCAACCTGCTCGGACCGCTCCGGGTTACCCGCCGGCATATCTTCTGTAACAGGAGCAGAAGCCTGCCGGAGCACCGTCTCGGATGGCGCTTGCTCCGCCGTGGTTTGCTGCGGTGCCCGAGGGCTGGCCGCACGGGGCTCGCTCAGTCCATTGTCAGCTGGCTGGGGGGCGTTTTTCGCCACCACCGGGGGGGAAGCGACTGCTGGTGCAGTGGCCGGAGCAGGCGACGGGGCCGGTTTGGCTTCTTTCGGTGCAGCTGCGGCTCTGGTGTTGGACTCACTGACCGGTGCCCGGGTAACGGCACGGTTACCCTGGCGACTCAGACGGCGAAATTCGGTTTCTGCTTCACGGGGGGAGCGTTGCTGTGCCTGGCTGAGCGTGGGCAAAGTGAGCATTGCCCCCCGCTGCAGGTAATTGATGTTCCCTCGCACAAAGGCTCCGGGATTAAGGTAGTAAAGTGCCACCATGGTCTGCTGTACAGTAGCTGGTGCCCGCGTATGCTGAGCAGCAATAGACCAGAGCGTATCGGTGGAGCGGATAGGCCCGTGCCGGCGGGCCTGCACCGTCACTGGCGCTGCAGGCGTCTCAGCGGCAGTTTGCGCCACTGGTGTTTCGGGGCCCCTGAGCTCAATATAAAATTCCTGTGCTGTTACCGGCAGGGTACAGCACAGCCACAGGGCCAGCACGGAATAAAGCGGTGGTCGGCGTCTTTTCATTATATCGTTGATATCCCTTATTCTGACTCTGGCCGGCATGAAGAGCTACCCGGCTGACCATGGCACAAGTGTAGAAAAAAACAGTGCCAATAGGAACTTATCTGTCAGCATATTACGTTAATGGTTATCGGCCGCTGACGCCAAAGTCTTAAATCCCAGGCGTGCATCCACCCATCCATCGCTTAATAACAAGGATCCCAGCTCCCTGCGCTCCGCATATTCCTTGCGTAATTGATCAAAAAAGCCTGCGTGCCCCGAGGCCAGGCCACGGCGAAAGCGGCGATCATCCAGCTCAATGTCATAGACCAGTCGCACCAGCTGCTCCAGCCGGTGCTGCTCCGGCGCGGCCTGCAAGCTGACGGCACGGACGCCCGGCGGCGGCAGCAAGTCACTGAGCGAGTGCCGTTCAGGTTGCCCGATATGCTGACACAGGGCCCGGTAGAGGGCAAACGTGCCCCGGGCCTTGCCCTCCAGGCTATAACCGGCGATGTGGGGCGTGGCTATCAGCACATGCGGCACCAGCTCAGCCAGCAGCCTGGGCTCATGCTCCCATACGTCCATCACCAGCGTCAGGGGCTTTTCCCCTTGCTGGCGCGCAAGCAACGTCTGGTTGTCCCAGGTATCCCCCCGGCAGGCATTAATCAGCACCTGATGCTCATTCAGTCGGGCAATGTGCTGCGCATTCAGCAAATGGTGTGTAGCGTAAGGCCCTTCGTGGGTAATGGGCACATGAAAACTGATGACATCGGCGGTTAACGCCTGTGCATAATCGACAAGACCCGACGCACCGGCATCGGCCCGGGGCGGATCACAACGCCATACCCGCATACCCAGCCCTTCCGCCCGGCGTGCCACTTCTGAGCCGGTGTTACCAGCCCCCACCACCGCCAGAGTTTTGTCTTTCAGTTGCCAGTTTTTATGCGTAGCAATACGCAACAGCGCCGCCAGCACATAATCGCCCACGGCAACTTTGTTACACCCTGGGGCACTGGCAAAGACAATGCCCCTTTGCTGCAGCAAGTGGGTGTCAATATGGTCGCAACCAATGGTAGCCGTGCCCACAAACGACAACCGGCGGGCGTCACTCAGCAGCGCTTCATTGACATGGGTGACTGAGCGCACCAGCAAGGCATCAATATCATGCAAGTCGGCCGCCTGCAGCTGTCGCCCCGGACGCGTTATTACCTCGGCCCATTCCCCGAACAGCTCCTGAACAAAGGGCATATTTTCATCGGCCAGCACTCTCATGGTTATCTCCTTGTCAAATCCGAGGCCATTGTACTCTGTCCTTGATACCGCTTCACTGATACCGTTCACGGCTTTCTGCTAAGCTGCTGCCCTGCATTTTTTTGAGGTTCATCAATGACTCTGCGTTTGCTGTTGTATGTTGCCGTATTGCTGATTCTGCCGGTAGCCTTGGCCAGCCTTGCCTGGCAGTGGGAATGGCACTGGTTTCCGCTGCTGGATCTGGACGAGCTGCCTGCCTTGCTCGCCTACGCCATGACCCTGACCGTAGGCAAGCTGGGCATTGGCTTTACCCTGCTTGGGCTGAGTGTGTTGATATTACACCGCTGGCGCAGCCAGCCGAGGCAACTACTGGTGTTTTTTTTCTGCCTGTTTGCCGCATTGGGCGGGGCTTTTGTGACCAAGACCGCCGCCAAGCTTTATTTTAAAGAGCCCAGACCCTATGTACTCTGGCTGGTGCAACAGGGAAAACTGGCCGACAGCAACCGTTTTTATGCCAGCCCCGAAGCAGAGCGGGAACAACAACTCCAGCAAAGCCTGAGCAACGTCAGTGAAGCCCAGATACCGGGCTGGCTGAAACATCACTGGCAGCAAGAGGTCAACTATTCCTTTCCTTCCGGCCACTCCATTGCGGCCATGACCATTGCCGGCTTTTTTTGCCTGATGCTGGGCTATCGCCATAAACCGCTCTGGATGATGCTCACCCTTGCCGGCTGGGCCGTTGCTGTCTGTTATTCACGCCTGCTGCTGGGCCTGCACTGGCCGGTGGATATTCTTGCCAGCAGCGTGCTGGGTGTGCTGTTCGGCAGTGCCGGCGCCTGGGCCTTTGTGGTGCTGGATAAGCGGCTGAGCAGTCAGCCTGAGAACGCGCGCTAAGCCGACACGCTTCGAGCCCCCCTGGGACGCTCGGCAATCCCCACTGTTGCTTCAGTCAACATCGGCGCAGTGTTGGGACGAGTCCCAACCCTTTTAGCATTCATCGCTTAATCACGAAAAATAAAAAAGCGCCCGCAGGCGCTTTTTTATGACTGCAGGGCTCAGCCCTTGTACTTGCTGAACACCAGGCTGGCGTTGGTACCGCCAAAACCAAAGCTGTTGGACATCACGGTATCCAGCTCGGCTTCCTGATATTCGGTAACAATGGGCAGCCCCTGGGCCTTTTCATCCAGCTCGGTGATGTTGATGCTCGGCGCGATAAAGCCGTGCTCCAGCATCAGCAGAGAGTAAACCGCCTCGTGCACACCGGCAGCACCCAGAGCATGACCGGTCATGGCCTTGGTAGCAGAGATGTAGGGAGCCTTGTCGCCGAACAGGCTGTGAATGGCTTCCAGCTCTTTGACATCGCCTACCGGAGTAGAGGTGCCGTGCGTGTTGATGTATTGCACCGGATGAGCAGCCGTCGCCATGGCCTGCTTCATGCAGCGTACTGCACCTTCGCCGGACGGAGCCACCATATCGTAGCCGTCGGAAGTGGCACCGTAGCCGGTGATTTCAGCGTAAATCTTGGCACCGCGGGCCAGCGCGTGCTCCAGTTCTTCCACAACAACCATGCCGCCGCCACCGGATATAACAAAACCGTCGCGGCCGGCGTCGTAGGTACGTGAAGCCAGCTCGGGAGTGTCGTTATATTTGCTGGACAGAGCACCCATGGCGTCAAACTGCAGAGCCAGGGTCCAGTCTACTTCTTCACCACCACCGGCAAAGACCACATCCTGTTTGCCCATCTGGATTTGCTCCAGCGCATGGCCAATGCAGTGCGCGGAAGTAGCACAGGCGGAACTGATGGTGTAATTGATACCCTTGATCTTGAAGGGAGTAGCCAGACAGGCCGAGGTGGTGGACGACATGGTACGCGGTACCATGTAAGGACCCACACGACGTACGCCTTTTTCACGCAGAATGTCACAGGCTTCAATCTGGTTTTTGGAGGATGCGCCGCCGGAGCCGGTGACCAGGCCGGTGCGTTCATTTGACACCTGAGTTTCGTCCAGACCAGCGTCGGCAATAGCCTGTTCCATGGACAGGTAGGCAAACGCGGCTGCGTCGCCCATAAAGCGCATCACTTTACGATCGATGTGTTCGGACGGGTTCAGTTTGATGTCGCCCCAGACCTGGCTGCGCAGTTTATGGTCGGCAAACTGCTGGGAAAAAGAAATGCCGGAGCGGCCGGCTTTGAGAGACTCAAGCACCTCTTCCTTGTTGTTACCAATGCTGGAGACCACACCGATACCGGTAATGACTGCTCTTCTCATCTATCGTTCCTACTGTTTCAATTTGGTGCCAATTCTAACCACAAAGCATGGCCAAACTGGTCAGCTTTCACATAAAATGACCGTTTTTTCCGGCCCCGGAGCGCTCAGTGTCTCACCGCTTTATTACCACCGCCCATCTCGACTGGAATGACCAGGGAACCCCGGTCGCCACCGCCTTTGACGATGTGTATTTTTCCAACGATAACGGCCTGGCTGAAACCCGTTATGTGTTTATTGGTAATAACGGCTTGCCACAACGCTTTGCCAGCCACGACCGCGACCTGTTCGTGGTGGCGGAAACCGGCTTCGGGACCGGCTTGAATTTCCTGGCAACCTGGAAAGCCTTTACCGACTACAAACGGCAGCATCCTCAGGGTCGTACACGCCGGCTGCACTTCATCAGCGTAGAAAAGTTTCCGCTTTCCCGCGACGATTTGCAGCTCGCCCTGCGCCAATGGCCAGAGCTTACCATTTTAAGTGAACATATGTTAGCTGAATATCCGGTGCTAGTTGACGGTTGTCACAGATTGCAGCTTGCGGGTGATGTTTGCCTGGATCTGTGGCTGGGCGATGTGGCCGACGTTTTGCCACAAATGGATGCCGGCCTGGCCGGAAGAGTCGATGCCTGGTACCTGGATGGCTTTGCCCCGGGGAAAAATCCGGACATGTGGACCCCCGAATTGTTTGGCGAGCTGGCCAGACTGGCCCGCAACGGCGCAACACTGGCCACGTTTACCGCAGCGGGCTTTGTACGTCGGGGGCTGATTGAAGCCGGGTTTGATGTAAAACGGGTAAAAGGCTTTGGCCGCAAACGGGAAATGCTGGCCGGTTATCGCCGTACCAACCCGCGCCTGCCCTGCCCTGCTCCCTGGTACTGGCGGCGACCCGGCCAGAGTGAGCATACGCTGATTGTGGGTGCCGGCGTGGCCGGAGCGGCGCTGGCCCGCACACTCTCTCGCCGCGGTCACAGAGTGACCCTGCTGGAACAGGCCAGCCAAACCGCTCAGGGAGCCTCGGGTAACAGGCAGGGTGCCATTTATCCTTTATTAAATGGTGATCACGACACCCTGAGCCAATTCTATCTGCCCGCGTTTCTTTATGGCCGGCGCGAACTTGAGCGCCTGGCTCAGCGCCAGCCTTTTACCCACGACTGGTGCGGCGTAGTGCAACTGTCTCACGATGATAAAAGCGGTAAAAAAATCGACAAGCTGATGGCAGGAGGCTTTCCGGATGAACTGGTCACTTCACTATCTGCAGACGAGGTCAATGCCCGCACCGGCATCAAGGCCAACCTGAGTGGTGTGGACTATCCGCTGGGAGGTTGGGTGTGCCCTTATGAACTGACTGGCGCCCTGCTGGCAGATGCCGATAATGTTGAATGCCATTTCAATACCACCGTCACCCGTCTTGCGCGCACGGAGACCGGCTGGCTTGTGCAGGCGCACGGAGCAGACGGCGAGCAGACATTCAGTGCCGGCAATGTGGTGCTCGCCAATGGCCATGCCCTGACCGCCCTTGAGCAAACTGCGGCACTGGCACTTTATCCGGTGCGCGGTCAGGTCAACCATCAGCCCACGGCCCCTTCACTGCAGGGGCTGAATACCGTCGTGTGCTATGAAGGCTACCTTACCCCTGCCTGGCAAGACATGCATTGCGTGGGTGCCAGCTACGATCGCCGTGATGCCGGGCTCGATTACCGTGACGACGATGAAGCCGATAACCTGGAAAAACTGCGTGCCACCCTGCCCGCCCTGGCAGATCTCAAGGCACTGCCCGGTGCCGGCCGGGTGGGTATTCGTGCCGCCTGCCGGGATCACCTGCCGCTGGCCGGTGCCGCTCCTGACCACCTGGCCCATCTCGCTGATTATGAAGATATGCCCAAACGGGCGGATCAGGCGTTCCCTCTGGCAGTGGATCATGCCGGCCTGTATGTACTGGCCGGTCTGGGCTCCCGGGGATTGTGTTCGGCCCCCTTGCTGGCAGAGTTGCTGGCTTCACAACTGTTAAATGAGCCCCTGCCACTGGGCCGCCATGTGCTGGATGCGCTTAACCCGAACCGGCACTGGCTGCGAAAATTGCTGAAAGGAAAACCTTTATAAAAGCTGTAAGCGGGTAGGTTGGGACCTGTCCCAACATTCTTGCTGCCCGCGCCGGTGCCAATGTTGGGATTCGCTTCGCTCATCGCCAACCAACCATAGACAAGCCGGCTTACAGCTCCCCGAAGGGGTTATTCTGCCGGGCGGATCAGGCCGAGCTGACGGCCAAAGTCGTGCCGGCGCTGAAAGTCCTGCAGCAGGCTCTGAGCAATACCGAGCTGGTGGTAGCCCACATTGTCGGCCACCTGGTGCAGTCGTGCACAATCGGCCTGAGGGGCAATCTCAAACAGGGAGCGCTCAAGCCATTCGGCCGCCAGCAAGGCGCGTTCCCGGACCAGCCGTTCGTAGGCAGTCAGCGCCAGCCGGTAGTTTTGCCATTCGGGCGTTTGAGGCCATTCCAGCGGTTCGGTCACGGTCGCGGTCAGTGAGACCAGCACCTGAGACGGCACACAGCCCGCTTCATACTGCTCTCCGCTCAGCTGCCACGACATTCTGTAATCTACATCAGCCAGACTGGGCTGCAGCGCTGCTGAACCGTATACGTCCACGGTTTGCCGGGCCTTCAGCTCCATGGCACCAAACGCCGGCAAGGCAAGCAATGTAAGCAACGCAAAAGAAACGACTTTCACCACGCTTTCTCCCGTACGGCGCAGAAACGGATAGGATGATTATAAACCCGCTGACGTCTCAAGTCATTTGAGTCTACGGTCGAAAAGACCGCAATTGACGGTGCCGGCTGTGTCCTCAGCCTGACAAGCACCGCACAGCCCGATATAGTGCAAACAAGTATGACTGGTTGGAGTACTGCATGATCACAGCCTATACCTTGAATGGTAAATCCCTTGAAATTCAGCCTCTGAGCCTGAGCGACAAACCGCCGGCCAATACCCTGTGGCTGGATATTCACAAGCCCGATGAACAAGAACAGAGCTGGATGAAGCAGTTGTTCGTGGAAGAAGTGCCCGAGCTTGACGAACTGGATGATATTGAAGCGTCGGCCCGTTTTTATCGCGATAAAGACGGCCTGCACATTCATTCCCTGTTTCCTCAGCGGCTGGGCAAGGAAATTGATGGCATTAACGTGTTGTTCACGCTGCGACAGAACATGCTGATCAGCTTCCGGGAAGACGATCTGGGCCTGATGCGACTGCTGCGCCATTACATGCGCCACGACCGGCTGGAAGTAGAAGATGCCCTCGATTTACTGCTGGAAATTTTTCAGCTGAAAATCGAGTATATTTCCGACCTGATCGAAGACGGCTACAAAACCTTGGAAGACACTGCCAAGGAAGTGCTGCACGTTGAAGATCTGCGTGAAACCATGTCGAACCTGATGCTGCAGGAAGACGGCAACGGGCATATTCGTCTGGCACTGTATGACACCCGTCGGGCACTGCGTTTTATCCGCCGTTCATTACGCAAGCTGGCGGGCGACGAACAGCGCAGATGGATAGACGAGCTGCTCTACGACATTGAGTCGCTGCTGCCTCATACTCAGTTTTTGTTCGACAAGATCAACTTCCAGCTGGAAGCAGCCATGGGCTTCACCAGCCTGGAGCAAAGCAAGGTGATCAAGATTTTCTCGGTGGCCGCGGTGGTGTTTCTGCCGCCCACCCTGATTGCCAGCATCTACGGCATGAACTTTGCGTTTATGCCCGAGCTGGCGCTGAAATACGGTTACCCGATGTCGCTGGTGCTGATGCTGCTGTCGGCCTGCGGCACCTATTACTTCTTTAAACGCAAAGGCTGGCTCTGACGACACGGGCCGGGGAGCATGATGACCACATCTCCCCGGCCTTCGCCTTATAGGTGATAGAAGCGACGGCCGTGCTCCTGCTGGCGACCGGTACTGAAGGCCGACACCCGCTTCAGATAGCCGATAACCCGGGTAGCATGATCAATATTGTGACTGCCGCACTCGCTGCACTCCCAGTCGGTATGCTTGCTGATATGACCACAGTCATTACACAGGGTGCTGCGCACGTTCACGGTAAAATAATGACAGCCGGTTTGTGCCGCCAGCCGGTACAGCTGCAAATACCCCTGCTGAGACAGGTGTTCATCCAGGTTCAGGTGTAACGCAGAGCCGCCATCCAGAAACTGCACCAGCTCGCTGCCATGCAGCACAAACTTGTCAGGGACCTGCGTGTCATCATCTTCCACCACATAAAAGTAAGAGTTGTAGCAATCCCGGGGCACCACATATCCGTCGGCTTTGTCCCACTTGGCGTTTTTCACCCCCAGATTTTCGGCGGGTACAAATTCGGTATTAAACAGATAACCGTATTCCTGCCGCGCCTGCCGGTTGGCGTCATAGATCACTTTCAGCCGCTCCCGCACAAACGTCCGGTACCCGGGGTTGTTGCCGGCACGGATCCCCCGGAACTCCGCCGCTTCCACCATGCCGTTTACGCCAATGGTCAGAAACTGCTTGTCGAGGCTGATAAAACCGGCGTCATACACGCTCAGCAACCCCTGCTGCTGAAACTCCTCCATCAAGCGGCGATAGGCCACCTGATAACGCTGAATTTTCCGTACCTCGGTATCCAGATCTCGATCATCCTGCTCCAGCCGGTTCATGTTCAGGGTGATCACATTAATGGAGCCGGTGGCCACTCCTCCGGCCCCCAGGGTGTAGGAAAAGGTGTTGTCACTCATTTCATTGCGCAGCCGGCAACAGGATGCCAGCGAGTCGGCGCTGTCCGACATGTAAATAAAAAAGCTGTTCCCCCGGCTCATTTCCCCGGCACACAAAGCGGCAAACTCATCGTCAGCGGGTGCACCGTCTCTGGTCAGCATGGCGGCGGTGACCACCGGAAAGGTCAGCACAGCCCGCCGGCGCTCCTCATTAAACCAGTTCAGAAAATAAGCCTGTAACCGCCGCACCGAGCCGGCATCGGGTGCAGTGCCATCAGGAAAGACAAAATGCTCAAACAGACTGGCAAAATAGTCTTTATCGAACAGGGAGATATTCCAGAATACACTCTGGTAGCCCCGGGCCGCCGCCGGCTGGTTAATCGCATACACCACATGCTGCAGGTGATTATCGATGGCCTTTGCATGCTGGTTCAGGTAATCGTCACCGTAATCCTTGCGGGCGAAATAATCGAAATAAGCAAGAAACTCCACCGTGGCCACCGCACCGGCGAACTGGGCGCTGACGGCAAACACCAGATTCACAAAGGCACCACAGAAGGATTCCAGATGGCGCGGTGCCCGGCTTTCCCCGCCCAGCCTGGTCAGGCCATCAAGCAAAAAGGGATACATGGTCATGGACACGCAGTAAGGCTTGAGACTGGTTTCGTCATGCACGTAGATTTCGTGGTCTTCAATCTGACGCTCATACTCGGCCGCCAGCGCCTCGCCGAACAAGGCGGCAATCTTGTTCTTCACCAGCCCCCGGTTTACCTGCACAAAGAAGTCCTTCATCAGCTCTGCTTCGGCAGTGGCAATATTCTTGTGGGTCACATTGGCATTGGGATCCATGCCGGATGCATCGGCGGCATTGGCCGCCATCATATAACGATAAAAACTGTCCAGTTTGCCTTGCAGCTGCTCGGGTTGCAGACGGATCATGGTGCTCTCCGGAAATGATGATTAAGCAACTCGCCGCTGTTCAGGCAGCGCAGTTGCTGATTGGTATCAGGAGAACCAAGTCCGCCAAGCTCCGCCTGCCAGGCACCGGTTTTAAGGTAATCCAGCTCGGCCATCAGCAGGCCGGATACATGTTCCTTACCGGTATAAAGACAGGTTTTAAGCCCCTGGCTGCGACATTGCCGTAGCAACGCCAGCAGAGCGTGACGATCCCATTCTCCGCCAAAGAACAACACACAGCTCACCAGGGAACGATAATGCTCAAGCCAGTAATCCAGCCGCTCCGGTGTTAATGGCGTGCCGGCTCCGGGATCCCAGCTGTCCTGACTGTGACAGCCGGGGCAGGCCAGCGGACAGCCGGTCACCAGCCAGGCCAGGCTGACTTCCCCCGGCACTTCCTGCAGGACCACTCTGGGTTCAAAAGCGTTCAGCATAAATTGCCCAAATAACTATATGTTGTGCCAGAAACATAACCCAACACACTACATATTGTAATTCCGCAATAATGCGATCCTTCCTTTCACTGATCTGGATCAAGCTTGTACAGTAACGCGAGCGGCTGGCCCACAAGCCGCTCATGTGTTATCAAGTCACTATCATTACCAACAGGAAATGGCATGAAATACAGATATTTGACCGTGCTGGCAGTGGCGCTGGGGCTGTCCGGCTGTGATAACAACGAGGTGGGTGACGTGTCGCTGGGGCTGTTTACCACCAAAGACATCAAGATAGAGGTACTGACCGATCCGCAGGTGCCCGGTGTGACCTGCCATATGTCCAACATCGTGGCCGACCTGGATCTGGCTGATCCCTCCGACATGTCCATCAGCTGCCGTCAGACCGGGGAAGTCACACCGGCCATGATTGCCGGCATTGATCGCTCCAAAAGCGGTGAAATCGTTTTCAAAAAATCCAAAAGTATTTTTCTGAAAAGCCTGAAGATTCGCCGGATCTATGATGAGACCAGCCAGAGTCTGCTGTATATCGCCTACAGCACCAAGGAAACCAGCGGCAGCTACAAGCATTCCATGTCTACTGTGCCCCTGTGGGGTACTGCGGCCTACCAGCCCCCCGTTACCCCCTGAACATCACAAGGGGGCCAACGGCCCCCGGTTAATCCACTGTGGCGCACCCTGGCCTGGTGCCTACCGAGATGTCGCGAGCTGCTCCCTGATCGCTGCGATGGAGGAGAAATCATCAACGGTGGCCACCACGTTACCGTCCCGTATTTTTAACAATACCGGCAGTTCACGCACGCCAAATTCATGAAACAGCACACCATGGTGGTCGATCAGGAAGGGGATCGTCATTTGATACTGGGCCACGAAATCGTTCATCGTTTTGTCATCGGTCCACAGATGACTCACCACCCCCTGCCAGGACGCATCGGGCAATTGCTGCACCAGTTCACTCAGCCCTTGCTGCACCACCTTACAACGCTGTGCCATATTGGGTCGTGATGCTTCCAGATACCAGTCACACCAGGTCGCGCTAAAAAACACCAGATGTTCCCCCTGCTGCCAGGGTGTCAGCAGACGCGCCTTTTGCCCGGCGTCAATCACCCCGGTGGCGACGGCAGGCAAAGGCTGTCCGTCCGCCAGTTGCGCAAGGACATCATCAAGCGCGGCATCCGACTCATGGGTCGTGTACACGGTCTCTCCCCGGGTGTTAAGCAATACCGAATAAGGTGTTCCTTCCAGTCCCAATGCCAGCGCCAGATGGCCTTTTTTATCCAGCCAGACCGGCATGGTCAGCCCGAACTTGCTGATCACGCTTTTTATCCGGCCCGGCCGCTCATTGATATTGATGTTCACCGCCACAAAGTTGATCTGCTCGCCAAAGCGCTTTTGCAGCTCCTCAAAATGGGGCATCTGTTGCATGCAGGGCTGACACCAGGTTGCCCAAAGCTTGATGTACAGGGGTTTGTCAGAATCCAGCTCTGCCAGACGGGCTGGCGTCCCGGTGGCAAAATCGGTCAGTTCGATATGCTGATAGTCCGGAACCTGACTCCAGGCGGGTAAAGACAAGGTCAGACAAAGCGCCAGACAAAGGCGCGCGAGGGTAGCTGTCATTGCAAAGACTCTCCGTGGTGATACGTTCACGCTGAGTGTGAACGAACGCCATCAGGGTGCCTTGTAAATTTGCGACAACTTGCGCTTACGGTATCCGGCCGGAGTACTGCCGGTAAAACGGCGAAAAGCATGGGTGAAGTGGGCCTGATCGTAATAACCGCACGTCAGTGCCACCTGCGATAACGGCGTGTCCGGCCGGGCCAGCTGTTGCCGCGCCGCCAGCATACGCAGGCACAGCTGGTAAAATCCCGGGGTCAGCCCAACCTGCTGCATCATTCGCCGCTCCAGAGTGCGGTTGCTGAGGCCGAGCCGGCATGCCACCTCAGCCACCCGCATATCCGGTTGCTGCAACCAGGACAACACCTGGGCCGTGCGCGGCAGGCAGCCCGCCCGCTGCACTTCGCCACTCAGCCATTGCTCCAGCAGCGCGATAGCCGGGACCACAGCCAGGCCTGACATCATCGCCAGTAACCGGCTCAACCGGGCCCCGGCGGCCAAAGGCAACAACTGGCACGCATCCACCGTGCCCGTGGGCAACTCGGTGGGCGATACGCCAAACAGGTGAAACAGCGCACCGGGCCTGAGCCGGGCACTGATACAGCGGGGGCCGGCCAGGAACAGCGAGCGTTCGGTCTGACGATTGAACTCGATCCGGGCACCACGCTGAGGACCGTCCAGGATCACTGTCAGACTGCAACCGCCATCCGGATAGGTGGTTTCAACGGAGCCATAAGGAAAATCGCTTCCCTCCCCGATGGCCCAGAAACAGGCTACCCAGTCACTCAATCCCGGGGCTGGCAAAAAGCGCCGAAAGCCCAGGTAGCGAAAGGCCTGCTGCCGCTGCTCACGCATTATTGGTTACCCTGCCCGGTGTACGGGCCACCGGCAGGGACTGGCTCCATTTCATGAATGTACCGCTCAGCTTCGTATTAACTGCTCGCGCAATGCATGAATACGATCCCGCATGTCGGCCGCCTGCTCAAACTCCAGATTCTGGGCGTGAGCCAGCATCTGCTGTTCCAGCTCATCAATCTGGTGGCTAAGCTCTTTGGCGCTGGGCAGGTGCTCCGGCAGCGGCGTTTTCTCTTTCGCCCGTTTGGATCCCACCCGTTTGGTGCCATCCAGATCCATCACATCCGTGATGCGTTTATTGAGCCCCCTCGGCACGATACCGTTTTCCTCGTTAAAGGCCTGCTGCCTGGCCCGCCGGCGTTCGGTTTCCCCGATAGCGGCAGCCATGGAGCGGGTAATACGATCGGCGTACAGAATCGCCTTGCCGTTGAGGTTTCGGGCAGCCCGGCCGATGGTCTGAATAAGGGAGCGCTCGGAGCGTAAAAAGCCCTCTTTGTCCGCATCGAGAATGGCCACCAAGGACACTTCCGGCATGTCCAGACCCTCCCGCAGCAGGTTGATGCCCACCAGCACATCGAACTCACCCAGTCGCAGATCGCGAATGATCTCCATCCGCTCCACGGTATCAATATCAGAGTGCAGGTAGCGCACCTTGACGCCGTGCTCATTCAGGTACTCGGTAAGATCCTCTGCCATACGCTTGGTCAGTGTGGTCACCAGTACCCGTTCTCCCCGTTCCACCCGGAGCCTGGCTTCCGACAGCAGATCATCCACTTGAGTGGCCACCGGGCGCACTTCCAGTTCAGGGTCGAGCAGGCCAGTAGGCCGTACCACCTGCTCGGCGATATCATCGCCGGATTTGTCAAGCTCATAAGGGCCAGGGGTGGCCGATACAAACACCGTTTGCGGCATCAAAGCTTCGAATTCTTCAAAACGCAGGGGCCGGTTATCCAGCGCCGACGGCAGCCGGAAGCCGTATTCCACCAGGGTTTCCTTGCGCGAGCGGTCGCCCTTGTACATCCCCCCTATCTGGGGCACGGTCACATGGGACTCATCAATAATCAGCAGCCCATCGCCCGGCAAGTAGTCAAACAGGGTCGGCGGCGGCTCACCTTCGGCCCGGCCCGAGAGATAGCGGGAGTAGTTCTCGATGCCGGAACAATAGCCCAGCTCCTGGATCATTTCGATATCGAACTGGGTTCGCTGGCTGATGCGCTGCTCTTCCAGCAGCTTATTGGCCGAGAGCAACTGTGCCTTGCGATCCTTTAGCTCGGTTTTAATGTGCTCAATGGCCGCCATCAGGGTTTCCCGCGGGGTCACGTAGTGGGTTTTGGGGTAGATGGTGAAGCGTGCCAGCGTCTGCAACACGGCACCGGTCAGCGGATCGAACAGGCTGATGCGTTCGATTTCGTCGTCAAATAATTCCACCCGCACCGCCTGATCGTCAGACTCGGCAGGAAAGATGTCGATGACCTCGCCACGGACACGAAAGGTACCGCGCTGAAAAGCGGCGTCATTACGGCTGTATTGCAGCTCCGCCAGCCGGCGCAGCATGTCCCGCTGCTCCAGCACATCACCGGTGCGCAGGTGCAACATCATGCTGAGGTAAGACTGGGGATCCCCCAGACCATAGATGGCCGATACCGAGGCCACAATAATCACGTCACGCCGTTCCATCAGCGCCTTGGTAGCCGACAGCCGCATCTGCTCGATGTGATCGTTAATCGAAGCGTCCTTTTCAATAAAGGTGTCGGTGGTGGGCACATAGGCCTCGGGCTGGTAGTAATCGTAATAGGAAACGAAATACTCCACCGAGTTATGGGGGAAAAACTCTTTCATCTCACCGTAGAGCTGGGCCGCCAGCGTCTTGTTGGGCGCCAGCACCATGGTCGGCCGGTTAAGAGTGGCAATCACATTGGCCATGGTAAAGGTTTTGCCCGAGCCGGTGACCCCCAGCAGGGTCTGGTGCGCCAGCCCGGACTCGATGCCGTCAAGCAGCTGTGAAATGGCGGCAGGCTGGTCACCGCCGGGTTGATAATCGCTCACCAGTTGAAATGTTTTACTCATGTGCCTGCCTCCTCGAATGCCGGTTCAGTGTACCTCTGAACCGAGGTTTCAGGCAAAAAGCAGCCCCGAACCTAAAAATTCATTCGGGGGCTTGACCCTGACAAATCGGAAGCGTATTATTCGCGTCCTCTTCACGAGATTCCCCCTTAGTTCAGTCGGTAGAACGGCGGACTGTTAATCCGTATGTCGCTGGTTCAAGTCCAGCAGGGGGAGCCAACTTCTGCCTCCAGGGCACCTGAGTTATCCACTTCATCAACACGATTTTATTTGCAAAAACCACATGCTAGTGCTTTTGCTCCAATCCTCGCCGGTGCTTAAAAACCGAGCGGGATTTTTTTGCTGCATTAATTAAACCCTTGATTTTACTCAATTTATTTTTTGACTGTTTTTTTACCGCTTCAATTGAAAGCCGCGCCCTGTCTGGCTTCTCACCGGTTTCAATCATAAAATCCACAACCTTATCCACAGAATCCGTGGATAACCTTCGCGACCCCTGTGAGTACAAGGCTTCCGGGCGCTGTGCATAACCCGGGTTTCAGTGAGCGCCGAACGGAACAAAGATTTTCCACTGGTGATGCCGCCAAAAACGGAAGAATAATTCTTGTCTTTTAACAAACATAATGGACCTTCCGGCACTGGAAACGCCCACATAATACGTAATTTCCTCCAGTTGAGATGCAATGCCTGCTCAAATACTCAAAAACATCATTATGTTGATGTTATCCGGTTGCGGATTGCCGCTGCCACCGGCTCGGCCTGCGCTCCCAGCACCACTTGCACTCCCTGCCCGCCAAGGTGAATAACGCCCCGGGCACCCAACGCTTTCAGCCTGCTGTCATTAACCAGAGCCGGATCTTTCAGCCGGAGTCTCAGCCGGGTAATGCAGGCCTCAACATGCTCCAGATTACCGGCACCGCCCAGGGCAGCAATGAAAGCGTCGGCCTGCTCGCAGCCGGTCCGGCTCGGCAGCTGATCAGCAGCAGCAGGCTCCTGTCCGGGCATTACCAGACCAAGGCGGCGGCTCACCACGTAAAAGACAGTGAAATACACCACACCGCTGACAAGCCCCAGTCCGAGCAGACGCCAGGGGTGGGTAGCCATCCCCCAGTTCAGCACCAGATCGAACAGGCCGGCGGAAAAACCAAAACCATGCAATGTGCCCAGCGCATTGGCCGCCACCAGCGACAACCCGGTCAACAGGGCGTGAATGCCATAAAGCACCGGAGCCAGAAACATAAAGGTAAACTCCAGTGGTTCGGTAATGCCGGTCAGAAACGAGGTCAATGCCAACGACAGCAACAAGCCGCCGGTCCGGGCCCGCTTTCCTTTGGGAGCGGCCGCTATCATGGCCAGCGCCGCTGCCGGCAACCCGAACATCATGATCGGAAAGAAGCCGGACATAAACACCCCGGCCATCGGGTCGCCGGAAAAGAAACGGTTCAGATCTCCCCGGGTTACCTCAGCGGCAATCTGCGTAATGGTGCCGCCGCTCACACCGGGAACGGCCCCTCCCACCCTGAACGTGTCCGCCAGCGCCGGGGCCAGACAAATATTGTGCAGACTGCCGGCCATCTCATAGCTGATCTTCACGCACTCACCCAGCCCGAACCAGAACAGTGAGTTAAGCACATGATGCAACCCCAGCGGGATCAAGGCCCGGTTCAGCACCCCGTACACAAACTGCCCCAGTGAACCGGAGTCCGCCACGCCATGGCCAAAGGTATCGATGGCCTGCTGCACCGGCGGCCACACATAGCCGACAATGAAGGCTGCCAGCAGGCAAAACAGGCCGGTCATCACCGGCACCAGTCGCTTACCGCCAAAAAAGCCCAGGTAATCCGGCAGCCGCACCTTATGAAAACGGTTATAGCTGTGCCCGGCGATAACGCCGGCCATAATGCCGCCGAAAAAGGACAGATCCAGCGCGTCATTAATGGTGACCGCAGCCCCGGTCAGCACAAAGTAACCCACCGCCCCTGCCAGCGCGGCCGAGCCGGCATCATCCTTGGCCAGCCCCACGGCAATGCCCAGGCCAAAAAGAAGCGGCAACTGATCAAAGATGGCGCCGCCCGCGGCGGCCATAAAAGGTATACTCAGCAGATCCGGCTGGCCCAGACGCAGCAGCAATGCTGCAACCGGCAAGGTGGCGATGGGCAGCATCAGTGCTTTTCCGAGGGTTTGCAGATATCCCATCATGGTGCTCTCCCGATATTCCGGTGCCAGACGATTGGCCATGGTAAGAAAACGACACTTTTTTTATGATAGAAACAACACCATCACTATAGGTTTAAACATGCGCCTGATCCCCCTGGCCAGCCCCGAACAACTCGGCCAACGCGCCGCCCGCTATATTGTTGACCGCATTAACCGTTTTGCTCCTGCCGAAGATCGCCCCTTTGTGCTGGGGTTACCTACCGGCAGCACTCCGCTCGGCACCTACCGCGAGCTGGTCCGCCTGTACCGGGCCGGTGAGGTCAGTTTTCGTCATGTGATCACCTTTAATATGGATGAATATGCCGGCCTGCCTCCGTCACATCCGCAGAGCTATCATGCCTTTATGCATGAGCATCTGTTTCGGCACCTTGATATTGCGCCGGAAAACATCCATTTGCTGGATGGCATGGCACCGGATCTGCCGGCAGAATGCCGCCGCTACGAGGAAAAAATGGCCCAATACGGGCCGGTACATCTGTTCCTCGGCGGCGTGGGCAGTGATGGCCATATTGCCTTTAACGAAGCCGCCTCTTCACTGGCCTCGCGCACCCGGGTCATGGCACTGACCGATTCCACCCGCCGGGCCAATGCCCGCTTTTTTGATAATGACCCGGATCAGGTGCCCGCCAGCGCACTAACCGTGGGAGTGGCCAATTTGCTTGAAGCGGAAGAAATCGTGCTGCTGGTCACCGGGGCCCACAAGGCCCGGGCCCTGCAGGCCGCAGTAGAAGGACCGGTCAACCACCTCTGGACCGTATCGGCACTGCAACTGCATCCGAACAGCCTGATCTTCTGTGACGACGACGCCACCCTGGAGCTGAAAGTCGGCACCTTGCGTTATTTTCAGCAGCGTGAATCTCAAGCCGGAGCCTGAACATATGTATGCCCTGACCCAATGCACGGTATTTGATGGCACGGCCCTGCACCGGAACACCGCTGTGGTTATTCAGGGCGAGCACATTCACGCCCTGCTGCCCGAACAGGATCTGGATGCGGATATACAACAAATCGCCTTGCCGGGAGCCCTGCTGTGTGCCGGCTTTATTGATCTGCAGCTGAATGGCTGTGGCGGTGTCATGCTGAATGACGACATCAGTGCAGAGACGCTGGATCATATGCACGCCACCAACCTTAAATCCGGAACCACCACCTTTTTACCGACACTGATCAGCAGCCCCGACCGGGATATGCGCCAGGCCGTATCGATGGTGGCCGCGTACCGCTACCGTCATCCGTTGCGGGTGCCGGGCCTGCATCTGGAAGGCCCCTATACCAATGAGGCCCGCAGAGGCATTCACCCGGCAGCACAGATCCGGCCGCTGAGCACGGAAATGCTGACGTTTTTATGTGATAACGCCGCCACTATCGCCATGCTGACCCTGGCGCCGGAAGTGAATCCGCCGGCCACCCTGACCCGGCTGAAGCAGGCCGGCATCCGGCTGTCGATGGGCCACACCGGCGCAAGTTATGACGACGCCATGGCCGGCTTTGATGCGGGCATCACCTTTGCCACTCATCTTTACAATGCCATGACCCCCACCGCCAACGGCCGCCAGCCCGGTGCCGTGGGAGCCGTATATGACGCCCCCGGTGTGGCGGCCGGCATTATCGCGGACGGCCACCATGTGCACTATGCCAATGTACGGCTGGCTCATCGTGTACTGGGCGATCGACTGTGTCTGGTAACCGATGCCACCGCCGCTGCCGGTGCACCTGACGGTTTTAACCAGTTCAGCTTTTGCGGTGCCACCGTGTACTTGCAGAACGGCAAATGCGTGGATGCTGACGGCACCCTCGGAGGCTCGTCACTGACCATGGCGGAAGGGGTGAAAAACCTGGTGCAGCACGCAGGTTTTTCTGTAGGTCATGCCCTGGCCATGGCAAGCTGCAACCCTGCTCGGGTACTGGGACTTGAGCAACAGATTGGTCTGGCCCTGCCCGGCCGCATTGCCAATCTGGTTGCCCTCGACAGCCAGTTTCGGGTATTAAACACCATTGAGCACGGACGACTTTCATTATGACCCGGGGACAAATTGCCAACGTTGATCTGGTTAAGCAGGTCAACAGTGCCGCCGTATACCGGCTGATTGACCATGCTGGCCCGATTTCCCGGGTACGCATTGCCGAACTCAGTCACCTGGCTCCGGCCAGCGTAACCAAAATTACCCGGGCCCTGCTGGAGCAAGGACTGATACAAGAGCTGGCGCACCAGGCTTCCACCGGTGGCCGGCGGGCCATTTCGCTGGCCACAGTCACTCAGCCCTTTTATCTGGTGTCGGTCAAACTGGGCCGCGAAGAGCTGAGGCTGACGCTGTATAATCTGGCAGGGCAGGAATTCGGCCGGCAGATACTCCCTTTCCCCCGTCGTGAACTGAATAACCTGCTGGCGGCGCTGCACCACCACATTGCCGACTTTATCGCAGAAACCGGCGGCGAGCGCCGTATTGTGGCCGTCGCGGTCATCATGCCCGGGCTGACAGATGCCCAACACGGCCGGGTTATCTATCATCCCAGCTACCCACTGGCCGATGTGCCGCTGGCCGGCCAGCTTGGCAGTCAGCTCGGACTACCCGTTTTTATTGGTAACGACACCCGGGCTCAGGCCCTGGCCGAGCATTATTTCGGGGCCTCCAAAGATTGTCTGGATTCCGTGCTGGTAAGGGTGCACCACGGTGTCGGCGCCGGCATTGTCACCGAGGGCCGCATTTTTAAAAGCCAGGGCCGTGATGTAGCCGAGATTGGTCATATTCACGTAGACCCGCTGGGGGAACGCTGTGACTGTGGCAACGTCGGCTGCCTGGAAACCATGGTGGCCGATGCCGCATTATTGCGTCAGGCCCGCCGGATGCTGGATCAGGGTTATTGCAGCACCCTGGCCGGCCGGACACTGACCATGGATGTCCTGTGTGAAGCCGCAAACAAAGGCGATCAGCTGGCCCTTGCCATTTTACGCCGGGCCGCCGAGCGACTGGGCCAGGCACTGGCCATCGTGGTGAACCTGTTCAACCCTCAGCGAGTCTTGCTTAGCGGTGCCCTGTGCAACGCAGAAGACATTGTCTTTCCCATTATTAACCAGGCCATCACCCATCAGTCCTTACCGGGGTTTCATCAGGGCCAGCCCATTATCCGCGCCTGCTTTCAGCATGACCAGACCATTGGCGGTCTGGCACTGGTCAAACGCGCGCTGCTGGAAGGTGAGTTATTACAACGTATTCTGGAGAATAAAAAATGAGTCATATCGTATTCAGTACCGATCCCGGCTGGCAGCCGGAACAGGATAATGACCGTCAGCAGAACAGCCTCTTTCCTGACGATGGCATAATACGTTTACGTCGGGAAACCAAAGGCCGTAAAGGAGCCGGGGTAATTTGCGTATATGGCATTGGCCCTGACCAGGTAGGAGACGTTGCCAAAAAGCTGAAAAAGCAACTGGGCACGGGCGGTGCGGTTAAAAAGGGCGTTATCGAAATTCAGGGCGATCGCCTTGACCAGATAAAACAATGGCTGGAAAAAGCCGGTTTTAATGTGAAGCAGGCCGGAGGCTGAACATAACCGGCTTGAACTTGCTCTTCAAATCACTAGAATACCCATTCCCTGCTCAAGGGGGAGTAGTCGCTGTCGGGCACCAGCCCGAAGACGGTCATCAACATATTTGGTGCAAAATCACCATGGTGGCCGTGGTCTGATACAGACTTGACGAGACCTTTGACAGACAAAAGCCGATACCGGGGACGGGCGGCCGCTTGTCTGCTCATTGGTAATCATCAAACCTGTCCCCCTCTGGTATCACTTTGGAAGCTCTGACCACTTCAACCTTCGCCGTCTCGATTGCCGAGATTGGTGATAAAACCCAGCTGCTCGCACTGGTTCTCGCCTGCCGGTTTAAAAAGCCGGTGCCTATTATTGCCGGTATTTTTCTGGCCACCGTCATCAACCATGCTCTCGCTGGCAGTGTCGGTGTCTGGCTACAAGGCTGGCTGGATCCGCGCTGGTTACGCTGGTTGCTGGCGACCTCTTTCTTCGCCATGGCGGTGTGGATGATGATCCCCGACAAACCCGACAATGAAGATAACCGCTTCTATCGTCTGGGGCCGTTTGTCGCGACCTTTATCCTCTTCTTTATTGCTGAGATTGGCGATAAAACACAGATTGCGACCACCTTGCTGGCCGCGCGTTTTGTGGATGACTTCTGGTGGGTGGTGGCCGGTACAACACTGGGCATGATGATTGCAAACCTGCCGGCGGTGCTGATCGGTCACAAAGGGGCCGGTCGCATTCCGATGCACTGGGTTCACGGCATCAGTGCACTCATTTTTCTGGCTCTGGGCATCAGCACTTTATGGTGGCCATGGTAGGCAGTCTTTGGACCGCTGTGATGAAAAGGCCCCGCCAAGCGGGGCCTTTTGCAATCAGCCGTATATATTAAAACTGCCTGCATTCAGCCACAGATGCACCACAATACTTGCCACATAACCCAAGGCAATCACCGGGGTCCATTTCAGGTGGCCGGCAAAGGTATACATGCCTCTGGCCTGCCCCATCAGTGCCACACCGGCAGCGGAGCCAATGGACAGCAGGCTGCCGCCAACACCGGCACTCAGGGTAATCAGTAACCAGTTGCCATGAGACATTTCCGGCTGCATGGTCAGCACCGCAAACATCACCGGAATGTTATCCACAATCGCCGACAGCACACCGAGAGTAATGTTGGCGTAAACGGCATCCCAACTGGTGTAAAGCAAATCAGAGACCAGCGCCAGGTAGCCCATATACCCCAGGCCACCGACACACATCACCACGCCGTAGAAGAACAACAACGTATCCCACTCGGCCCGGGCAACCCGGCTGAATACATCAAAGGGCACCACGCTGCCCAGTCGCTTCAGGGCTTCGTCATCGCCACGCTTGCGAGCCATGGCCCGTTTGCGGGCCAGTGAGCCCGGCAAGGTCTGGCGCAGGTAATACCCGAAAAACTGCAGATAACCCAGACCGGTCATCATGCCAAGTACTGGCGGCAGATGCAGCAGGCTATGACAAGCCACCGCAGAAGCAATGGTCAGCAGGAACAGCATCACAATGCGGATGGCACCGCGCTTCAGCTCTACGTCTTCATACTGAGCGGCCGGCTTACGATTTTCAATAAAGAAGTTCATTACCAGTGCTGGCACCAGGTAATTAACCAGAGAGGGAATAAACAGGATGAAAAACTCGTTGAATTTAACGATGCCGGCCTGCCACACCATCAGAGTGGTAATATCACCAAAAGGACTGAAGGCACCGCCGGCATTGGCGGCAATCACGATATTCACACAACACAAATTGATGAAGCGCCTGTCTCCTTCCGCCACCTTGGTGACCACAGCGCACATCAACAACGCGGTAGTCAGGTTATCGGCGATAGGGGAGATAAAAAATGCCAGAAAACCGGTCAGCCAGAACAGCGATTTATAGCTGAACCCCCGGCGTATCATCCAGGCTCTCAGCGCATCGAACAGCCGCCGCTCTTCCATGGCGTTGATATAGGTCATGGCCACCAGCAGGAACAACAGCAATTCTGCATATTCAAGCAAATTCTGCCGGAATGCTGCTTCCGTAACACCGGGAATACCGTTATTCATATAGGTCCAGCCTATAACGGTCCAGATAACACCAGCGGCAATAAGAACAGGCTTGGACTTTCGCAGATGCAGATATTCTTCACCCATGACCAGCAGGTAGGCCACCACAAAAATGGCCACCGCAAACACACCCACGCCGGAGCTGGTAAGATCCAGTTGTCCGGTGGCGGCCGCAAAGGCCGGGGCACTCGCAAATGCCGCCAGACCGCCCGTTAACAGGCACAGTTTCCTTGTCATTGTTATTCTCGCTTTTATATTGTTTTGGCTATAGTTACGAGCTTTTACCGACAGCAAAGCTCTTTAAAAAGGCTAACATAAAGCAGGGTGTCATGCGCGGATCCGTTTGCCGACCTGGCTCTCAGTTTTGCATAAAAGCAGCACCTTATGTCCCGGACAGCAGGATCGACCGTACAACTGTCATGCTTTTTCCGCATCATAAATACAAGCGGAATAATAAATCATAGCGAATGACACAAAGTGTATATTTAGTCTTGTTTTTTGCATTAATTTTCACGATGATGAAGCCGTGTTTTTCAGGCAAGCAAGGACAAGCCCGTGCGCGAAAATGATGCCGCCCTGGTCAAGGCGTTTCGTCAATCCAGCCCTTATGTGAATCTCCATCGTGGTTCTACTTTTGTCATTATGCTGGGTGGCGAAGCCATTGATCAGGACAACTTTCCCAACATCATCAGTGATATTGCACTGCTGACCAGCCTGGGGATCCGTCTGGTCATCGTGTTCGGTGCCCGCCCCCAGATTGATCGCGGCCTGACAGAAGCCGGCCTAAGTGGCGTGTTTCACAAACATACCCGGGTAACTGACGAGCCCAGCTTCCGGGTGATCAAAGACGTTTGCGGCGGACTGCAGATGGACATTACTGCCCGCCTGTCCATGGGACTGGTAAACACCCCCATGCAAAATGCCCGTATTAACGTCGTGACCGGTAACTTTGTTATCGCCCAGCCCCTGGGGGTCGACGATGGCGTTGACTACATTCACTCTGGCCGGGTACGTCGCATTCATACCGACACCATTCATCATCAGCTGGCCAATGGTGCCACCGTGCTGATCTCTCCCATTGGCTTTTCGGTGACCGGAGAAAGTTTTAACCTGTCTTCAGAAGAGCTGGCACGACGGCTGGCCGTGGAGCTCAAGGCCGATAAGCTGATTGGTTTTTGTTCCCAGCGCGGCGTGCTGAGCGAGAACGGAGAGGCCATCGCCGAGTTGTTCCCGGAGCAGGCAGAAGAACATCTGCAACAACTGCTGGAAGATGGCGAAAGCCTGTCGGGCACCGCCCGCTATCTGCGTGCCGCGATTTCCAGCTGCCGGGGCGGTGTACCCCGCAGTCATCTGGTCAGTTACCGGGAAGACGGTGCCCTTATTCAGGAACTGTTTACCCGCGATGGTCTGGGCACCCAGATAGTCAGTCTGAGCGCCGAGCAGGCCCGTCAGGCACGGATCGATGACATCGGCGGCATTCTCGATTTGATCCGGCCAATGGAGGAAGAAGGTGTGCTGGTACGCCGCTCCCGCGAGCAGCTGGAAATGGAAGTCGATCAGTTCACCATCATAGAAAAAGACGGTGCCATTATCGGTTGCGCGGCCCTGTATCCTTTTCCTGAAGAAGGCATGGCAGAAATGGCCTGTGTGGCCATTCATCCCGACTACCGCAAGGGCAGCCGGGGCGATATGCTGCTGCAGAGAATTGAAGAGCAGGCCCGCCAGCGCGGCATGAGCCGGCTGTTTATTCTGACCACCCGCTCTATTCACTGGTTTCAGGAGCGGGGGTTTAAGCCGGACGATGTGAATGCCCTGCCCATGAGTAAACAAAAGCTGTATAACTTTCAACGCCGTTCCAAAATTATGGTTAAGGCGCTTAACTGAACGATTTCACCTTATAATCGTTGACAGTAATGCCATAAGTCAGTAGTTATAGGGCCGCGCCAGTACAATGTGCTGGCGCAACAAGAAGAGGCGCGTTGTTCAGGCAGCCGGCAGCAGGAGTCGCCACTCCGATGATCGCCGGTCAGGGGAACAATGCCGAGACGATTATCGTGGGCGTTGCGGTAGTTGTCGGCTGCGAAGGCTGAATCCTTCGGGCTGTCACCTGTTGGGTGGAGTGCTTCCTGATGACCTTTCCATGTCTTCTCAGCCGTTCCCCCTGAAATTTGAACTAATAAGCAAAGCAAGGAGCTTGCCTTGAACCAACCCGTTGTAGCCAAATTCGGTGGAACCAGTGTTGCCGACGCCGAAGCCATGAGCCGTTGTGCCGCTATTCTTGAGCAAAATGCAGATACCCGTCTGGCCGTACTGAGCGCCAGCTCCGGCGTGACTAACCTGCTGGTGGCACTGGCCTCGGGCACACATGGCCCGGAAGAACGTGAACAGATGCTGCAACAGCTGACCCACATTCAACACGGCATTCTCGACAGCCTGCAGCGGCCCGAGATGCTGACCCGACACATTGAAGATATTCTGGGTCACATTCGTGAACTGGCCGACAGCGCAGCCATCAGTCCGACTAAAGCCCTCGCCGACGAGATAGTGGCCCAGGGCGAACTGATGTCAACCCGCCTGTTTGTGGAGCTGCTGCGCCACCGGGGCACTAACGCGGTATGGTTTGATATCCGCAAGGTCATGCGCACTGACGACCGCTTCAGTCGTGCCACCCCGGATCTGGCCACCCTCAAGGCAGAAGTGGAAAAAGAGCTGGCCCCCTTGTGCGACAAGCAACTGGTGGTGACCCAAGGCTTTATCGGTGCCGCGCCCGATGGCCGCACCACCACCCTGGGCCGGGGTGGCAGCGACTACTCCGCCGCGCTGCTGGGAGAGGCCCTGGGCGCCGCTGCCGTACAGATCTGGACCGACGTACCCGGCATTTACACCACGGACCCGCGCTTGGTCAGCGATGCCCGCGCCATTCCCGAAATCAGCTTCAGCGAAGCCTCGGAAATGGCCACCTTTGGTGCCAAGGTGCTGCATCCTGCCACCCTGCAGCCGGCAGTACGCTGTCAGATCCCGGTGTTCGTAGGATCCAGCCGGGCACCGGAAGAAGGTGGCACCTGGATCCGTAACAGCACTCCCAGCCAGCCGCTGTTCCGGGCTCTGGCCCTGCGCCGTAACCAGGTGCTGCTGACCCTGACCAGCCAGAGTATGTTCCAGGCCCACGGTTTTCTGGCCGAAGTGTTCGGCATTCTGGCCAAGCACAAAATTTCAGTGGATCTGATCACCACCTCAGAGATCAGTGTATCCCTGACCCTGGACGCCGGTGCCGAGCTGCTGACCCAGGAAGTTCAGGATGAACTGGCCAGGCACTGCCACCTCAAGGTGGAAGACGGTCTGGCGCTGGTGGCCCTGATTGGCAACCGCATGAGCGAAGCCGGCGGCACCGCTACTCGGGTGTTCCAGGCGGTGAATGACGTCAATATTCGCATGATCTGCTACGGTGCCAGCCCGCACAACTTCTGCTTCCTGGTAGACGAAGAGAACGCCAATCAGGTGATTGCCGATCTGCATAAGGAACTGTTGCCGGCGTAACCCGGCCTTCGGCCGGAGCTATAAAACTTTAAGAAGCAGCGTTGCACTCATCAACGCTGCTTTTTCTTTCAGAACATCGAGTAACGTTTGTTCCCTCTATCTATTTGAGAGCGTCGTTAGCTCTCTTCAATACTTCACTTCCAGTTTTTCGTCATCGTAATGTCATATGTATTCATTAACTTGCCGGCTTATTAGAAGCTGTTTACCGAGATGCATCAGCCAGCTCTGAAAAGAAGGATGTCTGAAAGCTTTGGCGGCACGCACATCGGTAAAGCATTCAGCGCCAACTTGAAAAAGAACATGAATCCATGACGTTTTTTGAACAGAAAATCACTTTCAATGACCGACAGGTCACAGACAGTAATAGCCACCTTCTGCCATCTGCTATCCGGCCACTAGCTGATCAATGCTGGCCGGACTCGCTTATCGGCCAAACCCTCACTCCACTGACAGCATTGACTTTGCTGGCCGCCAGCGGGGAGATATATCAGCGCTCTCCAGTCGCGGTTATCGGCCCAAATATAGCAACGGAAGAGGAATATAAGCTGGCCGAGGATCTGGGTAAGGCTCTGGCCGGGTACGGTATCCCGATTATCTGTGGAGGACGTACCGGCGTTATGGAGGCAGTAGCCAAGGGCGCAGCCATCAAGGCTGGACAGGTTATAGGCCTGTTACCCGATGAGGAAGCGCACCACGCCAACCCTTGGATCACCACCGTCATCGCCACCGGTATCGGCAAGGCTAGAAATTCCATCATTGCTCAAGCAGCAGCCTGTCTGGTTGCGATCGGTGGCAGTCACGGCACCATGACCGAGATGGCCTTTGGCAAACATTACGACAAACAGGTATTCACCCTGTCCGACTACCCTAAGATCCCCGGATGCCTGCGGCTCGCCAGCGTTGACGATGCGTTGGCCGCAGTGGCAGCAGCCCTCTTTGGACTCGAGGTACAGAGTTAATGCGCGCCACCGCCTGGTTATATCTGTTGTACCTTTTAACGCCGATCATATTGCTGTTTATCGGCTCTTTCGGGGAAGCCTGGACCAACACCCTATTCCCATCCGGATTTACACTGGACTGGTACCATCAGGTTTGGACTGACAGTAGCTTTATTCGAGCCTTTAAAACCAGCATCTGGGTCACCTTTTTAACCTGTGTCGCCGGTGCTCTCCTCGCCCTTCCTTTCTGCTACGCAGTGCATATCAAGATGTCTCGCAGAGGCAAGGTAGCGTCACGTCTGCTGATCATGCTGCCGATTGCCGTGCCGGAGCTGGTGTTGGGGTTTGGCTTTATACTGGTCTTCAGTAGCGATACTTTGCCTTGGCTGGGCAACAGCTGGCTGCTGGTTATGGGGCATATTGTCATAACCCTGCCCTACCTTGTTTACAACATCCTTACCGATCTGGAAAAGTCCTCACTCTTCCGTCTGGATCAGGTGACTCGAAGCCTGGGCGGAAATGCGCTGCATAGCTTCTTTGACGTTTACCTGCCCCTCGTCAGTCAGTCTTTGCTGACCGGGTTGATTACCGTGGCTGCCATTTCCATCGGTGAGTTCCAGCTCAGCAATCTGATTGCCGGATTTATGTCTCGTACTTATCCAGTAGTTCTTCTGCAGGCGTTTTATGGTGCAGCCGGTTTTGCCTGCGCGGCAACGGTTATCCTACTCCTGTTGGCGATACTGTTTGCGCTGCTGTCCACCTCCAGACAACTACTGACCTCCTCTTCCAAGCATCCAGAGCCAGTGTCATGATTGAATTCAACAATATATCCTTCCGTTACCCCGGTTCGAACAGCGGGCTGAATGACATAAATCTGAAGATAAACAAGGGGGAATTGCTGGCAATACTTGGTCAAAGCGGTTCAGGTAAAACGACCCTGTTAAAACTGATAGCCGGATTCGAAAAGCCGGACAGTGGCATTATCAGAGTAAATAACAAAGACATCACCCCATTAAGCTGCCAGCAACGCAATCTGGGCATTGTTTTTCAGGACTATGCGCTCTTTCCTCATATGACGGTTCTGGAAAATATCGCCTACCCGCTGAAACTGAAAAATATTGATAAGGATTCCCGGTTGGCTAGGGCTGCAGCCATGGTGCAGAAAACCGGCCTCTCGGGCAAGGAGCAGATGCGCCCTGCCAACCTCTCCGGTGGTCAGCAACAGAGAGTCGCTCTTGCCCGTGCGTTGATTTTTGAGCCGGCAGCGCTCTTGCTCGATGAACCCCTGTCTGCACTGGATGCCGGACTACGAGAGGAGATGCGTCAGGAAATCCGTCAGCTGCAACAGCAGCTGGGTATCACCACCATACTGATCACTCATGATCAGGAAGAGGCCATGTCCATGGCCGATCAGGTTGCAGTAATGAAAAACGGCTGCCTGTTACAGGTCGACCATCCAACCAACCTCTATCACAAGCCCAAAACAGTGGATGTTGCCAATTTTGTTGGCAGAGCGAATATCCTACCGGCCATGGCGCTAGGAGCACATCGAATTGAATGTGCCTTGGGACAGCTACAGGTTCATGCCCCCGAACTCAAGGCTGGGCAGCCGCTACATATCATGATCCGCCCCGAACACTGGCGCCCCATACCGGACGAATACAACACCTTTGCTGTTGAACACCTCAACACTGTGTTCTGGGGCCCAAGCTGTCAGGCCACAGTGATGATCAACGGCACTGTCATCAAGGCCGAAGGCCGGTTCCACACTGCGCCAACTCATCTATCAATTCACCCCGAACACATTCATCTCATCTCTTAGGAGCGACATCAACATGCTTAAAAAAATTACCTCTGCCATCGCCTTCAGCTTGCTGCTGCCGAGCATGACCTACGCCGCCAAACTTCCGGGGACCGAGCTGTATCCGGGAGAGGCAACACTCTATGAAGCTGCCCTTGAGGAAGGTCTCGTCGTGTCATTTGACACAGGACCAACCTGGGCCAACTGGGGCACCATGTTCAAGCGTTTCAAAGAACGTTACCAGGGCATGGATATTGTCTATAACGATCTGGGTTCAGCAGCCACGGTGGTGGCTCTGGATAAAGCCAAACGTCGCCCTCAGGCTGATACCGCCTACTATTTTGCCTCTTCTGGCATTGATGCAGCCAACAAAGGACTCACCGCTGACTTCAATCCTCTGCACGCAGAGAAAATTCCGTCCGTGTTCCAGCACGAAACCGGTCAGTGGTTTACTATCCACACTCTGAACATGGCCTTCCTGGTCAATAAGAAGCTGGTCGACAACGTGCCGGAAAGCTGGGCTGACTTGCTCAAGCCGGAATATAAAAACAGCATCGTCTATCAGGATCCCCGCTCTACTGGCCAAGGCCAGGTCGTCGTGTTGGCCGCCAACTTCGGCGCTGGTGGCGATATGGACAACTTTGAACCGGGCATAGAATATCTGGCCAAGCTGCACGGCAACGGTAATGTGTTACGCATCACCGGCACCACACCCTATGCACAATTTTTAAAAGGCGAAATCCCCATCTGGATCGGCTACGAAAATGACGGATTCAAGGCCATGGTCAACGACGGCATGCAGGAGGATATCGCTGTTGTTATTCCCAAGGAGGCCTCTGCTGCTGCGCCCTACGCTATCTCCAAAGTGAAGAACGGCCCTAACCCTAACGCCGCCGAACTGTGGTTGAACTACATCATGAGCAGCGAAGGTCAGCAGACTTTTGCCGAAGGCTTTGTACGCCCCGTGCTGACAGATACCCCTATGCCCCAGAGCGTGGCCGGCAAGCTGAAAGCGGCACCACAGATCCAGCCTGTGGATCTGCTCAAGGCCGGACAGAGCAAGGCACAGATTGATGCAGCCTGGACCCAGCGAGTTCTTACACAAGGATAAACCTTAATGACAGGCCTCTTGAGATACCACCTGAGCAGCCTGATAATGACGCTACCAACCCTGCTGCTAATGGCAGGGTTCTTTTTCCTGCCGCTGTTCATTATCTTTGGTGAAGCTCTGCAAGAACCCCTATCGGCCCTTTCTCGGCTGATATCCGATAACGCCTTCTGGCAAAGTCTGCTTGGCAGCCTGGTACTGGCCATCATGGCCTCCGGTGTTTCCGTAGCTGTGGGGCTGATGATTGCTATCTACCTGGCAAAACAGCCAGCGCAACTACGCATGCTCTGGTCGTTTTTAGTTTCTTTACCCCTAGTATTTAGCGGACTGATTGTCGCCTATGGGTTTATCCTGGCCTTCGGTCGAGCCGGCACTGTAACCATGCTGATGTCAAAGCTGGGCATAGACCCCGCGTGGCTGGGCGGTTTTATCTACTCCCCAGCGGGGCTGGCTTTTGCCTACTGTTATTACCTGACCCCCAGAGCCATCTTTGTGCTGCTTCCTATACTGGTCAACTTTGACCACAAGCAGTTGTTGGCTGGCTACAGTCTGGGAGCCAGCCGCTGGCAGGCATTTAAAGACATACTGTTGCCTCAGATAGCTCCGGCACTTGGCACTTCTATCTGCATAACCTTTGCCGTGGCTTTCGGCGCCTATGGCACCGCCTTGGCTTTGACCGGTACCCAAGTCAATATACTACCGTTGCTGCTATACAGCCGTATTTCTGATGCGGGTTCCGACTTTCCTGTCGTGGCGCTCATCTCCATTATTTTGCTGACCGTATGCCTGCTGATAACTGCTCTCAGTGAATGGCTGAAAGCAAGAGCCGATACTACTACCGTCCATTAAGCCCAAAGCCTACTGGCTGCCGGGATCGCGGTGTCCAATACAGAAAAAACGAGTAAGTCCCCCATATTAAAAGAATCAATTAACATGGGGGACTTACCCGTTGCATCACTCTAATCACGGCAAAATAATGGGCTGTACCTCATCATGCAAATATATGCATAATCGACTGCGTTTCCTCTCTGTGCATATACTAATTGCATGATGCCCCCATGTGTTCAAACCATATGCATAATGCCCTGCAGGGCTAAGCACACCAGCGTCGACAGGAAGCTTACGGCCTAAAGCTTTCACTTGAGTCCCCAGGCGGTCAGCAACCCCGCCAGCAAAGAAACGGCCATCGGCCAGGCCACACGCCGGCCCAATGCCTTGTCACCCAGGCTGAATGCCATGCCCGTTTTCACCAGATTGTTGACCGACGCCGCCAGTACAATCCCCAGTACAGCGGTGCCCGGCGCCAGCGTGTCCTGAGACATTCGGGTTAACGACAGGGTAATGGCATCCACATCCGTCACCCCGGAGACCAGCGCCAGCAGCAGTACTCCCGCATCGCCCAGCGCCTGCTCAAGCCATTCTCCCAGCACCATAATCAGCAGGATCAGGCCGCCAAACAGCAGCGCCGCTTTCAGGTCCAGCGGGTTCATATTGAGACTGGGCTGCTCCACATTAATCCGCGTCCGGTGGCGTAGCCAGATAAACGCAGCCGGCGCATAGAGCAGCAGCGTCATCACCAGTACAGGTGGCCCCAACACCGGCAGCAGGTCCGGATTTATCAGGGCGCAATACACCAGAATACGGGGAAACATGGTGCCGCAGGCCAGCAGCACCCCGGCGGCCAGCAGGGGCGACAGCACAGGTGTACTCCGAGACAGCCGGGAATAATGCAGGGTCAGGGCGGTAGACGAGCTCAGCCCGGCAAACAAGCTGGTAAACAGGATTCCTTTTTCGGTTCCCCCCACCCGTATGGCGAAATATCCCAGAAAGGAGATAGAAGCGATCAGTACCACCATCCACCAGATTTCAAAGGGGTTCACCACCCCCCCCGGTCCCATTTGCTGATTGGGCAACAAAGGCAGCATCACCACCGAGATCAATAACAGTTTCAGACCGGCATCCAGCTCATGTTCCTGCAACTTACGCAGCAGATCATGTATTTCCCGCTTGTTATCCAGAATAAAGACGGTAATCACCGCTGCGGTAGCAGCAATGGCCGGGCTGCCGGCCATTGCCAAAGCACCAAAGCAGAAGGTCAGCAACAGTCCGATACTGCCGGTAATGCTGAAATCATTCAGGATACGAACCTGAGCCCGGTAGGCCACCAGACTTATCGCCACCACACTCAGCAGGCCGGCGGCAACCAGCCATTGCCCCAGACTTTCGCCCAGCAACGCGACCAGCCCGCCCAGCAGCCCCACCAGTGCATAAGTGCGGACACCGGCAATACGCTGTCCGGCCTCGGCATCACGCCACTGCCAGCCTCGCTGAATACCGATAAGCGCCCCCAGCAGCAGAGCAATACCCAGCCGCACCAGCGCCTGGTGATCCCGCCACAGTTCGGCGGCCAGCTCATTCATGGCACCCCCTTGCCACCACCCAGTCAGGCCTCATCCGTCGTACCTTCCCGGTGATCGGCCAGCAGGGTGCCGGCCTGCCGGCACTCCTGCTCGTGCCCCGGCTCACGCCAGGGTTCCTTAAGCGCTGCCGCCAGCCACTGCTGCATGCCGGGCAATGCCAGCATCCGTTCGGTATAAGCCTGAGCATTTGGTGTCAGCGGCAACCGGTAGTTGGTCACCCGGAACACCACCGGGGCATAGAAGGCATCCACGGCGGAGAAACGCTCACCGGCCAGGAAGGGGCCACCAAAGCGGGTCAGTCCCTCCAGCCAGAGTTCTTCCAGCCGGGCCAGATCCTTATGCAAGGCTGCATCCGGCGTCGACACGGCAATGTGCAGCCCGCAGTTCATCGGACAGCAGCTGCGCAGGGCGATAAACCCCGAGTGCATTTCTGCCGCCGCCGAGCGGGCCCAGGCCCGGGCCTCCCGCGCCGCCGGCCACACCGCCGGACAGGTCTCGGCCAGGTACTCAGTGATGGCCAGCGAGTCCCACACCGTAAGCTCCCCGTCGACCAGGCAGGGCACCAGACCGGTCGGTGAAAAACGGCGAAACTCGCCCCAGCTCGAGCCTTCCCCGAAGGGCACCAGCCGTTCCTCAAACGGGATCCCCAGTTCACTCAGCAGCAGCCAGGGACGCAGTGACCAGGACGAATAATTCTTGTTGGCAATATAAAGTTGCATGCTCACTCCTTGGGTGCCGGCCAGGGCCGGCCGCGCAGGAAATCGAGTATCAGTCCCATCACGGCGGCACCGTCATGAGGAGCGGACAGGGAGTCGAGTGCCTGCCGGTACAGCGGCTCATCAAACCGCTCCCGGCGTTGCTCGATCAGAAAGCGGGCGTAATCGGGGGTAAATTCGGGGTGCCCCTGCACGCCCATCACCCGCTCACCCAAGGTAAAGGCGGCATGAGGGCAAAAGGCCGAGCCGGCCACTAGCCGGGACCCTTCGGGCAGACACAGCACCTGATCCTGATGGCTCACCAGCAGCCGGTAATCGGGCAACGGATGACGATGAGACTGCCAGCGATAGTGATGTCCCCCGATCCCCCACCCTGCCGGTGCCCGGCCTACCTTGCCCCCGTGCATCAGGGCCAGCAGCTGATGGCCGAAGCAAACCCCGGCCACCGCCTGGCCTTCGGCCAGCAGGCCGGCGACACGGGTCTTCAGCCGGGTAAGCCAGAGATAATCACCGAAGGCGTCATGACGGGAACCACTGATAATCCAGCCATCCATCCGGGTATCCGGGGCCGGCAGCTCGCCGGCTTCGGCATCAAATACCGTCAGCTGCGCTTCCGGAACCACCTCTCGAATGCGCGCCAGAAACAGTTCCGGATAGTCTCCCCCCGTGCACCTGAATCCTTGATCTATGTGATCACACAAAAGTAAGCCGAGCTGCATCATTGTCCTCGTCAGGGTTTCGCCAGCGCCTGCTGGAGCGGTGTGTGTACCAGGCCATGGGCCTCGGCCACCGCCTGGTACATGATCTTGCCATTATGCACATTCAGGCCATGGGCCAGATGCGCATCCTCGTTCAACGCCCGGCGCCAGCCCTTGTTGGCCAGAGCCAGCACGAACGGCAGGGTGGCGTTGGTCAGGGCCAGGGTGGCGGTACGGGCCACGCCGCCGGGCATGTTGGCCACGCAGTAGTGCACTATGCCATCCACCTCAAAGGTGGGTTGCTGATGAGTTGTCGGCCTGCTGGTTTCAAAGCAGCCGCCCTGATCAATCGCCACATCAACCAGTACCGCCCCTTGGGGCAACTTTTTCAGCATGTCACGGGTCACCAGCCTGGGTGCCGACGCACCGGGTATCAATACAGCCCCAATCACCAGATCTGCACAGGACAGCTCGGCCTCAATGGCGTCGGCGGTGGAATACTGGGTCTTGATGCCGGGACCATACATGGCGTCCAGCTGGGTCAGCCGCGGCAGCGACTTGTCGAAGATGGTCACATCGGCACCCAGCCCCATGGCCATACGCGCGGCGTTGATGCCGACCACACCGCCCCCCAGCACCAGCACCCGTGCCGGTGGCACACCGGGCACGCCACCCAGCAGCACGCCTCTGCCCCCTTGTGCTTTTTCCAGACAATGGGCACCAGCCTGCACCGCCATGCGGCCGGCCACTTCACTCATCGGTGCCAGCAACGGCAGCCCGCCCTGCGCGTCGGTCACGGTTTCATAAGCAATGGCGGTGCAGCCCGATGCCAGCAGACCTTTGGTCTGAGCCTCGTCGGGGGCCAGATGCAAATAGGTAAACAGCACCTGGCCAGGCTTAAGCCGTCGATACTCTTCGGGTTGAGGCTCTTTTACCTTAACGATAAGCTCAGCCCCGGCAAATAACTCAGCGACATCGGCCACCAGTCCGGCACCGGCAGCAACATATTGCTCATCACTGAACCCCACGCCGTCTCCGGCACCGGTTTGCACCCGAACCCGATGTCCGGCGCGGACCAGCTCGCGAACACCGCCGGGCGTCATGCCCACCCGGTATTCGTGATTTTTAATTTCTTTGGGTACTGCGATATCCATGTTCGCCCCCTGTGTGCGTTCGTGTTTTAGAGTAGAATGCCGTCATAACACGGCCGCCTGTATTATGTAGTATCGTCTCTTCTGTTACAGAAGCCCGAGCAACATTCTGCTTGCGCGACAATTAAGGTTCAAATGAAACTTACAGGAGGAACACCGCCATTATGGATATTGGCCTTCGTCTCAAAACCATTCGCCTGCAGGCAAAGCTGTCTCAGCGTGAGCTGGCCAAACGCTCCGGCGTGACCAACGGCTTTATTTCCCAGGTTGAGAAGAACCAGGTCAGTCCGTCTATCGGTTCACTGAAAAAGTTGCTGGATGGTTTTCCCATGACACTGGCGGATTTTTTTGCCGAAGAAGAGAGCGAAACCACCAAACCCGTTATTTACCCTGCCAGCGAGCAGCCCGAGCGGGGTACCGGCGATATCAGCTACCGCCTGATTGGCAGTGGCTTTCCCGAGCGAAACATTACCTTGCTGCGGGAAACCATGCCGGTAAATGGCGATACCGGCCATGATTTGCTCAGCCATCCCGGCCAGGAATGCGGCGTGGTCATAGCAGGCCGGCTGCTGTTGCTGGTCGGTGAACGCCGCTTTGAACTGAGTCCGGGGGACGGGTATTACTTTGACAGTACCGAACCCCACCGCTTTGTTAATATCGGCGATACCGAGCTGCATATCGTTTCTGCCAGTCAGCCCCAGGGGCGCTGAGCTAAAATGTCGGCGGCGTGGCCGCCGAGATCAGTTCGCACACTTCCGTACCCGGATTTCGAAAACGATGGGGCTGGTTGGTATCAAAGTAATAACCGTCACCGGCTTTGAGCACCCGGCATTCCTCCCCCACGGTAATCTCGATTTCCCCGCTCAGCACCAGGCCGGCTTCCTCCGCTTCGTTACTGAGCATATCCGGGCCGGTGTCGGCACCGGGCGGATAACACTCTTTCAGCAGCGCCAGCCGGCGATCACCGTCAAGCGGCCCCACCAGCCACATGGTGACCCCGTTGCTGCCACACTTCACCAGTTCATCAGCATGGAAAAACACACGCCGTCCGGATCGCTGCTCCAGGCTGAAAAAAGCGCCCATGGAAATGGGAAAGCCATCCAGTACCCGCTTGAGCGTTGCCACCGACGGATTGACCGCTGCCTGCTCTATTTGTGAAATCAGGCTGTTACTCACCCCGGCCCGCTTGGCCAGCTCCCGCTGAGTCAGGCCGTGCTGGTTGCGCAGCCACTTCAGACGTTCAGGCAGGTCCATGATCTGCTCCTCAGCCGGCCCGGGCGGCGGCGGCTTCCTGTGCCCGGCGCTTTTCCGAACGGGCCATCAACCACCAGCCGATAAAAGTCACCAGAGATACAATCACGATAATAATGGTGGCCAGTGCGTTGATCTTGGGACTCACCCCCAGCCTGACACTGGAGAACACCACCATCGGCAAGGTAGTAGCATTGGGCCCGGAGACAAAGCTGGCAATCACCAGATCATCCAGCGACAGGGTAAACGCCAGCAACCAGCCGGCAATAATGGCCGGTGCAATAATCGGCAGGGTGATCACAAAAAACACCTTCAGCGGCCGCGCCCCCAAATCCATGGCGGCTTCTTCCAGTGAACGGTCCAGCTCTCGCAGCCGGGAACTGACCACCACGGCCACATAAGCGGTACAGAAGGTGACATGCGCAATCCAGATGGTGCTGATCCCCCGCTGCGCCGGCCAGCCCACCAGATCACCCATGGCCACAAACAGCAACAGCAGTGACAGACCGGTGATCACCTCCGGCATAACCAGCGGCGCTGTGATCATAAAGGCAAAGCCGCCCTCCCCCCGGAACCGGCCGATGCGGGTCAGCACAAAACCTGCCACCGTGCCCAGCACCACGGCGGTGCTGGCGGCAAAAAAGGCAATGGTCAGGCTAAGCCCCACCGCCTGCATCATCATGTCGTCGGCCAGCAACTCACCATACCATTTGGTGGACCAGCCGGCCCACACGGTCACCAGCCGGGAGCTGTTAAAGGAATAGATGATCAGCAGCAACATGGGCGCATACAGAAAGCCAAACCCCAGCCAGAGAATAAGCGGTCGCAGGCGGGAACGGCTGACGGGAATATTGTTCATGGCTCAGCCCTCCATTTCTCTGCGCTGAATACGGTGGAACCACATAATGGGCACCATTAACAGCAACAGCATCACACTGGCCACTGCCGCCGCAACCGGCCAGTCCCGGTTATTGAAGAATTCCTGCCACAGCACCCGGCCAATCAGCAAGGTATCGGGGCCACCCAGCAGCTCGGGGATCACGAACTCGCCCACCGCCGGAATAAACACCAGCATGGCACCGGCAATAATGCCGCCTTTTACCAGCGGCACGATGACCGTAAACAGGGTCGTTACCGGCCGGGCCCCCAGATCGGCAGACGCTTCCACCAGTGAATAATCCAGCCGCATCAGCGCGGTATATAACGGCAGCACCATAAAAGGCAGATAGGCATACACAATACCAATGTAAACCGCGGTATTGGTGTTAAGGATCTGCAGCGGCTGTTCAATGGCGCCCAGCCAGATCAGGGCATTATTCAGGAAGCCGGTATTGCCGAGGATCCCCATCCAGGCATATACCCGGATCAGAAACGAGGTCCAGGATGGCAAAATCACCAGCATCAGTAACACATTGCGGGTAGAGGGTTTGGAATGAACAATGGCCCAGGCCATGGGAAAGCCAATCAGCAGACAAAGCAGGGTCGAGATGGTCGCCACCTTAAGCGACTGCAGGTACGACTGGATATACAAGCTGTCACTGAGCAGGAACAGATAGTTGCCGAAGTTAAGCACAATTTTCAGCTGTTCATCGGCAAAACTCAGCACCTCGCTGTAAGGCGGAATGGACAGCGCCGCTTCCGACAGACTGATCTTGAACACGATCAAAAAAGGCACCAGAAAAAACAGCAGCAACCAGGTATAGGGCAGTGCAATCACCAGCCGCTGGCCGGTGGCGGTTTTCACCTTTTTCATGGTCAGCTCCTCAGGTCATGAGCACGGCGCAGCTGTCTGCATCCCAGCGCAAAAACACATGATCACCCCAGGTGGGGCTGTTACGGCGGTGACGCTCAACATTGGGCAGGGTGGCCAGAATGCGTTTGCCCGAAGGCAGGCGCACATGGTAGATGGACACATCCCCCAGATAAGCAATTTCGTCTACCGTCCCCCGCAAACGGTTATAGGGCTGCTCCGGCTCATCAAAGGATAAATGCATTTTTTCCGGACGCACCGCTATCATGATCGGCAACCCCTCACCAATGGAAACGCCATGCTCAATTTGCAGCGGCCGCTTCACATCAGGACAACGGATCAGGGCGCTGTCGGCCTCATTGCTTTCCAATACGCCGTCAAACACATTCACCGAGCCGATAAATTCGGCACTGAAACGACAGTTGGGATATTCGTACACATCCAGCGGCTCACCCACCTGCACCAGCCGGCCCTTGTTCATAATGGCAATGCGGCCGGCCATGGTCATCGCCTCTTCCTGGTCGTGGGTCACCATCACACAGGTCACCCCCACCTTTTCAATAATGTTGACCAGCTCCAGCTGCATCTCTTCCCTGAGCTTTTTGTCCAGCGCGCCCATGGGTTCGTCCAGCAGTAATAACTTGGGTCGCTTGGCCAGGCTGCGTGCCAGCGCTACCCGCTGACGCTGGCCGCCGGAGAGCTGATGTGGCTTGCGTTTGGCGTAGTCTTCCATATGCACCAGCTTCAGCATTTCCGCCACCCGCTCGGCAATTTCGGCACCGGGCAGCTTGTCCTGCTTCAGGCCAAAGGCGATATTGGCTTCCACCGTCATATGCGGAAACAAGGCATAGGACTGAAACATCATATTGATGGGCCTGTCATAAGGCGGCACATCGGCAATATCGACACCGTCGAGAAAGATTTCTCCCTTGCTGGGCGGCTCAAACCCCGCCAGCATGCGCAGCAAAGTAGATTTACCGCAGCCCGAAGCACCGAGCAGAGCAAAAATTTCTCCCCGCTGCACTTCCAGGCTCACGTCATCCACCGCCGGCTGACCGTCGTAAAATTTGCTGACGCCGCGAATATTCAGAAACGGCGCTGTCACCGCACTAATAGCTTGTTCCTGCTCTGGCATGCTTGTCTCCGTGTTGCTTGCTCAGCGTGAACCCTGCAGCTCCGCGAGCAGCACCAGCAGGGCAGCCTCCTTCGACACGCTTCAATGAACGTTCGTCAAATCCGGCAATCCTGCTGTTGCCGCTTCCGTCACAATGCAGACAATTGTGTAATAAGGGCCTGTTGCACAGACTCAGCCCCCGTTACTCCCGCGCAGGCGGGAGTTCATTCTGAAAACAACGCTGCCGTTTGCTTATTTTCCGGTTTTCACCCGGGTCCAGGCGCGGGTAATCACCCGGTTTACCTTTTGTGGCAGCAGCTTGGCGGTATAGAGCTTGTCTGCGACTTCCTGGCTGGGGTAGATACCCGGATCATTCAGGATGTCGTCATCCACAAACTCATTGGCGTTTTTGTTGGGGTTGGCATAAGCCACATAGTTGGAGATATCACCGATCACTTCCGGCTTCAGCAGGTAATCAATCAGCGCATGGGCATTGTCCGGATGCTTGGCATCTTTGGGGATGGTCAGCATGTCCACCCACATCAGGGCACCTTCTTTGGGAATGCGGTAAGCCACCTTTACGCCCCTGTCGGCTTCATCGGCTCTGTCCCGCGCCTGCAGTATGTCGCCGGACCAACCCACCGCCACACAGATATCGCCATTGGCCAGATCGTTGATGTATTTGGACGAATGGAAATAGGTGATATGAGGGCGAAGCTGCATCATCAGCTCGGTAGCAGGGCCGTTATAGTCCGCAGCATTGGTGCTGTTTGGATCCAACCCCTGATAATTCAGCGCGGCCGCAAAGATTTCGGTGGGCGCATCCAGGAAGGCCACACCACACTGGCTGAGTTTTTCCAGGTTTTCCGGTTTCATCACCAGATCCCAGGAATCTACCGGTGCATCCTCACCCAATGCCTCTTTTACCTTGTCGACGTTATAACCAATGCCGGTGGTCCCCCACAGGTAGGGAATACCATACTGGTTACCGGGATCTTTTTCTTCCAGCAACGCCATAATGCGCGGATCCAGGTTGTCATAATGGCTCAGCCTGGACTTATCCAGTGGCAAAAAAGCCCCGGCCTGAATTTGCCGGCCCATAAAGTCACCGGTAGGTACCACCACATCAAAACCGGTATTCCCTGCCAGCAACTTGGCTTCCAGCACTTCATTGGAGTCAAACACATCATAAGTGACCGCAATGCCGGTGGCCTGGGTAAACTTGGCCAGGGTGTCTTCGGCAATATAATCAGACCAGTTATAAAAATTCACCTGGGCCGGCTCCGATGCCTGAGCATTCAGAGCCAGCGCTACGCCGGCGGCCAGCAGGCCAGTGTTAAAAACAGGGTGTTTAGCCATGGTGCTTTCCTTGTCGGTTACTGAGGGTGGTCAGGGTCAGATCCAGGGCGCAACGCGCCTTTTCAATCAGTTCGTCCACCTGCTCACGGGTAATAATCAGGGGGGGTGAAATAATCATGGTGTCGCCCACGGCACGCATGATCAGGCCAGAGTCCAGGCTGTGTTCACGGCAGACAAGGCCGGCACCGGCCTCTTCAGGAAAGCGGGTCAGACTGGTTTTGTCCGCCACCAGCTCCAGGGCTGCCACCAGCCCCAGGCCCCGGGTTTCGCCAACCAGAGGATGATCACCCAGACTTGCCCAGCGCTGTTGCAGATAGGGGCCGATATCTTCATGCACCCGTTCCACTATGTGCTCTTTTTGCATCACTGCTATATTGGCCTGCGCCACTGCACAGGCCACCGGATGGCCGGAATAAGTGAAGCCATGAAAGAACTCGCCGCCGGCAATCAGGGTGTTCGCCACTCGCCCGCTCACTGCCACGGCCCCCAGCGGAATGTAGCCGGAGGTAATTCCCTTGGCCATGCACAGCAAGTCCGGAACGATGCCGAAATGCTCACTGGCAAACCAGTGGCCAGTTCGGCCAAAGCCGCAAATGACTTCGTCAGCCACCAGCAAAATATCGTATTTTTTGCAGATACGCTGAATTTCCGGCCAATAGCTGTCGGGGGGAATAATGACACCACCCGCACCCTGCACCGGCTCGCCGATAAAGGCCGCCACCCGTTCCGGGCCCAGCTCCAGAATTTTCTGCTCCAGTTGCTGTGCCCGCTCCAGACCAAAGGCATGGGGATCAACGCCTTGCCCTTCACCAAAGTGATAGGGCTGATCAATATGCACTATATCCGGCAGCGGCAGCCCGCCTTGCCGGTGCATGGGCTTCATGCCCCCAAGGGAGGCCCCGGCCAGGGTGGAGCCGTGATAAGCATTGTGACGGCTGATGATAACGGTGCGTTCCGGCCTGCCCTGCTCCGCCCAGAAGTGGCGAACCATACGCACCACGGTGTCGTTGCACTCCGAGCCGGAGCCGGTAAAGAACAGGTGCTTCAGATCACCGGGCAGAATCTCCGCCAGGGTTGCGGCAAGCTTGGCCGCCGGCGGATGCGTGGTCTGAAAAAACAGATTGTAGTAAGGCAGTTGCTGCAACTGGGCGTTGGCGGCGGCAATCAGCTCCTGCCGGCCATAACCCAGGTTGACGCACCAGAGTCCGGCCATGCCATCGAGCAGGCGGTGCCCGTCAAGGTCCCATAAATATGCCCCTTCTCCCCGCTCTATGACTCTGGCACCTTTCTGATGCAGCGCCCCGCTGTCGGTAAAGGGATGCAGATGATGGGCTGCATCCAGTTGTTGTAACGACTCCCTGCTGAACTCCGCCATGCTTCACTCCCTGTGCTTGTTGTTTATACGTTGAGCAGTAGAAACTCCCGCTCCCAGGCGCTGATCACGGTGAAAAAGGCCTCATATTCCTTGCGTTTGACCGCAATAAAGGCCTGAACAAAACGCGATCCCAGAATGTCACGCAACTCCTCGCATTGCTCCAGTTCCTGCAAGGCCTCTTCCAGATTTCGGGCCAGGCCAAAGGGCATATCGTAAGCATTGCCAACGACTTCCTCCGTGGGTGCAATACGCTGTTTCATGCCGAGATAACCGCAGGCAAGACTGGCCGCCAGAGCAAGGTAGGGGTTGGCATCGGCACCGGCAAAGCGGTTTTCAATGCGCCGATCAGCAAGACCCGAACGAGGCACCCTCAGCCCCACGGTACGGTTATCCTCACCCCAGGCCATATTGCGGGGGGCCGAGTCGCCAAAGGCCAGCCGGCGGTAGGAATTAACATTGGGTGCAAACAGCGCCACGGCAGCGGGAATATAGCGCTGCATGCCACCGATAAAATGCAGAAACAGCTCACTGTGACTGCCATCAGGGTTGGCAAACAGGTTGTTGCCGCTGGCATCTACCAGACTCTGATGAATATGCATGGCGCTGCCAGGCTCATTTTTCATCGGCTTGGCCATAAAGGTGGCGTACACATTATGCCGCATGGCCGCCTCACGCATGGTGCGCTTGAACAAAAACACCTGATCGGCCAGATCCAGCGCATCACCGTGAATAAAGTTGACTTCCATCTGGGCTGCACCCGACTCGTGGATCAGGGTATCCACCTCCAGCTCCTGCGCCTCGCAGAAGTCGTACATTTCTTCAAAAATCGGATCGAATTCATTGACCGCATCAATGCTGAACGACTGCCGTGCAGTTTCAGGCCGGCCATTGCGGCCAATAGGCGGCTCCAGCGGATAGTCCCAGTCTTCGTTTTTCTTGACCAGGAAGAACTCCAGCTCCGGTGCCACCACCGGCCGCCAGCCCTCCCGCTCGTAAAGTTGCAGCACCCGGCGCAGCACACTGCGGGGAGCCATTTCTACCGGGTTGCCATCGGCGTCAAAACAATCGTGGATCACCTGAGCCGTGGGCTCACTGGCCCAGGGCACTAAACGGGGAGTATTGATATCGGCATGCAGCTCCATATCCCGCTCGGTCCAGTCGATATGCTCATCATCGGGCCAGTCGCCGTTCACCGTTTGCAGAAAAATATTGTCGGGCAGACGCATGCCACCCTCTTTCAGAAACTTGCTGGCGGGCAATATTTTGCCCCGGGCATTACCGGTAAAATCGGGTAACAGGCACTCAACCTCTGTGATGGCATGCTGCTGCATCCACTGACGCAGCCAAGCCATATCGCGATTTTCAGGATCTTGAACACTCATAATGACGCTCTGGGTGAAAAACACATTCGTCAGCATAGTCCATATTGATGTAAAAGTATGCTAGACATAGACATAGCTAACGAGCAAGAAAAAAACCAATGTTAATCACATGTAGTGCATGCAGCTTTACAATTTAACAAAATTTCATGGATATTAAACAGGCTGAGTTTCAAGGATGGATCGTTTAAGGACACACTCATGACCAAACCCCGCAACCGGCCTAAGGCCGCTGACAAGAACACCCCGCCCTGGGCTGATTATCAGTCCGTTGATTTAATGCTGTGTGACATCAACGGCGTTATTCGCGGAAAACGTATTCAGGCCAGTGCCTTTGAAAAAGCGCTGGAACAGGGGATCAGCCTGCCCGCATCGGTATTTGCCCTCGATATTACCGGACAGACAGTAGAAGAAACCGGCATGGGCCTGGCACAGGGCGACAGCGACCGGGTCTGCCGGCTGCTGCCCCACACCCTGGCCCCCGTCCCCTGGCATAAAATTCCCTCCGGGCAAATTCTGATGACCATGGAAGACACCGATGGCAGCCCTTTCTTTGCCGATCCCCGCCATGTCCTTCAGCAGGTCCTGGACCGGCTGAAAGCCAAAGGCCTGCATCCCTGCGTGGCGGTAGAGCTGGAGTTTTATCTGGTTGATCAGAAGGAAGGCGCCGACGGCCTGCCCCAGCCCCCCATTCTGCCCGGTACCGACGAACGCATGCACGACACTCAGGTGTATTCTCTCGACGATCTCGACAGCTGGGAAGACTTCCTGATACAGGTGGCCGAGGTATGCAAACTGCAGCACATCCCTGCCGACAACGCCGTGGCCGAATATGCTCCGGGACAGTTTGAAATCAACCTGACCCATCAGCACGATGCCGTGGCGGCCTGCGATCAGGCCATTCTGCTCAAACGGGCGATCAAGGCCATTGCCATCAAGCAAGGCATGTACGCCACTTTTATGGCCAAGCCCTACAACGGTCAGGCCGGCTCGGGTATGCATATTCATGTCAGCCTGCTCGACGACGACGGAAATAATGTGTTTGCCGGCGATCACGAACTATTGCGCCAGGCCATTGCCGGTACCCTCAGTATGCTGCCCGAATCCATGGCGCTGTTTGCGCCCAATGCCAACTCCTTTCGCCGGCTGCAGCCGCATATGTTTGTACCCCTGCACGCCAGCTGGGGCTTTGACAACCGCACCGTGGCGGTGCGTATTCCGTCAGGTGATCCGGCCAGTACCCGGCTGGAGCACAGGGTGGCCGGTGCCGATGCCAACCCTTATCTGGTAGTCGCCGCCATTCTCGCCGCGGTGGATCATGGTCTCAGTGAACAGTTACATCCGCCAGCCCCCATCCAGGGCGATGCCAATAAACTGGACCTTCCGCTGCTGCCCTACCGCTGGCAAAACGCCCTGGACAGATTTGCCCAGTCACACCGGTTATCGCAATATCTGGGCAAGGAGTTTCACCGGGCCTACCTTATCAACAAGCGCTTTGAGCTGGCCGAGTTCGATCAACACGTCACGCCGCTGGAATACCAGTGGTATCAGCACCTGGTTTAAGATTTAGGAGCCTTTATGCAGCCTCACGCCGATTCCTATTATGCCGCTTCTGCCCACCCGGCGCCGGAGTACCCTGCCCTGCACGATAACCTGGAGGTGGATGTGTGCATTGTAGGGGCCGGAATCACCGGCTGTGCCGCCGCACTCAACCTGGCCGAGCGAGGTTACAGTGTGGCGATGCTGGACAGTCGCCGGATCGGCTGGGGGGCCTCCGGGCGCAGCGGTGGCCAGATGATTTTTGGCTATGCCTGTGAGCAAGCCACTCTGACCAGACTCGTGGGAGACAAAGTCAGCCGGCAACTGTGGGATATTTCCACCGAAGCCCTGCAGCAAATGCGCCAGCGCATTAAACAGCATAATATTCAGTGCGATCTGGCCAACGGCCACCTGCATGCTGCAGTCAAGCCACGGCATATGAAAGAGCTGGAAAGCTGGGCTGACAGCCTGCGCAGGGATTACGGTTATGACTCGCTGCAGATGTGGAGCCGGGAGCAGGTACAGGAGCAGATGAGCAGCAATGCCTACCTTGGCGGCCTCTATGACGCTGCCAGTGGCCATGTGCACCCGCTTAACTATACGCTGGGGCTGGCAGGTGCGGCGGCAAAGGCCGGTGCACGCTTTTTTGAATACACCCCCGCAACCCGCATTGAACAGGGTGAACATCCGGTGGTACATACCCCTCATGGTCTGGTGCGCTGCCGCCACCTGCTGTTATGCGGTAATGCATATCTGGAAGATATCGCCCCGGACATTGAACGCAAAATCATGCCGGTTGGCACCTACATTACCGCCACCGAGCCCCTGGGTGAGCAACGGGCCAAATCGCTCATTGCCAATAACATGGCGGTGGCCGACATCAACTTTGTGCTCGACTATTTCCGCCTGAGTGCCGACCACCGGCTGCTGTTCGGCGGACGGGTCAGCTACTCCGGGCTGGATCCGGTGAACCTGGCGGCATCCATGGGCAAGCGTCTGCGTCATGTGTTCCCTCAGCTGACGGAGGTAAAACAACAGTACACCTGGGGGGGCTACGTGGGCATCACCATGAACCGGGCACCTCACTTCGGCCGGCTGAATGGTAACGTCTATTTTGCCCAGGGCTTCTCCGGTCACGGCATCGCCCTCACCGGTATGGCCGGCAGCCTGATGGCCGACGCTATCGCCGGCAGTGCCGAACGCTTTGATTTGTTCTCCCGCATTCCGCACCGGGACTTTCCCGGTGGCCGGCTATTGCGCACGCCGGCACTGGTACTGGCCATGGCCTGGTACCGGCTGCGGGATCTGTTGTAAATGTGAGCGGAATATGCTCCAGTGAAGACAGGAACAAGGAGGCGGCCTGATGGAGCAACTGGAGTTTTTTGATGTACCCAGCCCCTGTATTGGCGTCTGCCAGGTTAACAACAGGGGCTACTGTAAAGGCTGCTTCCGCAGCCGGGACGAGCGCTTCAACTGGCTGAAATATACACCCGCCCAGCGCCGGGACGTGATCCGCCTGTGTCAGGATCGCAAACGCCGGGTACTGGCTGCCGCCCGCAAGAAACAGCTGGAGCTGGAACTCGAGCAGCAGAATGCACCGCCTCAGGACACACTGCCACTGTAATATGAACCGTATAGCATATTGTTACCCTCGCGAAGATGCTGACGGGAGTCCATGCATGGCCCGGCATAATTCGACCGTAAGACGCCGTGTTTCTGGGTTCCCGTCAGCACGGGAATGACGGATATCAAAGCAATGTCATCCTCGTGAAGGTGCTGACGGGAGTGACGGCCAAACGCTCACTTATCAGCCCGGCAATGCTTGCCGCTGGCTCATGCTCCAGATGCATATGGTGGCCACCATCGAGCACCTGTAAGGTGAGATCGGGCACCAGATCAAGCAACGGCCGGACACCCTCAAGCTCATTGCCGTGTTTGGCCATCAGCAGCAGCACCGGCATGCTCAGCCTCTGTAAAAACGCCGCAACCTGCTCGTCACACAGGCGCACTACCGACGGCTGCGACAGCGCAATATCATGTTGCCAGCACCAGCCGTCCGCGGTTTGCTTAAGGCTGCGGGCCAGCAGCCATTTCGCCGCCTCCCTGCTCACCGGGTAACGCCCGCTCATGCGTGCCTGTAAGGCATCGTCGAAGCTGGCATAAGGCCGCCATCCGCGACGGCGAATGCGCTTGCCTTTTTTCAGCGCCGCCGCCATTTGCTCGGGCAGCGTGTCAGCGGCATAAGTGCGCGGGGCCAGACCGTCAAGCAGGAACAAGCGGCTTACCCGTTCGGGAAAAGCCCCCGCCAGCAGGGTGGCCACACTGGCCCCCATGGAATGCCCAAGCAAGGCCACGGTCTGCAGCTTCAGGGCGTCGAGCAGGGCCAGCACATCGGCTACGTTGTCCCAAATGTAATAGGGTTGCCCGGGAGCACGGTGATCCGAGCGGCCATGTCCGGCCAGATCCGGTGCAATCAGCCGCACCTCGGGTAATAGCTGTGCCAGCAGGGTAAAGCTGGCCGCATTATCCAGCCAGCCGTGCAGCGCCACCAGCGGCACTCCATCGGCCTTGCCCCACTCCATGACCGCCAGCCGGCGGCCATCAAGGTCTATGTGGTATTCCCGAGGCTCAGTCATGCCAGGATTCAGGATATTTGTAGCCTTCGAAACGTTTTACCGCATAGTCTCTGAATGACTCGCTGTTATAAGCCTCAATAACGTCCTGCACAAAATCCTTGTTTTTGTCTTCGCCGCGCACCACTACCCAGTTAATAAAGTCATAGCTGCGTTCGAGAAACAAACCTTCGCTGAAGGGAATGCCGCTCGACGCCGCATAGTTGCCGTTGATCACCGAGAAGTCCACATCCTGACGCGAACGCGGCAGCTGGGCCGCTTCCAGCATGATTAGCTTGATGCCGTAAGGATTATCGGCCACATCAAACTCGCTGGCTTTCAGGGGGTCAATACCTTCTTTCAGCGTCAGCCAGCCCATTTCTTCCAGCATCAGCAACGCCCGGGCCTGATTGGTGGGGTCATTAGGAATGGCTACCGTGCTGCCTGCCGTCACTTGTTCCAGTGAGTCCGATTTGCCGGAATAGAGCCCCATCGGGCCGGTGGGCACCTGCGTAATGGGGCTCAGTTCCAGTCCCCGGCTTTGACTGAAGGTATCCAGATAAGGCTTATGCTGGAAGCAGTTCACATCCAGCGAGCCTTCAGCGAGAGCCAGATTGGGCATGACATAGTCAGTGAACTCCACCAGCTTCACCGTGTATCCCTGCGCTTCCAGTTGAGGCTTGATGGACTCGGTCACCATGTCGGCAAAGTCACCCACTGTGGTGCCGATCACAATTTCTTTTTTGCTCTCGTCCACTGCCAACAGCGGAAAAGAGCACAGGGCCAGTAACGGCAGAGCGAGGGAAAGACGGGACATGAGCACTCCTTTGGCAATTGAATAACGCAAAAAACAGACGTTTAGACGTCCATAATATTAAAGCGGATTCAAACAGGCAATGGATTTCTTGGCTAAACGCCCCGCTCATTGTTCCAGATAATCACATGCAGCTGAGGCAACACCCTGGCCTCAAACCAGCCGTCGGCCGTTACTTTATCCACCAGCCAGCGCAGCCTGGCATTAAGGGCATCAAGATCGGTTTCCCGCTCCGGCTCGTCCGGGGTAGCCGGTACAGGATTACAGGGTTGCAGGGTAAGCGGCAGTTGCGGGTACTGCGCAGCAAACTCCCGCGCCCACCGGTAATCGGTCTCGTCGGCGATCACCAGCTTGAGCGTCACACGGGTGTGCTCACCGGCTGCGGCCAGACATTCACCGAACCTGCTTTGGCTGAAGGCCATGCCGGACGAGGGAGGCTTGGGACTCAGGGTCAGGTGATCCAGCTGGCCAAACCACTTCTGCGCTTTGCTGCCCTGGGTTTCAATGGCAAAGGTATAACCCTTGTCATGCCCCAGTTGCAACAGGTCACCCAGCGGCTGCAGCGCCGGATTGCCACCGGACAGGGTAATCAGCAGCGGCCGGCCGCCGCTCAGACGCTCCACTTCAGCCAGTACCGCTCCGGCGCTCATCGGTGTCCAGTCAGCCCTGAAACGGGGCTCAACCGCATACAGGGTATCGCACCAGCTGCAGCGGAAGTCACAGCCACCGGTACGCACAAAGACGGTAGGAACCCCGGTCAGGGCCCCTTCCCCCTGAATGGTGGGGCCAAAGATTTCGCTGATGGCAATCATGGCCGGAACTCTGCCCAGGTTTTGGGGGTTTCCGACACCGCCACGGCACTGACCTCGGGCCAGCGCACGCTCGCCCAGTCATACAGGTGCCGGGCCAGCCGTTCGGCAGTAGTGCACTCGTTCCCCAGTACCTCGTTGAGATGACGATGGTCGAGCTTGTCGTCGATATACTCTTTAAACGCCTTGAGCTCGAGGTAGTCACGCACAAAGCCGTACTGATCGAGCTGTTCGCTCTGCAGCTCGATCACCACCACATAGTTATGGCCGTGCAGCCGGGCACAGGGATGCCAGTCGGGCATTTGCTTGAGCTGGTGGGAGGCGGAGAAATGAAACTCCTTTTTAATGGTGTACATTAAGCCCCCTTCACCCTGGCCACCGCATCGCGCCAGTATTGTTCGTCTTTATAAGGAGTAGGATCGGCCACCCCCGCCAGCACCATGGCCTCAATGCGCTCCACGCAGGTACCACAGCGGCCGCAATGCACTTCGCCACCTTCGTAGCAGGACCAGGTCTCGGCTACCGGTACACGGTAACGGGCTGCATCGCGGGCGATCTCGGTTTTGTCGGTGTCCACATAAGGTGCCAGCAACGCCACTTCGGCCACGCCGTCGAGGGCCCGGGCCTGCATCTCGCCAAACAGGCGGATAAAGTCGGGCCGGCAATCGGGATAGATGAAATGGTCGCCACCGTGCACCGCCAGGGCCACCGTATCGAGGCCGCGGGCGGCAGCCACGCCAAACGCGATGGTCAGCATGATGGCATTGCGGTTGGGCACCACCGTAACCTTCATGTTTTCTTCGCTGTAGTGACCGTGGGGCACATCAATGTCATCGGTGAGTGCCGAGCCGGAAAGCTGGCGACCGATATGAGCGATGTCCATAACCAGATGAGGAACACCGAGGCGCTCGGCACACAGGCGGGCGGCCTCGATTTCTTTTTTATGACGCTGACCGTAGTCGAAGGTCAGCAGAGCGCCGAGGGACTGCTCCGCCGCCAGCCGCCAGGCCAGGGTAACGGAGTCGAATCCACCGGAGCAGATCAACAGTGCTTTCATATTGTGTCCTTGTTTTGTCCGGGTAGGCTGCGACCGGCTTAAAAATCGGAGGCCATTGTAACGGTCCGGTAACACATGTCTAGTTTTATCTGAAGATGGTTTCGCTGGAAGCTGGCCACAAAAAAGGGCGCCGAAGCGCCCTTTGAATCCACTTTATGGATTAGTGCTTGGCGTGCTCCGCCAGGTACAGCCAGGTGTCGATGACGGTGTCCGGGTTAAGGGAGACCGAATCAATACCCTGCTCCACCAGCCAGGCAGCGAAGTCAGCATGATCCGAAGGTCCCTGACCGCAGATCCCCACGTACTTGCCAGCCTTGCGGGCGGCCTGAATGGCCATGGCCAGCAGTGCCTTGACCGCCTCGTCACGCTCGTCGAAGGAGCCGGCCACCAGACCCGAATCCCGATCCAGGCCCAGGGTAAGCTGGGTCATGTCGTTGGAGCCGATGGAGAAACCGTCAAAGTGAGCCAGGAACTTATCGGCCAGCAGGGCGTTGGACGGCAGTTCGCACATCATGATCACCTTGAGGCCGTTCTCGCCGCGCTTGAGACCATTTTCTCCCAGGATATCGATCACTGATGCCGCTTCATCCAGTGTACGCACGAAGGGGATCATAATCTCGACGTTGGTCAGGCCCATCTCTTCGCGTACCCGCTTCATGGCTTCACATTCCATGGCAAAGCAGTCCCGGAAATCTTCGGAGATATAGCGGGAAGCACCACGGAAGCCCAGCATCGGGTTTTCTTCATCCGGCTCGTAGGCATCGCCACCGAGCAGATTGGCGTATTCATTCGACTTGAAGTCGGACATACGCACGATCACCCGCTCCGGCCAGAAGGCGGAGGCCAGTGTGGCGATACCTTCTGTGAGCTTGGCGACAAAGAACTCCCGCGGGCTGTCATAACCGGCGATAATTTCATCAATTTTGAGCTTGAGATCAGCACTTTGACCGTCATAGTTCAGCAGCGCCTTGGGGTGCACGCCAATCATGCGGTTAATGATGAACTCCAGACGAGCCAGGCCCACGCCGGCGTTGGGCAGCTGCGCGAAGTCAAACGCCCGGTCCGGGTTGCCCACATTCATCATCACTTTCACCGGAGAAACAGGCATGGAGCCTACTTCAGAGGTGTTCACGCTGAACTCCAGCTTGCCATTGTAGATGAAACCGGTGTCGCCTTCGGCACAGGAAACCGTGACCAGCTGACCGTCTTTTACCAGTTCGGTGGCATTGCCACAGCCCACCACAGCGGGGATACCGAGTTCACGGGCAATAATGGCGGCATGGCAGGTACGTCCACCCCGGTTGGTGACGATGGCGGCGGCCCGCTTCATGATCGGCTCCCAGTCCGGGTCGGTCATGTCAGTCACCAGAACGTCGCCGGCCTTGATTTCATCCATCTGATCAATGGAGTCGATAACCTTGGCAGTACCGGCACCAATCTTGTGACCAATGGCCCGACCTTCGGCAATCACATCGCCCTGCTGACTGAGTGCAAAACGCTCCAGCACATTGGCATCCTGACGGCTGCGTACCGTTTCCGGACGGGCCTGTACGATATAAAGCTTGCCGTCTGCACCATCTTTTGCCCACTCAATGTCCATCGGACGCTGGTAGTGCTTTTCGATGATCATGGCCTGCTTGGCCAGCTCCATCACTTCGTCATTGGTGAGGGAGAACTGACGGCGCTCTTCCCGGCTGGTTTCCTTGATATCCACCTGCTTGCCAAGTTCGGCACCGCCGGCGTAGATCATTTTCTGCAGCTTGGAACCCAGTGTTTTACGCACCACCGCAGGGCGGCCGGCCTTGAGCGTCGGCTTGTGCACGTAAAACTCATCGGGGTTCACAGCACCCTGCACCACCATTTCACCCAGACCCCAGGCGGAAGTCACAAACACCACCTGATCAAAGCCGGACTCGGTGTCCAGAGTGAACATGACGCCAGAGGCAGCAATGTCGGAGCGCACCATGCGCTGAATACCGGCAGACAGTGCCACCCCTTTGTGGTCATAACCCTGGTGCACACGGTAAGAAATGGCCCGGTCATTAAACAGAGAGGCGAACACATGCTTGATGGCTTCCATCACCGCATCCAGGCCGCGGACGTTGAGGAAGGTTTCCTGCTGACCTGCGAAAGAGGCGTCGGGCATGTCTTCGGCGGTGGCAGAAGAGCGCACCGCAAAGGAGGCAGCGTCACCGGCTTTGCCACACAACTCCGCATAAGCATCGCGAATGGCGTTTTCCAGCTCAGGCTGGAAAGGAGTGTCAATCACCCACTGGCGAATGGACTTGCCTGCCTCACCGAGAGCAGCAATGTTGTCCACATCGAGTTTGTCGAGCAGATCGTGAATACGATCATTAAGTCCGCTCTGCTCAAGAAATTCGTTAAACGCATAGGCGGTCGTCGCAAAGCCACCGGGTACCGATACACCGGCACCGGCCAGCTGGCTGATCATCTCGCCCAAGGAGGCATTCTTGCCACCAACCCGGTCTACATCGTTCATGCCGAGTTGTTCATACCAAATCACATATTCCTGCACTGCCACGTCTCCACAAAAAGGGGTTGGGATATCCGTATCTCATCAGATTTCTGTGTAGGGTCAGGACCTTTGATATTGTTGTAATGATATGGGCCTGTACACGGTTTTGATTCTACAATGGCCCGGAAAAGCGGGTAAACGTCTTACCCGCTCCAATACGCGAAAGTGAGATCTGGAGGCCCTGTGCACACGGTTTTTTATGTTTCTGATGGGACGGCGATCACAGCCGAGGTATTCGGTCATGCAGTGCTGAGCCAGTTTCCCCTGCCCTTTGAGCAAATAACTTTTCCCTTTGTCGAGGATGAAGAGAAGGCGCGGGCCATCCGCGACCGCATCAACGACAGCTTTCACCAGAGTGGCAAACGCCCCTTGGTTTTTCATACCATCATTGATGACAAGCTGCGCAATATCATCATCGACAGCGAGGCCATGTGCTACGACTTTCTTAACACCTTCGTGGCTCCCATTGAGCAACAGCTGGGAGTAAAGGCCGAGCCCAGCGCACACAAGGCCCACAGCATCAGTAACAAGCACAATTACGATCTGCGAATTGATGCCGTCAACTATGCACTGGATAACGACGACGGCGTGACCACCAAGGAATATGATGAAGCCGACATCATACTGGTGGGCGTGTCCCGCTGTGGCAAAACACCCACCAGCCTCTATCTGGCACTACAGTTTGGCATTCGGGTCGCCAACTATCCCTTCATTGATCAGGACATGAAACAAGTGAGCCTGCCTCCGGCCCTCAAGGCCAACCGGCACAAGTTGTTCGGGCTCACCATTGACGCCGGCCGCCTGCAGGAAATCCGTCAGCGCCGCCGTGCCGACAGCCGCTATGCAGCCATTGAACAGTGTCGCTACGAACTGGACCAGGTCGCACGCCTGTTCCGCATGGAAGCGATCCCTTTTATCGACACCACATTTCACTCGGTTGAAGAAATTTCGGTGAAAATTCTGGAACGAACCGGCATCAGACGCAGGATTTACTAAAACAAAAGCAGGCACCTACCAGTACAATAAACTGTAGCCTGCCGCGCACATACACCATCAAATATGAACAAAATATTGATTTAGTGTTTACAAAAATGTATACATTAGTCCCTGTAATTAACCATTGGGCCAAACAACCCGGAACATGGTTACCTTTTGAGCCCTGACCAGGGCTCATACACTGCGATGTGGTTCTGCCAGCCGTACTAAACGGATAACAAGGCTGACAGCTAGCAACCATTTAACTTGAGCAACCCTCAGGGACTTACTGTAATGAAACATAGCCAAAGCAAATCGGTATTCGATTACTACGGCAAGCCGTCTTTCGGTAAAGCACTGCCGCTCTCCTTCCAGCATATTCTGGCAATGATTATGGGCGCAGTGACGCCGCCGCTTATTGTTGCCGGTGTGGCTGGGGCCAATGGCCAAGAAACCATGATGCTGGTTCAGCTTGCTCTTCTGTTCTCGGGCATCTCTACCCTGCTTCAGCTGTATCCTGTTGGCCGCTTTGGTGCCGGCGTGCCTACCATCTTTGGTGTGGGCTTTGCCTATGTGCCCAGCCTGATTGCCGTGGGCTCTGTTTATGGTATTCCCGGTATTTTGGGAGCTCAGATTGCCGGCGGTATCGCCATGATCGTGGTGGGCCTGTTCATCAAGCAAATCCGCCACCTGTTCCCGCCCGTTGTTGCCGGTACCGTGGTACTGGTGATTGGTCTGTCGCTGTACGACATTGCCATCAAATATATGGCCGGAAGCGGTAATACCAGCGCCGAAGGCTTTGGCAGCGGCATGAACTGGCTGGTGGGTCTGACCACCCTGGCCGTGGTGCTGCTGTGCTCTCAGTTTGGTAAGGGCTATCTGCGCCTGGCCGCCATTATTGTGGGTATTCTTGTGGGTTATGTGATGGCCTTTACCTTTGGTATGGTGGACTTTACCAGTCTGCATGAAGCGCCCTGGATCATTGTTCCCACCCCCTTCTCCATGGGCATTGAGTTCCACGCGTCTGCGGTTATTTCCATGGTGGTCATCTGTATTGTGAACTCGGTACAGACCATCGGCGACTTGTCTGCCACCACCGTGGGCGGCATGAACCGCGAGCTGAAAGATAAAGAACTGTCCGGCGGCCTGCTGGGTAACGGACTTTGTACACTGATTGGATCCATTTTTGGTGCTCTGCCCACTGCTTCATTCAGCCAGAACGTCGGTATTGTAGCCATGACCAAGGTGATCAGCCGTTATGTACTGGGCATTGCTGCCGTGTTCCTGATCATTGCCGGCCTTCTGCCCAAGTTTGGTGCCGTTATGACCACCATCCCCTATCCGGTGCTGGGTGGTGCCACCATTATTGTGTTCGGCATGATCACCATGACCGGTATTCAGCTACTGGTGAAAGACGAACTGTCTTCCCGCAACATTACTATTGTTGCACTGTCCGTGGCCTTGGCTATGGGTATTAACGCCGTGCCAGAAGCCATTGCCCAGCTGGGTGACACTGCCCGCATGCTGATCGGCTCTCCGGTGATTGTGGCTGCCTCGGTTGCCTTTACCCTGAACATGCTGCTGCCCAGAAAGTCGCTGCAGGATGAAGCCCGTGAACGCGAAGAAATTGAACGTCAGATGAACCAGGGCTCGGACACGGCCAAATCTGACAGCGACAATGCCCAGTTGCGTGAAGCCAACGCCAACAATTGAAAGGGTAAGCCTTCGGGTAAGGATGATAATCCACAGTGAAAAAAGCCGGTCATGGACCGGCTTTTTTATTGACGGCAACAAAATACGACAGCTTCATTCGGACCCCATCGTGTAAAGCCAGGCCAAACCTTGAAGCGCCTGAGTTCAATATAATTATCCTTGCTTTTCCCTTACCATGGCCTTGCCAAAAATATCAATAATGACAAAAGCATAAGGATAAAATGAACATATATCATGATCCGGCTCTGCAGCAACTGAAGGCAGAACTCACCGGGCTGGAGGAGCCGCAGCAGGAAGAGGTGGATGATAAACCTGCTCTCATGGTACCAATTTTACCGGGCCGGGGATCTCCTGACTCCCATGGGTTCTCTGTATAAATGGAATTTTATTCTGGAGATTAAACCTGACGTTGAGCCGATAAGCCCCTCGCTTGAAGACAACCGCTTTCCTTGTCTGGCCCGGTTCAGCCATAACGAACTGAGCATACCGGTGATCCTGCTGAAGGAAGAGCAAGACACCATGGTCTGCATGCTGCTCGAAGGCCAAGAGGTGTCTTACGAATACGCAGCGTTGTTTGGTGAGCCCCTTGATGAGCAGGCTCCCCCGGCCACACTCCATCTCTTTTCAGACAGCGTCTATCGACTTCCCGCCAGCGGCATCCATTATCCCGAGAGCCTTTATACCGGTGTCTGGATACACGCCGGCACCATGCTGGAGCACGCCGGGAAAATGGTCTGGGAGTCCTGGGAAGAGCAGGAACGAGCCAGAAATCAGATTATAACCCCCTCACAGATCCAGGCTCCGGTAAACAAAGGGGCCATTGCCGGCTGTCTGGTGATAACCATTGGCCTGGTGGCACTGGTCATTACCTTTTTTGCCTTTATGGTCAGCCTGTTTCTCTGATAACCAAAAGCCCGGCACTGGCCGGGCTTTGTCGGTTACTTGCGTCGCCAGAGGGTCATTTCGGCAACCGTATGCTGGTGCTTGCGCCGGGTTTCCCGAATAACAAAGGGAATATCCTGCTGCCCCACCAGTTCAAAACGTTCATTCAGCGTGGCTTTCAGGCCATCCAGGGTGCTGTAGTTCTCTCCGTTGACCTTGACCCCGCCAAGCCATTTTTCCTTGGACGTGTATTCTTCCAGCCAGGTGTAGGGTGAGGTGAGCACCAGAAAACCGCCCTGATTCAGACGCTGATGAATGCTTGCCAGAAAGCCGGCCGGATCATACAAGCGATCTATCAGGTTGCCGCAGAAGATAAGATCGTAACCGCTGAAGCGCGGCTTGAGATTATGGGCATCGCCCTGCACAAACTCGATGCGCTCTGCCACTTCGGCATAGCCCATGTCAGCCAGGCAGGCCTCCTTGAACTCCACCAGCTCCCCTTCAGTAGGAATGGCAAAACGGGTGTGGCCGCTTTCCTTGAGCTGAAAGCCGTGCTGAATAAAGCGGGCGGAGAAGTCGATGCCGTCTACCTGCTTAAAGTGCCGGGCCAGCTCAAAACTGGCCCGCCCTACCGAGCAGCCCAGATCCAGCGCTTTACCCCGGTTCAGCTCGGGCAGCTTTTCCAGCAGCGTATTGACACAGGCCACCGGATAATTGGGCACACCGAAATAACTGTCGCCATAGTGAAATTCAAGATACTGAGCGACCAGCTCATCGGTTTCATAGGTATTTACTGGCTCCACTGGAACCTCCGGGTTGTCGGACTCAAGATAGCGAAAGCCCGCATGCTGAAAAAAATGCCGGCGAAAGGCATAGCGGGAATAACGGGTGGCTTCATTGCCGGTAGAGATCCAGGAGCCGCCCTTGAACAGGTTGTGCCGGTTATCAAAGGTGGGGGTAGAGAAGTCATCATAGTGCGGATGCACCTCAAAACCCGGAAAGCCGTCTATGGGCGTTTCGGTCCACTGCCAGACGTTGCCGGTAATGTCGTAAATGCCGTCATGCTCAAAGCGGTTTACCGGACAGGAAGAAGCAAAGTGCTCCAGGTTGATATTGCCCGGGGCCTGCTGCCAGTGGGGTTGATCGGTGTCGATGCGGTTACGCAGCACAGTCCACTCCGACTCTGTAGGCAACCGTATATGAGTGCCGGTTTGTGCCGCTTTCCAGTTACAGAACGCCTTGGCCTCCAGGTAGTTGACCTCCACCGGCCAGCTCAGTGGCAAAGGCACTTCTTCCAGCAAATTGCGCTGATAATATTCACCATTTTTTAACAGCCAGAACCGCGGCATGGTGGCTCGCGTATAATTCAGCCACTGGCGGCCCTCTTCGGTCCAGAATTCAGGCCGGTGGTAACCGTTATCCTGCACGAAGGCCAGGTACTCACCGTTGGAAACCAGATATTGCGATACCCGAAAAGGCTGCACCTCTACGGTTTTACTGCCGTATTCGTTGTCCCAGCCGTAAGTGGCAGCATCCGCCGGTTTGCCCAGGGTAATGGTATCCCCTTCGACTGGCAGCAGGCTGTTTTTCGGAGCAGGGCCATGCTCGCTGCAGGCAGCCCAAAGCGGATGAGACTGCAGCTGCGATAACGGCAGCATGCGCATAATCACCGATGAGGTTTCCAGGTGAATACGCTCGTGCTCTATGCCCATCAGCACAATCCAGGCCGGGCTGTCAGGTGTAATGGGCAGAGTCAGCGACATATCGCTGATAAAGGTGTCCACCGTTTTCCGCACCTGCTGACGATAGTCCCGCGTATGATTCAGGTCTGGCCAGTCATAATGAACGTCGTTTAAATCATCCCAGGACATTTCATCTACGCCGATGGCAAACAGGGACTCCAGCCGCTCATCCAGCCGTTCGGGCAAAAATTTACCCAGCACCAGCTTGTTGATAAAGAAAACCGCAGTATGGCCGAAATAGAAGATAAGCGGATGACGCAGGGGCTCGGGCCGTGCATAGTAAGCATCAGCCGTGGTGATGCAGTCGAATAATGCCTCGTAAAGGTCATAGGTCTGATGAAAATAACGGCGTATTTCTTCCCGCTTTAACTCCGGTTCCGTGCCGGTCAGCAAAGGCGTTTTCGTCACGATATCTGACAATGCATGCATGAACCTGTCCCTGAACACATTTATTGTTCACGTTACCTTGAGGTACGCCAAATAAGAAACCTGACGCTGCAGTACGAGACCCGGCTGCGGCTCATTTATTTCACTTTTCAGGAATCATTTTCTGAAGCCCGCCCCTGTGCTATAACCCACTCTCTTTGTTACTCATTTACAGGAAGTTCCATGTCTCACGCCGATACCCAGTTCGACAACGTTACCGTCATCAAGCAGGCCAATGTTTATCACGATGGCAAGGTTACCAGCCGGATTGTCAAATTCGCCGACGGCAGCCACAAAACCCTGGGCATTATGCTGCCGGGTGAATACACCTTTGGCACCGACGCCGCCGAGCTGATGGAGATCACCGCGGGTGATCTGGAAGTACAACTGCCCGGCAGCAATGAATGGCAACGCATTCAAGGCGGCCAGTCTTTTGAGGTTCCGGCCAACGCCAGTTTCAATCTCAAAGTTCACACGCTGGTGGACTACTGCTGTTCTTATTTCAGCTAACCATCGTGCACAGGGCGGTGCCTGCCGCCCTTTCAGAATAAACATCTATAAAGTAAGATTTTATATCTATAAAAATATAATCCCTTCCTGTGAAAACGCAAAAAATACGGATTCCCCCCCCTTTTTGCCTTGCGACCATCGTCAGCCTTGGTTAGAGTTTTCCGCTTTGTATCTCAAGGTCCGGATGACCTTAGCTAAAGGAACCCCCTTCTATGGACAGCCCGCATATCAGTTCACTCATCCCCATCTTTCTGACCCTGTTGCTTTCACTTACCACCCGTAATGTCGTTATTGGCCTGTTTGCCGGTGTGCTCAGCGGCGTGGTCATGCTGAACGACTGGCTTCATCCTCTGGACAGTTTTGGCATTTTGGTCAAAGACCACCTGGTGGGCCAGCTGACCGACAGCTACAACGCCGGCGTACTGGTACTGCTGGTATTTATCGGTGGATTTGTGGCACTGATGGAACAATCTGGCGGCGGGCAGGCCTTTGCCCGCCGGGTTACTCACTGGGTCAGCAGCAAGTGCCGTGCTCAAATATCGGCGTGGCTGGGTGGCATTGTGATCTTCTTCTCCGATCTGGGCACGCCACTGATTGTTGGTCCCGTGTTCCGGCCACTGTTTGACAAGCTCAAACTGTCCCGCCAGAAACTGGCTTTTATTATCGACTCCACCGCCTCACCGGTCGCAATACTGGTGCCCTTTATTGGCTGGGGCGTCTATATCATGGGCCTGTTGCAAAAAGAATTTACCGCCCTTGAGCTGGATCTGAACGACTGGCAAGCCTTTATTGCGGCCATTCCGTTCCAGTTTTATGCCGTTCTGGCGGTCACCATGGTGCCGCTTATCGCCTTCAAAAAGCTGGATTTCGGCCCCATGGCTGACGCCGAACGCGCCGCCGAAAGAGGCGAAATTGCCGCAGGCCCTCAGCTCGACATCACTCCCTTTACTCACGACAATGCCCGTGCCAGCTTTGTATGGGCACCGCTGCTGGTAATGGGGTCGGTACTGGCCGCCATGCTGGGGCCACTGGGCTTTCCCTTTGAAAAAGTACCGGGATCTGTATTTCGCGCCGCTCTTTCCACCGCTTACTTTATGGCGGCAGTCACCCTTATCAGCCTGATGGCAGTCTACGGCGTACGCCGGGTCAGCGATGGTATTGCTGTCTACCTCAAAGGCATGGGGAATATGATGCAGGTTGCGATTGTGCTGATCCTGGCCTGGACCCTGAGTAGTGTGGGCAAGGAGCTTGGAGCCGCCGCCTACATTGCCGAACAGGCCCAGGCCGGCTTTCCTGCCTGGCTGGTACCAGCAGTGGCATTTTTACTGTCGGGCATCATTTCATTTGCAACCGGTTCATCCTGGGGGACCTTTGCCATTATGCTGCCGCTGGTAATTCCCACAGCCATTGCGATTGATGCGCCGCTCTACGCCTGCATCGGTGCCGTGCTGTCGGGAGGCTTGTTTGGTGACCACTGCTCACCGATTTCGGAAACCACCATCTTGTCATCCACCGGGTCAGGCTGTGATCAATTCGAGCACTTCCGTACCCAGCTGCCCTACGCTCTGCTCAATGGCAGCATTGCATTGGGCGGCTTCGTGCTGGCTGGTTTTATCGCCAGCCCGATGATCCTGGCCGCGGCCGTAGTGGCCCAGCTGGTACTGGTCAGCCTGCTGGCCTGGCAGCAACGCGTGCGCCTGCAGCAACAGACAGCCTGATAGGTTAACCGGGCCGGCTGCAGCCGGCCTCACACTCCGGAGGCGCAACACACAGGCGGTTGCGCCCCTGCTCCTTGGCCGCATAAAGTGCCTTGTCGGCCTTTCCTACAAACCACTCAATTCTGTCCTGCTGAGCCGGAATGCCGGCCACTACCCCCAGACTGAGAGTGACTCTTTCATGATCAGAACGGGTATGTGCAATGTTCAGTTCACGGACAGCGTTCAGCAGGCGCCCGGCCACATGGCGGGTTTGCCCCAGGTCCTGCTCCGGCAGCAAAATGATAAACTCCTCTCCCCCGTACCGTGCCACCATGTCCCCTTCCCGGTGCAGTTGACTGGCCAGCGCCTGAGCAACAAGATGAAGACATTCGTCTCCCTGCTGATGGCCATATTCATCATTAAAGCGCTTAAAGTAATCGATATCTCCCATTATCAGCCCCAGAGATCGCTGTTCGCGCAGCGCCCGGCGCCACTCCGATTCCAGATGCCGATCAAAACATCGCCGGTTTGGCACCTGAGTCAGCTCATCCACCTCACTTAACCGCTGCAGAGAATGATTCATACTCTGCAGTTCCTTATTCGCCAGCGCCAGTTGCTGCTCCGCTCTGCTTCTGGCATTGACAAAAAACTCGAAGGTCTTACCCATTCTGCTGATTTCATCATCGCCACTCACCGGAATAGGCACAGATACTCCCTTGCTGTGCTCCTGCATGGACCGGCTAAGCTCATTAATCCGTTGAATAACAGAACGGCGAATATAGAACAGTGCACCCAGCGTGATTAGCAGCAACAACACCGATGCCGCCAGCAGGCCGGTGATGGAGTGCTGTATTAATGACTGCTGCTGCTGCAGCGCCTGTTCGGCAGATATTTTGATCCGTTTATGATACTCGAATGTCGCACTGGTCAGCTTCTGCGCCAGTACCCGGGTCTGACGAGCCGTGGCCAGCGTGGCCCGGGTATGTTGCAGCAACGGCAGACGGCGCTTAAAAATCACCGGCAGCTGTTGCTCCATACGGGCTCGCAATGCCGTGGCAGATGCCAGCGTCAGCGGTAATTGCGCCAGCTCGTCCAGGCGTGCCCTGCAATACGCTTCAAGACGATCCAGATGACCGGGTCGCTCGGCACTGAAGGCTGCCGCCGCATAGCCCAATGCCGCCAGTGCCGGCCCGATAAACCGCTGCTCCGGCCCTGACAAATCATGTGCCCCGGCCTCAAGCTCGGTGACCAGCCGCAACAGCAGGAACAGCTCATCCATTTGTTTCAGCTGTTCGGCTTCCAGCTCCTGCTCAGCGCGAAGCCGGTCACTCAATCGGTCCAGACTGCTGAAAAAAGGCGTTTGCCAGCGATCCAGCGCCATGGCGTCCTGTTCACTGAGGGCACCGCCTTGCCATTCCAGCCGTTCACGGGTGGCCTGATAGAGACTGGCAAGGTTCGCCACCCGGCTGTTACCGGCACTGACCGAGCGATCATTGCCCACCAGCAGTTCATAGACTTCACCGGCAATGGTTTCTGCATCCCGGGTAAGTTCACCGGCAATCATCGCCCGTTCAAAATGGCTGACCATGGTCCTGCTGAGGGTTATATACTGGCTGTAAATAATGTATACGAATACCGATGCCAGAAGCAGATACAAGCCAAAGACCAGCATAATCACCAGAGAAAGCTTTCGTCCCAGACTACCTCTCATCGCTCCCCCTGATCTTCCACATCGCTGCCACCTTGTTAACGAAACAAGGGTGCATACAACAGCCCCCCACGGGACCATGGCTGATTCAGCCCGGCCGGTATGTTAACCGGCGTACCCGGGCCAAAGTGCCGCTGATAGATTTCACTGTAATTTCCCACACTTTTAATCGCCTGCAACGCCCAGTCGGCGGGCAGCCCCAGATGCTTCCCCAAGGCACCATCAGTACCCAGCAGGTTCCGAATTTCCCTGTCGGGACTGGTTCTGGCTTCAGCATCAACGCTTTTCTGCGTAATGTTTTTCTCATCCGCCAGGATCAGGGCATGCACCACAGCACGAATTACCCGCTGCCAGCGGGCATCGTCGTTTCGCACCATGGGGCCAATGGGCTCACGGGAGAACAGTTCGGGCAAAATAAGATAGTTATCAGGATTGTCAGCCCGGTGTGCCCGGTTAATGGCAAGATTAATACGATCGGCAGTGTAAACTTCACAATTCCCCCTGAAAAACGCATCGCCATTGGACGGCTGAACCCGGGCATTAATTTGATACTTGTTAAGCAAAAACAGTAGGTTACTGTGAGTTGTGGTGTTTTCGGTAACACAGATGGCTTTGCCATTCAGGTCGGCAAGCCCGGTAATGTCTGAATCCTTGCGTACCATCAGCGCCTGCCCATCAAACAGATAAACAGCCGGGAAGGCCACCTGATATGCATCCTCCCGTTCAAGGGTCCAGGTCGCGCTGTACATAACTACATCACTGCGTTTTTGTTGCAGTGTGGTAAAGCGGCTGGTGGCATCGACTTCCACAAATTGTACTCGCTCGGGATTACCGAACAGGGCCGCTGCGACGGCACGGCAGAAGTCTACATAGAAGCCGCGCCAGACGCCGTTTTCATCAATGGCACTGCGCCCGGGATCGTCAGGAAACACCCCGCAGCGAATATCGCCATGGCGCATCACTTCCTCCAGTGTACCGGCCTGTACAGAGCCAACCCACGTACCTATCAACACCAGTAAAGCACTAACCATTGTTCTTATTATCATTTTTCATCCTGATATCGTCGTCCATTAACTCGCACCTGCATATTTTATGATGACAGAAAAACGCAGGATTGCCGTTATTTATGATCTGAGACCGCAGGGCCCCCGGCCACACCATGACTGTCAAAAAAAACAATAGCCACCATACTGAACATGGTCTGTTGCGAAGGAGCAGCCACACCATGTTACGATTTTTATTAGGTCTGTTGATCCTGTTGTCAGGATGGGTCATATCAGTACCGCTCAATGCACAATGGCAAACCGTCACCCTGGTTGAAGGACTTAAACACCCTTGGGGACTGGCTGAGCTGCCCGATGGCAGCCTGCTGATCACCGAGCGCAGAGGCCGCTTGCTGCACCTGTCGCCAGAGGGCAGGCAAAGGTATGTCAGTGGCCTTCCGGAGATTGCCAGCGGAGGTCAGGGCGGACTGCTGGACATTGTGCTGCACCCTGCCTTCAGCGAAAACAGGCTGATCTATTTCAGCTTCAGTCAACCAGGTCCGGGGGGAGCCGGTACGGCTGTAGCCAGGGGCAAATTTCATCAGCACCGGTTAAGCGAGTTGCGCATCATGTTTGAGCAGGTCCCCAAAACCCATGGCCGGGCTCACTTTGGCTCACGTCTTAGCTTTTATAACGAGCACTATCTTTTTATTACCACGGGCGATCGCTATCACAGTCGCGGGCAGGCACAAGCACTCGACAACCACCTCGGCAAGGTGATCCGCCTGCACGATGATGGCCGCGTGCCAGCCGATAACCCTTTTGTTGATACGCCCGGAGCACAACCGGAAATCTGGAGTCTGGGCCACCGCAATGTGCAGGGAGCCGCGATTAACCCCGAGACCGGCCAACTCTGGATCCACGAGCACGGCCCCCAGGGAGGGGATGAAGTCAATCGCATTCAGAAAGCGGGCAATTATGGCTGGCCGGTGGTGACCTTCGGTAAAGAATATGGCGGGGGCAGCATCGGCGAAGGGACCCGCAAGGACGGCATGATGGATCCGCTCTGGGTATGGGTTCCTTCTATCGCTCCTTCGGGCATGCTGTTTTATTCCGGAGACGCTTTTCCTCAGTGGAAGGGTAACCTGTTTATCGGCGCACTGGCCGGACGAAAACTGCTCAGACTGGAGCTGAACAAAAACCAGATCACTGGCGAACATCATTTACTGACAGAACTGAATGCACGTATTCGGGCTCTGCTGCAGGCGGCAGACGGCGGTATTTATATTTTGACCGACGAAAACAATGGCCGCCTGCTTAAGCTGCTGCCGGACAGGTGAAGGGCTGACCTTGAACGTAAAATGGGGTAACCTGTAACAACTGTTTTTTATTTCGGTTACCTTTGTAAACAATAAGGAAGACAATATGAGCGACAAGATCTGGAATGTCTATCTGTCCGGTGAAATCCATACTGACTGGCGCGAACAAATTATAACAGGCTGTGAAACCAAAGGTCTGAAAGTACGCTTCAGCTCCGCCGTAACCGATCACGATGCCAGCGACATGGTCGGTGTCAACATTCTGGGCTCTGAAGAAGATAACTTCTGGCGTGACCGCAAGTCCTCCGGAATTAACAGTATTCGTACTTCAACTCACATCAGGGAAGCAGATCTGGTCGTGGTTCGCTTTGGCCCCAAATACAAACAATGGAACGCCGCCTTTGATGCCGGCTTTGCCGTGGCTTCCGGTGTTCCCATTATCACCTTGCACGATGCGGAAAATGATCACCCGCTGAAAGAAGTCGACGAAGCCGCCAAGGCAACCTGTCGTCATCCCGCACAGGTGGTGGACATTCTGGCTTACCTGATGTCCTGATTTTTGCGTAGATCGTATCCAAACGGAGCCTTAATGGCTCCGTTTTTATTTCCATGTGCCGGGTTTTGTCGGTGTGTATACCGTATCTGCCTTTTTCCTTTCTCTTCTGCCTTACACTTAACAATGAATCTATTGAGAAAAAGAAGGCATCTAAAATGATCCGGTTTGCCGTGCTACTGTTTACATTGGCCAGCCCGCTGATGGTCCCAGCCCTGGTCCACAGCGAGCCTGCGCAGCAGGCTCGTACCGGTAATGGTTCCGTCTGGATAGATGTGAGAAGTGCGGAAGAATATCAGCAGGATCACCTGCCAGGTGCCGTGCTGATCCCCCACACTCGCATTGCCCGGGGAGTCAGCGAACACTATCCGAACCGGAACACCCCCATTAACCTTTATGGTGCCGGCGGCCCCCGCTCACGTATGGCCATGGAAGCCCTGCAGGCCCTGGGCTATAACCGGGTGGAGGATTTTGGCAGTCTGAACACCATTCGTGGTATTGAGCCAGCCCCGGCTGCCGTGTTGCAGACAGTCAGCCACCATATTACCGGCGAGTAAGCCTTAACCCGCTTCAAACTCCCGCAGGCCGGCTTTCAGCACACGGTCTCCGTCCACGTCGGCCACCGTCCATACCATGCCATAACGTTCAAAGTGATCCCCCACCACCGGGTGACCACTGCTGTAAGTCAGCATAAATTCACCCAGGGTCATGTTCATTTCGGCGGCAGAGACGTCCACGCCATACATCAGCGCCACATCTCCCATGCGGGCATCGGCATCCAGAATAAAGTCACCAAAGAAGGCACGGGCTTTTTCCCGGGCCACATCCAGATCGCCACCAAACATATTGTTCAGGGTTTTCAGATGGGTACTACGCCCAATCACACAAAGTACGTCATTCATCGCCAGTCGGGTGCTACCCGAGGCAGGCAGCAGATGCTCTCCACGAAAAACCGCTGCGACCCGGCAATGAGGCGGAAAAGTCAGCTGGCGCACCACGATACCGTCGAGTGACTGACTTTCCACCTGATAGAGAAACATTTCAAAGTCATCTTCCTTAAAAATACCCAGCATGGAGCGACGTTTGGGAGCCGGCTCGGGCGGTACTTCCACTTCCAGCCAGCGGGCCATGGGCGGCAGACTGGAGCCCTGTACCAGCAACGAAATCAGCACCACAAAGAAAGCTACATTAAATAGCATGCCGCCTTCCTCAATGCCGGCCATTAGCGGGAATATGGCCAGAACAATCGGAACGGCACCGCGCAGCCCCACCCAAGAGATAAATCCCAGCTCCCGGGCATTGAAACGAAAAAATGGCAGCAACGATGCCAATACTGCTACCGGTCTCGCAATAAAAATCATGGCCAGGGCAATCAGGCTGGCAGGCAAGGCCATAGCCCACATGTCGGTGGGTGAAATCAGCAACCCCAGCACCAGGAACAGGCCAATCTGGCTGAGCCAGGCCAGACCATCAAATACCGGCAAAATAGACTCCAGGTTACGCAACCGGGAATTGCCCAGTACCAGCCCTGCCAGATAAACCGCCAGAAAACCACTGCCTTGCAAAAGAGCAGTCACCGCAAACAGGGTTAAGCCAAACCCGGTCACCAGCAGCGGATATAACCCCGATGCCAGGCTGATCCGGCGAATAAGTTGCACCAGCAACTGCCCCCCCAGTAGCCCTGCCAGAGCCCCTATCCCCAGCTGGCTCAGTAAAAACAACAGCGCCTCACCAGGGCCGCTCATTTCACCGGTAATCAGCGCAATCAGCGTCAGGGTAAGGAAAATGGCCATGGGATCGTTGGTGCCTGATTCAATTTCCAGCGAGGCACCCACCCGCTGGTTAAGCTGCATTCCCCTGCCTCCCAGCAGAGAAAATACCGCAGCCGCATCGGTAGACCCTACAATGGCTCCCAGCAACAGCCCCTGCAGCCAGCCCAGGTCAAGAATATATACCGCCAGCACACCGGTAATACCGCTGGTGATCAGGACCCCCAGAGTTGCCAGGCTAAGCGCCGGCTTCAGACCAACCCTGAACGTCTCCATCCGCGTTCGCATGCCGCCATCCAGCAAAATAATGGCCAGCGCCAGGTTGCCCACCGAATAAGCCAGAGAATAACTTTCGAACCTGATCCCACCGGGGCCACTCTCACCGGCCAGCATGCCGATTACCAGAAAAATAAGCAGAATGGGGATACCGGAGCGTGCCGACACCAGAGTAGCCAGTACACTCAGACACAGCAGAACGCCGGCCAGAAGAAACAGATGTTCGATATTATCCAATACAGTGATTCCAGTATTTTTTATATAGTTATGTTATATCACAGCCGAGGCTGGCAAGGATCCGTGTTTTTCTGCACCGGCGCCGACTGTCGGCGCAATGCTGCTCCCAGGGTATAAAAATAACGGCTGAAGGCAGCGTTGCAACGGGCACGCTGCGCTCCCTCCGGATACAGTCCCAGCTCAGCCTCCCGAGAGGCTTTGGTGCCTTTAACCAGAAAGCTGTTTTTTAGCGTTGCGTCTTGCACAAACGCTTCAAAAGCCCGGGCACACAGCTCCTCGGGCTGGCTGTAATAAAGTATGCCGTGGTGCTTGTCCATCTCGGCAGAGGCCCGAAACAACGGGCTTGGCCGGCAGCCCTCTTCGTCCAGCAGCACGGCAGTGAAACAATTAAACAGCAAATCATTGAGCGGATGAGACACCATACTGGCGCCATTCAGCCAGGCATGTGATGCAAATGCATTGCTGCCGAGGCCATCAAAGGCATGACTACAAATATAATGGTCAAAAGCATGAAACCATTCATGCGCAATACTGCCTGGACCGGCGTTTTTTGCCAGAGCAAAGCTTCGGGTAGCCGGCCGGTAATGGGCACTGATCCCCGGACGCCCCCCGATACCATATTGCAATGAAAGGGAGCCACGCAGAGAGATCAGCAGCTCCGGCCCCTGCAAAATCAGCATGAGGTCACACAGGGCATGATAAAAGTGACTGGCAGCAGCGTCGCGTTCAGGCCGGGTAACCCAGCGACCGATTTCAATACGACGAAAATCAAAACGCCGGCGGATCAATACAAAATCCACCGGCTCTCCCTGAGTGTGATCAGGGCCATTACGGTAAAAAGGGTGTTGCTGCAAGTAACCGGCCTTTTCTCGCGCTACGGACGATAAGACCAGCATACTGCAAATATCTGCGCTTCAACACAGCGGAGACAAAAACCCGTTTCAGGGCCCTCGGCGTCCGGTAAACAAGCTGAGAATAAACAATACAATGCCCACGACAAATACCAGCTTGGCAGCCCCGGCGGCAGTACCGGCCACACCGGTAAATCCAAGCAGAGCAGCAAGAATGGCAATAATCAGAAAAGTAATTCCCCAGCTGAACATAACGTTTCTCCCATGGTGTCTGTCAATGATTGTGGCCACCCGTCAAACGGGTGGCCACTGCCTCAGTTCACCACTTTGAGATCGTTTTTCACCGTGCTGACACCCTCCACCTGACCGGCAAGCAGTGCCGCCTGCTCAGCCTGTTCGGCACTTTCTACCTCACCGCTCAGGTGCACCACACCGTTATCGGTTTCCACACCGACCTCCGTGCCCGCTACCACGCCATCGGCCAATAGCACAGCCTTGACCTTGCCGGTGATCAGCGCATCACCCGCCAGGCCAGCCAGAGAACCCTTTTCTGCAACACCACCTGCTTTAACATGAAGCTGATCATCCACGGATGTCACTCCCTTAATGTTACCGGCCACTTCCACTGCACGTTCGGCCTGCTCCTGCGACGGCACAAAGCCACTGAGGGTCACCTTGCCTTCTTTGGTTTCAGCTGAAATATCCACACTGGATACGCCTTCATCATTCAGCAGTGCCGACTTGACCTTGCCGGTAATCACACTGTCATTCATATAACTGCCGGCTTTAGCGGCGGCCTGCTCGGCTTTCTGCTGTGTCTGCTCTGCCGTGTCTTCCATTTTCGCAGCCAGCGACGATTCTGCCAGGGCGCTCCCTGCCACCATGGCGGAACTCATCACTACAGCCAGTACGGAACGAGAAAAAATAGACTTTTTCATGCTTATCCTCCGGTAGTAAACGTGATTGCCCCATGGGGCTTGTCATTGATGCAAATGATCATGACCACCTGCACCAAGTGCCTATCACTATTAAATCCCGGCGCCATCATTTCAAGGAAGAGCAGGACGGCTGCGAAACAGACTGACGGGATATGATGACGACAATCTCTTTAATACTGTCTAAAACACCAAAAAATAAAATAAAAAGCCTTTATTATCAGCCGGTTAAGAAGGAGCATAATATCTCGACTGCAAACATAGTCACCCACCTGCCTGATGACAGGTCACTGAGCTGTCAGACTGTAATAAAAACGTCACATAAAAGCGGCATAGTGCGCGCATTATGATGATGAGGATATATCATGAGCACCGAAACCACTGCCCTGCCCACTTCCCCCCAGCAAGTACAGGGAACTTCCCGCTGGCTATCCTGGTTACTGGTCGCAACACTGGTTTACCTGCTGCTGGCGGCCGTAGGTGCCATTGGTGCCGGCTTTAAATCAGCCGCTGGTGACAATGCCAAAGCACTGTTTGAATTTGCCTCCAATCCACTTATTTCCCTGATTATCGGTGTGGTTGCCACCGCACTGATCCAGAGCTCCAGTACCGTCACCTCCATTATTGTGGGCATGGTAGCCGGTGGCCTGCCGGTAGCCATTGCCATTCCCATGGTCATGGGAGCCAATATAGGCACGTCCCTTACCAGCACCCTGGTGAGCCTGGGACATGTGCGCAATGGTGACGAGTTCCGCCGTGCCTTTTCTGCCGCCACCGTCCATGACAGCTTCAATTTGCTGGCCGTCGCGATCGTATTGCCCCTGGAACTGCTGTTTCAGCCGCTGGCCCGCACTTCCGAGTGGCTGGCCGGTCTGCTGGTCAGTGATGCCAGCATGAGCATGGGCAACATAAACTTCATGAAAGCCCTGCTGGCTCCCGCTACCGGCTTAATGAAGGAAAGCGTTGCCTGGCTACCGGGAGTCTGGTCAGGCGTGGCGCTGATCCTGCTCGGTATTGGCATTATTCTGATGGTTGTGACTCAAATAGGTAACGTGTTGCGCACCCTGATGGAAGGTAAAGCCATGGGTATTCTGCGCACCGCTGTGGGTCGAGGCCCGGTCTCAGGTATGGCGTCTGGCACCCTGGTTACCGTACTGGTGCAGTCCTCTTCAACCACCACATCCCTGATTGTACCGTTGGCCGGCTCTGGCATGTTCAGCCTGAAACAGGTGTACCCCTTTATTTTGGGCAGCAATATCGGTACTACCATTACCGCTTTGCTGGCAGCCACTGCCATTACCGGTGATGCAGCCATGGTCGCATTGCAGATTGCCTTGGTACATTTGCTGTTTAATGTCCTGGCCATTGCCCTGATTTATGTACTGCCCGTGCTGCGTGCCCTGCCCATGCACATGGCCGAACTGCTAGCCACCCAGGCGCAGCGTAATAAGGCTTATGTGGCAGCCTATATTGGCGGCGTATTCTTCGTCCTGCCCCTGGGTCTGGTCGGTCTCAGCCAATGGCTGTAAGCCTTTAAATTCGCCCAGGCCTCTGACTCCTCTCCGGGGTTGTGGCGTTATCAAAAGCAGGCGGCTAGAATGGCGCCTGCTTTTTTATTGCCGGACAATACGCTATGGACTCCTCCGCCCTGCCTGAGTTTCAGGCTCATCTGCACACTGCCGTTGAAAACCTGCCAGCCGAAGTCCGCCGCCTGTTTCATGGCCGCGGCCGGTGCTGGCCGGGGGTGGAGCAATTAACCGCCGACTGGCTCGATGGGCAGTTACTGATCAGTCTGTTCCGTGAACCAGAGCCTGCTTTTCTCAACGAATTACAGAGCCTGTTAAATCAGCTGGTCACGACTCAGACCTGGCAGCAGAGCGGGGCCACTTCCCTGCTGCTGCAACACCGTGGCCGTGATGGTTCCCCTCTGGAAGTGCTTTGGGGAGAACTGACGCCCAACCCGGTCGTACGCGAGCACGGGCTCAAATATCAGTTAACATTGGGCCGCAATCAGAATAATGGCCTGTTTCAGGATATGCGCCTGGGCCGGCAATGGGTAAAAGAGCAAGCCAGAGGCAAGCGGGTGCTGAACCTGTTTGCTTATACCTGCGGCTTTTCCGTAGCCGCCCTCGCCGGTGGTGCCGGGCATGTGGTGAATCTGGACATGGCCAAATCATCTCTGGCCCGGGGACGGGATAACCACCGGTTAAACCAGCATGATCTGAGCAAGGTCAGCTTTCTTGGCCACGAGCTGTTCAAATCCTGGGGCAAAGTACGCAAGCTGGGGCCTTATGAGCTGATCATTATCGATCCGCCCTCATTCCAGAAAGGCAGTTTTGTCCTGACCAGAGATTACGGCAAAATTCTGCGCCGTCTGCCGGAACTGCTGACCAGCCAGGGGATCGTGCTGGCCTGCGTAAACGATCCGGATGTCGACAGCCAGTTTCTGATCGATGGCATGCAGGAGCAGGCTCCCGAACTGCGCTTTACAGAGCGCCTGAACAACCCGCCCGAATTTGCCGATATTCACTCCGAGTCCGGCCTCAAGGCACTGGTGTTCGCCCGGGGTTAAGGACAGCTGCTCCTTCACGAGCATATTTCTGTGCCAGTACGGCGCATACCATCAGCTGAATCTGATGAAAAAGCATCAGCGGCAGCAGTGCCGGCCCCAGCATGGCACCGCTGAACAGTACCTTGGCCATGGGCACCCCCGTGGCCATGCTCTTTTTTGAGCCCGCAAACACAATGGTGATGCAATCTTCCCGGCTAAAGCCCAGGCTCCGGCCAAGCCAGGCGGTCAGCCACAGCACCAGCGCCAGCAGCATGCAGCATACGGCGGTTAACACCATCAGTTTTGACACCGATACCGACTGCCACAGACCATCCACCACGGACGCACTCAGTGCCGTATAGACCACCAGCAGAATCGAGCCCTGATCAATCCGGCCCAGCCAGCCCCGGTTACGATCCACAAAACCACCGATGACAGGGCGCAGCAGATGACCGGCCATAAAAGGCAGCAGCAGCTGAGCACTGATGGACAGAATGGAATCGAGCGGAGATACCACCTCACCGGCCTGCATATTGAGCAAGGCGGCTACCAGCAGCGGGGTCAGTACAATACCGATAATGCTGGAAGCAGAAGCACTGCAAACAGCTGCAGGCACATTCCCTCCCGCCAGAGAAGTAAAGGCAATGGCGGACTGCACCGTGCCCGGCAGCACACACAAAAACAGCATGCCGATATAAAGCGGCTCACCCAGCAGCGGAAGCAGCATCGGTTTTAACAATACGCCAATTAACGGAAACATGACGAAGGTGCAGCCAAACACCAGCAGGTGCAAGCGCCAGTGCATAGCACCGGCCACAATGGCCTGCCGGGACAATTTGGCTCCGTGCATAAAAAACAGCAGGGCGATGGCCGCCGTGGTGAGCACATCAAAAAACACCGCACCCTGCCCCTGTGCCGGTAGCAAGGTAGCCACGGCCACCACGCCCAGCAGGATAAGAGTAAAGTTATCAAACAACAGACGTAAGGCTCTGAGCATTTCAACATCCCGGTTGTGGCAAATACGATGCACAGTATAATCCGGGAATAAATGTAATTTTATCGGTAAAAAGAGATTAAATATCGCGAAAAGGACATCCAGCAACAACTGCTTGATCAGCTTGCTCAACTGGAGCAGTTACCCAGGCCCGTGCTGGGGCAGCGGTGGTCTCTGCCCAATCAGGCCATTCACACCCAGCACGCCCACCCCTGGGTACAACTGTCTTATGCTGCCGAAGGCGTACTGATGGTAGACACCCCGCACGCGCGCTTTGTGGCCCCGCCCAACCGGGCTGTGTGGATCCCGCCGGGTCTGACCCACGGAGTGCAGTGTGCCACCGGCACCCAAATCCGCAGCCTGTATATTGCGCCTGCCGCCATCCCTCCCCGTCCTTGCGAAGTGGTACACATCAGCCCCTTACTCAGAGAGCTTATCCTGGCGTTCAGCCATTTCGAGGAGGAATACAATGAAGCCGGTGCTGAAGGCCGGCTGGTGTCCGTGCTGCTGGACAGGCTGGCCATGGCTCCGGCCTGTGCGCTGATGCTGCCCTGGCCGGCAGATAAAAAGCTGGCCGGCATTTGCCACTACCTGGCCGAGCATCCGGACTGCCGCCGGCCCATGCAGCATTTCAGTCGTCAGCTTGGCGTCAGTGACAAGACCCTTGGTCGCTATTTTGTGCGTGATACCGGCATGAATTTTCGTCAGTGGCGTCAGCGTGCCCGTCTGCTGGCCGCCCTGCCTCTGCTGGAGAAAAGACAACGTATTACCGACGTGGCTCTGGAATGCGGCTACGACAGTCTGTCTGCCTTTATTGCCGCCTTTAGCCAGCTGCTGGGCTGCACACCCGGCGATTTTATGTCCAGAAAAGAGCACAGAGCCGATAATAAATAAAAGATGACAAGATATGACCTAATATTTTATTCCATAACCTTCTCGCTATTTGGTACAATTCACGCTCTGCAGGAGAGAGAAGTCAGTCAGGCTTCCGCCGAAGGCGCAAACTCCCATAAACGCTCAGGCAAAAGAACTGCAGTTCATCAACAAGCCCACTGGAGAGCGGTTGCCAACAGCAACCCACCGAAGGAGCAAGCGGCACTCACCGCATAAACTCTCAGGTTCAGAGGACAGGGGGAGGGGCAATTATTCTATGCAGGACCCCTGATGCTTATTTCTGTCTATCTGATTGCCATCACTGCCGAAGCCATGTCCGGCGCACTGGCCGCGGGACGCCGCAATATGGATCTGTTCGGTGTCAGCCTGGTTGCCTTTCTGACCGCACTGGGCGGCGGTACGGTACGCGATATCATGCTCGGCAATTTTCCTATTACCTGGACCCAGCACCCCGGCTATATTTACCTCACCATTGGTGCCGGCCTGGCAACGATTCCCATTGCCCGCATCATGCACCGGCTGCACCGGCTGTTCCTGCTGCTTGATGCCGCCGGCCTTATTGCCTTTACCATTATCGGCTGTAATGTCGCGCAGGATCTGGGCTATTCACTGCCGATTGTGGTGATGGCCGGCATTACCACAGGTATTTTCGGGGGTATACTGCGTGATGTGCTATGTAACCGCACGCCCCAAGTGTTGCGCCATGAGCTTTACGCCAGCGTATCCCTGCTGGTCGCCCTGCTCTATCTGCTGCTGTGCTATCTTGGCATAGAGGAAAACATCAATATACTCATCTCGTTTGGCGTGGGTCTGGCCATCAGATTAAGTGCCATTCGGTGGGGATGGTCACTGCCGGTATTTTCCTATTCACCAGAGCGCTGGCATGGATGAGCCCGCTACCCTCCTCAGATGAACTTGCGTTGGCTCGACAGACACGACGGTCGGTGATGTCCGGTAACCTCCCGGGGTGATCACCGACCTTTTACAGCAACATTTTCTCGGCTGAAAATGCCATTGTGATTATTACTTCAGTTTCACGGAATCCTGCATATGAGCCAGTGGACCCGCACCGCCCTTAAAATTCTTTCCAGCGATCAACTGCGCACCTCGGATACCCACCTGTACCGGCTGGATATCCCTGCCCTGCAAGGCATTGATATTTATCTGAAGGATGAAAGTACCCATCCCACCGGCAGCCTTAAACACCGGCTGGCCCGCTCGCTGTTTCTGCATGCCATCTGCAGTGGCAAAGTTCGTGAGGGAACCCATGTGGTGGAAGCATCGTCCGGCAGCACGGCGGTATCGGAAGCCTATTTTGCCAAGCTGCTTGGTCTGCCTTTTACCGCCGTCATGCCTGCGTCCACCACCCGCAGTAAAATCACCCAGGTCGAGCGGTTAGGTGGCCGCTGTCATTTTGTGGATCACGCCGCTCAGGTGTATGCTGCTGCCGAACAGCTGGCACGGGAAACCGGGGGCCACTATATGGATCAGTTCACCTATGCCGAACGGGCTACCGACTGGCGCGGCAATAACAATATTGCCGAAAGCATTTTCCGCCAGCTGACCGAAGAGCCTCATCCAGAGCCTGAAGCCATTGTGATGAGTGCCGGTACCGGCGGTACCTCCGCGACCCTTGGTCGCTATATCCGCTACGCTGGCCTGAATACGCAACTGGTAGTGGTGGATCCGGAAAACTCGGTGTTTTATGACAGTTACCAGCAACGGGACAGCACACTGACCAGCCAGGCCAGCGGCCGGATTGAAGGCATTGGCCGTCCACAAGTCGAGGCATCCTTTCTGCCAGAAGTCATTGATCGCATGATAAAAGTACCCGATGCCGCCAGCATTGCCACCATTCACTGGCTGGAGCAGATACTGGGGCGCAAGGCCGGTGGCTCTACCGGTACCAATTTGTGGGGGGTGCTGCAACTGGCACAGGAAATGCAAAAAGCCGGCAAAACCGGCTCCCTGGTCACCCTGATGTGCGATGGCGGCGAGCGCTATCTGGACACCTACTACAACGCCGGCTGGGTGGCCGAACATATCGGCGATATCACGCCCTGGAGCGAGCAGCTGGCGCGGTTGGGCTAGCCAATCACAGATCGTCAAAGAGAGCACCATGCGAAGCATCAGTGCGGTTGCACTCCGCCGACACGCTTCAAGCCCATCCGTGGAGCTGACCGCTTAACGTTCCCTCGAAGAGGGCTTCCGCTCCGCCCTCAGTACCAGCATACAGGGAGTGAGCAGCAGTGTGAGCAAGGTGGCAAAGGCCAGTCCGCCGGCAATGGCGCTGGACAGCTGAGTCCACCACTGCGTAGAGGGAGCACCGATGCCCAGTGCCGGAGCCGGCAAATCCACATTCACCCCCAACACCATGGGCATCAGCCCCAGTATGGTGGTAATGGCCGTCAGCAACACCGGCCGCAAGCGCAGACAGCCGGTTTCCAGCGCGGCTTGTGCCGGGCTCATGCCATCGGCCCGCAACTGGTTAAAGGTATCGATCAGCACAATGTTGTTGTTCACGACAATACCTGCCAGCGCAATAATGCCCATGCCCACCATCACCACCCCAAAAGACTGGCCATTCAGCAACAGCCCCATCAGTACACCGGCGGTAGAAAACACGATGGCCGAGAGCACCAGTGCGGTCTGATACAGGCTGTTGAACTGGGTGACCAGAATCAGCGTCATCAGTAAAATGGCCACCACAAAGGCGGTGCTCAGGAATGCCGCAGCTTCCCGCTGATCTGCATTTTCCCCGGCCAGCGTTAACACCACCCCCTCGGGCAACTCCACGCCGCTTTGCTGCAGGGCACCAAGCCGTTCGTCCAGCCGGAAACCCTCGGCAATATCGGCCCTGACGGTAACGGTGCGCCGGCCATTAACCCGGTGCAAGGTGCCCACCTTGGGGGCCGGAGTCAGGGCCACAAACTCGCTCAGAGGTACCTGACCACGGGGGGTATGAAGCGTGAGACGGGAAAGCTGATCTACCGAGCGCCAGTGGCGAGGCAGACGCACACGAATATCCACCTCATCGCTGGCATCTTCCGGCCGGTAGCTGGCCAGGCGCAGACCATTGGTCACCAGTTGTACCGCATTGCCCACACTGAGCACATCCGCCCCCATCCGCGCGGCGGCCTCTCTGTTCACCTCCAGCCGCCATTCAATGCCCGGCAGGCTGCGATCATCCTCAATATCCGTAAAACCGCCGAGCTGACTCATGGCGCTGCGCAACTGCTCTGTCGCCAGCCCCAATTGTTGATCGTCGTTGCCTGACAAGCGGATTTCCACTGGCTTGCCGCCTCCAGGCCCCATCTGCTGCTCACGAAACTCCAGCACAACACCGGGAATGTCAGCGGTACGCGCCAGCATGGTTTCCCGGATGGCTCTGGCAGGGCGGCGTAGATACCAGTCAATAAACTGAAACTGCAACACGCCAATCACATCACTGCCCATCTGGCCATCCGCCATGGCAAAACTTCGGGCATAAAGCGCCTTCACCTCGGTCAGCCCGGTCAGCCGGCTTTCCACTTCCCGCAGCAACGCATCCTTTTCATAGACAGACAAATCCCCTCTGGCCCGTACCTGCAACTGGGCACTGTCTGGCTCGATATCTGGGAAAAACTCCACTCCGTGGTTAAAGCGGCTATAACCGGCATAAATAAGGGCAATCAGCCCCAATGTGCCCAGCAGCGTCAGCCCCGGTCGGCGCAACAACCAGGCCAGCAGTCTGCGGTAGTACGCCAGACCGGGTACCACGACCGGAGTTCTGGGCTGACGGCCCTCCCGGCCCAGCCCTCCCATGGTGGGCAGAAACACCAGCGCCATGGCCAGCGATGCCAGTAGGCAGATAATGACAGTGGCAGGCAGATATTGCATAAACTGCCCGACCACACCTGGCCAGAACAGCAACGGCATAAACACCGCCAGCGTGGTAATGGTAGAAGCGATCACTGGCCAGCTCATACGGTGTGCCGCATTGATCCAGGCTTCTTTGGTCGACTGACCTTCATGCAGATAGCGATCCGCCAGCTCGCTCACGACAATGGCCCCGTCCACCAGCATGCCCGCCACCAGGATCAGCGCAAACAGCACGATAATGTTCATGGTAAAGCCAATACCCCAGATGATCAGGATACCGGCAAAAAAGGCCCCGGGAATGGTCAGCCCTACCATCACCGCCGAGCGTACGCCCATGGTGGCAAGAATAAGAATGAGCACCAGCACCACGGCGGTCAGCACATTGTTAAGCAGATCCGACAGCATGGTCTCAATCTGGGTGGATTGATCCATGATATAGTCAATTTCCACGCCGGCGGGCAGCAAGGGCTGTGCCTGAGCCAGCAGTGTCTTGACCTGCTCAATGGTCTGAATAATATTGGCACCGGCGCGCTTGCTTACCTCCAGCACCAGACCCGGCTGACCATTAATACGGGCAAAGCCCGCCGGATCCTTGAAGGTACGACGGATAGTGGCCACATCGCCAAAGGTCACCACTCTGTCGCCACTGACCCGGAGTGGCAGGCCCAGCACATCATCCAGATCCTCGATAACGCCGGGCACCTTAATGGCCATGCGGCCGGCTCCCGTGTCCAGACTGCCTGCAGCCACCAGCCGGTTGTTGCGGGAGACCAGATTAAACAGTTGCGTATAGTCAATGCCGTAACTGTCGAGCACCTGTGGATCGACCAGGATTTCGAGCAAGTCTTCCCGATCGCCGCCAATGTCCACTTCCAGCACTTCGGCAATGCCTTCAATTTCGTCTTTCAGCCTGCGGGCAATCATCACCAGCTCGCTTTCCGCAAGCGGACCCGACAGCGCCACCGACAGCACCGGAAACAACGCCACGTTGATCTCATGCACTATCGGCTCATCCGCTTCCTGAGGCAACTCGCTCCGCGCCGAGTCTACTTTTTCACGCACTTCCTGCAGTGCCAGTTTCGGATCAAAACCAGCATCGAATTCCAGCATCACGGAGGCATGACCTTCACTGGCGGTGGAGGTCATTTTTTTCACCCCTTCCAGGGTGCGCAGCTCCTGCTCCATGGGCCGGACCAGCAGCCGCTCTCCGTCTTCCGGGCTGATGCCCTCCAGTGCCATGGACACATACATCATGGGAATGGTGACATCCGGATTGGCTTCTTTCGGGATCACCAGATACGCGCCCACTCCCCCTGCCAGCAATAAAATAAAGGCGAACAGCGTAGCGCGACTGCGATAAACGGCAGCCCGGATCAGGGTCCTCATTGCGCCGTCTCCTGCACCATCACCGCGTCACCGATACCGGCAAAGCCAGCCCCCCGGGTGACCACTCTGAGCTGATCAGGCAGGCCGGTCACCCAGGCTTCATCCGGGGTAATGGCCAGTACGGTCAGCGGAAGCAATTGCAGCCGGTTTTGCGTATCCACCACATACACACCGGTGCGCCCCTGCTCATCCAGCGCCAGCAGCGACGGAGACAGACGATGGGCCGGCCGCACCGGCAGACTGATGTTCAGCTCGGCACTGGCCCCTGCCAGACGCCACGCCTGCGGATTGGAAAAGCGGGCCTCCACCGCAAAACTGCGGGTATCCGCATCGGCGGCAACCGCCACAAAGGTCAGCGTTCCTGCCAGCTCACGACCATCCAGCGAGCTGGCAGTGACCGGCAGTCCCGGCCTCAGGCCGGCTACTTGCTGCTGAGGCACATAGGCCGTCAGTTTCAGTTCGTCAGCATTAACCAGGGTCAGCAAGGCATCGCCGGCAACCACATAGTCTCCTGCTTCGACATGACGGACATCAACGATACCGACAAAAGGTGCAATGGGCCGGCTGTCATCCAGTGCCAGCCTGGCCTGGGTCAGGGCCGCGGCCGCCTGGGCATCGGCGGAGCGGCGCATCAGCAGCTCGGTGGCGGCAATCAGGCCTTTTTGCTGCAGACGTTCGGCGGCTTGCAGCTCGGCTGCCCGCAAGGCCCGCTCCGCCTCAGCACGGACCAGACTGGCCCGGCGATCATCAATGCTGAGAGTCAGCAGCTTATCGCCTTCCGCAACCGCTTGCCCCAATACTGCCAGTTGCTCCACCACCCCCTCGGTACGGGCCCGCACCACAACATGATGCAGGGCCTGCAGCTGCCCCTGCACCTTCAGCAGAGGCTGATAAGGCCCGGCGTGCATATTTTGCACCTGCACCGTCACTGCCGGACTTGGCACGGAGGTGCCAGCCGCCGCTTCAGGTGCCTGCTCGGCAGCCTGATAAAGCGTGCCCCGCCACAGCCAGAACAGCACCACTGCCAGCACCGCCCCTCCCCAAACCAGCTTTTTATTACTGGTTACCCGCTTACGCCAAGCCGTTGATGCCATGTTATTTCCGTTCATCCCGCGTTATCTCTCAGCATATCAAGTTGATCATGGCTCAGACAGCCTTGATACAGTTCAAAAAATCAGCACAGTTATTGACTGGGAAGTCAGTCAGGCGTCGTGTGCACACAAATAGATATCTGGTTAACCACCTATGAGTAATCAACGTTTGCTGGCCCTGGCCAATCGTTCCATGGTGGTGTTTCTGGTGCTGTTCTGCGGCTCACTCAGCATCGCCTGGCTGGGTGAACGGTCATTGCCGGTCGGTGCCACCGTTTTTATGCACCTAACGCTGGTACTGACTGCCGCATTATTCAAAATTGCCTACGTGACTCGCCTTATCGCGCAGGACCGAATGAGGCAACCGCTGGTGTAGCGCCAAGCTCCAATAAAAAGCCCCGCAGAAGCGGGGCCTTAACCGGGTTTGTTGCTGTACTCAGTTCAGCTGACTGCGCAGCCAGTCGAGCACAATGCCATAGCTCGCAGGCAACATGGGCTCCAGTTGGTCGAGTGCGGCCTGGGTCGCGGCAGGGTGGCTCAGGCAAAAGTTAATATGCCCGACCTTGCGCCCCGGGCGCACTTCCTTGCCATACCAGTACAACTCGGCACCGGGCACCGACAGCCAGTCGTTGTTGCGCTCGGTACCCACCAGGTTAACCATGACGCTGGTATTCTTCACGGTCGGGGCAATCAGCGGCAGGCCAGCGACGGCACGCAGGTGCGCCTCAAACTGGCTGATATTGGCACCAGCCTGAGTCCAGTGACCACTGTTGTGCACGCGGGGGGCCAGTTCGTTGATCAGCAGGTGATCACCGACACGGAAGCACTCCATCGCCATCACACCCACATAGTCGAGATCGTTCATCAGGGTGCCGAGCATGCGCTCGGCCTCGTCCTGCAGGTGAGCCAGCCGCGCCAGCGGCGACACCGAGCCCAGTAGAATGCCGTTAACATGCAGGTTCAGGGTCAGCGGATAAAAGTAGCACTGACCGTCTTCACCGCGCATACCCACAACGGACACTTCTTCATCAAAGTCGATGGCCTGCTCGGCAATGGCCTGAGTGTGCCAGTCATCGGGAATGGCATCCTGGCCCGGCTCACGCAGCCAGTGCTGGCCACGGCCGTCGTAGCCACCGGTACGGCGCTTGAGCAGCACCCGCTCACCCAGGGCTGCGTGCAGATCCTCGGCGCTGGTATCATTTTCTACCAGTTGCCAGGGCGCAGTGGCCAGCTCCAGCTTGTCGATCAGTGATTTCTGAGTATAACGATCGGCCAGCACGGGAAAAGTATTAAGGTTAACAAACGCCGGGTGGGCCGACAGCTGGCGGGTAGCCGCGGTCTCAGGCCATTGCTCACGCTCGGCGGTCACCTTTTCATGGGACTGCAGCGGAAAGGTTTCTTCGGATTCAATATCAACCGGACGCACATCCAGGTCGAGGGGCATGCCCGCATGTTTCAGCATCTGGCCCAGCTGGCCGGCACCCAGTACCCAGATACGGCTCATGCATCCTCCCGCGGATCGGGATTGCCCAGTACGGTATCGGTCTGTTCCTTGCGGAAGCTTTCCAGCCGCTCGGCCAGTTCGGCGTCGTGGTTGGCCAGCATCTGGCAAGCCAGCAGGCCGGCGTTGAAGGCACCGGCGGTGCCGATGGCCAGGGTGCCCACGGCCACGCCCTTGGGCATCTGCACGATGGACAGCAAGCTGTCGAGGCCGCTCAGGGCCTTGCTCTGTACCGGCACGCCTAGCACTGGCAGGCGGGTTTTGGCCGCCACCATGCCCGGCAGGTGGGCAGCGCCGCCAGCACCGCCGATGATGACCTGGTAACCACGCTCCACGGCCTTTTCACCGAATTCCATCAACTTGTCAGGGGTGCGGTGCGCCGACACCACTTCCACTGTGTAGGGTACCTGCAGCTTGTCCATGATCTCTGCAGCGCCCTGCATGGTGGGCCAATCACTCTTTGAGCCCATGATGACGGCAACTTTTGCTTGCATGACTACTCCTGTTCAACAACGTTCAGCATATATCTGGTGGATCTGGGGGAGCGCGGATTATACCGAAAGCACGGTTTTGCGGCCAGTGAAAGGGTGGACAATACCTGACCTAGTCGTTAAGGTATGGGCCGTTCAAGCTTAAGCGTATAATTTTCAAGGAGGTGAACGCCTTATGATGGGCGCTATAGAAGCTTTACCCTGACGCACGCATCCGTGCCGTCGACCGCACAATACCAGGCTAACGCCAACGTCTTTAAGAAGCGCCTCGCTTCACCGCAAAACAAACCGTCAACTTGTTTTCTGAACCCCAGCCGGTTCCATACGTCCGTTGCCGTCAGCCAGGTCGTCCAACCTGCACCTGCAATCCGCCTTTGGCGTGTTTGCCCGTGCACGTCTGTGTTTTCTACAAGACAGGGAGAGGAACTTGGAACTCTATCAATTTTCCAGCACCACTGTATTACTGCTGCTGGCCGCCTTCTACGGCGGTACTTACCTTATTACCACCTTCATCAAAAAAGAGCAGGAAGATACCGACGCCTTTATGGTGTCCAACCACAGCGTGGGTTTTGGCATGGGGGCAGCCAGCATGACCGCCACCTGGATCTGGGCGGCTTCCTTTTACGCCGCCGCCACCTCAGGTTACACCTACGGGGTGTCAGGCCCGCTGCACTATGGCCTGTGGGGCGCGCTGATGATCCTGTTCATTTACCCCTTTGGCCGCCGCTTTCGTGCCCTGGCTCCCAGGGCCCATACCCTGGGCGAAGTTATTCATGCCCGGCATGGATCCTCCAGCCAGCTGATCCTGGCCTTTTCCAACCTGCTGGGCAGCATTATCAGCCTGATGGTGAACTTCACCGCTGCCGGGGCCCTGGTGTCAGTGCTGTCACCGTTGTCATTCCAGACCGGCGTGATGATTGCCGGTGTGGGCGTACTCAGCTACACCCTGTGGTCGGGTTTTCGCGCTTCCGTACTGACCGATTTTGCCCAGCTGATTGCCCTGATGGCCATTGCCGTGGTGATCATTCCCGCCGTGCTGTTTGCCATGGGCGGCCCGGCCGAAGTCATGAACGGGTTTGACAATCTGACCGCCGAACAGGCCAACCTGTTCTCTACCGACGCCATTCTGCACCAAGGTGCACCCTACTTTGTCGCAGTGCTGGCCTATGCCATTGGTAACCAGACCATTTCCCAGCGCTTGTTTGCCGTGAACGAAAAACACATCAAACCCACCTTCCTGACCGCTACCCTGGGTTACGGGGCCATCGTGATTGGCTTGGGCATGATTGGCCTGATGGCGCTGAGCAACGGTGTTGAGCCGCTGGACGGGGATATGAACAACCTGATCCCACAAATGGTGTCCAGCTATCTGCCGCCGGTGTTTATTGGTCTGTTCTTTATTCTGGTGATTGGCTCGCTGTCGTCCACCGCCGACTCGGATCTGTCTGCCCTGTCCGCCATCATCATGGCCGACGTGTATGGCAAGAACATTGCCAAGGGCAAGGCCTGCCCCAAACGCATGCTGTTTATCGGCCGGTTGACCATGGTAGTGGCCACCATGCTGGGCATTATCTTTGCCAGCTTCTCCCTCGATATTCTGGTGATGCTGGTGTTTGTGGGTGCGCTCTGGGGAGCCATTGTGTTCCCGGTGATCGCCAGCTGCTTCTGGAACCGGGTGACCAATCTTGCCTTTACCTCCTCGGTGATTGCCGCCCTGATCATGTTCTGCGTGGCCCGCTTTGAATTACTGGAAATGACCGGTGCCGTTGCCATGATGTTTGAACTGCTGGCCAGCATCGGCGGTGGTGTGGTCATCGGCCTGATGGCATTTGGTTTCCTTGGCCGCCACATTGGATTTATTGCCGGCATTATCTCCGGTCTGGCGCTGATGTATTTCTCCACCGGCTTCTTGCGGGAATATACCGTGCTGCTGTCTTCTCTGGTGGCCTATGGCGTCAGCACCCTGGTGTGTGTGGTGGTGAGCCTGCTGGATAACCAGAAGTTTGACTTTGAACTGATTAAACAGCGCGTGGACAACTACGACGACTGTTCCGAGCATGCCGGCCCGGCTGCCGTCCAACCCACTCACCTTGCCAAGGAGTCCTGAGATGACCGAACTGACCCTGGGGGCCTACATTCTGATCTGGCCCGCCCTCACCCTCTGGGTGCTGATCAAGATTTGCCGCGGCGTATGGAAAGACGTGATCGCCGCCAAAAAGGAAAACCGCGAGCTAGTGTAAGCCACTGCGGACAGCAAAAAGCGGACCTTTAAGGTCCGCTTTTTATTTGATCAGGAGGTAATTGAAAGCCCCTGCACCGTCGGACAAAGCACACTGCTTCTCCGACACGCCGTGAATACATCCCTGTAGGCTCCGTCGCGCCATCCTTGGCACGAAGGACACAGCGAAGCAGTTACCCTTTGTCCTCCCTGCAAAACAACGAGTCGCCAGTTAATACTTGGTAACCACTCAGCAAGTTAAACGAAGCGGCAGCGGGGTTTCACGTGATAAGCTGCCTAAGCCGCCAACCAGCGAGCGTAAAGCGGTATGCCCACCAGCACATTAAAAGGAAAGGTCACCGCCAGCGATGCCAGCATCGCCAGGCCGATATCGGCCTTTTCAATGGAAGCCCCGATGGCGGCCGGCGCTGCGATGTAAGAGGCACTGGCCACCAGTGCCACCAGAATAAGGGCACTGCCCGCCGGCAGGTTGAGCACCGTGGCCGCCAGCGCGCCCAGGCAGGCCAAAGCCAGGGGCGCTACCAGAGCAAACAGCATCACCGGCCAGCGCTTCCAGGGCACGGGGGTCAGTGCCTTGGCAGCACACAGGCCCATTTCCAGCAAAAACAGCGCCAGCAGCGCCTTGAAAGCATGAATAAACAACTCGCTCACCGGTGCCGCCCGCTCCGGACCGTAAAAGTAACCAATCAGCACACCGCCGGTGAGCAATACCACACCCCGGCTGGTGAGCGCCTCATGCCAGACGCTGCTACTGCGGCTGGCGCCGCCCTGCCCCGCCAGCCGCTTGTACAGAGAGATAGCCACGATAATGGCAGGCAATTCCAGCAGTACCAGATAAAGGGTGGTTTCCGGGGCGATTTCCAGTTGCAGGGTCTGAGCATAGGCCAGCGCGACCGCAAAGGTGCCGGCACTCACCGACCCATAATGAGCAGCCAGACTGGCGCTGTTGGCCTGATCCAGGCGCAGCAACCGGCGTGCCAGCGGGTAAGACAGCAGTGGTATCAATACCCCCAGTGAGGCCACCGCCAGTAGCTCTGGTACCAGCTGCCAGTGCAGATTGCCATGCAACGCCAGACCGCCCTTAAAACCGATGGTGAGCATCAGCAAAATGCCCAGGGTATCGTAAGCCGCCTTGGGCACCTTCAGATCCGAGCGGGCCAGCCCCGCCACAACCCCCAGCGCAAAAAACGCCACCACTATATCCGGCATATTCATTCCTCTTCTGTTTGATTAGCCACACGCACAGCCGGACCTGCGGCAGAGCGCAAAGTCTGCCGGCAGGAAGGAAAACGGACTGTAAGCGAGTGCCGGCCGAAACCGGGTTTGACAAGTGGGGACATTGTGCGCCGGCAGCGCTATAGTTACCAATAAATGTTAACTGACCTATATATAGATAATCATCAATGAATGTGCGTCACCTGACCTTTCGCCTGCTACAGGTATACGTGGCTGTGGTGCGGCTGGGCTCGGTATCCCGGGCCGCTGCCCAGCTGCATCTGACCCAGCCCACGGTGTCACAACAGCTCAAGCGGCTGGCTGAGGCAGTGGGTGAACCACTGCTGGACAGCCAGATGAAGCCCACCTTTATCGGCACAGAGCTCTATCACGCCGCCTTCGATGCCCTGTCCCGCTTTGATGACTTTGGTGGCTTTCTGAAAGACGCCCGCCAGGGCACCCGGGGCAGCTTCAGCATTGGCGTGGTCACCACTGCCAAATACATTTTGCCCCGCCTGCTGGGGCCCTTTAACCGCCAGTTTCCGGGGGTGGAAGTCTCCATCAGTGTCGGCAACCGGGGCTATATTCTGGAACGCCATCGCCACCAGCAGGACGATGTTTATTTATTCAGCCATCCTCCCACCGGTGAGCACACCCTGAGTGGCCGTTTTATTCATAATCCGCTGGTGATGATCACGCCGCCGGATCACTGGGCGGTAAAGAAACCACCGGTGAATTTTGCCGAACTGCTCAACGAGCGCTTTTTGCTACGGGAGCCGGGCAGTGCTACCCGGCTGGTATTCGAAGAATGGCTACGCAGCCGCAACCTGCAACTGAAACGGGTGATGCAGATAGAGAGCAATGAAGTCATTCGCATGAGTGTGGAGCAGGGTCTGGGGCTGGCAGTGCTGTCCGAACACACCCTGGCGGAAGGCGAACACCGGCTGGGCCGCCCGGTGCTGACCGAGTTTCCCCTTGGCAGTTACTGGTATCTGGTGTGCCACGGTAACCGTCGCCTGCCCTACCCCGCCGCCAACTTCGTGCACTTTGTGAACGAGCACCTCGCCCGCTGCGTGGACGAGCGTTACATTCATAACGATCTGGCTGCTCTGCTGGGCCATATCGGCAGCGACGCTCCATACCTGTCGCCATGAACATGACGGTTGGCCTCTTCTGGCTTTCGCAAACCGCTGTAATGTGAATGTAAGGTAGAAATTTAAATCCGGGCTGGCCACCAGCGTAACACTGCCAGCCCCGCCAGTGCCGAACACACGGAAGCAAGAAAAATCCCCAGCTTGGCGCTGTCGATCAGACTCTGATCGAACGCCATGTCGGCGATGAACAACGCCATGGTAAAACCGATACCGGCAAGCAAGCCTCCACCAGCCAGCAGAGGCCAGCTGAGCCCGGGGGGCAAAATCGCAATGCGCAACCGCAACGCCAGCCAGCTGAACAGCAAAACTCCTGTCGGTTTGCCGAGCACAAACCCCATAAACACCGCCAGTGTCACCGGCCCCCCTAGGTGGTTTAAGGACAGTGCCAGCCCGGCATTGGCAAAAGCAAACAGGGGCATGATGACAAACCCCACCCAAGGGTGCAGTGCCATTTCCAGCCGCTCTACCGGCGACAGGGTTTCACGAGCGGCCATTTCTGCCATCTTCAGGGTCTCCCTGTCCTTGGTGTGTCCGCCCCCACTGCCTTCGCTGTCAGAGGGATGCGCCACCACCTGGCTCAGAATCGCGTACAAACGCGTGTCGCTAACCCAACGACGAGCGGGCGTCATCAGGCCAAGTATGACCCCGGTAATGGTGGCATGTACCCCCGAGGCATCCACCACGAACCAGATAAGCCCGCCCATCAGAACATAAAGCGGAAAACCGCGAATACCGAGTCTCGACATGCACCCGATCACCACCAGGCCCAGCCCGGCCAAGGCCAGCAGCAGCCAGTCGATGTCACTGCTGTAGCCGATGGCCACCACCAGAATGGCGCCAATATCGTCCACAATCGCCAACGACAGAAGAAACATGCGCAAGCTTTGAGGAATACGCGAGCCCAGCAGGGCCAGACAACCGATCACAAACGCCGTATCGGTCGCCATCACGGTGCCCCAGCCCGGCTGGCCGGGCTGGGCATATTGAAAAAACAGATAGATAATCGCCGGCACTAGCATCCCCCCCAAGGCGGCAGCGACCGACAAGGCCGCCACTCGTGGCCGGCTCAATTCTCCCAACACCCACTCGCGCTTGAGCTCCAGTGCCACCAGAAAAAAGAACAGCGTCATCAGGCCATCGTTAATCCACTCACGCAGGGAGCGAACAAGTGCAACCGGTCCGACGGTCAAGCCGACCGGCAACTCCCAAAAATGCTCAAAAGAAGCGGCCCAGGGCGAATTGGAAATCACCAACGCGGCCAGGGTGAACAGCAGCAACATGGCCCCGGCGGTTGTCTCAACCTGAACAAAACGAGCAAAGGGATTTGTTAGCCGATCGACCAGTACTTTGGGCAACCGAGTTGTATTGGAGGATACTTTCAAATCAACCTTCATAACGGGGCTCCCCGCCAGGGGCGTGGCTCGTCCGCCATGGTGATGGATTGCCGGTCATGCTCAGCTCGCATACCACAGGATCGCAAAGTAATGGCACAGGGTGCCCCCCATCACAAAGAGGTGCCAGATGAAATGGCCAAAGCGCAGCCTGGCATCAGTGGCAAAAAACACCACGCCCAGGGTGTAGAACAGACCGCCGCCCGCAAGCCAAAATAGACCCGGTGCAGACAGGGCTGACAACAACGGCCTGGCGGCCAGCACAATCAACCATCCCATTACCAGATAAAGACCGGTGGCTACCACTGGATGAGGGCGTTTTGCCATCATATTCAGCACAATACCGGCAGCCGCCATCCCCCAGATTACTCCGAACAGGAGCCAGCCCCTGGTGCCCCGCAGCACCCCCAGGGTAAACGGAGTGTAGGTACCGGCGATAAGCAGAAAAATTGCAGCATGCTCAATACGCCGGCACATCCGCTTAACTCCGCCCGGAGGCAGCAAGTGATAAAGCGCCGAGGAGAAATACAGCAACATGGCCGTAGAGGCAAAGACACTGGCGCCCACCACATCGGCCACACTGCCGTAACGCACCTTGTTTATAATCAGCCAGGGAGTGCCCAACACCATAGCGGCGAGCGCCAGAGCATGACTGATACTGTTTGCCAGTTCTTCAACAGGTGACTGCTCGCGCGATGGATTGGGGCCTGATAAGAACATGTTGGTTACCTGCGCGGCTGGCCAAATGCCAGTGCTGGTCGATGCAGAATGCCTGAAAAAACACGCCAGCCTTGTTTAGCATAGCGCCGGAACCAGGCTCATGCACTCAGGATACATCCGCCAGCACCGATCACGTACAATGCGTGTATTAGGTACACCTCTGATGGCCTAATGTACCACTCCAGCCCTTGGTCAAGGCAATGGACAGCGAGATCGTACTAGCCTCGCCGGGCCGCCCTGGGGGTCATGCCGAAGCGGGCCTTAAAGCAACGGCAGAAGTGGGCCTGATCGTTAAAACCCCACTTGTAGGCGATATCGGCCAGAGTGCGGCCAGGGCCGGCGGCGTGGATCTCCGCCTCGGCACCCTGCAGGCGCATTTCACGGATCCACTGACTAACGCTGAATTCCTGCCCCTGAAACAACTTGTGCAGATAACGGGTGGAAATACCACAGGCGGCGGCTACTTGCTCGGGGTTTAACCCGGGCTCGCGCATGTGCTCACGAATGTACTGCTCTACCCGATGCAGATGCACCTGGCGCAGACTGCTGTCATCACTGGAAATAGCGCGGGGATCCCCTTCCACCGCCAGGGCGAACAGTTCGATCAACTGGCGCATCAGCACCGCCGCCTGCCGATCATCCAGATAGGCTACCTGGTTGGTAATGCTGCGAAAATAGTCGAAAAACACCGCCCCCAAACCCTGGCTGCGATCAAATTCACTGAACAGATAACGCTCGGGCAGCCGCAGCCGGGCCCGCAACAGCGAGCCGGGTACCCGAACAACCCATAAGCTGTTGTCCCGGCCGTATTCAAATTCATACGGCTTGTCACTGCGTTCCAGAATAAATCCGCCAGGCCGGCAGCGAACACTACGCCGCTCCTGGCTGAAGTGCACTTCGTGTCTTTCGGGAATGGTGATCAGAAAATGATGGTCTTCATGCTGGTTAATATGCTGCTTGAGCCGGCGGTAACAGGTGGGCGAGGTACTGAGAAAGGAAATGCCGAAGGGGGCTACATCCCAACGCCACAGCTGGCCGTAAAAATGCTGCTGCTCGGTAAAGCGCAGGGCCAAATCAAAATAGGTGTTTCCTATCACCCCACGCCAGTAATCCTGCCGCTCCTGTACCGGCAGCAGGTTGGTCAGATGGCATGAATGCATGATCGCTCCTTGGCAAGTCCATTGCGTCTGGTCCGGTCAAAAAACCGCCGGCCCATGGTAAACCCGGACCGGCGGCAATCACAAGACCCATGTGACTAAGGAATAAGCCTAGCTCATGCGGGTCAAGCGGTAACAGTTATTGGACTCCAGCACCAGGCACCAGCCCGGACGCACCACAATATTGGTGGTGGGCTCTTCCACCACCGCCGGGCCCATGATTTCCAGCCCTACGTCCAGCCGCTCACCACTGTACACGCCGGTTTCAATCCAGTGGCCTTCAGTATCGAACAGCATGGGCCGGTGGCCAATCAGGGCATCAGGCAGGGTCTTGCCCGCGGCAGCAAGCTGCTGCACCGGTGGCTTGCTCACCCGCCCGGTCAGAGTCGATTCGATGTTTACCAGCTCTACCGGGTTACCCGGCTCGCTGTAGGTATACAGCTCCTCGTGGCGACGGTGGAAGGCCTCCAGCATGGTCTCTACCGTTTCCGGGGTGATCTCGCCACCGGGGATCTCCACCGGACACTCGTGGATCTGGCCCTGATAGCGCATTTCCACACTGCGGCTCAGGCTGATATCACCGAGCTGGAAGCCGTCAGCCAGCAGGTGTTCGGTGCCCTGGCGCTCCAGATCATGAAAACGGCCGTTGAGGGTGGACAGATCCGCCTCCCGGTGGATAGGCATGGGCTCCGAAGCCAGATAGTTGTAGCGCACATCTGAAATAATCTGACCGAAGGCACAGAATACCGAGGCGACCTTGGGCACCAGCACGGTACGGCTGCCGATCTCCTCGGCCAGTGCAGTAATGTGCATACCGGCGGCACCGCCGGCGCACACCAGAGCGAAGTCACGCGGATCATAGCCCCGTTCGATGGACACTCTGCGGATACCGTTAACCATGTTGAGGTTAACAATAGTGCTGATGCCGTAGGCGGCCTTTTCCACACTGATGCCGAGCGGATCGGCCACATGTTTTTTCACCGCCTGCCAGGCTGCTTCCCGGTTCAGCCGGATGGTGCCGCCCAGTACGGCATCCGGGTTCAGATAACCCAGCACCAGGTTGGCATCGGTTACCGTCGGGCGGGTACCGCCCTTGCCGTAGCACACCGGACCGGGCGTGGCACCGGCGCTCTCCGGGCCCACCTGCAACATGCCATATTCATCCACCTGACAGATGGAACCACCACCGGCCCCCAGGGTTTCCACCTGGATCATGGGCACGCCGATACGGTAACGCAGGAAGTCGATATCCTTGCTCAGGTTGGTATGACTGTCCTTGGTGAGGGTAATATCGAACGAGGTGCCCCCCATGTCCACGGTGATCACGTTTTCAATGCCGAAAGGCTGCGCGACATAGAGTCCCGCCTGGGGTGCCGAAGCCGGCCCCGAGTTGATGGCATTCACCGCCCGCCCTTGCATGGCCTCACCAATGGCCAGACCACCGTTGGACTGGAAGTAACGCACCGGATAACGGGCCCCCAGACTCTTGAAGTAGTCGTCAATACGTTCCACATAACGGCGCATGACCGGACTCAGGTAGGCATTAACGATAGTGGTGGAAGTACGGGTGTATTCCCGGATCTGCGGATAGACCTCACTGCCGGTGCAGACGAACACCCCGGGCAGCAGCTCTTCTACCAGCTCCTTGGCACGACGCTCATGGGCCGGATTGCGCACCGCCCAGACAAAGGAAATGGCCACACTCTCCACTTCCTGTTCCTTGAAATAGGCAATCGCCTCGCGGATCTGCTGCTCATCCAGCGGAGAGTGCTCGGTGCCATCGGCCAGGAAACGGCCGCCGATACCCCGGCGCAAATGCCGTGGCACTATCATATGAGCCGGCGGGAAATCCGCTTCATAACGGTATCCCTCTTCCTTGTGGCCCAGGCGGATCTCGATACTGTCTTCATGGCCACTGCTGCACAGCAGGCCCACCTTGACCCCTTTTTTCTCAATCAGGGCGTTCAGCGCCACCGTGGTACCGTTGATGCACAGATCGCACTCCTGCACTATCTGGCTCACCGGCTTGTTAAGGGCTTCGGCAATCTGTCCCAGGCCATGGCGAATGGCAATGGTGCCGTCTTCCGGGGTGGACGGGCTCTTGAACACACGAATGCGGCCGTCATTTTCTGCCAGTACAAAGTCGGTAAAAGTGCCGCCGGCATCCACGCCCAGACGATATTTGCTACGCATAATCAGTTTCCTTACCAGTTAATGAGTTCAGCCACGCAGGCGCTCGGTGTCCGCCCAGTTCACACTCAGACAGTCGGGGTTAAGCGCCACGCCATATTCCAGCTCAGCCGCTTCCCGCGATACCAGGCCGTTGCGCACGTCTTCCAGTACCGCATTCGGGTCCCGCTCAAAGGCCGGGCCATAACCGCCGCCACCCGGATTGATGTTGGTGACCCGTTCGCCGGGTTTGATGGTGAGCATGGTGTTGTGCTTGTGTACCTGCTGGTCACCGGGCCGGGAAACCACCAGCTTGCCGAGCTTGGGCTCCAGCAGCCGGTTTTCGGCTCCCGCCGCACCCATGGTAGGAATTTGCCGGCCTTCACCAAAGGCGATCACCTGCATGTCGTGACCTCTGGGCTCCACTTCCCAGGCGGTGCCTGAACCGCCCCGGTACTTACCAGCCCCGCCGCTGTCCTGCTCCAGCCCGTAACGGTGAATAATGATGGGATAGGAGTATTCCAGCAGTTCAATATCGCCGGAGCTGAGCGCCCCAAAGCAGCACAGCGGCCCCACCGCATGCCAGCCGTCCATCACCTGAGTGGCACCGGCACCAGAGATAATGGAGGCCAGTACCATGGTGACGTATTGCTCGCCACTGCGCGGATCAATACCGGCAATATTAATGCCACTGGCATGACCCCAGGATGCCGTCACCCGCTCGGGTGCCGCCTGCTCCAACGCCATACGAACCGCATCGGTCAGGGTTTCCATCGGGGTGGTGGTACAGTTCACGTGAGGTGCCGGTTCCACCGCATTACACAAGGTGCCTTTGGCTCCCAGATCCACGGTGACACAACGGTACAAACCCTCGTTGTAAGGCGGTGGCAGCTGGGCAAACATCATCAGTCCCAGATAAACACCGGAGAGCGAGTTGCCCTCGTAGGAGTTGATAAAGTAAGGGATCTGAGGCGGGCTTTGTACTTCGATATGCAATTGATCTCCGCTCACCGTAATAGTGCTGGTGATCTCCATCTCACCAAAGCCATGGCCAGCATCTTCCAGCACGGCGCTGCCCCGGTAAACACCGTCCGGTACCTCTCGCACCAGGGTGCGCATCTGGCGATCGGCCATGTCCTTCAGCTCGGCGATACAGGCCTGCACCGTGGCCACCCCGTACTTGTCGAGCAGCGCCATCAGGTTGCGCTCACCCACCCGACAGGCACCGAACTGGGCGTTGATATCACCTTCCTGATCCCGACGGGCGCGCATGTTGGTCAGCAGCAGGTTGATCACATCATCCCGGCGCTTGCCTTTTTCCCACAGCTTCACCGGAGGGATACGCAGCCCCTCGGCGTAAATTTCCTTGGCATCCGGGTTGTAGCCGGCGGGCACAGGGCCGCCGATGTCGGTCAGGTGGCCCTTACACACCGTCCAGAACACCAGCTCGCCCTGATAAAACACAGGTTTATACATACAGCAGTCAAGAATATGGCTGCCCTTGTACGCCGGGTCGTTGTGATAGATGACATCACCTTCGTGAATGTCGTCACCAAAATGCTCGGCGACCGCCTTCATCGCCGGGATCAGTGAGCCCAGGTGAATGGGGATATCCTGACCTTGCAGGATCATCTCGGGAAAATGATCGAACAGGGCGTTACTGTAATCATGGGCCAGGTTGAACACGCTGGAGCGGCCGGTTTTTTCCAGAGTGAGGGTCATTTCCCGCTGGGTGGTTTCAAGCGCTCCGCGCACCACCGCCAGGGTGATTGGATCTACATGTGTGGCCATTGTCTACCTTCCGTTTTATGACTGGCTGAACTGGGTCGTTAACAAGCAGTTACAACTCGTTTACAGCGCCAGTATAAAAGTGACAATCCCCACCCGAATTGACGCTGGGCGCACCAGCTTTTGCCTGACAGCGCAACCATACCGTCACCGCGCCATCACGACACCAGAGAATGGCGGCGACAGTACCGGCTCTCTGGTGCACGGAAACACAAAAACGGGGGCACCTTGGTGCAAGTATGTGACTAACGGTTTCTTTTAAGCTGCGCACTAATAACAAGGTGTTAACAAACGTTAAACCCAAACAGCCACGAAAAGGAGCTTCACCATGGCAAACCTGTCCAGTCCGGATCCCGACTTTACCCGCAGTCCAGTCCCTTCTTCAGCACGCATGCCCCGCTTTGGCCTGACCATGGCCTGGTGGTCAGTGTGCAGTGCCATGTTCTGGCTGGTGGTCGCGGCTACCCTGGCCATCAACTACGGTACCCTGAATACCCTGGCGGGGCTGGCGCTGTCCGCCTTCTGTTATGCCCTGATTAACGGCGTGCTGGTACGCCATGCCATCAGCACCGGCCTGTCAGTGGGGCTGTTCTCCCAGACCCTGCTGGGGCGCTCGGGGGCTGCCCTGGCCACGCTGATTTTTTTCGCCACCGCACTCTACTACGGGGTATTTGAAGGCTCGGTGATCGCCGTGGCCATTCAGGGATACTTTCCCTCCCTCAGCCTGAATCAGGCCTACCTGCTGGTGGTGCTGTACAGCGTGCCGCTGGTGTTGGGCAGCGTGCAACGGTGGCTGGACAAGCTCAACGGCCTGTTACTGCCCTTTTATCTGATTGGCCTGGCCGCCGCCGTGCTGATGGCGCTGAACGAATATGGCTACAGCCACGCCTGGCTGGAACTCGGGCCGGAAGGTGGCGCCCCCGCCGACGGCTGGTGGCGCTGCTTCACCACCTTTATGGGGGTGTGGATCCTGATGATGTACACCTACGATTATGCCCGCCTGGGCCGCAAAGAAGACAGCGGCTACCATGCCACCATCAACTTCGGGCTGCCGTTTTACCTGTTCACCTTTGTACTTAACGGCATGGCCGGCATCTTTCTGGCCGCCAGCATTCCCACCGACGGTCCGGTGACCGAGGTGTCCGTGGTGCTGGCGCTGCTCAAGCTGATGGGCTTCTGGGGCCTGGCCTTTGTGTGGGTCAGCCAGACCCGGATAAATACCGCCAACTTCTACCTGGCCACGGTAAATCTGCAGAGCTTTGTGGAAAAGGCCAGTGGCCTGCGGCTGCCCAAGCTGGCTTGCGGAGTACTGGTGGGCGCTATTGTCTATCTGCTGATGCTGACCGACGTGTTCTCTTTCATTCTGCAGGCACTGGCCTATCAGGGCATTCTGGTAGTGGCCTGGGTCGGACTGGCCCTCAGCCATATTCGCTTTGAGCCCCATCCGCTGTGTCATGAAGAAAGTGCGCCGCGTCTGCACAAGGCCGGCATCAGTGCCTGGCTGGTGGCGGCCGGCCTGGGCGTGGCCTGCATGGAAGCAGGTGAACCCTTTGCCGCCTGGTCGGCTCCGGTCACCTTCCTTGGTGCCTTCGTCTGCTACCGGCTGTTCACCCGCTATCAGCCTGCGCCGGTCCTGACCGGAGACTGATACCTACGCGCCGGGTGGAGTCATGCCGCTCCCCCGGCATGACTCCCCCTCACCGGGAAGCACTTCCTGCCTCCGATTAATCATGAACAGCACATTCCCTTTCCCGCAACCGCCACCCGGCCTGCCGGATACCGAGTAATCGCCCTTGCCGTCCACGGCTCTGCTCCAGCACACGTACCTGTCCCTGTTCAATGCGCAACACCGTCTGAGCCCGGGTGCCGTAATCATCACCGGAAATAAATACAGGCGACAGCCGGCGCTCCAGCGCCAGGCTGACACCGGTGCGGGGAAGGGCATGATCCGGCACCGGCGAGGTATCGCTCAGCAAGGCCAGTGCGGTACCGTCATCAAGGGCAGCAAACCTGGCCAGCCCGTGTTTGAGCTGCTCGGTCTTGGGCCAGGGGGTATTCAGCACGGCATTGGAGAGGCCGTGCACACCGGCGCTCAGCACACGCGGCTCACCGCCGGGACGGTTGCCACCGTAATACAGCTCACTGCTGAGCAGATCCCCTACCAGCAGGTTAAAACCGGCATAATCCTCTCCCCTGGCCAGCACCTGCTGCAGATAACCAGCGGGAGACTGCTTACCAGTCAGAAAACCGGTCACCAGCTCTCCCCGGCTACGCCGTCCGGTTTGTGGTGCTCCCTGACGCACATTGGTCAGTGCCGCAAAACGCCCGAGCAGGGTAATACCCAGCCAGGTACCTCCAGCTTGCAGATCCCGCCCGGCCCAGAGCCCGGGCTGCACCGGCCACCAGCCGGCGGCCGCCGTGGGACGGGCGTAAAATTCATCCCGGTTGGCCAAAACCAGCAAGCGGCCGCTGGCGGGTTGCCAGTCAAGGGCAATCAAACACAAAACCGGACTCCTCATTCATCTACCTGCCCCCACCTTACTCCGCTGCCCTCGCTTACTCCAGTGTCAGGGCGCATCGGCACGTACCCGCCAGAAGCTGGCAAACCGGGGCAGACCGGTCGCCGTTTCACCGCGATAACGGTACGTTACCTGCGAACCCGGGGGCGGCGGATTGCGCCGTTGTTCATCGCTGAAACCGGTGCCCAGTTTAAAACGACGCCCATCGTCTGTTTCTACCAGCAAGGCGCCCATCATACCGGCATATTTCCCCTGCCCCGGCAAGTGCGCCAGCACGGTGGCTTCGGCATCCTGGAATTGCTTGAGCTTAAGCAAGTCCTGGTTTCGTCCGGACTGATAGCTGCTGGTGCGGTGGCGTAACATCAGGCCTTCTCCACCCTGCTCCGTCACCTGTTCGAGCAGGATGGCCAGCGCCGCAGCATCCGCCACCCGGTGTTGTTCCACCCATTGCAGCCAGGGCACCTTCAGTGCCGCCAGCTGTTGCTCGAGCAAGGCCGCGCGCTGCTCAAAAGGCAATGTGCTGGCAGGCAGGTCAAACACCATAAAACGGATATCACGCCATTCCCGCTCAACCGGCTGATAACGGCGCACCGCCGCCGACAGCTCGGCAAACCGGCCCCGCCCCAGCCAGAGCTCACCGTCCAGAGGAGTACCGGGAAAGTCCGCCACAAACCAGTCCGGCACCGCAAAGACATGGCCACTGCGGGATATCAGCTCACGGCCATTCCACCATGCCCGCACCCCATCAAGCTTTTCACTGACCAGATACTCAGCCGGATGATGATGCGGGGCATATTCTGCCGCCAGTTGCAGCGGCGGCTCTGCTGCCAGTACCGGCAGCGACGGCGTCAGCCACAGCAGTGGCAATACCAGGGAAACCATTTTCATCGTGTGCTCCTTTGTTATCCGGAAAAGTCTAGCCGGTTAACAACAAAGCGCATTATTTGTCCTGATCCGGCACCACCTTCACCGGCCGGGCAGCAAACCACCCACATCCGAGTTGCAACAGCTGCAGTGCCAGCATCAATATCAAGGCCGTTTGCCAGGCACCTTCCCAGTCCCGCATGAGGCCAAGGACTGCTGGCCCGGCGGCCGCCAGCAGATAACCAATGCTCTGAGCCATGGCCGAAAGCGCCGTGGCCTGTGCGGTATTCGTCGCCCGCAATACGAAAAATGACAATGCCAGGCTGAGGGAGCCGCCACAGCCCACCCCGATCAGCGAGGCCCAAAGCAGAGGAGCTGCGGCCGGTTGCCACCAAAGTCCGGCGACACCCAGAAAAGAGGCAAGAAAAACACCCAGCACCAGACGGTGCTGGCTGGCCAGTCGCGCCGCCATGATCGGCACCAGAAAGTTAAACGGAATGCTCACCAGATTGATCAACGCGGTGGCCGTTCCCGCCTCGTTGGCGTCCAGTCCGCTCTCCAGCAGAATTTTAGGCAGCCAGGTGGCCATGGAATAAAAATAAAATGACTGTAGCCCCATGTAAAAAGTAATGGCCCAGGCCATTTTATCCCGCCACAGGCTCACTTTAACCGGGTGGGCCGGCCGCCCAACTCCTTTTACCCTGAGCATCGGCAGCCAGAACAGCGCGCAAATAACCGGCAGCAATGCCCACAGCGCCACCGGATAATGCCAGTGACCGAACCGCTCCAGCAATGGCACCGCCAGATACACCCCCAGGCCGGCACCCATGCTGAGCGTGACGGAATACAGGCCGGTCATCAATCCGACCCGGCGCGGAAAGAATGCCTTGACCAGCCCCGGGATCAATACATTAAGCAGGGCAATCGCTGCCCCCAGAAACAAGGTGCCCAGCAGGACCACCACGAAGCTGTCTACCAGCCGCAGCATGACACCCAGGCTGATGAGCAGCAAACCGCCGATGGCCAGTGTCTGAGGTGCCCAGCGCCGGGACAGCGCCGGCACACACAAGGAAATAATGCCAAAACAGATAAGGGGCAAGGTGGTCAGCAGACTGAAGGCACCGGCACTGATGTTCAGGCCGGCCCGGATTTGCTCCACCAGCGGGCCGACCACCACCAGACCACCACGCAGATTGGCCGCCGCCAGCAGCAATGCCATGACAGCCATAGCAGAAACAAAAGGACGCCCGTAAAAGGGATCATCGGCAACAGAGGGAGTGCTCATTATTGTTATACCTTATTGATGACAAGCCACTCATGGTAAAAGTGATAATGCCGGGGCTCAAGTCATTAAAATGTCCCGGTAGTGTGACTCTGATACTCACGATTTATACTCTGGCAGGTTAAAATTCATAATAAAATCATTTAACTGGAATGGATAATGCTCGATCCCCGACATATTACTGCCGTGATCCTGGCTGGTGGCCGAGGCCTGCGCATGCAGGGTGCCGACAAGGGGCTTCTGCCCCTGTGGGGCCAGCCACTGGTCAGCCACCTGCTCGGGCGGCTGACACCCCAGGTGGGACAGGTGCTGATTAACGCCAACCGTAACCTGGAACATTACCGGGGCCTGGCTCCCGTTATTCCCGACGATGACTATCATTTTGCCGGGCCACTGGCCGGGTTTCAGGCCGGACTGAACCACGCTCCCAGTGAATGGGTATTATTTGTGCCCTGCGACAGCCCGCTGGTGCCGGACGACCTGGCCGCCCGCCTGTGTGCCGCCGTGCACCGACACGATGATATCGCCGTAGTGGATGATGGCGCCCGGCTGCATACCGCCACAGCCCTTATTCATCAGTCATTGCTGCCCTCGTTATGCAACTATCTGGATGGCGGGGATCGCAAGCTGCAGCTGTGGTATGAGCGCCACCGCTTGATAACGGTAGATTTCAGTGATGAGGCTGACGCGTTTGACAACCTGAACACGCCCCAGGCGCTGCTGGAACTGGAAAGCAGAGGGGGATAAAAAGAAGGATAAAGGCCATTAAAGTAACATGGCCTTTATCCCTTTTGCTTAGCGGCCGAAATAACGTACAAACTGCGCCGGATCCCGCTCGGGCAGACGGCGTACTTCGACTTCAGGCGTGCCAAGGTATAAAAAGCCCACGATTTGATCCTGTTCATTCAGCCCCAGGCTCTGATGCACACCCCGATCAAAGGCAAACCAGCCGGTACGCCAGATGCCGTTGAAGCCCATGCTCTGAGCCGCCATCTGCATGGCCATCAGGGCACAGCCCGCTGACAGCTCCTGCTCCAGGCGTGGCACCTTGTCGTGCGCTTTTACCTTGGCGACCACAGTAATCACCATCGGAGCCCGCAACGGCGCATTCCGGGCCTTGTTAATGGCATCTTCGGTTTCTCCCTGAGCAGCGGCGGCAGCAGCAAGCACATCACCCAGAGCCCGGCGCTGTTCGCCTTCAAAGACAATAAATTCCCAGGGAGTCAGGCCGGCATGATCCGGCGCGCGCAGGGCGGCACGAAACAGCATGTCCAGCTGTTCGCCGGCCGGGGCCGGTTCAATCAGGCGGGGGTTGGAGTGGCGATTCAGTAACAGTTCCTGTGCGTCCATTGTTTTCTCCTGTTTTGAGACCGCGCTACCTTAGCAGCCCGCGCCCCGGGCATAAAGCCTTCTACAACCTCAGCGCAAGCATGGTGCCGCTGCGTATGGCGCGACGGGCATCCAGCTCTGCGGCGACCTCAGCTCCGCCGATCAAATGTACGGTCATACCGGCCTGCTCCAGCACTGCCAGTAATCCCCGCTCAGACTCCTGACCAGCACACAGGACAATATGATCCACAGCCAGACACTCCGACTCTCCATTGCGTCTGATATGCAGGCCGTCATCATCGATATGGGAATAACGTATCCCGCCCCACAAGTGCACACCATATTGGCGCAGCCCGGCTTTATGTATCCAGCCGGTCGTTTTTCCCTGCCCCCGTCCGGGCTCGCCCGGCTTACGCTGCAGCAACCACACCTGCCGTGCCGCCTTGGGCAGGTGAGGTAACATCAGTGCTCCCGGCTCCTGATACGCACGGTCAATTCCCCATTGAGCCAGCCAGTCCTGCAGCAACGGCTCCTCTGCAGCAACCAGAAACTGTGCCATATCCACACCAATGCCACCGGCACCGATAATGGCAACCCGGCCTCCGGGAGTCACCTCACCGCTTAAAACCCGGGAATAACTCACCACACTGTGATGATCCATTCCGTCAATGTCCGGCATCCGCGGGCGCACGCCCGATGCCAGGATCACATCATCAAAGCCTGCCAGCATATCGACGGTCGCCTGCGTGTTCAGTCTCAGCGTGACACCCGCAGCATTCAGGCGATAACGAAAATAACGCAGGGTCTCGGCAAATTCCGCCTTGCCGGGAATACGAAGGGCAAAATTGAACTGGCCACCAATCTCCGGGCGTTGCTCAAACAGCGTCACCCTGTGGCCCCGTTCGGCAGCAGTGCAGGCAAATGCCAGTCCCGCCGGACCGGCCCCGACCACAGCCAGCCACTTGGGCCGGGCGGCGGGCCTGCTCACCAGTTCGGTTTCATAACAGGCAAAAGGATTGACCAGACAGGTCGCCCGCTGCCCCTGGAATACCTGATCCAGACAGGCCTGATTACAGGCAATGCAGGTATTGATGCGTTCCGGCGTGCCGGCTTCTGCCTTGGCCACAAAGCCGGCATCCGCCAGAAAGGGGCGGGCCAGACACACCAGATCCGCCTGGCCCGAGGCCAGGATAGATTCCGCTACCTCCGGCGTATTGATGCGATTGGTGGCCACCACCGGCACGCTCAGTTCTTTTTTTACCCGCTCTGTGATCCAGCTGAATGCGGCTCTCGGTACACTGGTGGCAATGGTGGGAATACGCGCCTCATGCCAGCCGATACCGGTGTTAATGAGTGTGACGCCGGCCTGCTCCAGCGCCAGCCCCAGTGTGATCACTTCTTCCAGAGTGGAGCCGTGCTCCACCAGATCGAGCATGGACAAACGGAAGATAACAATGAAATGCTGCCCCACTCGTCCCCGTACGGCACGCACAATCTCCAGCGCCAGCCGCCGGCGGTTAGCACTGCTGCCCCCCCAGTCATCGTCTCTGTTATTGGTACGCGGGCACAAAAACTGATTAATGAGATACCCTTCCGAGCCCATAATCTCCACACCGTCATAACCGGCTTGCTGCGCCAGTGCTGCGGTCTGCGCAAAATCGGTAATACAGCGGCGAATACGGCGTCCGCTCATAGCACGGGCGTCAAACCGGCCTATAGGTGCCTTGCCGGCGGTGGGGGCTTCGGCAAACGGATGAAAAGCATAACGACCGGCATGCAGTATTTGCAGCGCAATTTTACCGCCGGCCTCATGCACAGCCTGCGTCAGCTTGCGGTGACGTTGTTTCTGCCAGAAAAAACTTAACTGGGCCCCGCTGGGAGTAAGCCGTCCACGCAGACTGGGAGCAATGCCACCGGTAATAATCAGCCCCACTCCTCCCTCGGCACGCTGCCGGTAAAACGCAGTCAGCTTGTCAAAACCTCCCCGGGCCTCTTCCAGTCCGGTGTGCATGGAGCCCATGATCACCCGGTTTTTCAGGGTGGTAAAGCCCAGATCCAGCGGGGCCAGCAAATGAGGAAAATCGGACATACAAGGCTCTCGGGCAATGACACAACGACACCATCAAATTAGGAGATACAGGCGTATTTTTCAAACAAGCGTTTAACTTGCTTTTTTCGTGAAGCGACCTTCGAATGCCACAGCCGGTCATAGCATTGTGCACATGCTGACGCCATAATGGACGGATTCGACCCTCTTGTTTAAGGCTCTGCTATGTGGTCTGCCATTAAGTGGATATTTCGCACGCTCGGACGCGTACTGAGCGTATTTCGCGCCCTGATTGTTAATTTGTTTTTTCTGCTCGGCCTGTTTGCACTGTTTATTCTGTTTTTCAGTGAAGATGAGGTTCCGGCCCTACCTGCCACCGCAGCCCTGACCCTGGATATCAATGGCCCGGTGCTGGAGCAGGATCTGCACAGCAGCCCGCGTCTGCTGGTCAATAAGTGGCTGGCCGGTGACGACGCCCCACCTCCGCTGACCCTTGAGCAGATTAAAAGTGCGCTGGCGTCCGCCCGTCACGATAACAGCATCAAGGCGGTGGTGCTAAAGCTGCAGAACATGAGTGAATCCAGCCTCACCAAGCTGGATGAAATCGGTGCCGCCCTGGAAAGTTTTAAAACATCGGGCAAGCCGGTGTATGCCATCGGTGACTATTACACCCAGGGGCAATATTATCTGGCCGCCCATGCCGATGAAATCTGGCTGAACCCGGCCGGTGCCGTCACCATTCAGGGGCTGGGGGTCTACCGGCTGCATTACAAGTCCGCCTTTGAACGCTTTGATATCACCCCCCATGTGTTCCGGGTCGGCACTTACAAATCCTTTGTAGAGCCCTATCTGCGGGACGATATGTCTGCTGAAAGCCGGGAAGATGCCCTGCGCTGGCTGGGCCAGCTGTGGCAGCATTACCAAGATAATGTCAGCACCTTGCGCGATATTCCCGCCGATCATATCAGCCCGGGCAAGGAACTGTTGCTGAGCCGTTTTCGTGCCGTAGGTGGTGATCCGGCCCGCTATGCCCTGGAGCAGGGGCTGGTAGACAAGCTGGCCAGCCGCCACGACATGCTGAAGCAGATAGGCCAGGTGGCGGGCTGGGATCATGGTGCCGGCACCTATCAGAGCCTGAGCGTCAGTCATTATCTGGCGCACCGCCCCACCGAGCAAAATACGGCCCCGGCCATTGGCCTGATCACTGCCAGCGGCGCGATCATGGGCGGCGAGCCGGCCCCCAATACCATCAATGACGAGCTGCTTTCCCAGTTAATTGACCGTGCCCGTAAAGACAACGAACTGAATGCACTGGTGCTGCGCATCGACAGCCCGGGCGGCAGCGCCTTTGCGGCCGAACAAATTCGTGCGGCTCTGCTGCGCTTCAAGGAAAGCGGCAAACCGCTGGTGGTATCCATGGGCAGCACGGCCGCCTCGGGCGGATACTGGATTGCTGCCGACGCCGATAGAATCTATGCCTCCCCCACCACCCTCACCGGCTCCATTGGTGTGTTTGGCCTGTTTCTTACCTTTGAAGATGCCCTGAAAAAACTGGGGCTGAATACCGATGGTGTGGGCACCACCGACTTTGTCGGAGCAGGGCTGACCACCGGCCTGCCCGAGCATGCACAGGAGCTTATCCAGCTTGGCGTAGAGCACACTTACGATCAATTCGTCACGCTGGTCGCCAACGGGCGTGAACTGGAGCCGAAACAGGTTGAAGCGGCGGCGCAGGGACATGTGTGGACCGGTACCGATGCACAGGCCCTCGGACTGGTGGACGAGCTGGGTTATCTGGAAGATGCCCTGGCCGGGGCTGCCGAACTTGCCGGCATCAATGAATACCGGATCAAGCCGGTGCAATTGCCCCGCTCTCCTAAGGAACTGCTGATGTCGCAACTACTGGACTCCAACATTGATACCGGCACCCTGCTGCAAAGCACCCTGCCTGAAGTACTGCGTCCGGCTGGCGAACAACTGAGCAAAGAGCTGGACACCCTGTCCCGTTTTAACGACATTCGCGGCCAGTATGTGCTGTGCGTAGAATGCCAGGAGTTTTAAGTGAGCCGAAAAAAAATCTATATTGCCTACACCGGCGGGACCATTGGAATGCAGAAATCCGCCAAGGGCTATGTGCCCCTGGCGGGCTTTATGACCAACAGCCTGGCTGCGACTCCTGAGTTGCACCGCCCGGAAATGCCGGCCTATCACATCAGTGAATATGATCCATTGATTGATTCATCGGACATGACCCCGGCCGACTGGCAGCGTATCGCCGACGACATTCGTGCCCATTACCATGAGTACGACGGCTTCGTGGTGCTGCACGGCACCGACACCATGGCCTTTACCGCCTCGGCGCTGTCGTTCATGCTTGAGGATCTGGACAAGCCAGTCATTGTCACCGGCTCCCAGATTCCCTTGGTGGAGCTACGCTCCGACGGCCGCAACAACCTGCTTAACGCCCTCTATATCGCCGCCGAGTACCCTATTCATGAGGTCGGGCTGTTTTTCAATAACCGGCTCTACCGGGGCAACCGGGCCAGCAAGGTGCATGCCGACGGCTTCAACGCCTTTGACTCGCCCAACTTCCCCCCCTTGCTTAACGCCGGCATACATATCAGCCTTGACGCCGGTACCCTCAGCCAGGGCTGTGGCAAGCCGCTGACAGTCAGCCCGATCACGCCTCAACCCATTGGCGTGGTCACCCTTTATCCCGGGATCAGCGCCGAAGTCATTGCCAATCTGCTGCGCCAGCCGGTCAAGGCCCTGCTGCTGCTGTCTTACGGGGTGGGCAATGCGCCCCAGAACGAGGCCATGCTGAGCCTGCTCACCGAGGCCTCAGCCCGGGGTGTGATCATCGTCAACCTCACCCAGTGTTTGCGCGGCTCGGTCAACATGGAAGGTTACGCCACCGGCAAGGCCTTGGCCGACGCCGGGGTCATTTCGGGTTATGACATGACCACGGAAGCGGCACTGACCAAACTGCATTACCTGCTGAGCAAAGCACTGCCGTCCGACAAAATAAGAACGCTGATGGGACAAAGCCTGCGCGGCGAACTGACACCAACAGCAAGCTGAACAGCCGATACAAAAAAACCCGCCGAAGCGGGTTTTTTAAGAAAATCGACGGTGTAAGTCGATTACAGCACCTTGATCTCGGATGCCTGAGGACCCTTGGCGCCTTGAGTGGCGGTGTAGGATACCTGCTGACCTTCGGCCAGAGTTTTGAAACCGTCGCCAACAATCGCGGAGAAGTGGGCAAACAGATCTTTGCCGCCGTCAGCCGGAGTGATGAAACCAAAACCTTTCTCTTCGTTGAACCATTTTACAGTGCCAGTAGCCATGTGTACTTACCTTTTTAAACATATGAATGAGCAAATGCTCGAAGACGCAATAAATATCAAATAAGGGAAGCCTGGAAACTGAAGAACCGAAAGGGACCAACAATGTACTGATGCTGCACTGACTTGAGAATCTTGCTGAGGTGTACTCTACGGCAGTTGAGAGAGCGCGTCAAACACTATCGACAAAGATTTGAGTGTTTTTTATACAGCATAGTGGCGGCAAGTTCTGGCTGATACCGCTTCCTGCTCGTTTACCCACCATGAAGGGGCCAAAAACACGTCAGGAAATGGCTCCTTTGGCCAACTATCAGCATGGCTTCAGACACTGTAGTTATTAAAAAGGCGCCCTGAGGCGCCTTTTAACCGTAGTGTGGACGAATGGCTTATTTGCCTTCAGCCACCCGGGCATGCATTTCCTGTACGGAAATCACCGACTCGGTCGCGTCGTGCGCCATCGCCATGACGGTGGCAAAAGCCCCGTTCAGGGTGGTGGTGTAGGACAGCTTCTGCGCCAGGGCGCCGCGGCGCAGCTGACGGGAGTCCTCGATGGCCTGACGACCCTCGGCGGTATTCACGATATAGGTGTACTCGTTGTTCTTGATGCGATCAAGAATATGAGGACGACCTTCGTGAACCTTGTTCACCAGACGCGGGTTGATGTTGGCTTCACCGAGTACCACGGCGGTGCCGTGAGTGGCGTCAATCTGATAACCGGCCTCAATCAGGCTGGCGGCCAGGTCAACCACCCGCTGCTTGTCGCTGTGACGCACGGACAGCAGGGCACGGCCTTCCTTCGGCACTGCCTTGCCAGCACCCAGATGAGCCTTGCCAAAGGCGGCGGCGAAGGTTTCACCCACGCCCATGACTTCACCGGTGGAACGCATTTCCGGACCCAGCAGCGGGTCAACGCCGGGGAACTTGTTGAACGGCAGCACCACTTCCTTGACGGAGTAATAAGGCGGAATAATTTCCTCGGTCACACCCTGCTCAACCAGAGACTTGCCGGCCATGGCTCGGGCAGCCACCTTGGCCAGGGGCACGCCGGTGGCCTTGGACACAAAGGGCACGGTACGGGCGGCACGGGGGTTAACCTCGATGAGGTAAATGTCGCTGCCCTTGACCGCGAACTGCACGTTCATCAGACCCACCACGCCCAGTTCCAGGGCCAGCTTGCGCACCTGTTCGCGCATCTCGTCCTGAATGGACTGGCTCAGGGTGTAGGGCGGCAGCGAGCAACCGGAGTCACCGGAGTGAACGCCGGCCTGCTCGATGTGCTCCATGATGCCGCCGATAACCACGTCCTTGCCGTCGCAGATCGCGTCGATATCCACCTCGGTGGCATCATCCAGGAAACGATCCAGCAGTACCGGCGATTCGTTGGACACGCTCACCGCTTCGTTGAAGTAACGACGCAGATCCTGCTCGTCATAAACGATTTCCATGGCCCGACCGCCCAGTACGTAGGACGGACGTACCACCAGCGGGTAACCGATATCCACGGCCAGGTTTACCGCCTGATCCAGGGCAGTCACGGTCGCGTTCTGGGGCTGCTTGAGGCCCAGGCGGTCTACTGCCTGCTGGAACCGCTCACGGTCTTCGGCGCGGTCGATGGCGTCGGGGCTGGTGCCAATAATGGGCACACCAGCCGCTTCCAGGGCCCGGGCCAGTTTCAGCGGGGTCTGACCGCCGTACTGCACGATCACACCCTTGGGCTGCTCTACGCGCACGATTTCAAGTACGTCTTCCAGAGTGACCGGCTCGAAGTAGAGACGGTCAGAAGTATCATAGTCGGTAGACACGGTTTCCGGGTTACAGTTGACCATGATGGTCTCGTAACCGTCTTCGCGCAGCGCCAGTGAGGCGTGTACACAGCAGTAGTCGAACTCGATGCCCTGACCGATACGGTTGGGGCCGCCACCCAGTACGATGATCTTATCCTTGTCGGACGGATTGGCCTCGCACTCTTCGTCGTAACTGGAGTACATGTAGGCAGTGTTGGTAGCGAACTCGGCGGCACAGGTATCCACCCGCTTGTACACCGGGAAGATTTCATGGCGGTGACGCAGTTTGCGCACTTCGCCTTCGGCCACGCCCAGCAGCTTGCCCAGACGCGCATCGGCAAAGCCCTTGCGCTTGAGAGCGCGCAGGAAATCGGCGTTCAGGCCGGCCAGGCCCACTTCCTTGACCTGCTCTTCCAGCTGCACCAGCTCTTCCAGCTGTACCAGGAACCAGCGGTCAACGTTGGTCAGCTTGAACACACCGTCCACACTCATGCCGGCACGGAACGCATCGGCGATGTACCAGATGCGCTCGGCACCCGGATCCTGCAACTCATGACGAATGCGGGACAGGCTTTCCGGATCGTTCAGGTCAACCACGGGGTCAAGACCGTTCATGCCGGTTTCCAGGCCACGCAGGGCCTTCTGTACCGATTCCTGGAAGTTACGGCCAATGGCCATAACTTCACCCACGGACTTCATCTGGGTGGTCAGGCGATCGTTGGCACCGGCAAACTTCTCGAAGTTGAAGCGCGGGATCTTGGTAACCACATAGTCGATGGCCGGTTCGAAGGACGCCGGGGTAAGACCACCGGTGATGTCGTTCTGCAGCTCATCCAGGGTGTAACCGATGGCCAGCTTGGCGGCAATTTTGGCGATGGGGAAACCAGTGGCCTTGGACGCCAGGGCGGAAGAGCGGGATACACGCGGGTTCATCTCGATGATAACCATGCGGCCGTCTTTCGGGTTAACGCCAAACTGTACGTTGGAGCCGCCGGTTTCCACACCGATTTCACGCAGCACCGCCATGGAGGCGTTGCGCATCAGCTGGTATTCCTTGTCGGTCAAGGTCTGAGCCGGAGCGACTGTGATGGAGTCACCGGTATGCACGCCCATGGCGTCGAAGTTTTCGATGGCACACACGATGATGCAGTTGTCGTTGCGATCCCGCACCACTTCCATCTCGTACTCTTTCCAGCCGATCAGGGATTCGTCAATCAGCAGCTCGTTGGTCGGCGACAAATCCAGACCACGGGTACAAATTTCTTCAAATTCTTCCCGGTTGTAGGCGATGCCGCCGCCGGTGCCGCCCATGGTAAAGCTGGGGCGGATGATGCAGGGAAAACCCACTTCATCCAGCACGCCGTAGGCTTCGTCCATGTTGTGGGCGATACCGGCACGGGGGCATTCCAGACCAATGCTCTTCATCGCCTTGTCGAAGCGGTAACGGTCTTCGGCCTTGTCGATGGCATCGGCGGTAGCGCCGATCATTTCCACACCGAACTCTTCCAGTACACCGTGCTTTTCCAGCTCCAGAGCGCAGTTCAGCGCGGTCTGACCACCCATGGTGGGCAGTACCGCATCCGGACGCTCCTTCTCGATGATTTTGCGCACCACCTGCCAGTCGATAGGCTCGATGTAGGTGGCATCGGCCATCTCCGGATCGGTCATAATGGTGGCCGGGTTGGAGTTCACCAGAATGACGCGATAGCCTTCTTCGCGGAGGGCCTTACAGGCCTGGGCACCGGAGTAGTCGAATTCACAGGCCTGGCCGATCACGATGGGGCCTGCGCCCAGGATCAGAATGCTCTGTATGTCTGTACGTTTTGGCATGACTCTACCCTACTCCTTATGCGCGGTATTTCTTGATCAGTTCGATAAAGTGATCGAACAGGTTGGCTGCCTCATGAGGGCCCGGGCTCGCTTCCGGGTGCCCCTGGAAGGAAAACGCCGGCTTGTCGGTACGATGAATACCCTGCAGCGTGCCGTCGAACAGCGACACATGGGTAGCTCGCAGGTTCTCGGGCAGGGTATTGCCGTCGACCGCAAAACCGTGGTTCTGGGAGGTAATCATCACCACGTTGCGATCCAGATCTTTCACCGGGTGGTTGGCACCGTGGTGGCCATGGCCCATTTTCACGGTTTTGGCACCACTGGCCAGACCCAGCAACTGGTGCCCAAGGCAAATGCCGAACACCGGAATGTCGGTTTCCAGGAAGGTCCTGATGGCTTCGATGGCGTAATCACAAGGCTCGGGGTCGCCGGGGCCGTTGGACAGGAAGATACCGTCCGGCTTCATTGCCAGCACGTCGGCAGCCGGGGTTTTAGCCGGCACCACGGTCAGGCGGCAACCGCGGTCTACCAGCATGCGCAGAATGTTACGCTTGGCACCGAAGTCGTAGGCCACTACATGATAGGGCAGTTCGGCGTCAGTGGGCTGGCGGTGGCCAGAGCCCAACTCCCAGCTGCCTTCACGCCATTCATAGGCGGCGGCAGTGGTCACTTCTTTAGCCAGATCCATGCCCTTGAGACCGGGGAAGCCCTTGGCTTCGGCCAGTGCCTTGGCTTCATCCAGGCTGGTACCAGCCAGCACACAACCGGCCAGAGAGCCTTTTTCACGCAGAATACGGGTCAGCTTACGAGTATCGATATCGGCAATACCCACTATGTTGTGAGCCTTGAGATAGTCAGACAGAGTGCGCTGATTGCGGAAGTTGGAGGCGATCAGCGGAAGATCGCGGATAATCAGCCCTTGGGCGTGAACCCGGTCGGACTCTTCGTCTTCGGCGTTAGTGCCGGTATTGCCTATATGAGGATAAGTGAGCGTGACGATCTGGCGTGCGTAGGATGGGTCGGTAAGGATTTCCTGGTATCCCGTCATTGACGTGTTGAATACCACCTCACCAACGGCACAACCGTCGGCGCCAATGGCTGTACCGCGGAAGACCGAGCCATCTTCCAATACGAGCAGCGCTGAGTAATTCAAGACAACCTCCAAGTTAATTCTTATAAATCAACAATTTACCTGGCTGTCCCGAGGTACAGGCAAAAAAAATTTACTGCATCTCGGCTAATACTGGGCAAATTCTGTTTATTTTATCCGGATGCGCCGTTTTCGACAAACTTTTTCGTGTTACAAAACATCGAAAGTCTAAAAATCGATCGCCATCAGCATAAGTATTCAGGATATATGCATAGAAGAAACGAGGGGATAGAAAAGAATCACAAAAACAACGGCTTCATCACATCAGATGAAAAGTATCATGATAAAAACAAAAAATAAGAAAAAATTAAATTAAATCAACGGACAATAAAATTTAAAATAGAAATCATACCGACCTTTTCGAGGCCGGTATGAACGACAAACAGTATTTTTGATTATTTCAGTCCCAACACATCCTGCATATCAAACAAACCGGAAGGCTGGGCCGCAATCCAGGCCGCAGCACGCACAGCACCATTAGCGAAGGTCAGCCGGTTGGACGCCTTGTGGGTAATCTCCACCCGCTCACCGATATCCGCAAACAGGGCGGTGTGCTCGCCCACCACATCACCGGCACGAATGGTAGCAAAGCCAATGGTGTTCGGATCCCGCTCACCGGTAATGCCTTCACGGCCGTATACAGCACATTGCTTGAGATCACGCCCGAGCGTATCAGCGATCACCTCACCCATGCTGAGCGCGGTACCAGACGGTGCATCCACCTTGTGACGGTGGTGCGCTTCAATAATTTCGATGTCGGTATAATCGCCCATCACCTTGGCGGCCTGTTCCAGCAGCTTGAACACCAGGTTAACCCCTACACTGTAGTTGGAGGCCATCACCATGGCGGTGCTGGTGGTGGCGGCCTGGATCTCGGCCTTTTGCTCATCGGTGAAACCGGTCGTGCCGATCACCAGCCGCTTGCCGTGCTCCTGTGCCAGGGCGATATTGGCCAGGGTGGCTTCCGGACGAGTGAAGTCGATGATAACGTCGACGTTATCAATCACATCGGCCAGGCTGGCAGTGACCGGGACATTGAGCCGGCCCACATTGGCCAGCTCGCCGGCATCAGCACCCAATACGCTGGAGCCGGCATGCTCAATGGCAGCGGTCAGCACCACCCCGGCATTGTTGGTAACGGACTCAATTAGAACCTTACCCATGCGGCCGTTACAACCGGCAATGGCAATACGAACCGGATTGCTCATTTTGTATTTCCTTATCTGTAGCTATGCGTGATGATATGAATGCTGTGCAGTTTGCCAGAATGGTCATGCCTTGCAAATTGTAACAGACCAGAAAGCGCCCATAAAAAAACCGGCAGCTGCCGGTTTTTTTCAGACTGCGCTGGATCAGGCGATCTCAAGCAGCTCTACTTCAAATACCAGAGTGGAGCACGGCGGAATGGAGCCGGCACCCTGCTCACCGTAGGCCAGGTGATGAGGTACGAACAACTTCCACTTGGAGCCAACCGGCATCATCTGCAGGGCTTCAACCCAGCCCTTGATCACACCGTTTACCGGGAACTGGGCCGGCTCACCGCGCAGCACGGAGCTGTCAAACACGGAACCATCTACAAAGGTCCCGTGGTAGTGAACACGCACGGTGTCGGTGGCGGCAGGTGTGGCACCTTCACCAACGGTCAGTACTTCGTACTGCAGGCCGGACTCGGTCTGCTGCACTTCGTCACGGGCGACGTTGCTGGCCAGGAAAGCTTCTTCTTCTTCTTTAGCCTTGGCGGACTGGGACGCCTGCTCGGCCTTCATGCGCTCGGTGATCACACCAAAGGCGGCATTGATGTCTTCCCGCGATACGGCGAAATCTTCACCGTTGAGGGAGTCAGCCAGACCTTGCTGTACGGCGGCAATATTCAGCCCTTCAAACGGCTGCTGGGCCAGTTGATCACCAATCTGACGGCCGATGCCATAGCTGGCTTTCTGTTCTACTGTCTCGTAAGACGACATGGAATTCCCTCTGTTTTTAGGTGCAAAACCCAATGCTAACAAATTACACCGGTGAGCTGAACGGCAAATCCGGCTGCCCGGCCAATAATGCCGCCCCCCGCACTCCGCCCGCACCACCGAATACCGGTGGCCGCACCGGAGCCGGCTCGATACCCTTCATCATATATGCCGGCAGGCGCTCAGCCAGAGCCTCATGCAGCCAGGTTGTCTCGCCCAGGCTGCCGCCCAACACCACAGCATCGGGATCGAGCTGGGTCATCAAGGTACCCAGCCCTGCCCCCAGCACATCGAAATAAGTGTCCATACAGCATTTCGCTTCGGTTTCGCCCCGCAGCCAGGCCGCAATAATAGCCTTACCGTCACACTCATGCCCGCCAAAGTGACGGTACAACCGGGCCAGACCGGTGCCGGATACATAGGTTTCCAGACAGGCAATACGGCCACAGCCGCAGGGATAGAGAGGTAAACCCGGATGACGGAGCAGTACATCGGCTCCCACCGGCCCATGACCAAACTCACCACAGCCGGCACGGTCACTGTTTACCAGACGTCCTTCGTAAATCAATGCCCCGCCCATGCCAGTCCCCAGCGTCAGCCCCAGCGCCAGCTGGCTGCCGGAGACCGCCCCGCCATGATATTCCGACAACAAAAAACAGTTGGCGTCATTATCGCCATATACCGCGCGGTTCAGCCGTTGTTGCAGATCGGATAACAGATCTCGGCCATGTATGGCCGGCACATTCGGCGCCAGTATATTCCCCCGCCCGTCCAGCACCCCGGGAAAGCCCAGTCCTACATTCGCCTGCGAGCCAAACCGGGCATCGGCCTGCAAAACCAAGCGGGTGATCAGTGCCAGAAAAGCGTCATAATCGTGTGCGGGGGTGGCATACACCTCAGACTCAAGCAAGGTGAGCTGTTCGTTATAAACGGCAAAGGCAATTTTGGTTCCGCCAATATCGAATCCGTAGCGCATCAGTAATTACAGGCCGGTTGTACGCCGCGGGCTCGGGCTTGCATATAAAGGTTGTTTGCCTCAGGCAGCAAACCCGACAGTCCTTCGATTCGGGTGCCATGAGACGGATGAGTCGACAATATTTCCGGTGGCTGACTGCCGGATCCGGCCGCGGCCATATTACGCCACAGAGTAATAGCCTGCTGTGGATCAAACCCGGCTCTGGCCATCAGCTGCAGACCAAGGCGATCGGCCTCGGCTTCCTGCTCTCGCCCATAAGGCAGCAGGTAACCCACCTGTACCCCCAGGCCCAGTGCCGCCATGGCCGGCTCACGCATTCCAGACTGCCCTAAAGCCACACCGGCAGCATTGAGGCCAATGTTTGTCAGTTGAGTACGGGACACCCGCTCGTTACTGTGCTGCGCCAGCACATGGGCAATCTCATGGCCGATAACAGCCGCCAGTTGATCCTGAGTATCTGCCACCTTGAGCAACCCGCTATATACCCCCACCTTCCCCCCGGGAAGCGCAAAAGCATTTATCTGTTTTGAGTCAAACAGCACCACTTCCCACTGACCATTGCCGGGAACCTCCGCAACCAGCTGCCGGGTGACACACTGCACCAGGCGGTTAAGGCCAGCATGACGGCTGATTTTTTCCTGCTCCTTGATGTCCGCAAAAGACTGCTCCCCCAGCCTTTGCATATCGTGCTCGGAAAACAGCAGCACCTGATTACGACCGGTGGGAGACTGAGTGCAGGCAGACAGCACACCCAGAGCAAGCATAATAATGATGGCACGCACCGGCAAAACCTCTTGGCAATACAAAAAGGCGAACATTTTTAGCATAGTTCCCGGCGCACACAAGCCATCAAAGACAAACAGGGCTCAAATATGAAGCGAGGCCTCTGCGACCGGCCTCAAACGTCAGAAAATGTCACACTTCCGGACTCACCTGCCCGGCTTCTGGCACTGTGTTGCCAGAAAGTAACCACAGGGTATATTTGTGCAGTTCCGGGTGCTGCGACAGGGCAACCAGAAAGGCTCCCCCCACCTCCCGATAACCCAGTTCATAGTTTTTCAGTGTGGTGGGCGGAACCTGAAGCAGCTCGGCAAACTTGGGCCGGCTGAGCCCCATCGCCTCGCGGATTTGCCGGATTTTTCTTCCGACCAGACTGGTATCAGGATTCATAATATTGCTACTCCTCGTTCTGCATATTACGACAAACATATGCGTTCATTACTCAGTTTAACACCAGTCAACAGACTCGTTATGAGCTGGCTGATTTTTATTCAAAAAACTGACACTCTCGTGCTGAACGACACCTGAATACCGCGTTGGCCAGGAATAAAACTTCTTCTTCATTAACGAACTCTGTAAAATCCCGTTCGTCACTTATCCCAACACCTTGTTAGTCTTTGTCAAACACGCTAATCTGGCTTCGCGTGGGTATGTGGATGATGCCAAGTTTTTGCATCCTGAAATTGGCATACCCTTAATCAGTATGCGCAATTGCACACCCTCTCAAAAAACTCATTTGAATGAGGAACAAAAAATGAAAAAGACAGTGGCTCCTACAATGTTAGCAATGGCACTTGCTGCCGGTATGTCTTCAAGCGTAATGGCTAATGACTGGTACCTGGGTGGTGGTGCAGGTCTTGCTAACTTTGAAGACATTCAGGATCATCTGCCCGCAGTAAAAGATGAAACCGGTGCTATTAATGCTTTTGGTGGTTACAACTTTAACCAGTACTTTGGTACCGAACTGGGTTATACCCTGTTCAACGGCGGCGCAACCCGCACTCACAACATCAGTCTGTCCGCTATCGGCCGTTTACCGCTGACTGAAAAGCTGTCAGTTTTTGGTGAAGCTGGTGCCTGGGGATGGCGTTCAGTACGTGCCATTAACCATGAGGGTGTTTCCCCCATGGCAGGCCTTGGTATTACCTACCAGGTAACCGATCTGGTAGACGTTCAGGCCCGTTATCGCCGCATTGAAGACGTGGGTGACATGGCCGACAACGGTTATGAGAGCGATGTAAACAACGTGATGGTTGAATTCGTTCTGCACCCTAACCGTCGCAAGGCAGAAGCGCCTGTTGTTGCTCCGGTAGCTCCTCAGCCGCAGCCTGAAGTGACGTATGAAACCCGCACCGTCACCGCCGATGGCTCCGTATACTTCGCGTTTGACAGCTCTGCACTATCTGCCGACTCCCGTGCCACTCTGGACGAAGTTGCCAGCTTTGCAGCTCAAAACCCGAACTACCAGATCGAACTGGCCGGTTACGCCGACCGTCTGGGTAAAGCCGAGTACAACCGCAAGCTGTCTGAGCGCCGTGCGCTGGCTGCCAAAGATTATCTGGTAAAGCGTGGCGTGGCTGCTGAAAACATTCAGACCGCCTGGTACGGCAGTGAGCTGGCTCAGGGTGTAAGCGCAGAAGAGCGTCAGCGCGATCGTCGCGTAGATGCCAAAGGCCAGGCAAGCATTCAGGTTGAAATCGTCGAATAAACCTGGCTTTGCCAAGTCTGTCACAAACGGCCCCAAGGGGCCGTTTTGTTTTTCTCAATTTCCTTCTGATTCTGGCATACTTTGCTTTTCTCTTTTTATTCCAAACGTGATGCAATGCCATTGTGACAGTAAGCAGCCGTTCCCGGACTGCTGCCAGCCTTTTCTGGAAGGCAGGCTCGAGGCCCCAGACCCTCTTACCCTGATGCGCTCCCGCTACAGTGCCTACTGTACCGGAGCAGGTGAGTATCTGGTGCATACCTGGCACCCTGATACCCTCGAAAAGCTGGATGCCGCCACACTGCGCGAGTCAGGCCTCAGTACCGAATGGCTGGGACTGAACATCGTCTTTTCCCGTGGCACACCTGCCGATACTGAAGGTGAAGTAGAATTCAAGGTTCGCTACCGTGAGCATGACCGGGTGGTGTTACTGCACGAACGCTCCCGTTTCGTTCGCTTTGAAGGCCGCTGGGTGTATCACTCCGGACTGCATAATCCACCAAAAACCGGCCCCAATCAGCCCTGTCCATGCCACAGCGGCAAAAAATACAAACACTGCTGTAACCGGCGCTAAGACTTTAAACAACAAGAAGAAGATAATGGAACGAAAAATACTGCTGAGCCACTGTCCCGATGCTCGTGGGCTTATCTCCAAGATCACCAATATCTGCTATAAGCATCAGCTCAATATCGTGCGCAACGATGAGTTTGTTGACCATGATAATGGCCACTTCTTTATGCGCACTGAGCTCGAAGGCCGCTTTAACGATGTCACGTTACTGGCTGATCTGAATGATGCATTGCCAGAAGGAGGTCAGAACCGACTGGTACCGGCAGGCAGCAAAAGAGTGGTTATTCTGGTGACCCGTGAAGCACACTGCCTTGGCGATATACTGATGAAATACTTCAGTGGTGCCATGAACATCGATATTGTGGCGGTGGCCGGTAACTACGACACCCTTCAGGGGCTGACAGAAAAGTTCGGCATTCCCTATCATACCGTGTCCCACGAAGGACTGAACCGGACCGAGCACGAACGCAGCCTGATTGAAATCATTGACCGATACGATCCCGACTATGTGGTGCTGGCCAAATATATGCGTATTCTCAGCCCGGACTTTGTGGCCCGTTATGCAAAACGCATTATCAATATCCATCATTCCTTCCTGCCTGCCTTCATCGGTGCCAGCCCTTACCGGCAAGCCTATGAGCGGGGTGTAAAAATGATTGGTGCCACTGCTCACTTTGTTACCGACGATCTGGACGAGGGTCCGATTATCGAACAGGACGTGACGCATGTCAGTCATGCCTTCTCGGCTGAAGACATGGCCAAAGCCGGCCGGGACGTAGAAAAGTCGGTACTGAGCCGGGCACTGAACCTGGTGCTGGAAGAAAGGGTATTCGTTTACGGCAACCGCACCGTGGTATTTAAATAATCATCCCCTTCGGGGAGCTGAAAGCTATTGAGAGCTGTAAACCGTAAGCTAGAAATGGCGGTGTTTGGTGGCTCTCAACCATGCTTGTAAATACTAGGCTGCCAGCTTTGGATAACCAGCAATTAATCTGCAGGTACTGTACCGTACCTGCAGACAATGCAAAGCGACTCCCAGCTTAAAGCCGACCGCTTACAGCTATGACTTGTGGCTTTTCTCAAAAGCAGCTTTCTGCTCAGCGGTCGCTTCTTGCTGATATTTTTCCTTCCACTCGCCATAGGGCATACCATATACCCGTTCCCGGGCCTGATCATAATTCATATCTACGCCCCGCTCCTCGGCGGCAGCCAGATACCATTTGCTCAGACAATTGCGGCAAAAGCCGGCCAGGTTCATCAAGTCAATATTCTGTACATCCTTACGCTTGTCCAGGTGGGCCACCAGGGCACGAAAAGCAGCAGCTTCCAACTCGGTCTGAGTTTGCTTGTCCATGATCTTCTCCATTGGCTATTGAAGTGCCATTATAGCGGCAAGCCCCGCAAACCTCATGAGGCAGCAGCATGAATCGCAGTCACTTTTTTGCCCAGATGGCACGCATGAAGCTCATTCAGCGCTGGCCGCTGATGCGTAATACGGATCCTGAAAACGTGGCCGAACATAGCCTACAGGTCGCGATGGTAGCCCATGCCCTGGCTGTGATAAAAAATACCCTGTTTGGTGGGCAGCTGGATCCGGGGACCGCCGCCATGCGAGGCCTGTTCCACGACGCCAGCGAAGTGCTGACCGGTGATCTGCCCACTCCGGTTAAGTACTTTAACCACGAGATTGCTACCGCTTACAAGGCGATCGAACAGAACGCCGAACAAAGCCTGCTTGCCATGCTGCCCGCCGAGCTGCGCACGGCCTATCAACCGTTACTGTGCGGCCATGGGGAAGATGACTACAGTCATCTGGTGAAGTCCGCCGACATTCTTTGCGCCTACCTCAAGTGTGAAGAAGAGCTGTCGGCAGGAAACCGGGAGTTTGCCAAAGCCCGGGAACGGCTCACCACCATGCTGAACGAGCGCATGAACGATGAGATCCGTTATTTTCTTGACGTATTCGTGCCCAGCTTCTCTCTTTCACTGGATGAAATCTCCACCCCGGACTTCTGAGGTATGAGTGAATCATTCCTATCGGATTTTCGCTCAATCCACAGGGTGACTTCGCCGACGTTGAAGCCCCACTTGGTCATTTCGGCCCGGTTGATAAGGCGGTCTTCATCCAGCAAATACATCCAGTCATTGAAATCGATATTCCACACCCTGCCATCAACCGGTACTGCCAGGGTATAACGCCAGTTCAGGGCATAACCCCGGGTGCGCCCTTCAGCCGGAATCACTACATCACCGGCAGTGCCGGTATAACGGCCATCGGCATGCTTTTCCAGCCTCCAGGTCCGGCGTTGCCGCTCTCCGTCGTCATAAACAAAGTTTTCTTCCAATATGCCCTGGTTGTCTTTCCAGCTGGCCACCATGTCCACCTTAAAGCGGCGCAACACCCTTCCGGAGCGATCCTGAACCATACCAAAAGCCACCAGCTCTCCACGAAAGAACTCATCCAGTTCCAGCGCCGGCGTGGTGCCCGCATAATCTTCGATTTTACTGCTGCAGGAGGCCAGTAGCGAAGCCAGCACCAGAGTCAGTATCATCAGTAATATTTTCATATCATCCCCCTTTCAGCTTCCGGGTCAGTCCTGGATTACGGCTGTCGCTTGAAAACCATATGGCCAAAAAGGCAGGGGCAAAGTCCGGATCCCCCATGCTACCTACCAGTTGCCAGTTAAAGTAAAACCGGCTGGTGCCATCCTCATCCACTCTGAGTACCAGTTCGTCATTAGTACGCACCGAAGGCCATATTTTCGCCAGCTGTCCGGGCCATTCCCGTTTCCATTCCACCCCCAACCGCTGCCACTCCTCCACAGTGGCGGTGATCAAATCGTCATTGTCGATATTACGCTGATAACGCAAGGATAATGCCTGAGGATATTGTCCCGGCTGATAATGACCACTTTCACTGTAAAAGCGGGCCTGGTACAGCTCCCAGAACAACCAGCTCATTCTTCCCTGACCCACCAGGGTAAGATCACCCACGGGACTGGCCGCTACCGATGACACCAGCAAGAGCAGCATGCAACAAAGTGTTTTCATGGTTCAATTCTCCGCAGTCGTCGGTCAAGCATCACCAGCAGAGGCAACAGTCCCGACCAGATAACACCCAGGATCAATGCCGATGGCCAGAAACCCAGTGGCAGAACCACGGCTTCCAGCTTCCAGCCGGCAAGATAGGAGCTGGCTCCCGCCCCTGCCCCGAACAGTGCCAGCCAAGGCAAAGAAAAGCGTCTGAGCCAAACGAGACTGTGGCCCAGGGTCAGCACAAATCCTGCCCACAAAACACCCAGCCACAGTGGCCAGTGACTGAAGGAAAACACTCCGCCAAACGTCAGCAAGGCATCCACCCCGCATCCCAAAGCGGCCAGCCACAGCACACGCAGATCGGCACGCCGGCTGGGAGTGAATAAAAAATGTATCAGCAGCAGACAGAGGGCCAGCCAGGCCCAGGCATTTTGTCCGGCCACCGCCAGCAACCAGAAGCCTTCAAAGGCTATAAGTTGGGTCCATTGCCATGCCGACATGATCTCGCTCCGGGCTTGGCTGCTTCAAAATGAGCAAGGCCAATGGTGCCTTCCAGAAAACCGCCTTCACAGTAGGCAAAATAGAAAGCCCATAACCGCTGAAAGTCATCGCTGTAGCCCAAACGGGAAAGACGGGGAGCCGCTTGCTGAAAACGTGCAGCCCAGATCCGCAGAGTTTCAGCATAGTGCCAGCCATAATCATGTAGCCGCACCAGACTCATATCCGTTTGCTCTCGCAGGTGACGGGACATTTCGCCGACCGAAGGCAGACAGCCACCGGGAAAAATGTAACGCTGAATAAAATCCACGCTTTTACGGTATTGCCGGTAACGCTGATCGGCAATAGTAATGGCCTGAATAAGCAGGCGACCATCGGGCTTGAGCAATCGGTCAAGCATACGGAAATATTCCGGCAGATACTCATGGCCAACGGCTTCAATCATCTCCACTGATACCAGCTTGTCATATTGGCCGGTCAGTTCCCGGTAATCCTTTAGCAACAGCGTCACCCTGTCTTCAAGCCCCTCACGCTTAATCCGGACGCGGGCATACTCAAACTGCGCTTCAGACAAAGTGGTGGTCGTGACCCGACAGCCATAATGACGGGCGGCATAACAGGCCAGCCCACCCCAGCCAGTACCAATTTCCAGCAAATGATCGCCCGGCTTCAGCTCCAGCCGGGAGCAGATCAGCCGCAACTTATACTCCTGAGCCAGCTCCAGCGACGAGCCGTTTCTTGGAAAAACCGCTGATGAATACTGCATTTGCGGATCGAGAAAAAGTTCATACATGTCATTGCCCAAATCGTAATGGGCAGCAATGTTGGCCCGGCTACCCGCTTTTGAATTGCGGTTCCGCCAGTGTGACAGCCGTAGCCAGGGCCAGGTAAGCCAGCCCAGCCGGCGTTCCAGCCGATCCATCACGTGGGTATTACGGGCAAACAGCCGTATCAGACTAGTCAGATCCGGGCTGAACCAGTCCCCTTCAACCCAACTTTCAGCGGCGCTGATACTGCCTCCGCTCAGCAAACGGCGATAAAAACGGGGTTCCACTACCTGAATTTCTGCCTGCAATGCCGAGCGTGCATCACCGAAGAAAAAATGATCATCACCATCGAGTACAGTCAGTCCGGCATTTTTCAGCCCCGGTAATAAGGAAAATGCCAGGTTACGGGCCCATCGATCCAAACGGCGGGGGGCTGCTAGGGTCAGGGTTGTTTCCATCTTGGCGTCCTCAAGGATGTGAATGGTAAGGGATTCGTTTTAAAAACAATTTCAGAGCCTGCCAGTAAATGCCGCGTACCACTGTCAGTGTCATCAGCGGCCACTGCCGCAGTGCTGCTTTCAGCGCAAGTGCATTGAATGGGTTTCGACGCAGGGCCAGCGTGGCATCAAATAACAATTCAGGATTACGGTTCTCTATGTGAACCAGAGTCCGCCTTGCCGGCGGAACAATCCGCCAGTGATACTGCATGTTCATGCTCATAAACGGAGAGACATGAAACGCCTTCTCGGTAACGCCGGACTGCTTCAAATCCACCAGATAACAATGGCGTTCATTCCAGGGGGTGTTGTGCACCTCCGCCAGCAAATAACGGGCCTCGCCCTGCCGGTAGCAGAAAAACAGGTTCACCGGGCTGAAATAGATACCAAAGCAGCGTACCTGCCCGAGCATCTTCACGCGGTTCAGGTTATTGATCTCGCCACCAAGGCGGGCTACTTCCGCCAATACCGATTGCTTGAGCGGCTCCTTGGGATCACCCAGGTAGTCACTGCGGCGAAAGCTCAGGGGGGCGAAACGCTCAAGGGCAAACCAGCGGCTGACAGCAGCCAGCTCAGCCAGCTCATCCAGATCCAGCGCCAGCATATAAAGACCGTAACTGAAGGCATGGGCACGGGGACGGTAGCGCCGGTGTCGCACCACCCCGGTATAAATGGCACTGTTCAGGTTCATAGATGCACCCCAAAACGTTCGCATACGTCCAGGGCGCTACGCACACCGTCCTCATGGAACCCGTTGTACCAATAAGCCCCGCAAAAATGAGTATGACGATGGCCACATATTTCCTGGCGCCGGCGCTGAGACACAATGGCATCGCGGTTATAAACCGGATGAGCATAAGTAAACCGGCGAAGAATGCATTCGGGGGCAATAGCTTCACTGCGATTCAGGGTCACACACACCGTTTCACCGGCTTCAATACCCTGCAGAATATTCATGTTGTAGGTGACCGCAGGCAGCGCGTCTTCGCCGCCATCGAGATAATAATTCCAGCTTGCCCACGCCCTGCGTTCTGCTGGCAGCAGACGAATATCGGTATGCAACACCACTTCGTTATTCCGGTACTCAAGGCCACCCAGCACTTTCCGCTCTGCCTCAGAAGCATCGGCCAGCATCGCCAGGGCCTGATCCGAGTGGCAGGCCATTATCACCTCGTCAAAGTGCTCGCTGCCGGCAGCAGTGGTGATCTTTACTCCATTTTCCACCCGCTGTACCCACTGGACCGGAGTGTTAAGGCGTATCTCCTGCACGCCCTGTACCAGAGCAGGTATATAGCTGCGTGAACCTCCTTCCACCACATACCACTGGGGTCTGTCCACCAGGTTGAGCAAGCCGTGATGATTGAAAAAACGCAGAAAGAAGGCCAACGGAAAATCACGACTGTCAGCCAGCGACGATGACCAGATAGCTGCCACCATGGGCAGTACATAATGGCCGGCGAAGAAGTCAGAAAAGCCATATTGCGCAAGAAAACGCCCCAAGGTATCTCCATCATTGAGAGAGCCTTGCTTCAGCACCCGCTTGCACAACAGGTTGAAACGGACAATTTCAAGCAAGAAGTGGTAAAAACGGCTGTTCAGAAGATTTTTCCGCTGAGCAAACAGGGTGTTGAGGGTATGGCCGTTATATTCCAGTCCGGTCGCCGCCTGCTGCACACTGAAGCTCATTTCAGCAGGCCGGGCCTTAACCCCGGCCTGAGCCAGTAACTGCTGAAAACGCGGGTAAGTACGGTCGTTGAATACAATAAACCCGGTATCTACCGCATAGGTTCGGCCATTCAATGACACGTCCACCGTGGCGGTGTGACCGCCGAGATAATCATTGGCTTCAAACAGGGTCACCTTGTGTTGCCGGCTCAGCAACCAGGCCGATGTCAGACCGGCAATACCGCTGCCTATCACTGCAATATTACTCATAAGTATTCCCTTTCATACGACGGGCCAGGCTGAGCCACCATCCGTAAGGCAGCCACGACAGTAATTTCAGAGTGACAATAAACGCAGAGGGAAAAGTGATTTCATGTTTACCTCTGGCAAGACCGGAACGAATGATCCGGCTGGCCTGCACCGGGCTGACACGGCCAGGCATGGGGAAGTCGTTCTTCTGCGTCAGAGGCGTATCCACAAAACCCGGCCGTACCAGGCTCACAGCCACTTGTGAGGAATTCAGATCCACTGCCAGAGTGCGGGCCAGATAATCCACTCCGGCCTTGGAGGCACCGTAGGCTTCGGCCCGGGTAAGCGGAACAAAAGTGACCGCAGAACTCACCAGCGCCAGCCGACCACCAGTTTTAATACGCGGCAACACCGCCGCGACACAATTGGCAGTACCAATCAGGTTGGCCTGCACCACCCGTTCAAACAGGTCAGCATCAAAGGCATGGGCGTCATCCACATATTCACAGGTACCGGCGTTGAGAATGGCCAGATCCACCGGAGCCACCGTGCTCAGCCCCATCCTGACAGCCTCGCGGTCATTAATGTCAAACACACCGTATTCCACCCCTTCACCGGGTAGCGCCTGAGTCAGCTTGCTTTTATTGCGGCCACAGGCCACAACTTGCCAGCCGTCAGCCAGGTAGTCGGTGGCCAGCTGCAGGCCAATGCCGGAGCTGGCACCGGTAACCAATACCCGCTTCATGGATTCAGCCTCCGTTTCAGCGCACGAATGCAATTGCCCAGTAACGGCAAGCGCTCGTAAAGCATGGTACCGAGATCGAAGAAGTCTCTGTGGTAATACACACTCTCGGCAAAACACAGGTGGCTAACACCGGGGACACTAACCGGCCGTCCACTATTGAGACGAGGGTGAGTAAAGTGCATTTCCCAGCGCACATAGGCCTCACCGTCCTGCTCCATGACCTGAATAATGTCAAAACGACATTGCTGCACCCGTTCAAACAAGCCCTCGAAATAAGCAACCAGGGCATCGATGCCACGGATATTGTGAGCCGGGTCTGCAAACAGCACATCATCGGAATACACATGACGCAGCTCCTGCAGCTGCTCAGGTGACAAGCTTTGATACAGTCGGCAAAACGCATCAAGAGCCGGGCTCATGACTCCTCCTTGTCCTTCAAAGCATCGAACATGGCAATGGCATATTTTCGTGCCCGGGCGTGATCGACCACAGGTGATGCGTAGTCGCTTTCACGCCGGTGTTCGCGTAGCCAACCGTGAGGCGCATGAATGTATTTTGCCGGCACGTCTCCCAGTTCAGGCACCCAGCGGCGGATAAAATCGCCGCTGGCATCAAACCGTTCGCTCTGGGTCGCCGGATTAAACACGCGAAAATAAGGTGCGGCATCGGCACCAGTACCTGCCGCCCACTGCCAACCGCCGTTGTTGGCAGCCAGTTCGCCGTCGATCAAGTGGGCCATGAACCAGGCTTCGCCCCGGTGCCAATCAATATGCAGGTCCTTGGTCAGAAAGCTGGCCACTATCATGCGCAACCGGTTATGCATCCAGCCGGTACTTTTAAGACAGCGCATGGCCGCATCTACAATGGGATAACCGGTTTGCCCTTCACACCAGGCCTTGAACACATCATCTCCCTGGCTCCATTGCAGTGCTTCGGTCTCGGGCTTAAAAGCCCGGTTCATGGAGAGCCGGGGAAAAGCCACCAGCAGATGGCGATAAAATTCCCGCCAGATAATTTCATTCAGCCAGCTAAAGCCCTGTTCTCCCTTGCCAAAGGGTAATGCGCCCAACTCAGCCTCAATGGCTGCCAAACACTGGTTGGGAGACAGTATGCCCAGCGCAAGATAAGGAGAAAGACGACTGGTCCCCTCTACAGCCGGATAGTCCCGCAGCTCTCCGTATCCGGCCAGACTTTCCGCACAAAAATGGGCAAGAGCCTGCTGCGCAGCCGGTTCACCGGCATGCCAGTCGCTGCTGTCTTTCATCTCTCCGGACAACGCCACCTTAACGGCCTTGCATGCCCTGCTCATCGCCTCCGGCACAGGCAGCAAACGGTATCCCTGAGCTTTGAGCGTACTCAGCCAGGCCCTGGAGTAGGGCGTGAATACCTTGTACATCTCGCCATTTTGGGTAGCAATGCTGCCATGGTTTATCACGCAGTCGCCGTTAAACACCCGGCACGGAATATTCAGTTGCTGTTGCACGGCCTTGTCACGGCGACGCTCGTTAATACCTATGTCACGATTGGCATAGAGAGCATCCACTTCCTGCTCTTTCACAAAAGCCGATAACAGTGCCGGCACCTCGTCAAAACGATCACACTCCAGCACTGACAAAGAGACACCCAGTTCTGCCAGCGCCTCACTCAGCGATTGCAGGTTACGGCTCAGGAAATCCCGCTGAATGGGACTGTTACCATGCTCGCGCCACTGTCCGGGGCAATCGATATAAACCGCCAGCACGCTGTCGCTTTCCTGCATGGCAGCATGCAGGGCCGGATTATCGGCGGTACGCAGGTCGTTTCTAAACCAGACCAAATGTTGCATCGTGTTTCCTCGCAAGCTCGCTGACGGTCGTTTCATAAGGACATTCAAGCCAGCCCTGCTCTGCATAAACCTGCCCCAGTTCACCGGTAAAGAAACAATGCTCGGGCCAACAGTGCACACGCTCGGAGAACCAGCTTTGAGTCAGCCCTCCTCCCAGCACCACAATCAGCGCATCATATTGCAGACGGCCGGCTGACAGGGGTAACTGCAGTGGCTCAGGATGGCCAAGATAGACACTGCGGCATTCCAGCCCCTGTAATTCAAAACAGGTCAGCAGGCCGGCCAGCTCATGACACTGCCCCGCCCGTGCCACCGCCACTCGCAGGCCGGTCTTGATGGTCAACAACTGGGTAAATACTCTGGCCAACAAAGCTGTGGCACTTTGCTCAATCAGCTGAGCATCGGGCCTCTCCAGCTGTGTCAGATTCAGCAGCCAGGGACGAATAACATGGCGCAGCAGCAACTCGGCCGGATACAGACTGGCCAGTTCATTCAACTCAGCCTCCAGCCGCCCGATATTCAGCTCACATGCAGCTGCCAGCAAGCTTTGCCGGGCCAGCTCCCAGTTGGAACCTTCTTCCACCGGTTGAGGATGGTTAAGTAACCCCTTTACCTGACCAATGCTGACCCCCTGCTCCAGCCAATGCAGGATCTGGCGAATAAGGATAATGTCTTCATCGGAATAGAGCCGGTGGCCCTTATCGGTACGCGCCGGCTTAAGCAGACCGTAGCGGCGTTGCCAGGCGCGAAGGGTTACCGGATTAATACCGGTTAAACGGGATACTTCCCGAATGGGGTACTGGGGCTCAGATGCCATAACGCAGTCGTAATGCCTCCGGATGCGGATTAAGATATACCTGCTGGCGCAGGTAGTCGTTGGGATGTTCTTCCAGGTAATGGCGCAGCAAGGTGATGGGTGCCAACAGTGGCAGAATGCCTTCCCGGTACTGATGAATAGTTCGGGCCAGTTCCTGACGTTGCCGGGAACTGAGCTGACGTTTAAAATAGCCCTGCAGATGCTGCAGCACATTGGTGTGTCCCTTGCGACTGGCCCGCATACGCAAGGCATTCATCAGACCATGAATATATTGCTCAGCCTTTTCTTCCGGGTTTTCCGACAAGTCTGCCAGTAATCGCCCAAGTTCCTGATAGCTGTCTGTGTGATGGGCCATCAACAGATACTTGTAGCGGCTGTGAAATGCGATCAACCGTGACGGAGTAAGCCCTCTGAATAACAGGCACTGCCAGTCGTGCAGGGCATAAACCCGATTCACAAAATTTTCCCGCAGCACAGGATCGTTGAGCCGGCCGTCTTCTTCACAGGGCAGCAGTGGTAATGCCTTCATAATTTCGGCAGCGTAAATGCCCACTCCTTCCTTGGCATTACCCTGCCCGCTTTGGTGATAGACCCGCACCCGTTCCATGCCACAGCTGGGCGACTTGGCACACAATACATACCCGCTCAGTCCTTCAAACCGGGCAGCCATAGTGCGGCCATAGTCACGCAATGCAGAGGTGACATCTTCCCCCTTTGCTGTCTGGGCAATCACCTGTCCCTCCCCTCCTATCAATCGGATACTGGGGCGCGGTGTTCCCAGGCCAATGGCCATTTCCGGGCAAACCGGTGCAAACTCCACGAATTCAGCCAGCTGTTCGGTGCAAAAGTCCGAGCGCTTATGACCGCCATCAAAGCGTACCTTCTGGCCTGTCAGGCAACCACTGATACCAATCCGGATAATATGGGGATCAAACTTGTACATATCTAACTCTCTTGTACAACCATGCCATTTAACATAGCGCTAGTTGTACAAACAGATCAAGTTTGTACAATAAAATATCTCAGAAAAATGGATTGGGGATTGGGGATTGGGGATTGGGGATTGGGGATTGGGGATTGGGGATTGGGGATTGGGGATAAGCAGAACATTGCCCGGGATACACCCGGGCGACAAGGTTTAATTTAATTTACTGCGCATAATTTCTTCTTCATCACGAAACTGGCGCCGCAACTCGGCCTTGGTTTTCATCACCAGCTCACCGCCCTTGCCAATGGTCATATGTTCGGGATTATCATTGTGCATGGACTGCCAGGCCAGGACCGCCTGCATACTGTTTTCTTTCTGCTCCTGAGTCAGTACCGAACCATCGGGCCATTTTCCCAGCTCAACGGCGGTTTTAAGCCGCTCATACACTTCTCTGGGCATGGCGGCAATGGCTTGCTGAAACGATGACATGAAGGATCCTCCTGCTTTTGAATAGTGCCTAATCTACCACCGTAAACAAAAAAAGGGGTGGCATCAGCCTCCCCTTTTCGTTACCGGTTTGCAAAAATGCGATCAGCCGCGCGCGGGCAGATCCATCAGTTCGATACCGGCCATTTTCTGCATCACACGGATAACCTGACAGCTGTAGCCAAATTCGTTGTCGTACCATACGTACAGTACGGCACGGTCACCTTCAACGATGGTGGCCAGAGAGTCAACGATACCGGCAAAGCGAGAACCCACCATGTCGGTAGACACCAGCTCGCTGCTGGTGCTGTAGTCGATCTGGTTGTGCAGCGGAGAGTCGAGAGAAACCTGCAGCAGGTGCTCGTTCAGCTCTTCCACGGTGGTGGCTTTTTCCAGGTTCAGGTTCAGCACGGCCATGGACACATTCGGAGTCGGTACGCGAATGGCGTTACCGGTCAGTTTGCCCTTCAGCTCAGGCAGCGCCTTGGCCACGGCGGAAGCCGCACCGGTGCTGGTCAGTACCATGTTCAGAGCGGCACTGCGACCACGGCGATCGCCTTTGTGGTAGTTGTCGATCAGGTTCTGATCGTTGGTGTAGGAATGCACGGTTTCAACGTGACCGTTCTTCACACCATAGGCGTCGCTTACCGCCTTCAGTACCGGGGTGATGGCGTTGGTGGTGCAGGAAGCAGCAGACATGATGCGGTCTTCCGGCTGGATCATGTTGTCATTCACACCGAACACGATGTTCTTGATATCGCCCTTGCCAGGCGCGGTCAGCAGCACCTTGGCGGCACCTTTGGCCTTGAGGTGCAGACCCAGGCCGGCTTCGTCACGCCATTTACCGGTGTTGTCGACCACCAGGGCATCGTGAATGCCGTACTGGGTGTAGTCGATCTCTTCCGGGCTGTTGGCGTAGATCACCTGAATGTAGGTGCCGTTGGCGATAATGGCGTTGTTGTCGGCATCCACTTCGATGGAGCCGTTAAAAGGACCGTGTACGGAGTCACGACGCAGCAGGCTGGCACGCTTTTCCAGATCGTCGCCGTTGCCACGAACCACGATGCCGCGCAGGCGCATGCCGTTGTTGCTGCCGGCACGCTCGATCAGCAGGCGGGCCAGCAGGCGGCCGATACGGCCAAAGCCGTACAGCACCACATCGGTAGGCTTGGCATCGCTGTCGGCGTTCAGGGCCGGAGCCAGCTCGGCGTTCAGGAAGTCGGCCAGGCCGGACTCGTCCTGATGATCTTTCCAGTAACGAACCGCCAGTTTGCCCAGGTCGATGCTGGCCGGGGCCAGTTCCATCTCACTCAGCGCTTTCAGCACCGGGTAGCTCTGGCTGACCGGCAGCGGCTGGCCTTCGTGACGACGCACCACGCGGTGAGCCTTGAGAATGTCAATGGTAGAAGCGTTCAGCAGGGGGCGGGCATAGACGCAGGTTTCCACGCCCTGGTTGCGATACAGTTTGCCAATCAGGGGCTGCATGGACTCTGCCAGTTCCTGGCTCTGTTGCCAGGCGGACAGGTAACTCTCATGGGTCATCGACCGGATCCTTTTAATTCACGTAACCGTTATTGGAATGAACAGCAAACATAAAACTTGCTGCTTATAAGCTTTCAGGCGAGGGCATTTTAGTGGATAGGGGGTATGATTACCAGACCGGAGCCGAGCACCAAAAGACCGAAATGAGAACCAAAACCCTGTTATTCCTGCTTACGGGAACCTTTTTATTAACAGGCTGTGAGCGAGATCGCAACAACGGCCTGTGCAGTCGCTTCCCTCAGTTTTGTGCCGATTTACATACCGACAGCTGGTGTAGCAAAGAACGGGACAAACTGGTTGAAGCACGTTATGAAAATGCCGAACGCCCCGGTGACGCCAGCCGTTATCTGATAATGAGCGCTCTGGACAGTTATCAGCGCTGCCTGGAGCCCCTGCTGGATATGCAATATACCAAACGGCATGAACGTAAAAATACCAAAGTAGAGACCATTATTGACATTGATGCCGAACTGGCCCGGCTGGAAGGCAGCACGGCGTCATCCGATTATCCCTATTTGCAATTATGGCGCTGGGAGCATCATGGTGACAGGATGGCCCGCCGTGACTTTATCGCGCAGGCAGCCAGACCCGAAATGCAGCAGCCTGATCTGCAACAGGCATTGGCCGGATTTTTATTGCATCAGGATCCCCCGGCGGCAGAGCGTGCCCTGCAACGCTCATTGGAGTTGACCCCCGCGGGGATCCGGCCTAACAGCGATCTGCTGGCAAGTCTGACCAGTCTCTATATCAGCCAGCGCCGCTATGAAGAGGCCTGGGTCTGGAGCCGGGTCCTTAATGAGTTTTATGATGACGACATGACAAACTGGAATAAGATGGAACCTTATGCCCGCTTTAGTGAGCAACAGCAGCAGGCCATGATAGAGCGGGCAGAAATGCTGAAGGAACAGCTGCACCAGGGTCGGTACCAGGCTGCCTCCGGACACTGAGTCACCTGGGACACCCGGCCCTTTGAAATAAATTTTCAAAAATAATGATCAGGGATAAGTTTCAAGCGCGCATGCCGTTGACTGGCATCGTTAACTTTGTAACTTTACTACCATCATCTTTATAAGCCGATTTTTCCATGATATTTCAGGTGAACATATGACTATTAAAGTAGGTATTAACGGGTTTGGTCGCATAGGACGTCTCGTGTTTCGCCTTGCCTGCGAGCGGGACGATATTGAAGTGGTTGCCATTAATGACCTGCTCGATATTGATTACATGGCCTATATGCTGAAATACGATTCCATTCATGGCCGCTTTCAGGGGGATGTGAAAGTGGAAGGCGGCCAGCTGATTGTTAACGGCAAGACTGTACGGGTAACGTCGGAACGGGATCCCGCCAATCTGAACTGGGGTGAAGCAGGCGTAGACGTCGTGGCCGAAGGCACGGGGGTATTTCTTACCGATGAAACCGCCCGCAAGCACATTCAGGCCGGCGCCAAAAAAGTAGTCCTGACCGGTCCTTCCAAAGATGCGACGCCCATGTTTGTAATGGGTGTAAACCACCTTGATTATGCCGGTCAGGATATTGTCTCCAATGCCTCATGCACCACCAACTGCCTGGCTCCCCTGGCCAAGGTCATTCATGATAATTTTGGGATTGCCGAAGGCCTGATGACCACGGTGCATGCCACTACGGCCACCCAGAATACCGTCGATGGTCCGTCAGCAAAAGACTGGCGTGGCGGCCGTGCGGCTGGGCAAAATATCATCCCTTCATCCACCGGTGCCGCCAAAGCCGTCGCCAAAGTTATTCCGTCCCTCAAGGGCAAACTCACCGGCATGGCATTCCGGGTACCGACGCCAGATGTTTCTGTGGTTGATCTGACCGTGCGTCTTGAAAAAGCCGCCCGCTACGAAGAGATATGCGCGGTGGTCAAAGCGGCATCTGAAAACGAAATGAACGGCATTCTCGGCTACACCGAAGACGCCGTGGTTTCTACCGACTTCCTGGGTGAGCCCTGTGCAGCAGTATTTGATGCCAAAGCAGGCATTGCACTGAATGATAACTTCGTCAAACTGGTTGCCTGGTATGACAATGAAGTGGGCTATTCCCACAAAGTGCTGGATCTGATCGCCCATATTTCCAGGTAACAACGACACCGGTTTCAGCAACAGGCGGCCTTTAAGGCCGCTTTTTACATACCTGACCTCACTCTGCAGTACCATGATGGTGTGAATGATTCCATCCTGAATACTGCCCCGATACACAGGAACCACCATGTTGTTACTGCTGATTGAAGATGATCTGGCACTGGGAAAAGCACTGCTTAAACTGTTACAGCCCCATTACCGGCTCGAGTGGGTCAGAACCCTGTCTGCGGCAAAACAGTACCTTGCCGTGACCGATGCCGATCTGGTGCTGCTCGATCTGGGCTTGCCGGATGGTGATGGTTTGCACTGGCTGCAGCAATTCCGCCGTCATCAACATACCCAGCCAGTATTAATTTTGTCGGCCCGGGATCAGCTGGATGAACGGGTTCAGGGGCTGGATACCGGCGCTGACGACTATCTGGTCAAACCGTTTGAAGCCGATGAACTGTTGGCCCGTATTCGTGTTTTATTACGCCGCAGCGCCGGCTCTGCCCACCCAGTAATAACAGCTGGCGCACTCGAATACACCCCCCATACCGATACCTTCATCCTGTCCGGTGACCCGCTCACTCTTCCCCCCATGGAGCACAGACTGTTGCAGACTCTTATCATGGCCAAAGGCCGGGTCGTGCCGCGGGAACGTCTGCTGCAGCAATGGTACGGTACCGGCAATGGCGGTGATTCCAACACCCTCGATGTACATATTCATTCGTTACGCAAACGCCTTGGCCGTGAGCGGGTGGTCACGGTTCGCGGTCAGGGCTATCGGCTGGCCTCATTATGAAGTTGCGTCTTAGTTATCTGGCGCTGACCCTGGCGGTAGCCATCCTGTTCGGATCCGGTTTGAGCATCTATCTTACCTACAGGGTGGCCGACCACGAATTCCGGGATCTGCTCGATGAAGATCTTAAGCATCAGGCTGAAGTAATCGCACGGCTGATGGCTGCTACCCCCGGAGCCATGTCTGATACCGAGCTGCAGAGCCTGCTTGCACGTACATTCAGGCACGACGATGAAGAAACCCTGCTGATTACGGTAACGGATCTACAACGACAACAGCTGATCAGTAACCTGAGCTATCAGCAATGGCCAGCCAGCATTGACAGCGGACGAGTGAAACTTCAGTTTGACGGACACGAATGGAGTGGCCGGCAATACCGGCACAAGACCATACTGGTGCAGCTGCTACGGCGCAATGATCTGTACCGGGAACTGCAAGGAGAAATTGCCGAAGATATCATTACACCGGCGCTGGCAGGCAGCGGCTTCACCTTGCTGCTTCTGGCTGCCCTGGTTGGTCTGATACTCTGGCCCCTCTCCCACCTGGTACGTCAGCTGGAACAGCGCTCAGCCAATGATTTGGCCCCCTTAAGACTGGCTTCTCCTATCAGGGAAGTTGCATTACTGAGCGACCGAATTAATCAGTTAATGGCCGATATCGCCGATGTGCTGGAACGTGAGCGTCGTTTTGCCGGCGATCTGGTTCACGAATTACGCACCCCGCTGACCACCCTCAAGCTGGAACTGGCCTGTGACCAGCCGGATACACCCGCCATTCGTGCAGAAATTGATCGTATGGCCAAAGTCGTTGAGCAACTGCTGCTGCTGGTACGCCTCGACCAGGGGCGCTGGCATCATCAATTCGACTGCATGCCGGTAAAACCGATACTGGAACCGGTACTGGAGCACTTCAGCCGGCGGCTTGCTCCCGGTCAGCTGACCCTGAGCAGCCGGCTGGAGGACATACAGGCCCGGGTTGAGCCAACCCTGCTGGGTATTCTGCTTGATAACCTGCTGACCAATACCAGCCGGCACTGTCCGGCCGGAATACAGGTGGAAGTTGCCCTTTATCATAGAAGTAACACCATGGTACTGGAGGTCAATGATACCGGCCCCGGCATTCCCCAGCCACTTCGCACCAGCATGAACCAGGGGCATACCCGGCTCGACAGCAAAAGTCAGGGGCTCGGACTGGGGCTGGCTATTTGTCATCAAATAGCACGGGCCCATAACGGCACCCTTGAATTTCGGGCTCGTCAGGATGGCACCCAAGGGCTCAGTGTCAGATTCAGCATCACACTTTAAGGTTACGTTAAGGTTTAATCCTTATTATCAGGCTTATACCAACCACAACGGAGCATGATGATGAAAAAATCTCTTATCGTAACGCTGTTTGCAGGCACATTTTCTTTGCTGGCTGGCACCGCCATGGCCGCTACTGGTGGCTTCACCGGACCCGACCGCACCGAGCAAGTCAGTGTTTCCCAGGCCCTGGAGCTGGGAGACGACAGCCAGGTTCGCCTGACTGGCGTGATCACCGAATCGCTGGGTGACGAGAAGTATCGCTTTAAGGATGACAGTGGCAGCCTGATAGTGGAAATCGACAATGAAGACTGGGGGGGCGTTCAGGCAACTCCGGACACACCCCTGATCTTGTGGGGAGAAATTGACAAAGACTGGAATGAAACCGAGCTGGATGTCGACCGGGTTGAGCTGGCCCCATAATCCACCGCTAGCGACATAACAAAAAGCCGAAGGCCAAGGCCTTCGGCTTTTTTAATGCTCTGACAGATCAGGCATTCCCCTTCACCTTCATCTTCAGTTCACGGGCGAAGTTCAGCATCCGCTCCAGCGGGATCATGGCCTTGATCCGGGTAGCTTCATCAACCCGTATCTCATGGGTCTCACCGCCCTCTTTCAGCGCATCACGGATAGCCACCAGCCCGTTCATTGCCATCCAGGGACAGTGGGCACAGCTGCGACAGGTGGCACCATTGCCGCCGGTGGGGGCTTCCACCATTTCCTTATCGGGGCAGGCCTGCTGCATTTTGTAAAAAATACCCTTATCGGTGGCCACAATCAGCTTTTTCTGAGGCAGCTCCTTCGCGGCCTGGATCAGCTGACTGGTGGAGCCCACGGCATCGGCCAGCTCAACTACCGACTGTGGTGACTCCGGGTGAACCAGAACCGCAGCATCCGGGTTCTGAGCCTTCAGCTCTTTCAACGCCTTGGCTCGGAACTCATCATGTACAATACAGGCCCCCTGCCAGCGCAGCATTTCACAACCGGTCTGCTTTTCGATATAGGCACCCAGGTGACGATCCGGTGCCCAGATGATTTTATGACCTTCGCTGTCGAGGTGCTCTACAATTTCCAGCGCAATACTGGAGGTGACCACCCAGTCAGCCCGGGCCTTGACCGCTGCCGACGTATTGGCATATACCACTACGGTATGATCCGGGTGCGCATCGCAAAAGGCGGCAAATTCATCGGCCGGGCACCCCAGATCCAGTGAACACTCCGCTTCCAGGGTAGGCATCAGCACGGTTTTTTCCGGGCTGAGGATCTTGGAAGTTTCTCCCATGAAACGCACGCCGGCGACAATCAGGGTCTGTGCCTCATGTTCCTTGCCAAAACGTGCCATTTCCAGGGAGTCCGCCACACAGCCCCCGGTTTCTTCGGCCAGCGCCTGAATTTCGGGATCAGTATAATAATGCGCCACCAGCACTGCATTACGGGCTTTCAGCAGGGATTTGATTTCATTTTTAAGTTCAAGCTGTTGCTCCGTATTCAGCGGGGCCGGCTTGGCTGGAAAGGGGTAGTCAAACTCGACAATATCAGCGGCTTCAGTCATGGCGATGTGCCAATGCTCCATTCAATAACAAACTCCGGGTATTATACCGCCGAAGACGAAGCAACCCAAATCTATGTTAACGAGATGAAAAAACGAATAGGAATATGATGTAAGAAAAACGCAGAGGATGGTGGGTCGTGCAGGATTCGAACCTGCGACCAATTGATTAAAAGTCAACTGCTCTACCAACTGAGCTAACGACCCGTATAAACGGAGGCTTATTCATTTTCATGAATGGTGGACGCTACTGGGATCGAACCAGTGACCCCCTCCTTGTAAGGGAGGTGCTCTCCCGGCTGAGCTAAGCGTCCGGGAACTGGTGGGTCGTGCAGGATTCGAACCTGCGACCAATTGATTAAAAG